>NZ_CP179580.1:0-19563 GCF_030439725.2 [Borrelia] tanukii | reverse complement strand
ATATAATTTTAATTAGTATAAATATATTAGCTCTAAAGATTATCCTAAAAAGTCAAAACTTTATCCCAAAACAACAAACTTTTAAATACAATAAATAAAACTATAAGTCTAATTTCTCAAAAAAATAAACTTTTAAATATCAAAAGTAAAACTTTGACTTTTTGTAATTTTTACATAGAAGTAAATATTGTTTATATGTTTTTATTCAATCTATTTTTTAAAAGAAAATCTGTTAAACAGAAAAAGTTTTACAGAATAAATCTGGATGAATTCATTTTAATTAGTGAACATCTTATCAATTCTACTAGCACTACTCACAATTATTTGGAATTATTATGGCTTCTAGAATTCCATTAACTCACCTGAAAAATCTAAATATTAAACTCTTTACTTTCAAATCTGATATACTTGCTTATACTTTAGATAACGGTTTACAAATTCAAACATATTTTCTAATTTACTCTAATGAAATTTCCAAATTTATTGAAAATCTAAACAAAAATAGATTACTATGTATGGTACATAAAAAATTAATTATGCAGCAAAAAATATTTTGATTTTAGTATTACTACTAAACAGTTGAAAATTGTTTACTCTTTGATTGCGAAGTTAAAAGAAACTCTACCTGAAACCAAATACAACTCTAATTCATAAAACTTTTTTTTAGTTAAAACGCCTAATATATTAAGTCTGTACTAAAAACTCAACTACATTAAGTCATTTGCACATCTAAAGCTCAATAAAAGCAATCTAAATTATTATCTAAACAGCTCTAATTTAGAGCTTACAAATCATTTACTAAATTTCAATTACCAGTTATATCACTTAATCTATTAATTTATAATTATACACACAACTTACTTATTAGATTTTTTTGATTTAATTGTAATTTAATTGTAAAAAGAAAAATCACTTTACTGTTAATTAAGAAAAGCAATTTTTATAAAAAACTGCGCTAAACTTAAGGAGTAATAAAATAAATATTTATTATATATGCCATTTTGATAAGTTCTTGCAAAAATTATACTGGCAACGACCCTAATAACTCTACCCTCTCTACATTTTAGAATAAAAATTAAACCTCTTCTGTGTTGTGTGGGGTCTCACTATAGATATGTCTAAAGGATTAATAGAGGGTGCACTTAAAAAGATTAATGGGGATAGTTCTGATAATATAGAAAATGTTAATGAAAGGGAAAAAGTGGTTTTTGTTAATACAAATAAAAAAACAAGACTAATTGCTTGTCTTGTTTTTTTATTTGTATTAGAAAGCCATTGTATTTCTAATATTTTTTCAATTTTTATTAACTATTGTTACAGAATTTTTAAAATTTCTTGTACAATTTTAGCTGAATTAATGGCGGCCAATTCATAAAATTCACTATATTCAACTTCATTTTTTTCTTTATTTACAATGTCGCATATAGACCTAATAACTATAAAAGGTATACTAAACATATGCGCAATATGCGCTACTGCTGCACCTTCCATTTCAACGGCTATTACATCGTTAAAGTTTTTTCTAATTTTGTTTATATAAATTGGGTCAATAAACTGATCTCCTGTTAATATCAGCCCTGAATATGCATTAAAACCTTTAATCTTCAATTGAATAACTTTTGTAGCCTTATCAACCAAATTTTTGTCGGCACTAAATTTCTGAGGAAAGTCCATAATTTGCCCAACCTTGTGTCCAAATTTAGTTAAATCGACATCATGATATGCAATTTCTGAAGATATTACTATATCTCCTATTTTAATACCTTTATACTTATCACTAATAACACCCCCAGCAACTCCAGAATTAATTATATGACTTACTTTATATTTTGACAAAATATAGCTAGTCCATGCACCCGCATTAACCTTGCCAACTCCACATTCAACAGCTATAACATTTTGATTAGACAACTTCCCCTTTATAATCTTTTTATTAAGGCCATATTCTTTAAGCACTATTTCTCTCTTATTAGAAATAAGCTTATTCATCTGTTCAAGCTCATAGTCCATAGCCATTATTATCAAAACATTAGTGTCTTTAGCAAAAGCAACATGGCTGTTTGAAAAAACTAACAAAAAAATAAAAAATTTTATTAAAAATTTGCCCATAAAATAACGCTCCCTGTAGTTAAAATACTTATACTTGTATTTTAACACACAAAACTTACCTATTGGATTTTTTTTTGATTTAATTGTAATTTAATTGTAAAAAGAAAAATCATTTCACATAAAAACACCAAAATTTCTAATTTTAATTCCACTGCTTTTCTTATATTTTCTAATTGTTGATCAAGAGAACCACAACACCAATCTTAAAATAATTATTTTTTAATTCACCAATAACCATTTTCATATCGCTCAAAACACAATATTCAAAAAACCGCGCTCTAATTTGAAATTAGAGCGCGCGTCTCTTTTAGCAAAAACATAATTAGATCCCATTTTATAAACTCCCAACATACTAAAACCCGACTATATTAATACATAGCAATATACTACAAAAATAACTAACTAAACTTTCTTTTAGCTAAACACCTTGTTTTATTATTGATAAATTTATAAAAAATTAAATAAATCTATGCAAGATATGCTTTTAATTTCTATTCACATATTTATCAATAATCAAATATAAAGTTAAAACAATATATCAAAAACAAAACATAAACATAATGTCGTTGGTTTTAGAAATCACGACCTTTATTTATTCATTAATTAATGTTTCCATTCTATGGAAACATTAATACTAAAAATGAAAATTATCTTAAAGTATGCTCTTCTATTTCTTTTTTCACTTTAAAATATTGTTGGTCAATAGTGGGCCTAGACATAAAAACAATATACTCATGCCCTTGTTCACCAGAATACTTAATATCTGGAGAATATAACTTACTTATACATGAATATAGCCAATAAACTTCGCTTTTAAATTTATTATTCTGCTCATTTTTTACCCTACAAAACAACCTAATCAATTCTTTAGATCGCTCAGAACCTAAATCTAAAAAGAATTTATTAAAATATTCCTCATTATAGTCAGGCAATGGGGGTACATCGCGACCACTACCATCTTTTAAATCGTATAAAGTCTTTTTTATATCAACTAGCAAACGATGCTCAGTCGCATATAATTTTAAATTAGAAAATATGCCTCCATTAACAATCTCGTCAGACATTATATTGATTTATGGAAATTAAATATTTAAATAATATTATTATAAAATAAATTTATAAACATAAGCATAAAAATTAAATTTTAATAATGATTTTATTAAAATCAAGTTTTTTTGTATTAAAAATGCAAACAAAAAGAATTATGGTTCAAATACTTGCTTTCTGTAGAAAATTAATTTAAATTGAAATGAATGTTTTACACTTAAATTAACACCTTTAGTTGATTTTTTTAAACCATGTTTATATCTTTCATTATTAATTATTCCTTATTCGTGTTTTTAAACACATCCTTATATCATCTATTAAAGCCTTAAAAATCAATTAAAATATATTAAAGTGGTTTTTAAAAAAATCAAAGCATTATAAAACTTCTGGTAATGAAAATATTATTATGATTATTCCAACATTCAATATTGAATACAATGTAATTCATATTTAATATTGAATTCTATTAAGTATTAGATTTTAAGCAAGGAGAGTATTCATGAAATATAATATAATTGTAAGCATGTTTGTTTTTCTATTTTTAACTACCTGCAATCCAGATTTTAAAACCAATCATAAAGATGTGAAGTAACAATCTAATAAAAAGGGATTAAACCCAAATCAAGAAGCAAATCCAAACAGCTTGCTTTCTTCAAATGGTTCAGCAATACAAAAAATAAGTAAAGAAATATCAATTTTAACAGATTCAGGAAAAAAATAAAATCCCAGTATCAAGATCAAGTAAAAGTGTAGCTGATTTGTCTGGAACAGATATAGAGGTAAAAGTAGATGTAAAAGAATCTGCGGATAATAAGGAAACGGGAGATGCGCCAAAATCGATCGGTAGTTAAATTACTGTGCCAACAAAGGCGAAAGCTCAAGATCAACTGAGTCGACAGGTGATATAGAGGTTACATAATTATCAGAATCTGCAAAATCTCAAGGAACTTCATCTATAAAAAATACAATGCTTGGTATGATTTAGATACAGGCTTAGAAGAATTATTGGAAAAATTGAGCAATACTAGAAGTAATTTAAGAGCTAAATTAAATGAAAACAATCAAAGATATACTGGGGTAGGGAATAATTAACCCAGGTTAAAAGAAAATGAATGGTTATAGAGATTGAATCAGGCTTAAATAAACTAAAATCAGCATTAGAAGAGATTAAAGAATACCTTAAAAATGAATCTAATTTTGAGAAAATTAAAGAGAATATAGCTAAAGCTGCTATGAATAGCTTTAGATGTGGTTAAACTTTATATGCGCAAAATAATATAGTAAGACATTTGACTATTTATTTAAAGTTATGTACTGCGATTATTATCTAATAAGATGATTTAGGATTGCTTTTGATAAGTACAATAAGTACAAGATAGAATGATTCTTTTATATTAGAAAGAGCCCTTACTGAAAGATTTAAAAACAAACATAGAAATTGGTCAAGAAAAACAAATAATAATTTGTTAGCAAAAAAGGTACAAAATAAAATATAGAACATATTAAAATTGCAATAATTTTACCTCTTTTAATAGAAAAGTTTGTTAATTTTTGGAATCCAACTTAAAATGATTTAGAATTGGTATTGACTTTAAAGGAGATAAAGCATGAAAGTTAAAAGTAAATATTTGGCTTTGGGATTACTTTTTGGTTTTATCAGTTGTGATTTATTCATGAGAGATGAAATGAAAGAGGAATCCCTGGGTTTGTTTGATGAGAAGGGCTCTATCTTAAGTGCTAGTGAAAAATCCGTTAGAAGGTCTATTAATAAGAACAGAAAAAATGGACTTGCTAGAAAGAAAAACAAAGGTAAGGTTGATAGAAAAGAACCGTCTACTCATCATATAAAGAGAAAATCTACTAATAATAGCAATTTATTACAAAAAATTGTAATGTTAGAAGAAGAAAATTTAAAACCTAAATTATTAAAAGAACAATCTGAAACTAGAAAAGAAAAAATACAAAAACAACAAGATGCGTATATAGGGATAACTCAAGGAAGTTTAAATTCCCTTAGCGGTGAAAGTGGTGAATTAAATGAGACTATTGAAAGAAATGAAATTGATTTCAATATAGATTCTGATTTAAAATTAAAGAGTGACTTACAAACTATTTCAGGCTCAACCCCTACTTCATCAATGTATGAAATAGAAGAAGAGGGTTACTATGATTATGAAGATTACTATGATTATGAAGATCATTATGATTATGAAGATTATTATGAGGAAATAAGATTAAGTAATCGATATGAATCTTATCTAGAAGGTGTTAAATATAATGTAGACTCAGCAATTAAAACAATTGACAAGATATACAATAATTATACATTATTTTCAACAAAGCAAACCCAAATGTATTCTACGCGCCTCGACAGCACTACTAAAACCAAAGCCAAAGAAGAGGCCAAAAGGTTTACAAAAGAAGAACTTCAGCACGATCTTAAAGACTTATTGAATTATATTCAAGTAAGTGTAAAAACTGCGACGAATTTTGTATACAGAAGAGAAATACATGCAAAAAAAAGATTAGATAACATTGAAGAAGAAGTAAAAAATTTAATTTCAAAGATCAAAGAACAATCTAATACATACGAAGCATATAAAGCAATAGTAACTTCAATCTTATTAACGAAAGATTCCCTTAAAATAGTACAAAACGCCATTGATAAGCATGGTGTTTGGTACTAATATTTAATGTTATTTTATTTTTTAAAACAGGCTACAACAATATGTAGCTTGTTTTAAATTAAATATAAATATATCTTATGCAAAGATAATGATAATTTCTGGTGCTTTGGATATCATTAGCACTATTATTCAATAAAATATTATTATAAAGAAATAAAAACTAAGATATGCGCTGTCTTAAATAAGGTTGTGCATCATGCTCTGGCAGATACCCGCTCTTGCAGAACCTAAAAAGATATTATGGGAAGATGCAAGAAGCTGTTTCTTTAATCCTTGAGTTAGAAATATCAGTTTACAGCAATTAAATTATTTAGATTTTGATAAAATTGACTATATTTAAAAATATGGAGAAAAAACTCTGAATTATTTTTAAGAATCTTATTATAAAAATAAAGTAAATGCAGGTAAACAAATATTAGCCAATATGTTTTAAGATTAGTTTTTTTAAATTTAAAAATTAATCGTAAAACATGTTGTGAGTATTAAGAAAAGCTAAAAAAGATTTGTAAATAACATAAATGGTTTTTGTAAGCATAAATAATGAAAACTAATGACATTGTAAAAACAAATGACCCAAATATATCTCTTTATAAAGAACTATCAAAAGATTTTATAAAAAAAGAAAATATTAATACGCTAAAAGACTTTTTTATTATTGTAAAAAATAAGCTTTCTTCAATAGATGATAATTCAACAGAGGCAAATATAGAATCTTTACTAAAATCTATATTTGAAGAACTAAATTATTCTGTAGAGCAACAAAAAGGTGGACAAATAGAAGGAGTGGCGTCTAGAGTAGATATACTACTTTTTGAAAATGATAAAGACAAAGTAGATTTTAATAATAAATTAGAAGAAGCTAAAAAAAATAATGAGCCTATTCCGGCCGAAGATATCTTACTTATAGCAGAAGTTAAGCGTCCATCATTTAGTTTCGATATTAAAGATAAAATAAAAGAAGCAGAGGATCAGCTTTATAGATATCTAAATCAATATCAAAAACATTATGGGATACTTTCAAATGGAAAGGTATGGAGATTATATGACAAATCGAAAGTACTTTATGGAGAAAAAAGATATATTGAATTTGATTTTTCTAAAATTAATAAAGAAGAATACAAAAAACAAGAATGGTTTGTTTTATTCAGCTACCTTATAAGAAAAGAAAGATACCTAAAGACAAGCAATGTAATAAAAGTTGAAAAAGAACAAATAGCTAAAGAAAAAGAGATAATTCAAAAAACCCTGAGAGAGATACTTTATGAGAGGCCCGACGATTCTATAATATTTAAAATTGCAAAAAATATATATGACAAAGAATTTAAAGCATCAGACAAAGAAATTACTCAGCATATTTTAGCTAGTATACTTGAAGAATCGATTATTTTTATTTTAAGAATATTTTTTATTGCATATATTGAAGATAACGAAATATTTAAGAAAATATTAGAAGAAAATAAGCTATACAGATCTTCTATATCTTTTAGATATTTTTTTTATGATGAAAATACAAAAAACAAATTGGGATACAAAAAAATAATAGAAATTTTCAATTTACTTGATAAAGGGAGTACTACAATAAAGTTTCCTATATTTAATGGAGGATTATTTGCAGAAGACAAGGTTAAATATTTAAATAATGAAAGTTTACTAAGTATTAGTGAACTTGAAGAAATACTAGTTAAAATACTTTTCTTTGAAGAAAAAAATATTAAAGATAAAAAATTTGTAAAGTATTCAAAGCTAGATCCTAAAAGTTTTGGAGAATTATACGAAACTCTGCTTGAATATGACCTAAGAATTACAGATACTACTGTTCATCGTATTGTTGAAGACGGAATTTATTTCATTTGTACTGAAGAAGGGCTTGAAAACAAGAAAGCAAACAAAGTTGCTACCTACTACAAAGGCAATATTTATCTTACATCAAGATCGCTTGATAGAAAGAAAAGTGGAGCATATTATACCCCAGATGACTTAACTGATTTTATGGTTGCATCTTCAATTGAAGAACAGCTTAAAACCAAGTCCCCTTTAGATATAAAAATCATTGATAATTCTTGTGGATCAGGGCATTTTTTAATTTCTTGTCTAGATTACTTAACAGAAAAAGTATGGTATGAGCTAGATAAATTTGAAGATGTAAAAAAAGAGCTTGATAAAGAATATAAAGCTATTCTTAAAGAAAGTGAAGAATACGATGTTCAAGATAGTATAAGTAAAGAATTAGTGCTTAAAAGGATGCTACTAAAGAAGTGTATTTATGGTGTTGATATTAATCCTATTTCGGTTGAAATTACTATGCTAAGTTTATGGATTAATACTTTTATTTTTGGAACACCACTAAGCTTTATTGAGCATCATGTAAAAGCGGGAAATGCTCTGCTAGGATATACTAAAGATGAATTTTTTGATATTGCAAAAAAGAAATTTGAAGGCGGATTTTCTTTATTTAAAAAAAGAATTGAAGAAATTACAATTATTTTAGAAGATAGCTATCAAAAAATTAAGGGTATTAACGATACTACTAAAGAAGATATAGAAAAATCTAAAAAGATATATAAAGAATATGAGAAAAGTGAAGATACAGATAATTTAAGAATGATATTCTCTTTAATTAAACTTTATTCATTATCTTTTGACAAATCTTTAAATATAGAATTTAATGATATTACAGCTGTAATTAGTTTAATTGAAAATATTTTGAGCAATAAAACCTCTAGTGAAGATGAAGAAAAAATAGAAAAAATTAAAAAATTAAGCAGCTATTATAAATTTTTCCACTATGGAATTGAGTTTCCAGATATTCAGGAAGGATTTGATATTGTAATTGGAAATCCTCCATGGGAAAAAACTAAGTTTAATGAAGCAGAATTTTTCTCAAAACATATTCCTAGTTATAGAAAACTAAGCTTAAAAGAACAAAATAAAATAAAACAAGAAATACTCAGTAAAGATAATCATCATTTAAATATTGAATACAATGAAGAAAAAAATAGTATAATTGCCATTAACAATATTTATAAAAATGATTTTAAAGATTTTTCTAGTGGTGGTGATCCTAATCTTTTTAGATACTTTGTTACATTTAATTTAAAACTAATAAAAGAAAAGGGTAATTTGACTTATTTAGTTCCCTCAGCTCTTTGGAGTGAATCTAGCTCTATTTCACTAAGAAAACATATATTTAGTAAATATAAGCTTAACTATATTTATCAATTTCAAAATCAAAAAAGATTTAAAGACGTGGTATCACTTTTTAAATTTGCAATATTTCAGCTTAGTAATACTAAAACCCCCACATCAAATTTTAAAGTAAAATTCATGATTCAGGGCAGGGATAATATTTTAAAAGAAATAACTAGCAACTTAAAGGACAGTAAAGATAATGCTTATAAAGGAATTGAATTAGATATCGACCAAATTAAAAAACTATCCCCTATTCAAGAGTCAATAATAGAATTTAAAAATAATGAAGAATTTAGTTTAATCAACAAAATGTTTGGTCAATTTAGTACTATTAGTGAAGAATATATTGATTTTAAAAAAGGGTTAGACCCAAGCATTAAGAATCGTAAATCTTTACTAAAAGAACGCAATGATGAAAACTTTATATTTCTTTATTCTGGAGCTAATATTCATCAATTTAATTCAAGATTTTTTGAAGATAAAGCTGCAAAAAAAAGTTCTAAATTTTTATGGATAGAAAAAGAAGATTTAAAAAAAGTATTAACTGAAGATAATGAACATCTAAATAAAAGGATAATTTATAGAAAAATTGCAAGCAATACTAATGAAAGAACAATGATTAGTACATTATGTCCTAAAAACTCCTATTGCATAGATTCGCTATATATAAATTATGAGGAAACTCCAATATCACTTTATAAAAAATTATTTATTATATCTATTTTTAACTCATTTGCATTTGATTTTTTGATAAGAAGATTTGTTGATTCAAATGTGTTAAAGGCATGCCTTTATCAATGTCCAATGCCACAGCCCGAAAAAGATGAAATTCTAGCTAATCCACTATATTTAACTTTAGTTAAAAACACTTCCTTGCTAATAGCCAAAAATGATCCTTTAAATTTCTCTAATTTACTTTATTTACAGCACTTTAAGTTTAGCAAAGAAGAAGTTGATAAAATACTAAAATTCGATACCAAAGATGAATTTTTTAAAGAAAAAGAAAATGAAAACAATTTTATTGTAGCGAGTCTTTATTCATTAACCAAAGAAGATTTTAGAGTTTTACTTAATGACTTTGAGGTACTAAAAAATAAAAAAGGAGAAGTCTATATTTCGTCTTTAATAAAAGGATATGAGAATTATTTAAGAACAAATAAACTTAACCACGTTTAACAATTTAAACTTGGTTTATTATTCTAAAAAGATTTATATTCATTTAATGATATATATACTAAAAACATTACTATAAAATGGTGAAAAGGTTATTCTTAGTGAAGTGATTTTTAAAGAAAACAATAAAGAAACCAAAAAACTTTTAGAAATTGAAAAAAATAATGTTTATAGATTTTAAAATGCATCAATGTATTATGATAGGTGTTTTTTAAAAACTAAAGATATTAGAAATAAAAAGTTTCTAATCTATATAGAAAGTCATATAGAGCAGATATTAGTGATACTTTGCGATTCTCCTTATCTACATATTTTAATCTTTTAAGATTAAATCTATTTATTAAAAATGTCACTGGGTTATTTATTATTCATCGAGAGGAATCTTTAATTTCTCGTTTGATAAATTTGAATACTTAGCAAATATTAGCTTAAACAGTATTAATAAATATCCTTGGATTTAATGCAATTTCATAGGTTTTATCTTCATTAGCTTGTTTATCTTTTATAGTGAAATGTGTGAGCATATAGCTACATCCAATCTTCTTATATAGAAGCTTAAAGGAATTTATTAGGGCATCATTAAAAGCCCCAAAATTATATAAATTAATGTGTCCGGACTATTTTGAAGATTCTTTTAAACTAATTGTAATAAAACCAGCTCTATATCGCTCACAGTCAATATTCGATCCCTCAGAAATTAACTTCGGGCTTAAATATTTTCATTTGAACCTTTTAGTAGCCTCAAATGCTATTATTTTAGCTATTAGTATTTAACTCCCCTAATATTTTATAGTTATTATCATTAATATAATAACTATAACTAAACCATAATAATGACAAAATTTTAAATAGACTGGGTGAAATATAAAAGAACACTTACGCTCTTTGATTAAATTATTATATCTGTCTTTTATAGCTCTTAAATTACCAGATTTTACCTATGTAACATAGCCAGAAAAGAATATCCACAAACTTTTTTTCCTTATTTTATCGATGAACCTAGATTCTTTATTAAAAGAATAAATATTGTTATTATCTTCTTTTAATGTCTTTTTAATTATCCTCTTCAATTGACCCAAAACCCCAAATTCCAGTTTCGATGTTTTTAAAGACTCTAGCACTAAAAACAAAAATAAACAATATATTTAAAATATTTATACCTTTTTCATAAAATTCTTTTTACTTTAAGTAATTTTTGAATCCTTAGACTTTTCAAAAAAAGAATCCTAGCTTTATTTAACAACTAGGAGGAAACTTTTCAATGAACTCAATTAAAAATTGAGTAGAATAATAAATAACATTCAAAGCGTCAAGAATTCAAAAAAATAGATAAAATATAAAAATAAAATAAAAAAGATTGAATAAGGGTTGAAAATTACTCATTATTTAAAATATAATAAATTTATTAATAAGTCTTATTAATAAATTTAATATACGATGATCTAGGAGATTAAAATGAAATTAACTATGCCTAATTGTAATTACTATTATAAAACTAAAAAGCTACTATCAAAAAACCTTAGGCTTAAAAAAATAACAAGTATAATAAATCATTTAAATAAAAAGTTTGAAGAAAATTATAGTATCAAGCTTCATAAAATATATCTTACAAATGAAAAGCTTTTCATTTATGATATCCATCATCAACAAGACATACTAAACATACTAAACTCATTTTTAACCAAAGAAGGATATAAACCAACTACAATTCGTACACTACGAGAAGATTTAAGATTTTTAATTCATATCAAAGCAATTAATAAAAGAATTCTAACATTTTCAAATAACCTGGGACAATTTAAAGGCAAGCTTTGCATATATCAAACTTCTAGTATTTCATACACCCTAATTGATGCTTATTTTTCTGACACCAAGCTTAATCTATTAAAAAAAATAAAGGCAAATAAAGAAGAATTAAAACCTAAAAATGTCACTCAAAATGTCACTGTAAATAATAAATCAATAATAAATATAAATAATAAGAATTCTAAAAATTCCCTTTTTAAAAAAATAAAAACCATAACATCAAACACTGAGAAACCAGAAAAAACACTAAAAAACGCACTCCTAAACTACAAAGATTTCAGAAATTATTTAAAATACGACTATAAAATAGAGGACATAAAAGAATTCTACTTAAAAAATCTAAAAAAATACAAAAATAAAATTCACTTTATGAGACAAAATGCACCGTACAAAACGGATTTCTACAAATTAACAGGAGAGTTCAAAGACACTTATATTTCTAAATGGAAACTAAATCAAAACAACACACAAACCGATTATCTAGCTAATTACAAAAGGAAAAAAATTTGAATAACCTTTTAGAAAAATTTAAAAATCGTAAAAATAACATAAAAAAAAGAATTATCTTCAATACAATAGAAGAAAAAGGCAATAAAAAAATTTATCACACGATAATGTTTAAACATTTAATCAACTTCGAAGCTACTAAGAAAGGAATTAGAATAACTTTTCAAAAATTTAACGATATTGGGGGATGGATTTTTTTTAACTTATTTCCACCAAAAGAGGATGACAATTTTTTAGGAATAAAATACGGTTGGAATAAGCTAAAAACCCCCTTTTTTATTATAGGCAATAACAATAAACGATATGCGGTCAATAAATCATATTATATAGAATATAAATTTAAAAAGGGATCTATCAAATGCTATGTACAATCTTTATGGACATTATTAAGAAAAGAAAAAAAAGATACAGAATATTATCAGTTTACATTAGAACATATAAAAAAAATGGAAAGAATGGTGTACAAATTTTATAATAAAAAAATAAAAGAAGAAGGAATAATAAATAAATGGATACAAAAAAATCAAACATTATAACAGTTGCAAGTCCTAAAGGAGGTGTAGGTAAAACCACATTAACAATAATTTTTTCTTATATATTAAAAGATTTGAATAAAAAAGTGCTATTGATTGACTTAGACCCACAAAATTCTTTAAGCTCTTACTTTAGTAAATATATTTTTAATATTGAAGAATATAACGTTTACAGAATGTTGAAAAAAGATGTTTATTTCGATCAATGCATAAATAAAATTAATGATCATATCTCTATAATTCCTTCTCATCCTGTTTTAGAAAATTTTAATTCTGAAGTTTTAAACTATAAAGATGTTCTTTTAGAGTATCAGTTAAAAAGAAATATTTCAAATTATAATTTTGATTATGTTCTAATTGATACCCCACCTAATTTGGGCTTTATTTTAAGAAATTCTTTAAATGTTACAGATTATATCATAATTCCAGTTCAAGTAGAGAGATTTTCTGTAGAAAGCTTAAGTATTCTAATGGATACTATTAATGATGTTAGAGATTTTAGAAGCAAAAGTTATGATGTTGCTATCATAGAAAATCAGTTTATAAAAAATAGAAACACATTTAAAGATGTAGAAGATTTACTATATAAAGAGTATGCTTTTTACATAAAAGGAAAAATTCATTATTATAATAGCATAAAAGTTCTTATAAATGAACTCTTAGAACCTTCTTTAAAAGAAGCATATTATAAAGAGGTAAAAAATACCTTAAAAAATATTGTTTATTTGTAAATATTATATCGTTCAGCATTGAACGATATAATATTTACAAATAAACAAAGGGAATAAAATGGGTATAAGACAAAATAAAAAAGAATTATTTTTAAATAGTAGAACGGGCAGTCCTATAAATAAAGAATTGATAAATATAAATAAAATTACAGACAAGGATTTAATTAACTATAATAATTTGAAAGAAAAATTAAAATATAATTTAAAAGATGATATTGATAATAAAATAGAAAGAATGAAAATTTTATATGAAATTAAAGAAAAAAAACTTTATAAATATGATAATTTTCCTAGTTTTGAACAATTTATAAAGCATTTTATAATTGCAAAAACCCAAGCGTATTTTTACTTAAGAGTTTATGAAAAGGTTTTAAAAGGAGCTATTTCTATAGATAAAATTAAAGAAATAGGATTTAGGGGAATACAAAGGCAGCTAGAAAAAAATTCATTAGAAATAAAAAAAGAAAATTCGAGTGATAAAGATAATAAAACCCCTATTAAAATTTTAATAAAAAATAAAGAGGTTTATAAATTTTGCAAGGAAGATACAAAAAGAGCATGTTTTATCCTTGAAAGACTTTTTTTCACTAAAAAAGAAGTATTGTCAGATTTAATAATTGAATATGAAAATTACAAAAGAGAAAAAAAGAAAAAATAAATTCTTGATTTTAATTATATATAATGCTATTGTTAATTTAGGTTAGAGTTAATTCTCTCTCCTAGTTTATCGTCGCAAATAAAGACGTCCCTTTAGGGGGCTTTTTTCATATTTAGATATATCTTTTGACGGCATCCACAGAGGCGCCTTCAGTAGAAATAAAACAATAGATTCTAGGCCAAAAATAAAGTTTCCAATAATAATTACCTAAATAAACAAAATATTTTTTCTAATAAGCCTTAAAAATATTGTTTTTGGATTATCCCTAGATTTAGAAGGTTGAATATTGAAAGTAAATTTTAATAGTAAGTGAATATAATCCTTATCACGATTAAATTCATTAAGGGCTCTTTTCTACAAAGAATATATATTAAGTATTGTCTAGTAAAGAAAAGATGAAAACGCAGCATTTATGTCTATAGTTAGCAATTGATACTAAGTGACAACTAATAGAATATACCCAGGGATTATTAAAGGTTGGTTTATGTGATATATACGCTAAATATAAAATATTAAAAATGATAAGAACATATGAGCTCTAATAAAGCTTATAAATACAGAATATATCCCAACGCTAATCAAAAGAAATATTTTTAAAAAGTACTTGGATGCGTAAGGTTTTTGTATAATAAAATGTCAAGTGATAAAAAAGATTATTATGAAAAAAATAAGCAAAGTCTTATTAATTATCCAGGTAAATATAAGAAGAAATTTCTATTTTTAAAGGAAGTTGACAGCTTGGCTTTTTATAATGTCTGAATTGACTTAAATTCTGCGTATAGTAATTTTTAGAGAAATCAAAAAAGGAAATAGAATGCAAGGATCCCCTAAATATAAAAAATAAGAAAAATAGATAAACTTTTCGAACTAATAATCAAAAAAACTTAATAAGAATAGAAAATGATTGTATAAAGTTACATAAAATAGAATTTTCAAAGTTAACTCTACATGGGCTAGTATTGATATGAGTATGAGGTACTTTTTAGTAAGTAGTGAGGGGGAGAAAATCAATCATCCTAAATGTTTACTAAAAAATGAAAGTAAACTTAAAAACTATCAAAAAAAAAGAATTTTTTCAATAGAGCTTAATCTAGATTAAGAGTTGCTAAGCTACATAGGAAAATTTCGAATCAAAGAAAAGATTTTTTACATAAACTAACTTATTACTTTGTAGCTAATTATAAAAATATAGTAATAGAAAACCTATCAATTAAAGGTGCAAAAAGAAATGTTTGGGCAAAGCATTAATGATTTGGGCTAGTATGAGTTTGTAAGACAGTTATCATATAAGTCGGAGTGGTGGTATGGGCCTTCTTTACATGAAGTAGATGGATATTTTCCATAAAGTAAGCTATGCAACAGTTGCGGTATTAAAAATACAATTCTAAAATTAAATGATACTAGTTGGAATTTTGGGAGTTCCAATATTTTGCATGATAGAGATATAAACGCAGCTCTAAATCTTAAGGATTTATTATAAAGAAATAAAAACGAAGGCAGGAAACTGCCCTAGATAAAGCTTGTGCCACACTCTAGTGGATGACCTCGTTTTTTTCAGAGCCTAAAAAGCTATCATAGAAAAATTTAAGAATCTATTTCTATAATCTTTGATTTAGAAATAACAGTTCACAAACAGTATCTTGAAAACTTATACAAGAAATTTTATCTATTTGAATGGCATTATTGAAAATCTGATTTTTGATCTGGAATTATTGCCTTCTTTCTACCAAAAAAGTTTTTATAGAAGTCATAAAAAAGCATATTTATATTGAAATCGATAATCAATTTGAAAGACTTGTCTCCGTTTAAATTTAGTGTAAATTACAGGTTAAAAATTCTTTGTAATCTTTGGTTAAAACATTAAGCCTATCTTTATTAAAGATAGGCTTTTATATTATGATAATTTCAATAGATATCTTAAAGGCTCTTTATTAATAAGAATAATATTTCACTTCTTAGTTCTCTTGCTTCTTTAATTTTTTCTAAAATTTGATTTAAAAGTGTGGTTGTAGAAGATTTAAGCTTAGCGGCATCTGTTTTTATAAGATTTTCATTATTTTGATAATCTAATAAAATTTGCTTTATCTCTTCTGAGAAGATTGTTTTTATAGATAATAATTTTTCAAACGAATTTTTAAGCTTCTCTAAATCCGAAATCTCTAGTTTGTCTAAAGTATCTTTTTTAGGATATAAGCAAAAAATCATTTCGTCGAGAATAGATCCAAAGTCTCTAATGGCGTTAAGTAGATCTTCGTGTTGTTTTGACAGTATTATAATTTCTGAAATTTCCTTTAATTTATTAATATCAATGTCATTTAAGGCACAATAAGTCTCTTTTCTATAGTTTTTAGATCTTTCAGTATTATCTGCTGTTGATTCACGTGGTGAGTCTATCCAAAACAATCTTTTGAAAACTTCCATTCCATATTGGTTTGAAGGTTCTTCTGCCGATTTTTTTTCATATTTTTTTCTATCCGTGTTAGCTTTTTCTATTAAATTTCTTAAATCATCAAGCAGCTTGTTTTTTACTTTTTGGTTAGGATCTTCTTCTTGATTTGGTTTTACTTCTTGATTTGGTGCTGCTTCTGTTTTAAGGTTTAATCCTTTTTTATTGGATTTTAGTCCTTTTTTATTAGGTTGATACCCCATATCTTTTTTATTGGTGTTAAAATCCGGATTGCAAGCATTTAAAAATAGAAAAACGAATATGCTTGCAATTATAGTATATTTCATAAATATTCTCCTTAATTAAAATCTAATATTCAATATAATGCAATATTAATATAATTCAATATTGAATATAATTCAATATTGAATATAATATTGAATTAATCATAATAATATTTTCATTTCAAGAAGTTTTATGGTATTTTAAGATTTTGGAAAAATCTTATTTTTATTAATTTTTATTTATTTAAATCATATATATGTTATTTAAGAATGAATTTTCAATGATTTATTATCTTAAAGATTAAAGGCTCAAGCTAGAAAAATGGAAAAAATAATAATATTCAGATTATTATCATTGACCACACAGGCTTAATTGCTATGTTGCAGGATAGTGTTCCTAGTTTCTAGCAAGTTGTATTTCTGAGCCGTAATATACGTGTACTTGCTCTTGAGCTTAAAATTCCAATAATAGTTCTATCTCAAGTTGCCAGAACGCTGATGGTAGGGAGTCGAGTTTATCAATTTTGAGAACCACCATTGTGTCCCCCCCAGAGTGGACTTGAAATAGGGCGTTTAAAATGGAAATAAGGGCTAAAAAACAAAGAAGAATTATTTAGCAATCGTTTTGGAAATTATAACGAAGAAATAAATTTAAAAAACATGAAGATAAAGAACTAGTAAATTATAACAGCCTAAAATAACAACTCAAATATAATATGAAAGGTGATACTAATAATCAAAATTAGGTTTTTGTTATAAGTGTGGTATAATCTACTAATATACTTGATATATCTGCAAATTAGAATATTAATTGTCCTATCCAATGGGGATTAGTGGAGTTACTTATGAAAGCACATTCATAAGTAACTCTAATCGTGTTTAGTTTTCTCTTTAGTTTTGCTTAACCTGCTATTAAGTATAAAAAATGTTAAATTGAGTTTTTCCGAAAAGTGAATTATATTAATTAGTAATTAATGAAATTTCCTACTATAAGATTTATATCCATTAATATCTTGTGTTACTTGCAACACAAGATATTAATGGATATATGCGGGACAAGTAAATGAACTATAATAATTTCTTTCCTAGAAAAACCCCTCTTTCCAAATTAAAGTTGAGTGCGGTTGAATATTGTGTTTTAGGGGATATGAAGCGTGTTATCTCTGAATTGAGAAATAATTCTACTAAAGATAATAATTGTAATTTCACATTGCCGTTGTTTGAGAACTATAATGAAAAATATTTTGACAAGTTCTTTGTGCGCTTGGGCTCTAATAGAGCCAAACAATTAATTAACTTGTTTCGCAAAATCAAAACAAGAATAAGCGATAGTATGTTTGAAACGGAAGTTTTTTTGTTGTACTTATGTATTAAGGATATGTGTCTAGTAAGTCTTATGTATTGTGAAGGAGAAGGTGAAGACAATTGTTTTGATTGTATGGAGCCTACTCTTGATCAACAATTTAAAAATATAAGTAAAATGCTAATTTTGAAATTAGAGGATTTTGGCGTTTTTATATAAAATGATTTTTTACAATTGAGTTAAATTTAGGATGGAGAGGATTATATATGATTATGAAAAATATGAGTATTTTAAATCTATTTTTATTTATATCATTTTTTTGTTCTTGTTTTTTAGAGTCAAAATCTTCAAAAAGTATTAAGGCTAAAATCCTTGATTTTGAGACAATTGAAAAAAATATTGAAAAAATATTTGTTATGTTGATGAAGAATCTACTACAAACGAAATAAAAGAAGGATAGGTTTTAGAATTGCTTGCAGGAGGTTATGTTACATGGGTAAAATCTGGTAATTTAAGATCTATAAAAGATAAATACAGTAATTTAATCCAAGATCTTAGAGAGCTTAAGTATTCTTATATTTTTTCACCAATCCGATTTTAAACCTTATCATTGTTTGGCTATAATTATTATATTAACGATGATAATTATAAAATATTAATGAATAATGTGCCAATAGCTAAAATCATAGCATTTGAAGCAACTAAAGAGTTTGAAGAAAAATATGAAGTTAAAAACTTAAAATTAATTTCTGAAGGATCAAATGTTGATTTTGAGCAACATAGAGTTGGAGTTGCTAAAATTAGTTTAAAAGAAATTTCAAAAGAGCCCGGATATACTATTTCATATAATTTTGGAGTTTTTAATGATGAACTGACAAATTCTTTTAAACTTTTTTATAAAAAAATAGGTGTAATAATATGCTTGCGCAGCTTACTATAAAAGATAAAAAAAACAATGAAAATAAAGTATATGAAATTGTGTTAAATGTAAAGTTATTTCATAATACGGTTAATCAAATATTCTTTAAGTATCCAAAGTTGTCAAATAGGAAATTGGAGAATTTTATTAATGATGAATAATAGCTGAGATATAAGTGATATAATTAGTTGGTTTGGGTTTACTCAACTTTATACTAAAAAATAATAAATT
>NZ_CP124033.1:0-53149 GCF_030439725.2 [Borrelia] tanukii | reverse complement strand
AATTAAGTATTTATTAGTATAATAGCAAATACTCAATTAAAGGTTGTATAGTATCAGTATCTTTTAAAAATCAAGCTTTATCCTAAAAATTAATTTTTGGCCGTAAATTTTAAAGTTTAGTTCTGATATTTATTAAATATCAGAACTAAACACTATAAAAAATCAAAAAATTCCTAGCTTATCTTTTAATAAGTTCAATTTTTTATCATCCATATTAAGCTTATTTAAATCCAAAGCATTAGCAATTGCTATTATCTCTTCATGAGAAAATCTCTTCCCTCTTAAACAATGATTCTCAAAACTGTTAAAAGCGGCGGGGACAATTTCTTTTACTATGCTTACCAATGCTTTAGCATATTTGCGCATTTCTTTTGGCGAATTTTCATTAATTTCTTTTGGACTGTCTAAAGCTAATCTCAATTTAATAAAATTGAAAAGATTATTTAAATCAATTTGCCAATACCATTCGGTATATAAACTTAAGGGCAAAACTATCCTTGAAAGTTCTTTTGGAATATTAGAATTGATCATATCTTGATAAAGCCCATAAGAATGTTGTTGATGATGCTTTATTTTGTCTGAGAAACTTTTTTCCAAAGACTTAAACTCTCTTTTAGGTTGACTATTGCTAGAAATTTGGCACTCCAAGTCTTCTTCTAAAGGAACATAAAATTCCTCTCTTGCCAAACTGTAGCATCCAGAAACTTCATTAATCCTTGCGGTTCTGTGCCTCATCCATTGCCTTGCAATAAATATTGGAGCTTTAACATGAAATGTGAAAACAACCTGCTCCAATGGACTTGTGTGTCCATTTCTTATTAAATAATCAATAAGTTCCTCATCTTTCCTTTTAACGCTGTCTCCTCGATAAGAAATCCTTGCGGCCTCAACTATTCTCTTATCATCTCCCATAAAATCAATAAGCTTTAAAAACCCATTGTCCAAAACTTTGTATTCTTTATTCAAAAATTGATACTCCTTGCTTAAGGATAAATTTATTAACTTTTTAAGAATGTAAATATTTAGAATGAAAGTATTATATCATAAAAACAGCCTTAATGGGGAGCTTAATTTGATCTTAGCGAAATAAAAATAAAAAAGGCAGAAGCTAATATAATTAGCCTCAAACCTTTTCCTTTAACCTTTAATAATTTATAAATCTATATAATCAACTATCTCATATACAAAGAAATGGTCATTACTTTTGTAAGATCTCTTGCACCTTGAGCTACCTTAACAACATTAGAAATAGCCCTTGCAACATCTTTTTTGCTACTGCTTGATCCTTATTTGATGGATTAAAGCCATTAACGGTGTTGAGAACTTTTTGAGCCTCTTGAACTGTTTCATCTAAAGCCCTTTCAGAAACCATTAAAACATCTTTAACTTGTTCTACTTTAGCAAATTCTTCTTTTGTCAATTCCAATTCCTTATTATTTGGAGATTTATTTGACATTATTTGCTTCTCTATTAAAACCATTGCTTCGCCTGCAACAGAAACAGCTTTTTGGGTTTCTTGAACGGCTCTTTTGGACATTTCAACAACCCTATTTGCATCCTCGGCAACCATTCCTGAAAACTTAGCTACAATTGTTGCCTCTTCTGATGCAACAACAGCGCCCTTAGCAACATCTGACATCAAAGACATTGAACCCACAAACTTTTTAACTACCCCCGCATCATTCGATTCTACCAACTCAAGAGATGACTCTCTAACTTCCTCTAATTTACTAGAAACATCCTCTGTCACCTTATTAATAATATCTAAAGCTTGATTAACTTGATCTTTTTTATCTAATTTTTTGCCATCTTTTTGCTCTGGTTGTTCTAAAACATTGGATTGAGATTGAAGAATATTTACATTGTTAGAATCTGCAAACACATTTAAATTTACAAATCCAAACAATAATCCATTAATTATTAAATTACCAAATATTTTCATTGTTAATTCTCCTTAATTAAAATAATTTATTTTAAATATTTTAAAACATAACTAAATTAGAATCAATACATATTTATACAAAAACATTTAATTAACTTTTTTAATTAAAAATGATTTCTAAAAATAAGGACTTTTAATAAAGATCATTAAACTTAAATTTTGCATTAAATGGGGAGAACGGTGTTATTTTATAATCGTTAAACTTATTATTATAAAATAACACATGAAAAATATACTGCAATTATCAGCAAAAATAAAGCTAATAACAAAAATTTTTAAAATTAACATACTTGCAAATACAACATTAACATCAGTGTTGATTGCATTAAGAACAAGTTAAAACCTGCACGAAAAATTTTAATCTTTTTTTTTTTAAAAAAAATATTTTAAACAATTAATTTATTATCTTTTATTTTAAATAAATAAAACAAACATTGAAAATTAAACAAATTGAAATATATTTATATTAGAAATATTGAGCTTGCCAAATAACACAATGATTAAATTTTTTAAAGGATTACGTCTTGAAAAAAAGAAAAATTTATAAAATATTAAAGCTATTTAAAATAACTTTACTGGCCTCATGTTCTTTTTATTCTAAATCAAACAACACAGAAGCAACAAGTGAATTACAATCAAACCACATTGAAATTAACAAATCTAGCACTGAGAAAGCAGCAAATCTTGAAAAGATTTTAAACTCGGGACAAAAAGAGCTCTCAAAAAATGAAAAGGAAAATGTAATAAAAAAAATTACACAAAGATTTAATGAAAATGAAAAATTGATTAATAAAATTGGACCAAATATTGAAACATTTTCTCAAAAAATAAATACAGATACTCAAAAAATTGAACCTATTGATCAATTTGGAATAAACAAAAACACAATCCCAGAAAAAAAAGACATCAATATTGACCTAATATTAACAAACAACCTCTTTAGAAGATTGTTTTATTCATCTCTCAATTATGATGAAAATAAAATCAAAAAATTAATCACAATCCTTGCGCAAACATCAAGTTCAAATGGCGACCATTACAGGGTTATTGGATTAATTTTTTGGACAGGATTCAAAATTCAAGAATCGTTTGAAAAAGCTATTAATCTTTTAACTAAAGACGAGCAAAGACGCTTAATGTTCAATTTTAAAACAAAAACAGTAAAAGATGTTCAAGAAAATTTTGAAAAACTAATACAAGAACGAAATGCTTGGATCTCAACCGTAGAAAACATTATTGGTGACTATGACAAATATGCGGGAATTAGATCTGATGGAATAGTCCTAGCAGAATTCATAAAAAATGGATACGAGCATAAATTTAATCCAAATGAAAGTATGCGAATTTTAAAAGATATTGAAACACCGCTAAAAGCCTGTTGTGACCACATACACTACTAATTATTGTGTATGTGGAATAAAAACATTGCAAAATAAAAAAAATTTCTAAAAAAGTTGTTTTTAATATTAAATGGCATTATTATTTAATAATAGTTATAATGTAGTAACTATATTAGTTTGTATTAAAGTTAATAACTATTGATTTTAATTTTATAAGGAGAGTATTTTGAAAACCACTAAACTAAATATAATTAAGCTTAATATCATTACAGCGATATTAACTTTAATCTTCATCTCATGTGCACCTGACAATCAAATCAATCCCGACCTAAACAATGACACCGATCTGGAAAAAATTGACCAACGTTTTAAAGACAGATCTAGTGAATCTGAAGACATCGGACATTCATATCAAGCATATGAGGATCTCAAGTTTGAAATTGAAAAATCTAAAGGAAATACAGCCTCACAATTAAGAGCAATTAAAAATCATCTGGAAAAGCAAAAGGGGCAAGAAGATGCAGGAATAGCTAAAGTTGATGCAGAAATAGCTAAACTTGGTATACAATCTGATTTCCCAAAGACTTTTACTACCAATTCCGGTTATGCTACTTTCGAAGAAGACCTGCTAGCAATGAAAAGAATGATTTATTCATCTTTATATTACAACACAACAAGAATAAAAACATTAAACGAAATTCTTGAAAAACTTAATAAAAATTCCCATCACAAAAAAGTGATTACAGAATTACTTTATGGAATAGCACTGGGTATTCAACTCCAACTAGACAAGTATTTATTAGAAAAATTACCTCTTCCAGACCAAAGCGAATCCGAAAAGCTGCTAGAATTTATAAGAAATGAATTAAGGAAAAAAGACAAATTTGGGAGAGTCCTAAACAAGGCTATTAACGATTACAACAGGAATTTTGGCGAAATTAAAAACGATGTCGATAAACTAGCAAACTACATAAGTAAGCAATTTCCTCCAAACCATGATTTTTAAAAAAATCATTAATCTAGAATTAAAAAAAATACGTTGCACTTGATATTTTTTTTAAAAGAGAAGTTAATTCTTCTCTTTTTTTTTTATTCACTTAATCTAAATCTAAATTAAAAAACAATGTCTTTTAATTTTATAAAAGTTTAAATTTAAACTTTAAATAATTTGAGATACATTTGTAATATGTACTAAAAATTATTTTGTATTGCATTATTGCGTTTTTATAAAAGGAGAATATTTTGAAAACAAATGGTTTAATATTAACTAATATTGTCATTGCAGCACTTTTTTTGTTGTACTCTTGTAGCTTATTCATACAACTGCACTTAAGCCTGCAAAACTCAACTCAGACTCAAAAAAAGATGAAAGACGTCTATTCTACTCTTCTCTGGATTACAATACAACAAGAATTGTAAACTTTGGAAAAATACTCACACAACTTTACAAACAACACCAGCAAGAACACCATCAACTAATTGAAGAAATTATTAAAAACCCACCCATACAGCAGCGAAATGCACAAATAACAATTGCAGAAAACACTATTAGCTAACATAAACGCGGTGCATGCATTATTAAAGGATTAAATATTACAAAATCAAATCAAAAGCCTAAAAACGCACAATAAAAATTTAATCTTTTAATGTCAAATAAAAACTAATATTAGTTGACATTAAAAACAATATAGTTATATTATTGCCCTTGTATTAGAATTAATAGATATTGATTCTAATTAATAAGGAAAGTATTTTGACAAAAACTAAAATAAATATAATTAAGCTTAATATCATTACGGCGATATTAACTTTAATTTTCATCTCATGTGCATCCGATAATACAGTCATTCCCAAACCAAACAACCACACTAATTCAAAAGAAAATAACCAAAATTTTGAAAATGAATCTAGTAAGTCTGAAGATCTAAAACCTTCAAATCAAAAACCTAAAGGAACTACAGCCTCAAAATTAGAAATAATTGCTAATAGCCTGGAAGCTCAAAAAGAAAAAGAAAATATAGAAATAGCTAAAATTGATACTGCGTATTTTAATTTCCTAGGTGTTTTTAAAGCGGATCACTATGATGAACTTTCCGAATATGAAGAAATAGAAATAAAAAGGATGATTTACTCATCTTTAAATTACGAAAAACAAAAAATAGCGACATTGAAAGAAATTCTTGACAAACTTAACATAATTCCTGAACACAAGCCTGTAGCTAAAAAATTCATTTATCAAATATCACTGAGTATTCAATCCCAACTAAGCTTGGATTTGATATTAATAAAAGAAGCAATACGAAACAACTCACACACTCTACCCCAAAAAGAATCCGAATTGCTAATGCAAGCAGAATCTGACTTAAAGCTTAAACAAAGCTTTGCAAAAGCTTTAAGCGCAACTCTTGAAGCTTACAATAAAAATTCTGGAAACATTAAAAACAACTTAAAAGCATTATCAGACCATATGGATGAAAACTACAAAGACCTTGATTCTTTAAAGCCCATCTATTAATAATCTAACTTCTCTTTTTTTAGTCGCTTAATCTAAAGTTAAGCTGAAAACAACAATGCCTTTTAATGTCAAATAAAAACTAATATTAGTTGACATATAGACTAATATAGTTATATTATTGCTTTGTATTAGAATTAATAAATATTGATTTTAATTAATAGGGAGAGTATTTTGACAAAAACTAAACTAAATATAATTAAGCTTAATATCATTACGGCGATATTAACTTTAATTTTTATCTCATGTGCACCTGATAATACAGTCATTCCCAAACCAAACAACCACACTAATCCAAAAGAAAACAACCAAAATTTTGACAATGAATCTAGTAAGTCTGAAGATCTAGAATATTCAAATCAAAAATATCAAGATTTCAAGCTTGAACTTGAAAAACATCAAGGAAATACAGCCTCAAAATTAGAAATAATTAAAAAGTATCTGGAAGATGAACAAAGGGAAGAAGATGCGCAAATAGCTAAAATTGCACAATATGATTTCCTAGATAATTTTAAAATCTATCACTATGATAATATTCGCAAAGATAATCGAATGAAAATAAAAAGAATAATTTACTCATCTTTAAATTACAAAACGCAAAGAATAGCAATATTAAAAGAAATTCTTGAAAAACTTAATAACGAGCCTGAATACAAAGAAATTATTAGAAATTTTCTTTATATCATCGCACCGGGTATTCAGCTTATCCTAGAAGATGATTTAAAATCAATAAAAAATAAATTAAGCGCTCCAAATGAAGAAGAAGAAGAAGAATCCGAAAAGCTACTAAGGTTCACAGAACATGACTTAAATACAAAACAAAGCTTTGCAAAAGACTTAAACAAAACTATTGCCGATTACAATAATAATGCTGACAACATTAAAACCGATGTTGATAAACTTGCAAACTACATGAATGAAAAATACAAAGATGGGAATTCTTTAAAGCCCATCTATTAATCTAAACAAAAAATTAATTATTGCACTTGATATTTTTTTTCAAAAGAGAAGTTAATTCTTCTCTTTTTTTTTATTCACTTAATCTAAATCTAAACCAAAACACAATGTCTTTTAAGATTAAATAAAGCTAATATTATTTGATCAATAAAATAAGATAGTTATAATGCTGTTTTGCACTAGAATTAGTAATTACTGATTTTCACTCACAAGGAGAGTATCTTGACAAAAACCAAACTAAATCTAATTAAGCTTAATATCATTACAACGATATTAACTTTAATTTGCAACTCATGTGCACCCTTTAATGAAATTAATCTGGAAGAAATCAACATCCAAGGTTTTAAAAATGAATCTAGTGAATCTGAAGATCTTGGATATTCATATCAAAGATATCAAGAGCTCAAACTTGAACTTGAAAAATCTCAAGAAAATACAGCCTCAAAATTAGAAATAATTAAAAAGCATCTGGAAGCTGAAAAAACCTATGAAGATATGCAAATAGCTAAAATTGCTACAGAATCTGATTTCTTAAAAACTTTTCAAATTAATGCCGACTATGCTACTATTTCCGAAAATCAACGCCTAGCAATAAAAAGAATGATTTACTCATCTTTAAATTACAACGCAGAAAAAGTAAAGATATTAAAAGAAATTCTTGAAAAACTTAATGAAAATTCACACCACAACATTATAGTTAAAAATTTCCTTTATCACATAGCAATGGATATTCAACTAAAACTAGAAAGAGATTTAAAATCAATAAAAGAAGAAGGCTTCACAGAGTTATCAATGCCTGGATTATCCGTATTAAGGCTAAAAGAAAGCTTTATAATACTCTTAAATAAAACTATTGACGATTACAACAACAATGTTGACAACATTAAAACCAATGTTAACAACCTAGCAAAATACATGCATGAAAAATACAAAGACCTTAATTTTACACATGCTCCCAATTCCATTCGTCACTAACCCAAACAAAACAAATAATGTGTTAATTTGATATTTTTTAGAAAGAGAAGTTAATTCTTCTTTTTTTTTATTCACTTAATCTAAATCTAAACTAAAACACAATTTCTTTTAATTTTATAAAAGTTTAAATTTAAACTTTAAATAATTTGATATACATTTGTAATATGTACTAGAAATTATTTTGTATCGCATTATTACATTTTTATAAAAGGAGAATATTTTGAAAAAATACAAATTAGCGTTTACTACGCTAGTGACAATAACGTTACTTTTGTGTTCATGTAATTTAGGCTCAAAACAAGAGCTTGTCGAGAAAATAGAGAAAACAATCAAGCCCATAGTAGAAAAAATAGAAATCGACAAAAAAGAAGAAGAATTGGATTTTGATAATATAAAAACCATTTTTGATCTTATTCAAAAAAGAGATGAACTTTCCAAAGATTACAGAAGGCAGTTTTATTCATCTCTTGAGTACAATAAAATAAGAATTACAAACTTAATAGATATTCTTCATAAAGCTCTAGAAATACAAAAGGATATAGCACGAAAGCTTGAACTTGTAAATTTTATTAAATTAATAATCGACAGGGGCTCAATTTTTATTCAAAATCCACTAGAAATTGCTATTCTTGACATAAATAAAAGAAAAGATGATCTTATTAACTTTAATAACAAAGAAAAATTAAAGGATGTGAAAAATAAAATCAATAAAATCATGGGAATGCAACAACAATGGATCAAAAATATAGACAAGATTATTATCACTTACAATGATAATGAAAATCTTCAAAACAATAGCGAAGAATTAGAAGCTTACTTAAGAACAACCTATGAAAATATATTAAAGCCGGAATCAAGCGAAATTTACGATTTAATGATAGAAATTGGAAGAGACTTGCAAGAAAACTTGTAAAAGATACAAAAAGAGCAAAAACCGTTTGCTCTTTTTTTTATATTTATTGATTATTTTTTAATTTGAACTAAGTTTTTATTAATTAGTAATTAATTTTAAATTTTAATTAATTTTAATTATTAAAATTCATTAAAAAGAAATCGAGGAATAATATCTTGAAAATTAAATCATTAATGTATTCAAAGTTCATGGCTTTGCTTTTATTTTCTTGTACAGTTGATGCTCATCTAAACGAAGACTATAAAAACAAAGTAGAAGAACTTCTTAACAGCGCAACTAATGACCAAGCAACAGTAAGTATTAATACAAATTCAAATGCTGCGCAAAACAAAACAAGCACCAATAAAGCAGCGGGGCTGCAAAAACAAACACAAGTAGCAAAAGACAAACAACCGCAAATTTTACAACATCAAGCAAATCAAGCAAATCAAGCGAGTCAAGCAAACCTGGCAAACTTAGCAAGCCTGGCAAATCCATCTCAAGGAAATCTAAAAAATGTACAAACAAAAGTAGCAGGCACACCGCCGCAGCCAAAACAAATAGCACCACCAGCACCTACTCAAACAGTTAAAAATGTGCCTAAAAGTACAAAAGTAAGCACAAAAACCCCAAGCAAAAGAATTCAAAGACCTGCAAAACCAAAATTCACCTTTAGTTACGATTTAAGTCAATCAACAAGCCAAACAAACTTTAGTAACTCGCAAAACAGCAATTTTCCCGAAATTTACACACAAGCTTCTCAACCTTTTGTTCAAGCATCTCTTAGCACTAATTCTCAAACATTAAAAAATAACCTTCTAAGAACAATTTCTGATGAAAGGAACAAAATAAAAAACAACAATGGATTTAGAGAAACTTCCGATCAATTTAAAATGAAAGATTCTGCATTTGATCTACTGGATGTTATTTCAAACACTTCAGTTTATGATCGAAGTTACGCTCCACAGCTTAACTCTAACACACCAGAAGCGGAAAATGAAAGAAATAAATTTTATGCGATTCTGGATTTTGATCAACTGAAAACCGAAAAATTCGGATCAATAATGGAAATTCTTTACACCCAGAATCAAAATCACAACCTAATCAGATCATTAATAATATCAGGACTTGGAATACAAATTTCTTTCGAGCTTGTGCTAGAAGAAATAGAGAAAAAAATTGATCTCTTTATCCAAGAGCACTTAAATAATAAAATTGATAGCTTTAATTTTGACATTAAGATACAAGAGCTTAGCTCAAAGCTTAATGAAATATTAACTGAAAGAAAAGAATGGTCAAAAAACATCGACACTCTTATTGCTAATGTAAACTCTAATGCGAGCCTAAAAGACCCTCAATCTTTAGCACAATACATTCAAAACAGGTATTTAGATAAAATGGAAAATGCTCGCCAGACTGTTCTTGATCTATACCTTAGAATAACAGAATTTAAATAGTTTATTTAAAAAACAAAAATAAACTATTTTACAATAATTTAATCAAAGAAGAGCGCAAGCTCTCTTTTTTTTCGAATTTTTTTGTACAACAATAATTTTGAATTAAAGTTATTAATTGAGTAATTAAAATTATTAATTAATATTAATTACTTAAAATTTTTATTGAAGGATAACATTTTGAAAAAGAATAAATTAATTGCAATATTTTTATTGCATATATTAACTGTGCTAAGTTTGCTTTCTTGCTCACTAGAGGTCAAAGACAGTAGCGAAAAGAAACAAAGTAAAAAAGCAAAGACAAAAACAATTAAAAACGAAAATAACTCATTACGCGTTAAAAAAACGTCTAAAAACTCTAAAAATGACAACCCGACAGTTGACAATCTGATTGTTGCTATTAATACTCTAAAAACTCCACCAAAAACCACAGCCGGCAATAATAAAAAACCCTCAAATTCAGCAGCATCACAAAAACCTAGCAATGCCAATGCTTTAAAGCAAATAATAGTAGATCCTGAGTCTAAGGAGTTAATAAAAAAAATATTAGAAAGATCTGAAGATATTATTCAAATAAGTGAAATTGATTCTAACAAGGGTGAAACTGATGACCAATTTGGAATGAAAACAGAAATATTTAGTAAAATATTCTTCAATGCGGGCTCCACAGTGACTTTTGACGAAAACGAATATCTAAATGAAAGAAGAATACTTTACACATCTTTACATTTCAACGAAAACGTAATTTTAAATCTTGGGAAAATTTTATCAAAACTCAGCCAAGATCCAAACTACAAAAGCTTAGTTAAAGAGACTCTCATAAACAGAGGATTTAGCATTCAATTAGCAATGGAAGAAATCAGCTCAAAAATATTAAATGTAAAAAACAAACTAGAACAACTAAACAAAGCTAATTTGAAAGCACTCTTTTATGATTTCAATAAACTTTTAACACTTAAAGACAAATGGCTAAAAGATGTAGATGACATTATTAATGACTACAATACTAATCCAGAATTACAAACTGATACTTCAAAATTATATGACAACGTAAAATCAAAAAATTCAAAAGCTCAATTCGCAGATATTCACAATTTAATTTTAAATTTAGTAAATACAACTACCAATATTCTTGCCCCAATTCAGTAATATTGGTTTGCGATCCAAAAGGAAGGAGAGATTGTTGCCAATCTCCCCCTTTTTTTTATATTTAATTTTTCTAATAATTGTCTATATTGTATTCTAATTAATCTGAAATTAACCCCTATTACTTTTTGTTTGACTTCATAGGCTGCTTATTTGACTTCATAGTCTTTTCTGGCATTGGGGCTGTAACTTTTGAATTTTCATCGATAGCATTTTCCATTTCATCTGAAATTCTTGTAGTTTCACAAGCAATAAACAATATTGCACTTAAAAACATAGCATACATTAATTTTGTCATTATTTAATTCTCCTTATTTAAAATTTATACTATATTAAAATAAAATTATAAAATAATCAATATTAATTGATTGTTTATTTCAAATAAAAAAAATTATAAAATAAGTTAGAAACTATTGATAAAATCTATATAAAATGATATTCTATATAAGTAAATTTGGACTGAGGAATAATTAAATATTTATGCGTGCAGCTTTGAGTATTTTAAAAAATAATTTAAACAATTCTAATCTTACAAAAGATAATATTAATGCCTTTAAAAATAATCTAATTTATAAAAGCCAACATACAAAGCCACTAAACCCTATTCTTTGTACGCAATTTTATATTAGAACCTACAATATAGATTTAAATGCAACAATTGAAATAAAATCAGAAGCACAATATTTAGACCAATACGATAAAATTGCACTCACAAAAGGTAAACTAAAATCAATAAGCATCTTGGCCCACAAAGATACTATGAATAAAAAAGGTTTACAAAACCTGCTTCAATTAAAAAATCATGAAGATTTTATTTATTTTTTTGAAAATCATTACATAAGATGTTGTTTAAATTTCGAAGACAAGCAAAAAAGAGAAATCAATTTAATGCCTTTGTTTCATTACCACAGCTTGTTAAGCATAAACAAAGCAATCCTAAGCAAAGAAAACTCAGGTGATTTGCAATTTGGAAGCTCATTTTACGTATCAACCAATTACAGCTGGAAATATCTCAACTTTACCAAATTCCAAAAAAGCCTAAGCAAAATTAAACTTATCTACTCCCCTTATTCTAATAAGAAATATTACATTAAAGTAAATCAAAACATTTACAATACACTAAAAATACTAACTAATGCTTCAATATTAAAAGAATTCATAAAATAGTTTAAATAAAAAATAATTTATTAAACACTTCCCACACACGTTTCAAAGAGGCACTCCGCCGAGAGTCCTCTTTGTATGAATTTGTAAAACTAAACAAAAATTCATCTTTTTAAAATGTGCGCTATACTTAAACTAACTGCAATGTTACGCCAAAATTGTGGCTTGTTAAAGCAATAAAAATTAATACTACTTTTAACTACCTCCAAAGAAGTTCTTTTATTGTATTAGAGGACTTCTTTTTGTAAAAATCAATTTCTGATATTTTTTAAAAATTTTAATTTAATAATACTTAAAATAACTTATTAATAATCATTAATGATGTATAATAAATACATAAAGGATAAGGAACAATAAATGGCTAAAAGGATAATTTTAATGTTATTGGGAATTCTGATCTTATCCTGCGATCTGTTTACAACTAAATCACAAAAAAATAAAAACCCAAGAAAACCAGATAAAACCACTCAAGAACAAAAACCCGCAGCAAAAATAATTCCCGTAGTATCAATTCAAAAAGTAGAAATAAGACAATCAAATAAAAGCCCAACAAGCATTGAAAATTACTACAAACAAGCTTTTCCAATTCAAACATTTTCTATTGATTTTAGCATCAGCAGAGAAAATGAATTTCAACAAGCAGAAGATAAAATCTTATCTACACAAGGAAAAGTAGCATCTCTGAGCATCTTAATAAATCAAAAATTGTTAGACTCAAAACACCCCAAAAATTTAACTTTCAAAAAGTTTAAAGAAATTCAAAACATTGAAAATTTTTTCCAAAATCAAGATCTCTTATTTGTTTTAAACCTTAAATCCCAAAATGATGACAATACTATTAATATTATGCTCAATCCCCCAAACGACATCGGCAAGCCCAAAAATCACGTCTTACTGGGCATTAAAGATATAATTAAAAATGGCGTGGGTGAAAAGTACCTGAATCCTATCTACAGATTTCAAATAAAAAACAAAAAAGATTACCATTCAATAGATTACAACAAAGTGTCTATTACCGAAAATAGCATAGAATTAGACCTATTGCCTCACAATCAAATCTTTAAACTGAATAAAAATTTCACTCAAATCTTAGAAATATCAACAGATATAAACAATCTAAAATCAGTAATTCAAAAAGAATATATCTAGAAATATATTAAGCTTTAAAATTATATTGATTTAATTGATAAATATAATTTTATAATATATAATTACACTTAAATTGCTTAGGTTAGAGGAATGATTAAATGGTTAAAAAAATAATATTTATTTCTTTTTTAGTGTTTATGATGTCTTGCAACGCAATTGGTCGTGGGGTTTTAATAGATTCTATTCTTAATAAAATGGTGAAAGACCTGGACCAAGAAGAAAAAGAAGAAAAAAAAGAAAAAGAAAATTCCCACTCAAATCCAGCAACTAACGAAAATGCTGATGACGATTCTGAAGAAGAAGAAGATATCGAGTAGGGTAAATTAAATCATCTTATTTGAAAACATTTTATTAGATTAATATTTAAAATTTTAAGCTTACATTTTAAATATATTAATATATTCAAAGGAACATCGAATTACGCCCGATGTTCTCCTTTATTAATAAATCTGAAAAATTCAAAGTATGCTGTACACTTAGTAAAAAGCAAATCCTTTGCATCAATACAAAAGAGAAGAATGGTGCTGAGAATTTATATAAAAATTATTTAAAACAGCGCCACTACTTCGACGCCAAATTACAAATAAACCAAAGGCAAAACACTAAAAAGTATTAATTCTAATTTCTACACAATAGAAAGAATAAAAATTTAAAAAATAAAAAACATAAATCTATGATACCCCCTTAAAAGTCCCCTTAACAGGGGATTTTTTATATTTAAAATTAAAATCCAAAAATGTGGTATAATATTTGTCAATATTCTTGTTTTAAAAGGAGTGCAAGGCTTTGAAAAGCAAGCTTAGAAAAATTTCAAACAAATTCTTGGGACTTGCATCATTGTTGCTGATTATTAGCTGCAATGCCAATATGAACACAAATGACAAAAATAAAGCCTTAAACGAACATAAATTAACAAATATTTCAGAAGTTATTAAAAATAGCTTACAAATTGAATTGGAATTTAAAAAAGAACTTGAATCAAACGTAAATCAAAATACTCCCCCTATTTTAGAAATTGAAAAAATTGAACCTGGAAAACAAGAATTTCTCTTGAAATCCGAATCTGAATCTGAATCTGAATCTGACAACGAAAGCTTAATGCCGCCAGAAACACCAGAAGAAACAAATTTGGCCAAATCAGAAGAAGAAATTGCAAAAATACAAGAGAAATTATTGTTAATCGGAGCTTCTGATGAAATCACAGAAGAAGAACTAGGCCCAAATATGCAAAAATATTTACATCCAACTACAATAGAATTCAAAATTTTAAGAACTCCCGACGGGCAAACAATACTTAATCCAATTGAAGAAGAAAAAGAAAAAGAAAAAGAAATTAATACCAATGATGAAGAAAAAATTTTTGATCAAAAAGAAGAAAATAACACCTTAAACGAAAGTGCAAAAACCCATGCACAAAATCAATTCCAAAAACAAGAAACATACCTTAGCAAAGATGGCAACTTTATAACAAAAGAATACGCAGAACAAGTTAGAAAATCTCTAGATAAAGCACTAAATGCAATAAAAAATTTAGAAAAATCTAAAGAGCTTGAGACTGAAAACTTACCAAAGGATCAGGAAAACTCCGCAAACACAACAGACAGCTTGATCACCAATTACGCCAATGATATTAATACCAAGAATAAAGAAAAAACAAAAAATAAATTGCTTGAAGATCTAGAAAAAAGTGAGCTTATTTTTGAAGACATTAAAGATCCTCTGGGAACAAGCACCATTAAACAAGTAATAGATGCTGCTAAAAATTGGCAAGAAAAAGAAAACTCCAGTCAAATAAACTGGGACTTAGGATCTAAGTTTCATCCAAAACCAAAGCTTTACAACAAATCAGTAGCCCAAAAGTATAAAGTTCTGGCTGAAAAATTTACCGAAGTAAAAAATGAATACAAAAACACAAAAGAACAACTAAAAGTTCAACCTAAATTAACAACCAACAACATCAGAAAAATAATTGCCGCAACAAAAGAATTTGCAACTCAAATAAGAAATTTAATCTTATTGGTAGAAGACAATCATCAACAGACCTATTAATATTAACCTTAGCGGGGTTAACCTTGAAGTTGTAAATTATTGATTTTTGCTTTGCACGCTACTTCAAGCAATAGGGCCCGTTTTGCCGGTTGTAGTTGTTGGCAAACCACTACTATTAACATACGTTAGGGTACCAGAGCTGTGAATATGATTTTCGAATTTAGTTCCATTAATCTTTAGATTACCTTTAATTTCAATATTATCTACATCAATAATCAATTTTTTAGCTTTAAATTTTATATTTTCGCTTTGTGTATTAAACTCTTCCAAATTCACTTTAAGCTCATTAAGCTTAATACCAATTTTCTTGGGATTAAGAACGCTTAGAATGTAAAAATAATTTTTATCAAAATGATTATTGTCACTTTCTTGGAAAATATTAAAATTACTTTGAAGCAAAACTACTTCATCTTCTTCTGCTAGATCAAGATTAAAATTAGATATATTCCTGGTGCTAATCTCTAACCCTTCGTATTCCTTAATAGTAACAACACCTGTTTGAGCTTTACAATCAAAACTTTTAATAACACCTATTCTGCAAATAAAAATATTCTCAAAAAGATACTCCTTAAACACACCAACAGAAGAACCCTTTAGGCTGCCCGCCCCCGCACAAAAATCATTATTTTTCATAATACATTCCTTTTTCATCATTAGAGTAAAGCTCAAGATTTAAAACACACTCTCTAGTGCTACTTAATCTGGCACTGGTATTTTTAACCTTACAATTAACACTGTTCCCGTGCCTGTCTTTAAAGCTTAGATTGTCTGCAATCCTAATATTGTGGGTAAACATCACTTGTGCTTGGTACAAGCTTAAACTAGAATTGTTAGAACCTAAAGCATCTCTTTGGGGTACAAACAAAAGTCCATAATCTTCAAGTCTTTTGTACTCGCCAGAAACAACTTGTCCAAAATTCGTAAAAATAAATTTTGAATCAACGTCTTGCCCTAAATTTCCAATGTCAACAACAACAGAATCAACGTATCCTTGTCGCCTTAAGTGTTCTATTAATCCTTTTGGCGAGTTGCAAGCCAAACTCTTGCTAATCACTCTTGCTTTTTCAAGTTCATTCATGCAAAAAATTGCTTTGTCCTTAAACACATATTTTATTGCATCAGAAACAGTGCTACCTTTGAAATTTTTATACTCAAACCTTCTCTCTAAAAAAGTAGCTCTGGACAAAAGGTGCAATTCACACTCAAAGCTAAAATTTTCAGACCCACCAATTCTTTCAACAGGTGATCCTAAATACCCAGCCATAATAAATTGATAATCTTGCTGATGAGTAAACTTCTTATAATAAATTTTTACAATGTCTGCAGTCTTAAAATCAGAAAAATTTAAAGGTACATTGAAAATTTGAAGTTTGGCTTTCTTGCAGGTTATTAAATTATCCTCAGAATATGTATTTTGAACAACAATATTCAAATCAGGAGCACCATTTTGAGTGACAATAACAACTCTGGGCCTCAAGCCTGCAAGTCTCCCGCCAATGCTGTTCTTAGAATCAACTGCATTGTAAAATTCAATCTTAAAATCGTATTGAAAAATTAACATCTTTTTTAAATAAAACTCCTTTTTTAAATTAACAAGCTAATAAATCAACATTGCCTGTGAAAATTATTCTAGCTTGATAAGCTTTAAAGGCAAATCAAAACAAAATATTTAAATTAAAGAAAATTTAGTTAAATCTGTCTTCTTGAAGATCAAAAAACTCATCTTCACCTTGGGGCTCTTCATTAACCCAATCGTCTCTGCTGTCTAGCTCATCTGGACTTTCTTCTAGTTCCTCATTTGATTCTTCTAAATCTTCTCTGTCTAAATTATCTAGATTTTTGTTTTTTTTACCCGGATCTTCACTTTCTAATTCGTCTGAACGCTCGCCATCTGCCCGGTTAAGATTATATTTGTTTAAGATTCGTCTTTTGTTACATTCTTTTGAATCTTGTGATCTTTTTGAAGTTTTTAAGTTTGAAAACTTCGACCTGGAAGGGCTTCTGGTTCTACCCTTTGAAGACTTTAAGCTACTCTTATTAGGATCTATTCTTTTTTTAATCTTTTCGGGGGATTTTACATTTTTAATCTTAGCTTGAAAATAGTTTTCTAGAAAAATAACTTTTTTAATGCTTCTTTCTACAATAAGTTTTGTATATTCTGGATTTTCAATCAAATTTTTATTTCTGTAATTTTTTGTTAAATGTTTATATTTTCTCAAGATATTAAACAGCGGGAATTCCACCTCTTTTTGGAACCTGCTCCTAGTAAGTCTGTTTTTTATTATTTTCTGCAAAGCATTAGAATAAGCATTCAACTTATTAAGCCTGGCAAGTATTTCTTGACTTTTAATGCTGCCAGCTTTATCTTGAGATTTGGTTAAAATCCCATTATCAATGTCATGCATTAATACATAAGCCAAATCTATGTCTTTTTTGAAATTCCATTTCCTAAAATCAAATGGTCTTGCTACACTTGCAGGAGTTGTTAAAACAATAAACAAAAAAAATATTAAAATAAGCTTAAATTGTCTCATTAATATTCTCCCAATATTAAAGCTATATTTATTTAATATTTTAACCTTTATAGGTTAAAATATTAAACGTTTTACAAATTTTTACTTGCAAACTAACTTCTACCTCTTCTAAATAAACTGTATCTTTAAGCTTTAATGAATTAATACTTACCACCTCGTGAAATCCTACCGAAGGACTGTACATACTGTAATAAACCCCTAAGTTAAATCTCTGCCTAAATTGCATTTTTATAAAATTACTATTAAATTCTAAGGCACTGTTCATAAAAGGGGTCTCTTTTAGCGCCCTTAGCAAAGTTTTATCATAAATAGATGACAAAATCCCTTTATTAATTGTTACAATCTCGGGCCTTGTTGTAATGTTAAAGTTTACATATTCACTTTTTGTATTTGCAAAATCAATCACCGCACGGTCTGAACTTATGCTTGAGAGATTTTCTTCTATCAGATCATTCTTTACAAAAATAAAAAACAGTTGCGGAATGTACCCAAGCCCTTTAAAATCAAGCCTTGGGAAAAGTAAAACAAAATTAGAAATGCTTGCTAAACTTGAAATTTGATTTACAACATCTTCTATTAACCTTGTAGCTTGCTTTGTGATCATTTTAAACCTCTTTAAATTTACTAAGGCATTCTAGAATCATCATCAATTACTCTTGAACTTGATCCACCACCATCCCTTAGTACATTTGTCATGTACTCAACCAAAGGCAAACTTTCAAATGCCTGCCCCAACAAATTGCCAAGATTTGAAAAAGTATTCCTTAAAGGATCTAATACGCTGCTGGTAAAATCGTAACTTTTAGCCCATTCCAAAAGTTCTACAGTTTTTTCTAAAAGTGGGTCTAATCTTGGCTCAGAAATGCTGTTTATTATTTTATTGCTATTTAAAACCTCAGGCTCACCTTTTAACTGGGTGTTTAGAGAAATTGTTTTGTCAAAACTTAAAACTTCTTCTAAATTATTCTTGCCACCTAGAAAATCATTTATTAGGCTAATAGCTTTAAAATCATTTTTTGCTTGGCCTTCGTTTTTTAATCTCTGGGCAAGCTCAACAATAAAAGAGAAATCATTTAAATTCGAATTTTGTGAACTTTGAAGAATATAAAGTTTTCTTAAAAAATCATTTCTCTCAAGCTCAGTTTCAAAAGATCGCTGGCCTTTTAATATTTTATTTGCACTCTCTTTTTGAACATCTTTGCAAATAAGATTTTCAAGACTTAGTTGGGAAATCTTTTTGTCTTTAAAATTTTGAAGCTCTTTTAAAGACAATTCAAAATCTTTAAAACCATTTTTTATATTAAAAAAATCAACTAGCTCTAAGTCTTTTGAAAGATTTTTAAAAGACATTAAATTCCCCCAAATAAGATTATTTTCGTTTTTCAAACCTAATGCTTGTAAATCGACCCTAAAGCTATGCTCAGCCTTGGGGGAACTGGAATTTAACCTTAAATCTTTGGGTACATTAGTTTGATCTTTATTAGAATTTTTGAAAAAATTTTGCTTAAAAGCATTTTTAATATTTTCAGTTTTAAAATATGAATATTGATTGCTAGAATTTAAATCTAATTTATCTATTTCTGGATTTAAATAAGAGCTAAAATTGTCACTTCTAGCATCCAAATGCCTTAAGGCTAAATAGCTTTTGTCTTTTGAAAAGTCTAAATCCTTTAAAGCACTCTTTGGACTATTTTTCTTAAAATCTAGGTTAAGAGCATCCTTAAAAGGACTTCTGTTGCTTGTGGTATTTAAAGATTTAAAATTTACTGACTTTTGTAAATTGTCGTTTTTCAGTTTCTCAAAACTTTTAAGTCTTTCAAGACTTAAGGATAAAAAATCCTTACTACTTTTTGGACTTAAACTAACATTAAACAAATCTTCCTTTTTAAAACTTGAAAGCTCTTTTTTTAAATTACTTCTGGTGGCATTTCTGTCAAGCACGCCTTCTAAGGTAATTGTAAATTTATCTTCATTATTGTTTTCTTCGTACATAAAAACCTTTAAAACGTGCCACTAAAGGACAAAATCCGTTCGTACATTTCCTTGTTAAGCTTTAAATTAGCTACTCGGGTAACTTCCACAAGCTCTTTGTAGCTCATTTTTTTAACATCTTTGTATGTACAAATGCCCATTACAATAGGAAAATAATACTTATTAGATTCCTTTTTCAAATGATCCATGTATTTAAAATAATTGGTTGCAATCTCTGACTTATTCATTAACACCTTCTTGCAATAAAGGCTCAAGATTGCCTTGTAAAGAAGTTTCTTGATTTAAGTCTACTGCTGACCTACTTGCAATTAAAAAATCATAGCTCCACCTTTTATCAATGTAGTCATACTTAATATAATCGCCGTTTCTATCTTGAAAACTTTCAATGTAAACCAAACCAGGCTGCTTGAACCCTTCTATTGTTTCAAAAAGTGAATACTGAACCGAAAAAAGAATTGTAGGCAGAGCATACTTGTAAAGCTCAGAATATCTTCTCTCTTTATTTAGAATCTCGTAAAATTCATCTAAAAATCCTCTTGAAATCATTAATTTGGTTATTTCTTTTAATGTTTGCAAACTGTTAAGTTTGCTAATAAGTTCATCTCTTTCAATATCAAATCCTAAAACATTGTCCCACTCGTACATTGGAATATCTTTTAAAACGTACGTATGTGTTTTGGCTCTGGTTAATATTTTTAATTTGTATCTCATTTTAAATTCTTGTCCTTTATTGAAATTTAAATTCAATCAACTTGCTTTCTCAACATCACAATTGATTGCATGAATTGTAAACTTAACCGTATCATTCTCAGACGAATACTTTCTAGTTGGAATTTCTGCAAAAAATGCACTATTGGAAATAATTTTCAACCCCATTTGGTCGTTAAACACTAATCTTTTTAACTTTTGAGATTTTGGTACATTCTCGTAAAATTGCTCGTTGCTTAGTTTTGTTAAAAGCTTGTAATCAAGAGATCCTTTGCTTACTTCTAAATCAAAAATATGAACAACCGTTCTTGGGTCTCTAAAGCTTGGAATTGGAAAATTTCTGTCTTCTGTGCTTGCCTTGGCCATTACATTAGGTTCTGTACTGTACTCAACAGTACCTCTGTCTATTAAATTGTCATTAAAGCTAAAAAATATTAAATCTAATGAATAATATTCTCTCATTATGATGCTCTCCTTAAATATTCATTTATCTCTTGTGTGGTGATTATTAAATTAACACTATTGAAACTGTCATTATACTTGAGTGCAACTTCTAAGCTTAAACTCAAACCTTCAGAAGAGTTGATTTTAAGCCTAATCTTTTTGTAAGATATAATAAGACCCCTCTGTTTAAGTTCGTGGAAAAAGCATTCAAGCCCTGCTGTGTATTCGTTTGGCAAATTTCCGTCCAAATTTAAAGCACTAAGCTTGCTGTTAGCTCTATTGTTTTTATGCCAGATCCTAATAAGCTCTTTGATTGATTCATTTCTAATATAATAAAGCGTAAAAGCCTCATCAATCGGATCCCCAGAAAGACTAACACCTTCTTTGAAAGCTAAAATGCCATCATTGCCGGTTTCATTTAAAAGAGAATAAAAATTAATATTGGATTTTCTAAGAGCGTCAATTATTAAATCATCATAAACAGGAGTAGAATTTAAAATCATTCCATAAGGATTAACAGCATGAAAAATGCTTGCCTGCTGCAAATACATTGCTGTAAACTTAAGATGCAAATTTTCACTACTACTGTAAACAGCAATAATGTTTTTAAGCTCACTTTTGTCTTTACCTTTTAAAAAATTTGGTAAACTGTTCTTTTTAGTGGAAATTACAATAAAATTGCAAGATTTTCTAATAGTTTCAAAATCACTACTAATGTCGTCTCCCGCTTCATTTACAAAAACTACAAACGGATGTAAATTGGATTTTAAAAAATCTTTAATCTCTTTAATCTGATTGTAAACATAAAAATCTACAGACTTAAGTCCGTCTTGTCCAAAAAAATCACCCATTGATTTTTGTAAAGCGCTTAACTGATCGCTTGCTATTTTCTTCTGAGAAGAATCAGACTCTTGAGCTTTTTGAATCTCAAGTTTTTTAAGCAACTCCTCGAAATTTGTAACACTTAATGCCAAGTATTTGCTTTCTAAAACACTGCTTTTGTAGATTAAAAGCGGATTATAATAATTAATTTTGTTGGTAATTAGTCTGTTTTGCATCAAACTAACACTTATTGTATCTTTTGGCATTTTTCCTCCTTTTAAATTTCTTCTTTTTAAATTCTTTTTAAATTTCTTTTTTAAAAATTTACATTTCTTGTTTTACAACCTGTATATTTGCAAGAAAAATCTGGTTTAAGCTAAAACACAGATTGCTTTTCATATTCGAAACGCCAAGTAGCCCATCATTATTTAAATTACTAATCGAACAAAGGTAATAAGTTAAAAGCAAACAATAACCACTCTCAAGCTCTTTTACAAACTCAAACCGAAATTTATTCTCATATAGAAATTCCAAAAAGTGCTCATACACTTTGCACATGCTCTCATAAGAATCTCTGTAAGCTTTAAGTAATGTAAAACTTAAAAAATAAAGCGAAAACCTTAATCTAAACTCATTAGATGTTTTACAGAAATTTCTACCCCTTAGATTTCTAGGAGTAAGCCCTTCAAAAGATTCACTTTTTAATACAATCAAATTACTAGTAGTTGTAGCAAACTTTTCTAAATACGGGTGGTTGTAAGTATTTAAGATTTCTAACTCTATTTCTTTAAGTTCTAAATACTGTTTAAATTTCGTAAGTATTTGAATTAAAAACTGTACAGATTCATTTAGTCCTACAATCATAATTGTCCTTTGATTTTGCCTTTGATTTTGATTTTAAGAGATTAAGTTTTTCAATGCTGTTAGTTAAGCTTTTAAATTCTTTAGCCTTGAAAGCTCTTTTTGACTGAAGGTCTATTTGATTGCTAAGTAAATAATTTTTACAAAAAATTCTAAATTGATCTTTTATTTCAATAAGTCCTTTTTGAATAGATTTCCTAAAAGCCATTTTTATTCCCTTGTTTGAAAAAATACTAGAATAAAACTCTTTGTAAGCAGACTTTGCCAGTTTGAAAGTAATCTCTTTTTCAAGTTCTTCCGATTTGATATTAATGCTATTTTCTGCATTAAAAGAATAAATGTCTTTAAATCCAATTTTTACACTCAACAAGAACTCCTTAAAACTAGCGTGTTGTAATTTAGACCTTCTTTGTGGCTCTTTTGAACTCCTAAGATCGAATAAAAATCATCGTGGGCCTTAATCAAATCTCCGTACTCAAACTCAAAACTAGCAAGAGTATACACCTTGGCATAGCTATTTTTATCAAAAATATTTACACCTTCAATTTCAACAGCTTCTTCTGGGCTTATTAAAAATAACATTCCTTTAAAAACAACAGTATCAGAACTTTTAAATCTAGTTTCATAAGATGCATTAATTGGATCTTTGATTGTTCTAAATTTACAGAACAAAAGATCTTGTGAATATTTACTTATAATATTACTTAAACTTGTATTAATCATCTCTAAAGATTTCATTTAACTACTCCTATTAAAGAGCGCTTTGCTCTTAGCTCTTCTATTAAACTATCCAAGCATTTACAAAAATCATTCCCACAACTACTGCTAGTACTTAGAGTTGTGGGAAAATATTCTAATGATATCTCTTTAAATTTTTCAGATTTGATGCAATTTAAATTAAAACCTTTCAATCTGTTTCGTTTTTTTAATTCACAGCCAATAAAATAATAAATTAGAACAAACATTGTGGGATCATTTAAACTTTCAATTTTTATTCTCTTAAGAACTAAAATATTTTCAAGTAAATTCAAATATAACAAAAATTCCTTAGTCCCAAGATCTTTAGAATTAAGCATCAAAAGTTCAAGTATTTGCTCATACACTGTTTTTAAGGTTGATTCTAGATTCTTGCTGTCTAAAGTTTTTAACTTCGCGCTTTGAAACTGATTCGAATCTATTTTACTTTCATTCATTTTTAGCTCAATTTTATTCTAAGGATTGAATTTTTTGTTGCCAAAATTGTTCCAATAGAAAAATCAAGAAAACTTGTTCTGAAATTGCTACTTGAAACTTCTGTGTATGAATTTAATATTGGCTGATGGCCGTCTTTTAAAAGTAGTAGTTTGCCGCTTCTTGGGTATATTAAAATTTCATCGTCTAATAAATTTGTAGTCTCAAGTTCAATATTTGCATCATTATTAATTGCGCTTATAAAATCAAAAAGCATGTCTTTGTATGAATAATTATTGTTTGGAAGTCTTTCTAGTAAACGACCTTTGATTTTGCTAGTTGTAAGTATTTTAAAAGGAACCCTTCTCTCATCTTCTAAATTAATCTTTCCAAGTTCATCATTTATTGATTTTACTTGATCTAATATGTTTGTCTGTTTAATTGTTTTGTCTATTTGGTTTGGAAGATTTAAAAGTCCGTACATAGTTTCATTGTTAGACTCATCAACAAGAAGAGTTCTTTTACTACTTTTTGAAAGCACAAGTCCTCCTTTTAAATAGTGGGCACTCATTAACTTTTGTATCTCAATTATTGCTCCCAGCAGTCCTTCTCTCATGTTAATGTTTGTGTTTGCCTCTACGCTAACTTTTCCATCTGGCGCATAGTAAGTAAATGCATACTGAAAAGGTAAATAATTGATTTTTACTATTTGTCTTTGAAACTTTATTGTTGAGACCGTATTAAAATCATTAACCTTTAGTGTGGGAATGTCTGTTAAATTAGAATACCACTTAATAATTCTATCACTTCCAATAGAAATATTACTACTCTCTATTTGCTGCAAATCCAAAAAATGATAATATTCTGGAATTGGACATTCGCTAACTAAAACATCCCTTACTGTGTCTACATACTCGTCGTTATTTAATGTACTATTGTCCATTTTAAATTCTCCTATTTTAAATTGCATCTTTTATTTGTTTGACCAAAAAAAGAACTCTAACACCGTAAACATCTCTTCTGTCTTTAAATTCTTCAGCTGGGCCTAATGCTAAAGCGTGAATAACTGATGCATTCGCTAAAGCTTTTTCTAAAAACCCTTCGCTGTTTATTATTAATTTATCTTCTGCTTTAATTGTTTTGTCTTTAGCAATCAAAACACATTCAAAACTACAAGTCATTGGGACAACTGTGCCGGTTCTTGAAAAATCATCAAAGTCGACACAAACTCCATAAAGATCGCTGCCGCCACCTCTTGCTATTTGTAAATGTGAGCCATTAACAATAAGCTTCACCCCACATTTGTAGCAAAAATCTTGAGCTTGATAATTTTCAAACTTATCAGCTAAAGAGCTTTTAAGAACACCTTTTTGAGCAAAATAAAATCCCTCATCTTGAAATTTACTGCTCTCAAACACAGGGTAACTGTTAGCATTAACGCTTTGCAATTTGTCTAAAACAATTTTTTGAGCTTGATTTTTTTTAAAACTTTCAAGCTGATTCTCAAGCTCTACTTTTGATGCTTTTAGTTTTTCTATCTCTTTTTTAAAATCAATTGAATCACTCATTTAAATATCTCCTTTTTTTAAATTATTTTTTTATTATTAGCTTAAATTACAACAATTCAAACTAATACTTTTTTATTACAATAAAATTCCCGCTTAAGCTCGTCCCATTCATTAAGCATTGCTTTTCTTAAATCATAATATGTGCTAAAAACAGTATTTTTGTTTCTTAAGCTATTTTCTTTATTTGCTTTTACTTTTTGAAAATTTATTATTTTGTATGAATTTTCGGCATTCTTATTCTGATCAATGTTAGTCTTTGCAACCCTTATTAGTATTGCGCGAGAAGATGAATCAATCTCATCAAGATTGTTAGTTCCAGCTATTGCCAAGATTTGAGTTGCTTTTACATACTTTCTAATAAGTTCTAAAGCTTGGCCTTTTACAACCTCTTTAAAAGAATACCCTTTTGATAAAAGATTTTCTGTATTGTACTCAAAGCTTAAATTATCATTTGCAAGTTTATTTATCTCAACAGATTCCCTTAAGTCACTATGAGAAAAACTAACTGAATCATTATTGGCACTTTTGAGATTTTTATATTCTAAAAACTCCCGAATCAAAGCATCATTTGAAACCTCATTGCTTGTGCTTAACTTTTTAAAATCTTCTTGGTTGCTTTTACTCTCGTAATCTACACTCTCAGAAGACATTTTTTCCATAATTACTCCTTTTAAATAACTAAACTTAATTGTTCTTTTAAATTTTCTTTTGCCTTGTGACTTAGATTTTCATTTTTAATTAACTCTAAATATTTGAAATAAACATCAAGAAGTAAATTGTCTCTCTCAAGTCTTTGCTCATAGCTTAAAACTTCAAGCTCATTAAACTTCATATTTAATCTGTAATATTTGTTAAGCTTAAGATTGCACGCATTAGCAACAGATTCTTGTACGCCTTTTAAATAGTCGTAATAATTACTTTTGTCTCCCTTGCCGCTGCTGCCTAGACCTTTGACTTGTTCATTAAAACTTCTGGTAAGTGGCTCTTTGGTATCAGCACCAATTTTTGCTTTAACAAGTTCAAATGCATCTTTTAAAAACTCTAAATCATATTTTATTACTTCCAGACGCGCATTATCTGATGCTGTATAAAAAATTCCATCATTGTTTAGCTTGCTTTTAATCTTGCCAAGCTCTCTGCTAAGCTGCTCAGAAGCACTACTTAGTGCTGAGAAACTTTTGTTTGGCTCTTGACCTTTGAAAAAGGTAGAAAATATTTTGCCTTTATTATTGTTTGCTAAAACGCCAATTTCTTCTTTTGCAAGTTCTAAAGATTCAACAAGTCCTACTAAGTGTTCGTCTTTGTAAAACAAAAAATTATAATTTCTTATTCTTTTTTCTATCTCTAAATAAATTTGCTCTAAAAGACAAATATTAAGAAGTAAACTTTGTGTATAAGCGGGCTCGTGCGAGCCTAAAACATAATCATAATTTTCATAAATTATTACTCTGCTTTTATCTATTTTTACAACCCTTGCCTTCTCACCCTCACCATTCAAGTCTTTCAAGTCAGAAAAGTATTCTATGTATTCAGATTCTCTTTTGTTAATAATTTTTTGAAAATCTAAATATTTAAAACCTGTTGGCAGTTCACTGTTAACCTTTTTACTTAAATCTTCATCTTCACCTTTGGGTTTTACTAAGATATAGCCTGCTCCATTAAATCTATAGCTTATCATTGCTTCAAGAAGAGCTTCTTTTAATTCCACCTTCAAGTTCAAAAGAGATTCTCTGCCTTCTTTTAAACAAGAAGTCTCAAGTAAGCTTAAATTAATTCCATTTTTCAACGCATCTTCTGCTGAACTTTCTATGTAATTTCTAAAAAAAATTGAATATTTGTAAACATCAACAGGATTAATTTGGGACTGTTTGCTTTTTATTTCCATTTTAAATTCATTAATCATTTTTTTAAATATCATTATACATTATTATATCAGAAACTGTTTTTTATGCAAATCGTTATTATTTAATACAAATTATAAAATAAGATTTATGTACAAAATTTAAATATTAAAATTCATTTAAAATTTTATAAAAAACCAATATGTTTTAGAGTATTTATGCTAATATTAACTTAAGAATATAAGTAAAACTTACAAAATATTCTGCTTACTGTTACGCGCATTGCTGAAAGATAAACATTAAAAAGAATATTAAATTAATACTTTATCCAATCCCAATAAATATTAAAAAGGTAGAGAGACGTCTCTCTACCTTTTAATATTTAAACACATCTGAAAATCAAATCAGCAAACCTAAATATAAAAAAATAAAATCTGCTTGCCTTCTATTCCCCTCTGCGCAATAACAGATGCCGCTAAAAGAGATGCTCTGATTGCTTTTATTAAGGCTTTGTCTGCTTGAAACGTGAATTTAATAACTAAAAGCAGCTTACAAAGAAATTCTCTTTTCTCAAAATTTTCAATACTGCTAATCTCTTCTTCTACTGATTTCATTCCTTCTTCCTCTTCGTATAAAAAATCAATCTCTTTTAATCCTATTGATTCAATCTCACTTACTGTATGTGAATCAAAATTAACTATTGTCCAATAAAATATTTTTAATATCTTGTCAACAATGCTAAATGTTACAGGAATATCAAAATCAAAAGGAATTTTATCAAATTCTAAGAGTAAATGATTGTTTAGTTTTTTGGCTAGCTCAATCGTAGAAACAAGCTCCGATTTTGACTTCTGGACCTTTAAATAAGCATCATCCAAATTTTCTGTCTTTAAAATTTTATTTAAATTAGTCTCTATTGTTAAGGAAGATTTGATAACTTGAGTTGACAATTCTTTGGCAAACACAACATTATTAAATTTTAAATCCTGAAAATTGCCTTTTGCGTTGTTATTATCACCCATAACCTAAAGAAAGAATTTTACAAAAGTGATTTAAAAGTCACCTAAAAACAATAAAGACAAGTTCTCATTAGAACCTGTCTTTATAGTAAATCATATCTCAAATATTTAAACATTCCCATAATTTTTTAAATTTTTCAATTCATTGTTACTCTCGCTTTCAGTAAACACCCTTTTAATTACTTTAAAAATCTCTTCATTGCACTTCTCAGGCTTTTGATCATTCTCATCATTATTCTCATCCTTGTTTTTGTACTCTTGAGTGCCAAATGCATCAGCTACCTTTTGGAAAAATAAACTTAAATCATCGCCAGTCCTAGTTTTAATGTCGTAACAAACATATTCATCAAAATCTAAAGCTTGTTTACCATCATTACTATATTTTTTTTTGCTTGCGTCCACTGATTTAGTTACAATGCCACAAATATTGTTAAAAGAATTTACAAACTCTTTTTGTTTGTTAACATCCTTAGAAAGCCAATCAAAAAATTCTTTATAGGATTTCTCGTACTCAGCTTTTACGTCGCCTTCTTTACCATTAACACCCATTGCATCTTTTAAAAAGGTTTTTAAAGACTCTAACTTTTTAGACTCCTCTGATGTTAAAGCAGGCCCAACTTCGGCAATTGAATCTTTAGCCGACACATTGTCGCTAACAACAAGAGAATTATTATCCTCAAAATCAGAAGCAATTTCTGTTAATGATTTAACCTCGCCATACTGTTTACAAGAAAATAATAATATTATCGATAAAATACCTATCCTTTTCATTAAAACCTCCGCTAAAATACCCTGACATTATAGTTCATTATCTAGAATTCTCAAGGCATGTAAAAAATTAATCCCACTCATTTTATTCTTTTAAAAAAGAATAAAAACCTAAATTTTTATTTCCTCTAAAAATCCTAAAAATCTAAATAAAGGTTCAAATTTTATTTGGAAAAAACAAAGAGAGCTGTATACTTGTTTATTGTTATAAATCAACAATTCATTGAAAACTTCTTTAAAACTACAAATAGGGCTCTTTAAGGTCCTATTTGTAGTTTTAAACCCAATCTCAATAATAAAAATTAATATCTTATTGATCTTTCTTTGAATAGACAATATTTTCTGATTGCCATTTTTAATTTCAATTACATTTAAATTAATAAACAAGCAACAAGCCTTTTAAAGCTCAACAAAAGCATAAATTATATTTTTAAAAAAATATTGCAATATAATTTGCTATAAAACAAAAAGTTAATAAGATAGAGAGGAAATAAAACATGATAATAAAAAAAACATTATTTTTGATGCTGGTTATTTTAGTTGTAATATCGTGCACAATTTCTAAAGCAAAAGACGATCTTATCCTTGGAATTGGAATTGGAAACGAACCAACCTCACTTGATCCGCAGTTTTGCAGCGATAAATTGGGTCAGCTAATCATAAATGAACTATTTGTTGGACTTTTAAGAGGCGATCCCAAAACAGGTGGATACAGACCAGGTCTTGCAAAAAGTTGGGACATTTCTCACGACAACACTTGCTATACATTTCATTTAAGAGACGACATCTACTGGAGTGACGGCGTTAAAATCACAGCAGATACTATTAGAAGCTCATACATAATGGCCTTAGAAACTGAAGAGAATGTGCCAAATATTACCCTATTAGCATCAAAAATAAAAAATGCTAAAGAATTTCACACAACAAAATTAAATGTAGATGAAGTCGGAATACGGGTAATTAATGACAAAACCTTAGAAATAACTCTTTCCCACCCAACAATATATTTTCTTGATATGCTTACAAACCCAATATTTATACCTATTCCCACGCACATTGTTAAAAAGTTTGGAAATAAATGGACAAGCCCAGAAAACATCGTTACAAGCGGGCCTTTTAAGCTAAAAAGAAGAATCTTACACGAAGAAATATCTATTGAAAAGAATAAAAAATTTTATGATGCCAAAAACGTTGCTATTAATGAGATTACATTTGTTACTGTAAGCGATGCCCGCAGAATTTACAGCATGTACGAACATAACGAAATAGATGCCATTTTCAACAGCATCCCTTTAAACCTTATTAATGAGCTTATTTTAAGAGAAGATTTTTATTCAGCTGACACTAACCGAGTTGGTTTTTTTTCATTAAACACAACTGTTAAACCTCTTGACAACGTAAAAGTAAGAGAAGCATTATCTCTTGCAGTTGACAGAGAAACATTGACCTACAGAGTACTTGATAACAACTTTAAAGCATCAAGAAAAATAAGTCCCGCCCTTAACAATTATAATTATGGGAAAAAATTAAAACTATACAACCCACGAAAAGCAGAAAAACTTTTAGCCGAAGCTGGATATCCGGATGGGAAAAACTTTCCAACTCTTACAATACAATACAGTAATAATGATCTTGAAAAGGAAGTTGCCATTTTTATTCAAGGCCAATGGAAAAAAGTTTTAAATATTGACGTTGAAATTGAGCCTGTAACATGGAATAACCATATAGCAAACATTTTAAAAGGACAATATGAGCTCTCAATAAGGTCCTGGCAAGGAGATTATTTAGATCCCATGGCATACTTTGAAATATTTAAAGCCAAAAACTCACATCTTTCATCTTACGGATATTCAAATCCTGAACTTGACGAACTGCTTGGTAAATCTGAGCTTGAAGTGGATGAAAAAATCAGATTAGAGCTATTTAAAAAGATTGAAGAAATAATCATTGAAAAGGATCATCCAATAATTCCAATATACAGTATTGTGGGAAACTATCTTTTTAAAAATGATAAATGGACAGGGTGGAACACAAACAATTCAGAAAGATTTGCCTTGTCAGAAATAAAACCTTTAGAAGAATAAATAAATTTTTTATAAATAGAGTCAAAAATTAATGACTCTATTTATAAAGGTCTTTTTTAAAAAATATAAGTTAATACATGTTTATTGTTTACATTTGACCGGTTAAGCATAAGAAAAAATATGCAAACAAACGTAATAAATTAAAGCTTATTTTTGCATTAGTGCTAAAGAACTCTCTTTTAAAGAAGTTAAATCCTTTAAAACCTTATTAAAGTCAATGCTGTTACTAAGAATGTAACTACATATTTCTCTTAATTTTTCATCTATATCTGAATATTTTTGATTTAAAAGCCGTAATTCTGGCTGAGGATCAAGAACAGCATAATTACCTCCGCTTCGCATATTGAGCTCACTTAAACTATTGCTACTTTTTTCCACTAAACCATGCTGTATGTTTAAAATCTCCAACACTTTGTTTAAAAGATTAATTTTTTGTTCACTAAATTCACTAAAAAAATTGCTAACTTTAATCTCGCTATAATTAGAGATTCTAGAGCTTAGTCTATCAGTAAGACTTTTAAATTTTCTTTGAATTCTTAAAATAGCGCTTTCTCTTTCAGCTAAAGAAAGTTCAGCAAAATTTAAATCGTATTTATTAATATTGCTCTTTTTCATATTAGAAAAATCATTTAAATAACAAGAACTTACTACTATTACCAATACATACACATAAATATAAATATAAATATAAATTTATCTCTTCATGCATATTCTCCCCAATTAAAATTCAATTTACTTAAAAGCCACAAAATATTTTAAGCAGCTAAAAACATACATCTTTTACATAAATCCACCGATCAACTTAAATATATTGCTTAATATTAAAATTACTTTAAAATTCTTAATAAATTTAAAAGTTTAATTCTTTCTATTTAATTTAATGTCTTCTGTTTCTACGATATCGCTCTCTAGCTCTTAATTTAAGTTTTTCTCTGTTCTTTTGGTAATATTCTCTGTTGTAATTAGAGGCTCGCTCCTTATTTTCAGATAATAAATTCTTATTGTGCTTTTTATTAACAGAACTGCAACCAAAAAGGCACGTCAAAAAAAACACAAAAAAAGCCATTCTCATATTTCTCTCTCCTTGAAATATATTTGAATAGATAAAAAATACCTGACTGGTCTTTTTAAATTATCGAAATTATTAAATAATACATTTTAAAAATAAACTTCTTTAAATTTTCTTAAATCAAATACATTCTACACATTCACTTAGTAGTTTTAGGTTCAACAAAATTGTTAAATTCGTCTACTAATTTTTCAAACTCCTCTTGTGTGTAATTAAGCTCTTTTAATTTAGATTTAAAATCACTTTCTAAAGCGCTTTTATTTGCTGATTCTTTTTCTGCTTCTTTAGATTCTATGTATTTAAATCCAATTGAAAATACCTGCAAAACAACATCTCTTTTAGACTCGTCAAATTTCTTAAAATATTCATCAACTCTAGCTATTTTTTGAGAGTCACTACCAAGTTTGCTTTTAATAGTCTTTATAATTTCAGACTTTTGTTCATTTGTAAGTTTTGAACTTCTTTTTTCTTTGTCTTCAACCTCTGAACTTTTTTTGTCTCCAACACCCAAAAAGATACTACAGCTAAAAAGAAAAATTAAAGCTGAAAATAAATATATATAAAAAAATCTACTTCCCATGTTCGCTCCCTTAAAATAAAAATTCATAGAAGTTCAATTATAAATCATATCAATAGCATTTCCCAAGCAATTAAATTTAAAAATAATTTTTCAAAACTTTTAAAAGATTGAATATTGATCTTACATTTTTTAAAAAATTGCAATTTTTTAAAAAAAATTTTAATTGCTTTAAATTAATTTAATCCTAGTTTTTAAGGTAAAGTAAATTCTAATCAAAATCAGCACGAGAAATAAAAAATTTCTAACAGTTGCTAATCACAAGAGTGAATTGACTAATAAAAATTTAGATCAAATCATAAATATTTAAACTTACCAAAATGAAATAATTTTTCTTTATAATTTAGTGTTAAAAGAAGATAGGCATTTGCAAGAGAATCAAGCGCATCATCTTTTGTTTTACCGTCTCCTTTATAGCTGTAAATATCTGTTACTACATTTTTACTGATTATTTTTAAAAATTCTATTTTGCGGCTTTCAAACAAAGGAATAAGAGCACATATTCTTTTGAATTTATTGCTTAGGGGTTTTATTGGTGCAACTTTAAAATAGTTAGTACTTTTATTTCTTAGAAAAAGAATTGTTTTGGTTAAAATTCCATCTCCTTTAGTACTATCTCTCTCTTCAATATAAACAGTATTTACATTGAAATTTTCTATTAAAACTTGAATAGAGCCAAGCATTAAACTATCGCTTACTGGTTTTTGGTCTTGATAAATATATGCATAAAACTTCTCAAAAGTGCGCTCTAAAACACAAATAGCTGTATTGTCCCCACCTACTGAGAATGCAGGATCAATGTACATTATTGGACTTTTAAATTCATAATCTTGATTAAAAATCATTTCATTAAATAATGCAGATTCATTTAAAATCCATTCTCCATAAAGCACGCGGGCTTTATAGGCAGGAAAATGCTTGTAAAGCTTCTCTTGAGTTTCAATAAAATCTGCTGAATTTAAAGGGTTGTCATACGTTGTGAAATTATATGTTTTAAAAACATCTGTATTTTCAATATAGTCTGTTTTAAAATAATGCGCTGGGCTTTCTGGATTTGTATCAAAAATAATGATTGCCTTACCTTTTCTAAGCCTTTTTATTACTTCAAGCAAAGTTTCTCTGTGAATTACTGTTGCTTCATTTACATATATTATTGCGCTATTGCCTCCTCGAATCTTAGAAAAAGCATCTCTGTTTCTACCCCCGTAAATATTAAGCTCAAGTCCTGCTATTTTACAAAAAGATTCACCACCTTTCTTTTTCTGATAGTCAATTCCCAAAAACCCACAAATTTTTTCTATTTGCTTTATGGTATTTGTCATTAACAGGCCAATAGAATTGCCTATAATAAAATTATTAGTATCTTGCTCATAAAGGGATTTGTTTTCAATAAGCTTTTTAACAAGCAAATATGAGGCTAAAAACGTCTTACCGCTTGCAATCCCACCACTAAATATTACTTTTGAATAATCGTGACTTTCTATGTCAAACAGCACTTCTTTTTGCTTAGTAGTTAAATATTTGTTTTCAAAATCTTTAAAACAAATATTGGTTGATTTTGGCTTAATATAATCCAAAATGTTGATATTAAACTTATTTTTGAACTTTTTCTGAAGATTGAGAAATATTAAGGATCTTGAAAATTTCAATTTTTACTCCAATTTTAAATTCTTGCTACTTAAAACAGATTTAAGTTTAACAATAGTATCATAATCTTCTCTCATGCAAATATTAATAAGCTCTTTTTCAAGATTTTCTCTCTGTTTAATCTTAGCAGCAAGCTCAATTTCAAGGCTTTCATTCTCCTTTAAACCTCTTTTTTTGTTGGTGTCAATCTCGCTTTGAAGCTTGCTAATTTTTAAATCTAAGATTAATGCATCTTTTTTTATTGACAGCAAACTAAGATCTTTATATTTACGATGAGAATCAATAAAAGCACAAACTATCTCGTAAAATAATCTTTCGGTCTCGTTTTTAGCATTTTCTAGCTCACAAGCCTTTTTTGTGGCAAGTAATACTAAATTGTCAAAATTATCCTCATTAACCGGTACTTCAGAAATGCTCTCTAATGCCAAATCACTAGAAGAAGAGTTCTTTTTACAAAAAGAATCGTTGGATTTAAAATATTTGTTTCGGGCTTTTGCTACAAAAGATTCACTAACACCTAAAATTTGAGCAATGTCTAAATCTTTCAAACCTTTTTTAAATAAAAAAATATATTCTTCTTTTCTATTTTTAAATATCATTATTTTATTTTAATTAAGTTTTTTTAAAAACTCAAGAAAAATTAAATGGTTTTTATTGGGAATAATTAATTTAACGATATATATTTTTTAATTAGAATAAAATAAATAAAAATAAATGGTAAAGGAGAAAGAAATGTTTAAAATAAAATATATTTTGTTGCCAGCGCTAATATTATCCTGTAATATGGACAGCAGAGGATTTACTCAAGAGCAAGAAACAAGAATCAAAGAAATAGTTGTTATCGAACAAAATGAGGCATTAAAAAGCTTAATAGAAGCTGCTGGCAACAACACATCTAATGAAAGTTTACTAGACATAATAATTAAAGGAAAAAATAAAATAGTTTCTGGGGCACATAAGACAGGAAGGTTCTTTAAAGGCTTGAAAGATGCTGTTATGCCCTCTAAACCCGCTAATGCCACTCCCACTTCTACTCCCTAATTAAAAAATAGAATTCAAAATAGTCAAAAGAGAAGCCAATAAATTGCGGGAGCATGGCTTCTCTTTTATTTTTAAGACCTAAATTCTTTTAGATCTTTGATTTAATTTACAAAATAACCAATTGAAAATATTCTGGCAAACTGCTATTAAATCTTATAATCAAAAACTAGCTTGCAAAAGTTAGCTTATAATTCCAAACAATATTATTGCTATATTTGCATAAAACAAACTTATGCCCCAACAAAAATAAAATTCAAAACAATAACCTTTAAAATAAAAATTTTGCTTTAGTGTAAATCCAAAAATTATGTTAGCTTTGTTAGCTAATATGTTTTATTTTATTTCTAATAAACTGGGCTAAAATTTAGGTTTTAATTATTAATTATTTTTAATAGGAGGTAACAAAACAGAAAAAATGAAAAAACTTAATTTAACAATTTTGGCTTTGCTTGTTGCTCTGTTGATAGCCTGTAAGTTCGAACTAACTGGAGAAACAAAGATGGCTCTTGAATCGTCTTCTAGAGATGTAAAAGACAAAATTTTGCAACTAAAAAAAGAAGCCGCTTTAAAAGGTGTGAATTTTGAAGCTTTTACAGACAAAAAAACAGGCATTGTGGTGGCAGAACAACCCGAAATCATAAAAGACGCGAAAGTTCAGGCAATTAACGAAACAGAAAAGTTTCTTAATGTAATTGAACAAGAAGCTTTAAAGCTTAAAGAAAATGGAAATGGTGGTCAATTCTTGGCTATGTTTGACATAATGATTGAAGTTGTAGAATCATTAGAGGCAATTGGAATAAAAGGAGCAAAATACCCTGTTTCAAAGGAAGCTAAAAGCAATCCTATAAACACATTTGAAAGATTGCTTGAAGCCAAGGTGAAAATAAAAAATAAGCTAGAAGACATTAAGAAAAAACAAAAAATTGATAGTGAGGATAAAAAAAACAATAAAAGCAAAAAAAAGAAATAAATCTTAAAATATTGTAATTAGAATGGACTAAAAATGAAATTTTAGTTTGTCCTAATATTTACAATTTAATATTCATTTAATGCTTTTATTAAAATTTAAATTTAAATAAAAAGGATTTTGTATGAATAAATATAATAAAAATTTAATTAAACTTACTTTAATTGCTAGCCTGTTTGCAGCATGTGCTTTAACAGGAAAAGCTAGATTAGAATCATCAGTTCAAGACATTACAGATGAAATAGATAAGGCTGTAAAAGAGGCTAAACAAGAAGGCGCAAAACTAGATGCGATCACAGAGCAAAAAGCAGGTGTAGGGGTGGCGGGACCTAAAATAAAAGCCGCAAAAATACGCGTCATTGCATTAACACAAAAGTTCCTAAAAGAAATAGAAGAGGAAGCTATTAAGCTCAAAGGGAGTGAAGGTAGTGATGAATTATCATTCTCAGAAATGTATGAATTAATGTCTAGAACCGCAAAAAAAGTAGAAGAGATTGGGGTGCTAAATATGTCAGGAACGGTCAAAGAGGCAGCTGAAGCAACTCCTCCAACTACAGCTGAAGGAATACTTGAGATTGCAAAAGCAATTAAAGAAAAATTGGTCCGTATTGAAGTAAAGCAAAATAAAAATAATGCTACTACATAAGAACTGCTTTTAATACTCAGCTTAAAATAATTGCCAAACAACTTACAATGTTTTAGGTTGTTTGGCTTTACAGGCCTAATGTACTTTTAAAATGTATTTACCTTTCACAACAACTGATTAATTTATAATTTTCAAATAAAATAATTAAATATTCTTTTTGATATTATTTCAAATTTATTGCCCCTAGACTTTAAATCAAGACTATCGTAAAGCACCTTATTGTTATCCATTGCAATAAAATGGGTAAAGACTTGATTTTTCAACTTAATTTCTGTTATTTCAAACTCTCTGCCAGTTACGGGCAAATAAAGTGGACTTTCATATCTAACCTTAGAAAATATTTTATAAAAACTAAGAATTTTGCATGGATTTAAAATATAACAATCACTTCTAATGTAGCCTAACTGCAAAAACCTCTGGTAATTCGAATTAACGTCTTTTACTTTGAAATCAAAACCTGTCAAAACAAATATCCAATAGTGTAGAGATAAAAAATAACATCCAGACTTTTGAATGTCTTTTAAAAGCTCTTTATTGCTTTGTAATATTTTTTCAATAAACATTTTTAATTCTCCTAAAACTTTAACTTGGAGCAAAAAGCTTAAAACAAATTGTGGGTGTAATCACAATTTGTTTTTAATATATTTTAAATAAACAATTTTTAAATAAATAAACATGCCTGCTCCATTTTTATTTACAAGGAACACACATTTGAGATCTCTTATGAAGACATGCTCTTAGAATCTCTAAAACATTAACAATCCAGTATTTTGTTTTTACATTTTAATAGTCTAAGCATCAACAATAAATCTCAATTTAGAATCTAAAAGCTTAATAAGAAAATATTTGGTTTAAGAATAATCTTTAATATTGCTAAAACCAAGCCACTCAAACCCATTGTTTTTAATGGCAAAAGTTTTAATTAAAAATTTGTAGTACTCTTTCCTTTTAATCTTATTAAGCCTTTTCATCTTAACCCCTAATATAAGTTTTTACTAATATTATAGTATAAAAAAATTCATGTTTTGTAAATACTTTTTTAAATTTTTCTAAAATTGTTGTTTAAAAATAAAAGTTTTAAGTCAAAAATTAAAGGGTTTATTGGAATTTCTTTGCAAAGAATCCCCAATAAACCCTTTAAGGTAACAGGTCCTTATATTAAGAGCGACACATTGCGTGTCAGTCTGTACCTATAAAGTATACACTAACTTTTTAAGTTTTGCAAATAAATATTTCATTTTTGTTTGTTTCTTTTGGTCTCAAATTCTTCAATTATTTTTAATAAAAAATCTTTTTCCTCAAAAAAAATTTTTTCCAAAAGAAAGCTCGTAAGCTTAGCATTTTTTTTGTAAAAAGAATAAGATTCTTCCTTTTTGAGCTGAAATCTCAGTGGTTTTATTGGGTTTTGATTAGATCTTTTTAAACTTGGACCTTCTTTTGTTTTAAGCAAACAAATTGTCTCATTGATCCCGTTCCTAACCACATACTTCTCTTCAATCAAACCTTCTTCTATTGCTGTTGCAATTTTAAGATACTTATATGTTTGAGTTCGAGCAAGTCTATAGTCTTTTGCAAAATCATCAAAACTAGAATAATTGTCAAGTTTATAATATTCTTTATCTTTAATTTCTTTTAAAACCTTCATTGCTTCCAGTTTACAATAAATTTCTTTTTGAAAATTGATGTTTAATTTTTCTTTAAGCTTGTTGTAATGAATAAGTGCCTGTTCTTTTTCGTTAACACTCTCAGATAAATTCCTTTTATTTATCTTTATATCCACTTGTGCTCCTCCTTTACAATTGAGTACACTTAGTGTACGTAACCTGATTTATTCAAAAACACGTTTAGCGTGTTTTGGTACTCCATTATGTAATCCTTCGTCAAATCAAATCTGTCGTTTTTTGCTATTCTTTTATTCAAATCTTCTCTCTCAGATATTGTCCCTAAGAAATTGCTATTTTTCTCTAAAACCTTTAAAAGTTCTTTATGAGTGTTGTTTTTTTTAAATTTAGTATTGATTAAGTACATTGGCAAAGTTAATAACAATTTGTTCATAAAAAAAGTAAACAAATCTAAGCTTTCAACAGCCCATTTTTCTGCTGTTATTGGTATTATTATATAATCACTGCACACAAGAGCGTTCGTTAAAGTAAAATCTAAACTGGGATTTGTATCAAGTATTATATAATCATAATGATTGCTTAGTAACTTTAGCTGTTCTTTTAATTTAAATTCTTTGTACGGAATAGATTCTGAATTAAATTTATGTAGTGTTAAATAGCTCGGAATTAAGTCTAAATTCTCGTCAATCCTTATTAATGCATTATCTATGTGTAAATTTGATATTAGTACCTCGTATATATTTCTGTTTATTAGATCTACGTTGCTATCTTTAATTTTATTGAAAAAATAACTAGTTGTTGACGCTTGAGTATCAATATCTATTAAAAGAACTTTACATTTAATTGAAAGCAGTGTGGCAAAAATTAAACTTGTTGTACTCTTGCCAACGCCACCTTTTATGCTTGCAATGGTTATTACTTTTGTCTCTTTTTTATCCATTCAGGAATAATTCCCCCCTTTGATAATTTTTTGTCATAGAAAGTATAAAGCTCAGTTTCTAATTCTAAAATAATATTTAAAAGTGTGTTGTAATATGGACTGTCGACCCTGTCCTTTTTGAGTAAAATATGAAGACCGTTTAAATAACAAAAAACAGAACCTTTTTTAAACTTAAATTCAATATATTCACATTTTCGCAAAGTATAAGTTTCTTTTTTGTTGAAATTTTTTACAATAAAAGCTTTATCAAGCTTTCTTATTCCGTAATAAATTCCTAGAAATTTATCGTCTTCTCTTAAAGAGAATAAATGAAACATGCTTATTTCTTCTATGTTAAAGATTCCTCTTAAAGAAATGAAAAATTTAGTAGGTTCATTTTTGCTTATTCCAAATGTATAAAAGTCATTAAAGATTTTAGTATGGTATATTTTTCTACCTTTAACCTCCTCAATTTTAGAAAAGACGTTAGCCTTTTTTTCTTTTTTGAATTTTGTTTTATTGTCTGTGTTTAATTTTAATTCTTTTTGTTTTTGCTTTAATCGTTCAAGTAAAGCCGTCATTTTTTTCCTTTTTCCTTAATAGCAAAGCTAAACTATACATTTTCTTTTTAGCTCACTATTTTAATCAAATTATTATAGTAGGAATTGTCAAATACCTTGCTATATTTAAGATCAGGCTCATTCTCAATGAATTTCTTTAAAGTAGGAATTAGTTTATCATTATCTACTTTATGCCTTAACTGTTCTAATAATATACTAAAAATATTGTTTTTTATACTTTTTAGTTTTATCATTTCGTCTTGGATTTTAGCAGTCTCTGTTTTTGCTCTTTTTACCAACTTATCTAAATCTGGATATTTTTTATATTCTATTATGAAATGTGGTTTCATTTTGTAAATTTCATACGTTTTGTTAAAAAACTTTTCAAGATCTTCTTTTTTATATTGCTCATTTTCTAACTCTTTTATTTTTTCTTTAAGTATTTTTCTTAGAATTTCTGTTTTGTTTTTATGTTTTTTATCTTGTTCTTTGATTTTATTTATTAGCTTTCTGTATCCGTTGTTTTTGAAAAATTTACATAGGTATCCTGGGTTGTTTACGTTTTCTTTTATTGCAATTGATAGGTGCTTTTCGATGTTTTTGGGATCTATTTCTCTAAGATCGTTTTCAATGTGTTTTAAGTTTCTTAAATGGTATATTTTGATCTTGTTTGTTGTTTCTAAATCCATTATTAGAGCTGGAATTTCTGTTTTGAAGTTACATTTACTTAAATATTTTTTTAATATTTCGTTATTTTTTGTTTTTTTGAAATTTTTGTGTATATTTCTATATTCTTTATATTTATATATATTATTAGTATTATTTATACACTCCCATTTAACACTACCATTTATTTGATTGAATTTTTTTATTCTTTGCACAAATTCATTAATTTTATTATTTATTTTTTCTTTGAAGTATGTGTTAATTATTAAGTAGCATTTTTCTTTTTCATATTTTAGTTTATAATGGGTTTCGCTTCCAGAATTTTTTCCTAAATGTTTGCAGTAGTTTAGTGTGACTTTAAATTTTTTCTCTAGTATGTATAAATAGTTTTGCAGTGTTTTTAGTTTTATAGGTTTTTGTTTATTTCTTTCAAGGTTTTTATTTAGAAAATAAAGTATGTTTTTTTGTGTGTATTTTTTTAAATTTAAGTTTATAAAGTTGAGAGTAGAGATTAATACAATCAAGTTGTGTTGGAAGTTCTTTGTAGCTTTTTTTACCTTTTTTGTAGTGTTTGGTGATTTTTGATTTGGTGTTTTCAATTTTATACTCCTAATATAAGTAGTTTCTTTAATTCTAAATTAATTAATAGTACAGTTTCTTAAAAAAGTAAAGTATTTTTATATAAAAAATATAAAAAAAGTATATTTAATGCATATTTGTTAAATATACTTTACAAAAGTAAGTTTTTGTAATAAAATACAATAAATAATAGACTTATATTAAGAGTAAATTATTTTTACGCTTTAATTTTTATTTAAAATAGTGAGCTTATTAGCGATGGGTTTAATTTTTTAAGAATTGAGATTATGTTATTTGTTTATCCTTCATTCAAGATTTAGGCTTGAGTGGGGGAATTAGCCCCATTGGTTTTCTTAATTTTAGCCAGACTTTTAGTTTATTAAAGCTTTTTTATTTTGATTTTAAAGACTTAAATGGCCTGATTAGCGTATTATTTTTGGTTTTTCTTTTTACAAGAGAAAAAGTCCCCTAAGAGACTTTTTCTAGAAGTAACAAATTGAAAAATATATAAATTCAATTTTTAGATTGTAATAAACAATATCCCACAAAGGCATTAGCCAATGTAGGATGTTTACTTATATATTATTTTAAAGCGCCTTTAAGTCCTGCAAGATCCTTAATTTCACTTGGATTGCCTTCAAGCTTAGTGCCTGCTGTGTCATAGTTTTGTACTGTAATTGTACCATCGGTTAAGAACACTAAATCTTTAGTTTTTTTGCTATCAGCAGTAATTGTTAAGGTATTAGTACTTTCTTCCCATTTTGCTGTTTTTTTATCGCTACCAGATGCAGTATCATTCAAAAAGAGCTTTATTTTACCGTCTTTATCAATTTCTCTTGTTAATGTAACAGTACCTTCTGTGATTTTCAATGTTGTTTTTCCGCCTACAAGATTTCCTTCGAATTTAATACCATTTTTTAGAGTTTCAACTGCTTTTGTAGCATTTTCAGCATCAGTCATGCTTGTATATTCAAGTGTAGTGTCATTTGATCTTGTTAATTTTTTTGAGTCTAATTTGTTAGCTTTGAAATTTTCTTCTGTTAATGACCCATGTTTTTTAACAACTTTGCTTGAAACTTTTTTGTCGGCTGTATCAAATGTTTCCACAGTTACTGAATTTAGATCGTCAGAAACCAGTATTGTTATTTTACTCTTGTCAGCTTTTAAACCTTCAAGTTTTCCAGATCCATTGTTTTTATCAGAAGTTCCTTTAAGTTCAACCTGGTCAACTATTGCTCTTAAATCATATTTACCATCTTTATTTTTTTCTTTGCTTATAAAAATGGTATTTCCATTAAATAGAGACACTGAGTCTTCTGTTGATGTAGGAAGAACTTGTTTAGAATCTTTTGGTGCATCGCTGCTGGAATCTATAATTTCTTGATCATTGTGATTTTGAGTTTTTGGCTCAGCACCTTTTTGTGCACATGCTAGTAAAGTTAATACTAAAGCAAATCCTATTAAGTATTGTCTCATAAATTCTCCTTATTTTAAAGCGTTTTTAAGCTCATCAAGTGTTTTAATTTCAACTGCTGTACCTTCTAGCTTGGTGCCCGCAGAGTCATAGTTTTGTACTGTTATTGTGTCTTGTTTTGTAAATACAAGGTTTTTCTTGTTTTTGCTGTTAATAGCAATTGTTAAAGTTGAAGTATTTGAATCCCATTTTCCAGATTTTTTAGTAGAAGCATCACTGTTAGTATCAGCAATCTCAACGGTTACTTCTCCAGATTTTGCAATGTTCTTACTTAAAGTAACAGTTCCTTCTTTAACCATCAATGTTGCTTTTTCAGCAGCTAGAGTTCCTTCAAGAGTAAAGTCTTTTAAAACTTCTTTGGCTTTTCCGGTTCCATCGCTTTTTATTTCTGTGTATTCAAGTCTGGTTCCGTTTTCTCTTGTTAGTATTTTTTCATACAATTCACCTTTTTCATTGAATTTTTCTTCTGTTGATGACTTGTCTTTAGAATTTACTCTTTTTAACACTAATGTTTTGCCATCTTCTTTGAAAATTTCAAATGTGGTTTTACTTAGATCGTCAGAAATTGTTAATTTTACTTTATTTTTGTCAGCTTTTAAGCCTTCAAGTACCCCAGATCCATTGTTTTTATCAGAAGTTCCTTTCAGCTCAATTTTGTCTACTGTTGCTGTTAGACTGTATTTACCGTCTTTATCTTTTTCTTTGCTTACAAGAACTTTCATTTCGCCGGGTAGATCAACTGAATCGCTGTTCTTTTCGTCAAGGCTGCTAACATTTTGCTTACATGCTATTAAGGCTAATATTAGACCTATTCCCAATAAATATTTTTTCATAATATATTCTCCTTTTATATTATATTAATATAACTTAATACAAGTATAATTATAGTATAAGATCAATAAATAACAAATAGAAAATTAAAAAAAAATAAAATGATAATAACCTTTAATTGGTTAAAGAATTAATATGTACTTTTATTAAAATAAAAAGTCCCACAATTGGGACTTTAGGAGAAAAAGAAAAATTAAATGACTTTAAGGTATGTTTTTTGAGTATTTTTTGTAAATCTGTATTGCTATTGGTTTTATTTTGTCGATGTAATTTTTTAAATTAGTAATGTTTGTTTTGATTGATTTTAGATTTTGATCTTTTTCTAATTTACTGGTGTCAAAAAGCTTAAACTCAGGATAATTTTTGTTATTTACTTTTTGCTTAGTCTTTACAAGAAATGTTTGTAAGTACATAACATAGCTTGAAAGATGCGCTTCATATAAGCTTAAAGCCTTTAATGTTGATTCTTTTGGGTATGATGGTTCTTCTGGAAGGCTTGCTATTGTAGAGCATGAAAAGATTATAAGCGTGTTTAATAAAAATAAAAAAGGGTAAGTTTTAATTTTCAATTTTATCTCCTTTCAGGTCTTTGTTATTATAGCTTTTTGGTAAATCTTCTAGGGATCCTTTTATTTGTTCTTGGAGTGCTTTGGTTTTGATTGTCATTAGTTCATTTCTTTCTTCTCTTAAATTCTCAATAATACTTGCATCTCTATCGTCATTAATGCTTGATATAAGTTGAGTGATTTTATTATTAACATTTTCAATATCATTTAATATTTTTATTGATTCTTCCTTTTCAAGGGTGTCGATTTTATCTTTGTAGATACTCATTATTAGCTTGTAAAGATTAAGCCCCAAATATATTCCCTTTTCTACTTTAACTTCTGTTGGAGAATCACCGCTTTTTAGAAAATCATATAAATTATTTAAGGCTTCAACACCAGAATTGATATTTATTTTACTGTTCATTTTGGTTCCTTTTTATTTGTATTTTTTAAGAGCTTTTTTATAAGAAAGTTTAAATTTTCTCTAAACTGCGGCTTTATTGCTAAAATCGTTGGCAGTATTGCCAGAACAATAAATCCTCCTAATATAATGAGTTTTGTATTGTCAATTGTTGACAAAAAAATAAGTATTGTATCCATAAATATCTCCTTTTAATTTATTTTTATACTTTGTATAGTATTGGCATTGTTTGGTCTCTGCTTACGCTGCCTGACCCAACGAAGTACCAACCATTGTAGATTGGCGTTTTGAGTGTGGGTATGTTTTCTGAAGAAAATGAGGCTATTAGTATTTTGGCAGAGCTTTTTGCAAATTGAAGGTAAAATTGTTTATTGTGATCTTCTATTGAGCTTGAATGCCTAATTTCTGCGTCAATTTGCAAGTAAATGTAATTTTCTTTGTGTGATTCGTCTATTACAATTGATGTGCTGCTTTTGTTTTTAAGTACAATGGTTGTGGCTTTATTTTTATATTGAAATTCTAATATTGCATCATCATCAATTATTGTGTGTTGTCCCCCAAAGCCATGTGGTTTTCCTTGCCACCAAATGGGAGTGTCTACAATTTGTGGGATTCCGTTTTTATAACAGCTTACAAGTTGTTCATTTTTTGTATCAAAAGATTTTTTAGGTATTGATTTGAAAGAGTTTAGGAATGTATCTGTAAAATTATTTATTTGTAAATAGTTAATTAAGTCACTTTTGAGTTGATTAATCTCAGATTTTTCTGCAAGAACTTCTTTTAAGCTTTCAATTAAAATTTCAAATTGAATAAGTTCAAGATCTTTTGTGGTTGAGTTGTAAATTGAAATTTTATTTGAAGGTAGTTTTGTGTTTGTGTGCTTTAAGCTTGAAATAAACGTAGATTTAACTTTTCTAAAAACAGTGTCAAAATCTATGTTTTCAGGTGATGTACTTAGTTCTAAAAGCTTAGAGATTACTTTGATGTAAATGGTTTTTATATATTCTTTGTTTTCTAAAAGTTCCTTGCTAATTACGTCTTTTATTGCTTTTTTAAAGCATTGAAATTCACTGTTGTAAAAGGTATCGTTTTGTATTTGTTCTAGGAGATGTTTGTATGTGATTGCACAAGTATCTTCTACTATGTCATCAATAGGAATAAGATCGCTTTGATTAACTTTTGTTTTTCTGTTTAAATCCTTTATTTGTACGCTTTCTTGTTGTTCGCCGGTATTCATAAATTCTCCTTTTAAATTCTTTAATTTTAAATTGTTATTTAAGCTTTAGTAGACCAGAAAAATAATCTACTTTGCAAAATTTTTTATTCTTGTACTTTTTATTTCTATTTGTTCTTTGTCTATGATTTTTACTATCCTTCCTACGGGAATTAATATTTTAATAAACTCATATACTGAATTTTTGTAATCTTTGGGCATATAGTTAGAAACCAAAGATTTTTTTAATCCAATGTGTTTTGCAGTTATTTTTTTAAGTTTATTTTGATTTTTTGCAGCAATATTAAATTCAATTGGAGACTTAATGTTTCCAAGTAATTTTATTATTATTTCGCCTGGAGCGTCTTTGTTTGCGCTGACTTCTACATTTGCGTGTAAAAATGCCTTAAAGAGTACAATAAAGCTTTCATCGGTGCCAATAGATTTTATTGCAAAAATAATGGCGTCTAAAGAGTTAACAAGATTTTTATCTAGCTCTTTTTTAAAGTGAAATGCGTTAAATATTGAAAGCATTAGTAATGCAATATATTTAGAGTTAATGCTGTCTTTAACATTGATTGTTCTAAAGTTCTCAAGCAGTTCTTTTAGTTCTCTTAGTATCTCTTTTTTATAGTCAAGCTCATTGTAAATGAATTTTTCAATTTGAGTATTTTCTAAAAATTTTGGTATCTCTTTGTTCATTTTTATTCTCTGTTAATAAGCAGTCTTTTGTTTGTATCAAAAATAATAATTTCATTTTCTTTGGTGTTTTCGTCTTTATTAAATGTAAAATCACTATCACTAAGGTCTGTAATTTTTTTTGTGACATCACTTTTAATGCAAGTTCCGATTCTTAGCTCTTTTATGCCCCTGATAATGCTAACTGGCGCAAGAAAGTCTTGGTATCTAAGGGATGTGCCCATTTCAGTGTATTTTTCGGTTAATATTTTATTGTAAATGTCTCTGATTTGAGCATCTATTTCTTTATAAATTGCGTCTTTTGCTTCTGTTTTGTAGGTTGCTTTAAGATATGCATATTTTTTCTTGCCTAAGCTGAATTTGTATGTTTTTTTTTGATTGTGCTTGTTTAAAAACTCAATCTCAATATCACCTTTAAAAACAGTTCCGCTTGGCGCGGTATAGTATATTGCTTGCCAAATATTTTGCTTAGTCTCAATTTTAATTTGATTTTTTTCTTTGTCCGCAAAACAATCGTCTTGTAATATTAAGTAGAGGTTAATTGTTCCAGGCCCACTTAAAATATTTATGTGTTTAACCCCTTCAACATTTAGCAGAGCCTTTCTTATTGCTTCGTAGGTTGAGCTTTTGGGTGTGCTTAAGTCTTCTTTGAGTGCATTAAAATAGCTTCCATTTTCTTTTATTTTGGCAAAAAGCTCTTTTAAGGCTTCTGATATTTGTTTGTCAATGCTTGAGCTTGGAAAGTTTATTATGTCGTAAATTGAATTGTCTTTAATGTTTATGCCGTATTTTGTTCTCAAAATATGTTTTTTTTCAGTTTGAATTTCTTCTATTGTTTTTTCCAATATTCCTAAGTTTTTATCAAAAATTATACTCATATTTTAAAATCCATTTTTAAAGTGTCTTTTCCCAAAAAGAAAAATTTTATTGTTATTGTTTTGTTTTTAATGCTTGGCTTTACGTTAATAAGATCTATTTTAAGTTCTTTTGAAAGGTTTAAAAAAAAATTTTTAATAGATTCTAGTTTATTGGCTTTGCAAAGCTTAAAGTAAAAGTTAAAGTCAAACCCATAATTTGGATTTTCTTGCAAGCTGCCTTTTGGTGTCTTAAGATAAAAGAATAAACGTTGTTTTTGTTCTTCAATGTTTTCTATTAATTTAAGATCGTTGTTAAATACTATATTAAATTTCTCGTCAATTTTAATTTCCATTTTTTAACTACCAAGGTCATTCTAGCATATTTTATTCGATATTTCTATAAAGTTTTACAAAATGTTTATTATTTTAAATGTTGAGATATATTATAATTTATATTTTTTTAAAAAAAAGTTCATTTAATTTTTAAATTTAAATATTTGTGTAATCACAGTGTGGGAGACGGTATGAGAAATATTTTATTATTTATTGTTTTGTTGTTCTTTTCTTGTAAAGAATTTAATTATTCTGATATTAGGAGAAGGTCTTCAAAGTTGTTAAATTCTTCTAATGGTTCATTAAGTGGAGCGCCTAAAATGTCTTTTGTAGATTCTTTAAATGATGACCAAAAAGAAGCTTTGTTTTTTCTTGAGCAGGTGGTTCTTGATAGTAGTCCTGACAAGTTTAACCAAATTTTTAATTTAAATGAAGACAAAGTAAAAGAAATGCTTGCTACTGTTGTTAAGTGTTTAAAAGCCAAAAGAAAGGCCAAAATGGCTCTTGAGCGTTCAAATGATGTAAATGTTGCTAATGCCAAGCAGCAATTGTTACAGGTTGAAAAAGCTTACATAGACAATTTGAGACAATCTTTTACGACGACTAAGAACATTGAAGAGGCTTGTAATCTTGTGAAAAACTATGATGCATCCGCTTCATTTTAACTTTTTTGTATTAGCGAATTGCTTGATTAGCTCTTCTTTAGAAGAGTTAATCTTTCTGTTTATATTTGTTTTTGGCTGTTTTGTTGTAAATGTATGGCTTTGTTAGCACTATCTTAAAAGGTAATTATGGAAACAATTTTAGGTCTAATTCCTTTTATGGTAAGAATTAAAGTGGAGCATACATTTAGTGTATATAAAGTGAGATATATTTTATTTAAACCTATAATTAAATAGAGGAAATTTAATTTTATGAATAAAATAGAAATTGCAGCTGTGATTAACTTGTTATTGTTTTTTAGTTGTAATAGTAAATCTTTAGAAGAAGATTTAAAAATTCCTATTCCCAATAATAAACAAAATTTAATCAGCAATCAAAAAAAATCTTTAGAGTCTAAAAGTAATAAGCTTAAAGATTCCAATTTGGGCAATTTTGAAAGCAAAAAGAATGGTCAAGCAAACTCCAGAGAATTTAAAGACTTTAAAAATGATTTACAAATTTTGGAAAATTCTAAAAATTTAATGTCGGCAGACTCAGATCATGAAAGTCACGATTTAAATATTAGTAATTTGGCCAGTTTAGAGGATTCTGGATCTGTGCAAAAAACGCCTTCAAATCGTAATATTGGTAAGTCAAAACACAGTAAAGCTTTGCTGAAAAATGCTAATGATGGGATTTGGATTCCCAATTTAAACTTGGAAGAAGACAAAAATTTTGAGTTTTTCAAGAAATCTTTGCAAAACGATGAACATAGATATACTCTTGGTGGATGGCTTTTAAACAATGATGAAATGTTAGAAAAGTATAAGTACAGCGAAAAAGATGTTAATCAGTTTTTGATTGATATAGGGAAAAAGCGGTGGGGAGATTTATCTTCTAAAATAAGTGTTTTAGTGCGATTGATTGGAAATTATTCTGATAAAAGTGATAGAGAAGATGAAACTTCTCTTTTAGAAATGAATTTGTGTCAACAATTTTATCTAACCAAAATTAATGCTGGTGGTTCAAATGCAGACATTCTTGTTGCTCTTGAAAAAACAATTGATCAACAAATTAGTAGTGTTAGTAAAGAGCTTCTTGAATTAAAAAATTTTTCTCTTGCTACAAAGTCAGAACTTGATTGGTATTTAAATTGGAATCGCAGCTTAACAGACGAAGAAGAAGAGACGTTGCGAGTTTGCGGGGTTTTGTTATACGGAGAATTTGATTTTGATAATCTTGACGATTTGTTTAAAAAACTTGGGAAGGAATATTCTAGGTTGATATTGAGAAAGCTAGAAGAAATAACATCAAATTATGATGTTAAGGGGTTTTTAAAAGAAATGGATAAATCACGCAAACCTTTCAAGCAAGCATTAGGCTCTATTGGAAATAAAAACAGAAGAATATTGATTCTTAAAGTTAGAAATACTCTTTTGGAAATTTTTAAACTTTATTATACCAATATTGGCAAGAATAAGAAACTTTATGATTATATAAATCGCATTTTAAACAGTTTGAAAAAAGAGATTACCAGGCGTTAAGTTTTTTATTTTGCTTTTTTTGTTAATTGATCTAAATTTGCTTCTAATAATATAATTAAAATTTTTAAATTATATGGAGATTTTTAAGGGGGAGCGTTTTGAAAAGATTCATTGTATTCATTGTAGTTTTAATTCTTGGTTGTCATTTAGATAATAATTCAAAAATGGAGAAAAAGGATAGTGGACTTGTTGGAGAAAATGCATCAGATAAACTAGGTCAAAAAAAAGGAACTTTAGGTTCAATGAATTTTGGATCATTCTCGGGCGATTCTGGTTTGGCTTCTGATTTTCAAAATTATGGGACTTTAAAAGCGCTTGATAATAAAAATAAATTTATTGATTACACCCAAATAGAGTTTTTAGAAGGAACAAAAGCAATCACCGCGTTGATTTGGCCGATATATGTTCGTTGGATGAAAATTAAAGCCAGAAATTTGTGTAATGAGCATGGAAATTGTATTGAAGAGCTTAAGGGCATTAAGTATTCTTATCTTGTTTCTCCTGTTGATGGGAGTTACATTTCTTATGCCATGCCGTTAATAATCTTTGAGACCACTAGTGAAAGTGATCCGGTTTATTCTGTTTCTGGATTTAAATTGATAAGCAAAGGAAGCGATATAAATTTTAATGAAAATAAAGGGGGGCTTTTAGGGGGAGGAGTGCCAATGTCTGAAAAATCAGTTGAATCTGGGCTTGTAACCGCATATCCTTTTGGCGCTAGTGATGCTGAAAAAGTAGTTAAGGCTTTTACTGATCTTTATAGTGATGGAATTTGGAGGGATATGCTTGCGGAGATTACCATTAAGTTTAAGCAATATCCACAAAATAAAAAAGTTTACAAAATTTCGCTTGATTCTAAGCTTTTTAATGTTGCTATGAAAAAAATAATTGAAAAATATCCTAAAATAAAAAGCGCAAGCTGCTCATTTAATTCGCTGATTAACTAAAAAGTTGCTTTAAAAGCTAGCAGTTTTTAACCACTAGCTTTTAACACTAGTTTTTTGTTTTTTTAAAATTAATTAATTTCAGATTTGTTGATTATATAGCGTCTTTAAGGGTATTAAATGTGGCTTTGGAATCTGCTTGACTGAAAATTCCGTCGAATCCACTAGCAAGTACGGTTTTGTAAGTATCTAACTTTTCAGGATCTTTTTCTTTTGCATCTTTATTTTCTTTAATTTTTGCAAGCATTTCTTTTATTTCATCTTCTTTTAGGTCTGATAGAAATTTGTGCATAGTCTCTTCTATTTTGCTTTCATCTGTGCCAGTATTTTTAAAGTGTAAGCCAATATTTGGGTCTACTAGTTTTTCTTTTAATAAGCTTGTCAAAAATGTTAGTGTTTCTTTTTCATCATAGTTTAAATTTAATTTGCTTATTAATTTTTCTAAAGGTGTTGTTTTGCTAAATTCAATTCTATTGTCATCAACTAGATTTGATTTAGATTGTAATTTTTGAGATTCTTCATCCAGATCATTATTTAACTCGGCAGTATTAGTTTTTTTTGTACAATTAAACATAAATACTAATATGGTAAATACAATAATCGTTTTTTTCAAAATAGTCTCCTTAAAAGTAGTTTTAATCAATAATAAGTAATTATATCATTTTAAGATAATGTTTAGAACATTTTAATTAATAATTGTTATTATTAATTGTTAAAAATATTGTATAAGTTTTAATATTTTAAAAGTTTTTGTATTTAAGTGTTTAAATAATATTCTGAATTTAATTGATAAACCTAAGAAGAGAGTATTTACGCAAATGCTTTATTCTTAGGTAAATTAATTTTTAATATTAGATTGTAAAAAATTATTGTCTTACATTTATTTAACAATTATTTAATAATTTTTTTTAAAGGACAGTTGGAATCCGTTTGTTCCAATATCAAAATTGGGTTCAAAACCCGCAAGTTCAGTGCTTAGTCTTTTTTTAAGATTTTCATTGTACCAATTTGCAAATGTGAATGGAATAATAAGTGAAGTTGCATAGGAGGCTACAATCATACCTGCTCCTACTCCTATTAGTATGGATCCGGTTAATTGTGTTTCTCGAGCGTTAAGAATAATTCCAGTTCCACAAATGATTGCTCCTAGCAAATTAAATCCAAGTACTGAGCCACCACCAATATAATCTCCTTGGACAAAGGATCCTATTCCAAAGGGCAAAAATAAATTCAAAAGGAATGGTCCAATTGGATTTTTTTTGTCGTTATCATATTTATTGAAACTCTCAATACCTTTTTGAATTCTATCTTGCTTATTGTTTGTAGCAAAGATTTGAATTGTCAAACCAAAAATTAATATTAATGTGAAAATTTTTTTCATATTATTATTGCCTCCTCTCTTAATAGTAAGTTTTGACAAGTAAAATATTAGCGCAATTTATAATAAATTAATATCAGCTTGCTGTAAATAAAAAAAGTTATAATTTGTAAAAATTAAATTTTTAAGTTGTATCTATTAGAAGGTTTTTAATCCCGTAGCAATAGATTTTTTAAAACTTTCCAAATGAAGGCGGTGTAGTATACCATATGATTTAGTAATTAAAAACATTTTTTAATCTTTTGCATTTATTAATTTATTAATAAAGTTTGAATAATATTTTGCTGGGAATTTTCAAGATCAATACCTTTCCTTTGTGAATTATTATGAAAATTTATTAAACGAACTTGATTAAGTAAAACTTTTTTTAAAAAAAATTAAAAGAAAGAATTAAAGCTTTAGACATTTTGTTATGTGGTTATTAATAAAAATTGTTGTAGGTCGCGTGATTTCAAGTTCATGGTAGGGCTGCTAATTTTCTTGAAGTTAGAATTTTTTATATTTACATTTTGTAGTAATGTTGTTGTTTTGCAAGTTAAAAAGAGGTTATTTATGCTTTTTATACTAAAAGCATATAAATT
>NZ_CP179578.1:0-35534 GCF_030439725.2 [Borrelia] tanukii | reverse complement strand
ATATAATTTTTAATTAGTATAGATATTTTGGCTCAAAACTTTAACCAAAAAAAGTAAAACCTTACCCCCCACAAGCAACAAAACTTTAAATCTAATTTCTCGAAAAAATAAACCTTTAAACCGGTAAAGTAAAACTTTAACTTTTTGTAATTTTTACATAAAAGTAAATAATGTTTATATACTTTTGTTCAACTTATTTTTTTAAAAAAATCTACTAAGCAGAAAAATTTTTACATAATAAATCCGGATGAATTCATTATTATTAGTGAACATCTTATCAATTCTACTAACACTACTCACCAATTACTTGGAATTATTATGGCTTATGGAATTTCATTAGCTCATCTAAAAAATCAAAATATCAAAACTCCTTATAATTTAAAATCTGATATACTTTCTTATACGTTGGACAACGGTTTACAAATTCAAACATATTCTCTAATTTGCTCTAATACAATTTCCAGATGTATTGAAAATCTAGACAAAAATAGATTACTATCTGTTGATGCACGTAGAATTAATTATGTGGCAAACAATATATTTGGTTTTGGAATTACTACTAAGCAGCTAAAAATTATTTACTCTTTGATTGCAAAGTCAAAAGGAACTCTAAATGAAATTATATATAACTCTAACTCACAAAACTTTTTCTTAGTTAAAACACCTTGTATATTAAATCTGTATCAAAAACTTGGCTACATTAAATCATGCTCATCTTTAAAGCTCAACAGGAGCAATCTAAATCATTACCTAAACAGCGCTACTGGAATTAAACTTACTATCATAAATTTGATTTCAAATTTCTTTACCGAAAAGGAACCTTGTAAAAATTTACATACTCTAAAACGATATATTAATGCGAACCTAAAACGTCTAGGAATCTACAATAATACCAGTAAATTGCAAAAGCGAATTATAGATAAAATATTTTTTCTTAATTAGATTTTTAGTAATTTCTATTTGAAATAGCTGCCAATTAGCGACATAACAAAGGGGATTAAAATAGATATAGCAGCAGGCACAACTACTACTACTACAATAATGCTTATCACTCTATTGCTGGCCTTAAGCTTTTCCAAAAAACCCTTTTCATGAATTTTTAATTTTTCGTTAATATTTTGTTCCAAAATAGACATATTCTTGTTAATATTTTGTTCCAAGTTGGACATGTCTTTTTGTAAATTTTTTTCTACAGTATCTATCTTAAAATCAAGATTCTCAAACTTTATGCCAAATTGCTTTTCTAAATTCTTTAAATCTCTATAGGTAAGATCATTATGATAATATCTTTTGGATAAATCTTTTGCTATTAGCTGTTCCATGCCTAATCGAAGAAACTCTTTGTATATTTGTTCTTCGGTAATATTTGTTGCTAACACTGATTCCATATTTTTTTTCCCTACTTAAAAATCATTCACTAAACATAGTGTATCACAAAAATCAGCCCAATAACAGATCATTTTCAAAACCTGTGCTGCGCTAAGACGATAGTGACCTCGTCGGCCGGTTGTGAGGACTAATTAAGTTGCCAATTTAATCTAATTTTTTGGCCTCTTTATGCTTAATTCTTAAAATCCACTTGGTTATGATACCTGAGAGCTCCAAATCTTTAGAGTAAAACTTGAATACTTCTTTTTTTTTTTAATCCTAAATTCGCTTATACAATTTTCTAGTAAATTTAATACTGCGTTCCCAATTAAATATGCTATGTTATGGACACAGAAAAAAACACCATCCGATTAAACTTAAGCTCATTGTAATAAGCTTTATCGAAAGTTTTGATTTTTTTTAGAAAATTTGCAAACAAACGCAATCACTGTAAAATTTATCATATTTGACCCTTTTGAATCCGTACAACAATAAAATAGACTTAAATTATTAAGCTTGGTCAAGCTTATTTGTTCTTAAATAATTCTCATATCCTTTTATTAAAGAAAAAATATAATCTTCTCCTTTTTTGTTTTTCAATACTTTAAAATCACTAAGTAAAGTAATAAAATCTTCTTTGGTTAGTGAATAAAGGCTAGCCACAATAAAGTTATTTTCATTTTCTTTTTCTTTAAAAAATTCATCTTCCACATCTAAATTTAGTATTTTATTGACTTTTTCTTTACTAAAATCAAAATATTCTAAGTAAAGTAAATATTTAAAGGTCTCGGGATCATTTTTAGCTATCAGCAACGAAGTATTTTTTACAAGATTTAAATATAAAGAATTACTTAAAATTTCTTTTTCTTCAGGTTGAGGCATTGGACATTGATATAAACATGGTTTTAACACATTTGAGCCAACAAATCTTCTTAATAAAAAGTCAAATGTAAATGAGTTAAAAATAGATATAATAAATAATTTTTTATAAAGTGATATTGTTTTTTTCTCATAATTTATATATAGCGACTCTACGCAATAGGAATTTTTAGGACATAATGTACTTATCATAGTTCTTTCATTAGTATTGCTTGCAATTTTTCTATAAATTATCCTTTCATTTCGGCATTTATTATCTTTGGTTAATACTTTTTCCAAGTCTTCTTTATCTATCCACAGTAATTTAGAATTTTCTTTTGCAGATTTATCTTCAAAAATATTGAATCAAACTGATGAATATTAGCTCCAGAATAAAGAAATATAAAGTTTTTATTATTATATTCTTTATACAATGCTTTATACTTTGTTAAATGTAATCCTCCTCCAAAATCAATATATTCTTCGCTAAGAAGACTAAACTGACTAAACATTTTGTTAATTAAGTTCAATTCTTCATTACTTTTAAATTCTATTATTGATTCTTGAATAGGAGATAGTTTCTTAATTTGATCTATATTTAGTTCAATTCCTTTATAAGCATTATTTTTGCCATCCTTTAAATCTCTAGTTATTTCTTTAATCATATTATCACTACTTTGAATCATGAATTTTACTTTAAAACTTGATGTAGGAGTTTTAGTATTACTAAGCTGAAATACTGCAAATTTAAAAAGTGATGCCACGTCTTTAAATCTTTTTTGATTTTGAAATTGATAAATATAGTTAAGCATATACTTATTAAGTATATGCTTTCTTAGAGCTCTAGAACTAGATTCACTCCAAAGAGCTGATGGAATCAAATAAGTCAAATTACCTTTTTCTTTTATTAATTTTAAATTAAATGAAACAAAGTATCTAAAAAGATTCGGATCACCGCCATTAGCAAAATCTTTAAAATCATTTCTATAAATATTATTAATTGTAATTATACTATTTTTTTCTTCATTATATTCAATACTTAAAGGATGATTACCTTTACTAAGTATTTCTTCCTTTATTTTATTTTGTTCTTTTATACTTAGTTTTCTGTAGTTAGTAATATGTTTTGAAAAAAATTCAGATTCATCAAACTTAGTTTTCTCCCATGGAGGATTCCCAATGACAATATCAAATCCTTCCCAAATATCTGGAAACTCAATTCCATAGTGAAAAAATTTATAGTAGCTACTTAATTTTCTAATTTTCTCTATTTTTTCTTTATCTTCACTAGAGGTTTTATTACACAAAATATTTTCAATTAAGCTGACTACAGCTGTAATATCACTAAATTCTATATTTAAAGATTTGTCAAAAGATAACGAATAAAGTTTAATTAAAGAAAATATTATTCTTAAATTATCTGTATCTTCACTTTTCTCATATTTTTTGTATATCTTTTTAGATTTTTCTATATCTTCTTTAGTAGTATCATTAATACCTTTAATTTTTTGATAGCTATCTTCTAAAATATTTGAAATTTCTTGAATTCTTTTTTTAAACAAAGAAAATCCATCTTCAAATTTCTTTTTTAAAAGATCAAAAAATTCATTTTTAGTGTACCCTAAAAGGGCATTTCCTACTTTTATGTGATGTTCAATAAAACTTAATGGTGTCCCAAAAATAAAAGTATTAATCCACAAACTTAGCATAGTAATTTCAACAGAAATAGAATTGATATCTACACCATAAATACACTTCTTTAATAACATCCTTTTAAGTACTAATTCTTTACTTATACTATCCTGAACACCATATTTTTCACTTTCTTTAAGAATAGCTCTATATTCTTTATCAAGCTCTTTTTTTACATCTTCAAATTTATCAAGACTATACCATACTTTTTCTGTTAAGTAATCTAAACAAGAAATTAAAAAATGCCCCGATCCACAAGAATTATCAATAATTTTTATATCTAAAGGACACTTAGTTTTAAGCTGTTCTTCAATTGATGATATAACCATAAAATTAGTTAAATCATCTGGGGTATAATATGCTCCACTTTTTTTTCTATCAAGGGATCTGGATGTAAGATAAATATTGCCTTTGTAGTATGTAGCAACTTTGTTTACTTTCTTATTTTTAAGCTCTTCTTCAGTACGAATAAGATAAACCCCATCTTCAACAATACGATGAACAGTAATATCTGCAATTCTAAGCTCATATTCAAGCAAAGTTTCGTATAATTCCCCAAAACTTTGAAGATCAATTTTTGAATACTCTACAAATTTATCTTCTTTAGCATTTTCTTTGTTAAAGAAGAGCATCTTAGTTAAAATATCTTCAAGCTCATCAACACTTAGCAAATTTTCATTATTTAAATACTTAACCTTATCTGATGAAAAAAGCCCTCCATTAAACACAGGAAACTTTATTAAATCATTCCCTTTGTCAAAAGTATTAAAAATTGTTATTAATTTACTATATCCTTCTTCTCTGTTAATAACCTTATTATAAAAAAATGCCTAAAAGACATATAAGATTTATATGCAATACTTTCTTCCAATATCCCTTTAAATGGCTCATTATCCTCAATATATACAATAAAAAATATTCTTAAAATAAAGAGAATTGATTCTTCAAGAATGTTAACTAAATCAGATTTAGTAATTTCTTTGCTTGATACTTTAAATTCTTTGTCATATATATTTCTTGCAATCTTAAATACTACACAGTCATCCGGGTTTTCATAAAGTAAATCTCTTAAGGTTTTTTTAATTATCTCTTTTTCTTTAGCTATTTGTTCTTTTTCAATCTCTATTACATTACTTCTTTTTGAAAATCTTTCTTTTCTTATAAGGTAGCTAAATAAAACAAACCATTCTTGTTCTTTGTATTCTTCTTTTTCTTCGATTTTAGCAAAATCAAATTCAATATATCTTTTTTCTCCATAAAGAACTTTCGATTTGTCATATAATCTCCATACTTTTCCATTTGAAAGTATTCCATAATGTTTTTGATATTGATTTAGATATCTATATAGCTGATCTTCTGCTTCTTTAACTTTATTTTTAGTATCAAAACTGAATGTTGGACGCTTAACTTCTGCAATAAGTAAGATATCTTCAGTCGGAATAGGATCATTATTTTTTTTAGCTTCTTCTAATTTATTATTAAAATCTAATTTGTCTTTATCATTTTCAAAAAGTAGCATATCTACTCTAGACACTACTCCTTCTATTTGCCCACCTTTTTGTTGTTCTACTGAATACATTAATTCTTCAAATATAGATTTTAGTAAAGATTCTATATTTGCTTCTGCTGAATTATCATCTATCAAAGAAAATTTATTTTTTAAAAAAAGAAAAAAGCTTTTTACTTTATCAACATCTTCTTTTTTTATAAAATCTTTTGATAATTCATTATAAAGAAATATATTTGGATCATTTGTTTTTACAATGTCATTAATTTTCATTATTTTATTTTATCATTTTCTATTCTTATTGAGTTTTTTTGATTGTTAGTTCTAAAAGTTTGCCTATTTTTCTTACTTTTATATTTAGAAAATCCTTGTGTTCTATTTCCTTTCTCAATTTTTCGAAAAAAAATATACTATACGCAGAATTTAAGCCAAGTTGGGCATTACAAAGAGCCAAACTATCTACTTCCTTTAAAAACAGAAATTATTTTTTGTATTTACTTGAACAAGTAATAAGACTTTTTTATTCTTTTCATAATAGTCTTTTTTGTCACTTAACATTTTGCTATACAAAAATTAATACCAAACACCATTTCCATCAATTCCAACTTGCATTTCTTTAAGAGAATCTTTAATTCGTAAGATTGGGCCCACTATTGCTTTATATGCTTCGTACGAATCAGATTGTCCTTTAATCTTTGAAATTAAAGTCTTTGTTTCTGTTTCAATCGCATCTAATTTTCTTTTTGCGTGCATTTCACTTATGTATAATAACTTTGTCGCGGTATTTGAACTCACATGAATATAATTCAATAGAGTATTAAGATTTTTTTCAAGCTTTTCCTTTGTAAACTTTTTAGCATTTTCTCTAGCTCTGGCTTTAGCAGAGGCATCAAGAAATGTAGAATACATTCGGGTTTGCCTTGTTGCAAACGAGTTATAATTGGCATATATCTTGCTAATTGTTTTAACTGCTAAATCTACATTATATTTAACATATTGTAGATAAGATTTATATCTATTATTTAATAATACCTCTTCCTTACCACAGTCACCATAACTTTCCTTTTCTACTTCATCGTCGTATAAAATAATATTTGAGCCTGAAATAGTCTGTAAATCGCTCTTTGGTCTTAAATCAGAATCTATGGTAAAATAAAATTCATTGCTTTCAACAATCTCCTTAGATTCACCACTTTCACCGCTAAGAAAATTCAAACTTCCTTGAATCCTCTCTTTATATTCATTCTGTTGTTTTTGTATTTTTTCTTTTGTAGCCTCAAGCTGTTCTCTTAATAATTTAGTTTCTAAACCTTCTTCTGATATTACATTTTTTTGTAATAAATTACTATTATCAGTAAACAACCCCTTTACATGCTTATAAGGTTCTTTTTTAGCAATCTTTTCTTTAACTTCTTTCTTATTAATAGACTTTTTAACAGATTCCTCGTTAGCACCTAAAATAGAGCTTTCCTTACTAAAGAAACCAAGAGATTTCTCTTTCATTTTACCTTTCATGACTACATCACAACTGATAAAACCAAAAAACAATCCCAAAGCTAAATATTTAATTTTTAATTTCATGCTTCCCCTCCTATAAAGTAGCATTAACTATAACTCATTTTAATTTGAATTACAAAAAATAAACAAGATAAAAATCTTAAAAAGTAAATAATAGCAGTTCTATTATTCTTATTATTTGCAATTTAGAGCTTTATAGATTTTGTTACAATATAGCATAAAATAATTTAGATTATTATATTTTATTGTAATTTGAACAAAGTGATATATATTATCAATTAATATTTATTATTATTTAATAATAAATTATATTATAAAAAAGGAGAATATTTCTATGAGAAAAAATTTGTCTTTATATGCATTATTAATGATGGGATTTATGTCTTGCAATCTAGATTCTAAATTGTCTGCTGACAATAAAGAGCAACAAAGTAACAATATTGTAAAGAAAGTTTTGAATAGTGTTCAAGAAGATGCTCTTAATAATTCAAATATCAATAAAGATAAGAAAAAAGATTTTGTTGAAAATTTTAGAGAACAGAAATATGAGGATTTGGCTGTTCCTATGGGACCTGTAAATCCCACAGAATCCAAAGCGTCTTCAGAATCATTGAATAATAAGATTGGTATATCCAATACTTCAATTGGGAATACTCAAAAAAAAGAGATAAAACAAGAGGATTTAATCCCTTCTACCAATGAGGAACAGAGAGCAGATAGAGCTATTAAAAATATAGAGACTATTCTTGATAATTCTAAATTTTCTGATTTAATTAAGACTGTGGATGTACTTAAAGATGAATATGATTCAATAAGAGCTGATTTTAATCATGTAATGGGAAATGTTTACAATCAAAGGACATCGTTAATAGGAGATTATAAGAATAATAAAGATACAATAAAGGAATTAACACAATTGCAAAGCAAGTTATTAAAGATATATAGTGAACTTGATGGGCTTATAAACAATATTGATATGGCAGAAAGTGAAATAAACTCTGCAGCTTTACTTTTTGATAACGCTAAGGAAAGCTTAAAAAAAGGTATTATAAAAAGATTAGAGAGTAGCCGCAATACATCTTATTCTTTACAATTATCTAGACAGGCTTTTAGTCAAGCACAAAGCGCTTTACGCAACTTAGAAGCTTTTCTTTTTAAAAGAATTGAAGCAATGGCAAAAAAGAAAGAGATAGAAGAGTTTATTAAACATGCAAAAACCGTTTTAGTAAATCTTAATGCATAAGGAAATATATAAAATTATAGAAAAAGTTTTTTACAAATAAAAAGCAAATGAACTACTTTACTATGGCAAAACTTCTGATTTTAGTAATGTTTCTAAAGGAATATATACATTTACATTATTGGAAGTTGCCAAGTTTTGAAAAGTTATAAACAACAATCATCTTAAAGTATTAAAGTATGCTTTTTCTATTTCTTTTTTCACTTTAAAATATTGCTGATCAATAGTGGGCCTAGAAATAATAACATCCCCATAATCATGATCTTTTTCACCAGAATACTTAATATCATCTGGAGAATATAACTCATTTATACATGAATATAGCCAATAAACTTCACTTTTAAATTTATTATTCTGCTCATTTTTTATCCTGCAAAACAACTTAATCAATTCTTTAGATCGCTCAGAACCTAAGTCTAAAAAGAATTTATTAAAATATTCCTCATTATAGTCAGGCAATGGGGGTACGTCGCGACCACTACCATCTTTTAAACCGTATAAAGTCTTTTTTATATCAACTAGCAAACGATGCTCAGTCGCATATAATTTTAAATTAGAAAATATGCCTTCATTAACAATCTCGTCAGACTATATCTCGTAACCTTTTTCTAAATTCTCAGAAAAAGTTAGAACGGATTGTTCCTGCTTATCATGCAAATAACAACCCAATAAAGTTAATGTTATTATACAAACACAAACCAAAATTCTCATACAGTCTCCAAACATACAAGTAAATATATACTAATTTTATAGTTTCTCAAAAATTGTTAAATACTAAATCATTATATTGATTTATGGAAATTAAATATAATGATTACAAATCCTTATTATATTTGAAAGATTTATTTTTTAAAATATCAAGAATATTATTTAGAAAATAATATTCTTGATATTCATTTAGAAGAATTAAACTACGGTTTGCCTAATTATTTTTTTACTAAAAAAGATTTTTAAAATGAAAATATTTATAAAAAAAGAATTTCTTTACAAAATATTTTTGACATACATCTTACTGGGATTTGCACAAACAAAGACAAAATGGCTATTGACTATACAAAAAGAAAACCTTCTAAAAAACTTAAAGATTTTGCGAATTTACCCGAAAAAGACGCTCGCAAAAAATACGGGACAAAACCGATCCTAGACTTTGGAAATTAGTAAAAGTACAAGAATTTCTAAATAAATACTAATATTGATCCAAACTATGTTATGGAGATGTCTTATAGGCCATTTGACAATAGATTTACCTATTACTCAAAAATAAAGAAATCATAATTAGACCTGGTTATAGAACCATGAAACATATCCTAGAAATTCACAAAAATACAGCACTCATAACGACAAAAATATTAGAAACTGATAGTTTTTGTAATGCTTTCATTACTTCTAAAATATCAGAATCAAATATTATTCAACTAAATTACAAAAGTAAATTATATCTAAAATCTTTTTTCTTAATTAATTATTGGGGGGGTAAAAAATTTTTAGTAAATATTATTTGAAAAACCTAGTAATTAGCGACATAACAAAGGAAACTACATTGGTTATCATAAAAGGCAAAACTACTACAGTAATAAAAATTGTAATTCTGTTACTTACCTTAAGCTTTTCCAAAAAAATTCGGCTATTAATTTTCATTTCTTTTGTAAGATTTTGTACCAAACTAGATATGTCTTTTTGTAAATTTTTTTCTACATTATCTATCTTGGCAGTAAGTTCGCTGCTTTTTACAGTAGCAATCTTAAAATCAAGATTCTCAAACTTTATACCAAATTGTTTTTCTAAATTCTCTAAATCTCTATAGGTAAGATCATTGTGATAATATCTTTTTGATAAATCTTGTGCTATTCATTACTCCATTCCTAGTCGCAAAAACTCTTTATATATTTGATCCTCAGTAATATTTGTCGTCAACGCCACTTTCATGATTAACACTCTTAATAATTAATTATATTATAATTTCTAAAAAATTGCCTTAATACCTACTGTGAACTAATATTTTTAAATCAAAGATTATAGAAATAGCTTCTTGTTTCATCCATGATAGCTTTTTAGGTTCTAAAAGAACGGTCATCCACTAGAGCATGATCCACAAGCTTTACTTCAGGCAGTTCCTGCCTTCGTTTTTATTTCTTTGTAAGAATAAGCCTTAAGTATTCATGAGAGATGAAATGAAAGAGGAATCCCTGGGTTTGTTTGATGAGAAGAAGGGCTCTATCTTACGCCTTACATTAATTATCAACGATATTGCAAATGTATTAATAATGTTTTTTATTAAAAGTATTTTTAAAACTAGAAAAATAAATATTTAAAGAAGTCATTGCCTTATCTTTGCTGAATAAGACTATATTGATATCATCAAAAAGTTAAAGTAGAATCTTAAGTTAAGAATAATATCTTGTGCTTTTCATTAAGGAGGCTAATGTGAAAAAAATTTCAAGTACAATATTTTTTTAGCAGCTTTTATGGTTTTTATTAATTGTAAAAACAATGCTAGTGAACCTGGCGGTGAAGATGATAAAAAAAGATTCTTCAAGAATATTGGAACTTGAAGAGAGTTTTTATGAAGTAATAAAAATTAGAAAAGAATTGAGCAAATTGAATAATGAATATACTAAAGAAATAGAATTTCTCAAGCAAGCTCAAAGTAAAAGACAAATATCTGGTTAAGAATTTCAAAAAAGACTTAGAGAAGTACAAGCAGAATACAAAACAAAAAAAGATATAGCAACTACCCAACTACTAAAACTGAATAAAAAATTGCAACAGCAAAATCAACTAAATCTATTGAGAAAATGAAGCTTACTCGTGGTGGTGTTCCTACAAACTATCAAAACATTTTTCTTTTATTTTAAAATCGCCTAAATCTTTTAAGTCCACAATATATAATTGTATAATGAAAACGCATTGGGGATGCTATTTTTTTAAAAAAATCTATAACTAAAACCCCAATATTTGATATTAATAACTCAAACTACTTAGATAACTTAAGCTTTACAAAAGCTATAAATGTTAATTAAGTATCCAAGCTAAAGAATAACTTACATTTTTATCTAAATAACTATCAATAATTGCATAAACCATTAAAATATTTTTAAGTAAGTGCACATACCTATTATCATGCAAAGTATTACAACTCCCACAAGTCCAACTAGTGTCACTTAATTTTAGAGTTATATTTTTAATACCGCAACTGCTGCATAGCTTACTTGATGGAAAGTATCTATCCACTTTATATAAAAAGGATCCAGACCACTCTGATTTACATGATAATTGTTTTGCAAACTCACACCATCCTAAATCATTAATACTTTTCCCAAACATCCTTTTTGTAGACCTTTAATTGATAAGTTCTCTATTGCTATGTTTTTATAATTATCTAAAAAGTAATACGATAATTTATGTAAAAAATCTTTTCTTTGATTTGAAATTTTCCTATGTAGCTTAGCAACTCTTAATCTAGAGTTAGCTCTATTAATAGAACCTATTTGTTTTCTTGATAGTTTTCTTTGATATTTCTTAAGTTTACTGTCATTCTTTAGTAAATATTTAGGATGATTGATTTTCTCACCTTTATTACTTACTAAAAATGCCTCATACTCATATCAATACCAACTACCTCCTTTTTATTATTTTATTATTTTATTATTTTATTATTTTATTATTTTATTATTTTATTTTTATTTTTAGCATCTAAGCACTCAAATGCTACTGCCGTGTAATATTTATCATCAGTATCTTTTTCTAACACCACATTTTTAATAAGTTCATTGTCTTTAATATTTCTATGTAGAGTTAACTTTACAAATCCTATTTTAGAGGCAACTTTATATAATCATTTTCTATTCTTATTGAGTTTTTTTTGATTATTAGTTCTAAAAGTTTGTCTGTTTTTCTTGCTTTTATATTTAGGAAATCCTTGTGTTTTATTTCCCTTTTTAATTTCTCTAAAAAAATTACTATATGCAGAATTTAGGTCAAGTTGGGCATTACAAAGAGCTAAACTATCAACTTCCTTTAAAAATAGAAATACCTCTTTATATTTACTTGAATAAGTAAGAAAACTTTGTTTATTTTTTTATAATAATCTTTTTTATCACTTAATATTCTGTTATATAAAAATCTTACACATCTAAATACTCTTGCAAAATAACCCTTTTGCTTTCCATAAATAACTTGTGGTTTATCTATCTTAGGATTAATTCCTAAAATAAGGTTTTTATCCATTCGCTCATAAATAATTTTATACCTGTCTTTAAATTCGCTAACTAAATCTAAAAAATAATTACCCTTAAAATTAGTACTGATAAATCATATTTTGTTTTTATACTTTAATTTGAATTTCACTAAGTAGAAGTTCAATACATCTTTTATATTACATTGCTTTATGAAGTATTTTATGTGGTATTCAAATTAATTAGTGTGTTTTTGACAGTTAGGTTGTTTGAATGCCTTTTTAGCTCAATTAGATCGCTTGATGGAATCTTGTATTTTTTTGTTTTATTTTTTAGAAAAATTTCCTATAAAATTCTTATATGTCTTACTATTATTTTTATATTATAATCAGCTAAAGTATACTGCACGCGCCCACACCCACACACCAACTCTTTTTTTCTCCCTTCTTCTCTAATATCAAAATCCCTTTAAAATTATCACTTATGCTAGCTATAGCTAATATGCAAACTATATCTTGAATGTAATGGGAGATCAAGTATTTTACCAAAATTTTAAGTTTTTGGTAAAATACAAAATACAATTTACAATTTACATCTGCTTTAATTACCGCTGCTTATTTAAAAGTAACGCTTACAAGGGCAAATTTTATGAACATTTATAATTACCTTAATTAAAATAAAGACAAAGGCGTGGCTCCCCTCTTTAAACCAGTAAAAGACTATTAAAGAGCACTAAATAAAAACAAAATTCTAATTTTTTTTATCTGCTATTTCGTTTTGCTCAGTTCTAATATCTTTAGCTTTAAGATATTTACCTTGATACATTATTGCATTTTTAAATATATGAACATTATTTTCTTTAATTTTTAAAAGTTCTTTAATTTCTTTTTGCTATCTTTAATAATTATTTAATTGCTCTTTTTATACTTAGAACAAAGTACATAGTTAAATCTTATTTAATTTTATTTTTAGCAAAACTAATTGCAGCTTCAACTTGAATAAATGAAGGATAAGCATAATAATAACCCATCGCATTAAAAGGATCAATAAAAAATTGTTTTGTTTCGGCCTAACTTTTAATACCATCCCTTATAAGCTTGTATTTTTATACTTACATCTTTTGCTACCTCTATAAAATAATATCAATATTGTTATAAAATAGTTAATAAAAAATCAAATATATACTTTTAAATAAAGTATTGTTAAATTAAGGAGTATAAATTGAAAAAATATATTATTAATTTAGGTTTATCTTTATTATTTTTTTCATGTGATCATTTTTTTAATGATTCTCAATCAAGCCAAAAATACAATTTTAAAGTAAAGGCCAAATCAGTTTTGAATCCTACTAATAAAGAAAATATAGACACTGAAAAAGGTTCTAATACTACAATTTGTATAAAAGAAGAAGATAGGAGAATTATAGTTAAAGATTGTACTAATAATCAAGAGCTTTTTAAAGTAAAATCTAAAAGGAAATATGATTTTAAAAAAGCTATGCTTCTAGGCGTTAAAACAGCTTTAAAAATTATAAATATTGGTAATAATAAATTAAATTCTATAAAAAAACATAAAGATCACATTTTATTAGAATTTAAAGATAATAAGACATATATAATTCAATTATCTGAACTTAAAAAAAATTTATTAAAAAGCAAGAAAAAACCATTATTAGGAAGCCCGGTACCAGGAGGAGGAGATGCAGAATTTATAGATGACCCTGACGGCAGAATAGAAGCAGAGTTAGAAGCAGAAAGAGAACAAGAAGAAATCATCAGAGAAGACTTTGGAGATGAAGAAGACGAAGAATTAGAAGAAGAAATAAAATAAGAAAATTAAAATACAATATCTTATTTTTATTCATTGTATTTTAATAAAATAAAGAATCCCCCAATATTAGGGGATTCTTTATTTTATTAAATGATATAATTAGTTAAAAACTATAGATTTTATCTTAAAAATTTTCTTTATTAGAAGATCATTTTAAATCTTTCTTTATCAATAAAAAAAGTAAAACAAATTGAAAAGCAAAAATGAATAAAATTTAAACTAAATTAATAAGCTATATGCTTTTAGCACACAATTTAGAAAAAATCAATTTAAAAATAAATTTCAAAATAATCACCTTGATATTTAATGGGCTTAAAGTATATCTTTTAAAGCATTTTCAGCTTCCCTATAATAAACCTCTTTCAAAGAAGGCTCTAAAAGGTCATTTATAAAAACTTTTATACTATTTGAAAAATGAATTTTCCCTTTTATATATTTGCCATATTTTTTATACAGCACACCCTCAACCTCCTTTAAGGTATTCCTATTTTTAATAAATTGGTTTTCTATAATAGAAATATTGTATTTTTTATTTTTAATATTCTGAATATTATTGATAGTTTCCGTTAAAATAGAAAAGCTTTCGATTGACCATCTTTCTACTTGAACTGGGATTATAATATGATCTGTAACATTTAAAGCATTCTTTAAAAGAAAATTTCTACTAGGAGAAGTATCTATTATAATATAATCAAAATCAAAAATTTTACTACTTTTATTTAATCTAAATTCTAAAATAATTTCTTTATAATCTATATCATCTGTGTTAAATTTTTCTAAAACAGGATGGGAAGGAATTATAGAAATATATTCATTAATTTTATTTTCACATTGATCAAAATATGTATTTCCTTTCAAAAATTCATAAACATTATGTTTTTTAATATTAGTTATATACCTATTAAAATAGGAGCTTAAAGAATTTTGTGGATCAAGATCAATTAATAATACTTTTTTGCCTAATTCTTTTAAGACATAAGAAAAAAGTATAGAAAGTGAGCTTTTCCCAACTCCTCCTTTTAAACTTGCAAGTGTAATTATAATTGGTTTTTTTTGATCCATTTATTTATAACTCCCTCATCTTTTAATTTTTTATTATAAAATTCATATACTTTTTTTTCCATTTTTTTTAAGTGTGATAAATTAAATTGATAATACTCAGTATTTTCTTTATTTTTTCTTAGAAGTGTTCTCAAAGATTGAACATATGCTTTAATAGAACCATTTTTAAAAGCAAACTCTATATAATAGAGCTTCTTTATTGCATAAGTTTTATTATTTTCTTTTTTAAGAAAAAAGGGTTTATCCAGTTTATCATGTCTATATCTTATTTCTAAGAACTTATCATCTTCTTTTAAAGGGAAAAGATTAAAAAAAAGAAAATCTTCAGTATTATTAAACTTTTGGAAAGTAAGTCTTAGTCTTTCTCCTTTATTTGTAATTCTAAAACCAACTAAATGTTTAAATATTTTTGTGCAGTATATTTTTCTACTATTTACTTCTTCGATTCTATTGAATATAATTCTTTTTTTTATATTGTTTTTTTTGTTTCTGAGTTTTTCAAGCAAACTACTCAAATCATGATCCTTTTTTCAAAATGTTATCTAAAATATTATTGGCTATTACGCCAGCATGTCCTGAGAAACTAGTTATTCTATTTACTTTCCACTTAGTATTATAGGTATCTTTAAATTCTCCTGCAAGAATATAAAAATCAGTTTTATAAGGGGCAGTTTTTCTCATAAAGTGGATTTTATTCTTATAAAAGTTTAGTTTAGATAAGAAAAATTCTCTAATATCTCTTACCTCATAATCATGTTTTAAATAATTTTTAAAATCTTTATAGTTTAATAAAGTATTTTTTAATGTTTTAATTGGTTTTTTAGTGCTAGAAACTATTGATTTAATTCTTTTGAAGAAAGAGTTTTCTATAGAATTCTTATTATATATATTTATATATTGTTTATTATATACAGTGATATTTTCAGTGATATTTTGAGGTTCAAAAGACCTTTTTTCTTCCTTTACTTTTTTAATTAGGTCTGCTTTAGTGCTACTAAAATATGCATCAATCAATTTATGTGCAATAGGTGACACTTTATATATACAAAGCTTTCCTTTGAATTCTCCAAAGTTATTTGAGAATGTTAGTATTCTTTTTTCTAATGCTTTTAGCTCAACTAAAAATCTTAAATCTAGTCTTAGAGTATTAATTGTAGTTGTTTTTTTGTTTTCTTTGTCTATGTTTGAGTTTAGTACGCGAAGTATATCTCCTTGATGATGAACCCGAAGTTCTTTTAGTTTTTCAGAATCGAAATGAATTCCATGTATTGATACATTATGTTTTTTTTCAAACTCTTTGTTTAAGAAAATAATGACAGAAATTATTTTCTTAAGTTTGCAATCTTTTGAAAGTAGTTTATTGGATTTATTAGCATTAATTTGGTAGTTATTATTAGGTATAACAGCTTTCATTTTTTTGCCCCCCAGTTTAATGTGTATTTAATTATTAATTTATAGTTAAGAACTATAATACATAAAATAATAAATTTCAACCCCTCTTAAAATTAAATCTAAGAATTATTTTTAATAATATTTAAGTTACTAGGCTTGAATTTTTAACAAAAAAAGTGTCCTGGTTTTATGCAATAACTAGGAAGAAGCTTTTCAATGAGCTTGATTAAAAATAAAACAATAAATAACGCTCAAAGTATAAATAATCAAGACAATCTAAAAAATATATTTTCTTTAACCGATATTTCTAAGTCAAATATTATAGAAATAGCTTCTTTTCTCGTTCAGAACCGAACGATTTTTTTGTTATTAGTAATTTTTTATCAAAAAACTATAAATATTGACACAAATTAAAATTTGTGCCAATATTTATTCACAGATTAGTGATATGAGATTTATCATATATCTTTTTTGCCCATATCGTTGGTCAAAATTTCTTTTTTTAGATGCGAATTAATGGTTAAATACATAAAAATGTATACTTCTAAAACAAAAATAAATATAGGAGGACAAATGGGGAAAAAACAAAATAAAAAAGAGATGATTCTAAATGACAGATTTGAAGATTTTATTGATAAAAGTCAAAATTTAAATAGTCAAGATGAAAATTTAATAATTTACAACGATCTAAAAGACCAATTAAAGCTTAACTTGAAAGATGATATTGACAATAAAATTCAAAGAATGAAAATTCTATATGAAATTAAGCAAAAAGAACTTTATAAATACGATGGTTTTAAAAGCTTTGAACAATTTATAAAATCTTTTATAATTGCAAAAACCCAGGCTTATACATATTTAAAAGTTTATGAAAAGGTTTTGGAAGGCGTTGTTTCTATTGATAAAATTAAGGAGGTAGGTTTTAATAGCATATATCATGCTATACAAAAACAAGGATTATTAGAAATAAATCAAGAAGATATGAATAAAAACAGCAAAGAAAATACTCCAATTAGAATTTTAGTAAAAGATAATGAATTATATGATTTTTGTAAAAAAGATACTAAAAGAGTCTATTTTATTTTAGAGGATATTTTTAAAAACAAAAAAGATATTTTATCAGAGATCATAATTAAATATGATTTTCTTAAAAAGAAAAGAAATAAATAAATTTTCAAGTTTTGTTGACTTTAATGTTTGATTAATGGTAATCTAGTATTTCTAGTAGGCTTAAGTTTATTTTGCCTAGTTTAATGTCGAAAAGATGCCCGGAAAAGGGTTTTTTTCATTTTAAAATTTAAGTCTTGATGTTTGTTAGTATCAAATATTAGGTTTTTAGCTTTAAATTCTTTTTGCCTGCTTTAATAGACAAGTTTTTTATTGTTATGTTTTTATAATTAGCTACAAAGTAATGAGACAGTTTATCTAAAAAGTCTTTTCTTTGATATAAAATTTTCTTATGTGGCTTGGCAGCTTTTAATCTAGATCAATTCTATTTATAAAACCTTTTTGTTTTTTTTGATAATTTCCTTTAAAATTTCTTGAATTTATTTTCATTTTTAGCAAATATTTAGGATTATTGGTTTTCTTGCTTTTACTACTTATTAAAAAATTATAAATGAAGAACTTTGATTTATAATTTTTTAATTTTGAGAGGTGATAATTATAAATGAAAAATGTTTATTATTTGTGCAGTTTTTGTACTGATAAGTTCTTTCAAGAATTATGCAAGCAATAAAGATGTAAAAAAAAAGAGAACAAGATTTAAAAAAAACAAATTAAGGGATTTTTAAAAGATGGAATACAAGAAATAATTGGGGGTTTTGTTGAAGGTCCAGTATTAAAAGAGATTTAAGAAAAAATAAAAGAATTAAAGGAGCTTGAAGATAATAGGTTTTAAAAATGGGGTAGAAAACAGGAGGCAGAAAAGGATAAATAGTAATTTAAAGAGCTTAAAAGACAAATTAAGTCTGAGACACAGAAGACAGATTGTTGTTGAGTACATTAATACCCGAAGCATTAGCTCCAATAAATGAATAAAATCAGTGTATTGATTGATTTTGTTAATTTTAATGATAAAAATCTAAAAATATCTAATAAACCAAAATTCAATCAATAAAAAACCTATTTGCAAAGAAAAATTCTATCTATCAAGAGTGAAAAACTATAGATGATTTACTTTGAAGAATTGAAGAAGAGTGTTAAGAAAGTGAAAATTATTCTACTGGTACTGATGTGAATTGGTAAATAAATTTATTATTCATCATAGCAATATGCTTGCATAGTAAAGCCACCCCAATAAGGGGGTTGCTATAGGGACATAGGGATATTTGGCAAGTTTTTTATGTGATTAAGTACTGTTGTTATGTTTTAATTGTCTGTAAGACCTTCAAAATGTTTGGTAATATTGTTTAAAATTTCATTTTTAAGGCATTGATAAATCTCAACATTAGAATTTTTATTATCAAACATACCCTCAACTATGTTTCTGAAATATTGTTCTATTTCGTTTTTGCCGGCTCCATATTTATTGTCATTATTATAGTTGTTTTTGTTGTTATTCTGATTGGCTTTTTACAGGAAATTGCTCCTTTGATATAAGTATTAAGTTTTCACCGGTTGTTTTTAATTTTAAGAAGTCATAAACTAAGGCGGCGGCTAATTCTTTTTGTTTTGAGTATCTATAGAAAGCCAAGTGAAGAAGTTATTGCATTTACTATTATTATCATTGCACCTTCTTATCTTATCATATAATTTTTCAATTATGTATTTAGGCGCACTGTTTAATTCATAAACAGTGCTGATTCTTTTTGGAGTTGGGGGCAATTTTTTTGATATTTTGTAGCAAATCAGACATCTCTTTGTTAAAATACTGTGACATAGTTGAATATCTCCTTCTTTTAATATCTTATTTCAAGCTAGATATGTCTTTTTGAAAATTATTTTCTACAGAATAAATTTTATTATTAAGTTCGTTATTTATTTAAAAATTAATTATCACTGTTGATATCATTTTTTAGATTTTTTTATTTTCATCATTAAGTAAAAAAAATACAAATAAGCAATTTTTGAGCGCAATTGTTTATAAATGATAAAATAAAATAATGAAAACTAATGACATTGTAAAAACAAATGATCCAAACATATCTCTTTATAAAGAACTATCAAAAGACTTTATAAAAAAAGAAAATATTAATACGCTAAAAGACTTTTTTATTATTGTAAAAAATAAACTTTCTTCAATAGATGATAATTCAACAGAAGCAAATATAGAGTCTTTACTAAGATTTATATTCGAAGAGTTAAATTATTCAGTAGAACAACAAAAAGGTGGGCAAATAGAAGGGGTAGAGTCTAGAGTAGATATACTACTTTTTGAAAATGATAAAGACAAAGTAGATTTTAATAATAAATTGGAAGAATCTAAAAAAAATAATGAGCCTATTCTAGCCGAAGATATCTTGCTTATAGTAGAAGTTAAGCGTCCATCATTTAGTTTTGACATTAAAAATAAAGTAAAAGAAGCAGAAGATCAGCTATATAGATATCTAAATCAATATCAAAAACATTATGGGATACTTTCAAATGGAAAGGTATGGAGATTATATGACAAATCTAAAGTCCTTTATGGAGAAAAAAGATATATTGAATTTGATTTTTCTAAAATTGAAGAAAAAGAAGAATACGAAGAACAAGAATGGTTTGTTTTATTCAGCTACCTTATAAGAAAAGAAAGATACCTAAAGACAAGTAATGTAATAAAAGTTGAAAAAGAACAAATATCTAAAGAAAAAGAGATAATTCAAAAAACTCTAAGAGAGATACTTTATGAGAGGCCCGACGACTCTATAGTATTTAAAATTGCAAAAAATATATATGACAAAGAATTTAAAGTATCAGACAAAGAAATTACTCAGCATGTTTTAGCCAGCATGCTTGAAGAATCAATTCTTTTTATTTTAAGAATATTTTTTATTGCATATATTGAAGATAACGAAATATTTAAGAAAATATTAGAAGAAAATAAGCTATATAGATCTTCTATATCTTTTAGATATTTTTTTTATGATGAAAATTCAAAAAATAAATTGGGATATAAAAAAATAATAACAATTTTCAATTTACTTGACAAAGGAAGTGATGCAATAAAGTTCCCTATATTCAATGGAGGATTATTTGCAGAAGATAAGGTTAAATATTTAAATAATGAAAATTTACTAAGCATTGATGAACTTGAAGAAATACTAGTTAAAATACTTTTCTTTGAAGAAAAAAATATTAAAGATAGAAAATTTGTAGAGTATTCAAAGCTAGATCCTAAAAGTTTTGGAGAATTATACGAGACTCTGCTTGAATATGACCTAAGAATTGCAGATACTACTGTTCATCGTATTGTTGAAGATGGGGTTTATCTCATTCGTACTGAAGAAGAGTTTGTAAACAAGAACGCAAACAAAGTTGCTACATACTATAAGGGCAATATTTATCTTACATCAAGATCGCTTGATAGAAAGAAAAGTGGAGCATATTATACCCCAGATGACTTAACTGATTTTATGGTCATATCTTCAATTGAAGAACAGCTTAAAACCAAGTCCCCTTTAGATATAAAAATCATTGACAATTCTTGTGGATCGGGGCATTTTTTAATTTCTTGTTTAGATTACTTAACAGAAAAAGTATGGTATGAGCTAGACAAATTTGAAGACGTAAAAGAAGAGCTTGATAAAGAATATAGAGCTATTCTTAAAGAAAGTGAAGAATATGATGTTCAGGATAGTATAAGTAAAGAATTAGTACTTAAAAGGATGCTACTAAAGAAGTGTATTTATGGTGTTGATATTAATCCTATTTCGGTTGAAATTACTATGCTAAGTTTATGGATTAATACTTTTATTTTTGGAACACCACTAAGCTTTATTGAGCATCATATAAAAGTAGGAAATGCTCTGCTAGGATATACTAAAGATGAATTTTTTGATATTACAAAAAAGAAATTTGAAAGTGGATTTTCTTTATTTAAAAAAAGAATTAAAGAAATTACAACTATTTTAGAAAATAACTATCAAAAAATTAAAAGCATTAACGATACTACTAAAGAAGATATAGAAAAATCTAAAAAGATATACAAAGAATATGAGGAAAATGAAGATATAGATAATTTAAGAATAATATTCTCTTTAATTAAACTTTATTCATTATCTTTTGACAAATCTTTAAATATAGAATTTAGTGATATTACAGCTGTAATTAGTTTAATTGAAAATATTTTGGGCAATAAAACTTCTAGTGAAGATAAAGAAAAAATAGAGATAATTAGAAAATTAAGCAGCTACTATAAATTTTTTCACTATGGAATTGAGTTTCCAGATATTCAGGAAGGATTTGATATTGTAATTGGGAATCCTCCATGGGAGAAAACTAAGTTTAATGAAGCAGAATTTTTCTCAAAACATATTCCTAACTACAGAAAAATAAGTATAAAAGAGCAAAATAAAACAAAGCAAGAAATACTTAGTAAAAGCAATCACCCTTTAAATATTGAATACAATGAAGAAAAAAATAGTATAAGCGCTATTAACAATATTTATAAATTTGATTTTAAAAACTTTGCTAGTGGTGGTGATCCAAATCTTTTTAGATACTTTGTTGCATTTAATTTAAAACTAATAAAAGAAAAGGGTAATTTAACCTATCTAACTCCTTCAAGTCTTTGGAGTGAATGCAGTTCTAGATCGCTAAGAAAGCATATTTTTAATAACTATAAACTTAACTATATTTACCAATTTGAAAACAAAAAAAGATTTCAAGATGTAGATTCTCGCTTTAAATTTGCAATATTTCAAGTAATCAATACTAAAGCTCCTACAACAAATTTTAAAGCAAAATTTATGATTCAGAGCAGTGATAATATTTTAAAAGAAATAATTAGTGACTTAAGAGATGGTAAAAATAATGCTTATAAAGGAATTGAATTAAATATAGACCAAATTAAAAAACTATCTCCTATTCAAGAATCAATTATTGAATTTAAAGATAATGAAGAATTTAATTTAATTAGAAAAATGTTTAATTCATTTAGTGTTCTTAATGAAGCATATATTAATTTTAAAGAAGGATTACATTTAACAAAATATAAGGCGCTATTTAAAGAGCATAGTAGTGAAAACTTTATATTTCTTTATTCTGGAGCTAATATCCATCAATTTGATTCAAGATTTTTTGAAAATAAAGATGCAAAAGAAAATTCTAAATTGCTATGGATAGCAAAAGAATATTTGAAAAAATTATTAAATGAAAATGATCAGTATCAAACGGAAAGGATACTTTATAGAAAAATTGCAAGAAATACCGATGAAAGAACTATGATTAGTACTTTGTCTCCTAAAAATTGTCATTGCGTAAATTCAATGTATATAAATCATAAAAAAACACCAATATCTATTTATAAGAAACTATTTATTATATCTATTTTTAACTCATTTGCATTTGACTTTATAATCAGAAGATTTGTTGATTCAAATGTTACAAAACCGTGCCTTTATCAATGTCCAATGCCTCAGCCCGAAGAAAAAGATATTTTAGCTAATCCACTATATTTAACTTTAGTAAAAAACACTTCCTTACTAATAGCCAAAAATGATCCTTTAAATTTCTCCCATTTACTCTACTTGAAACATTTTGATTTTAGTAAAGAAAAAGTTAATAAAATACTAAAATTAGATGTGGAAGATGAATTTTTTAAAGAAAAAGAAAATGAAAACAATTTTATTGTAGCGAGTCTTTATTCACTAACCAAAGAAGATTTTAGAGTTTTGCTTAATGACTTTAAGGCATTAAAAAATAAAAAAGGAGAAGAACATATTTTGTCTTTAATAAAAGGATATGAGAATTATTTGTGAAATAATAAAGGTTTTTAGTATGAATAAGACAAGAAAAAAAATAAAAAAAATAAGATTTTAAACTAAACAATGAGGCAGAAAAAAGGAACTGAGCGGCACTTAAAGGGTTTAAAGTAGATAATTTAGATAAAAAAGTGGTAAAACTTAGATATTAAATACCAAGTGACATTTTAAAAATTAATTTAAAAATAAATTTTTTATAATTTTATTGCTAATATATAATTATGTTAGATGAATGCAAATATATAAATTTTATAAAATCAATAAAAGATGTAAGTAGAAAAATACAAAATTATAAGGATCTTGTTGAAAACGAAGCACAAACAAGGCAGAATCTTATTGATCCATTTTTAGATGCGATGGGTTATGATCATACTGACCTTTCAATTGTTAAAGTTGAATATAGGGCAGATATTCCTAAGCTTAATGGACTAAAAAAAGCCGATTATATTATTTATCCAACAAAAAAGGAGGAAGAACCCACTATTTTGATAGAGGCTAAATATCACAATAGTAGAGAAAAGCTTGAAAGCCATCTAAAGCAATTAAAACCTTATTTTGAAAATATTCGTTCTCAAGAAAAGAGAGTTGAATTCGGCATATTAACAGATGGTATAGAATATAGATTCTATTCTGACTTAGATAAAGATAATTTACTAGATAATGAGCCTTTTATGGTTATTAATTTAGAAAAATTAACATCTAAAGATTTTGGATATCTTAAAAAGTTTTCTAGAAATTCTTTAAATATTGAAGAGGCCAGAGCTTTTGCATTAGAAAAAAAATATACAGACAAACTTTTAGATTATTTAAAAAAAGAAATGAAAAATACAAGTGATGATTTTCTTGAATTTTTTAAAGCTAAAATTGGTTTTAAAGAAACATGTTTAGACAATATATTTAATAATATTATTAAAAATGCTTTTGGTATGTTTAGCGAAAAAAACGATGTATTCGTAGAGAGTAAAAAAAATAACATAGAAGATGGCATATGTTCTGACATAAAAGACAATAATATTAAAACTGAAAATTTAAAAAGATTTGAAAAATTAAATTCCGATATGAAAGCAATATACCAAAACTTAGAAAATTTTATTTTTGCTTTAAATCCTGATGTAATTGAGAAGGTTGAAACAAAGTACTATACAGGATTTAAGGTGCGGGGTGGATATTTTGTAGATTTTAGCTTTAGGCCTAGAGTAAACAAAATAAATATTACTGTTACTGTTGCTCTAAATCAAATAACTTTAAAAGAAGGTTTTACTAGATGTGTTAAGAATATTGGTAAATGGGGGAGAGGAGATATTGAGATTCTATGTACATCGGATCTTCAAATTGAAGAGATTAAATATATTATTAAACTAAGTTATAACAATATTGTTTCAAAAAATACATTAAGTAATGCATAAACATTTTAAATGTTTTAGTAAGCTACTATTTCCATAATCAAAGATGATAGAAATAGTAGTTTAGAGTTTGTCAAATAATTGATTAATTGATAAGTAAAAAAATATAAAATATAAATAATTTTATTATAATTTAAACAAAGTGATATTAATGCCTAATTAAGAATAATTATTATTTATGATATATAATATTCTTGATTAGAGAAAAGGAGAGTGTTTTTATGAAAAAAATTTGCTCTTATATGCATTATTAATAGTAGGCTTGACGTCTTGCAATCTAGATTCTAAATTATCCGGCAATAAAGGACAAAAAAAACAACAATGATATAAAAGAAGTTTCGGATAGTGTTCAAGAAGGTGATTTTAATAATTTATACAGTAATCAAGAAAAGCGAAAAGTTTTTACTAAAAATTTTGGAGAACAGAAATATAAGGATTTAATTATTCCTGTAGAGCCTGGAGTGTCTTCAGAATCATTGAATAATAAGGTTGGTATATCAAATATTTCAATTGGGCATGTTCAAAAAAAAAGAGATAAAAAAGAGAATTTAATTCCTTCTACTGATGAAGAAAAGAAAGCAGATGAAGCAATTAAATATATAGAGAATATTCTTGGAGACTCTAGATTTTCTGAGTTAATTAAGGATATGTCTGTACTTAAAAATGAATATACTTCAATAAGAGATGATCTTTATGATGTGATAGGAAAGATTCAAAATAAAAAAACATTACTAATGAAAAATTATAAGAACAGCAAAGATAAGATAGGGAGATTAGCACAATTGCAAAATGAGTTAAATAAACAACATATTGAACTTGATCAACTTATAAATAAGATTGATATAGCAGAAAATGAAATAAGATCTGCAGCTGCATTTTACAACAAAGCACAGGAAAGGTTAAAAGAAAGTATTATTAAAAGATTAGAAAGCAAAAAAAATGCATCTTATGCACAATTGTCTAAACAAGCTCAAATGGATGCAAGCAGCTCTTTAATTAATTTAGAAGCTTCTTCTTTAAAAAGAAATGAGGCACTAGGCAGCAAGAAGGATATAAAAGAACTTATTGAAAATGCAAAAACCGTTTTAGCAAGTTTTAATGAATAAGAAAGTATATAAAGATAAAGCATCAGGAGCATCTTCAATAACTGTTATCACGAAGCTGATCAAGCTTTCCAATGTTTTTTTGTATGGCACTTTCAATAGTACTTTTAAATGCCCTCTCTCCACAATCACCACCCAAAGCAAATTTTCTATCTTTAGTCATTTCTTCAGAACAATAGCAGCAACAATCCGATCATCCTTTTTTATTTCATCTTTCTCAAAAATCGTCGCTGCACAGCCATCACCATCCTTGTTTCCAATAGCCTCAGTCAATTCCAGTTTTCAACTTGAAAGATGGTCGATAGAAAGATTGAAAGATATAGGAAGGCTGTTATATGAAGAATATGGTAGTTATTTAAAGTAAGATTCATTTTTTAAATGGTATAAAAGTATTTATAAATGTAATCATGAGAGATAAAGAATTATATGCGTTTGTAAAAGAAGGTATAAAAAAGAACATATTTTAAAAGAACTTGTTTCAGCATAGAAAAAAAAGATATTTTGTTTAATATTGCAACTAAATATAATAATGAAAGAAAATAAACTGAAAGTAAATTTTGTCAAGCTATATATTTTTTTATATTTTCAAATCATAATTCCTTAATCTTATCGACAGATAAACTACCTTCCAAAACTTTTGTATAAAGATTTTAAAAGTTTTGATAAATTTGTAAAATCTTCTTTTGTAGTTGCTAAAACCCAAGCTTATTTTTACTTAAAACTTTATATTTATAAAGTTTTTTTGTTTTAATTTTATATAGAATTTTCATTCTATGTATTTTAGTATCAATTTCATTTTTTAAACTCATTTTTAATTGCTCTTTTAAATCTTTGTAAATTATTAAATTTTTATCTATATTGTTCTAATAGAAATATTCTTATTATCTAATATACTTGTATTAGTATACAAATCTAATATTTAAATAAAAATCTAAGTTTTTTTTCAAATTTATTTTCTATTGTAAAGAAATAATTACACAAAATAAAGTCAATGTTAATAATTTAGGAAAAGAATTATTTGATATGTATTAAAAAGAAAAGATACATTTTAAATGTTGCTCAAGCCATAGATAGAGCTATTTTTAGGCTCTATCTATACTTGGTGTTCTTTGCAACTTTTTTTGCTAAAAAAGATACACTTTCTAATTTGAAATTGAGTGTAGTGTGATTGAATATTGTGTTTTAAGCGATATGAAGCAAGTTATTAGAGAATTAAAAAATAATTATTTTAAGGCAGGAGATAGTGTAATTAAGGACAAGAGTGCCAATAAAATATTGGTTATTTGCTTATACTTCAAAGATTAAATATAATTAAATAAATAAGCAGGTTGTTATATGGATTTTTATAATTTAATCAAGGATTTTGGCAGTTTAATTGGCGTTTTAGTAACTTTAGTTAGCATTTTAACAATAAGTTATAAATTTGGCGGTAGGCTTACTAAAATTGACTTAGAATTAGGGAATTTAAAAGAAGATAATAAAAAATTAGATGCCAGAATAGATAAATTAGATGCCAGAATAGATAAATTAGATACCAGAATAGATAATTTAGATAAAAGATTGCTAACACTTGAAGTTGAGACTAAAAATTTAAATAATTCGGTTAATGAAGTTAGAGCTGAGATGAAAAGCTCCCTCAATAGAGTTGAAAACAGATTAGATAAAATAGAATCTAGATTGGAAAAATCAGATGAAAGATATATGATTTTCTTTACCAATAGAGCCTTAGATTTGCTTAAAACAGAGAAATCAGAAAATAAGAATGAGTAAGTCCAGAGAACATAGGGGGCTTAGCTTTTTATTTTCAAAAATAATATTAAGCCCAGATTGTTTTCTTGATGATTCGTTTTTTTAAACTTTCTTCTTTAAGAGTATTTTCAATCTTTTTGGTATCCTACTGATTTTTACTGATATTACAATTTTTTGTAATAAATTATTATTAATGGACCATTTCTTTATGCTACGAATAGATGGTCTTTTTTAAACAACCCCGCCTTTACCTTTTTTATTAATATTTTTAATAGACTGTTTAATAAGTCCTTCCTCTCTAATATTTAAAATGGCAATCATCTTATCCAACAATCTAAGAGACTTCTATTCCATTTTTTCATTCCTAATGAATATATGAGCGCTGCAGATACAATCAAGTAATTTACTATAATATAAAATTATGATATTTTTTTGATAGAAAAAAACGTTGGGATTTCGCTACAAAAAAATTTAAAATTACATCAAGATCTATCTTCCTTTGGATTTTCAATTCCCTTTTTTTGATCAATTCTTTTCAAGAAGTTTTGCGATAATTTTGCAAATATCGCACTTTGAATAATGCAAAGCCCCAAATGTTTTTCTGTAATTTTGACTTTTAGCACTGCCTATTTTCGTATAAAAACAAAAAAATAAATATAAAACTTTTCAAACTTATAAATAAAGAAAAATCTTACTATCAATGTTGCACAATATAAAAATATTCTTATCAAAACTAAATTATAACAAGAAAAAAATTAAAAAACATATAAAGACAAACCACACTTTACATTAATCTATAATAACTATAACGTCTCTAAAAACATTATGGAAAGAATATAATAAACCCTCTAACAAAAACCTCAATAGAAAAAACATTAAAAATAATATACAGCACACCCTTATATCAATTAAATTTTAACTACTAATTGCTCTCTTTTTTCTTTTAAATAGCTCTTTTTCTTCTATTTCTAATCTTTTTATTTTTTATTAGCTAAAATCATTAAATGAATGCTCCATTCCTGCTAAAAATTTATCAAAGTCTTTTATATGATGTAAATTACAACCAAAAAATATAAACAAAAATTAAAATAAATCATTATACTTATTCAAAATAATATTACCTTAATGAAAACTTTAAAAGAAATGGTCAAGCTCCAATTAAGTTAAAAACAATGCAAAATTATCTTTACAAATTAGGAAAAGAAATAAAAGTTACAACCAACTACCACAAACACATGAGAGTTAAATTGTGGTGCCGAAATTTACTATAGCCTTAATTATCCCCAAAAAGAGTATTGCCTTAAGATAAATAAAACAATTAAAAGTATAGGGGTTCATTACAAAATATGACGGATTTTCTAAATTAATTGAAGATATTTATAATCTTAAAAAGAAATATGTTTCAATAAGATCTGATTTTCAAGATGTAAGAGAAAAAATTTATAATGAATTAACATTACTAAACAAAAATTATATCAATAATAAAAATAAAATAAAAAAACTAGCACAATTGCAAAATGATTTAAAAATAGATATTGAACTTGAAAAACTTATATATGAAATTGATATTGCAAAACAAAATATAGAATCTGTAGCTGCATTTTACAACAAGGCACAGGAAAGTTTAAAAGAAAGCATTATCAAAAGATTAGAAAATAATAATAGAGTATCTTATGCAGCATTACAACTATCCAGGAAAGCTAGAAATGAAGCAGAGAATGTCTTAAAACAATTAGAGTCTTACGGATCTAAAACGGGTGAGGCAATAGCAAGAAGTAAAGAAATAGAAGAACTTATTGAAAATGCAAAAACTATTTTAACAAGTCTTATAAATAAGGAAATATATTAGAATATATTAAAGTCTTCTTTTAAAGAAGACTTTAATATATATGTATACCATTTTGCATGAAAAGGTTTCTTTTAAATAAAGCTAACCTTACAAAAAAATTATTTTTTAAATAAAAATAAAACAAAAGTCTAGCTGTATAAGCAATTAGACTTAGTCTTTAAACGAAAATGATAGAAGATTTTATAAAAATTTTTATGAAATTAATTAGTGGAGTGTATTTCAATACAACTTAAAAATTATATTTTAGTATAAAATTTTCTATGTCAATTTTATATTGTTTATCTTCATTAGTAACTAAAATAATTTTTATTCGTTTTAACTTTTTAAGTTTAGTAAAAAATGCTTTAGAAATAGCGACATCTAAAGTATTTTTTACCAAAACAGGAAACTTCAAATGAAAAAATTCCTTTTTTAGATTAGAATCCCCGATGTTATAAGCATTTAATTTTTGCCATTTTTCACTTGGTATATTATTTTCATGGGTTGAAGCTTGTTCATTTTCCAGTCCTTCAAAAATTATATTTTTAAAGCCCAAAATTTTATTATCATGCACTGTAAAATTAAAACTATAATTAGGATTCATTGCTTTATATGCATCTGCCAAATAGCCTGTTGCATTAATATTATTTTCATGCTCAGGAATTATCAATATTGATTTTAAAAAAAACAATTCTTTTAAATCGCCTTTTTTAAAATGGTATCTATAAGCTTCTTCAATAGAAGTTCTACCATCATCAAACTTTTCAATCTTTTTATTATAAAATCCGTTTCTATCTTGTTTTACAAGCAAAAAGGAAGCTAAAAAAATACAAATTAATAGTAAACCACAAAATAATATTTTACCCATTAATAATCTATCCTATCTTGCAACCAACATTTCAAAAGCATTAAAAAAATCTATACTGTTTTTCTTACTTACTTTAAAAGTATATTTTTTTTTCTCATTAGTTTTTTCATCAAAATATTCCAGGTATGCTTCAATTCCATTCATTTTTGCTGATTTTCTTATTTGATTAAACAGTGCATCTTCACTATCTATATGTATATCAAAAGAAAAATTATTAACCCCCGAATAGGCTTAGAATTTATTGGAGACTCTATTAGAGAAACTTCATTAATATACCACTTGTTAAGTACAAGCTTTGTGTTATTTACAATTTTCACATTAAACTTTAAATCTATGTATCCCTTGAAATGCCCTAAAGTAAAAGTTCCGAATTGGGTTTTTAATGTAAGCAATAAAGTTAAATCAGACTTGTTGCTATTGTTTATAATGGCAACCTCTTCAAATGCTTCATTAGAAAAAAGCGATATACCAGGAATTAATAAAAAAAACATTAATAACACTATTACTCTCATACCTTTTATCATTATACTATTATCAATCGGAAATAAATATAGAAATAGTTTTAATTTATATAAAATAAAAATTGAAACTATTTCTATGTAAAAAAATACAAAATACCACAAAATAGTATTTTAACACTTTTAATTTTTGTTTCGGCCTGTATCCAAGATAGCCAAAATAAAAAGTATAAAGCATTAAACTATTCAGAAGAGGCTGCAGTTTAACAGAAGACTTTAATTCCAAATAATTAATCTTATTATAAAATATATCTTTTTATTTTCTTATCTCTTAAAAATCACAAATCTATTGCTAGAACAGATTTCACTTTTTGAAGAATCTAGAAAAGATTTTGCTTTTTGAATAAGTTGTTCTATCTCTTCCTTTATTTCCATGGCTTTAGCTATCTTAGAAGAAGAGGTATTTAACTGCCTTAAAGCATTCTCCATTTCATTTTTTGCTTGTATTGCTAAATTATTATATGTTCTTCTTGACCAATTTCTACGTTCGTTTTTTAATCTTTCGGTAATAGCATCTTTTAAAGTTTTTGAGGCTTTCTCAAAAAAGTATTTTGCAGATGCTCTCTCGCTAATTCCACTATCCAATTGAGTATTAAGCTCTTCAATATCACCCCTCTTTTCTAATAACTGATTGAACAAATTAATTAGATTCTGTTTTTCTTGTTTATTCTGTATTATTCTCTTCCGATATTCTTTTTTTATACTAGGATTTGTTTTTATTATATGATTTATTCTTCCTACAATATGCATTTCTGTTTTTATTGAATCTGCAAGTCCTGAGATTTCATCATAAACTTTATTAAAACTAGACACCAATTGATCAGACTCATTTTTAAGTTTATTTTCGTCATAATCTAATTTAGCAAATTCAAGACCTCCCTCGCTAATTGCTTTCTCTGCTTTCTTTTCTTCATCAGTATTTGGGACCAACTCTTCTTCTTTTATTTTTATTTCTTCTTGAGAATAATATGGAAAATTTTTATTTACATTAACAGGGTTTTCAGAAACAGCCTGTGGTATTTGTTTTTTCTCTTCTCCCACATGTTGTTCAACAACTTCTACACTTTCTTGAATTTTCTCTATAAAGCCTAAAATTTTCCCATCTTCCCTTTTATCTATTTTTTTGCTCATTAATTCATTCGTGCCACTTGTATTACATGATAGCAAGCTTATTAACATTAACATGTATATTGTCAAGATATTTTTTTTCATATCTTCTCCTGCTAGAATCTTTATAGATCCATAGCTGTTAAATACAAATATATTGCTATTCCTATGAAATTACAAACACAGGTCTCTTCTTAATACAAAGAAATCATTCTATCTTGTGCTTATCAAAAGCAACCCTAAACTATCTTATTAGATAATAATCACAGTACATTAACCCCAAATAATTATTGTTTAGATTGTTTTTTTTATTCTATCAAGATTGACCAAAGATTGTTATTTTAGTAGAGATTATAAGCTCTATAATCGCAGAAGATACTGTTGCGCTATTATCAAGCTTTAAATAATTTATCTATTTCTTTGTTTAAAACGATAAGATCTTTTGTTCCTTTATTTCCAGAAGTAGCACTTTTAAGTAAAGCTTTTTTATGTTTTCATTACTAGCATTTTACTAAAATTAGTATTTGTTCCCTTTACTTTGTTTAAAAACTTCTTACTTGTAGCTTTATTGCTAGCAGATTTTGCTTTAAATTCAATAAAAATGCCTTCTTTATTCTCTAATGATCTTAGCTTAACGTTTGCAGACAATACTACTAATATACTCCTGAAATTAAAGAGCCATTTTATTCTCCATCGTCACTAAAACCACCTGAATTTTCAACTTTCTTACTAGTAAGCTTTAGTAAGAAAGTTGTTAAAAGTTTAAGTAGACCAAAAGTATTTTTAATTATTTTCATATTTTTCTAATTTTTAATAAATTGCTCTTTATTTTTTGATAAAAATCTTCAAGAATATATTAGTAAATTTTGGATTCCTTTTATAAAAATCACATTTTTCTTGCGTTTTAAACCTAAGTCAAATCTGTTTTATTAAATCTATGTAAACTTAAATTTTTGCCTTTTATTAAATCAACTAAAGTTTTATCAATTCCATTTTCTATGATATCAATCTCTTTAAGCTCTACTTCAAAAAGAAGTTTTGCTATTTAAATATAACATAAGCTTGAGTTTTGGCTATTTTAAAAAATTCAATATAAAATCTTAAAACCTTTGATACCTATCTAAAATACAAGGCTTCCCATTTCTAGTTTTTAATAAAATTTTCATCATATTTATTTTATTTTTGCTATCATTCTCAATTCTATTTTTAAGTTCATTTTTTAAAAGTTCATATTCTTTTTTATCCCACTCTTCATTTTTTAAAGCCTCCTTTATAAACTTCTCCAATAAATTTGTAGGATTAAGAGAAATGGCCTACTGATATCGAAGAAAGTGCTTGAAATTTATTAATATTGCTATCGTGCAAAATTCATCTCTACCTAAATTAAAAAATTTTTACAATTATAAGTGGAGAATTCTTTTGCTTTTTTAATAAAAAATTTCAGTAGTTAATGTTTTTATATTTATAATAATTTGCAAAAAAATAACAACCAGCCAAATGTCTTGCTGATTATTATTTTGTGTATATAAAGTTTAACTACATCTAAAGCTATTCATCATCACTGTTGGCTATATTCTCTTTAATTTTTTCAAAATTAGAATCGTTTTTAAGGTATTCTTTAACCCTTTTTAATTCTGATTTTAGTTTATCTAAGTCTGATTCAATTTCGTCAGCCCTTACATTTTCTTTTAATTCAGGTTCATTCCCTATCCCAGTATATTTTTGATTGCCTTCATTTAATTTAGCTCTTAAATCGCTTCTAGTATTACTCAATTTTTCCAATAACTCTTCTAAGTCTGTATCTAAATCATACCAAGCATGGTATATAGCGTTACTGCCGTTGGTAAAATGGTCGTATATAGGCCCTGTAATTCTATTTATAACTTCTTGTGACCTTATTAATCCTTCTGCATTCTGCAAAGATAAATCTTCGCGCTGTTTGATAGCATCGATATCTCTATTTATCCCATCTATTTTTTTTGTAAGCATTTCAATTGTGTCTTTAGCTTGTTTTTCTTCTTCTTCTTCTTGTCTTTGTTCTTCTTCAGCAGCTTTTCTTTTTTGTTCTTCTTCAGCTTTAGCTGGCTCTTGCTCTATTTTTTCTGGACCCCGAGCATTTTTTATAGATGAAGTTTCTTGAGATTTTGTAGGCTCTGATAATTCTGTAACTTCTATGCCACCTGTTGACCTAGTTGATTTTGAGCTTTCTTCTGTGGGTACAGCAATTGAACCACCGATCGATGTTAACTCATTCCCCGTTTCTTTATTATCTACAGCTATTTTTACTGCTATATCTTTTCTAGATAAATCAGTTATACTTTTCCTTGATCTTGATGCTGAGATTTTACTTTCTTTTGAACCCTTTGTTTCTTGATTTAGATTTAATTCCTTTTTATTAGATCCATACTTCACATCTTTTTGGTTGGTTTTAAAATCTGGATTGCAGGCAGTTAAAAATAGAAAAACAAACATGCGTACAATTATATTATATTTCATAAATACTCTCCTTTCTTATAATTCAATACTTAATATAATTCAATACTTAATATAATTCAATACTTAATATAATTCAATACTTAATATGAATTACATTGTATTAAATATTGATTATTAGAATAATCATAATAATATTTTCATTGCCAGAAGTTTTATAATGTTTTGATTTTTTTAAAATACATTTTGATTAATTTTTAAGGTTTTAATAGATGATAATAAGGATCAAATCAAGATTGTGTTTAAAAACATAAATAAGAAAGAATTAATAATGAAAGATACAAACAGGTTTAAAAAATTAACCAAAGGTGTGCAGATTTAATATACAAGTCGTTTTAGCTAAAAAAAGTTTTATGAATTAAAGTTGTATTTGGTTTCATGTAGGGCTTTTTTAGCTTCGCAATTAAAGAGTAAGCAATTTCCAATTTTTTAGTAGTAATACTAAAATCAAAATATTTTTTGCTACATAATTAATTTTTTCTGTTCATATATATTAATCTATTTTTATTCAGATTTTTAATACATTTGGAAATTTCATTAGAGCAAATTAAAGAATATGTTTGAATTTGTAAGCCATTGTCCAAAGTATAAGAAAGTATATTAAATTTGAAATTGTAAAGAGTTTAATATTTAGATTTTTCAGGTGAGTTAATGGAATTCCAGAAACCATAATAATTCTAAGTAATTGGTGAGTAGTGATAGTAAAATTGATAATATGTTCACTAATTAGAATGAATTCATCCGGATTTATTTTATAAAAATTTTCCTGTTTAACAGATTTTCCTTTAAAAAATAGATTGAATAAAAACATATAAACATTATTTATTTACTTCTATGTAAAAATTACAAAAAGTTAAAGTTTTACTTTACCGGTTTAAAGTTTTGAGCCAAAATATCTATACTAATTAAAAATTATAT
>NZ_CP179586.1:0-30342 GCF_030439725.2 [Borrelia] tanukii | reverse complement strand
TTACAAAAATTTTTGGCTGCCAAAATGAATACTTCGCTCTTTATATCCTAAAGACAACATCAAATATGCAGCCGACATTGCGTCAAGTGCATCATCATGGGTTTTGTTATCCCCTTTATAAGCGTAAATATCATTAAATACAGAAGAACTGCTGTACTTTGCAATATAAAGTTTCTTGTAAGTAAACGGTGTGATTAACGATGCTATTCTACTAAATTTATTGGACTTTGGTTTAACCGGTACAATTCTAAAATAATGGCCCATATTGTTTCTAAGAGTCATATATTCACGAGTCAATGCCCCCGCACCTTTAGTATTGTCCCTATCTTCTAAGTAAAGTGTATTTACATTGAAATTTTCTAAAACAGTCTTGACCATATTCATAATATAAGGATCATTTACTGGTCTTTGGTCTTGAAATACAAATGCGTAATATTTATCATCAACCCTCTCCATAACACATAAAGCGGTATTATCCCCTCCAACACTAAATGCTGGATCCAAATATGCTATAGGGCTGCTAAACACATAATCTTGGGTAATATTAATTTGTGTAAAAATTGAATCGGTGCTTGCTATCCATTCTCCTAGTAAAACCCTTGCCTTGTACGTTGGGATATCTTTATAGAGTTTCTCTTGAGTTTCGATAAATCCTTTACTAAGAAGTACATTATCGTAAGTTGTAAAATTATATGTTTTAAAAGTCGCTGTATTATCAATATAATCAGTTTTAAAATAGTGTTCCGGATGATCGGGATTAGTATCAAAAATAATAGTCTCTTGTCCGCATCTGAGTCTTTTTAGCACTTCTTCTAAAGTTTGTTTGTGTAAAGTAGTGGCCTCATTAACAAAAACAAGCGCTGAATTACTTCCTCTAAACCTTTCAAAATCACTTGCCTTATCCCCGCCATATAAATTAATACGAAGTGAATCTATCAGTATATATGAATTATTTGTATGTCTTGGAATATAAGGAATTTTAAGAAGTTTACATATCTTCTCAAATTGCCCCAAAACATTAACTTCAACTGAACGTTGAGAATTTCCTATAATGAAATTATTAGTATCACTAGAGTATAGCTTTTTATTTGCAATTAAACTTTTAATAAACAGATAACATGCAAGATATGTTTTACCGCTAGCAATACCACCACTAAATATAATCTTCTTTTCATTGTTCTTTTGAATGCTTTTTATCACATTCTTTTGCTTTACGGTTAAATATTCTTCTTCAAACTGATCAAAATTGATTGAAGAGTTTGTTACCTTTACAAACTGCGATATATCAACTCCAAACTGATTTTTATATTGCTTTTGAAGTGTTGTAAAAAGTTTTGTTTGATATAAGTTCACTTGTGTCCTTTACTACTTTTGTAGTTACTTTTGCTCTCAACTTCATGAGCAGCAGCAAGTCTTTTCATACATTCATAGTAAAGCTCCATTTCCCTTATTGAGCACTCCTTTATTAGATCATCAAGTTCATCTTTTAAAGAATTAATTTCTTCAGTAATACATTTTGCATTTTTTTTGTTACATTGTTTATTTAAAGATTCAATTTTAAATCTTAAATCATCTATTTTTGAAAACATACTAGCAAGTTCAATGCTAGAATATTGCTTAAATGCACGTATAAATCCCAATTCTAAATTAGAGCGCTCTAAATCTAATTCGCCCTTAGCTTTTTTAGCCTTAACTTCTGATTTAAAAGTTTGTGCTACAAGGTGTTCAAAAGTATCTTCACTAATTGTTACTCTAGAATCTTCGTTAACAGAAGTTTCCCCACTCGCCCATTTTTGTCTCATTCTCCATACATTTACTCTAGAAACTCCGAGTCTAGTCGCTATTTCTCCATCATTTAATGAGCCTTCTCTAAAATATGCAACATAATCATCAAAAGACCTTTTAACTCTTTTCAAAAGCATTACCCTAAAGTAACAAAATTAACAAATTGTTACTCTAAATAGTAAAGCAATTTAATAAATTGTTAACATAAACTGATAACTTCTTGATATCTATTGAGGAGTATTTAATATTTATTGGATTTTATTGATTAAAAATATCAGTTTATTAAAGTTAATTTTCCATTTTCATCAGGTCCATAGATTTCTATTATTTCTATATTAATAAGGCCTTCTTGAACTTCAAGAAACTTTAGTTTTAATAAATATTGTGAATTTTTTTTAAGTTTATTAATAATATTCTTAATATCTTTGCTTTTATGGTTTCTAACCTTAAAAATAACTCCGTTTTCAGGTTTTTCACCCTTAAATACAGCTTCTCCACTAAGATTTCTAATAAGAGAATCATTTCTAAATTTTAAATTTGGGGCTTCAATCTTATAAAAATATCCTTCAAAATAAATTATGTCATTGTTTTTAATGTCGCCTTTCTCTTCAAAAGAAGAACGAATACTTTGTACAGAAAATGGATTGTTTTTAACGCGTCCATAAGATTTCTTATATTCCATTTTCTTTTTCTTAACTTTATTTTCAATTATTTTTAAACTTTCTTGTTGAAATTTATATTGTTTAATACTTTGATTGTCAACTTTAACGAAATCATATGCGGGCACATGATCTATATAATCCATATTTCTATATTTCAAATATATATAACCATATTTATCAAAATCTTTCGTGACAAGTTCATGATTTTGGAAAATCCTAATAATAGTTTGCCTTTCAAATAAATAAAGATCTGTATAATACATATTATGTCGATATTCTTTGGCAAATTCATCTAAATTAAATTTGTAAATTTTAGATATGCTGCCTATATAGTATCCATACTCTTCTTCGGATAAATCTTTTTTGGTCAATTCCTCTTTCAATTTGTAGTCTTCTGTGATTGATTTAACTGGCTCTTCTTCAAATATCAATGATAATAAAAAACATGATTGAAATAATATTATTATAGGAATAAAAAAGTATAAATTAAATTTTGTTTGATAAGTTGGTTTAAATGCAATAAAACAACTTATTTTTTGGTAATTTACGCTTTTGAAAACCATTTTTATTCTTTTTTATCTTCTCTAAAATCTTCTATACTATTGTTAAGTTCTTCTTCAATCTTTTTAAGTGCACCCTCTATTATTCCACTTGACATATCACTAGTATCAGTACTACCAGAATAACTTACATTTAAACCCAATTCTTTAGCGTCCTTAAAAGCTTGTTGCCCAACAGTGCCTTGATTCCCAGCTCGTTGACCATAAGTTGCTCCGGTTGCAGTATTAACTTGACTTTTATACCCTTCAAATTTCTTTTGAGCATCTTCTAAAGCTTTTTTTCTTTTCTCTTTTTTCTCTTTTAATTCTTTTTTAGATTTCTCTAATTCTTCTTTTAATTCTTTTTCTAATTCTGCTTTTTTGTCTTTTAATGTCTCTAATTCTTTTTCATAATCAGAATATGTCCCAAGAGTAGTTTTATCACCATCAGCTCCCTCTATTTTCTTCTTTAATTCTTCTATTTTTTTCTTCAAAGCCTCTACTTCTTGATTTTCATTATTAACATCTTGGGCTACTTGTTCTTGAACTTTCGCTTTTGGCTCATCAGCTTGCATCAATTCTTCTTTAACTTTTGAAGAAACTTCTGATCCGAAGTTTTTAAGCCCTTCAGTCAACTCTTCTTTTTTTGCCTCCAAAAATCCCTTGACTTTTTGTTCTACACCTTGTTTAATTCCATTAACTTGTTCTTCTACACCTTGTTTTAAATCTGCATAATTCTTGCAAGAACTTATCAGTGCAAAAACAACACAAATAATAAACATTCCTATCTTTTTATTCATAAGTTACTCCTACTCCATAAATCTCAAAGATAATGCAACCCCCCAATAAATACAATTTTTTACGGTTTTAAATAATTAATTTTGTTACATTTTGAATTACATAGTAACAAAACTCAAATGTAATTTTAATCAAACTTAGAAAATATCTCCATTGCAAATGTCAAACTCATTACAGAAGACCACAAAATGCATACAAATTAAATTTCAGAGTCTTTGCTATATATCAGTTAAAGTATAGTATCTTTCTTATCCGCACCCCTTAGAAATTGCCATTTCTGTTTATTACAGCTACTCTAAATTCCAAATTTCGCATGCAATGAGAAGCACTAAAATTTGACTAAAATTTTACGTTTTTGGTAAAATGTAAAATGTAATTTTTATCTATTTTTATTACTTTTATTTAATTTAAAAGTAACACTTTTAAGGAGTAGATTTTATGGACATCAATAATTATCTTAATTTAAATAACGGTGATACAGATTTTATCCTCAACCTACTAAAAAATTATCAAAATCTACTAAATGAAAATAAAATTCTTAAAAATTCTCTAAAAAATTCATCTAAAACCAAAAAAGAAAATCTAAAACCCAGTCCTAAGTTTTATATAACTCCAAAAACTAAAAACCTAATTGAAAAATGTATCAAACAACTAAAACAAATTGATCCAATATCTGGGTGGTTTGTATATTTGCTTTTAATAACTGGGTGCAGAGGCACTGAACTTCAAAAAGTAAAAATGCAAGATATTACTACTCTGCCCAGCGAAACTGGTGAAATTCTTTACAATATAAAAGTAAATGTAGCAAAAAAAAGAAGTGTCGCTTGTATTAGAGAAATTGTCATCAGCTCTAAAGAGTACAACGCTATTCAAACAGTACACAAAAATCATTTTGAAGATAAAAATCTTGATACAAGGCGTACTTATCTTTTTCAAAAAACCAAACACAAGTTTAAAGACAATCAAATTAGCATTATCAATATTTCTAGAAAATTCAAAAATCTTCTTAAAAGATCGGGCTTTAAAGTAAATAAATCACTTCATTTATGTAGAAATTTATTTATTTCAAATTTAAAAGCCAATGGTTATAATTCTTTTCAAATTAAAGAACTTATGAAATACTCTTCAACCCATGAAATTGATAATATCTACGGACTATCTTCTGCAAACAAAATTCAAGCTTATAAATTTATCAAAAATAGCTTAAAGCTATAGTGCAACTACTACTTAAACTTAAAGATACGTTTTGAAGTTACCTTAAATTCTTTTCCACGAGGCTTTAAATCAAGTGAATCATATAATATCTCTTGCTCTTTCGTAGCAATAAAGTGAAATCCAGCAACTCCTTTAATTTTAACTTCACTTATTTCAAATTCATTTGCGGTTCCAAAATAACGAAAAGTTTCATATCTTGCGCTACTTCTAATTCCGTAGTAATTTAGTATCATACAAGGATCTTTAATAAAACAATTACTCCTAATATATCCAAGTCCTAAAAATCTGTAATACGATGCATTTATATCAAAAACATCAAATTCAAGTTTCTTAAATAAACTTGTGTAGTAATGCAGACATAAGAAATAGCACCCCCACTTTTGTATCTCTGTGAGTAACCCCTTATTACTTTGTTTTATTTTACTAATAATCATTGATCAACCTCCAATGTTAAATATTTTTTTTTAACTCTTTAGTATCCCCATTCAAAAGGGGACACTATTTGCATACGCTATATTGTTTGGTAAGAATATCTTATTACTTGTTGTTAAAAATTCAGTAAATCTATCTGATATTGCCCTTTTCTTAGGATCATAATTGAACACAAATTCTTTAAATCTGTAATTCATATGATGAATTAGTGGATATTTATCCAAAATATTATCAATTTTAATTTTGAGCAGATTTTTTATAGGTTTTTCTCTTTTTCTATTTTCATTTTGAATTTTATTTAACTCTGCTTTTAGCTTGTCAATCTCAATAAGATTCTCCTCAAGATTTATAGCAGCCTGCTCGGTTTTAATCTCAAGGTCTATACACTCAACATACTCTACAAATTCTTTTACCCAATCAAACTCAGTCCCAGATTGATAAAAATCACTCTTTACTACCAACTCCTCAATCTCTTCAACAAGATTAATAAACGTTTCATTATCATGATCACTTGCGATTAATAAATTAATCCCATGGTTTTTAGCAATTTCGTTTCTTATATTGAAAACTTCACGCTCACATTTTTGAACAAATTCTAAAACTTTTGTTATTAAAGAGTCATTTCTTTGTATCTTACAATTAACTGGTGCAGCATCTATCAAGAAGAATAAATTACAATACTCAAGTCCGGTACATGCTAGCTGTATTTGTGCCTGCACATAGTATTTGAAAAAATACTTACTACTTAAGAAATTGCCATTTTTATTGTACTCCGCTATAGCGCTACTCATATAATTAGAGTCACTACTCTTAATCTCTAAAAGTTCTTTATTACCTTCCTTATTCATAAACCAGCCATCAATTGTTGAGCCTACTAAATTTTCTGAACCATTTATTTTTTTGGAATAATTATATTTATCAACACCGTTGGCATATTTGTTTTTGTATAGTACATCAATATCATCACCATGTGCCTTAACAAATTCTCTAAATCCTAAATTTTCTAACTCTTTGCCCTTTAACATGTATAAATTCTCTTCAAAAGGTATACTCATGCCAAAATATTTAAGCACTCGATTTATCATTAAGTCTTTAAGTCCAGCTCCACCAATTAGAACAGTACCCACTTCACTAGCACCGTATTTATCAAGCTTGTTTCTTTGCACGCTAAAATCAAGATTTCTATTAAATTTAAAACACTCTTGCTTACTAATTCCTGGTAATTTTTTACCTATCTTGCTCAATTTACTTTTTTCTTTAACAACAATATTTGATTTTTCTTCAAACACTTCACATCCAATAAAACTTTGTTGATCAAAATTCATCATTTTAGATACTCCATTATTTTGCATATCTTGATTATTAAAATTATTATTTGTTAGTGACATAATCGTCAACCTCCTGTGATATTTGGTTAATAATAATTATATAGCAAAAACTATTTTTGACAATTTTTTTACAAAAATTTTTGCAAAAAAGAAGTGGGACTTAACGAAATTCTTTTATATTCTTTTATTAGAAAATCTGTTAAGTCCCAACCCAATCGGATTAATTTTGATTTTTGCAACATTTTTAGCTATATATATTATATGGCAAAAACTGTTTTTGTCAACTTTTTCTTAAAAAGGTGGGACTTGACCAAATTATCTTATTAGAAAATCGGTTAAGTCCCACTAAAATGTCAATACTAAAAAATCAAAAGAATAATTTCATGCTTAAACCCGAAATCAGCAGACATTCGGAAAAATACACATAAAATATAATCTGTAAATAGATTATATAACAAAAATTGTTTTTGTCAAGTTTTTTAAAAAAAATTTAAAGCTTAACTAATTCTCTTATTAGAAAAATCAGTTACGCCAACACCAAAAGGCTGAAAACGTAAAAAATTCAGAAAAAATATAATTAATATAATTTATAATAAAAAAATATCAAAAAACTGTTTTTATTAATTTCTTAACGAAAAATTCAGTGTGACCGCCAATTTGAAATTAAAATAAATTTAGATTTTTACAAAACAAAAACTTATTTAAGTTCTTTTGTTAAAAAGTTCAAATAAGTTTTAATTTGGAATAGATCAAAAATAAAATGTTATTTTCTAATAATGTTCATCGGTATGATGATATAATGCTTGAAAAAAACAAATTATGTATTATTTATATATTGTAAATATCTCATAAATAAAGCATTTAAAATTGGCCCAAGAATTGCTGCTGTTAATATCATTAAATGTATCATTCTGTTTCCCATATTAAGATCTTTACGCAAATTCTTTACTTCATTTTCAATCTTATTAGTAAGTTCGCTTTTTACACCATCTATCCTAGTATTTACACCATCTATTTTGACATTGAATTCATTTTTTAAACTAGTTATTTTAGCATCTAAATTCTTTTCTACAAAGTCAATCTTGATATTTAAATTCTTTTCTACATTATCTATCTTAGTATTTAAATTCTTTTCTACATTATCTATCTTAGTATTTAAACTATCTATCTTGGTATTTAAATTCTTTTCTACATTGTCTATCTTAGTATTAAGTTCGTTTTTAACAGAATCTATCTTGACATCTAAATTAGATATATCTTTTCGTAAATTCTTTTCTACATTATCTATCTTAACATCTAAATTGGATATATCTTTTCGTAAATTCTTTTCTACATCAATCAATTTCTCTTTTAAATATTCAAAGTTGTAATTATCATTATGAAGAAAAACAAAATCTATTGCCTCTTCACTAAACCCTATGTTCAAAAATTCATTTTTTATACTTTCTATGTTATATGTTCTGTACGCTAAATTGTTCATACAATCTCCTTATTATCCTTTTAATTCTTTATATTTTTTTAAAAGCTTATTAAGAAAATCCTTTTGATTTTCAAAAATCTCATCCATCATAAAACTTGTAAATTTAGCATTACTTTTATAAAAATCATAGCTTTCTTGTTTTTTAAGCTGAAATCTTAGGGGTTTTATCCAATTTTGTTTGGATTTTTTTATTGTTATGCTTTCTTTATTTCTTAGTACAAAAAGAGTTTGTCTAAATCCATTTTGTACTAAAAATTCTTCCTCTATTATTCCCTCTTCTATAGCATTAGCAATTCTTAGATAATCATAAGCTTGTGTTTTTGCTAATTTATAGTCTTTTGTAAAATCCTCAAAACTTTTATATCCATCTATTTTGTAATATTCATTATCTTTAATCTCTTTTAAAATTTTCATTGTCTCTAATCTAGAACAAATTTCAGATTTAACATTTATCGTTAATTGAGATTTTAAAGATTTATACCTAACTATAACATCGTTATCAGTAGATAAATTTCTTTTATTTATTTGTATATTCATATATAAATCACCTCATATTTTTTCCGGCACCGGAATTTTTTTATACAAAGAACCCCTTTTTATATACGCCATCCAAAAGATGGCGTAACTTGCATCTTATTTAAAAAACATTCAAGAATTTTTTTATACTCACAAACATAATCTTTATCTAAATCAAATTTATCATTTTCTGCTATTCTCCTATTTAAATCTTCTCTTTCAGATATAATCCCCAAATAATCTTCTCTTAATTGTAAAATGTCTAGTAGTTGTTTATGAGTATTGTTTTTTTTAAATCGTGTTACCAATATAAAAATGGGCGAATTTGTTCCTATTTTCCTTGAATAAAACTCTAAAAGATCCAAACTCTCAACTGCCCATTTTTCAGCAGTTATCGGCACTAAAACATATTGACTACTTACTAAAGCGTTTGTCAAAGTGAAGTCTAAGCTTGGTGGAGTATCTATTATTATATAATCATAATTGTCTTGTATAGATTCTAACTTCTTTTTTAATCTTAATTCCTTAAATGGAATTGCTTCTTGATTAAATTTATGCAAAGTTAAATAACTGGGTATTAGATCTAAATTGTTATCAATATTGACAATAACATCTCTTATTTCTAAAGCACCTTCTCTTAATATTTCATATATATTAGAATTTTCCAAATTAACATTTTTGTTTTGTATATTGTTGAAATAAAAACTGGTTATTGATGCTTGCGTATCTATATCTATTAAAAGAATTTTTTTTGACTTTGATAAAAGAGTGGCAAGAATTATTGAAGTTGTGCTTTTACCAACACCGCCTTTAAGACTGGCAATTGTTATTATTTTAGGTTTTTTATTATCCATTTCGTAAGTGGTCCTTGTTCGGGGTATTTTTTCCCATAAAATTCATATACTTGTTTTTCTAAATCTGTAAACATACTAAATAATATTTTGTTGTAATGATTATTCATTCTTTCTTTATATAATAAGCGGTATAATCCCTTAAAATAAAAGAAAACGCTGCCTGCTTTAAATCTAACTTCCATATAATATGCCCTTGCAAATCCATAAGATTTTCTAGTTCCGTTTACTTCATACTTTACAAAAGCTTTTTTAATTGGTTTTCTAAATCCGTAAAAAATTCCCAAAAATTTGTCCCCTTCTTTGGGGGGGTATAAGTGGGTTTCTTGAACAATTCTTTCTCCATTATGCAAGGCCCTTAATGATACTCGAAATTCATGTTTCTTCTCATAAACTCCAAATTTGTATAAATCCATCATTATTGATGTATGATACATTGCTTTACCATTTTCTTTCTCAATTAAAATAAATCTATCTTTATTTTTGCACTCAACTTTACATTTACCCTTTTTTATTGGCTCAGGTGCAGTTTCCATATTCAATCCTTATATAACCCTTTTGCTAAATTCTTCTGATTTTAAAGAATTTCTTATTATCTCTAATAAATCATTATAATACGTGTTAAATACTTTATTGTATTCTAATTTCTTTTTGCTATTCAAATAATCTTTTATAATTGGCTTTAAAACTTCAATTTCTTTCACATTTTCTAGCCGCTCGATAAGAATATTGAAAATGTTTATCTTTATATGCTCGTAATTTTTTTGTGGGGTTTCTTTTTTCAATTCAATTGATTTTTCTAATTTGAGCATTATTTTGCTTAAATCGTTATATTTTTGGCTTTCAATGATAAAATGTGGCTTAAATTTGTAAATTTCATATATTTTTTTAAATTCTGTTTCAAGTTGTTCAGGATTATATCCATTTTTTTCCAATTTTCTTTGAGTATTGTTTAAAGTTTCTTTCAATTTATTTTGCTTTTCTTTGAAAGAATTTTTGTTAAAATGTATATTTTTATGTTTTGTTGTTTTAATTTCAAATCTTTTTAAAGCTTTAATTATTTCAATTTTTTTATCTTTACTAATATCTAAGTTTAATAAAATTAGAAGAAATTCTTTATTTTTAAAGTTACATTTATTGTAATAGTTTATTACTTGAAAATTTTCTATCTTTTTATTTCTTTCTTCTTTTATATTATTGTTTTTATTACTTAAACACTCCCCCAAATTTACACTCCCCCTTAAAGGGGATTTGTCCAAATAGTGGTTTTCAACTCTTTTTTTAAATCTTGAGTGTTTTTTTTCTTCAAAGAATTTATTAATTTTAAAGTAACACTCTTTTTTTGGATAAATGAGTTTATAGTAAATTTCAGTCCCACAATTTACCCCCAGGTGTTTGTGGTAATTTGATGTAACTTTTATTTCTTTTTCTAATTTATAAAGATATTTTTGCAATGTTTTTAGCGTAACAGTATCTTGACCATTTTTTTTAAGATTTTTATTAAAGTAATATAGTATATTTTTTTGGGTATATTTTGGATATTTTATGTTTACGTAGTCTAGTGTTGAGATAAGAACAATTAATTTGCGTTGATGTTTGTTGCGGCAATTTGGGATTTTTTTATTGGTTGATATTGACATAATCGTCAACCTCCTGTGATATTTGGTTAATAATAATTATAAATAATATAATGCAAAATTTTGATTTAAAAGTAAATACTTTTCTAAAAAAAATATTAAATTCTAATTATTAATCCCATTAAATTAATACACTTTTTATAATTTATTATAAATAAATTGATTTTAATTCTAAGTTGAGTTACACTACAAATAACGTAGTTGTGTAAATATTGACATTTACAACTGCCTGTATATTTGGAATTTACAAAAAATAAGAATATAGTGGGGTCTTAATGAGATTCTTTGTAAAAGGAATTTCGTTAAGTCCCACTTCTTTTTGCAAAAATTTTTGTTAAAAAGTTGGCAAAAATAGTTTTTGCTATATAATTATTATTAACCAAATATCACAGGAGGTTGACGATTATGTCACTAACAAATAATAATTTTAATAATCAAGATATGCAAAATAATATACAAGCAGAAATAGACTTCAAAAAAGATATGCACACCCTAATTATAAATTTATCAGGGATTGATAAAAATCTTCAGGGATATGGTTATAAGTATCAGAATTATAACGAAATAGCTAAAGAAATTAAAAACGTTATTAAAAATCATAATTTAGATATTTGTTTATGGCAATATCCAACTTCTAAATATGTAGATGGTCAAAAGGAGCACGTTATTAGGACTACATTTTTCAGCAGAAGTACTAGATATGAATTTTCTTTTGATACACCAATGTTTACAGAAAATTTACAATTCAATGATAATGATGATGAAAATAGTACTAAAGTTACAAATACAGTGTATCATCGATTTGGCTCAGCTATTACTTATACCAAAAGGTATGCGTTAGCTTCATTTCTCATGGTAGAAAGTGAAATGGATACTGATGCAGACCCTAATTACAATAATTATGAAAACAAAAATTATATGCCTAACAAGCAAGTTAGTTTTAATCGAAAGCAAGAACAAAAACAAGAGAGATATTACAATCAAAGAAAAGACAATAATTCTGAACAAAAAAACAACACTATTCAAAACCAGAAAAAAGATAGGTTTTATTACTACGGTATTTTTAAAGACGCTCTATCTAATATAAAAAATTGGGTAAATGATTCTAAAATAAAAGATGATATAAACTCAATTATTCAAAAAATAAGCTTTATTCAGAATGTAGACCCCAATAATATAGATGATATCAAGAAAATTGAAGCCGATTTAATCTCGTATTTTGAGAAAAATAGTGATTTTAAGAGTATAAACTATTGGGCGGAGATTATAAAAGGCTATTTCAAGAAAAATAATAGATTAAATGATTTAAAAGATTTTGAAAAGTTTATGGCGTTTAAGAGGACTACTTATGGCCCTAGCCCGTTAATATTCTTTAGTGTGTTAAAAGAAGATAAACAATTTGATTATATATTTGCAGCATAGCAGTACGTTTAAAGCCCCCAATAAGGGGGCTAGTATATATTAATTGCCTTGTGCACCACAGGTACTGTCTGTTTCGGTTGTAAAATTATCTATACCGCCTTTAAGAGACCCTTTAACTGTTTCTTTAAAAGTAGTTTTTTGATTTTCTGCATTCTCTCCAGTACAGCTAGCAAGTTGTGTTTTTATATGATCAAGCGCTTTTTTTATTTTATCTTCATCATATCCTAAGAATTTATCAAATTCTCCATCATCGCCGAGTGCTTCTTTTAACCAGGCAAGTTGTGTTTTTTGATCATCAGATAGTTTTTCTCTAAGTAAGTCTTCTTTAGATTTTGGTTTTTCTTGTTGTTCGCTTATATCTCGTTTTCCCCTGCTTTTTACTTCTTGGGTATTATTTTTATTATTTTTCTTAAAAGCGTCGTTATTATTAGAATTACAGCTATTTAGCATAATAAAAAATAAACAAAATAATACATTGATAATTTTCATTTTTATCTCCTTTTTATCTTCAGTACAATACATTAAGTAACAAAAAAGATTATTCTTGTAAGTATATATCCTATTTTTAAAAAATTAACGCAAGTTTTAATTTATAGGTTTACATTTTGAAATGTTGTGCTAGTTTTAACTTCATTATTATTAAATAAAGGAGTAACTAATGAAAATTAAAAACATAGTTAAATTATTTTGTATATCGACATTATTTGTAATGGCTTGTAGCTTATATGAAGAAGAAAAAAAGGCATATGAAGCAGAAAAAAAAGAAATAGATGCACTACTTTCAGACATTTTAAAACTTGAAAATAAAGAGCTTGGTGGTGAAAAAAAATTTAAAGATTATAAAGATAAAATAAATCAATTAAAAGAAAAATTCAAAGATGTAGATAATGCAGAACTTAAAGAAAAATTATTAAAGTTACAAAGTCTTTTTGAAGATAAATTGGCAGCTAAATTGGCGGCTTTAAGAGCGGCTAAACAAACTATCGAAGGTATTAGCAATAAGGATGATCAGACTTCAAAAAACAAAATATGGTCTGAATCAAAATTAGTTGGAGTAACTATAAAGTTCAGTGGAAACAATACTACTGGCAAAGGAGCAGAAATGTCTAAAGAAGCTGTAGGACAGATAGATAAAATAATAGAGTTTCTAGAAGAAGGTACTCATTGATTAGTAAATAATCATATTAAAAATGTTAAAATCTAGATATTAGATTAAATTAGATTTAATATCTAGATTTTCTTCTGTTGTAAAAGCTAATTTGTTTAATATAAAGCATAAGTTCTTGCAAGAACACTCTTTTTGTAATTTACATTTTTAACTTTGAATACGTATTATAGACTTTTTTTGCTATGGGTTTTGTTTTTTTGATGTACTCTAAAAGTAGTTTGATATTATATTTTATCGAAGTTATTGAGTGTTCGTCTTTTAGTGTTGATAAATCCGGATAAGTATATTCTGGATAATTTGGGTCATTAACTTTAGATTTTGTTTTAGATAAAAATGTTACTAGGTACATAGCATAATCTGATAGTTGTGCCTCATATTTAGCTAAAGATTCTAGTGTTTGAATAATTGGTGGCTTTGGTTCTCCAGGTAGGCTAGCAATAGTAGTGCAGCATAGTAGCAAAATAATCAAAAGGGGGTTTACTAGCTTAAGCATTTTCACTCCTTTTAAGAATGTTGATATATTCCCGCATAATCTTATTGCGTTTTGCTTTTAATGAGGAGATAATTTTCTTATTTTTACTACTAGAAATAGCCTCTATTATCTCAATATTGCATTTTAATATGTCTTGTATTTCTGCAAATATTCTCATTGATTCGGCTGTTTCCATAGATTTTAGTGTTTCAATATATGTTTTGTAGAAAAAATCTATTACCTTACTAAAAGTATTAATATAGTTTTCATCTATGTTTGTAGTATTTTTAGCTATATTAGTTAAGTTAGATAGTAAATTAAGTCCTAAACCAACAGTGTCATTTTGCATTATTTATCCCTTCTTGGTAGATAGGTTTTCCTTCCTTATTGAATTTTAGATCATTAGATATTTTTAGATTTTTTTCATCAGAATTAACTAGATCAATACACCTGTTGATTTTCTCATTAATTGGAGCTAGTGTTTTAGCTATTGTTGGAGTTAATGCATTCTCAAGTCTTTCCATATTTGATTTATAGATTAATTTGTAATGAGAATACAGCTCATAAACCAAAAAGAATCCTTTATGAGCAATCTCATCAAATTCATCTTCAAATTTAGAAAATATTTCAATAAGGTTTGATATGGACGTAAGTCCAAGCTCAATATTATCTTTAGATAATTTCATAAATTAATCCCGTTTTTTAATATGATTGTTGCCATTTCCATTGCCATTGCCATTTCTAAAAATCTTGCCTATTACTATAGATAATATGTCTTTTAGTAAAGGTTTTAGAAGAATTAGCACTCCTAGAACTAGTACAGTGACAAAAATCATTACGGCTATAAGTTTAATTTCGTTTAAATTAATAAGAAGTTCAGTTATTTTAATATCCATTTTTAATCCTTCATTTTAATTTTTTTTGATATATACATTATATACCAAAACTGTAATTTTTGCTAAAATAGTTTACAGTTTGCAATAAACTGGGATTGGATTTCCTGATCTGAGGGATCTTTTTTGGACATACCATCCTTTGTACATAGGGACCCTAATAGATATTGAAGAGGAGCCCTCATGCAGATAAACCAGATTTTTTTCACTTTCATCGTAATACTTTAGGTATAATGATTTACTCCCATTGCTAGGGTGTTTTATGTCAATATCAATATCAAGGTAATGGGGAACATCGTCAAGACTTTTATTGCAAACAAGAGTTACATCGCCGTAATCGTCCATATTAATAGTTTTTAAACTACCCTTGTATTCATACGGATAAAACGTGGTACCTAAAGTTTTTTGTCTGTAAGGATGATAACCAGATGGTAAGCCAGTTATTTGTTCAGGAACAGGTGTTTTTTGAATAGTGTTTGTTGAATGAGACATGATTAAAAGATTATCATGATAATGTAGGGTAGCTGATGGCATGCCACTTTCAAGGTATGACTTGATTTTATAATAAAGGCTTACAATATTAGTAGAGTCATTGTTAATTAGTTTATTCGTTATTTTAGCGTAAATTTTTTTTACAAACTCCTCATCAGCTGCAAGTTCTTCAGCGATTGTAGACTTAATTATCTCTTTAAAATAGTCAAGTCCTTCACCTTTAAATGTTTTGTCTTTAGCGGTTTTTAAAAAATCTTTAAAAGTAATAGCGTTGCAACTTGCAACTCCATCATCAAGCAGTAAAAGATCATCATTGTTAACAACACCTACCTTATTTAAATCTTTTATTTGAACAGTTTCTTGTTCATCAATTAGTAATTTTTCTTGATCATCAGCCATTAAGCCTCCTTAATTATTAAAAGTGATAATATTTTCACCATCTTTATTATTAATTTTAAGAACTCTACCAATAGGAATAATCCTTTTTATGAAAGCATAAATTGAATGATCATATCCCTTAGGAAGAGAGTTGAATACTAAAGCCTTTTTAGATGCGGCGTATCCATCTTTTTTTTCTCTAATTATTATCTTTCTAAGCGGTTTTCCTTTTGCAGTGCTAGGAGAAATAAATGTAATAAAATTTGTTTTTATTGTCCCTTTTAGTGAGATATCAATAACACCGGCTTCTGGTGTATTAACTGTAATATCTACATTTAAAAACGCCTTGAAAATCAGTCTAAACGATTCATCAGTGCCAATATGGCGTAAAGCAAAAATAACGCTGTTGATGTTGGTTGTAATACTTTGTAAAGTTTGAGTTTTTGCATAGAAAATTGATAAGACTTGAGATAGCCATATGGCAATATATCTTGATTTTATATTTTCTTTTGCATTAATGGATATAAAGTTAGAATTCATGAATTTAAGTTCATTAAGCAGTGTTTGTGCGTATTCCATTTCTGTACGTATAAATTTGTGAACTTCAGTGTTTTGTAAAAAGTTAGGTATTTTCATAATTTTCAAGTGTCAATGCCAATAAGTAGTCGTTCAGTTGTATTGAAAATTAGCATTGTATCATCATTAATGGCAATATCTTGATTTGCTTGAAAATCGCTATCACTGATTTTTGATATACTTTCAGCGTCTGTATCTTTAACACAAGCTTTTATTTCCATAAACTTAATCCCCTTTACTTCATTAACGGGCGCAAAAAAGTCTTGATACTCAAAGCTAATTCCCATATCAGAATAATTATTTGAAATAATCCTAGAGTATATGTTTCTAATTTGAGAGTCTATGTTTAAGTAGAGATAGTTTTTAAGGTCAAGTTTATATTTTCCTTTCATATAAACATATTTTCTTTTTCCAAGTGATATTTTATAAGATTTTCGTTGTCCAGTTGGGTTGAGTCCATCAATTTCTATATCACCCTCAAGTAAAGTGCCACTAGGAGTTGTAAGATACAATGTTTCCCAAAGTTTTGCTTTAAATTCTGAATTATTAATAGTAGTTTTACCAGCGTCTAGTAAATCTTCTTTCAAAATTAGGTATATATTAGCTTTACCAGCGGAACTTTTAATGTTTGCGTACTCTACCCCATAAAGATTAAGTAAAGCAGCTCTAACTGCACTGTAAGTTGCGCTTTTAGAAGAAATGTGTTCTTCAATTGCAGCCCAATAGCTACCACCGGGTTTCATTTTAGAAAAAAAGAGATTAAGTTCATTAATTACTTCTTCTTCAATCAATGCTAAAGAAGATGCAATCATGTTGTAAATCGAGCTATTACTATCATCAATGTTAATTCCATAATTTATTCGCAGGTATTCTCTTTTGGCCCGTACTATATCCTTAATTGTACGCTTTAGAATGCCAAAATCAGAATCAAAAACAATGCTCATAAATTAAACTCCATATTCAAAATATCTCCGGAGAAAAAAAAGGATATATGTGCTTTGCGATCTTTTACAGCAGTCGAAATATTTATTATATCTAAGTTAAGTTCTTTAGATATTTCATGAAAATAGTTTTTTATAGCTTGAAGATTGTTAATTTTTAATAGTTTCAAAAGTAAAAAGTAGTCTAGTCCCCAATTAGGAGCATAGCTTAGACTTCCCTTTAATGTTTTTAAGAATAAAAACAGTTTTTGTTTTTGCTCGTCAATTCCATCAACAATTGATACATCGTTATTAAATACCAATTTAAAATCATTACTAATTCTTAAATCCATACTAATAATTATACCATATTTAGCAAAAATTACTTAAACAAGCTGCTGATATTAGCAGAAATTCTAGAGGTCACCGCTTGTAATGCTGGATAGTTAATAGTTGTTTTTTCGTCTCCTATGATAGTTATACCGTTGATAGCGCTGATAATACTATCTAGAATTTCTTTTAAGCTAGTTGTTTGGTTAGCTATTTCAATTCTACTATTTGCTTTTATCTTAACAGTATCAGAAATTAAATTTAAAGTTTTTGGACTAATTGCGCTAAGTATGTAAAAATGATGTTTGTCAAAATGAATATCATCATTTTTATCAAAAATGTTAATGCTTGATTGAAGTAGTATAACAGTATCACCTTTTGATAATTCAAAACTGATATTAGAAATATTTTTTGTTTGAATTTCTAAGTTTTCAAATTCTGGTATTATAACTACAGCCTCTTGTGTTTGCTGTTTAAACTCCTTTACAGTACCAATTCGAGTTATGAAAATATTTGAATAAATCCAATTTTTTACGTCTTCTTGTGTTAATGCATGCCCATAAAGGCGTTGGCTCATTCTATAAATTTCATAGTCAATACTCATTCTAAACCCCCTATCCTTTACGGTTTTTGTTAGAATCATCATTTAACTTAAGTATCAATGAACATTCTCCTGTGTTACTAAGCCCCGCACTTGTCTCTTGTATGGTGGTTTTGATAGTATTGCCAAGTCCATCTATAAACGAAACTTTATCTCCAACATTTAGCTTATGCGTGTAAAATATTTTAGCGTTCCAAAATATAAGATTTATTTTAAGTTTTGTGCCTAAAGTAATTTCTTGTTGTGGTATAAATTCAAGACCGTAATCTTCTAATGCCTCATAGTGAATATTTTCACCCTTTTGTTTGTAATTAGTAAATATAATATAGCATTCATATCCCTTTAAACCAGTACCAATATCAGCTATTACGTTATGAATGTATACCCCTTTTATTTTGTCAATAAATTCTTTTGGTGTTGAGGCGTAAAAATTTTTGTCAATCATTTTAAGTTTATCTTCTTCATCCATATTAATAATATTTCGATTAGGAAATACAGATTCTATCGCCTCTTGCACCGTCATACCCTTAAAGTTTTTACCCACTTTACCCTCTTTGTTTTTTAATTTTCTATTAAAGAAGTTGCTTTTAGTTAATAAGCGAACATCAAGATCTACACTAAAATCTCCACCGGGATAATCAGTGCTCATAGGAGTCCCTAAAGTGCCTGCCATTATAAAATCAAATTTTTTCTCATGAGCAAATTTTTTATAATGTATTTTTACTATATCTCCGAATTTAATGTGGTCGGTGAAGTCTAGAGGTAAATTCCAAAGTACAATTTTTGCTTGTTTGGAACTTATAGTATGAATATTTGAATACACGTTGGATATGGTAATATCAACATGAATTCCGTCTTGTGTATTGATTATAATTTTAGGAATTTCTTCTGAGAAAGGAATTCCATCAGGTGATTTTTTTGATTTATCAATATCATAGAACTCAATTTTAAAATCATAACTTAGTAACACTGTTTTAAAATCGTGATTTACTAACATTTATTATCCTTTATATTTTTCTAATGTAAACGTTTTCACTACTTCTATTGAAAGACTCACTTCAACTTCATCAATGAAGGGAGTGTCCTTAAACGTAAGGCTTGTGATTATAGCTAATTCTTTAAATCCAAAAGTTGGACTGTAGATAGTAAAAGGAACTTGAGCTTGCAGTCTATTGGCCAGTTGTTCTTTTACAAGGTGGGCGTCAAAACGGAGTAAAGAATTGCCAAAAACAGTCTTTTTGAGTGGTGAAAGCATTTCTTTGTATAGAGAAGTCAGTACTCCACCGTTTAATGAAATATGTTCTCCAGTCATTACGGGGTTGTAGCTTACATATTCCGCTTTTCTATCATAATAGTTTATAACCGGGCGTTTAGAGCAACTGGTATTGTAAGTCCGTGTTATAAGTTCTGTTTTTGGCTTTATAAAAAACAATTGTGGCACATATCCAAACCCTTTAAAATCTGGTCTTGGAAATAGCAATAAAAAGTTATCTGCTCCAAAAAGAGCAAATAGTTGAATTGTTATATCTCTTATTAATTGACTATTCTCCGGGGATAGCTTTTTCCCTTCTTCTTTCTTTTCTTCATTGGCAATGTCTATAGAACTGCCTTTCTCTGCAGGAGATATTGTTTTTTTATTAATAATTTTTTTGTTGTTAATAGCCATAAGTAATTACCTTTTTAGAAAATTATGGAGTAGTGTTTTCCGTATCTTCATGTGCGGCTTTAGGAGGCCCACCAGTGTTGTCTTTAGGAGGGGTAGGATTGTCTTGAAAAAACCCTCCAATATACGGCAACTTGGCAAAAAGACTTTTCAGTCCCTTAAAAAAAGGTTGAATAACATGTGTTTGAAAAGAAAAGTTCTCAAAGTATTTAATAACCGTATTGATGAATTTAAGTATTGGATCCAAAACAGTGGTGGTTAAGTTTGAAAGAGTTTGCTCAGCTGAGGCCAAATTGCTATCAATCTCTTCTTTTGTATCGGCTTTTTTTGTAAGGCCAAAAGATTTAAAATCATTAAACATTTCAACCATCTTGGTAATTCTAGATTCTAAATCTACTTCAGCTCCGCTTTGCCAAGCTTTTTTAGCATCTTCTATATATTTATCGCCAACTCCCGACTTTTTCAGTAGATCAAAAAGCTCATCTCCTTCTCCACTAAGGAGACTATTAACAGCTTTTACAGCATCTTCACCGCTCATGGCGCCGCTAGATTTAAGCATGGCTGAAAACTCTACTGCTTTTTTCAAATTATTCAGATTTAGCATATCTAAGTCTCTTAGAGTACCCTTAAAGATACTTGCTTGATTTAAAAACTCTTCTTTTTCTAAATCGCGCTCGAATCCTTTCATACCACTAAGAATTCCCCCCTTACCGTTAACCCCCATAATCGCATTCCGTTCTTTATCTGTAAAAAACGCACTGTTGAGAAGTTTTGTTTTATTCGTTTTGGATGTTTCTTCAGCTGCTTTTTTAGCAAATCCTAAAATTCCGCCTGCTGCTTTACCCATAGCATTGCTAATAATATTTCCTAGGGCGCTACCTATAGCAATTTTGGCAACAAGTCCTTTCCCTTGAGAAGCCGCTAACATTTTACTTTTTGCTTTTGATTCTTTTGCAATCTCTTTATACTCAAGGCGTCTTTTATCTCTATCCGACATTAAAGATCTTTTAAAAGCTTCTTTTCGAGCTTTTTCAAAACCCATGCCTTGTTTCATAAGCTTTTTAGTTTGTGTTAGCCTATATTTCTCAACACGCTCTCTTAAGCTTTCAAATTTAGATTGTCTGCTTAATTCTTTTTTCTTATCGGACAAATTATTTTTTACAATATCTTTAGTACTACCCAAACTAGATTTTTTAGGCTTAAGATATTTTTCCATTTTGGTAATGTCTTGTTCGATAGCCTTTTTTGTTGCTGCGTGATCAAGAATACCTTTAAATTTAATGGTGAATTTGTCGCTCATTAAGCCCTCATTTACTCAAAATTAATTCATATAATTCTTTTTCTAATTTAAGATCAGCAATGCGATTAACTTCTAAAAGCTCGTCATAAGGCAATTTTTTAACATCATCGTACGAGCAAATATTCATAATTACTGGAAAATAGTATTTATCGTTTTTTATCTCTTCAAGTAAGTTGAAATACTTTTTCCTAGTCTCATTAAGACTTGCAATAGTTTTGTCAATCTCTTTATTTATTTTGCTCATTTAGCAACCAGTTCAGTAGAATTTGATGTAAGCGAAGAAGTTACTTTTGTATAATCAAAATTATCATTGATGTAGTCAAAAGCAACAAAATCACCAACGTTATTTTCGTATTCACTCAAATATACTAAAGCGGGTTTTTTAAGATCATTATCTGCATGAAAAGTATTGAATTGTGCGGTATAAATAATAGCAACAAGATAGTCCTTATAGTAGGAAATAAATTCTCTATTTGCATCTAAAATTACATAAAATTCGTCTAAAAATTTCGGACTTATCATTAAGCTTGTAATTTCTCTTAAATATTTCACTTCATTAAGCTTATAAATAGCGTCACTTTGATTAAATCCGAGGACTCTATCCCATTCATAGACTGGTAATACTCTAAGCGGGTATTCATATGTTTTGTTTTTTTGCAATTAATAGCCCTAATTTCAAAAGTTACTTTTTCAGCTTCAGCTGAATAACTTCTTGATGGTTCTTCAGTGAAAATTGCATGGTTAGAAATAATTTTGGTAGCAATTCTATCATTGAATGCTAAATCAAGCATTTTATCATATTTGCTAACATCCATGTTATAAAACTGATCGTCTGCAATTTCAGTTAGCGCAATATAATCATGACTACCTAGAGTAACTTCAATGTTGAAAATATAAGTTATCGTTTTAGGATCCCGTAAGCTTATTACAGGAAATCCCTTGTCTTCAGTACTAACAACGGCTCTAGTTGTAGGCTCACTTGTAAGCTCAAGTTTGCCACTATGCAGTTGTATACCACCGATTGAAAAGTAAACTTCTCTTAAATCATAAAATTGCATAATTTTAACTCCTTATACGTTTAAACTATTTTGATAATCAACTATATCTTGAGAAGTAATTACTAAAGTAACAGCATTAATACTAAAGTTGTAAGTAATATTCACACTAAGTTCTAATTTAAGCTGTTTAGTGCCTGAAAGGGTAAGCTTTAAGTCTTTGTATTCTACAATCAGTCCCTATCGATAAACCGTTTTAGTAGGCATTCAATAGCAGAAGTATATGCATTATCTCTAGCGCCACTAAGTTGTAGTGCGGATAATTTGCTGTTTTGTCTATTATTTTTATTCCAAATTCGAATAAGCTCAACAATAGCCTCGTTTTTTATGTAATGATAAGTAAAAATCTCATCTATTGATTTTCCAGCTAGATCAACTCCTTCTTTAAAAGCAGATATACCATCAAGTCCAGTTTCATTAAGAAGTGAGTAAAAATTGATTTTTGTATCCCTTAACTTTTTAATTGCTGCATCATCAAGAAGTGGTTTGGCGGCTAGTGGCATACCATAAGGATTAACAGAATGAAAAATACTTGCTTGATGCAAATACGCACTTACAAATTTTAAATGTAGATTGTCTCTATTATTACTATAAACGACAATATTTCCTTCTTTTTCAATATCACTTTTATCCTTAAACAGTTCTTTTATTTCTTGTTCTTTAGTTGAGAATACAAAAAAAGTTGAAGACATTTTAAACTTATCATAGTCGTCTTTGTAAATTTTCAGCCCATCATCAGAGTTATCACCTTCAGTATTAATAAGCACAACAAAAGAGTGTCTATGCACTTTTAGATAATTTTTTAATTCTTCAGGCTTATCCTTATAAATAAAAAGAACAGCGGATTTTGTTGACTCTTCAGTTGAATTAAAAAAATCTTTCATTGCGGTTGTTAACAGTGTTTTTTCTTTTCCAAACTGTTCTTCTCCATTGCCATTTTCTTTTTCTAAAGTTTGAATTTCTTTTTCATAGTTATTAACAGTTAGATCCAATGTTTTGTAGTTAATAGAATCTTTTTTAACCTTAATTTTGGCTGTTTTGTAGACCAAAAGTGGGCTATAATAATTGGGCGTGTTAGCTTGAACACTAGATTTAACCAAGCTTACACTAATTGTATCTTGTGGCAATTTTAATCCTCCTTTAAAATTTCGATTGCTTGAACACTAGCATTAAATGCTACAGATGCACTGTATGCATGGTTGCTATATTTTGTACCTAAATTAATCATTCCAACTGTTTGCATGTTAGATGTTGGATAAATATAAAAGTTAATTTTGCTTACATATTCGGGTTGAGATTGACTTTCTAAAGTGTATTTATGGACTCTATTATGTAAAAATTTGCTAAGCATACTGTAAAGCATTAGCATACGCGAATTAGCCTCAAAATCTTTAGCATTTAACACTACCGCAATAATATATATTTGAAAATCTAGACTAAACTCCAAAGCATTTTCGTAAAATGTACCGAGATTACAATTATGATCAAATAGATGTTGTGTGCCATCAAATTTCAATGCTACGATATTAGGGCTAGCAGTTGTAATTTTTGAAAGATATGGGTGATTGTAAGTATTCATAATCTCGCATTCAAAATTATTTTCAGTTGCATAGGTCTTAAACCCTTTAAATATCTTGATTAAATGATTTAAAATCACATCTAGAGTTACAATCATTCAAGTACCTTATAAGTAAGTTCTGATAACATTTTGGACGTATCCACAAGTGGAATTGATGCGGTATTGCTACCTTTTTTTGACTTCCTTTCAATTGTGCTAGCCTTTAAACCCGGTGCAACTTGCCCAGGTAGTACATAATTCTGGTAATATCTTATAAAAGCTTGTCCAATAGCATCCATTCCTGATTTAAGATCAGTACGAAACTTAGAATTTATATAGCCACTATTGATATATTCTCTAAATTCAGCACTATCAGCAATTTTAGTTAAATGTTTTCTTACTGGTAAATTAGCACCCCCTTTTTCATGCATCCTAGCAATACTAGAACGGCCCCCGAACCAGCCAATTTCTAACTCAATTGTAAATTCTTCTATGCCCATATAAATTCCTTTAAAACTAAAGTAAAGTAGCCAATTGAAGAGTCAATGCTAAATATTTCAAAATAAACTAAATCCGAAATTGATATTCTATCTTTCAGTTCATAGTCAAGGTTTTGATATGTGTAAAGTTTAGAATACCCTTGAATGTCAGATATATTGGAGTCATAAAGCATTGCAAGTTCTTGCGGTTTAATGTCAATAATAACCCCAGCAAATTCGATGTACTTGTTCTTATCAAACACTCTTTGATAAGAATCGTCATTCTCAAGTTTTACAAGATTGCCTTTATAAAATCTCAAAGATTGGGGGTCTTTAAAAACGTTAATCATGCGTACAGACATATCCGCTAGTCTTTTTCTAACACCATTCACTAGACAACTCCTAAGCAGGATGGTGTTGAAGTTTCTCTTTTTAGTTTTTCTAAAAATGCATCAAGTTGCAAACAAAAGTTCTTGTTTGATCCACAACTTTCTCCACCACCCTCATCTCCTCCACTACCGCTAGGATAATAATCAAGTTCAAGTTCGTTAAATTTCTCTTTTTTGATCCTATCAAATTCAAATTCGCGAACAACCCCTTGCTTTCTTAATTGACAACCCATATGGTAGAAAGTAAGCAAAAATATTTGCTCATATGTAAGTGAACTAGCATCAATACCACGTGTTACTAGAATAGCTTGAAGTAAAGACAGATGAAGTAGAAAATTTTGCCTGCTTAGTGCTAGTTTATCTATTCCTAATAGCAGTAGCACTTCAGAATGAAGTTTTGTTACTAAAAGTTCTTCTTCATTCTGTGCTTGTGCTTGTAAATTTGTTTGTTCACTCACTTTGATTTACCTTATCTTTTTAACTTTGTTTAATATGAATTTGCAAAATGGTCTTTTTGGTAGCAAGTAGACCGCCTAAAACAAAATCAATGTATGAATGAGCAATATCAGTTGAGTCTCTATCAACTTGTTCATTTGGTGTGGGTAACATATACTTACTAGGTTTAAACTTAATTAGTTCTGAATTTAGTGGATAAATCAGTATTTGATGTTTTAACAAGTTTGAAGTTTCAATGTAAACATCTTCTCTATTATTAATAGCCTTAATAGTTTGAATTAGAACATCTTCCCATTTTTCACTATTTGATGCAGGAGCTTGTCCTACCACGTATGGTTTTACCAATTTCAATGAAGTTGCAGGATCAACTATTACCATCATGGGTGTAGAAAATTCATCGCCCAATTCTAACTTAGATAGTCCCGCCTCAATTTTTTCAAATATTTTTTCCATTTTATCTTTATCGCCACTTGCAACTTCTTCTTTTACTTGATGCGGCATATTAAGAAGTCCATACATATTAGGAAGTAAACGTTTTTGATTTTTTCCATCCTTTTGAATTGAAACAGTGCCGGTTAGTACAAAGTGGTTAATAAGTTTAATAATTTCGCTGCTTGCAAGTTTATAAGCTTGATTGAAAGGAAGTAGATTATTATTAATGTCGCCAATATATGAGTCTGAAGTGTAAAATTTTTCAGACGCTTGCTTTAGGTGTCTGAATTTATATTGTAGTTTTAAGTAATTAAGTCTTACCACTTCAGAACTAAATCCAATAGTTGAGATAGTATTAACCTCATTGGCAATTGTTGTAGGGTTGGCATTTAGAAATGCGTCCCACTTTACAGTTCTTTGGTAGCCCATTTGAAGATCAACATCCTCAATTTGTTCCGGTAAAAACCATTTATACATTATAGGATCCTTAACTTCGCCTATAATATTAGCTACAGCTTTTGCATAATAATTTTCATCAAATAATTCCATATTAAATCCTCCTAAATTTTAATTTGAGCTTTTAGCTCTATTTCCAAATACCGCTACTTTAATCAAATAAACATCATTACTAATTTGTTTTGAATCAGATAATGCTATTGCATTAACAGTCGCTTTATTCCCTCCAGAAACCTTTTCTAGAGCGCCGTCTTTATTGAAAACAAGTTTGTCTTTTGCTTTAGGTGTAGCATCTTTTGCTACCAAATACCCTTCAAAATTATTAGTAATTGGAATAATAGTAGCAGTTTTGCTAAATTCATCAATATCAGCGCATATTCCATACAGGTCTTCACCACCACCAGCCTCAACATAAGGCTCATAGTGAGGTTCATTTGCTTTTGCCTCTTGAATTACTCTTTTGACTCCACGCTTGTACGGATATCCTATAAATGGATGATTTTCGAGTTTGTCAAACTTACTAGTTCGAGTACCTCCAGAAGCAAAAAATTGTACATTTTTATCTCTAAACTCTAAAGAATTAGTAAGTAAACCAGAATCCTGTTGTGGATTTTTCATTAACTTTTCTAGTTTACTTCGTTTTTCTTGATACTCTTTTACTAATTGCGTTGTATCCGCCATTCACTTGCCTCCTTTTATTTTTTAGCCTTAACCACCAGCATCAGGCACTACTGTTTTCTCATAAGCTCTATTGCCAAAAATTGTAACTTTTACCAAATTAATAAAATAATCTTGCTTACGGTTTTCATCCTTAATCTCTTCTTCTGGTTTAAAATTGATTGTAAATGAATCAGAAAGTGCGTATGCATTAATATACGTTGGTGGCCCACCACCAGCCTTGATAATCACCCCGTCATTATTAATATCTAATATTTCCCCAGCTTTTATACTTGGATTTCTTGTAACAAGATATCCTTCAAAATTATTTGTAATTGGTAAAACGTATGCGGTGCAACTAAACTCACATACATCAACGCATATACCGTAAATATCAGCATCTGAACTAATCTCCACATATAAAGAATTCTCTTTTGGAACAAGTTTTACCCCACGCTTGTATGGAAAACTCTTTTCGGGGTCATAAAAATATTCTTCTATTTTGTCTGCATAACTTGAACAGGAAAATGTATATGCATCAACCAATTCATTTTTAGATCTAAAACAACCACTTGAACTTTCAAAAACCTTGTTCTCAATAGAACTGATTGATTTTGAATATTTTTTGAATTTCAAAAGAATGTCGTCAAGTTCTTTAACTGAGTCTAAATAAGGATCTACCCCTTGTACATCATCAGCACTTCTTGCTTGACGTCGCGCTCTAGGAACAGCAGGTTGAACTTCTTCTAAGCCCAATTGTAAATTATCATCAACATCGGGTTCTGGAACTTGTCCTTTACCTTTTACAGTCATTTACTTATCCTTTTGCTCTATTCCCAAAAACGCTAGCAAGAATAATATATAAATCCTCAGTTAATTTATGTGCTTTTGATAGCGCTATAGCATTAATAGGTTTATTATTTCCACTAACTTTTTCAAGCTCCCCATGTTCACTAAAATTCAGCTTATCCCCAATGCTTATACTGCTTTGATTCTCTTTTTTACATACTAAATACCCTTCAAAATTATTTGTAATTGGAATTACAGTGGCTATGCCGGTGAACTCATCTATATCAACGCATATTCCGTATAAGTCTTCTCCACCACCAGCCTCAACTTCAAGCTCTGTTGTACCATCAGCACTAAAACTAAGCTTTACTCCGCGCTTGTATGGATAACCCTTAGCAGGATAATTTTCTATTTTGTCTTTACTACTAGTTCTAACTCCACCAGAATTGGCATAAATTAAGTTTTTATTTCTAAAATCAATAGAATTGCCAAGCAAATTTGCATCATGTTGGGGATTTTTCATTAATGCCTTAATTTCGGCAACTTTTTTATCAAACTCTTGTTTAATCTTCGTAATGTCACTCATTAAAAACTCCTTTACGCAATACTTGTTCTTTTATTTCTTTTCAAGTTTTCATAAAATTGCATTCGTCTTTGCTTGTAAGTATTACTTATAGCTTGTACAAATTCTGTAAAATTAATTGGAACAAAATTAGAATCAAGCAAACTTACTCTTTCTTCTGATTTAGCAACAATATTGCCTTTAATAGAATCAACAGAAGAAGAATTGCTGTTTGCATTTTTTCTTAACTTGATGTTGACTTTAGCTAAAGAAACTAGTTGTTCTAGTATCTCCCCATCAATATGGGTTATGTCTGCTACTTTAGAAATAGCTTTAATTTGCTCAATTGGAACAAACTTGCGAACAAGTTCTCTACGTTGCGCTTGCATAATGTCTTTTAGAGTGTATCCTTTTGCAAGTAGCACTTCTTTATTAAAATGATTGCTAAGATGTGCTTTTGCTAGCGTATCAATTTCATTTATACGATCTGCCTCTAGTAATAATTGCTTTTCAACACGCTCACGCTCTTCAACTTCTGCAAGTTCTTTTGTTATTCGCTCATTTATGCTTAAATCACGATTTATCTCTTTAGGTTTTGCATTATTTGCCTGTTCTTTAAGGCGCATATACTCTTCATATTCACCAGAACTTATAATCTTAGTATCAGATTTAACTTGCTGTTCTTCTTTAACTTGTACTTGCAAGTCTTCTTTTTCTTCATTTTCAATCACTTTTTAACTCCTTTTCTCAAAATGAGAATAACTTTTCTTTTAAAATAGCTAGCTCTTCGTTATTAAAGGCGCTGCTTTGTATAAGCCCGTTATATTTACTGTAAAGCTCAATTAGCTTAATACCTCTTTCTACCTTTTGATCTTCACTTAACATAATCAGTGAATTAAACCTCATATCAAGACCAAAATATTTAGTAAGTTTCAAATTACAAGAATTCTCAATTTGTTCTTGTACCCCTTTTAGAAAATCATAATAATTACTCCTATCACCTTTACCATCATTTCCAAGTCCTTTAGCCTGCTCGTTAAAACTTCTAGTTAGAGGCTCCTTAGTATCAGCACCAATTTTTGCTTTAATTAATGCCAACGCTTCTTTTAAATAACTAAGATCGTACTTAACAACTTCTAAACTAGCGCTGGGGGTTGCGGTGTAAAACATCCCCTCATTATTAAGATTGCTTTTAAGCCTAGCAAGCTCATGTGCTAGTGAATCATTAAGACTGCGTAAATTAGAAATATCTTTATTATGATTATTTGTATTTTGTTTTCTTAAAAAAGAAGACAAAATGCTACTGCCTTTTTCATTATTGCTACTATTAGTTAGTGCGCTCAAAGAAGTTGTAGCACTAGAGAGCGCGTCTTGTAGTTGCACTAAAGATTCGTCTTTATAAAACAAAAAATTGTGGTTCTCAATGCGTTTTTCTATTTCAACGTATATTTTTTCAAACAAGTAAATATCTAACAAAAAACTTTCCGTATAACACGGAACATATCTTTTTAAGATATAATCGAAATTTTCATATATTATGAGTCGACTTTTGTGTATTTTAACTGCATCTAAAGAATTACCATTACTGTTGGCTTTTACTTTATAAGTTATATGATCAACATCAACCCCTGAATCTCTTACAGATTCATGATCAAGGTATTCAAATCCAACAGGTAGCTCTATGTTAACAGGTTCTTCAAGGTCTAGCAGTGTGTCTTTGGTTTTTACTAAAACATATCCAATTCCATGAAAACGGTAGCTTATAATACAATTTAAAAGCGCATTCTTAAGCTGCACCTTTAATCTAGAAAGTTCTGCTTCACTAACATTGCTAGTAGTGCTTTCAAGAACAAGCCCGTTCTTGAGGCAGTCTTCTGCTACATTTTCTATGTAATTTCTAAAAAATATTGAATATCTATATAGTTCTAGTGAACTTATCTTATCTACTAGTTTTGCTTTTCTTAAATTACACATTTTTTACTTCTTATTCTTAATTTTCTTAATTAAATTATGTGTATAATAGCAAAAACTAATATTTTTGTCAATAAAAT
>NZ_CP179584.1:0-54800 GCF_030439725.2 [Borrelia] tanukii | reverse complement strand
ACGCTAGCAAGAATAATATATAAATCCTCAGTTAATTTATGTGCTTTTGATAGCGCTATAGCATTAATAGGTTTATTATTTCCACTAACTTTTTCAAGCTCCCCATGTTCACTAAAATTCAGCTTATCCCCAATGCTTATACTGCTTTGATTCTCTTTTTTACATACTAAATACCCTTCAAAATATTTGTAATTGGAATTACAGTGGCTATGCCGGTGAACTCATCTATATCAACGCATATTCCGTATAAGTCTTCTCCACCACCAGCCTCAACTTCAAGCTCTGTTGTACCATCAGCACTAAAACTAAGCTTTACTCCGCGCTTGTATGGATAACCCTTAGCAGGATAATTTTCTATTTTGTCTTTACTACTAGTTCTAACTCCACCAGAATTGGCATAAATTAAGTTTTATTTCTAAAATCAATAGAATTGCCAAGCAAATTTGCATCATGTTGGGGATTTTTCATTAATGCCTTAATTTCGGCAACTTTTTTATCAAACTCTTGTTTAATCTTTGTAATGTCACTCATTAAAAACTCCTTTACGTAATACTTGTTCTTTTATTTCTTTTCAAGTTTTCATAAAATTGCATTCGTCTTTGCTTGTAAGTATTACTAATAGCTTGTACAAATTCTGTAAAATTAATTGGAACAAAATTAGAATCAAGCAAACTTACTCGCTCTTCTGATTTAGCAACAATATTGCCTTTAATAGAATCAACAGAAGAAGAATTGCTGTTCGCATTTTTTCTTAACTTGATGTTGACTTTAGCTAAAGAAACTAGTTGTTCTAGTATCTCCCCATCAATATGGGTTATGTCTGCTACTTTAGAAATAGCTTTAATTTGCTCAATTGGAACAAACTTGCGAACAAGTTCTCTACGTTGCGCTTGCATAATGTCTTTTAGAGTGTATCCTTTTGCAAGTAGCACTTCTTTATTAAAATGATTGCTAAGATGTGCTTTTGCTAGCGTATCAATTTCATTTATACGATCTGCCTCTAGTAATAATTGCTTTTCAACACGCTCACGCTCTTCAACTTCTGCAAGTTCTTTTGTTATTCGCTCATTTATGCTTAAATCACGATTTATCTCTTTAGGTTTTGCATTTGCCTGTTCTTTAAGGCGCATATACTCTTCATATTCACCAGAACTTATAATCTTAGTATCAGATTTAACTTGCTGTTCTTCTTTAACTTGTACTTGCAAGTCTTCTTTTTCTTCATTTTCAATCACTTTTTAACTCCTTTTCTCAAAATGAGAATAACTTTTCTTTTAAAATAGCTAGCTCTTCGTTATTAAAGGCGCTGCTTTGTATAAGCTCGTTATATTTACTGTAAAGCTCAATTAGCTTAATATCTCTTTCTACCTTTTGATCTTCACTTAACATAATCAGTGAATTAAACCTCATATCAAGACCAAAATATTTAGTAAGTTTCAAATTACAAGAATTCTCAATTTGTTCTTGTACCCCTTTTAGAAAATCATAATAATTACTCCTATCGCCTTTACCATCATTTCCAAGTCCTTTAGCCTGCTCGTTAAAACTTCTAGTTAGAGGCTCCTTAGTATCAGCACCAATTTTTGCTTTAATTAATGCCAACGCTTCTTTTAAATAACTAAGATCGTACTTAACAACTTCTAAACTAGCGCTAGGGGTTGCGGTGTAAAACATCCCCTCATTATTAAGATTGCTTTTAAGCCTAGCAAGCTCATGTGCTAGTGAATCATTAAGACTGCGTAAATTAGAAATATCTTTATTATGATTATTTGTATTTTGTTTTCTTAAAAAAGAAGACAAAATGCTACTGCCTTTTTCATTATTGCTACTATTAGTTAGTGCGCTCAAAGAAGTTGTAGCACTAGAGAGAGCGTCTTGTAGTTGCACTAAAGATTCGTCTTTATAAAACAAAAAATTGTGGTTCTCAATGCGTTTTTCTATTTCAACGTATATTTTTTCAAACAAGTAAATATCTAACAAAAAACTTTCCGTATAACACGGAACATATCTTTTTAAGATATAATCGAAATTTTCATATATTATGAGTCGACTTTTGTGTATTTTAACTGCATCTAAAGAATTACCATTACTGTTGGCTTTTACTTTATAAGTTATATGATCAACATCAACCCCTGAATCTCTTACAGATTCATGATCAAGGTATTCAAATCCAACAGGTAGCTCTATGTTAACAGGTTCTTCAAGGTCTAGCAGTGTGTCTTTGGTTTTTACTAAAACATATCCAATGCCATGAAAACGGTAGCTTATAATACAATTTAAAAGCGCATTCTTAAGCTGCACCTTTAATCTAGAAAGTTCTGCTTCACTAACATTGCTAGTAGTGCTTTCAAGAACAAGCCCGTTCTTGAGGCAGTCTTCTGCTACATTTTCTATGTAATTTCTAAAAAATATTGAATATCTATATAGTTCTAGTGAACTTATTTTATCTACTAGTTTTGCTTTTCTTAAATTACACATTTTTACTTCTTATTCTTAATTTTCTTAATTAAATTATGGTGTATAATAGCAAAAACTAATATTTTTGTCAATAAAATTTACAAAAATTTTTGGCTGCCAAAATGAATACTTCGCTCTTTATATCCTAAAGACAACATCAAATATGCAGCGGACATTGCGTCAAGTGCATCATCATGGGTTTTGTTATCCCCTTTATAAGCGTAAATATCATTAAATACAGAAGAACTGCTGTACTTTGCAATATAAAGTTTCTTGTAAGTAAACGGTGTGATTAACGATGTTATTCTACTAAATTTATTGGACTTTGGTTTAACCGGTACAATTCTAAAATAATGGCCCATATTGTTTCTAAGAGTCATATATTCACGAGTCAATGCCCCCGCACCTTTAGTATTGTCCCTATCTTCTAAGTAAAGTGTATTTACATTGAAATTTTCTAAAACAGTCTTGACCATATTCATAATATAAGGATCATTTACTGGTCTTTGGTCTTGAAATACAAATGCGTAATACTTATCATCAACCCTCTCCATAACACATAAAGCGGTATTATCCCCTCCAACACTAAATGCTGGATCCAAATATGCTATAGGGCTGCTAAACACATAATCTTGGGTAATATTAATTTGTGTAAAAATTGAATCGGTGCTTGCTATCCATTCTCCTAGTAAAACCCTTGCCTTGTACGTTGGTATATCTTTATAGAGTTTCTCTTGAGTTTCGATAAATCCTTTACTAAGAAGTACATTATCGTAAGTTGTAAAATTATATGTTTTAAAAGTCGCTGTATTATCAATATAATCAGTTTTAAAATAGTGTTCCGGATGATCAGGATTAGTATCAAAAATAATAGTCTCTTGTCCGCATCTGAGTCTTTTTAGCACTTCTTCTAAAGTTTGTTTGTGCAAAGTAGTGGCCTCATTAACAAAAACAAGCGCCGAATTACTACCTCTAAACCTTTCAAAATCACTTGCCTTATCCCCGCCATATAAATTAATACGAAGTGAATCTATCAATATATATGAATTATTTGTGTGTCTTGGAATATAAGGAATTTTAAGAAGTTTACATATCTTCTCAAATTGCCCCAAAACATTAACTTCAACTGAACGTTGAGAATTTCCTATAATGAAATTATTAGTATCACTAGAATATAGCTTTTTATTTGCAATTAAACTTTTAATAAACAGATAACATGCAAGATATGTTTTACCGCTAGCAATACCACCACTAAATATAATCTTCTTTTCATTGTTCTTTTGAATGCTTTTTATCACATTCTTTTGCTTTAGGGTTAAATATTCTTCTTCAAACTGATCAAAATTGATTGAAGAGTTTGTTACCTTTACAAACTGCAATATATCAACTCCAAACTGATTTTTATATTGCTTTTGAAGTGTCGTAAAAAGTTTTGTTTGATATAAGTTCACTTGTGTCCTTTACTACTTTTGTAGTTACTTTTGCTCTCAACTTCATGAGCAGCAGCAAGCCTTTTCATACATTCATAGTAAAGCTCCATTTCCCTTATTGAGCACTCCTTTATTAGATCATCAAGTTCATCTTTTAAAGAATTAATTTCTTCAGTAATACATTTTGCATTTTTTTTGTTACATTGTTTATTTAAAGATTCAATTTTAAATCTTAAATCATCTATTTTTGAAAACATACTAGCAAGTTCAATACTAGAATATTGCTTAAATGCACGTATAAATCCCAATTCTAAATTAGAGCGCTCTAAATCTAATTCGCCCTTAGCTTTTTTAGCCTTAACTTCAGATTTAAAAGTTTGTGCTACAAGGTGTTCAAAAGTATCTTCACTAATTGTTACTCTAGAATCTTCGTTAACAGAAGTTTCCCCACTCGCCCATTTTTGTCTCATTCTCCATACATTTACTCTAGAAACTCCGAGTTTAGCTGCTATTTCTCCATCATTTAATGAGCCTTCTCTAGAAATATGCAACATAATCATCAAAAGATCTTTTAACTCTTTTCAAAAGCATTACCCTAAAGTAACAAAATTAACAAATTGTTACTCTAAATAGTAAAGCAATTTGATGAATTGTTAACATAAACTGATAACTTCTTGATATCTATTGAGGAGTATTTTATATTTATTGGCTTTTATTGATTTAGCTCGCTGCTATTTCTAAATCAAAGATTATGAAAATAGCGGTTCAATAATTTATTGTATTTTTAAAAACCTTGATTTTGTAAGTTTGTAAAAATATTTCACTTCATTCATAAAATTATTACTTGTGAAAATTCCTTTGTCATAGTAGTGTATACTTATAAATAACATATCTTTAAATTCTTCAATCGCATGTGGTTGGTTTCGTTTCGATACTTTTCGTATTATCTTATAAAAAATAAAACTAACAAAAAACAAAAAATTGATAGATTCATCATATCCTAATTTTTCCAAACATTTTTCTAGCATTCCTTCCTTGTAGCTATAATTAATCTCAACATTTTTGGAACTTCTATATTTTTCTATTAGATATCTATCTTTTAAAACCCCTTTAATAAATTCTTTTGTGGGTGGTCCTAAAGGGTCATTTATTATTTCATAAGCGATGTGTATTTCCTTTTTTGATTCTTGATCTAAATTATCATAAAAATCTGAAACTTTATTAGCATGCATATTATCTATCATATGATTATTATAGCAAAAACACAATTATATATGCTAAAATTTTAGCAAAGGAGGAAATTACAAAAACCATTGAAAAATGTTTAATATTAAACTGTTTAGCGAAGTTAATACTTTATAAATAAAAACAAGACTAATTGTTAGTCTTGTTTTTCATATTTTATGCTTTCGAAAATCATTTTTCTTTACTTTTTCTCTTCGGAATTTTTAGTCTCTTTTTCAATACTTTTAAGTTCTTCATCAATTTGCTTAATCGCCTCATCTATTATTCCATTTGACATACCACTAGTATCAGCACTAACAGAAGAATTTACACTTAAACCATATTCTCTAGCTTTTGTCCAAGCTTGCTTTCCAACTTGTCCTTGATTCTGAGCTTGCTGCCCATGAGTTTCTCCAGTTGCAGATTTAACTTGACTTTGAAGCTTTTCAAATTCCCCCTTAGCCTCTTCTAAGGCTTTTTTTCTCGCTTCTTTTTTATTTTTTAAACTCTCTTCAAGCGCCTTTAATTTATCCTCAAGATTTCCTTTATCTTTTAACTTTTCTTTTATTTCTTTTAATGTTTTTTCATACTCAGAATATGTTAAAAGAGAAGTTTTTTGGGAATCTGAATTTTCTATTTTATTCTTTAATTCTTGAATTGTTTTTTCAATTTCTTTTGTATCTTTTTCATCTAAATTAGATATGTCTTTTTTCTCTAAAATATTTAACAATCCATTAAATTCTTTTTTTATCTCTTGTTCTACTTGTTTTGAACTTTCTAACTCCTGCTCTGAACTTTGTTTTGAAGTTTCTAAATCTTTACTATTTACATCATTCTTGCAAGAACTTATCAGTGCAAAAACAACACAAATAACAAACATTCTTATTTTTTTATTCATAAAAATCATCTCCTATGATATAAAAGTTTATTTCAAATTCTTTTTAAGCTCCTCTAATAAAATTGCATATGAATTATCTTTTCCAAAAAATGTAATAAATTGAGAACCATTAATAGTTTCTATTTTTGTTTCTATGTTTTTGCTTTTATAATCTTCTCCTTCTTGATAACCATAATAATAATCGGCATTAAATGCTCCCCCTCTAGTCATTGCGTTTACAAAGTTATTAACTTCTGACTCTTCTAATGAAAATAATGTCGCCGTGTGTCCTCCTCCTTCATTATCATTATTCAACCCTGTTGCAATACTATATTCTTCCTTTCTTATAACTAAAGTTCCCAAATCTGTCCAATTGCCACTATTGCCTTTTTTATATTTAATTTTTACAGTAAATTCAGAAAATTTTATTGTATCACTACTTACTTGCTCACTTAAACTACCATGCTCGCTTGAACTACTTGTAAAATTTCCACAAGAACTTATCAGTGCAAAAACAACACAAATAATAAACATTCTCATATTTTTATTCATATTTTTATTCATAAATTACTCCATAAGTCTTAAAGATAATGCAATACCTATTATATACAATTTTTTTAAAGATTTAAATAATTAATTTTGTTACATTTCGAATTACATAGTAACAAAACTCAAATGTAATTTTAATCAAACTTAGAAAATCTCTCCATTGCAAATGTCAAACTCATTACAAATGATCACAAAACACATACAAATTAAATTTCAGAGTCTTTGCTATATATCACACAAAGTATATTATCTTTCTTGTGTGCACCCCTTAGAAATTGCCACTTCTGTTTACTATAGCCATCCTACATTCCAAATTTCGCATGCAATGAGAAGCACCAAAATTTGACTAAAATTTTTAGTTTTTGGTAAAATACAAAATGTAATTTTTATCTATTTTTATTACTTTTACTTAATTTAAAAGTAACACTTTTAAGGAGTAGATTTTATGGACATCAATAATTATCTTAATTTAAATAACGGTGATACAGATTTTATCCTCAACCTACTAAAAAATTATCAAAAAGTTATAGATGAAAATAAAATTCTTAAAAATTCTCTAAAAAATTCATCTAAAACCAAAAAAGAAAATCTAAAACCCAGTCCTAAGTTTTATATAACTCCAAAAACTAAAAAACTAATTGAAAAATGTATTAAACAACTAAAACAAATTGATCCAATATCTGGGTGGTTCGTATATTTGCTTTTAATAACTGGGTGTAGGGGCACTGAACTTCAAAAAGTAAAAATGCAAGATATTACTACTCTGCCCAGCAAAACTGGTGAAATTCTTTACAATATAAAAGTAAATGTAGCAAAAAAAAGAAGTATCGCTTGTATTAGAGAAATTGTCATTGACGCTAACGATTTCATGGCTATTCAAACAGTACACAAAAATCATTTTGAAGATAAAAATCTTGATACAAGGCGTACTTATCTTTTCCAAAAAACCAAACACAAGTTTAAAGACAATCAAATTGACATTATACATATTTCTAAAAAATTTAAAAATCTTCTTAAAAAGTCCGGCTTCAAGGTAAATAAATCACTTCATTTATGTAGAAATTTATTTATTTCAAATTTAAAAGCCAATGGTTATAATTCTTTTCAAATTAAAGAACTTATGAAATACTCTTCAACCCATGAAATTGACAATATCTACGGACTATCTTCTGCAAACAAAATTCAAGCTTATAAATTTATCAAAAATAGTTTAAAGCTATAGTGCAACTACTTAAACTTAAAGATACGTTTTGAAGTTCCCTTAAATTCTTTTCCACGAGGCTTTAAATCAAGAGAATCATATAATATCTCTTGCTCTTTCGTAGCAATAAAGTGAAATCCAGCAACTCCTTTAATTTTAACTTCACTTATTTCAAATTCATTTGCAGTTCCAAAATAACGAGAAGTTTCATATCTTGCGCTACTTCTAATTCCGTAGTAATTAAGTATCATACAGGGATCTTTAATAAAACAATTACTCCTAATATATCCAAGTCCTAAAAATCTGTAATACGATGCATTTATATCAAAAACATTAAATTCAAGTTTCTTAAATAAACTTGTGTAGTAATGCAGACATAAAAAATAGCACCCCCACTTTTGTATCTCTGTGAGTAACCCATTATTACTTTGTTTTATTTTACTAATAATCATTGATCAACCTCCAATGTTAAATATTTTTTTTAACTCTTTAGTATCCCCATTCAAAAGGGGACACTATTTGCATACGCTATATTGCTTGGTAAGAATATCTTATTACTTGTTGTTAAAAATTCAGTAAATCTATCTGATATTGCCCTTTTCTTAGGATCATAATTGAACACAAATTCTCTAAATCTGTAATTCATATGATGAATTAGTGGATATTTATCCAAAATATTATCAATTTTAATTTTGAGCAGATTTTTTATAGGTTTTTCTCTTTTTCTATTTTCATTTTGAATTTTATTTAATTCTGCTTTTAGCTTATCAATCTCAATAAGATTCTCCTCAAGATTTATAGCAGCCTGCTCGGTTTTAATCTCAAGGTCTATACACTTAACATACTCTACAAATTCTTTTACCCAATCAAACTCAGTCCCAGATTGATAAAAATCACTCTTTACTACCAACTCCTCAATCTCTTCAACAAGATTAATAAACGTTTCATTATCATGATCACTTGCGATTAATAAATCAATCCCATGGTTTTTAGCAATTTCGTTTCTTATATTGAAAACTTCCCGCTCACATTTTTGAACAAATTCTAAAACTTTTGTTATCAAAGAGTCATTTCTTTCTATCTTACAATTAACTGGTGCAGCATCTATCAAGAAGAATAAATTACAATACTCAAGTCCGGTACATGCTAATTGTATTTGTGCTTGCACATAATATTTGAAAAAATACTTACTACTTAAGAAATTGCCATTTTTATTGTACTCCGCTATAGCGCCACTCATATAATTAGAGTCACTACTCTTAATCTCTAAAAGTTCTTTATTACCTTCCTTATTTATAAACCAGCCATCAATTGTTGCCCCTACTAAATTTTCTGAACCATTTATTTTTTTGGAATAATTATATTTATCAACACCGTTGGCATATTTGTTTTTGTATAGTACATCAATATCATCACCATGTGTCTTAACAAATTCTCTAAATCCTAAATTTTCTAACTCTTTGCCCTTGAGCATATACAAATTCTCTTCAAAAGGTATACTCATGCCAAAATATTTAAGCACTCTATTTATCATTAAGTCTTTAAGATCAGCTCCACCAATTAGAACAGTACCCACTTCACTAGCACCGTATTTATCAAGCTTGTTTCTTTGCACGCTAAAATCAAGATTTCTATTAAATCTAAAACACTCCCTACTACTTATTCCTGGTAATTTTTTACCTATTTTACTTAATTTGCTTTTTTCTTTAACAACAATATTTGATTTTTCTTCAAACACTTCACATCCAATAAAACTTTGTTGCTCAAAATTCATCATTTTAGATACTCCGTTATTTTGTATATCTTGATTATTATTTGTTAGTGACATAATCGTCAACCTCCATGAATTTGTTTAATAATAATTATATAGCAAAAACTATTTTTGCCAACTTTTTAACAAAATTTTTTGTAAAAAGAAGTTGGGACTTAACGAAATTCTTTTATATTCTTTTATTAGAAAATCTGTTAAGTCCCAACCTAATTAAATTGATTCTTGATTTATGATTTATGACACTAACATTTTTTTAGCTATACCTATTATATAATAATATATGTTTTTGTCAACTTTTACACAAAATTTCTTGTAAATAAAAATATAGAGAACTTATAGAAAATCTCTTACGAAAGAAATTCGATAAATTCCCACTACTGATTTTTTGGAAAATTCTAAATAGATAATAAATAAGTAACCTTTGCTGGTGTTTATGCAACCAACGTTATTTGACAATAATATAGCAAAAATGGTTGTTGTCAATTTGTTTGTAAAACTTTTTGTAAAAAACAGTGGGGACTTTATTAAAGTCTCTTGTTAAAATAATTTAATAAAGTCCGGGGTTTAGCAGAATTTATTATAAAAAATAATTCTACTAATTAATCATAATTCAATTTAGAATTAAAATCAATTTGGATTTTTACAAAACAAAAACTTATTTAAGTTCTTTTGTTTAAAAGTTTAAACAAGTTCTAATTTAGAAAAGAGCAAAAATAAAATGTTATTTTTAATAATTTAAATCAAGATTATAGTATCTCTATTTAAAAAATACGCTATATACTCCCTTGATATTTTGAAAAATTTCACTCATTCTCAATTGAAGAAATACTTATTGAATATAGAGTAAATAATTGGAGCAAGTGTTATTCCTGCTATTAACATTACTTGTATTGTTCTATTGCTTGCATTAAGTTCATTTTTTAAACTAGATATATCCTTTTGTAAAGTCTTTTCTAAACTATCTATTTTAGCGTTTAAACTCTTCTCTACACCATCTATTTTAGCGTTTAAACTCTTCTCTACATTATCTATTTTAGTATCTAAACTATCTATTTTCGCATTAAGTTCGTTTTTTACACTATCTATTTTCGCATTAAGTTCGTTTTTTACACTATCTATTTTAGTATCCAATCTAGATATATCTTTTTGAAAGTTCTTTTCTACATTAATTATTTGTTGTTCCAAAGAATTCATTTTCTCTTTTAAAACTTCAAAGTTGTAATTATCATTGTGAAGAAAAACAAAATCTATTGCCTCCTCACTAAACCCTTTATTTAAAAATTCATTCTTTATACTTTCTATATTATATGTTCTGTACGCTAAATTACTCATAAAATCTACGTATTATCCTTTTAATTGTTTATATTCCTTCATAATTCTTTTAATTATTTCTTTTTCATTATTAAATAATTTGTCTAATAAGAACCCTGTGAATTTAGAATTGGTTTTATAAAAATCGTAACTCTCTTTGCTTTTAAGTTGAAATCTTAACGGTTTTATTGGGTTTTGTCTTGATTTATCCTCTTTAATTTCTGTGTTTAATATGTTTCTATATACACCCTTTAATCCTTTTTCTTTAATGTCACTTATTGATACACTCCCATCTAATACTTTTCTATAAATTTTAAGGTATAAAAAAGCCTGACTTCTGGATATTATAAATTCTGACAAAAAGTCTTCAAATTTTTTATAACCATCTATCAAATAAAGTTTTTTTTCCCTTATTTTATATAATATTTTCATTGTTTTAATTTTATTATCAATATCATCAATAGTAATTCTACGAAGTTGCTCTTTATAACTTTTATATTCAAGTTCGTTATTTTCAAATTCTTTAATGCTATCTGTTCTATTATTTAATAATATTTTTTTTACTTTTAATTTTGACATTTAATCCTCCTAAGTTTTAATTTACTATAATAAATATGCCGGCATACTTTTTATAACAAATTGTTTAATATTTTTTTCATTTCTTGATAATAAATTTCTTTATTGTCCGGCTCTTTTAATTCGTTTATAAAAACCTTAATTGCATTATAAAAATGAACTCTTCCCTTAATAAGATCCTTGTATTTTGGCTGCAAAATACTTTCGATATCTTTATATGTATTTCTATTTTTCATAAATTGGTTTTCTACTATTGACGTGTCAATATTTTTTTTTCTTATCATTTCAACTTCTTTTATTTCATTCATTAATATTGGCAAAGACTCTACAGACCATCTTTCCGTTTGAATAGGTATTATAACTTTATGTGTAATATTTAAAGCATTAAATAATAAAGAACTTAAACTGGGTGGAGTATCTATTATCACATAATCAAAATTATAATAATGTAAGTTATGATCAAAAATAAATTCCAACATAAGCTCTTTATAAGTAATATCTTCTTTTTCAAATTTACACAAAATGGGATGGGACGGAATAATATACATATTATTATTTATTGGATTCATATATTCGTTAAAATCCACTGTTTGATCTCTTTTTAATAGATAATAAATATTATTTATTTCAATATTACTAATATATCGTAAAAAATAGCTTGTCAAACTATTTTGAGGATCTAAATCTACAACTAACACTTTATTGTTGGCTTCATTTAAAATATATGAAAATATAATTGACAACATGCTTTTACCAACACCGCCCTTAATTGACGCAATTGTTATTATTTTAGGTTTTTTATTATCCATTTCGTAAGTGGTCCTTGTTCGGGGTATTTTTTCCCATAAAATTCATATACTTGTTTTTCTAAATCTGTAAACATACTAAATAATATTTTGTTGTAATGATTATTCATTCTTTCTTTATATAATAAGCGGTATAATCCCTTAAAATAAAAGAAAACGCTGCCTGCTTTAAATCTAACTTCCATATAATATGCCCTTGCAAATCCATAAGATTTTCTAACTCCATTTGCTTCATACTTTACAAAAGCCTTTTTAATTGGTTTTCTAAAACCATAAAAAATTCCCAAAAATTTGTCCCCTTCTTTGGGGGGGTATAAGTGGGTTTCTTGAACAATTCTTTCTCCATTATGCAAGGCCCTTAATGACACTCGAAATTCATGTTTCTTCTCATAAACTCCAAATTTGTATAAATCCATCATTATTGGTGTATGGTACATCGCCTTACCATTTTCTTTCTCAATTTTTATAAACTTATCTTTATTTTTACATTCAACTTTGCATTTACCTTTTTTGGTAGGCTCAATTGCAGTTTCCATACTTAATCCTTATACAACTTCTTTTAACGCTAAAGAATTGTTTTCATTTTCTACTATTTCTAATAATTCATAATAATACGTATCGAATACTTTATTATATTCTAATTTCTTTTTGCTATTCAAATAATCTTTTATAATTGGCTTTAAAACTTCAATTTCTTTCACATTTTTTAGCCGCTCAATAAGTATATTGAAAGTGTTTATCTTTAAATTTTCATAATCTTTTTGTGAATTTTCCCGATTTATTTCAATTGATTTTTCTAATTTGCGTATTATTTTGCTTAAATCGTTATATTTGTGATTTTCAATGATAAAATGGGGTTTAAATTTATAATTTTCATATATTTTTTGGAAATTTGTTTCCAGATGTTTGGGATTATACCCGTTTTTTTCTAATTTTTTTTGATTATTGTTTAAAATTTCTTTCAATTTGTTTTGCTTTTCTTTTAAAGAATTTTTGTTAAAATGTACATTTTTATGTTTTGTTGTTTTAATTTCAAATCTTTTTAAAGCTTTAATTATTTCAATTTTTTTATCTTTACTAATATCTAAGTTTAATAAAATTAGAAGAAATTCTTTATCTTTAAAGTTACATTTATTGTAATAGTTTATTACTTGAAAATTTTCTATTTTTTTATTTCTTTCTTCTTTTATATTATTATTTTTATTACTTAAACACTCCCCCAAATTTACACTCCCCCTTAAAGGGGATTTGTCCAAATAGTGGTTTTCAACTCTTTTTTTAAATCTTGAGTGTTTTTTATCTTCAAAGAATTTATTAATTTTAAAGTAACACTCTTTTTTTGGATAAATGAGTTTATAGTAAATTTCAGTCCCACAATTTACCCCCAGGTGTTTGTGGTAATTTGATGTAACTTTTATTTCTTTTTCTAATTTATAAAGATATTTTTGCAATGTTTTTAGCGTAACAGTATCTTGACCATTTTTTTTAAGATTTTTATTAAAGTAATATAGTATATTTTTTTGGGTATATTTTGGATATTTTATGTTTACGTAGTCTAGTGTTGAAATAAGAACAATTAATTTGTGTTGGTGTTTGTTGTGGCAATTTGGACTTTTTTTATTGATTGTTAGTGTCATGACCGTCAACCTCCATGAATTTGTTTAATAATAATTAATAATATAGTGCATAATTTTGATTTAAAAGTAAAGACTTTTCTAAGAAAAAATATTAAATTTTAATTATTAATCTCATTAATTTAATACACTTTTTATAATTTAGTAAAAGAAAATTGATTTTAATTCTAAATTGGGCTACACTACAAAAAGCGTAGTTGTTTAAATATTGACATTGGCACCTACCTGAATTTGTTAATTTGCAAGAAAATAATAATACAGTGGGCACTTAACGAGATTCTTTGTAAAGAGAGTTTGGTTAAGTCCCACTTCTTTTTACAAAAAATTTTGTTAAAAAGTTGGCAAAAATAGTTTTTGCTATATAATTATTATTAAACAAATTCATGGAGGTTGACGATTATGTCACAAGTAACAAATAATCAAGATATACAAAATAATATACAAGCAGAAATAGACTTCAAAAAAGATATGCACACCCTAATTATAAATTTATCAGGGATTGATAAAAATCTTCAGGGATATGGTTATAAGTATCAGAATTATAACGAAATAGCTAAAGAAATTAAAAACGTTATTAAAAATCATAATTTAGATATTTGTTTATGGCAATATCCAACTTCTAAATATGTAGATGGTCAAAAGGAGCACGTTATTAGGACTACATTTTTCAGCAGAAGTACTAGATATGAATTTTCTTTTGATACACCAATGTTTACAGAAAATTTACAATTCAATGATAATGATGATGAAAATAGTACTAAAGTTACAAATACAGTGTATCATCGATTTGGCTCAGCTATTACTTATACCAAAAGGTATGCGTTAGCTTCATTTCTCATGGTAGAAAGTGAAATGGATACTGATGCAGACCCTAATTACAATAATTATGAAAACAAAAATTATATGCCTAACAAGCAAGTTAGTTTTAATCGAAAGCAAGAACAAAAACAAGAGAGATATTACAATCAAAGAAAAGACAATAATTCTGAACAAAAAAACAACACTATTCAAAAACAGAAAAAAGATAGGTTTTATTACTACGGTATTTTTAAAGACGCTCTATCTAATATAAAAAATTGGGTAAATGATTCTAAAATAAAAGATGATATAAACTCAATTATTCAAAAAATAAGCTTTATTCAGAATGTAGACCCCAATAATATAGATGATATCAAGAAAATTGAAGCCGATTTAATCTCGTATTTTGAGAAAAATAGTGATTTTAAGAGTATAAACTATTGGGCGGAGATTATAAAAAGCTACTTCAAGAAAAATAATAGATTAAAGGATTTACAAGATTTTGAAAAGTTTATGGCGTTTAAGAGGACTACTTATGGCCCTAGCCCGTTAATATTCTTTAGTGTGTTAAAAGAAGATAAACAATTTGATTATATATTTGCAGCATAGCAGTATGTTTAGTAAAGCCCCCACAATAAGGGGGCTAGTATATTATGGATTATTACATGTACTAACTACATCAGTTTTGAAATTATTTATATCATCGCCTTTAAAGAATTCTTTAACCAAAGTTTTAAAAGTACTTTTCTGTTCATTGGCTTGATCCCCATTACAGCTATCAAGTTCACTTTTTATATGATCAAGTGCCGATTTTATTTTATCTTCATCATATCCTAAAAATTTATCAAATTTTTCATTCTCCAATGTGTCTTTTAACCATTTAAGTTGTTTTTTTTGATCTTCAGAGAGCTTGTCTTTAAGCAGGTCTTCTTTAGATTTTGGTTTTTCTTGTTGTTCGCTTATATCTCGTTTTGCCCTGCTTTTTACTTCTTGGGTATTATTTTTATTATTTTTCTTAAAAGCGTCGTTATTATTAGAATTACAGCTATTTAGCATAATAAAAAATAAACAAAATAATACATTGATAATTTTCATTTTTATCTCCTTTTTCTCTTCAGTACAATACATTAAGTAACAAAAAAGTTTATTCTTGTAATTATAGATCTTGTTTTTAGAAATTTTTAAAAAATTAACGCAAGTTTTAATTGATAGGTTTATATTTTAAAATGTTGTGCTATTTTTACCTTCATTATTATTAAATAAAGGAGTAACTAATGGAAATTAAAAACATAGTTAAATTATTTTGTATATCGACATTATTTGTAATGGCTTGTAGCTTATATGAAGAAGAAAAAAAAGCATATGAAGAAGAAAAAAAAGAAATAGATTCAATCTTTTCAGAGATTTCAACTCTTAAAAATGACACTGATTGTGACAAATTTAAAGGGTATAAAGATGAAATAAATCAATTAAAAGAAAAATTTAAAGATGTAGATAATGCAGAACTTAAAGAAAAACTATTAAAGTTACAAAGTCTTTTTAAAGATAAATTAACAGCTAAATTAGCAGCTTTAAAATTAGCTAAACAAACAATCGAAGGTATTACTGATAAGGATAATGAAAGTGAAAAAAGAAAAATATGGAAAGAAGCAAAATTGGTTGGAGTAACTGTAAAGTTCAGTGGAAGTAATACTTCTGGCAAAGGAGCAGAAATGTCTAAAGAAGCTGTAGGACAGATAGATAAAATAATAGAGTTTCTAGAAGAAGGTACTCATTGATTAGTAAATAATCATATTAAAAATGTTAAAATCTAGATATTAGATTAAATTAGATTTAATATCTAGATTTTCTTCTGTTGTAAAAGCTAATTTGTTTAATATAAAGCATAAGTTCTTGCAAGAACACTCTTTTTGTAATTTACATTTTTAACTTTGAATACGTATTATAGACTTTTTTTGCTATGGGTTTTGTTTTTTTGATGTACTCTAAAAGTAGTTTGATATTATATTTTATCGAAGTTATTGAGTGTTCGTCTTTTAGTGTTGATAAATCCGGATAAGTATATTCTGGATAATTTGGGTCATTAACTTTAGATTTTGTTTTAGATAAAAATGTTACTAGGTACATAGCATAATCTGATAGTTGTGCCTCATATTTAGCTAAAGATTCTAGTGTTTGAATAATTGGCGGTTTTGGTTCTCCAGGTAGGCTAGCAATAGTAGTGCAGCATAGTAGCAAAATAATCAAAAGGGGGTTTACTAGCTTAAGCATTTTCACTCCTTTTAAGAATGTTGATATATTCCCGCATAATCTTATTGCGTTTTGCTTTTAATGAGGAGATAATTTTCTTATTTTTACTACTAGAAATAGCCTCTATTATCTCAATATTGCATTTTAATATGTCTTGTATTTCTGCAAATATTCTCATTGATTCGGCTGTTTCCATAGATTTTAGTGTTTCAATATATGTTTTGTAGAAAAAATCTATTACCCTACTAAAAGTATTAATATAGTTTTCATCTATGTTTGTAGTATTTTTAGCTATATTAGTTAAGTTAGATAGTAAATTAAGTCCTAAACCAACAGTGTCATTTTGCATTATTTATCCCCTCTTGGTAGATAGGTTTTCCTTCCTTATTGAATTTTAGATCATTAGATATTTTTAGATTTTTTTCATCAGAATTAACTAGATCAATACACCTGTTGATTTTCTCATTAATTGGAGCTAGTGTTTTAGCTATTGTTGGAGTTAATGCATTCTCAAGTCTTTCCATATTTGATTTATAGATTAATTTGTAATGAGAATACAGCTCATAAACTAAAAAAAATCCTTTATGAGCAATCTCATCAAATTCATCTTCAAATTTAGAAAATATTTCAATAAGGTTTGATATGGACGTAAGTCCAAGCTCAATATTATCTTTAGATAATTTCATAAATTAATCCCGTTTTTTAATATGATTGTTGCCATTTCCATTGCCATTGCCATTTCTAAAAATCTTGCCTATTACTATAGATAATATGTCTTTTAGTAAAGGTTTTAGAAGAATTAGCACTCCTAGAACTAGTACAGTGACAAAAATCATTACGGCTATAAGTTTAATTTCGTTTAAATTAATAAGAAGTTCAGTTATTTTAATATCCATTTTTAATCCTTCATTTTAATTTTTTTTGATATATACATTATATACCAAAACTGTAATTTTTGCTAAAATAGTTTACAGTTTGCAATAAACTGGGATTGGATTTCCTGATCTGAGGGATCTTTTTTGGACATACCATCCTTTGTACATAGGGACCCTAATAGATATTGAAGAGGAGCCCTCATGCAGATAAACCAGATTTTTTTCACTTTCATCGTAATACTTTAGGTATAATGATTTACTCCCATTGCTAGGGTGTTTTATGTCAATATCAATATCAAGGTAATGGGGAACATCGTCAAGACTTTTATTGCAAACAAGAGTTACATCGCCGTAATCGTCCATATTAATAGTTTTTAAACTACCCTTGTATTCATACGGATAAAACGTGGTACCTAAAGTTTTTTGTCTGTAAGGATGATAACCAAATGGTAAGCCAGTTATTTGTTCAGGAACAGGTGTTTTTTGAATAGTGTTTGTTGAATGAGACATGATTAAAAGTTTATCATGATAATGTAGGGTAGCTGATGGCATGCCACTTTCAAGGTATGACTTGATTTTATAATAAAGGCTTACAATATTAGTAGAGTCATTGTTAATTAGTTTATTCGTTATTTTAGCGTAAATTTTTTTTACAAACTCCTCATCAGCTGCAAGTTCTTCAGCGATTGTAGACTTAATTATCTCTTTAAAATAGTCAAGTCCTTCACCTTTAAATGTTTTGTCTTTAGCGGTTTTTAAAAAATCTTTAAAAGTAATAGCGTTGCAACTTGCAACTCCATCATCAAGCAGTAAAAGATCATCATTGTTAACAACACCTACCTTATTTAAATCTTTTATTTGAACAGTTTCTTGTTCATCAATTAGTAATTTTTCTTGATCATCAGCCATTAAGCCCCCTTAATTATTAAAAGTGATAATATTTTCACCATCTTTATTATTAATTTTAAGAACTCTACCAATAGGAATAATCCTTTTTATGAAAGCATAAATTGAATGATCATATCCTTTAGGAAGAGAGTTGAATACTAAAGCCTTTTTAGATGCAGCATATCCATCTTTTTTTTCTCTAATTAATATCTTTCTAAGCGGGTTTCCTTTTGCAGTGCTAGGGGAAATAAATGTAATAAAATTTGTTTTTATTGTCCCTTTTAGTGAGATATCAATAACACCGGCTTCTGGTGTATTAACTGTAATATCTACATTTAAAAACGCCTTGAAAATCAGTCTAAACGATTCATCAGTGCCAATATGGCGTAAAGCAAAAATAACGCTGTTGATGTTGGTTGTAATACTTTGTAAAGTTTGAGTTTTTGCATAGAAAATTGATAAGACTTGATATAGCCATATGGCAATATATCTTGATTTTACATTTTCTTTTGCACTAATGGATATAAAGTTAGAATTCATGAATTTAAGTTCATTAAGCAGTGTTTGTGCGTATTCCAATTCTGTACGTATAAATTTGTGAACTTCAGTGTTTTGTAAAAAATTAGGTATTTTCATAATTTTCAAGTATCAATGCCAATAAGTAGTCGTTCAGTTGTATTGAAAATCAGCATTGTATCATCAGTAATGGTAATATCTTGATTTGTTTGAAAATCGCTATCACTGATTTTTGAAATACTTTCAGTGTCTGTATCTTTAACACAAGCTTTTATTTCCATAAACTTAATCCCTTTTACTTCATTAACGGGCGCAAAAAAGTCTTGATACTCAAAGCTAATTCCCATATCAGAATAGTTATTTGAAATAATCCTAGAGTATATGTTTCTAATTTGAGAGTCTATGTTTAAGTAGAGATAGTTTTTAAGGTCAAGTTTATATTTTACTTTCATATAAACATATTTTCTTTTTCCAAGTGATATTTTATAAGATTTTCGTTGTCCAGTTGGGTTGAGTCCATCAATTTCTATATCACCCTCAAGTAAAGGGCCACTAGGAGTTGTAAGATACAATGTTTCCCAAAGTTTTGCTTTAAATTCTGAATTATTAATAGTAGTTTTACCAGCGTCTAGTAAATCTTCTTTCAAAATTAGGTATATATTAGCTTTACCAGCGGAACTTTTAATGTTTGCGTACTCTACCCCATAAAGATTAAGTAAAGCAGCTCTAACTGCACTGTAAGTTGCGCTTTTAGAAGAAATGTGTTCTTCAATTGCAGACCAATAGCTACCACCGGGTTTCATTTTAGAAAAAAAGAGATTAAGTTCATTAATTACTTCTTCTTCAATCAATGCTAAAGAAGATGCAATCATGTTGTAAATCGAGCTATTACTATCATCAATGTTAATCCCATAATTTATCCGTAAGTATTCTCTTTTTGCCCGTACTATATCCTTAATTGTACGCTTTAGAATGCCAAAATCAGAATCAAAAACAATGCTCATAAATTAAACTCCATATTCAAAATGTCCCCGGAGAAAAAAAAGGATATATGTGCTTTGCGATCTTTTACAGCAGTCGAAATATTTATTATATCTAAGTTAAGTTCTTTAGATATTTCATGAAAATAGTTTTTTATAGCTTGAAGATTGTTAATTTTTAATAGTTTCAAAAGTAAAAAGTAGTCTAGTCCCCAATTAGGAGCATAGCTTAGACTTCCCTTTAATGTTTTTAAGAATAAAAACAGTTTTTGTTTTTGCTCGTCAATTCCATCAACAATTGATACATCGTTATTAAATACCAATTTAAAATCATTACTAATTCTTAAATCCATACTAGTAATTATACCATATTTAGCAAAAATTACTTAAACAAACTGTTGATATTAGCAGAAATTCTAGAGGTCACCGCTTGTAATGCTGGATAGTTAATAGTTGTTTTTTCGTCTCCTATGATAGTTATACCGTTGATAGCGCTGAGAATACTATCTAGAATTTCTTTTAAGCTAGTTGTTTGGTTAGCTATTTCAATTCTGCTATTTGCTTTTATCTTAACAGTATCAGAAATTAAATTTAAAGTTTTTGGACCAATTGCGCTAAGTATATAAAAATGATGTTTGTCAAAATGAATATCATCATTTTTATCAAAAATGTTAATGCTTGATTGAAGAAGTATAACAGTATCACCTTTTGATAATTCAAAACTGATATTAGAAATATTTTTTGTTTGAATTTCTAAGTCTTCAAATTCTGGTATTGTAACTACAGCCTCTTGTGTTTGCCGGTTAAATTCTTTTACAGCGCCAATTCGAGTTATGAAAATATTTGAATAAATCCAATTTTTTACGTCTTCTTGTGTTAATGTATTTCCATAAATGCGCTTGTTCATTTTGTAAATTATATGCTCTAAGTCCATTTTACCCCCTTATTATCTCATTGGTGCAAAATTAGAGGCGTCATATAGCTTAAGTGATAATGAACAATCTCCTGTGTTGCTAAGCCCCGCACTTGTTTCTTGTATGGTGTTTTTTATAATGTTTCCTAGTCCGTCTATAAATGAAACTTTATCACCAACTCTTAGTTTATGTGTATAAAATATTTTAGCGTTCCAATATATACGCCTTGTCTTAAATTCAGGTTCAATATCAACTTCTTGTTGTGGTATAAATTCAAGTCCATAATCTTCTAATGCCTCATAGTGAATATCTTCACTCTCTTGATTGTAATTAGTAAATATAAAGTTGCATTCAATTTCGTAATCATGATAGCCAGCATCAGTTATTACGTTATGAACGTATTTTCCTTTTATTATTTTTTCAATAAACTCTTTTGGTGTTGAGGCATAAATATTTTTGTCGATTACTTTAAGTTTATCTTTATCATTCATGTTAATGATATTGCGATTAGGAAATACAGACTCTATCGCATCTTGCACCGTCATGCCCTTAAAGTTTTTACCCACTTTTCCCTCTTTGTCCTTCAATTTGCGATTGAAGAAGTTGCTATTAGTTAATAATTTAACTTCAAGCTCGACACTAAAATCTCCACCAGGATAATCAGTGCTCATGGGGTGCTCTAAAGTGCCTGCCATTATGAAATCAAATTTTTTTTCATAAGCAAATTTCTTATAATATATTTTTACAATATCTCCGAATTTAATGTGGTCTGTAAAGTCTAGTGGCAAGTTCCACAGAACAATTTTTGCTTGTTTGGAACTTACAGTATTTAAGTCTTCTGATAATCTATTAAATATGGAAATATCAACATGAATTCCGCCTTGTGTATTGATTATAATTTTAGGAATTTTTTTCGGAAAAGGAGTTCCATCAGTTGATTTTTTTGATTCATCTACATCATAAAACTCAATTTTAAAATCATAACTTAGTAACACTGTTTTAAAATCGTGATTTACTAACATATATTATCCTTTATATTTTTCTAATGTAAACGTTTTCACTACTTCCATTGATAGACTAACTTCAACTTCATCAATGAAGGGAGTGTCCTTAAACGAAAGATTTGTAATTATAGCTAATTCTTTAAATCCAAAAGTTGGACTGTAGATAGTAAAAGGAACTTGAGCTTGTAGTCTGTTGGCTAGTTGTTCTTTTACAAGGTGGGCGTCAAAACGGAGTAAAGAATTGCCAAAAACAGTCTTTTTGAGTGGTGAAAGCATTTCTTTGTATAGAGAAGTCAGTACTCCACCGTTTAATGAAATATGTTCTCCAGTCATTACGGGGTTGTAGCTTACGTATGTCGCTTTTCTATCATAATAGTTGATAGTCGGGCGTTTAGAGTAACTAGTGTTGTAAGACCGCGAGATTAGCTGGGTTTTTGGTTTTATAAAAAACAATTGTGGCACATACCCAAAACCTTTTAAATCTAGTCTAGGGAATAGCATTAAAAAGTTGTCTGCTCCAAAAAGAGCAGATATTTGGGTTGTTATATCTCTTATTAATTGAGTATTCTCCGGAGATGACTTTTCCTTTTCTTTTTTATTTTCGCCATTGTCAATATTTTTATTTATAATGTCCATAAAATTACCTTTTATCAAATAACACTAAAAATCCTCAATAATAGCCCAATTTTTTTAGTAGTTTTTGTAACCCTACCGGTAAGAGACTTACAAAACCTCGCCACGCAGCGCTAAATCCAGCAGCAATTGCAGAACCTATAGAACTAAGAGCACTTGTAACCATTTTGGTTAAAACACCAGTAATGCCCCCTGTACTATACGTTTTCATCAAGTCTTCGACCCAGGCAATTATTTCTGAAGCACCATCAAGCACCGGTTTCATAGCTCCAGCAGTCACATCCATAAGAGATTGCTCAAGCCTGGTTAACTTGATATCAATTTCTTCTTTCTCGTCAGCAGGTTTTGTAAGTCCCTAACTTGCGTAATCATCTTTTATTTCTTTTAATTTCTTAAATCTAAAGTTATAATCTTTGCCCCGAGCGTCTCTTTCATAGTTATCTTTTGCTTGTACCGTATATTTTTCGCCTTTTATTGTGCCCTCCATTGTTTTATAAAGGTTTCCATATCCTCTAATATGCGCGTCAACAAGTGCTGCAGCCTCTTGCATGCTAGCTTGACCGCTAGATACAAGATCGGCCATCATTTCCCCCGTAAGTTTTAATCTCTCTGGAGTCAACTGGTTCATGCTTGTTAGAGTCCCCTTAATAAGAGAAAATTGCCGCAGAAACTCTTCTTTTTCTAAGCTGCGCTCAAATCCTTTTCTAGTATTAAGGATTCCCCCGGTAATATTCCCTTCCTTATCTTTAGTTCCCATAAATAATGCCCGTTGTTTTTCTGTATAAAATGCGCTATTGAGGTGTTGCGCTTTTCTCTGTTGAGAAACTGCTTCAACTGATTTTTTAATCCAACCAAACGCAAAACCAAAAATCCCACCTGCTGCTTTACTAACAGCGTTGCCAATAACAGTTCCTAGGGCGCTACCTATAGCAATTTTGGCAACAAGTCCTTTCCCTTGAGAAGCCGCTAGCAATTTACTTTTTGCTTTTGATTCTTTTGCAAGTTCTTTATACTCAAGGCGTCTTTTATCTCTATCCGACATTAAAGATCTTTTAAAAGCTTCTTTTCGAGCTTTTTCAAAACCCATGCCTTGTTTCATAAGCTTTTTAGTTTGTGTTAGCCTATATTTCTCAACACGCTCTCTTAAGCTTTCAAATTTAGTTTGTTTGCTTAGTTCTTTTTTCTTATCAGACAAATTATTTTTTACAATATCTTTAGTACTACCCAAACTAGATTTTTTAGGTTTAAGATATTTTTCCATTTTGGTAATATCTTGTTCGATAGCCTTTTTTGTTGCTGCATGATCAAGAACGCCCTTAAATTTAATGGTGAATTTGTCGCTCATTAATCCCTCATTTACTCAAAATTAACTCATACAATTCTTTTTCTAATTTAAGATCAGCAATACGATTAACTTCTAAAAGCTCATCATAAGGCATTTTCTTAACATCATCATATGAGCAAATATTCATAATTACTGGAAAATAGTATTTATCGTTTTTTATCTCTTCAAGTAAGGTGAAATACTTTTTTCTACTCTCATTAAGACTAGCAATAGTTTTGCCAATCTCTTTATTTATTTTGCTCATTTAGCAACCAGTTCAGTAGAATTTGATGTAAGTGTAGAAGTTACTTTTGTATAATCAAAATTATCATTGATGTAGTCAAAAGTAACAAAATCACCAACATTGTTTTCATATTCACTCAAAAATACTAAAGCCGGTTTTTTAAGATCATTATCTGCGTGAAAAGTATTGAATTGCGCGGTGTAGATAATAGCAACAAGATAGTCCTTGTAGTAAGAGATAAATTCTCTATTTGCATCTAAAATTACATAAAATTCATCTAAAAATTTCGGACTTATCATTAAGTTGTAATTTCTCTTAAATATTTCACTTCATTAAGCTTATAAATAGCGTCACTTTGATTAAATCCGAGGACTCTATCCCATTCATAGACTGGTAATACTCTAAGTGGATATTCATATGTTTTGTTTTTGGTTAAAATTTTCATTTTATATCTCATTATCATAGAAAGAATCTCCTTTTAATTTTTGTTTGGTTTTGTTTTTTTGCAATTAATAGCCCTAATTTCAAAAGTTACTTTTTCAGCTTCAGCGAATAACTTCTTGACGGTTCTTCAGTGAAAATTGCATGGTTAGAAATAATTTTGGTAGCAATTCTATCATTGAATGCTAAATCAAGCATTTTATCATATTTGCTAACATCCATGTTATAAAACTGATCATCTGCAATTTCAGTTAGTGCAATATAATCATGACTACCTAGAGTAACTTCAATGTTGAAAATATAAGTTATCGTTTTAGGATCTCGTAAGCTTATTACAGGAAATCCTTATCTTCAGTGCTAACCACTGCTCTTGTTGTAGGTTCACTTGTAAGCTCAAGTTTGCCACTATGCAGTTGTATACCACCGATTGAAAAGTAAACTTCTCTTAAATCATAAAATTGCATAATTTTAACTCCTTATACGTTTAAACTATTTTGATAATCAACTATATCTTGAGAAGTAATTACTAAAGTAACAGCATTAATACTAAAGTTGTAAGTAATATTCACACTAAGTTCTAATTTAAGCTGTTTAGTGCCTGAAAGGGTAAGCTTTAAGTCTTTGTATTCTACAATCAGTCCCCTATCGATAAACCGTTTTAGTAGGCATTCAATAGCAGAAGTATATGCATTATCTCTAGCGCCACTAAGTTGTAGTGCGGATAATTTGCTGTTTTGTCTATTGTTTTTATTCCAAATTCGAATAAGCTCAACAATAGCCTCGTTTTTTATGTAATGATAAGTAAAAATCTTATCTATTGATTTTCCAGTTAGATCAACACCCTCTTTAAAAGCGGATATACCATCAAGTCCAGTTTCATTAAGAAGTGAGTAAAAATTGATTTTTGTATCCCTTAACTTTTTAATCACAGCATCATCAAGAAGTGGTTTGGCGGCTAGTGGCATACCATAAGGATTAACAGAATGAAAAATACTTGCTTGATGCAAATACGCACTTACAAATTTTAAATGTAGATTGTCTCTATTATTACTATAAACAACAATATTTCCTTCTTTTTCAATATCGCCTTTATCCTTAAACAGTTCTTTTATTTCTTGTTCTTTAGTTGAGAATACAAAAAAAGTTGAAGACATTTTGAACTTATCATAGTCGTCTTTGTAAATTTTTAGTCCATCATCCGAATTATCACCTTCAGTATTAATAAGCACAACAAAAGAGTGTCTATGCACTTTTAGATAATTTTTTAATTCTTCAGGTTTATCCTTATAAATAAAAAGAACAGCGGATTTTGTTGACTCTTCAGTTGAATTAAAAAAATCTTTCATTGCGGTTGTTAAGAGTGTTTTTTCTTTTCCAAACTGTTCTTCTCCATTGCCATTTTCTTTTTCTAAAGTTTGAATTTCTTTTTCATAGTTATTAACAGTTAGATCCAATGTTTTGTAGTTAATAGAATCTTTTTTAACCTTAATTTTGGCTGTTTTGTAGACCAAAAGTGGGCTATAATAATTGGGCGTGTTAGCTTGAACACTAGCTTTAACCAAGCTTACACTAATTGTATCTTGTGGCAATTTTAATCCTCCTTTAAAATTTCGATTGCTTGAACACTAGCATTAAATGCTACAGATGCACTGTATGCATGGTTGCTATATTTTGTACCTAAATTAATCATTCCAACTGTTTGCATGTTAGATGTTAGATAAATATAAAAGTTAATTTTTCTTATATATTCGGGTTGAGATTGACTTTCTAACGTGTACTTATGGTCTTTATTATGTAAAAATTTGCTAAGCATACTGTAAAGCATTAGCATACGCGAATTAGCCTCAAAATCTTTAGCATTTAACACTACCGCAATAATATATATTTGAAAATCTAGACTAAACTCCAAAGCATTTTCGTAAAATGTACCGAGATTACAATTATGATCAAATAGATGTTGTGTGCCATCAAATTTCAATGCTACGATATTAGGGCTAGCAGTTGTAATTTTTGAAAGATATGGGTGATTGTAAGTATTCATAATCTCGCATTCAAAATTATTTTCAGTTGCATAGGTCTTAAACCCTTTAAATATCTTGATTAAATGATTTAAAATCACATCTAGAGTTACAATCATTCAAGTACCTTATAAGTAAGTTCTGATAACATTTTGGACGTATCCACAAGTGGAATTGATGCGGTATTGCTACCTTTTTTTGACTTCCTTTCAATTGTGCTAGCCTTTAAACCCGGTGCAACTTGCCCAGATAGTACATAATTCTGGTAATATCTTATAAAAGCTTGTCCAATAGCATCCATTCCTGATTTAAGATCAGTACGAAACTTAGAATTTATATAGCCACTATTGATATATTCTCTAAATTCAGCACTATCAGCAATTTTAGTTAAATGTTTTCTTACTGGTAAATTAGCACCCCCTTTTTCATGCATCCTAGCAATACTAGAACGGCCCCCGAACCAGCCAATTTCTAACTCAATTGTAAATTCTTCTATGCCCATATAAATTCCTTTAAAACTAAAGTAAAGTAGCCAATTGAAGAGTCAATGCTAAATATTTCAAAATAAACTAAATCTGAAATTGATATTCTATCTTTCAGTTCATAGTCAAGGTTTTGATATGTGTAAAGTTTAGAATACCCTTGAATGTCAGATATATTGGAGTCATAAAGCATTGCAAGTTCTTGCGGTTTAATGTCAATAATAACCCCAGCAAATTCGATGTACTTGTTCTTATCAAACACTCTTTGATAAGAGTCATCATGTTCAAGTTTTACAAGATTGCCTTTATAAAATCTCAAAGATTGAGGGTCTTTAAAAACGTTAATCATGCGTACAGACATATCCGCTAGTCTTTTTCTAACACCATTCACTAGACAACTCCTAAGCAGGATGGTGTTGAAGTTTCTCTTTTTAGTTTTTCTAAAAATGCATCAAGTTGCAAACAAAAGTTCTTGTTTGATCCACAACTTTCTCCACCACCCTCATCTCCTCCACTACCGCTAGGATAATAATCAAGTTCAAGTTCGTTAAATTTCTCTTTTTTGATCCTATCAAATTCAAATTCGCGAACAACCCCTTGCTTTCTTAATTGACAACCCATATGGTAGAAAGTAAGCAAAAATATTTGCTCATATGTAAGTGAACTAGCATCAATACCACGTGTTACTAGAATAGCTTGAAGTAAAGATAGATGAAGTAGAAAATTTTGCCTGCTTAGTGCTAGTTTATCTATCCCTAATAGCAGTAGCACTTCAGAATGAAGTTTTGTTACTAAAAGTTCTTCTTCATTCTGTGCTTGTACTTGTAAATTTGTTTGTTCACTCACTTTGATTTACCTTATCTTTTTAACTTTGTTTAATATGAATTTGCAAAATGGTCTTTTTGGTAGCAAGTAGACCACCTAAAACAAAATCAATGTATGAATGAGCAATATCAGTTGAGTCTCTATCAACTTGTTCATTTGGTGTAGGTAACATATACTTACTAGGTTTAAACTTAATTAGTTCTGAATTTAGTGGATAAATCAGTATTTGATGTTTTAACAAGTTTGAAGTTTCAATGTAAACATCTTCTCTATTATTAATAGCCTTAATAGTTTGAATTAGAACATCTTCCCATTTTTCACTATTTGATGCGGGGGCTTGTCCTACCACGTATGGTTTTACCAATTTCAATGAAGTTGCGGGATCAACTATTACCATCATGGGTGTAGAAAATTCATCGCCCAATTCTAACTTAGATAGTCCCGCCTCAATTTTTTCAAATATTTTTTCCATTTTATCTTTATCGCCACTTGCAACTTCTTCTTTTACTTGATGTGGCATATTAAGAAGTCCATACATATTAGGAAGTAACCGTTTTTGATTTTTTCCATCTTTTTGAATTGAAACAGTGCCGGTTAGTACAAAGTGGTTAATAAGTTTAATAATTTCGCTGCTTGCAAGTTTATAAGCTTGATTGAAAGGAAGTAGATTATTATTAATGTCGCCAATATATGAGTCTGAAGTGTAAAATTTTTCGGACGCTTGCTTTAAGTGTCTGAATTTATACTGTAGTTTTAAGTAATTAAGTCTTACCACTTCAGAACTAAATCCAATAGTTGAGATAGTATTAACCTCATTGGCAATTGTTGTAGGGTTAGCATTTAGAAATGCGTCCCACTTTACAGTTCTTTGGTAGCCCATTTGAAGATCAACATCCTCAATTTGTTCCGGTAAAAACCATTTATACATTATAGGATCCTTAACTTCGCCTATAATATTAGCTACAGCTTTTGCATAATAATTTTCATCAAATAATTCCATATTAAATCCTCCTAAATTTTAATTTGAGCTTTTAGCTCTATTTCCAAATACCGCTACTTTAATCAAATAAACATCATTACTAATTTGTTTTGAATCAGATAATGCTATTGCATTAACAGTCGCTTTATTCCCTCCAGAAACCTTTTCTAGAGCGCCATCTTTATTGAAAACAAGTTTGTCTTTTGCTTTAGGTGTAGCATCTTTTGCTACCAAATACCCTTCAAAATTATTAGTAATTGGAATAATAGTAGCAGTTTTGCTAAATTCATCAATGTCAGCGCATATTCCATACAAGTCTTCACCACCACCAGCCTCAACATAAGGCTCATAGTGAGGTTCATTTGCTTTTGCCTCTTGAATTACTCTTTTGACTCCACGCTTGTACGGATATCCTATAAATGGATGATTTTCGAGTTTGTCAAACTTACTAGTTCGAGTACCTCCAGAAGCAAAAAATTGCACATTTTTATCTCTAAACTCTAAAGAATTAGTAAGTAAACCAGAATCCTGTTGGGGATTTTTCATTAACTTTTCTAGTTTACTTCGTTTTTCTTGATACTCTTTTACTAATTGCGTTGTATCCGCCATTCACTTGCCTCCTTTTATTTTTTAGCCTTAACCACCAGCATCAGGCACTACTGTTTTCTCATAAGCTCTATTGCCAAAAATTGTAACTTTTACCAAACTAATAAAATAATCTTGCTTACGGTTTTCATCCTTAATCTCTTCTTCTGGTTTAAAATTGATTGTAAATGAATCAGAAAGTGCGTATGCATTAATATACGTTGGTGGCCCACCACCAGCCTTGATAATCACCCCGTCATTATTAATATCTAATATTTCCCCAGCTTTTATACTTGGGTTTCTTGTAACAAGATATCCTTCAAAATTATTTGTAATTGGTAAAACGTATGCGGTGCAACTAAACTCACATACATCAACGCATATACCGTAAATATCCGTATCTGAACTAATCTCCACATATAAAGAATTCTCTTTTGGAACAAGTTTTACCCCACGCTTGTATGGAAAACTCTTTTCGGGGTCATAAAAATATTCTTCTATTTTGTCTGCATAACTTGAACATGAAAATGTATATGCATCAACTTGTTCATTTTTAGATCTAAAACAACCACTTGAACTTTCAAAAACCTTGTTCTCAATAGAACTGATTGATTTTGAATATTTTTTGAATTTCAAAAGAATGTCGTCAAGTTCTTTAACTGAGTCCAAATAGGGATCTACCCCTTGTACATCATCAGCACTTCTTGCTTGACGTCGCGCTCTAGGAACAGCAGGTTGAACTTCTTCTAAGCCCAATTGTAAATTATCATCAACATCGGGTTCTGGAACTTGTCCTTTACCTTTTACAGTCATTTACTTATCCTTTTGCTCTATTCCCAAAAACGCTAGCAAGAATAATATATAAATCCTCAGTTAATTTATGTGCTTTTGATAGCGCTATAGCATTAATAGGTTTATTATTTCCACTAACTTTTTCAAGCTCCCCATGTTCACTAAAATTCAGTTTATCCCCAATGCTTATACTGCTTTGATTCTCTTTTTTACATACTAAATACCCTTCAAAATTATTAGTAATTGGAATTACAGTGGCTATACCGGTAAACTCATCTATATCAACGCATATTCCGTATAAGTCTTCTCCACCACCAGCCTCAACTTCAAGCTCTGTTGTACCATCAGCACTAAAACTAAGCTTTACTCCGCGCTTGTATGGATAACCCTTAGCAGGATAATTTTCTATTTTGTCTTTACTACTAGTTCTAACTCCACCAGAATTGGCATAAATTAAGTTTTTATTTCTAAAATCAATAGAATTGCCAAGCAAATTTGCATCATGTTGGGGATTTTTCATTAATGCCTTAATTTCGGCAACTTTTTTATCAAACTCTTGTTTAATCTTTGTAATGTCACTCATTAAAAACTCCTTTACGCAATACTTGTTCTTTTATTTCTTTTCAAGTTTTCATAAAATTGCATTCGTCTTTGCTTGTAAGTATTACTAATAGCTTGTACAAATTCTGTAAAATTAATTGGAACAAAATTAGAATCAAGCAAACTTACTCGCTCTTCTGATTTAGCAACAATATTGCCTTTAATAGAATCAACAGAAGAAGAATTGCTGTTCGCATTTTTTCTTAACTTGATGTTGACTTTAGCTAAAGAAACTAGTTGTTCTAGTATCTCCCCATCAATATGGGTTATGTCTGCTACTTTAGAAATAGCTTTAATTTGCTCAATTGGAACAAACTTGCGAACAAGTTCTCTACGTTGCGCTTGCATAATGTCTTTTAGAGTGTATCCTTTTGCAAGTAGCACTTCTTTATTAAAATGATTGCTAAGATGTGCTTTTGCTAGCGTATCAATTTCATTTATACGATCTGCCTCTAGTAATAATTGCTTTTCAACACGCTCACGCTCTTCAACTTCTGCAAGTTCTTTTGTTATTCGCTCATTTATGCTTAAATCACGATTTATCTCTTTAGGTTTTGCATTTGCCTGTTCTTTAAGGCGCATATACTCTTCATATTCACCAGAACTTATAATCTTAGTATCAGATTTAACTTGCTGTTCTTCTTTAACTTGTACTTGCAAGTCTTCTTTTTCTTCATTTTCAATCACTTTTTAACTCCTTTTCTCAAAATGAGAATAACTTTTCTTTTAAAATAGCTAGCTCCTCGTTATTAAAGGCGCTGCTTTGTATAAGCTCGTTATATTTACTGTAAAGCTCAATTAGCTTAATATCTCTTTCTACCTTTTGATCTTCACTTAACATAATCAGTGAATTAAACCTCATATCAAGACCAAAATATTTAGTAAGTTTTAAATTACAAGAATTCTCAATTTGTTCTTGTACCCCTTTTAGAAAATCATAATAATTACTCCTATCGCCTTTACCATCATTTCCAAGTCCTTTAGCCTGCTCGTTAAAACTTCTAGTTAGAGGCTCCTTAGTATCAGCACCAATTTTTGCTTTAATTAATGCCAACGCTTCTTTTAAATAACTAAGATCGTACTTAACAACTTCTAAACTAGCGCTAGGGGTTGCGGTGTAAAACATCCCCTCATTATTAAGATTGCTTTTAAGCCTAGCAAGCTCATGTGCTAGTGAATCATTAAGACTGCGTAAATTAGAAATATCTTTATTATGATTATTTGTATTTTGTTTTCTTAAAAAAGAAGACAAAATGCTACTGCCCTTTTCATTATTGCTACTATTAGTTAGTGCGCTCAAAGAAGTTGTAGCACTAGAGAGCGCGTCTTGTAGTTGCACTAAAGATTCGTCTTTATAAAACAAAAAATTGTGGTTCTCAATGCGTTTTTCTATTTCAACGTATATTTTTTCAAACAAGTAAATATCTAACAAAAAACTTTCCGTATAACACGGAACATATCTTTTTAAGATATAATCGAAATTTTCATATATTATGAGTCGACTTTTGTGTATTTTAACTGCATCTAAAGAATTACCATTACTGTTGGCTTTTACTTTATAAGTTATATGATCAACATCAACCCCTGAATCTCTTACAGATTCATGATCAAGGTATTCAAATCCAACAGGTAGCTCTATGTTAACAGGTTCTTCAAGGTCTAGCAGTGTGTCTTTGGTTTTTACTAAAACATATCCAATGCCATGAAAACGGTAGCTTATAATACAATTTAAAAGCGCATTCTTAAGCTGCACCTTTAATCTAGAAAGTTCTGCTTCACTAACATTGCTAGTAGTGCTTTCAAGAACAAGCCCGTTCTTGAGGCAGTCTTCTGCTACATTTTCTATGTAATTTCTAAAAAATATTGAATATCTATATAGTTCTAGTGAACTTATTTTATCTACTAGTTTTGCTTTTCTTAAATTACACATTTTTTACTTCTTATTCTTAATTTTCTTAATTAAATTATGTGTATAATAGCAAAAACTAATATTTTTGTCAATAAAATTTACAAAAATTTTTGGCTGCCAAAATGAATACTTCGCTCTTTATATCCTAAAGACAACATCAAATATGCAGCGGACATTGCGTCAAGTGCATCATCATGGGTTTTGTTATCCCCTTTATAAGCGTAAATATCATTAAATACAGAAGAACTGCTGTACTTTGCAATATAAAGTTTCTTGTAAGTAAACGGTGTGATTAACGATGTTATTCTACTAAATTTATTGGACTTTGGTTTAACCGGTACAATTCTAAAATAATGGCCCATATTGTTTCTAAGAGTCATATATTCACGAGTCAATGCCCCCGCACCTTTAGTATTGTCCCTATCTTCTAAGTAAAGTGTATTTACATTGAAATTTTCTAAAACAGTCTTGACCATATTCATAATATAAGGATCATTGGCTGGTCTTTGGTCTTGAAATACAAATGCGTAATATTTATCATCAACCTCCTCCATAACACATAAAGCGGTATTATCCCCTCCAACACTAAATGCTGGATCCAAATATGCTATGGGACTGCTAAACACATAATCTTGAGTAATATTAATTTGTGTAAAAATTGAATCGGTGCTTGCTATCCATTCTCCTAGTAAAACTCTTGCCTTGTATGTTGGTATATCTTTATAGAGTTTCTCTTGAGTTTCGATAAATCCTTTACTAAGAAGTACATTATCGTAAGTTGTAAAATTATATGTCTTAAAAGTCGCTGTATTATCAATATAATCAGTTTTAAAATAGTGTTCCGGATGATCAGGATTAGTATCAAAAATAATAGTCTCTTGTCCGCATCTGAGTCTTTTTAGCACTTCTTCTAAAGTTTGTTTGTGTAAAGTAGTGGCCTCATTAACAAAAACAAGCGCTGAATTACTACCTCTAAACCTTTCAAAATCACTTGCCTTATCCCCGCCATATAAATTAATACGAAGTGAATCTATCAGTATATATGAATTATTTGTATGTCTTGGAATATAAGGAATTTTAAGAAGTTTACATATCTTTTCAAATTGCCCCAAAACATTAACTTCAACTGAACGTTGAGAATTGCCTATAATGAAATTATTAGTATCACTAGAGTATAGCTTTTTATTTGCAATTAAACTTTTAATAAACAGATAACATGCAAGATATGTTTTACCGCTAGCAATACCACCACTAAATATAATCTTCTTTTCGTTGTTCTTTTGAATGCTTTTTATCACATTCTTTTGCTTTACGGTTAAATATTCTTCTTCAAACTGATCAAAATTGATTGAAGAGTTTGTTACCTTTACAAACTGCGATATATCAACTCCAAACTGATTTTTATATTGCTTTTGAAGTGTCGTAAAAAGTTTTGTTTGATATAAGTTCACTTATGTCCTTTACTACTTTTGTAGTTGCTTTTGCTCTCAACTTCATGAGCAGCAGCAAGTCTTTTCATACATTCATAGTAAAGCTCCATTTCCCTTATTGAGCACTCCTTTATTAGATCATCAAGTTCATCTTTTAAAGAATTAATTTCTTCAGTAATACATTTTGCATTTTTTTTGTTACATTGTTTATTTAAAGATTCAATTTTAAATCTTAAATCATCTATTTTTGAAAACATACTAGCAAGTTCAATACTAGAATATTGCTTAAATGCACGTATAAATCCCAATTCTAAATTAGAGCGCTCTAAATCTAATTCGCCCTTAGCTTTTTTAGCCTTAACTTCAGATTTAAAAGTTTGTGCTACAAGGTGTTCAAAAGTATCTTCACTAATTGTTACTCTAGAATCTTCGTTAACAGAAGTTTCCCCACTTGCCCATTTTTGTCTCATTCTCCATACATTTACTCTAGAAACTCCGAGTCTAGTCGCTATTTCTCCATCATTTAATGAGCCTTCTCTAAAATATGCAACATAATCATCAAAAGATCTTTTAACTCTTTTCAAAGACATTAACCCAAAGTAACAAAATTAACAACTTGTTACTCTAAATAGTAAATCAATTTGATGAATTGTTAACATAAACTGATAACTTCTTGATATCTATTGAGGAGTATTTCATATTTATTGGCTTTTATTGATATAGCTCGCTTCTATTTCTAAACCAAAGATTATGAAAATAGCGGTTCAATAATTTATTGTATTTTTAAAAACCTTGATTTTGTAAGTTTGTAAAAATATTTCACTTCATTCATAAAATTATTACTTGTGAAAATTCCTTTGTCATAGTAGTGTATACTTATAAATAACATATCTTTAAATTCTTCAATCGCATGTGGTTGGTTTCGTTTCGAGACTTTTCGTACTATCTTATAAAAAATAAAACTAACAAAAAACAAAAAATTGATAGATTCATCATCTCCTAATTTTTCCAAACATTTTTCTAGCATTCCTTCCTTGTAGCTATAATTAATCTCAACATTTTTGGAACTTCTATATTTTTCTATTAGATATCTATCTTTTAAAACCCCTTTAATAAATTCTTTTGTGGGTGGTCCTAAAGGATCATTTATTATTTCATAAGCGATGTGTATTTCCTTTTTTGTTTCCTTATCTAAATTATCATAAAAATCTGAAACTTTATTAGCATGCATATTATCTATCATATGATTATTATAGCAAAAACACAATTATATATGCTAAAATTTTAGCAAAGGAGGAAATTACAAAAACCATTGAAAAATGTTTAATATTAAACTGTTTAGCGAAGTTAATACTTTATAAATAAAAACAAGACTAATTGTTAGTCTTGTTTTTCATATTTTATACTTGTGAAAACCATTTTCTTTATTTTTTCTCTTCTGAACTTTTAGACTCTTCTCCAAAATTTTTAAGTTCTTCTTCAATTTGCTTAAGCGCATTAGTTATTATTTCATTTGACATACCACTAGTATCAGCACCACCAGAAGAATTTACACTTAAACCGAATTCTTTAGCCTTCTGCCAAGCTTGTTGCCCAACTTTTCCTTGATTCTGACTTTGATGGCCATCAGTTACCCCAGTTACAGAATTAACTTCACCTTTAAGCTTTTCAAATTCTTTTTTAGCTTCTTCTAGGGCTTTTTTTCTATCATCTTTTTTCTTTTTTAAGCTATCTTCAAGTTCTTTTAATTCCTTTTCAAGTTCTTGCTTATTTTGTAATTTATCCTTTAATTTTTCTCTTATTTCTTTTAATGTTTTTTCAAACTCAGAATATGTTTTAAGAGAAGTTTTTTTAGCATCCGTTTTTTCTATTTGATCCTTTAAGTCCTTAATTGTTTTTTCAATCTCTGATGTATCTAATTTAGATACGTCTTTTGTCTCTAAAATATTTAACAATCCATTAAATTCTTCTTTTATCTCTTGTTCTACTTGTTTTGCACTTTCTAAATCTTGCACTGAAGTTTCTAAATCTTTACTAATTGCATCATTCTTGCAAGAAATTATTAATGCAAAAATAGAACAAATAATAAACATTTTTTTCTTCATAATTGTCCTCTCTTATACTTTAATTTCTATTTTAAATTCTTCTTAAGCTCTTCTAGTGATATTGCATATTCAGCAGTTTTATCTTCTAGATCTCTATCTTCTTCCTCTTCTTCCTCTTCTTCATCTTCTTCATCTTCTTCATCTTTAATAATTTTATCTCCTGAAAATGTAATATGTTCAGAATCATTAATTTTCTCTATCTTTGTTATTATCTCCTTATTTTTGATACCATTTGCATCACTTTGTTCATTATTATATCCATAATACAAACTGGTTTTAAACGCTCCACCTTCAGTCATTGCTTTCACAAAGTTATTAACTTCTGACTCTTCTAATGAAAAGAATGTAGATGTATGCCCTATTCCAGCATTTAAACCTATTGCAATGCCGTCTTCTTCTTTTCTTATAACTAAAGTCCCTAAGTCGCTCCAATTGCTACTATTGTCTTTATTTTTAATTTTCACAGTAAATTCCGAGAATTTTATTGTATTGCTACTTACTTGCTCACTTAAACTACCGTACTCGCTTGAACTACTTGTAAAATTTCCACAAGAAATTATCAGTGCAAAAACAACACAAATAATAAACATTCCTATCTTTTTCTTCATAAGTTACTCCTACTTCATAAATCTCAAAGATAATGCAAACCCCCAATAAATACAATTTTTTACGGTTTTAAATAATTAATTTTGTTACATTTCGAATTACATAGTAACAAAACTCAAATGTAATTTTAACCAACTCCGGAAAATCTCTCCATTGCAAATGTCAAACTCACTACAACAAATTACAAAACACATACAAATTAAATTTCGGGGTATTTGCTATATATCAGCTAAAGTATCATGTCTTTCTTAGCCGACCCTCTTAGAAACTACCACTTCTGCTCACCACAGCCACTCTAAATGCCAAATTCTTCATGCAATGAGAGACACCTAAATTTGACTAAAATTTCTAGTTTTTGATAAAATGTAAATTGCAATTTTTATCTATTTTTATTACTTTTACTTAATTTAAAAAGTAACACTTTTAAGGAGCTGATATTATGGACTTTAATAATTATCTTAATTTAAATAACGGTGGTACAGATTTTTTCCTTAAACTATTAAAAGATTATCAAAATCTAAAAGATGAAAATAAAATTCTCAAAAATACTCTAAAAAATTCATCTAAAAATAAAAAAGAACCTCTAAAACCTAGCCCTAAATTTTACTTAACTCCAAAAACTAGCAAATTAATCATAAAATGTATTAAACAATTAAAACAAATTGATCCAATATCTGGTTGGTTCGTATATTTGCTTTTAATAAGTGGATGCAGAGGCACTGAAATTCAAAAAGTAAAAATGCAAGATATTACCCAGTTATCAAGTAAAACTGGTGAAATTTTTTATAATATAAAAGTAAATGTAGCAAAAAAACGAAGTGTCACTTGTATTAGAGAAATTGTAATTAACTCTAAAGAATTTGACGCTATTCAAGCAGCGCATAAAAATCATTTCGATGAAAAAAATATTGATACAAGGCGTACTTATCTTTTCCAAAAAACTAAACATAAGTTTAAAGACAATCAAATTGATATTATCAACATTTCTAGAAAATTTAAAAATCTTCTTAAAAGATCAGGCTTTAAAGCAAATAAATCACTTCATTTATGTAGAAATTTATTTATTTCAAATTTAAAATCTAATGGTTATAATTCTTTTCAAATTAAAGAACTTATGAAGTATTACTCAACCTCCGAAATTGATAATATCTACGGACTATCTTCTGCAAACAAAATTCAAGCTTATAAATGTACAAAAAACAGCTTAAAGCTATAGTGCAACTACTTAAACTTAAAGATACGTTTTGAAGTTACCTTAAATTCTTTTCCACGAGGCTTTAAATCAAGAGAATCATATAATATCTCTTGTTCTTTCGTAGCAATAAAGTGAAATCCATTAACCCCCTTAATTTTAACCTCGCTTATTTCAAATTCATTTGCAGTTCCAAAATAACGAGAAGTTTCATATCTTGCGCTACTTCTAATTCCGTAGTAATTAAGTATCATACAAGGATCTTTAATAAAACAATTACTCCTAATATATCCAAGTCCTAAAAATCTGTAATACGATGCATTTATATCAAAAACATTAAATTCAAGTTTCTTAAATAAACTTGTGTAGTAATGCAGACATAAGAAATAGCACCCCCACTTTTGTATCTCTGTGAGTAACCCATTATTACTTTGTTTTATTTTACTAATAATCATTGATCAACCTCCAATGTTAAATATTTTTTTTAACTCTTTAGTATCCCCATTCAAAAGGGGACACTATTTGCATACGCTATATTGCTTGGTAAGAATATCTTATTACTTGTTGTTAAAAATTCAGTAAATCTATCTGATATTGCCCTTTTCTTAGGATCATAATTGAACACAAATTCTCTAAATCTGTAATTCATATGATGAATTAGTGGATATTTATCCAAAATATTATCAATTTTAATTTTGAGCAGATTTTTTATAGGTTTTTCTCTTTTTCTATTTTCATTTTGAATTTTATTTAATTCTGCTTTTAGCTTGTCAATCTCAATAAGATTCTCCTCAAGATTTATAGCAGCCTGCTCGGTTTTAATCTCAAGGTCTATACACTTAACATACTCTACAAATTCTTTTACCCAATCAAACTCAGTCCCAGATTGATAAAAATCACTCTTTACTACCAACTCCTCAATCTCTTCAACAAGATTAATAAACGTTTCATTATCATGATCACTTGCGATTAATAAATTAATCCCATGGTTTTTAGCAATTTCGTTTCTTATATTGAAAACTTCACGCTCACATTTTTGAACAAATTCTAAAACTTTTGTTATTAAAGAGTCATTTCTTTGTATCTTACAATTAACTGGTGCAGCATCTATCAAGAAGAATAAATTACAATACTCAAGTCCGGTACATGCTAGCTGTATTTGTGCCTGCACATAGTATTTGAAAAAATACTTACTACTTAAGAAATTGCCATTTTTATTGTACTCCGCTATAGCGCTACTCATATAATTAGAGTCACTACTCTTAATCTCTAAAAGTTCTTTATTACCTTCCTTATTCATAAACCAGCCATCAATTGTTGAGCCTACTAAATTTTCTGAACCATTTATTTTTTTGGAATAATTATATTTATCAACACCGTTGGCATATTTGTTTTTGTATAGTACATCAATATCATCACCATGTGCCTTAACAAATTCTCTAAATCCTAAATTTTCTAACTCTTTGCCCTTTAACATATACAAATTCTCTTCAAAAGGTATACTCATGCCAAAATATTTAAGCACTCGATTGATCATTAAGTCTTTAAGTCCAGCTCCACCAATTAGAACAGTACCCACTTCACTAGCACCGTATTTATCAAGCTTGTTTCTTTGCACGCTAAAATCAATATTTCTATTAAATTTAAAACACTCTTGACTGCTTATTCCTGGTAATTTTTTACCTATCTTGCTCAATTTACTTTTTTCTTTAACAACAATATTTGATTTTTCTTCAAACACTTCACATCCAATAAAACTTTGTTGATCAAAATTCATCATTTTAGATACTCCATTATTTTGCATATCTTGATTATTATTTGTTACTTGTGACATAATCGTCAACCTCCTTATTTAGATTAATAATAATTATATAGCAAAAACTATTTTTGCCAAGTTTTTAACAAAAATTTTTGTAAAAAAGAAGTGGGACTTAACGAAATTCTTTTATATTCTTTTATTAGAAAATCTGTTAAGTCCCAACCCAATCGGATTAATTTTGATTTTTGCAACATTTTTAGCTATATATATTATATGGCAAAAACTGTTTTTGTCAACTTTTTCTTAAAAAGGTGGGACTTGACCAAATTATCTTATTAGAAAATCGGTTAAGTCCCACTAAAATGTCAATACTAAAAAATCAAAAGAATAATTTCATGCTTAAACCCGAAATCAGCAGACATTCGGAAAAATACACATAAAATATAATCTGTAAATAGATTATATAACAAAAATTGTTTTTGTCAAGTTTTTTAAAAAAAATTTAAAGCTTAACTAATTCTCTTATTAGAAAAATCAGTTAAGCCAACACCAAAAGGCTGAAAACGTAAAAAATTCAGAAAAAATATAATTAATATAATTTATAATAAAAAAATATCAAAAACTGTTTTTATTAATTTCTTAACGAAAAATTCAGTGTGACCGCCAATTTGAAATTAAAATAAATTTAGATTTTTACAAAACAAAAACTTATTTAAGTTCTTTTGTTAAAAAGTTCAAATAAGTTTTAATTTGGAATAGATCAAAAATAAAATGTTATTTTCTAATAATGTTCATCGGTATGATGATATAATGCTTGAAAAAAACAAATTATGTATTATTTATATATTGTAAATATCTCATAAATAAAGCATTTAAAATTGGCCCAAGAATTGCTGCTGTTAATATCATAAAATGTATTAATCTGTTCCCCATATTAAGATCTTTGCGTAAATTCTTTATTTCAGTGTCAATCTTGGTATTTAAAATAGATATATCTTTTTCTAAATTCTTCTCTACAATATCTATCTTATCGTTTACACTATCTATTTTGGCATTTAAGCTCTTTTCTACATTGTCTATCTTAGTATCTAAACTATCTATTTTGGAATTAAGTTCATTTTTTACATTATCTATCTTAGTATCTAAACTATCTATCTTAGTATTTAAATTCTTCTCTACAAAATCTATTTTGGTATTTAAATTCTTTTCTACATTATCTATTTTAGTATTAAGTTCGTTTTTAACAGAATCTATCTTAACATCTAAATTAGATATATCCTTTTGTAAATTCTTTTCTACATCAATCAATTTCTCTTTTAAATATTCAAAGTTGTAATTATCATTATGAAGAAAAACAAAATCTATTGCCTCTTCACTAAAACCTATGTTTAAAAATTCATTTTTTATACTTTCTATGTTATATGTTCTGTACGCTAAATTGTTCATAAAATTTCCGTATTATCCTTTTAATTGTTTATATTCTTTCATAATTTTTTTAATCATTTCTTTTTCATTATTAAATAATTTGTCTAATAAAAATCCAGTGAATTTAGCATTACTTTTGTAAAAATCATAACTTTCTTGACTTTTAAGCTGAAATCTTAACGGCTTTATTGGATTTTTTTTTGATTTTCTAAATGTTGGACTTTCTTTATCTTGTATTAAATCAAGAGAATTGTGAATACCATTTTCTATTACATAGTCTTCTTTAATAAGTCCCTCTTGCAAAGCATTTGCTAATTTTAAATAATTATACGCTTGAGTTCTTGCTATATTATAATCTTTTACAAACGCAAAAAAACTCTTATATCCATCTAACTTATAGTATTCATTGTCTTTTATTTCTTTTAAAATTCTAATATTGTCAACTTTATGAAATATTTCTTTCCTAAAATTAGCCTTCAATCTATCCTTTAAAGAATTATAATGAGCAATTGCATCTTCATCAGTAACAACGTTTTTTTCCATATCTGGATCTATTTCTTCTGATAAAACTCTTTTGTTTAATTCTATTTTCACAAAAACCTCCTTTATTTCAAGATTGTTCAGATTGTGAACAGCCTTTTATAATATATTTTTCATACATATTAAAAAATTTTGACAATGCTTCTTTATATTCATTAATATAATCTTTAGTCATATCAAACTCATCATTGCCAGTAATTTTTTTATTTAAATCTTCTCTCTCATGAACAATCCCTAAAAATCCTCTTTTGGATCCAACATGTTTTAATAACTCTTTATGAGTATTATTTTTTTTAAATCTTGTTATAAAAATAAAAATTGGAATTTTTATTTTTAAATTCTTAATATAAAATTCTAATAAATCTAAACTTTCTACTGCCCATTTTTCTGCTGTCATTGGCACTATTATGCAATTACTGGCTATTAAAGCATTTGATAAAGTAAAATCTAAACTAGGATTAGTATCCATTATTATGTAATCGTAATTCTGTTTTAAAAAAAATAAATTATCTTTTAATCTCAATTCTTTAAGGGGTATAAATTCACTTGAAAATTTATGCAAACTTAAATAACTTGGTATTAAATCTAAATTATCTTTTATATTAACAACTGCATCATTTATATCTAATTTTTCTTTTAATACTCTATATATATTTTTACTTACAATGTTAATCTTTTTATTTGCAATTTCTTTATAAAAATAACTAGTAGTAGATGCTTGGGTATCTATATCTATTAATAATACCTTATATTTTTGGGCCAAAAGAGTTGCAAATATTATTGCGCTGGTGCTTTTACCAACACCGCCCTTAATTGATGCAATTGTTATTATTTTAGGTTTTTTATTATCCATTTCGTAAGTGGTCCTTGTTCGGGGTATTTTTTCCCATAAAATTCATATACTTGTTTTTCTAAATCTGCAAACATACTAAATAATATTTTGTTGTAATGATTATTCATTCTTTCTTTATATAATAAGCGGTATAATCCCTTAAAATAAAAGAAAACGCTGCCTGCTTTAAATCTAACTTCCATATAATATGCCCTTGCAAATCCATAAGATTTTCTAGTTCCGTTTATTTCATACTTTACAAAAGCCTTTTTAATTGGTTTTCTAAATCCGTAAAAAATTCCCAAAAATTTGTCCCCCTCTTTAATGGGGTATAAATGCGTTTCTTGAACAATTCTTTCTCCATTAAATAATGCCCTTAATGATACTCGAAATTCCATTCTTTTCTTTTTACTCTTTTTTTTATTCTCATAAACTCCAAATTTGTATAAATCCATCATTATTGATGTATGATACATTGCTTTACCATTTTCTTTCTCAATTAAAATAAATCTATCTTTATTTTTGCACTCAACTTTACATTTACCCTTTTTTATTGGCTCAGGTGCAGTTTCCATATTCAATCCTTATATAACCCTTTTGCTAAATTCTTTTGGTGTTAAAGAATTTCTTGTTATCTCTAATAAATCATTATAATACGTGTTAAATACTTTATTGTATTCTAATTTCTTTTTGCTATTTAAATAATCTTTTATAATTGGCTTTAAAACTTCAATTTCTTTCACATTTTTTAGCCGCTCAATAAGTATATTGAAAGTGTTTATCTTTAAATTTTCATAATCTTTTTGTGAATTTTCCCGATTTATTTCAATTGATTTTTCTAATTTGCGTATTATTTTGCTTAAATCGTTATATTTGTGATTTTCAATGATAAAATGGGGTTTAAATTTATAATTTTCATATATTTTTTGGAAATTTGTTTCCAGATGTTTGGGATTATACCCGTTTTTTTCTAATTTTTTTTGAGTATTGTTTAAAGTTTCTTTCAATTTGTTTTGCTTTTCTTTTAAAGAATTTTTGTTAAAATGTACATTTTTATGTTTTGTTGTTTTAATTTCAAATCTTTTTAAAGCTTTAATTATTTCAATTTTTTTATCTTTACTAATATCTAAGTTTAATAAAATTAGAAGAAATTCTTTATCTTTAAAGTTACATTTATTGTAATAGTTTATTACTTGAAAATTTTCTATTTTTTTATTTCTTTCTTCTTTTATATTATTATTTTTATTACTTAAACACTCCCCCAAATTTACACTCCCCCTTAAAGGGGATTTGTCCAAATAGTGGTTTTCAACTCTTTTTTTAAATCTTGAGTGTTTTTTTTCTTCAAAGAATTTGTTTATCTTAAAGTAACACTCTTTTTTGGGATAAATAAGTTTATAGTAAATTTCAGTCCCACAATTTACCCCCAGGTGTTTGTGGTAATTTGATGTAACTTTTATTTCTTTTTCTAATTTATAAAGATATTTTTGCAATGTTTTTAGCGTAACAGTATCTTGACCATTTTTTTTAAGATTTTTATTAAAGTAATATAGTATATTTTTTTGGGTATATTTTGGATATTTTATGTTTACGTAGGCTAGTGTTGAAATAAGAACAATTAATTTGCGTTGGTGTTTGTTGTGGCAATTTGGGATTTTTTTATTGGTTGAAACATCTTCCATGTTTTCTCCTTATTTAGATTAATAATTATTAATAATATAATGCAAAATTTTGAATTAAAAGTAAATACTTTTCTAAAAAAATATTAAATTCTAATTATTAATCTCATTAATTGAATACACTTTTTATAATTTAGTAAAAGAAAATTGATTTTCATTCTAAGTTAGACTATACTACAAATATCGTAGGGAAACTTTTTCATGTGTTTACCTACCTTATTTAGATAATTTGCAAGAAAATAATAAAAAGGGTTTAGCTTAGTTCTTTTAGTAGAGAATCTAGCTAAGCCCTAATTTTTTACAAAAATTTTTGTTAAAAAGTTGGCAAAAATAGTTTTTGCTATATAATTATTATTAATCTAAATAAGGAGGTTGACGATTATGTCACTAACAAATAATAATCAAGATATGCAAAATAATATACAAGCAGAAATAGACTTCAAAAAAGATATGCACACCCTAATTATAAATTTATCAGGGATTGATAAAAATCTTCAGGGATATGGTTATAAGTATCAGAATTATAACGAAATAGCTAAAGAAATTAAAAACGTTATTAAAAATCATAATTTAGATATTTGTTTATGGCAATATCCAACTTCTAAATATGTAGATGGTCAAAAGGAGCACGTTATTAGGACTACATTTTTCAGCAGAAGTACTAGATATGAATTTTCTTTTGATACACCAATGTTTACAGAAAATTTACAATTCAATGATAATGATGATGAAAATAGTACTAAAGTTACAAATACAGTGTATCATCGATTTGGCTCAGCTATTACTTATACCAAAAGGTACGCGTTAGCTTCATTTCTCATGGTAGAAAGTGAAATGGATACCGATGCAGACCCTAATTACAATAATTATATGCCTAATAAGCAAGTTAGTTTTAATCGAAAGCAAGAACAAAAACAAGAGAGATATTACAATCAAAGAAAAGACAATAATTCTGAACAAAAAAACAACACTATTCAAAACCAGAAAAAAGATATTAATCTAGAGCAAAGAAACGGCAGCAATCAAAATCAGATAAAACCTTGGTTTTATCGTTATGGAATTTTTAAAGAAGCGTTGTCTAACATAAAAAATTGGGTAAATGACCCCGAAATAAAAGATAATATAAACTCAATTATTCAAAAAATAAATTTTCTTCAGAATATAGACCCTAACAATATTGATGATATCAATAAAATTCAAGACGATTTAGCCGAGTATATCAAGGGTAGTGATTTTAAGAGCCCAAACTATTGGTCGGAGATTATAAAAGACTATTGCAAGAAAAATAATAGATCAAAGGATTTAAAAGATTTTGATAACTTTATGAAGTATAAGAAGACTAATTATGGCAACAGCCTGTTATTATTCTTTGTCGCGTTAAAAGAAGATAAACAATTTGATTATATATTTGCAGCATAGCAGTTACACCTACAAAGCAGAGCCCCCTATTTTGGGGGCTCTGCTTTGTAGGTGTGACATTTTAGGTCACAAATAAGTTTGTTTTTGTAATTATAGATCCTATATTTAGAAATATTGTTGTTTTTAAGGATCAAAACATGGATTGTAGCAGAATTATAATCATAAAAATCCCGGAAAAAATATTATCTTGTTCTGCTAAGGAATTGACCAAATTGAATAATAACAAGCTATTATCATAAAATTCTTTAGTTTTAGGCCTTAATTGCTTGTAAATGGTAAAATAGACTACCACACGTATAATATCTTGGAAATCTTTTTCATTTTTTATTTTAGGAAGGTTTAGTGTTTTGTATAAGGTGTTTAAGTATGTTTTAGTTTTTTCCTTGCCAAGATCATTAAAGAATTTAATGATAAAGTCTTCATTGTATTCAATTTTCATAAAATCAGTATTTACATTTTTAAAAAATTCATTGGCTTCAAAATCTAAATTTGGATTTTTTAAAGTATCTTTAACAAATTTAAAAGCAGATTGTTCTTCTTTTGTTAAATTGTTTAAAAAGTTAGCATAAAGATTAATATTTGCAAAAATTAGAATACTAAATAGTAAATGTTTCATTATTGTCTCCAAATAAGTAATGTTGAATTAACTAATTATTACTACTAAATATTGGATAAACAATTATTAGTGAATTTCTGTTTTTAATAGGATTCTTTGAAAATGATAAATTATATATTTCGAGGACTATTTGTAATTTCTATTTAAAAAATTTAGTAATTAGCGCTATGACAACAGTCGTTATTATAGATATAGCAATAGGGACTACTACTATTGCGGCAATAGTTATTATTCTGTTGCTCACCTTAAGTTTTTCTGATAATAACTGATTGTTAATTTCCATTTTTTCCGATAATAATTTATTGTTAATTTCCATTTTTTCCGATAATAATTTATTGTTAATTTCCATCTTTTCTAATAATAATTGAGTATTAATTTGCATATCTTTTTTAAGATCTTGTGCCAAATTAGACATATCTTGTTTTAAATTCTTTTCTACATTATCTATCTTGGTATTGAGCTCATTTTTAACAGTATCAATTTTAAAATCAAGATTATCAAACTTTAAACCAAATTGTTTTTCTAAATTTTCTAAATCTCTATAGGTAAGTTCATTATGATAATATCTTTTAGATAAATCTTGTGCTATTAGTTGTTCCATCCCTAGTCTAATAAACTCATTATATATTTGTTCTTCACTTACACTTGCATTGTTTGTTAGCGCTGGTTTCATAATAATTTCCCTTTACAGCCATATTATACACTATTTTAATTAGCTTTAAATATTTTTATATATGAATTATAAGTTCTTGCAAGAACACTCTTTTTGTAATTTACATTTTTAACTTCGAATACTGATTATAGACTTTTTTTGCTATGGGTTTTGTTGTTTTGATGTACTCTAAAAGTAGTTTGATATTATATTTTATCGAAGTTATTGAGTGTTCGTCTTTTAGTGTTGATAAATCCGGATAAGTATATTCTGGATAATTTGGGTCATTAACTTTAGATTTTGTTTTAGATAAAAATGTTACTAGGTACATAGCATAATCTGATAGTTGTGCCTCATATTTAGCTAAAGATTCTAGTGTTTGAATAATTGGCGGTTTTGGTTCTCCAGGTAGGCTAGCAATAGTAGTGCAGCATAGTAGCAAAATAATCAAAAGGGGGTTTACTAGCTTAAGCATTTTCACTCCTTTTAAGAATGTTGATATATTCCCGCATAATCTTATTGCGTTTTGCTTTTAATGAGGAGATAATTTTCTTATTTTTACTACTAGAAATAGCCTCTATTATCTCAATATTGCATTTTAATATGTCTTGTATTTCTGCAAATATTCTCATTGATTCGGCTGTTTCCATAGATTTTAGTGTTTCAATATATGTTTTGTAGAAAAAATCTATTACCCTACTAAAAGTATTAATATAGTTTTCATCTATGTTTGTAGTATTTTTAGCTATATTAGTTAAGTTAGATAGTAAATTAAGTCCTAAACCAACAGTGTCATTTTGCATTATTTATCCCCTCTTGGTAGATAGGTTTTCCTTCCTTATTGAATTTTAGATCATTAGATATTTTTAGATTTTTTTCATCAGAATTAACTAGATCAATACACCTGTTGATTTTCTCATTAATTGGAGCTAGTGTTTTAGCTATTGTTGGAGTTAATGCATTCTCAAGTCTTTCCATATTTGATTTATAGATTAATTTGTAATGAGAATACAGCTCATAAACTAAAAAAAATCCTTTATGAGCAATCTCATCAAATTCATCTTCAAATTTAGAAAATATTTCAATAAGGTTTGATATGGACGTAAGTCCAAGCTCAATATTATCTTTAGATAATTTCATAAATTAATCCCGTTTTTTAATATGATTGTTGCCATTTCCATTGCCATTGCCATTTCTAAAAATCTTGCCTATTACTATAGATAATATGTCTTTTAGTAAAGGTTTTAGAAGAATTAGCACTCCTAGAACTAGTACAGTGACAAAAATCATTACGGCTATAAGTTTAATTTCGTTTAAATTAATAAGAAGTTCAGTTATTTTAATATCCATTTTTAATCCTTCATTTTAATTTTTTTTGATATATACATTATATACCAAAACTGTAATTTTTGCTAAAATAGTTTACAGTTTGCAATAAACTGGGATTGGATTTCCTGATCTGAGGGATCTTTTTTGGACATACCATCCTTTGTACATAGGGACCCTAATAGATATTGAAGAGGAGCCCTCATGCAGATAAACCAGATTTTTTTCACTTTCATCGTAATACTTTAGGTATAATGATTTACTCCCATTGCTAGGGTGTTTTATGTCAATATCAATATCAAGGTAATGGGGAACATCGTCAAGACTTTTATTGCAAACAAGAGTTACATCGCCGTAATCGTCCATATTAATAGTTTTTAAACTACCCTTGTATTCATACGGATAAAACGTGGTACCTAAAGTTTTTTGTCTGTAAGGATGATAACCAAATGGTAAGCCAGTTATTTGTTCAGGAACAGGTGTTTTTTGAATAGTGTTTGTTGAATGAGACATTATTAAAAGTTTATCATGATAATGTAGGGTAGCTGATGGCATGCCACTTTCAAGGTATGACTTGATTTTATAATAAAGGCTTACAATATTAGTAGAGTCATTGTTAATTAGTTTATTCGTTATTTTAGCGTAAATTTTTTTTACAAACTCCTCATCAGCTGCAAGTTCTTCAGCGATTGTAGACTTAATTATCTCTTTAAAATAGTCAAGTCCTTCACCTTTAAATGTTTTGTCTTTAGCGGTTTTTAAAAAATCTTTAAAAGTAATAGCGTTGCAACTTGCAACTCCATCATCAAGCAGTAAAAGATCATCATTGTTAACAACACCTACCTTATTTAAATCTTTTATTTGAACAGTTTCTTGTTCATCAATTAGTAATTTTTCTTGATCATCAGCCATTAAGCCCCTTAATTATTAAAAGTGATAATATTTTCACCATCTTTATTATTAATTTTAAGAACTCTACCAATAGGAATAATCCTTTTTATGAAAGCATAAATTGAATGATCATATCCTTTAGGAAGAGAGTTGAATACTAAAGCCTTTTTAGATGCAGCATATCCATCTTTTTTTTCTCTAATTAATATCTTTCTAAGCGGGTTTCCTTTTGCAGTGCTAGGGGAAATAAATGTAATAAAATTTGTTTTTATTGTCCCTTTTAGTGAGATATCAATAACACCGGCTTCTGGTGTATTAACTGTAATATCTACATTTAAAAACGCCTTGAAAATCAGTCTAAACGATTCATCAGTGCCAATATGGCGTAAAGCAAAAATAACGCTGTTGATGTTGGTTGTAATACTTTGTAAAGTTTGAGTTTTTGCATAGAAAATTGATAAGACTTGAGATAGCCATATGGCAATATATCTTGATTTTACATTTTCTTTTGCACTAATGGATATAAAGTTAGAATTCATGAATTTAAGTTCATTAAGCAGTGTTTGTGCGTATTCCAATTCTGTACGTATAAATTTGTGAACTTCAGTGTTTTGTAAAAAATTAGGTATTTTCATAATTTTCAAGTATCAATGCCAATAAGTAGTCGTTCAGTTGTATTGAAAATCAGCATTGTATCATCAGTAATGGTAATATCTTGATTTGTTTGAAAATCGCTATCACTGATTTTTGAAATACTTTCAGTGTCTGTATCTTTAACACAAGCTTTTATTTCCATAAACTTAATCCCTTTTACTTCATTAACGGGCGCAAAAAAGTCTTGATACTCAAAGCTAATTCCCATATCAGAATAGTTATTTGAAATAATCCTAGAGTATATGTTTCTAATTTGAGAGTCTATGTTTAAGTAGAGATAGTTTTTAAGGTCAAGTTTATATTTTACTTTCATATAAACATATTTTCTTTTTCCAAGTGATATTTTATAAGATTTTCGTTGTCCAGTTGGGTTGAGTCCATCAATTTCTATATCACCCTCAAGTAAAGTGCCACTAGGAGTTGTAAGATACAATGTTTCCCAAAGTTTTGCTTTAAATTCTGAATTATTAATAGTAGTTTTACCAGCGTCTAGTAAATCTTCTTTCAAAATTAGGTATATATTAGCTTTACCAGCGGAACTTTTAATGTTTGCGTACTCTACCCCATAAAGATTAAGTAAAGCAGCTCTAACTGCACTGTAAGTTGCGCTTTTAGAAGAAATGTGTTCTTCAATTGCAGACCAATAGCTACCACCGGGTTTCATTTTAGAAAAAAAGAGATTAAGTTCATTAATTACTTCTTCTTCAATCAATGCTAAAGAAGATGCAATCATGTTGTAAATCGAGCTATTACTATCATCAATGTTAATCCCATAATTTATCCGTAAGTATTCTCTTTTTGCCCGTACTATATCCTTAATTGTACGCTTTAGAATGCCAAAATCAGAATCAAAAACAATGCTCATAAATTAAACTCCATATTCAAAATATCTCCGGAGAATAAAAAGGATATATGTGCCTTGCGATCTTTTACAGCAGTCGAAATATTTATTATATCTAAGTTAAGTTCTTTAGATATTTCATGAAAATAGTTTTTTACAGCTTGAAGATTGTTAATTTTTAATAGTTTCAAAAGCAAGAAGTAGTCTAGTCCCCAATTAGGAGCATAGCTTAGACTTCCCTTTAATGTTTTTAAGAATAAAAACAGTTTTTGTTTTTGCTCGTCAATTCCATCAACAATTGATACATCGTTATTAAATACCAATTTAAAATCATTACTAATTCTTAAATCCATACTAATAATTATACCATATTTAGCAAAAATTACTTAAACAAACTGTTGATATTAGCAGAAATTCTAGAGGTCACCGCTTGTAATGCTGGATAGTTAATAGTTGTTTTTTCGTCTCCTATGATAGTTATACCGTTGATAGCGCTAATAATACTATCTAGAATTTCTTTTAAGCTAGTTGTTTGGTTAGCTATTTCAATTCTACTATTTGCTTTTATCTTAACAGTATCAGAAATTAAATTTAAAGTTTTTGGACTAATTGCGCTAAGTATGTAAAAATGATGTTTGTCAAAATGAATATCATCATTTTTATCAAAAATGTTAATGCTTGATTGAAGTAGTATAACAGTATCACCTTTTGATAATTCAAAACTGATATTAGAAATATTTTTTGTTTGAATTTCTAAGTCTTCAAATTCTGGTATTATAACTACAGCCTCTTGTGTTTGCTGTTTAAACTCCTTTACAGTACCAATTCGAGTTATGAAAATATTTGAATAAATCCAATTTTTTACGTCTTCTTGTGTTAATGTATTTCCATAAATGCGCTTGTTCATTTTGTAAATTATATGCTCTAAGTCCATTTTACCCCCCTTATTATCTCATTGGTGCAAAATTAGAGGCGTCATATAGCTTAAGTGTTAATGAACATTCTCCTGTATTGCTAAGTCCCGCGCTTGTCTCTAATATGGTGTTTTTTATAATGTTTCCTAGTCCGTCTATAAATGAAACTTTATCACCAACTCTTAGTTTATGTGTATAAAATATTTTAGCGTTCCAATATATACGCCTTGTCTTAAATTCAGGTTCAATATCAACTTCTTGTTGTGGTATAAATTCAAGTCCATAATCTTCTAATGCCTCATAGTGAATATCTTCACTCTCTTGATTGTAATTAGTAAATATAAAGTTGCATTCAATTTCGTAATCATGATAGCCAGCATCAGTTATTACGTTATGAACGTATTTTCCTTTTATTATTTTTTCAATAAACTCTTTTGGTGTTGAGGCATAAATATTTTTGTCGATTACTTTAAGTTTATCTTTATCATTCATGTTAATGATATTGCGATTAGGAAATACAGACTCTATCGCATCTTGCACCGTCATGCCCTTAAAGTTTTTACCCACTTTCCCCTCTTTGTCCTTCAATTTGCGATTGAAGAAGTTGCTATTAGTTAATAATTTAACTTCAAGCTCGACACTAAAATCTCCACCAGGATAATCAGTGCTCATGGGGTGCTCTAAAGTGCCTGCCATTATGAAATCAAATTTTTTTCATAAGCAAATTTCTTATAATATATTTTTACAATATCTCCGAATTTAATGTGGTCTGTAAAGTCTAGTGGCAAGTTCCACAGAACAATTTTGCTTGTTTGGAACTTACAGTATTTAAGTCTTCTGATAATCTATTAAATATGGAAATATCAACATGAATTCCGCCTTGTGTATTGATTATAATTTTAGGAATTTTTTCGGAAAAGGAGTTCCATCAGTTGATTTTTTGATTCATCTACATCATAAAACTCAATTTTAAAATCATAACTTAGTAACACTGTTTTAAAATCGTGATTTACTAACATATATTATCCTTTATATTTTTCTAATGTAAACGTTTTCACTACTTCCATTGATAGACTAACTTCAACTTCATCAATGAAGGGAGTGTCCTTAAACGAAAGATTTGTAATTATAGCTAATTCTTTAAATCCAAAAGTTGGACTGTAGATAGTAAAAGGAACTTGAGCTTGTAGTCTGTTGGCTAGTTGTTCTTTTACAAGGTGGGCGTCAAAACGGAGTAAAGAATTGCCAAAAACAGTCTTTTTGAGTGGTGAAAGCATTTCTTTGTATAGAGAAGTCAGTACTCCACCGTTTAATGAAATATGTTCTCCAGTCATTACGGGGTTGTAGCTTACGTATGTCGCTTTTCTATCATAATAGTTGATAGTCGGGCGTTTAGAGTAACTAGTGTTGTAAGACCGCGAGATTAGCTGGGTTTTTGGTTTTATAAAAAACAATTGTGGCACATACCCAAAACCTTTTAAATCTAGTCTCGGGAATAGCATTAAAAGTTGTCTGCTCCAAAAAGAGCAGATATTTGGGTTGTTATATCTCTTATTAATTGAGTATTCTCCGGAGATGACTTTTCCTTTTCTTTTTATTTTCGCCATTGTCAATATTTTTATTTATAATGTCCATAAAATTACCTTTTATCAAATAACACTAAAAATCCTCAATAATAGCCCAATTTTTTAGTAGTTTTTGTAACCCTACCGGTAAGAGACTTACAAAACCTCGCCACGCAGCGCTAAATCCAGCAGCAATTGCAGAACCTATAGAACTAAGAGCACTTGTAACCATTTTGGTTAAAACACCAGTAATGCCCCCTGTACTATACGTTTCATCAAGTCTTCGACCCAGGCAATTATTTCTGAAGCACCATCAAGCACCGGTTTCATAGCTCCAGCAGTCACATCCATAAGAGATTGCTCAAGCCTGGTTAACTTGATATCAATTTCTTCTTTCTCGTCAGCAGGTTTTGTAAGTCCGTAACTTGCGTAATCATCTTTTATTTCTTTTAATTTCTTAAATCTAAAGTTATAATCTTTGCCCCGAGCGTCTCTTTCATAGTTATCTTTTGCTTGTACCGTATATTTTTCGCCTTTTATTGTGCCCTCCATTGTTTTATAAAGGTTTCCATATCCTCTAATATGCGCGTCAACAAGTGCTGCAGCCTCTTGCATGCTAGCTTGACCGCTAGATACAAGATCGGCCATCATTTCCCCCGTAAGTTTTAATCTCTCTGGAGTCAACTGGTTCATGCTTGTTAGAGTCCCCTTAATAAGAGAAAATTGCCGCAGAAACTCTTCTTTTTCTAAGCTGCGCTCAAATCCTTTTCTAGTATTAAGGATTCCCCCGGTAATATTCCCTTCCTTATCTTTAGTTCCCATAAATAATGCCCGTTGTTTTTCTGTATAAAATGCGCTATTGAGGTGTTGCGCTTTTCTAGCTTTAGAAACCTCTTCAACTGATTTTTTAATCCAACCAAACGCAAAACCAAAAATCCCACCTGCTGCTTTACTAACAGCGTTGCCAATAACAGTTCCTAGAGCGCTACCTATAGCAATTTTGGCAACAAGTCCTTTCCCTTGAGAAGCCGCTAGCAGTTTACTTTTTGCTTTTGATTCTTTTGCAAGTTCTTTATACTCAAGGCGTCTTTTATCTCTATCCGACATTAAAGATCTTTTGAAAGCTTCTTTTCGAGCTTTTTCAAAACCCATGCCTTGTTTCATAAGCTTTTTAGTTTGTGTTAGCCTATATTTCTCAACACGCTCTCTTAAGCTTTCAAATTTAGTTTGTTTGCTTAGTTCTTTTTTCTTATCAGACAAATTATTTTTACAATATCTTTAGTACTACCCAAACTAGATTTTTTAGGTTTAAGATATTTTTCCATTTTGGTAATATCTTGTTCGATAGCCTTTTTTGTTGCTGCATGATCAAGAACGCCCTTAAATTTAATGGTGAATTTGTCGCTCATTAATCCCTCATTTACTCAAAATTAACTCATACAATTCTTTTTCTAATTTAAG
>NZ_CP179585.1:0-30507 GCF_030439725.2 [Borrelia] tanukii | reverse complement strand
TTACAAAAATTTTTGGCTGCCAAAATGAATACTTCGCTCTTTATATCCTAAAGACAACATCAAATATGCAGCCGACATTGCGTCAAGTGCATCATCATGGGTTTTGTTATCCCCTTTATAAGCGTAAATATCATTAAATACAGAAGAACTGCTGTACTTTGCAATATAAAGTTTCTTGTAAGTAAACGGTGTGATTAACGATGTTATTCTACTAAATTTATTGGACTTTGGTTTAACCGGTACAATTCTAAAATAATGGCCCATATTGTTTCTAAGAGTCATATATTCACGAGTCAATGCCCCCGCACCTTTAGTATTGTCCCTATCTTCTAAGTAAAGTGTATTTACATTGAAATTTTCTAAAACAGTCTTGACCATATTCATAATATAAGGATCATTTACTGGTCTTTGGTCTTGAAATACAAATGCATAATATTTATCATCAACCCTCTCCATAACACATAAAGCAGTATTATCCCCGCCAACACTAAATGCTGGATCCAAATATGCTATAGGGCTGCTAAACACATAATCTTGGGTAATATTAATTTGTGTAAAAATTGAATCGGTGCTTGCTATCCATTCTCCTAGTAAAACTCTTGCCTTGTATGTTGGTATATCTTTATAGAGTTTCTCTTGAGTTTCGATAAATCCTTTACTAAGAAGTATATTATCGTAAGTTGTAAAATTATATGTTTTAAAAGTCGCTGTATTATCAATATAATCAGTTTTAAAATAGTGCTCTGGATGATCGGGATTAGTATCAAAAATAATAGTCTCTTGTCCGCATCTGAGTCTTTTTAGCACTTCTTCTAAAGTTTGTTTGTGTAAAGTAGTGGCCTCATTAACAAAAACAAGCGCTGAATTACTACCTCTAAACCTTTCAAAATCACTTGCCTTATCCCCGCCATATAAATTAATACGAAGTGAATCTATCAGTATATATGAATTATTTGTATGTCTTGGAATATAAGGAATTTTAAGAAGTTTACATATCTTTTCAAATTGCCCCAAAACATTAACTTCAACTGAACGTTGAGAATTGCCTATAATGAAATTATTAGTATCACTAGAGTATAGCTTTTTATTTGCAATTAAACTTTTAATAAACAGATAACATGCAAGATATGTTTTACCGCTAGCAATACCACCACTAAATATAATCTTCTTTTCGTTGTTCTTTTGAATGCTTTTTATCACATTCTTTTGCTTTACGGTTAAATATTCTTCTTCAAACTGATCAAAATTGATTGAAGAGTTTGTTACCTTTACAAACTGCGATATATCAACTCCAAACTGATTTTTATATTGCTTTTGAAGTGTCGTAAAAAGTTTTGTTTGATATAAGTTCACTTATGTCCTTTACTACTTTTGTAGTTGCTTTTGCTCTCAACTTCATGAGCAGCAGCAAGTCTTTTCATACATTCATAGTAAAGCTCCATTTCCCTTATTGAGCACTCCTTTATTAGATCATCAAGTTCATCTTTTAAAGAATTAATTTCTTCAGTAATACATTTTGCATTTTTTTTGTTACATTGTTTATTTAAAGATTCAATTTTAAATCTTAAATCATCTATTTTTGAAAACATACTAGCAAGTTCAATACTAGAATATTGCTTAAATGCACGTATAAATCCCAATTCTAAATTAGAGCGCTCTAAATCTAATTCGCCCTTAGCTTTTTTAGCCTTAACTTCAGATTTAAAAGTTTGTGCTACAAGGTGTTCAAAAGTATCTTCACTAATTGTTACTCTAGAATTCTCGTCAACAGAAGTTTCCCCGCTTGCCCATTTTTGCCTCATTCTCCACACATTTACTCTAGAAACTCCGAGTCTAGTCGCTATTTCTCCATCATTTAATGAGCCTTCTCTAAAATATGCAACATAATCATCAAAAGATCTTTTAACTCTTTTCAAAAGCATTACCCTAAAGTAACAAAATTAACAACTTGTTACTCTAAATAGTAAATCAATTTGATGAATTGTTAACATAAACTGATAACTTCTTGATATCTATTGAGGAGTATTTCATATTTATTGGCTTTTATTGATATAGCTCGCTTCTATTTCTAAACCAAAGATTATGAAAATAGCGGTTCAATAATTTATTGTATTTTTAAAAACCTTGATTTTGTAAGTTTGTAAAAATATTTCACTTCATTCATAAAATTATTACTTGTGAAAATTCCTTTGTCATAGTAGTGTATACTTATAAATAACATATCTTTAAATTCTTCAATCGCATGTGGTTGGTTTCGTTTCGAGACTTTTCGTACTATCTTATAAAAAATAAAACTAACAAAAAACAAAAAATTGATAGATTCATCATCTCCTAATTTTTCCAAACATTTTTCTAGCATTCCTTCCTTGTAGCTATAATTAATCTCAACATTTTTGGAACTTCTATATTTTTCTATTAGATATCTATCTTTTAAAACCCCTTTAATAAATTCTTTTGTGGGTGGTCCTAAAGGATCATTTATTATTTCATAAGCGATGTGTATTTCCTTTTTTGTTTCCTTATCTAAATTATCATAAAAATCTGAAACTTTATTAGCATGCATATTATCTATCATATGATTATTATAGCAAAAACACAATTATATATGCTAAAATTTTAGCAAAGGAGGAAATTACAAAAACCATTGAAAAATGTTTAATATTAAACTGTTTAGCGAAGTTAATACTTTATAAATAAAAACAAGACTAATTGTTAGTCTTGTTTTTCATATTTTATACTTGTGAAAACCATTTTCTTTATTTTTTCTCTTCTGAATTTTGAGTCCCTTCTCCAAAATTTTTAAGTTCTTCTTCAATTTGCTTAAGCGCATTAGTTATTATTCCACTTGACATATCACTAGTATCAGTACTACCAGAATAACTTACATTTAAACCCAATTCTTTAGCTTTTGTCCAAGCTTGCTTTCCAACTTGTCCTTGATTCTGAGCTTGCTGCCCATGAGTTTCTCCAGTTGCAGATTTAACTTGACTTTGAAGCTTTTCAAATTCCCCCTTAGCCTCTTCTAAGGCTTTTTTTCTCGCTTCTTTTTTATTTTTTAAACTCTCTTCAAGCGCCTTTAATTTATCTTCAAGTTCTTTCTTGTCTTGTAATTTATCCTTTAATTTTTCTCTTATTTCTTTTAATGTTTTTTCATACTCAGAATATGTTTTAAGAGAAGTTGTTTTAGCATCAGATTTATCTACTTTATCCTTTAAATCTTTAATTGTTTTTTCAATCTCTTTTGTATCTTTTTCATCTAAATTAGATATGTCTTTTTTCTCTAAAATATTTAACAATCCATTAAATTCTTTTTTTATCTCTTGTTCTACTTGTTTTGAACTTTCTAACTCCTGCTCTGAACTTTGTTTTGAAGTTTCTAAATCTTTACTATTTACATCATTCTTGCAAGAAATTATCAGTGCAAAAACAACACAAATAACAAACATTCTTATTTTTTTATTCATAAAAATCATCTCCTATGATATAAAAGTTTATTTCAAATTCTTTTTAAGCTCCTCTAATAAAATTGCATATGAATTATCTTTTCCAAAAAATGTAATAAATTGAGAACCATTAATAGTTTCTATTTTTGTTTCTATGTTTTTGCTTTTATAATCTTCTCCTTCTTGATAACCATAATAATAATCGGCATTAAATGATCCCCCTCTAGTCATTGCGTTTACAAAGTTATTAACTTCTGACTCTTCTAATGAAAATAATGTCGCCGTGTGTCCTCCTCCTTCATTATCATTATTCAACCCTGTTGCAATACCATATTCTTCCTTTCTTATAACTAAAGTTCCCAAATCTGTCCAATTGCCACTATTGCCTTTTTTATATTTAATTTTTACAGTAAATTCAGAAAATTTTATTGTATCACTACTTACTTGCTCACTTAAACTACCATGCTCGCTTGAACTACTTGTAAAATTTCCACAAGAACTTATCAGTGCAAAAACAACACAAATAATAAACATTCTCATATTTTTATTCATATTTTTATTCATAAATTACTCCATAAGTCTTAAAGATAATGCAATACCTATTATATACAATTTTTTTAAAGATTTAAATAATTAATTTTGTTACATTTTGAATTACATAGTAACAAAACTCAAATGTAATTTTAACCAAACTTAGAAAATCTCTCCATTGCAAATGTCAAACTCATTACAAAAGATCACAAAACACATATAAATCAAATTTCAGGGTCTTTGCTATATATCACCCAAAGTATTATATCTTTCTTGGGTGCACCCCTTAGAAATTGCCACTTCTGTTTACTATAGCCATCCTACATTCCAAATTTCGCATGCAATGAGACGCACCTAAATTTGACTAAATTTTTGCGTTTTTGGTAAAATGTAAAATGTAATTTTTATCTATTTTTATTACTTTTACTTAATTTAAAAGTAACACTTTTAAGGAGTAGATTTTATGGACATTAATAATTATCTTAATTTAAATAATGGTAGTTCTGATTTTATCCTCAACCTACTAAAAAATTATCAAAATCTACTAAATGAAAATAAAATTCTTAAAAATTCTCTAAAAAATTCATCTAAAACCAAAAAAGAAAATCTTAAACCCAGTCCTAAGTTTTATATAACTCCAAAAACTAAAAAACTAATTGAAAAATGTATTAAACAACTAAAACAAATTGATCCAATATCTGGGTGGTTTGTATATTTACTTTTAATAACTGGGTGTAGGGGCACTGAAATTCAAAAAGTAAAAATGCAAGATATTACTACTCTACCCAGCAAAACTGGTGAAATTCTTTACAATATAAAAGTAAATGTAGCAAAAAAAAGAAGTGTCGCTTGTATTAGAGAAATTGTCATTGACGCTAATGAATTTACGGCTATTGAAATAGCGCACAAAAATCATTTTGAAGAAAAAAATCTTGATACAAGGCGTACTTATCTTTTCCAAAAAACCAAACATAAATTTAAAGATAATCAAATTGATATTACTCATATTTCTAAAAAATTCAAAAATCTTCTTAAAAAGTCCGGCTTCAAGGTAAATAAATCACTTCATTTATGTAGAAATTTATTTATTTCAAATTTAAAAGCCAATGGTTATAATTCTTTTCAAATTAAAGAACTTATGAAATACTCTTCAACCCATGAAATTGACAATATCTACGGACTATCTTCTGCAAACAAAATTCAAGCTTATAAATTTATCAAAAATAGTTTAAAGCTATAGTGCAACTACTTAAACTTAAAGATACGTTTTGAAGTTACCTTAAATTCTTTTCCACGAGGCTTTAAATCAAGAGAATCATATAATATCTCTTGTTCTTTTGTAGCAATAAAGTGAAATCCAGCAACTCCTTTAATTTTAACTTCACTTATTTCAAATTCATTTGCAGTTCCAAAATAACGAGAAGTTTCATATCTTGCGCTACTTCTAATTCCGTAGTAATTAAGTATCATACAAGGATCTTTAATAAAACAATTACTCCTAATATATCCAAGTCCTAAAAATCTGTAATACGATGCATTTATATCAAAAACATTAAATTCAAGCTTCTTAAATAAACTTGTGTAGTAATGCAGACATAAGAAATAGCAACCCCACTTTTGTATCTCTGTGAGTAACCCATTATTACTTTGTTTTATTTTACTAATAATCATTGATCAACCTCCAATGTTAAATATTTTTTTAACTCTTTAGTATCCCCATTCAAAAGGGGACACTATTTGCATACGCTATATTGCCTGGTAAGAATATCTTATTACTTGTTGTTAAAAATTCCGTAAATCTATCTGATATTGCCCTTTTCTTAGGATCATAATTGAACACAAATTCTTTAAATCTGTAATTCATATGATGAATTAGTGGATATTTATCCAAAATATTATCAATTTTAATTTTGAGCAGATTTTTTATAGGTTTTTCTCTTTTTCTATTTTCATTTTGAATTTTATTTAATTCTGCTTTTAGCTTGTCAATCTCAATAAGATTCTCCTCAAGATTTATAGCAGCCTGCTCGGTTTTAATCTCAAGGTCTATACACTCAACATACTCTACAAATTCTTTTACCCAATCAAACTCAACCCCAGATTGATAAAAATCACTCTTTACTACCAACTCCTCAATCTCTTCAACAAGATTAATAAACGTTTCATTATCATGATCACTTGCGATTAATAAATCAATCCCATGGTTTTTAGCAATTTCGTTTCTTATATTGAAAACTTCACGCTCACATTTTTGAACAAATTCTAAAACTTTTGTTATTAAAGAGTCATTTCTTTGTATCTTACAATTAACTGGTGCAGCATCTATCAAGAAGAATAAATTACAATACTCAAGTCCGGTACATGCTAGCTGTATTTGTGCCTGCACATAGTATTTGAAAAAATACTTACTACTTAAGAAATTGCCATTTTTATTGTACTCCGCTATAGCGCTACTCATATAATTAGAGTCACTACTCTTAATCTCTAAAAGTTCTTTATTACCTTCCTTATTCATAAACCAGCCATCAATTGTTGAGCCTACTAAATTTTCTGAACCATTTATTTTTTTGAAATAATTATATTTATCAACACCGTTGGCATATTTGTTTTTGTATAGTACATCAATATCATCACCATGTGCCTTAACAAATTCTCTAAATCCTAAATTTTCTAACTCTTTGCCCTTGAGCATATACAAATTCTCTTCAAAAGGTATACTCATGCCAAAATATTTAAGCACTCGATTTATCATTAAGTCTTTAAGTCCAGCTCCACCAATTAGAACAGTACCCACTTCACTAGCACCGTATTTATCAAGCTTGTTTCTTTGCACGCTAAAATCAATATTTCTATTAAATTTAAAACACTCTTGCTTACTAATTCCTGGTAATTTTTTGCCTATCTTGCTCAATTTACTTTTTTCTTTAACAACAATATTTGATTTTTCTTCAAACACTTCACATCCAATAAAACTTTGTTGCTCAAAATTCATCATTTTAGATACTCCGTTATTTTGCATATCTTGATTATTAAAATTATTATTTGTTGAAACATTGTTCATGTTTTCCTCCTACTTTTCAATTAATAATAATTATATAGCAAAAACTATTTTTGCCAACTTTTTAACAAAAATTTTTGTTAAAAGAAGTGGGACTTAACGAAATTCTTTTATATTCTTTTATTAGAAAATCTGTTAAGTCCCAATCCAATCGGATTAATTTTGATTTTTGCAACATTTTTAGCTATATATATTATATGGCAAAAACTGTTTTTGTCAACTTTTTCTTAAAAAGGTGGGACTTGACCAAATTATCTTATTAGAAAATCGGTTAAGTCCCACTAAAATGTCAATACTAAAAAATCAAAAGAATAATTTCATGCTTAAACCCGAAATCAGCAGACATTCGGAAAAATACACATAAAATATAATCTGTAAATAGATTATATAACAAAAATTGTTTTTGTCAAGTTTTTTAAAAAAAATTTAAAGCTTAACTAATTCTCTTATTAGAAAAATCAGTTAAGCCAACACCAAAAGGCTGAAAACGTAAAAAATTCAGAAAAAATATAATTAATATAATTTATAATAAAAAAATATCAAAAAACTGTTTTTATTAATTTCTTAACGAAAAATTCAGTGTGACCGCCAATTTGAAATTAAAATAAATTTAGATTTTTACAAAACAAAAACTTATTTAAGTTCTTTTGTTAAAAAGTTCAAATAAGTTTTAATTTAGAATAGAGCAAAAATAAAATGTTATTTTCTAATAATGTTCATCAGTATAATGATATAATACTTTGAAAAGTCAAAGTATATAATTTTTCATTATTTGCCGACTTGTATATACTGTATTAAAAATGAATGTATAAACGGTCCAAAAATTGCTGCTGCGATTATCAAAAAATGTACCATTCTGTTCCCCATGCTAAGTTTTAAATGCAAATTCTTTACTTCATTTTCAATCTTATTAGTAAGTTCATTTTTAAAAAAATCTATTTTGGTATTTAAATTTTTTTCTACATTATCTATCTTGGTATTTAAATTTTTTTCTACATTATCTATTTTAGCATTTAAAATAGATATATCTTTTTGCAAATTTTTTTCTACATTATCTATCTTAGTATTAAGTTCGTTTTTAACAGAATCTATCTTAACATCTAAATTAGATATATCTTTTCGTAAATTCTTCTCTACATTATCTATCTTAGTATTAAGTTCGTTTTTAACAGAATCTATCTTAACATCTAAATTAGATATATCTTTTCGTAAATTCTTTTCTACATCAATTATTTTCTCTTTTAAATACTCAAAGTTGTAATTATCATTGTGAAGAAAAACAAAATCTATTGCCTCTTCACTAAACCCTATGTTTAAAAATTCATTTTTTATACTTTCTATGTTATATGTTCTGTAAGCCAAATTGCTCATAAAATCCCCTTTATTATCCTTTTAATTCTTTATATTTTTTTAAAAGCTTATTAAGAAAATCTTTTTGATTTTCAAGGAGTTCTTCCAAAATAAAAGCTGTAAATTTAGCGTGATTTTTGTAAAAATCATAGCTTTCTTGTTTTTTAAGCTGAAATCTTAGGGGTTTTATCGGGTTTTGTTTTGACTTTTTTATTGTTTTGCTCTCTTTATTTCTTAATATAATTAACGTTTCCAGTATGCCATTTTTTATTAGAAATTCTTCTTGTATAATCCCATCTTCTATTGCATTAGCAATTTTTAAATAATTATAGACCTGTGCTCTTGCAAGTCTATAATCTTTAGAAAAAGCTTCAAAACTTTTATACCCATCAAACCTATAATACTGATTATCTTTAATTTCTTTTAAAATTTTTAAAGTTTCTAACTTACAATAGATTTCTTTTTTAGAATTAATTTTTAATTTTTCTTTTAAAGAATTATAATGATTTAATACACTATCAGCAATAATATAATTTTCATTACCGCTTAAATCTCTTTTATTAACCTTAATATCCAATTTAACCTCCTTTTACATTCAAAAGTCTAATAATTAGACTTTACATTTTTTTAAAAAAAATTTCTAAAATATTTTCATACTCTTTTATATAATCTTTATTTAAATCAAAATTATTATTTTCTGCTATTCGTCTATTTAAGTCTTCTCTTTCAGATATTATTCCTAAAAAACTATCTTTTGTTTTTAACATTTCAAACAATGTTTTATGTGTTCTATTTTTTTTAAATCTTGTTATTATTAAAAATATAGGCAAAATTAAATTTAATTTTCTTACAAAAAAATTAAATAAATCTAAACTTTCCACCGCCCACTTTTCAGCAGTCATTGGGATTATTACATAGTCACTACATAAAAGTGCATTTTTTAATGTGACATCTAAACTGGGATTTGTATCGATTACTATATAGTCATATATATAATGCAAAGTTCCCAAACTAGTTTTTAACAAAAAATCTTTATATTCGATTTTATCTTCACTAAAATTATGTAGCGTAAGATAGCTAGGTATAAGATCAAGATTATTATCTATATTTATAATAGTACTATCAATGTCTACATTTTCTTTTAAAATCTCATAAATATTAAATTTAGTAAAATTAATGCCTAGCTTTTCTATTTTTTCGTAAAAATAACTAGTAACTGATGCTTGTGTATCCATATCTATCAAAAGCACTTTATAATCTTTTGCAAGTAATGTTGCAAGTATAATGGCGCTGGTGCTTTTACCAACACCGCCTTTAATTGACGCAATTGTTATTATTTTAGGTTTTTTATTATCCATTTCGTAAGTGGTCCTTGTTCGGGGTATTTTTTCCCATAAAATTCATATACTTGTTTTTCTAAATCTGTAAACATACTAAATAATATTTTGTTGTAATGATTATTCATTCTTTCTTTATATAATAAGCGGTATAATCCCTTAAAGTAGAAAAAAACACTGCCTGCTTTAAATCTAACTTCCATATAATATGCCCTTGCAAATCCATAAGATTTTCTAGTTCCGTTTATTTCATACTTTACAAAAGCTTTTTTAATTGGTTTTCTAAATCCGTAAAAAATTCCCAAAAATTTGTCCCCTTCTTTTTCGGGGTATAAATGCGTTTCTTGAACAATTCTTTCTCCATTAAATAAGGCCCTTAATGAAACTCGAAATTCATTTTTTTTCTTTTTTTTATTCTCATAAACTCCAAATTTGTATAAATCCATCATTATTGATGTATGGTACATTGCTTTACCATTTTCTTTCTCAATTAAAATAAATCTATCTTTATTTTTGCACTCAACTTTACATTTACCCTTTTTTATTGGCTCAGGTGCAGTTTCCATATTCAATCCTTATATAACCCTTTTGCTAAATTCTTCTGATTTTAAAGAATTTCTTATTATCTCTAATAAATCATTATAATACGTGTTAAATACTTTATTGTATTCTAATTTCTTTTTGCTATTCAAATAATCTTTTATAATTGGCTTTAAAACTTCAATTTCTTTCACATTTTCTAGCCGCTCGATAAGAATATTGAAAAGGTTTATCTTTATATGCTCGTAATTTTTTTGTGAATTTTCCCGATTTATTTCAATTGTCTTTTCTAATTTGAGCATTATTTTGCTTAAATCATTGTATTTATGATATTCAATAATAAAATGCGGCTTATTTTTGTAAATTTCATATATTTTTTTAAATTCTGTTTCAAGTTGTTCAGGATTATATCCATTTTTTTCCAATTTTCTTTGAGTATTGTTTAAAGTTTCTTTCAATTTGTTTTGCTTTTCTTTGAAAGAATTTTTGTTAAAATGTATATTTTTATGTTTTGTTGTTTTAATTTCAAATCTTTTTAAAGCTTTAATTATTTCAATTTTTTTATCTTTACTAATATCTAAGTTTAATAAAATTAGAAGAAATTCTTTATTTTTAAAGTTACATTTATTGTAATAGCTTATTACTTGAAACTTTTCTATTTTTTTATTTCTTTCTTCTTTTTTATTATTTTTATTACTTAAACACTCCCCCAAATTTACACTCCCCCTTAAAGGGGATTTGTCCAAATAGTGGTTTTCAACTCTTTTTTTAAATCTTGAGTGTTTTTTATCTTCAAAGAATTTGTTTATCTTAAAGTAACACTCTTTTTTTGGATAAATGAGTTTATAGTAAATTTCAGTCCCACAATTTACCCCCAGGTGTTTGTGGTAATTTGATGTAACTTTTATTTCTTTTTCTAATTTATAAAGATATTTTTGCAATGTTTTTAGCGTAACAATATCTTGACCATTTTTTTTAAGATTTTTATTAAAGTAATATAATATATTTTTTTGGGTATATTTTGGATATTTTATGTTTACGTAGGCTAGTGTTGAAATAAGAACAATTAATTTGTGTTGGTGTTTGTTGGGGCAATTTGGACTTTTTGTGTTATTTGGAAAATCCTCCATGTTTTTTCTCCTACTTTTCAATTAATAATAATTAATATTATAATGCATAATTTTGATTTAAAAGTAAATACTTTTCTAAAAAATATTAAATTTAATTATTAATCCCATTAATTTAATACACTTTTTATAATTTAATATAAATAAATTGATTTTAATTCTAAATTGGGCTACACTACAAACAGCGTAGTTATTTGAATGTATTTCAGTTTGACTACCTACTTTTCAATTTACAAGAAAATCAGAATACAGTGGGAACTTAACGAGATTCTTAATAAAGAGAGTTTGGTTAAGTCCCACTTCTTTTTGCAAAAATTTTTGTAAAAAAATTGTCAAAAATAGTTTTTGCTATATAATTATTATTAATTGAAAAGTAGGAGAAAAACATGAACAATGTTTCAACAAATAATAATTTTAATAATCAAGATATGCAAAATAATATTCAAGCAAAAATTAACTTCAGAAAAGATATGAAAACCTTAAGGATGAATTTGCCGGGTATTGATAAAAGTCTTAAAGGGTACGGGTATAAATATCAGGATTTCAACGATATAGTAGAAGAAATTGAAAACGTTATAAAGAAACATAATTTGGAGCTTGATTTTTTCCAAAATGCAACTTTTACACACGATCCATATGGTAGAGTTCATGTTGTTAGGACTACATTCTATAGCACAAGTACTGGGTATGAAGAATCATTTGATACGCCAATACTTACAGAAAATTTAAAATGGAACAATGAAAATGGGTCTAAAAATGTAAATACAACGCCACAACTAGTTGGTTCAGCTATTACTTATTTCAAAAGGTACGCTTTAGTTGGGCATCTTCACATAAAAAGTGAAGTTGATACCGATGCAGCGCCTATTTACAATAATTATGAAAACGAAAATTCTATACCTAATAAGCAAATTAGTGTTAATCAAAAGCGAGAACAAAAACAAGAGAGATATTACAATCAAAGAAAAGACAATAATTCTGAACAAAAAAACAACACTATTCAAAACCAGAAAAAAGATATTAATCTAGAGCAAAGAAACAGCAGCAATCAAAATCAGATAAAACCTTGGTTTTATCGTTATGGAATTTTTAAAGAAGCGTTGTCTAACATAAAAAATTGGGTAAATGACCCCGAAATAAAAGATAATATAAACTCAATTATTCAAAAAATAAATTTTCTTCAGAATATAGACCCTAACAATATTGATGATATCAATAAAATTCAAGACGATTTAGCCGAGTATATCAAGGGTAGTGATTTTAAGAGCCCAAACTATTGGTCGGAGATTATAAAAGACTATTTCAAGAAAAATAATAGATTAAATGATTTAAAAGATTTTGATAACTTTATGAAGTATAAGAAGACTAATTATGGCAACAGCCTGTTATTATTCTTTGTCGCGTTAAAAGAAGATAAACAATTTGATTATATATTTGCAGCATAGCAGTACACTTAAATAGTAAATCCCCCTATTTTGGGGGCAATATTATTGATTGCATACAGCATTTGTATTGGTTTCAAAATCATTTATACCCCCCTTAAGGGCCCCTTGAACCGTCTGTTTGAAAGTAGTTTTTTGTTCATCTTCATTATCTTTCCCATTACAACTATCAAGTTGTGTTTTTATATGATCAAGCGCTGATTTTATTTTATCCTCATCATATCCCAAGAATTTATTAAATTCTCCATCATCAGTTAAAGCAGTTTTTAACCAATCAAGGTGTGTTTTTTGATCTTCAGTTAGCTTTTCTCTAAGAACTTCTTCTGGATCTTTTGGTTTTTCTTGTTGTTCGCTTATATCGCGTTTTCCCCTGCTTTTTACCTCTTGGGTATTATTTTTATTATTTTTCTTAAAAGCGTCGTTATTATCGGAATTACAGCTATTTAGCATAATAAAAAATAAACAAAATAATACATTGATAATTTTCATTTTTATCTCCTTTTTATTTTCAGTACAATACATTAAGTAACAAAAAAGTTTATTCTTGTAATTATAGATCTTGTTTTTAGAAATATTGCTGGTTTATAAGGGGTAATTAAAAATGATAAATTATGTGTCGAGGATTTTTTGTAATTTCTATTTGAAAAATTTAGTAATTAGCGATAGAACAACAGTCGTTATTATAGATATAGCAATAGGGACTACTACTATTGCTGCAATAGTTATTATTCTGTTGCTTACCTTTAGTTTTTCTGATAATAACTGATTATTAGTTTCCATTTTTTCCGATAATAATTTATTGTTAATTTCCATCTTTTCTAATAATAATTGAGTATTAATTTGCATATCTTTTTTAAGATCTTGTGCCAAATTAGACATATCTTGTTTTAAATTCTTTTCTACATTATCTATCTTGGTATTGAGCTCATTTTTAACAGTATCAATTTTAAAATCAAGATTATCAAACTTTAAACCAAATTGTTTTTCTAAATTTTCTAAATCTCTATAGGTAAGTTCATTGTGATAATATCTTTTTGATAAATCTTGTGCTATTAGTTGTTCCATCCCTAGTCTAATAAACTCATTATATATTTGTTCTTCACTTATACTTGCATTGTTTGATAGCGCTGGTTTCATAATAATTTCCCTTTACAGCCATATTATACACTATTTTAATTAGCTTTAAATATTTTTATATATGAATTATAAGTTCTTGCAAGAACACTCTTTTTGTAATTTACATTTTTAACTGGGAATACTGATTATAGACTTTTTTTGCTATGGGTTTTGTTTTTTTGATGTACTCTAAAAGTAGTTTGATATTATATTTTATCGAAGTTATTGAGTGTTCGTCTTTTAGTGTTGATAAATCCGGATAAGTATATTCTGGATAATTTGGGTCATTAACTTTAGATTTTGTTTTAGATAAAAATGTTACTAGGTACATAGCATAATCTGATAGTTGTGCCTCATATTTAGCTAAAGATTCTAGTGTTTGAATAATTGGTGGTTTTGGTTCTCCAGGTAGGCTAGCAATAGTAGTGCAGCATAGTAGCAAAATAATCAAAAGGGGATTTACTAGCTTAAGCATTTTCACTCCTTTTAAGAATGTTGATATATTCCCGCATAATCTTATTGCGTTTTGCTTTTAATGAAGAGATAATTTTCTTATTTTTGCTACTAGAAATAGCCTCTATTATCTCAATATTGCATTTTAATATGTCTTGTATTTCTGCAAATATTCTCATTGATTCGGCTGTTTCCATAGATTTTAGTGTTTCAATATATGTTTTGTAGAAAAAATCTATTACCCTACTAAAAGTATTAATATAGTTTTCATCTATGTTTGTAGTATTTTTAGCTATATTAGTTAAGTTAGATAGTAAATTAAGTCCTAAACCAACAGTGTCATTTTGCATTATTTATCCCCTCTTGGTAGATAGGTTTTCCTTCCTTATTGAATTTTAGATCATTAGATATTTTTAGATTTTTTTCATCAGAATTAACTAGATCAATACACCTGTTGATTTTCTCATTAATTGGAGCTAGTGTTTTAGCTATTGTTGGAGTTAATGCATTCTCAAGTCTTTCCATATTTGATTTATAGATTAATTTGTAATGAGAATACAGCTCATAAACTAAAAAAAATCCTTTATGAGCAATCTCATCAAATTCATCTTCAAATTTAGAAAATATTTCAATAAGGTTTGATATGGACGTAAGTCCAAGCTCAATATTATCTTTAGATAATTTCATAAATTAATCCCGTTTTTTAATATGATTGTTGCCATTTCCATTGCCATTGCCATTTCTAAAAATCTTGCCTATTACTATAGATAATATGTCTTTTAGTAAAGGTTTTAGAAGAATTAGCACTCCTAGAACTAGTACAGTGACAAAAATCATTACGGCTATAAGTTTAATTTCGTTTAAATTAATAAGAAGTTCAGTTATTTTAATATCCATTTTTAATCCTTCATTTTAATTTTTTTTGATATATACATTATATACCAAAACTGTAATTTTTGCTAAAATAGTTTACAGTTTGCAATAAACTGGGATTGGATTTCCTGATCTGAGGGATCTTTTTTGGACATACCATCCTTTGTACATAGGGACCCTAATAGATATTGAAGAGGAGCCCTCATGCAGATAAACCAGATTTTTTTCACTTTCATCGTAATACTTTAGGTATAATGATTTACTCCCATTGCTAGGGTGTTTTATGTCAATATCAATATCAAGGTAATGGGGAACATCGTCAAGACTTTTATTGCAAACAAGAGTTACATCGCCGTAATCGTCCATATTAATAGTTTTTAAACTACCCTTGTATTCATACGGATAAAACGTGGTACCTAAAGTTTTTTGTCTGTAAGGATGATAACCAAATGGTAAGCCAGTTATTTGTTCAGGAACAGGTGTTTTTTGAATAGTGTTTGTTGAATGAGACATTATTAAAAGTTTATCATGATAATGTAGGGTAGCTGATGGCATGCCACTTTCAAGGTATGACTTGATTTTATAATAAAGGCTTACAATATTAGTAGAGTCATTGTTAATTAGTTTATTCGTTATTTTAGCGTAAATTTTTTTTACAAACTCCTCATCAGCTGCAAGTTCTTCAGCGATTGTAGACTTAATTATCTCTTTAAAATAGTCAAGTCCTTCACCTTTAAATGTTTTGTCTTTAGCGGTTTTTAAAAAATCTTTAAAAGTAATAGCGTTGCAACTTGCAACTCCATCATCAAGCAGTAAAAGATCATCATTGTTAACAACACCTACCTTATTTAAATCTTTTATTTGAACAGTTTCTTGTTCATCAATTAGTAATTTTTCTTGATCATCAGCCATTAAGCCTCCTTAATTATTAAAAGTGATAATATTTTCACCATCTTTATTATTAATTTTAAGAACTCTACCAATAGGAATAATCCTTTTTATGAAAGCATAAATTGAATGATCATATCCCTTAGGAAGAGAGTTGAATACTAAAGCCTTTTTAGATGCGGCGTATCCATCTTTTTTTTCTCTAATTATTATCTTTCTAAGCGGTTTTCCTTTTGCAGTGCTAGGAGAAATAAATGTAATAAAATTTGTTTTTATTGTCCCTTTTAGTGAGATATCAATAACACCGGCTTCTGGTGTATTAACTGTAATATCTACATTTAAAAACGCCTTGAAAATCAGTCTAAACGACTCATCAGTGCCAATATGGCGTAAAGCAAAAATAACGCTGTTGATGTTGGTTGTAATACTTTGTAAAGTTTGAGTTTTTGCATAGAAAATTGATAAGACTTGAGATAGCCATATGGCAATATATCTTGATTTTATATTTTCTTTTGCATTAATGGATATAAAGTTAGAATTCATGAATTTAAGTTCATTAAGCAGTGTTTGTGCGTATTCCAATTCTGTACGTATAAATTTGTGAACTTCAGTGTTTTGTAAAAAATTAGGTATTTTCATAATTTTCAAGTATCAATGCCAATAAGTAGTCGTTCAGTTGTATTGAAAATCAGCATTGTATCATCAGTAATGGTAATATCTTGATTTGTTTGAAAATCGCTATCACTGATTTTTGAAATACTTTCAGTGTCTGTATCTTTAACACAAGCTTTTATTTCCATAAACTTAATCCCTTTTACTTCATTAACGGGCGCAAAAAAGTCTTGATACTCAAAGCTAATTCCCATATCAGAATAATTATTTGAAATAATCCTAGAGTATATGTTTCTAATTTGAGAGTCTATGTTTAAGTAGAGATAGTTTTTAAGGTCAAGTTTATATTTTACTTTCATATAAACATATTTTCTTTTTCCAAGTGATATTTTATAAGATTTTCGTTGTCCAGTTGGGTTGAGTCCATCAATTTCTATATCACCCTCAAGTAAAGTGCCACTAGGAGTTGTAAGATACAATGTTTCCCAAAGTTTTGCTTTAAATTCTGAATTATTAATAGTAGTTTTACCAGCGTCTAGTAAATCTTCTTTCAAAATTAGGTATATATTAGCTTTACCAGCGGAACTTTTAATGTTTGCGTACTCTACCCCATAAAGATTAAGTAAAGCAGCTCTAACTGCACTGTAAGTTGCGCTTTTAGAAGAAATGTGTTCTTCAATTGCAGACCAATAGCTACCACCGGGTTTCATTTTAGAAAAAAAGAGATTAAGTTCATTAATTACTTCTTCTTCAATCAATGCTAAAGAAGATGCAATCATGTTGTAAATCGAGCTATTACTATCATCAATGTTAATCCCATAATTTATCCGTAAGTATTCTCTTTTTGCCCGTACTATATCCTTAATTGTACGCTTTAGAATGCCAAAATCAGAATCAAAAACAATGCTCATAAATTAAACTCCATATTCAAAATATCTCCGGAGAAAAAAAAGGATATATGTGCTTTGCGATCTTTTACAGCAGTCGAAATATTTATTATATCTAAGTTAAGTTCTTTAGATATTTCATGAAAATAGTTTTTTATAGCTTGAAGATTGTTAATTTTTAATAGTTTCAAAAGTAAAAAGTAGTCTAGTCCCCAATTAGGAGCATAGCTTAGACTTCCCTTTAATGTTTTTAAGAATAAAAACAGTTTTTGTTTTTGCTCGTCAATTCCATCAACAATTGATACATCGTTATTAAATACCAATTTAAAATCATTACTAATTCTTAAATCCATACTAATAATTATACCATATTTAGCAAAAATTACTTAAACAAGCTGCTGATATTAGCAGAAATTCTAGAGGTCACCGCTTGTAATGCTGGATAGTTAATAGTTGTTTTTTCGTCTCCTATGATAGTTATACCGTTGATAGCGCTGATAATACTATCTAGAATTTCTTTTAAGCTAGTTGTTTGGTTAGCTATTTCAATTCTACTATTTGCTTTTATCTTAACAGTATCAGAAATTAAATTTAAAGTTTTTGGACTAATTGCGCTAAGTATGTAAAAATGATGTTTGTCAAAATGAATATCATCATTTTTATCAAAAATGTTAATGCTTGATTGAAGTAGTATAACAGTATCACCTTTTGATAATTCAAAACTGATATTAGAAATATTTTTTGTTTGAATTTCTAAGTTTTCAAATTCTGGTATTATAACTACAGCCTCTTGTGTTTGCTGTTTAAACTCCTTTACAGTACCAATTCGAGTTATGAAAATATTTGAATAAATCCAATTTTTTACGTCTTCTTGTGTTAATGCATGCCCATAAAGGCGTTGGCTCATTCTATAAATTCATAGTCAATACTCATTCTAAACCCCCTATCCTTTACGGTTTTTGTTAGAATCATCATTTAACTTAAGTATCAATGAACATTCTCCTGTGTTACTAAGCCCCGCACTTGTCTCTTGTATGGTGGTTTTGATAGTATTGCCAAGTCCATCTATAAACGAAACTTTATCTCCAACATTTAGCTTATGCGTGTAAAATATTTTAGCGTTCCAAAATATAAGATTTATTTTAAGTTTTGTGCCTAAAGTAATTTCTTGTTGTGGTATAAATTCAAGACCGTAATCTTCTAATGCCTCATAGTGAATATTTTCACCCTTTTGTTTGTAATTAGTAAATATAATATAGCATTCATATCCCTTTAAACCAGTACCAATATCAGCTATTACGTTATGAATGTATACCCCTTTTATTTTGTCAATAAATTCTTTTGGTGTTGAGGCGTAAAAATTTTTGTCAATCATTTTAAGTTTATCTTCTTCATCCATATTAATAATATTTCGATTAGGAAATACAGATTCTATCGCCTCTTGCACCGTCATACCCTTAAAGTTTTTACCCACTTTACCCTCTTTGTTTTTTAATTTTCTATTAAAGAAGTTGCTTTTAGTTAATAAGCGAACATCAAGATCTACACTAAAATCTCCACCGGGATAATCAGTGCTCATAGGAGTCCCTAAAGTGCCTGCCATTATAAAATCAAATTTTTTCTCATGAGCAAATTTTTTATAATGTATTTTTACTATATCTCCGAATTTAATGTGGTCGGTGAAGTCTAGAGGTAAATTCCAAAGTACAATTTTTGCTTGTTTGGAACTTATAGTATGAATATTTGAATACACGTTGGATATGGTAATATCAACATGAATTCCGTCTTGTGTATTGATTATAATTTTAGGAATTTCTTCTGAGAAAGGAATTCCATCAGGTGATTTTTTTGATTTATCAATATCATAGAACTCAATTTTAAAATCATAACTTAGTAACACTGTTTTAAAATCGTGATTTACTAACATTTATTATCCTTTATATTTTTCTAATGTAAACGTTTTCACTACTTCTATTGAAAGACTCACTTCAACTTCATCAATGAAGGGAGTGTCCTTAAACGTAAGGCTTGTGATTATAGCTAATTCTTTAAATCCAAAAGTTGGACTGTAGATAGTAAAAGGAACTTGAGCTTGCAGTCTATTGGCCAGTTGTTCTTTTACAAGGTGGGCGTCAAAACGGAGTAAAGAATTGCCAAAAACAGTCTTTTTGAGTGGTGAAAGCATTTCTTTGTATAGAGAAGTCAGTACTCCACCGTTTAATGAAATATGTTCTCCAGTCATTACGGGGTTGTAGCTTACATATTCCGCTTTTCTATCATAATAGTTTATAACCGGGCGTTTAGAGCAACTGGTATTGTAAGTCCGTGTTATAAGTTCTGTTTTTGGCTTTATAAAAAACAATTGTGGCACATATCCAAACCCTTTAAAATCTGGTCTTGGAAATAGCAATAAAAAGTTATCTGCTCCAAAAAGAGCAAATAGTTGAATTGTTATATCTCTTATTAATTGACTATTCTCCGGGGATAGCTTTTTCCCTTCTTCTTTCTTTTCTTCATTGGCAATGTCTATAGAACTGCCTTTCTCTGCAGGAGATATTGTTTTTTATTAATAATTTTTTTGTTGTTAATAGCCATAAGTAATTACCTTTTTAGAAAATTATGGAGTAGTGTTTTCCGTATCTTCATGTGCGGCTTTAGGAGGCCCACCAGTGTTGTCTTTAGGAGGGGTAGGATTGTCTTGAAAAAACCCTCCAATATACGGCAACTTGGCAAAAAGACTTTTCAGTCCCTTAAAAAAAGGTTGAATAACATGTGTTTGAAAAGAAAAGTTCTCAAAGTATTTAATAACCGTATTGATGAATTTAAGTATTGGATCCAAAACAGTGGTGGTTAAGTTTGAAAGAGTTTGCTCAGCTGAGGCCAAATTGCTATCAATCTCTTCTTTTGTATCGGCTTTTTTTGTAAGGCCAAAAGATTTAAAATCATTAAACATTTCAACCATCTTGGTAATTCTAGATTCTAAATCTACTTCAGCTCCGCTTTGCCAAGCTTTTTTAGCATCTTCTATATATTTATCGCCAACTCCCGACTTTTTCAGTAGATCAAAAAGCTCATCTCCTTCTCCACTAAGGAGACTATTAACAGCTTTTACAGCATCTTCACCGCTCATGGCGCCGCTAGATTTAAGCATGGCTGAAAACTCTACTGCTTTTTTCAAATTATTCAGATTTAGCATATCTAAGTCTCTTAGAGTACCCTTAAAGATACTTGCTTGATTTAAAAACTCTTCTTTTTCTAAATCGCGCTCGAATCCTTTCATACCACTAAGAATTCCCCCCTTACCGTTAACCCCCATAATCGCATTCCGTTCTTTATCTGTAAAAAACGCACTGTTGAGAAGTTTTGTTTTATTCGTTTTGGATGTTTCTTCAGCTGCTTTTTTAGCAAATCCTAAAATTCCGCCTGCTGCTTTACCCATAGCATTGCTAATAATATTTCCTAGGGCGCTACCTATAGCAATTTTGGCAACAAGTCCTTTCCCTTGAGAAGCCGCTAACATTTTACTTTTTGCTTTTGATTCTTTTGCAATCTCTTTATACTCAAGGCGTCTTTTATCTCTATCCGACATTAAAGATCTTTTAAAAGCTTCTTTTCGAGCTTTTTCAAAACCCATGCCTTGTTTCATAAGCTTTTTAGTTTGTGTTAGCCTATATTTCTCAACACGCTCTCTTAAGCTTTCAAATTTAGATTGTCTGCTTAATTCTTTTTTCTTATCGGACAAATTATTTTTTACAATATCTTTAGTACTACCCAAACTAGATTTTTTAGGCTTAAGATATTTTTCCATTTTGGTAATGTCTTGTTCGATAGCCTTTTTTGTTGCTGCGTGATCAAGAATACCTTTAAATTTAATGGTGAATTTGTCGCTCATTAAGCCCTCATTTACTCAAAATTAATTCATATAATTCTTTTTCTAATTTAAGATCAGCAATGCGATTAACTTCTAAAAGCTCGTCATAAGGCAATTTTTTAACATCATCGTACGAGCAAATATTCATAATTACTGGAAAATAGTATTTATCGTTTTTTATCTCTTCAAGTAAGTTGAAATACTTTTTCCTAGTCTCATTAAGACTTGCAATAGTTTTGTCAATCTCTTTATTTATTTTGCTCATTTAGCAACCAGTTCAGTAGAATTTGATGTAAGCGAAGAAGTTACTTTTGTATAATCAAAATTATCATTGATGTAGTCAAAAGCAACAAAATCACCAACGTTATTTTCGTATTCACTCAAATATACTAAAGCGGGTTTTTTAAGATCATTATCTGCATGAAAAGTATTGAATTGTGCGGTATAAATAATAGCAACAAGATAGTCCTTATAGTAGGAAATAAATTCTCTATTTGCATCTAAAATTACATAAAATTCGTCTAAAAATTTCGGACTTATCATTAAGCTTGTAATTTCTCTTAAATATTTCACTTCATTAAGCTTATAAATAGCGTCACTTTGATTAAATCCGAGGACTCTATCCCATTCATAGACTGGTAATACTCTAAGCGGGTATTCATATGTTTTGTTTTTGGTTAAAATTTTCATTTTATATCTCATTATCATAGAAAGAATCTCCTTTTAATTTTTGTTTGGTTTTGTTTTTTTGCAATTAATAGCCCTAATTTCAAAAGTTACTTTTTCAGCTTCAGCTGAATAACTTCTTGATGGTTCTTCAGTGAAAATTGCATGGTTAGAAATAATTTTGGTAGCAATTCTATCATTGAATGCTAAATCAAGCATTTTATCATATTTGCTAACATCCATGTTATAAAACTGATCGTCTGCAATTTCAGTTAGCGCAATATAATCATGACTACCTAGAGTAACTTCAATGTTGAAAATATAAGTTATCGTTTTAGGATCCCGTAAGCTTATTACAGGAAATCCCTTGTCTTCAGTACTAACAACGGCTCTAGTTGTAGGCTCACTTGTAAGCTCAAGTTTGCCACTATGCAGTTGTATACCACCGATTGAAAAGTAAACTTCTCTTAAATCATAAAATTGCATAATTTTAACTCCTTATACGTTTAAACTATTTTGATAATCAACTATATCTTGAGAAGTAATTACTAAAGTAACAGCATTAATACTAAAGTTGTAAGTAATATTCACACTAAGTTCTAATTTAAGCTGTTTAGTGCCTGAAAGGGTAAGCTTTAAGTCTTTGTATTCTACAATCAGTACCCTATCGATAAACCGTTTTAGTAGGCATTCAATAGCAGAAGTATATGCATTATCTCTAGCGCCACTAAGTTGTAGTGCGGATAATTTGCTGTTTTGTCTATTATTTTTATTCCAAATTCGAATAAGCTCAACAATAGCCTCGTTTTTTATGTAATGATAAGTAAAAATCTCATCTATTGATTTTCCAGCTAGATCAACTCCTTCTTTAAAAGCAGATATACCATCAAGTCCAGTTTCATTAAGAAGTGAGTAAAAATTGATTTTTGTATCCCTTAACTTTTTAATTGCTGCATCATCAAGAAGTGGTTTGGCGGCTAGTGGCATACCATAAGGATTAACAGAATGAAAAATACTTGCTTGATGCAAATACGCACTTACAAATTTTAAATGTAGATTGTCTCTATTATTACTATAAACGACAATATTTCCTTCTTTTTCAATATCACTTTTATCCTTAAACAGTTCTTTTATTTCTTGTTCTTTAGTTGAGAATACAAAAAAAGTTGAAGACATTTTAAACTTATCATAGTCGTCTTTGTAAATTTTCAGCCCATCATCAGAGTTATCACCTTCAGTATTAATAAGCACAACAAAAGAGTGTCTATGCACTTTTAGATAATTTTTTAATTCTTCAGGCTTATCCTTATAAATAAAAAGAACAGCGGATTTTGTTGACTCTTCAGTTGAATTAAAAAAATCTTTCATTGCGGTTGTTAACAGTGTTTTTTCTTTTCCAAACTGTTCTTCTCCATTGCCATTTTCTTTTTCTAAAGTTTGAATTTCTTTTTCATAGTTATTAACAGTTAGATCCAATGTTTTGTAGTTAATAGAATCTTTTTTAACCTTAATTTTGGCTGTTTTGTAGACCAAAAGTGGGCTATAATAATTGGGCGTGTTAGCTTGAACACTAGATTTAACCAAGCTTACACTAATTGTATCTTGTGGCAATTTTAATCCTCCTTTAAAATTTCGATTGCTTGAACACTAGCATTAAATGCTACAGATGCACTGTATGCATGGTTGCTATATTTTGTACCTAAATTAATCATTCCAACTGTTTGCATGTTAGATGTTGGATAAATATAAAAGTTAATTTTGCTTACATATTCGGGTTGAGATTGACTTTCTAAAGTGTATTTATGGACTCTATTATGTAAAAATTTGCTAAGCATACTGTAAAGCATTAGCATACGCGAATTAGCCTCAAAATCTTTAGCATTTAACACTACCGCAATAATATATATTTGAAAATCTAGACTAAACTCCAAAGCATTTTCGTAAAATGTACCGAGATTACAATTATGATCAAATAGATGTTGTGTGCCATCAAATTTCCAATGCTACGATATTAGGGCTAGCAGTTGTAATTTTTGAAAGATACGGGTGATTGTAAGTATTCACAATCTCGCATTCAAAATTATTTTCAGTTGCATAGGTCTTAAACCCTTTAAATATCTTGATTAAATGATTTAAAATCACATCTAGAGTTACAATCATTCAAGTACCTTATAAGTAAGTTCTGATAACATTTTGGACGTATCCACAAGTGGAATTGATGCGGTATTGCTACCTTTTTTTGACTTCCTTTCAATTGTGCTAGCCTTTAAACCCGGTGCAACTTGCCCAGATAGTACATAATTCTGGTAATATCTTATAAAAGCTTGTCCAATAGCATCCATTCCTGATTTAGGATCAGTACGAAACTTAGAATTTATATAGCCACTATTGATATATTCTCTAAATTCAGCACTATCAGCAATTTTAGTTAAATGTTTTCTTACTGGTAAATTAGCACCCCCTTTTTCATGAATCCTAGCAATACTAGAACGTCCCCCGAACCAGCCAATTTCTAACTCAATTGTAAATTCTTCTATGCCCATATAAACTCCTTTAAAACTAAAGTAAAGTAGCCAATTGAAGAGTCAATGCTAAATATTTCAAAATAAACTAAATCCGAAATTGATATTCGGTCTTTCAGTTCATAGTCAAGGTCTTGATATGTGTAAAGTTTAGAATACCCTTGAATGTCAGATATATTGGAGTCATAAAGCATTGCAAGTTCTTGTGGTTTAATGTCAATAATAACTCCAATAAATTCGGTGTACTCATTCTTGTCAAACACTCTTTGATAAGAGTCATCATGTTCAAGTTTTACAAGATTGCCTTTATAAAATCTCAAAGGTTGAGGGTCTTTAAAAACGTTAATCATGCGTACAGACATATCTGTTAGTCTTTTTCTAACACCATTCACTAGACAACTCCTAAGCAGGATGGTGTTGAAGTTTCTCTTTTTAGTTTTTCTAAAAATGCATCAAGTTGCAAACAAAAGTTCTTGTTTGATCCACAACTTTCTCCACCACCCTCATCTCCTCCACTACCGCTAGGATAATAATCAAGTTCAAGTTCGTTAAATTTCTCTTTTTTGATCCTATCAAATTCAAATTCGCGAACAACCCCTTGCTTTCTTAATTGACAACCCATATGGTAGAAAGTAAGCAAAAATATTTGCTCATATGTAAGTGAACTAGCATCAATACCACGTGTTACTAGAATAGCTTGAAGTAAAGACAGATGAAGTAGAAAATTTTGCCTGCTTAGTGCTAGTTTATCTATCCCTAATAGCAGTAGCACTTCAGAATGAAGTTTTGTTACTAAAAGTTCTTCTTCATTCTGTGCTTGTGCTTGTAAATTTGTTTGTTCACTCACTTTGATTTACCTTATCTTTTTAACTTTGTTTAATATGAATTTGCAAAATGGTCTTTTTGGTAGCAAGTAGACCACCTAAAACAAAATCAATGTATGAATGAGCAATATCAGTTGAGTCTCTATCAACTTGTTCATTTGGTGTAGGTAACATATACTTACTAGGTTTAAACTTAATTAGTTCTGAATTTAGTGGATAAATCAGTATTTGATGTTTTAACAAGTTTGAAGTTTCAATGTAAACATCTTCTCTATTATTAATAGCCTTAATAGTTTGAATTAGAACATCTTCCCATTTTTCACTATTTGATGCGGGAGCTTGTCCTACCACGTATGGCTTTACCAATTTCAATGAAGTTGCAGGATCAACTATTACCATCATGGGTGTAGAAAACTCATCGCCCAATTCTAACTTAGATAGTCCCGCCTCAATTTTTTCAAATATTTTTTCCATTTTATCTTTATCGCCACTTGCAACTTCTTCTTTTACTTGATGCGGCATATTAAGAAGTCCATACATATTAGGAAGTAACCGTTTTTGATTTTTTCCATCTTTTGAATTGAAACAGTGCCGGTTAGTACAAAGTGGTTAATAAGTTTAATAATTTCGCTGCTTGCAAGTTTATAAGCTTGATTGAAAGGAAGTAGATTATTATTAATGTCGCCAATATATGAGTCTGAAGTGTAAAATTTTTCGGACGCTTGCTTTAAGTGTCTGAATTTATATTGTAGTTTTAAGTAATTAAGTCTTACCACTTCAGAACTAAATCCAATAGTTGAGATAGTATTAACCTCATTGGCAATTGTTGTAGGGTTGGCATTTAGAAATGCGTCCCACTTTACAGTTCTTTGGTAGCCCATTTGAAGATCAACATCCTCAATTTGTTCCGGTAAAAACCATTTATACATTATAGGATCCTTAACTTCGCCTATAATATTAGCTACAGCTTTTGCATAATAATTTTCATCAAATAATTCCATATTAAATCCTCCTAAATTTTAATTTGAGCTTTTAGCTCTATTTCCAAATACCGCTACTTTAATCAAATAAACATCATTACTAATTTGTTTTGAATCAGATAATGCTATTGCATTAACAGTCGCTTTATTCCCTCCAGAAACCTTTTCTAGAGCGCCGTCTTTATTGAAAACAAGTTTGTCTTTTGCTTTAGGTGTAGCATCTTTTGCTACCAAATACCCTTCAAAATTATTAGTAATTGGAATAATAGTAGCAGTTTTGCTAAATTCATCAATATCAGCGCATATTCCATACAGGTCTTCACCACCACCAGCCTCAACATAAGGCTCATAGTGAGGTTCATTTGCTTTTGCCTCTTGAATTACTCTTTTGACTCCACGCTTGTACGGATATCCTATAAATGGATGATTTTCGAGTTTGTCAAACTTACTAGTTCGAGTACCTCCAGAAGCAAAAAATTGTACATTTTTATCTCTAAACTCTAAAGAATTAGTAAGTAAACCAGAATCCTGTTGTGGATTTTTCATTAACTTTTCTAGTTTACTTCGTTTTTCTTGATACTCTTTTACTAATTGCGTTGTATCCGCCATTCACTTGCCTCCTTTTATTTTTTAGCCTTAACCACCAGCATCAGGCACTACTGTTTTCTCATAAGCTCTATTGCCAAAAATTGCAACTTTTACCAAATTAATAAAATAATCTTGCTTACGGTTTTCATCCTTAATCTCTTCTTCTGGTTTAAAATTGATTGTAAATGAATCAGAAAGTGCGTATGCATTAATATACGTTGGTGGCCCACCACCAGCCTTGATAATCACCCCGTCATTATTAATATCTAATATTTCCCCAGCTTTTATACTTGGATTTCTTGTAACAAGATATCCTTCAAAATTATTTGTAATTGGCAAAACGTATGCGGTGCAACTAAACTCACATACATCAACGCATATACCGTAAATATCAGCATCTGAACTAATCTCCACATATAAAGAATTCTCTTTTGGAACAAGTTTTACCCCACGCTTGTATGGAAAACTCTTTTCGGGGTCATAAAAATATTCTTCTATTTTGTCTGCATAACTTGAACAGGAAAATGTATATGCATCAACCAATTCATTTTTAGATCTAAAACAACCACTTGAACTTTCAAAAACCTTGTTCTCAATAGAACTGATTGATTTTGAATATTTTTTGAATTTCAAAAGAATGTCGTCAAGTTCTTTAACTGAGTATAAATAGGGATCTACCCCTTGTACATCATCAGCACTTCTTGCTTGACGTCGCGCTCTAGGAACAGCAGGTTGAACTTCTTCTAAGCCCAATTGTAAATTATCATCAACATCGGGTTCTGGAACTTGTCCTTTACCTTTTACAGTCATTTACTTATCCTTTTGCTCTATTCCCAAAAACGCTAGCAAGAATAATATATAAATCCTCAGTTAATTTATGTGCTTTTGATAGCGCTATAGCATTAATAGGTTTATTATTTCCACTAACTTTTTCAAGCTCCCCATGTTCACTAAAATTCAGCTTATCCCCAATGCTTATACTGCTTTGATTCTCTTTTTTACATACTAAATACCCTTCAAAATTATTTGTAATTGGAATTACAGTGGCTATGCCAGTGAACTCATCTATATCAACGCATATTCCGTATAAGTCTTCTCCACCACCAGCCTCAACTTCAAGCTCTGTTGTACCATCAGCACTAAAACTAAGCTTTACTCCGCGCTTGTATGGATAACCCTTAGCAGGATAATTTTCTATTTTGTCTTTACTACTAGTTCTAACTCCACCAGAATTGGCATAAATTAAGTTTTTATTTCTAAAATCAATAGAATTGCCAAGCAAATTTGCATCATGTTGGGGATTTTTCATTAATGCCTTAATTTCGGCAACTTTTTTATCAAACTCTTGTTTAATCTTCGTAATGTCACTCATTAAAAACTCCTTTACGCAATACTTGTTCTTTTATTTCTTTTCAAGTTTTCATAAAATTGCATTCGTCTTTGCTTGTAAGTATTACTTATAGCTTGTACAAATTCTGTAAAATTAATTGGAACAAAATTAGAATCAAGCAAACTTACTCGCTCTTCTGATTTAGCAACAATATTGCCTTTAATAGAATCAACAGAAGAAGAATTGCTGTTCGCATTTTTTCTTAACTTGATGTTGACTTTAGCTAAAGAAACTAGTTGTTCTAGTATCTCCCCATCAATATGGGTTATGTCTGCTACTTTAGAAATAGCTTTAATTTGCTCAATTGGAACAAACTTGCGAACAAGTTCTCTACGTTGCGCTTGCATAATGTCTTTTAGAGTGTATCCTTTTGCAAGTAGCACTTCTTTATTAAAATGATTGCTAAGATGTGCTTTTGCTAGCGTATCAATTTCATTTATACGATCTGCCTCTAGTAATAATTGCTTTTCAACACGCTCACGCTCTTCAACTTCTGCAAGTTCTTTTGTTATTCGCTCATTTATGCTTAAATCACGATTTATCTCTTTAGGTTTTGCATTATTTGCCTGTTCTTTAAGGCGCATATACTCTTCATATTCACCAGAACTTATAATCTTAGTATCAGATTTAACTTGCTGTTCTTCTTTAACTTGTACTTGCAAGTCTTCTTTTTCTTCATTTTCAATCACTTTTTAACTCCTTTTCTCAAAATGAGAATAACTTTTCTTTTAAAATAGCTAGCTCTTCGTTATTAAAGGCGCTGCTTTGTATAAGCTCGTTATATTTACTGTAAAGCTCAATTAGCTTAATATCTCTTTCTACCTTTTGATCTTCACTTAACATAATCAGTGAATTAAACCTCATATCAAGACCAAAATATTTAGTAAGTTTTAAATTACAAGAATTCTCAATTTGTTCTTGTACCCCTTTTAGAAAATCATAATAATTACTCCTATCGCCTTTACCATCATTTCCAAGTCCTTTAGCCTGCTCGTTAAAACTTCTAGTTAGAGGCTCCTTAGTATCAGCACCAATTTTTGCTTTAATTAATGCCAACGCTTCTTTTAAATAACTAAGATCGTACTTAACAACTTCTAAACTAGCGCTAGGGGTTGCGGTGTAAAACATCCCCTCATTATTAAGATTGCTTTTAAGCCTAGCAAGCTCATGTGCTAGTGAATCATTAAGACTGCGTAAATTAGAAATATCTTTATTATGATTATTTGTATTTTGTTTTCTTAAAAAAGAAGACAAAATGCTACTGCCTTTTTCATTATTGCTACTATTGGTTAGTGCGCTCAAAGAAGTTGTAGCACTAGAGAGCGCGTCTTGTAGTTGCACTAAAGATTCGTCTTTATAAAACAAAAAATTGTGGTTCTCAATGCGTTTTTCTATTTCAACGTATATTTTTTCAAACAAGTAAATATCTAACAAAAAACTTTCCGTATAACACGGAACATATCTTTTTAAGATATAATCGAAATTTTCATATATTATGAGTCGACTTTTGTGTATTTTAACTGCATCTAAAGAATTACCATTACTGTTGGCTTTTACTTTATAAGTTATATGATCAAAATCAACCCCTGAATCTCTTACAGATTCATGATCAAGGTATTCAAATCCAACAGGTAGCTCTATGTTAACAGGTTCTTCAAGGTCTAGCAGTGTGTCTTTGGTTTTTACTAAAACATATCCAATGCCATGAAAACGGTAGCTTATAATACAATTTAAAAGCGCATTCTTAAGCTGCACCTTTAATCTAGAAAGTTCTGCTTCACTAACATTGCTAGTAGTGCTTTCAAGAACAAGCCCGTTCTTGAGGCAGTCTTCTGCTACATTTTCTATGTAATTTCTAAAAAATATTGAATATCTATATAGTTCTAGTGAACTTATCTTATCTACTAGTTTTGCTTTTCTTAAATTACACATTTTTTACTTCTTATTCTTAATTTTCTTAATTAAATTATGTGTATAATAGCAAAAACTAATATTTTTGTCAATAAAAT
>NZ_CP179587.1:0-26500 GCF_030439725.2 [Borrelia] tanukii | reverse complement strand
TGTGCTTGTAAATTTGTTTGTTCACTCACTTTGATTTACCTTATCTTTTTAACTTTGTTTAATATGAATTTGCAAAATGGTCTTTTTGGTAGCAAGTAGACCACCTAAAACAAAATCAATGTATGAATGAGCAATATCAGTTGAGTCTCTATCAACTTGTTCATTTGGTGTAGGTAACATATACTTACTAGGTTTAAACTTAATTAGTTCTGAATTTAGTGGATAAATCAGTATTTGATGTTTTAACAAGTTTGAAGTTTCAATGTAAACATCTTCTCTATTATTAATAGCCTTAATAGTTTGAATTAGAACATCTTCCCATTTTTCACTATTTGATGCGGGAGCTTGTCCTACCACGTATGGCTTTACCAATTTCAATGAAGTTGCAGGATCAACTATTACCATCATGGGTGTAGAAAACTCATCGCCCAATTCTAACTTAGATAGTCCCGCCTCAATTTTTTCAAATATTTTTTCCATTTTATCTTTATCGCCACTTGCAACTTCTTCTTTTACTTGATGCGGCATATTAAGAAGTCCATACATATTAGGAAGTAACCGTTTTTGATTTTTTCCATCTTTTTGAATTGAAACAGTGCCGGTTAGTACAAAGTGGTTAATAAGTTTAATAATTTCGCTGCTTGCAAGTTTATAAGCTTGATTGAAAGGAAGTAGATTATTATTAATGTCGCCAATATATGAGTCTGAAGTGTAAAATTTTTCGGACGCTTGCTTTAAGTGTCTGAATTTATATTGTAGTTTTAAGTAATTAAGTCTTACCACTTCAGAACTAAATCCAATAGTTGAGATAGTATTAACCTCATTGGCAATTGTTGTAGGGTTGGCATTTAGAAATGCGTCCCACTTTACAGTTCTTTGGTAGCCCATTTGAAGATCAACATCCTCAATTTGTTCCGGTAAAAACCATTTATACATTATAGGATCCTTAACTTCGCCTATAATATTAGCTACAGCTTTTGCATAATAATTTTCATCAAATAATTCCATATTAAATCCTCCTAAATTTTAATTTGAGCTTTTAGCTCTATTTCCAAATACCGCTACTTTAATCAAATAAACATCATTACTAATTTGTTTTGAATCAGATAATGCTATTGCATTAACAGTCGCTTTATTCCCTCCAGAAACCTTTTCTAGAGCGCCGTCTTTATTGAAAACAAGTTTGTCTTTTGCTTTAGGTGTAGCATCTTTTGCTACCAAATACCCTTCAAAATTATTAGTAATTGGAATAATAGTAGCAGTTTTGCTAAATTCATCAATATCAGCGCATATTCCATACAGGTCTTCACCACCACCAGCCTCAACATAAGGCTCATAGTGAGGTTCATTTGCTTTTGCCTCTTGAATTACTCTTTTGACTCCACGCTTGTACGGATATCCTATAAATGGATGATTTTCGAGTTTGTCAAACTTACTAGTTCGAGTACCTCCAGAAGCAAAAAATTGTACATTTTTATCTCTAAACTCTAAAGAATTAGTAAGTAAACCAGAATCCTGTTGTGGATTTTTCATTAACTTTTCTAGTTTACTTCGTTTTTCTTGATACTCTTTTACTAATTGCGTTGTATCCGCCATTCACTTGCCTCCTTTTATTTTTTAGCCTTAACCACCAGCATCAGGCACTACTGTTTTCTCATAAGCTCTATTGCCAAAAATTGCAACTTTTACCAAATTAATAAAATAATCTTGCTTACGGTTTTCATCCTTAATCTCTTCTTCTGGTTTAAAATTGATTGTAAATGAATCAGAAAGTGCGTATGCATTAATATACGTTGGTGGCCCACCACCAGCCTTGATAATCACCCCGTCATTATTAATATCTAATATTTCCCCAGCTTTTATACTTGGATTTCTTGTAACAAGATATCCTTCAAAATTATTTGTAATTGGCAAAACGTATGCGGTGCAACTAAACTCACATACATCAACGCATATACCGTAAATATCAGCATCTGAACTAATCTCCACATATAAAGAATTCTCTTTTGGAACAAGTTTTACCCCACGCTTGTATGGAAAACTCTTTTCGGGGTCATAAAAATATTCTTCTATTTTGTCTGCATAACTTGAACAGGAAAATGTATATGCATCAACCAATTCATTTTTAGATCTAAAACAACCACTTGAACTTTCAAAAACCTTGTTCTCAATAGAACTGATTGATTTTGAATATTTTTTGAATTTCAAAAGAATGTCGTCAAGTTCTTTAACTGAGTATAAATAGGGATCTACCCCTTGTACATCATCAGCACTTCTTGCTTGACGTCGCGCTCTAGGAACAGCAGGTTGAACTTCTTCTAAGCCCAATTGTAAATTATCATCAACATCGGGTTCTGGAACTTGTCCTTTACCTTTTACAGTCATTTACTTATCCTTTTGCTCTATTCCCAAAAACGCTAGCAAGAATAATATATAAATCCTCAGTTAATTTATGTGCTTTTGATAGCGCTATAGCATTAATAGGTTTATTATTTCCACTAACTTTTTCAAGCTCCCCATGTTCACTAAAATTCAGCTTATCCCCAATGCTTATACTGCTTTGATTCTCTTTTTTACATACTAAATACCCTTCAAAATTATTTGTAATTGGAATTACAGTGGCTATGCCAGTGAACTCATCTATATCAACGCATATTCCGTATAAGTCTTCTCCACCACCAGCCTCAACTTCAAGCTCTGTTGTACCATCAGCACTAAAACTAAGCTTTACTCCGCGCTTGTATGGATAACCCTTAGCAGGATAATTTTCTATTTTGTCTTTACTACTAGTTCTAACTCCACCAGAATTGGCATAAATTAAGTTTTTATTTCTAAAATCAATAGAATTGCCAAGCAAATTTGCATCATGTTGGGGATTTTTCATTAATGCCTTAATTTCGGCAACTTTTTTATCAAACTCTTGTTTAATCTTCGTAATGTCACTCATTAAAAACTCCTTTACGCAATACTTGTTCTTTTATTTCTTTTCAAGTTTTCATAAAATTGCATTCGTCTTTGCTTGTAAGTATTACTTATAGCTTGTACAAATTCTGTAAAATTAATTGGAACAAAATTAGAATCAAGCAAACTTACTCGCTCTTCTGATTTAGCAACAATATTGCCTTTAATAGAATCAACAGAAGAAGAATTGCTGTTCGCATTTTTTCTTAACTTGATGTTGACTTTAGCTAAAGAAACTAGTTGTTCTAGTATCTCCCCATCAATATGGGTTATGTCTGCTACTTTAGAAATAGCTTTAATTTGCTCAATTGGAACAAACTTGCGAACAAGTTCTCTACGTTGCGCTTGCATAATGTCTTTTAGAGTGTATCCTTTTGCAAGTAGCACTTCTTTATTAAAATGATTGCTAAGATGTGCTTTTGCTAGCGTATCAATTTCATTTATACGATCTGCCTCTAGTAATAATTGCTTTTCAACACGCTCACGCTCTTCAACTTCTGCAAGTTCTTTTGTTATTCGCTCATTTATGCTTAAATCACGATTTATCTCTTTAGGTTTTGCATTATTTGCCTGTTCTTTAAGGCGCATATACTCTTCATATTCACCAGAACTTATAATCTTAGTATCAGATTTAACTTGCTGTTCTTCTTTAACTTGTACTTGCAAGTCTTCTTTTTCTTCATTTTCAATCACTTTTTAACTCCTTTTCTCAAAATGAGAATAACTTTTCTTTTAAAATAGCTAGCTCTTCGTTATTAAAGGCGCTGCTTTGTATAAGCTCGTTATATTTACTGTAAAGCTCAATTAGCTTAATATCTCTTTCTACCTTTTGATCTTCACTTAACATAATCAGTGAATTAAACCTCATATCAAGACCAAAATATTTAGTAAGTTTTAAATTACAAGAATTCTCAATTTGTTCTTGTACCCCTTTTAGAAAATCATAATAATTACTCCTATCGCCTTTACCATCATTTCCAAGTCCTTTAGCCTGCTCGTTAAAACTTCTAGTTAGAGGCTCCTTAGTATCAGCACCAATTTTTGCTTTAATTAATGCCAACGCTTCTTTTAAATAACTAAGATCGTACTTAACAACTTCTAAACTAGCGCTAGGGGTTGCGGTGTAAAACATCCCCTCATTATTAAGATTGCTTTTAAGCCTAGCAAGCTCATGTGCTAGTGAATCATTAAGACTGCGTAAATTAGAAATATCTTTATTATGATTATTTGTATTTTGTTTTCTTAAAAAAGAAGACAAAATGCTACTGCCTTTTTCATTATTGCTACTATTGGTTAGTGCGCTCAAAGAAGTTGTAGCACTAGAGAGCGCGTCTTGTAGTTGCACTAAAGATTCGTCTTTATAAAACAAAAAATTGTGGTTCTCAATGCGTTTTTCTATTTCAACGTATATTTTTTCAAACAAGTAAATATCTAACAAAAAACTTTCCGTATAACACGGAACATATCTTTTTAAGATATAATCGAAATTTTCATATATTATGAGTCGACTTTTGTGTATTTTAACTGCATCTAAAGAATTACCATTACTGTTGGCTTTTACTTTATAAGTTATATGATCAAAATCAACCCCTGAATCTCTTACAGATTCATGATCAAGGTATTCAAATCCAACAGGTAGCTCTATGTTAACAGGTTCTTCAAGGTCTAGCAGTGTGTCTTTGGTTTTTACTAAAACATATCCAATGCCATGAAAACGGTAGCTTATAATACAATTTAAAAGCGCATTCTTAAGCTGCACCTTTAATCTAGAAAGTTCTGCTTCACTAACATTGCTAGTAGTGCTTTCAAGAACAAGCCCGTTCTTGAGGCAGTCTTCTGCTACATTTTCTATGTAATTTCTAAAAAATATTGAATATCTATATAGTTCTAGTGAACTTATCTTATCTACTAGTTTTGCTTTTCTTAAATTACACATTTTTTACTTCTTATTCTTAATTTTCTTAATTAAATTATGTGTATAATAGCAAAAACTAATATTTTTGTCAATAAAATTTACAAAAATTTTTGGCTGCCAAAATGAATACTTCGCTCTTTATATCCTAAAGACAACATCAAATATGCAGCCGACATTGCGTCAAGTGCATCATCATGGGTTTTGTTATCCCCTTTATAAGCGTAAATATCATTAAATACAGAAGAACTGCTGTACTTTGCAATATAAAGTTTCTTGTAAGTAAACGGTGTGATTAACGATGTTATTCTACTAAATTTATTGGACTTTGGTTTAACCGGTACAATTCTAAAATAATGGCCCATATTGTTTCTAAGAGTCATATATTCACGAGTCAATGCCCCCGCACCTTTAGTATTGTCCCTATCTTCTAAGTAAAGTGTATTTACATTGAAATTTTCTAAAACAGTCTTGACCATATTCATAATATAAGGATCATTTACTGGTCTTTGGTCTTGAAATACAAATGCATAATATTTATCATCAACCCTCTCCATAACACATAAAGCAGTATTATCCCCGCCAACACTAAATGCTGGATCCAAATATGCTATAGGGCTGCTAAACACATAATCTTGGGTAATATTAATTTGTGTAAAAATTGAATCGGTGCTTGCTATCCATTCTCCTAGTAAAACTCTTGCCTTGTATGTTGGTATATCTTTATAGAGTTTCTCTTGAGTTTCGATAAATCCTTTACTAAGAAGTATATTATCGTAAGTTGTAAAATTATATGTTTTAAAAGTCGCTGTATTATCAATATAATCAGTTTTAAAATAGTGCTCTGGATGATCGGGATTAGTATCAAAAATAATAGTCTCTTGTCCGCATCTGAGTCTTTTTAGCACTTCTTCTAAAGTTTGTTTGTGCAAAGTAGTGGCCTCATTAACAAAAACAAGCGCTGAATTGCTTCCTCTAAACCTTTCAAAATCGCTTGCCTTATCTCCGCCATATAAATTAATACGAAGTGAATCTATCAGTATATATGAATTATTTGTGTGTCTTGGAATATAAGGAATTTTAAGAAGTTTACATATCTTCTCAAATTGCCCCAAAACATTAACTTCAACTGAGCGTTGAGAATTTCCTATAATGAAATTATTAGTATCACTAGAGTATAGCTTTTTATTTGCAATTAAACTTTTAATAAACAGATAACATGCAAGATATGTTTTACCACTAGCAATACCACCACTAAATATAATCTTCTTTTCATTGTTCTTTTGAATGCTTTTTATCACATTCTTTTGCTTTACGGTTAAATATTCTTCTTCAAACTGATCAAAATTGATTGAAGAGTTTGTTACCTTTACAAACTGCGATATATCAACTCCAAACTGATTTTTATATTGCTTTTGAAGTGTCGTAAAAAGTTTTGTTTGATATAAGTTCACTTGTGTCCTTTACTACTTTTGTAGTTACTTTTGCTCTCAACTTCATGAGCAGCAGCAAGCCTTTTCATACATTCATAGTAAAGCTCCATTTCCCTTATTGAGCACTCCTTTATTAGATCATCAAGTTCATCTTTTAAAGAATTAATTTCTTCAGTAATACATTTTGCATTTTTTTTGTTACATTGTTTATTTAAAGATTCAATTTTAAATCTTAAATCATCTATTTTTGATAGCATACTAGCAAGTTCAATACTAGAATATTGCTTAAATGCACGTATAAATCCCAATTCTAAATTGGAGCGCTCTAAATCTAATTCGCCCTTAGCTTTTTTAGCCGTAACTTCAGATTTAAAAGTTTGTGCTACAAGGTGTTCAAAAGTATCTTCACTAATTGTTACTCTAGAATCTTCGTTAACAGAAGTTTCCCCACTCGCCCATTTTTGTCTCATTCTCCATACATTTACTCTAGAAACTCCGAGTTTCGCTGCTATTTCTCCATCATTTAATGAGCCTTCTCTAAAATATGCAACATAATCATCAAAAGACCTTTTAACTCTTTTCAAAAGCATTACCCTAAAGTAACAAAATTAACAAATTGTTAATCTAAATAGTAAAGCAATTTAATAATTTATTAACATAAACTATTAATTTACTTATACATATTAGCTACTGATCTATATTTAGAATATTTATTAAATTTAAATACATAAAAATACAACTTATTTATCTTAAATCCTTTTAGATAAGTATGTTTTATTTTTAAAAGGAGCGTAAATCATGTCAAAAGCTTTTGACGAAAAATATTGTCATTCTTGTGGCAAACCAATTAAAAAAGACAATAAAATTCATATTTCTTATGATCAATCTAAAGACTGTAAATATATAGAAAAATATTATCATAAGGGAAGTCCTACTTGGATTTCCTATTTCGAGACTTCGGACACTGATGATTTCTTTGGTGATTTGAATCCAGGAAGTTTTTCTACTCTCTTTATAGGAGAAAATGATGAATGGAATAGTCTTAGTTTTAAAAATACAAAATATGACTCTTCATCTCCTTCAGCTTATAAGCACTTCGAATTGCGATACTTTTATACAGGCGATTATGGCAACAATCAATACCCAATGCTGATCGATACAGACATTACACAAATAAAAGTTAAATTATCTTTTGATAATGAACCAGAAAAAATTACAAAAGAATTCAATAAAGAAACTGAAAATGGAAACCCTATGTGGAATCTTAAAAAAAACGATTCACATTCTATCATAAGTGGAGAATTGATTACTGTTTATTTAAAAACTTCTGATCCAGGTATAGAAAATTTACTTCCAAAATTATTAAAACATAAAACTGTAACAATTATAATTGAGGTTCCTGAAAGTAAAGATCCTGACAAACTAACTAGATCTATGACTTTTGATCTTGATAATTTTCAAAGATTATACAATAAATATAATGCTTATTTCAAATAAGAAGACAAGACTGGTAATTAGTCTTGTCTTTGGTAATTTATGCTTATAAAACTATTTTTTATTCTTTTTTCTCTTCAGAACCTTTAAGCTCTTTTTCAATCTTTTTAAGTGCACCATCTATAACTTTAGTTGCCAATTCATTACTATCAGCACCTGTGTCGCCAGGATAACTTTCATTTAAACCTAATTTGTTAGCACACTGCCAAGCTTGCAATCCAACACCACCTTGGTTTTTAACTCTTGCGCCATCAGTTACTCCAATAGCAGCACCAACCTGTTCTTTATATTTTTCAAATTTACTTTTAGCCTCTTCTAAAGCTTTTTTTCTTTTTTCTATTTTTTCCTTTAAAGTTTTATCAAGATCATTTAATTCCTTTTCAAGTTTTTCTTTATCTTCTTTTTTATCTTTTAATTTTTCTTCTAATTCTTTTTTTAATTTTTTTATCTCTTCTTCATATTCATAATATGTTCCAAGAGTAGTTTTATCACCCGATTTATCTATCTTTTCCTTAAATCCTTTTATTTTGCCTTCAATTTCTTCTTTTAATTTTGAATCTTCATCAACACCTTGAGCTAGTTTCTTTTCATCTTGACCTTGCGGTCCATCAGCTTGCATTAATTCTCCAACTTTTGAAGAAACTTCTGAACCAAGCTTTTTTAAACCGCCAAACAACTCTTCTTTTTTTGCCTCTAAAAATCCCTCAACTTTTCCTTTTGCATTTTGTTCTAGATTTTTTAAATCTTCACTAATTACATAATTCTTGCAAGAAATTATCAGTGCAAAAACAACACAAACAATAAACATTTTTTTATTCATAATTATCCTCTCCTAAACCTTGAACTTCTATTTTAAATTCTTCTTAAGTTCTTCTAGTGATATTGCATATTCGGCAGTTCTATCTCCTAAATCTTCATCTTCTTCATCTTCTTCATTTTTAACAATTTTATCTCCTGAAAATGTAATATACTCAGAACCATTAATTTTCTCTATCTTTGTTATTATCTCCTTATTTTTGATACCATTTGCATCACTTTGTTCGTTCTTATATCCATAATACAAACTAGTTTTAAATAATCCGCCTTCAGTCATTGCTTTTACAAAGTTATTAATTTCTGCCTCTTCTAATGAAAAGAATGTAGATGAGTGTCCTCCTCCTTGATCAACATTGTTTAAACCCGCCTCAATGCCATTTTCTTCCTTTCTTATAACTAAAGTTCCTAAGTCTGTCCAATTACCACTACCAGCATCTTTATTTTTAATTTTTACAGTAAAATCTAGAAATTCTATTTTTTTAACTTTTGTCTCGCTATTACTTTGCACATCATATGAAATATGACTCTTGCAAGCAAACATCAATACAAAAATAGTACAAACAATAAACCTTTTATTATTCATAAAAACTCCATAAAACTAAGTATATCACAATCCCCATAATTACAATTTTTTACGGTTTTAAATAATTAATTTTGTTACATTTCGAATTACATAGTAACAAAACTCAAATGTAATTTTAATCAAACTTAGAAAATTTCTCCATTGCAAATGTCAAACTCATTACAGAAGACCACAAAACACATACAAATTAAATTTCAGAGTCTTTGCTATATATCACACAAAGTATACTATCTTTCTTGTGTGTACCCCTTAGAAATTGCCACTTCTGTTTATTAGAGCCACTCTACATTCCAAATTTCGCATGCAATGAGAAGCACCTAAATTTGACTAAAATTTTTAGTTTTTGGTAAAATACAAAATGTAATTTTTATCTATTTTTATTACTTTTACTTAATTTAAAAGTAACACTTTTAAGGAGTAGATTTTATGGACATCAATAATTATCTTAATTTAAATAACGGTGATACAGATTTTATCCTCAACCTACTAAAAAATTATCAAAATCTACTAAACGAAAATAAAATTCTTAAAAATTCTCTAAAAAATTCATCTAAAAGTAAAAAAGAAAATCTTAAACCCAGCCCTAAGTTTTATATAACTCCAAAAACTAAAAAACTAATTGAAAAATGTATTAAACAACTAAAACAAATTGATCCAATATCTGGGTGGTTCGTATATTTGCTTTTAATAACTGGGTGTAGGGGCACTGAACTTCAAAAAGTAAAAATGCAAGATATTACTACTCTGCCCAGCAAAACTGGTGAAATTCTTTACAATATAAAAGTAAATGTAGCAAAAAAACGAAGTATCACTTGTATTAGAGAAATTGTCATTGACGCTAACGATTTCATGGCTATTCAAACAGTACACAAAAATCATTTTGAAGATAAAAATCTTGATACAAGGCGTACTTATCTTTTCCAAAAAACCAAACACAAGTTTAAAGACAATCAAATTGACATTATACATATTTCTAAAAAATTTAAAAATCTTCTTAAAAAGTCCGGCTTCAAGGTAAATAAATCACTTCATTTATGTAGAAATTTATTTATTTCAAATTTAAAAGCCAATGGTTATAATTCTTTTCAAATTAAAGAACTTATGAAATACTCTTCAACCCATGAAATTGACAATATCTACGGACTATCTTCTGCAAACAAAATTCAAGCTTATAAATTTATCAAAAATAGTTTAAAGCTATAGTGCAACTACTTAAACTTAAAGATACGTTTTGAAGTTACCTTAAATTCTTTTCCACGAGGCTTTAAATCAAGAGAATCATATAATATCTCTTGTTCTTTCGTAGCAATAAAGTGAAATCCATTAACCCCCTTAATTTTAACTTCACTTATTTCAAATTCATTTGCGGTTCCAAAATAACGAGAAGTTTCATATCTTGCGCTACTTCTAATTCCGTAGTAATTAAGTATCATACAAGGATCTTTAATAAAACAATTACTCCTAATATATCCAAGTCCTAAAAATCTGTAATACGATGCATTTATATCAAAAACATTAAATTCAAGTTTCTTAAATAAACTTGTGTAGTAATGCAGACATAAGAAATAGCACCCCCACTTTTGTATCTCTGTGAGTAACCCATTATTACTTTGTTTTATTTTACTAATAATCATTGATCAACCTCCAATGTTAAATATTTTTTTAACTCTTTAGTATCCCCATTCAAAAGGGGACACTATTTGCATACGCTATATTGTTTGGTAAGAATATCTTATTACTTGTTGTTAAAAATTCAGTAAATCTATCTGATATTGCCCTTTTCTTAGGATCATAATTAAACACAAATTCTCTAAATCTGTAATTCATATGATGAATTAGTGGATATTTATCCAAAATATTATCAATTTTAATTTTGAGCAGATTTTTTATAGGTTTTTCTCTTTTTCTATTTTCATTTTGAATTTTATTTAACTCTGCTTTTAGCTTGTCAATCTCAATAAGATTCTCCTCAAGATTTATAGCAGCCTGCTCGGTTTTAATCTCAAGGTCTATACACTCAACATACTCTACAAATTCTTTTACCCAATCAAACTCAACTCCAGATTGATAAAAATCACTCTTTAATACCAACTCTTCAATCTCTTCAACAAGATTAATAAACGTTTCATTATCATGATCACTTGCGATTAATAAATTAATCCCATGGTTTTTAGCAATTTCGTTTCTTATATTGAAAACTTCACGTTCACATTTTTGAACAAATTCTAAAACTTTTGTTATTAAAGAGTCATTTCTTTGTATCTTACAATTAACTGGTGCAGCATCTATCAAGAAGAATAAATTACAATACTCAAGTCCGGTACATGCTAATTGTATTTGTGCTTGCACATAATATTTGAAAAAATACTTACTACTTAAGAAATTGCCATTTTTATTGTACTCCGCTATAGCGCCACTCATATAATTAGAGTCACTACTCTTAATCTCTAAAAGTTCTTTATTACCTTCCTTATTTATAAACCAGCCATCAATTGTTGAGCCTACTAAATTTTCTGAACCATTTATTTTTTTGGAATAATTATATTTATCAACACCATTGGCATATTTGTTTTTGTATAGTACATCAATATCATCACCATGTGCCTTAACAAATTCTCTAAATCCTAAATTTTCTAACTCTTTGCCCTTGAGCATATACAAATTCTCTTCAAAAGGTATCCTCATGCCAAAATATTTAAGCACTCTATTTATCATTAAGTCTTTAAGACCAGCTCCACCAATTAGAACAGTACCCACTTCACTAGCACCGTATTTATCAAGCTTGTTTCTTTGCACGCTAAAATCAAGATTTCTATTAAATCTAAAACATTCCTGACTACTTATTCCTGGTAATTTTTTGCCTATTTTACTTAATTTACTTTTTTCTTTAACAACAATATTTGATTTTTCTTCAAACACTTCACATCCAATAAAACTTTGTTGATCAAAATTCATCATTTTAGATACTCCATTATTTTGCATATCTTGATTATTAAAATTATTATTTGTTGAAACTTCTGTCATTTTAAGTTTCCTCCTGTTTTATGATTAATAATAATCATATAGCAAAAACTATTTTTGACAATTTTTTTACAAAAATTTTTGCAAAAAAGAAGTGGGACTTAACGAAATTCTTTTATATTCTTTTATTAGAAAATCTGTTAAGTCCCAACCCAATCGGATTAATTTTGATTTTTGCAACATTTTTAGCTATATATATTATATGGCAAAAACTGTTTTTGTCAACTTTTTCTTAAAAAGGTGGGACTTGACCAAATTATCTTATTAGAAAATCGGTTAAGTCCCACTAAAATGTCAATACTAAAAAATCAAAAGAATAATTTCATGCTTAAACCCGAAATCAGCAGACATTCGGAAAAATACACATAAAATATAATCTGTAAATAGATTATATAACAAAAATTGTTTTTGTCAAGTTTTTTAAAAAAAATTTAAAGCTTAACTAATTCTCTTATTAGAAAAATCAGTTAAGCCAACACCAAAAGGCTGAAAACGTAAAAAATTCAGAAAAAATATAATTAATATAATTTATAATAAAAAATATCAAAAAACTGTTTTTATTAATTTCTTAACGAAAAATTCAGTGTGACCGCCAATTTGAAATTAAAATAAATTTAGATTTTTACAAAACAAAAACTTATTTAAGTTCTTTTGTTAAAAAGTTCAAATAAGTTTTAATTTAGAATAGATCAAAAATAAAATGTTATTTTCTAATAATGTTCATCAGTATAATGATATAATACTTTGAAAAGTCAAAGTATATAATTTTTCATTATTTGCCGACTTGTATATACTGTATTAAAAATGAATGTATAAACGGTCCAAAAATTGCTGCTGCGATTATCAAAAAATGTACCATTCTGTTCCCCATGCTAAGTTTTAAATGCAAATTCTTTACTTCATTTTCAATCTTATTAGTAAGTTCATTTTTAAAAAATCTATTTTGGTATTTAAATTTTTTTCTACATTATCTATTTTAGCATTTAAAATAAATAAATCTTTTTGCAAATTTTTTTCTACATTATCTATCTTAGTATTAAGTTCGTTTTTAACAGAATCTATCTTAACATCTAAATTAGATATATCTTTTCGTAAATTCTTCTCTACATTATCTATCTTAGTATTAAGTTCGTTTTTAACAGAATCTATCTTAACATCTAAATTAGATATATCTTTTCGTAAATTTTTTCTACATCAATTATTTTCTCTTTTAAAAATTCAAAGCTGTAATTATCATTATGAAGAAAAACAAAATCTATTGCCTCTTCACTAAATCCTATATTTAAAAATTCATTTTTTATACTTTCTATATTATATGTTCTGTGCACTAAATTATTCATAAAATCTCCGTATTATCCTTTTAATTGTTTATACTTCTTTAAAAGTTTATTAATCAAATCTTTTTGATTTTCAAAAATCTCATGCATCATAAAACTTGTAAATTTGGCATTGCTTTTATAAAAATCGTAACTTTCTTTAGTTTTAAGTTGAAATCTTAACGGCTTTATCGGATTTTGTTTAGATTTTTTTATTGTTTCATTTGTTTTACTCTTAATGTATCTTATGGAGGCCCTTATTCCATTACTAGTGATAAAATTCTCTTCTAATAATCCTGCCTCAACTGCGGTAGCCAACTTTATATATTCATAAGATTGTGTCTTTGCTAATCTAAAATCTGATAAAAAATCGTTAAAATATTTATATCCTCCTTCTAAATAAAGCTTCTTGTCATTTATTTTTTTAAGGATTTTCATGGTATCAATAATATTATATATTTCTGATTTAATGTTATTTTTTAATTGCGTAATTAATTGTTCAAATTCTTCTTTTCTTTGATTTTCATTACTTTGATCAAGAATGTAATTTAAATTATTTTCTGAAATTCTTTTATTAATTTTTAAGTTAATATTTTTTTTATCCATATTTACTCCTTTATGCTCAACAAGTTCGTCACGCTGAACTTGTTGAGTTTGTTGATTTTTATAATTTCCCTAAAAAAGTTTCCAATATTTTTTTATACTCAATAATATAATCTTTTGAAAAATCAAATTTTTCATTACACCCTATTCTTTTATTTAAATCCTCTCTTTCACTTATACACCCTAAAAACCCGTTTTTCATACTTACTATTTCCATTAATTGTTTATGGGTAACATTTTTTTTAAATCTTGTTATAACGATAAATACTGGTATTCCGGCCACTTCTTTTATAAATTTCCTCAATGTTTCAAATCCTTCAACTGCCCACTTTTCTGCCGTCATTGGAGATATTACATAATGACTACTAATTAGAGAAATCTTTAGTGTAAAATTCCTTTTAGGATTAGTATCAAGTATCACATAATCATAATTATTAATTATGGAATTTAATTTTGTTTTCAATGAAAATTCGATAGGTAAATGACGATTATCATAATAATAATCCCCATTTAATTCATCAACTGTTATGTAACTAGGTATTAACGCTAGATTATTATCAACATTAATAATACTTTTATTGATATCCATATTATCTTTTATAACATTTCCTATATTTATCTGAGAAACATTAAAATTTTTTATTTCTAATTCATTATAATAATAGCTCGTAGCAGCAGCTTGATCATCTGTATCAATTAGGAGTACTTTGTGCTTCTGTGACAATAAATTTGCAAGTATTATTGCGGTTGTACTTTTGCCAACACCCCCTTTGAGACTTGCAATTGTTATTATTTTAGGTTTTTTATTATCCATTTCGTAAGTGGTCCTTGTTCGGGGTATTTTTTCCCATAAAATTCATATACTTGTTTTTCTAAATCTGTAAACATACTAAATAATATTTTGTTGTAATGATTATTCATTCTTTCTTTATATAATAAGCGGTATAATCCCTTAAAATAAAAGAAAACGCTGCCTGCTTTAAATCTAACTTCCATATAATATGCCCTTGCAAATCCATAAGATTTTCTAGTTCCGTTTACTTCATACTTTACAAAAGCCTTTTTAATTGGTTTTCTAAATCCGTAAAAAATTCCCAAAAATTTGTCCCCTTCTTTGGGGAGGTATAAGTGGGTTTCTTGAACAATTCTTTCTCCATTATGCAAGGCCCTTAATGATACTCGAAATTCATGTTTCTTCTCATAAACTCCAAATTTGTATAAATCCATCATTATTGATGTATGATACATTGCTTTACCATTTTCTTTCTCAATTAAAATAAATCTATCTTTATTTTTGCACTCAACTTTACATTTACCCTTTTTTATTGGCTCAGGTGCAGTTTCCATATTCAATCCTTATATAACCCTTTTGCTAAATTCTTTTGGTGTTAAAGAATTTCTTGTTATCTCTAATAAATCATTATAATACGTGTTAAATACTTTATTGTATTCTAATTTCTTTTTGCTATTTAAATAATCTTTTATAATTGGCTTTAAAACTTCAATTTCTTTCACATTTTCTAGCCGCTCGATAAGAATATTGAAAATGTTTATCTTTATATGCTCGTAATTTTTTTGTGGGTTTTCTTTTTTCAATTCAATTGATTTTTCTAATTTGAGCTTTATTTTGCTTAAATCATTGTATTTATGATATTCAATAATAAAATGCGGCTTATTTTTGTAAATTTCATATATTTTTTTAAATTCTGTTTCAAGTTGTTCAGGATTATATCCATTTTTTTCCAATTTTCTTTGAGTATTGTTTAAAGTTTCTTTCAATTTGTTTTGCTTTTCTTTGAAAGAATTTTTGTTAAAATGTATATTTTTATGTTTTGTTGTTTTAATTTCAAATCTTTTTAAAGCTTTAATTATTTCAATTTTTTTATCTTTACTAATATCTAAGTTTAATAAAATTAGAAGAAATTCTTTATTTTTAAAGTTACATTTATTGTAATAGCTTATTACTTGAAACTTTTCTATCTTTTTATTTCTTTCTTCTTTTATATTATTATTTTTATTACTTAAACACCCCCCCAAATTTACACTCCCCCTTAAAGGGGATTTGTCCAAATAGTGGTTTTCAACTCTTTTTTTAAATCTTGAGTGTTTTTTTTCTTCAAAGAATTTGTTTATCTTAAAGTAACACTCTTTTTTGGGATAAATAAGTTTATAGTAAATTTCAGTGCCAAAATTTACCCCCAGGTGTTTGTGGTAATTTGATGTAACTTTTATTTCTTTTTCTAATTTATAAAGATATTTTTGCAATGTTTTTAGCGTAACAGTATCTTGACCATTTTTTTTAAGATTTTTATTAAAGTAATATAGTATATTTTTTTGGGTATATTTTGGATATTTTATGTTTACGTAGTCTAGTGTTGAAATAAGAACAATTAATTTGCGTTGATGTTTGTTGTGGCAATTTGTGCTTTTTTTATTGGTTGAAACTTCTATCATAAGTTTTCTCCTGTTTTATGATTAATAATAATTAATAATATAATGCATAATTTTGATTTAAAAGTAAAGACTTTTCTAAAAAATATTAAATTTAATTATTAATTTTGTTAATTAAATGCACTTTTTGTAATTTAAAGAAAATAATTTGATTTTAAGTTTAAGTTAGACTATACTACAAGTATCGTAGTGAAACATATTCATGTGTTTTCCTACCTGTTATATGATAATTTCCAAAGAATAAGAATATAGTGGGAACTTAACGAGATTCTTTAACAAGAGAGTTTCGTTAAGTCCCACTTCTTTTTACAAAAATTTTTGTAAAAAAATTGTCAAAAATAGTTTTTGCTATATGATTATTATTAATCATAAAACAGGAGGAAACTTAAAATGACAGAAGTTTCAACAAATAATAATTTTAATAATCAAGATATGCAAAATAATATACAAGCAGAAATAGACTTCAAAAAAGATATGCACACCCTAATTATAAATTTATCAGGGATTGATAAAAATCTTCAGGGATATGGTTATAAGTATCAGAATTATAACGAAATAGCTAAAGAAATTAAAAACGTTATTAAAAATCATAATTTAGATATTTGTTTATGGCAATATCCAACTTCTAAATATGTAGATGGTCAAAAGGAGCACGTTATTAGGACTACATTTTTCAGCAGAAGTACTAGATATGAATTTTCTTTTGATACACCAATGTTTACAGAAAATTTACAATTCAATGATAATGATGATGAAAATAGTACTAAAGTTACAAATACAGTGTATCATCGATTTGGCTCAGCTATTACTTATACCAAAAGGTATGCGTTAGCTTCATTTCTCATGGTAGAAAGTGAAATGGATACTGATGCAGACCCTAATTACAATAATTATGAAAACAAAAATTATATGCCTAACAAGCAAGTTAGTTTTAATCGAAAGCAAGAACAAAAACAAGAGAGATATTACAATCAAAGAAAAGACAATAATTCTGAACAAAAAAACAATACTATTCAAAACCAGAAAAAAGATATTAATCTAGAGCAAAGAAACGGCAGCAATCAAAATCAGATAAAACCGTGGTTTTATCGTTATGGAATTTTTAAAGAAGCGTTGTCTAACATAAAAAATTGGGTAAATGACCCCGAAATAAAAGATAATATAAACTCAATTATTCAAAAAATAAATTTTCTTCAGAATATAGACCCTAACAATATTGATGATATCAATAAAATTCAAGACGATTTAGCCGAGTATATCAAGGGTAGTGATTTTAAGAGCCCAAACTATTGGTCGGAGATTATAAAAGACTATTTCAAGAAAAATAATAGATTAAATGATTTAAAAGATTTTGATAACTTTATGAAGTATAAGAAGACTAATTATGGCAACAGCCTGTTATTATTCTTTGTCGCGTTAAAAGAAGATAAACAATTTGATTATATTTTTGCAGCATAGCAGTATGTTTAAAGCCCCCAATAAGGGGGCTAGTATATTATTAATTGTTGCAGTTACTGGTTACATTATCTTTATTAAAATTATTTATATCACCGTTTTTAAAGAACTCTTTAACCAAAGTTTTAAAAGTACTTTTCTGTTCATCAGCATTCTGTTTTCCCGTACATTTATCAAGTTCTGTTTTTATATGATCAAGCGCTGATTTTATTTTATCCTCATTATTTTCTAAAAATTTATCAAATTCTCCATCATCAGTTAAAGCGGTTTTTAACCAATCAAGGTGTGTTTTTTGATCTTCAGTTAGCTTTTCTCTAAGAAGTTCTTCTGGATCTTTTGGTTTTTCTTGTTGTTCGCTTATATCACGTTTTTTCCTGCTTTTTACTTCTTGAGTATTATTTTTATTATTTTTCTTAAAAGCGTCGTTATTATTAGAATTACAGCCATTTAGCATAATAAAAAATAAACAAAATAATACATTGATAATTTTCATTTTTATCTCCTTTTTCTCCTCAGTACAATACATTAAGTAACAAAAAAGTTTATTCTTGTAAGTATAGATCTTGTTTTTAGAAATATTGATATCTATAAGGAGTAATTAAAAATGATAAATTATGTGTCGAGGATTTTTTGTAATTTCTATTTGAAAAATTTAGTAATTAGCGATAGAACAACAGTCGTTATTATAGATATAGCAATAGGGACTACTACTATTGCCGCAATAGTTATTATTCTGTTGCTTACCTTTAGTTTTTCTGATAATAATTGATTGTTAATATCCATTTTTTCTAATAAAACTTGATTGTTAATTTGAATCTCTTTTTTAAGATCTTGTGCCAAATTAGACATATCTTGTTTTAAATTCTTTTCTACAGTATCAATCTTAGTATCTAAATTTTCTATCTTAGTATTTAAATTTTCTATCTTGGTATTTAAACCGTCTATTTTGGCATTAAATTCATTTTTTATACCATCTATTTTAGTCTCTAAATTCTTTTCTACGAAATCGATTTTAGTATTAAGTTCACTTTTAACACTATCTATCTTAGTATCTAAATTTTTCTCTACACTATCAATCTTAGAAGCAAGATTATCAAACTTTATCCCAAATTGTTTTTCTAAATTTTCTAAATCTCTATATGTAAGTTCATTGTGATAATATCTTTTAGATAAATCTTGTGCTATTAGTTGTTCCATCCCTAGTCTAATAAACTCATTATATATTTGTTCTTCACTTACACTTACATTGTTTGATAGCGCTGGTTTCATAATAATTTCCCTTTACAGCCATATTATACACTATTTTAATTAGCTTTAAATATTTTTATATATGAATTATGAGTTCTTGCAAGAACACTCTTTTTGTAATTTACATTTTTAACTGGGAATACTGATTATAGACTTTTTTTGCTATGGGTTTTGTTTTTTTGATGTACTCTAAAAGTAGTTTGATATTATATTTTATCGAAGTTATTGAGTGTTCGTCTTTTAGTGTTGATAAATCCGGATAAGTATATTCTGGATAATTTGGGTCATTAACTTTAGATTTTGTTTTAGATAAAAATGTTACTAGGTACATAGCATAATCTGATAGTTGTGCCTCATATTTAGCTAAAGATTCTAGTGTTTGAATAATTGGTGGCTTTGGTTCTCCAGGTAGGCTAGCAATAGTAGTGCAGCATAGTAGCAAAATAATCAAAAGGGGGTTTACTAGCTTAAGCATTTTCACTCCTTTTAAGAATGTTGATATATTCCCGCATAATCTTATTGCGTTTTGCTTTTAATGAAGAGATAATTTTCTTATTTTTACTACTAGAAATAGCCTCTATTATCTCAATATTGCATTTTAATATGTCTTGTATTTCTGCAAATATTCTCATTGATTCGGCTGTTTCCATAGATTTTAGTGTTTCAATATATGTTTTGTAGAAAAAATCTATTACCCTACTAAAAGTATTAATGTAGTTTTCATCTATGTTTGTAGTATTTTTAGCTATATTAGTTAAGTTAGATAGTAAATTAAGTCCTAAACCAACAGTGTCATTTTGCATTATTTATCCCTTCTTGGTAGATAGGTTTTCCTTCCTTATTGAATTTGAGCTTATTAGATATTTTTAGATTTTTTTCATCAGAATTAACTAGATCAATACACCTGTTGATTTTCTCATTAATTGGAGCTAGTGTTTTAGCTATTGTTGGAGTTAATGCATTCTCAAGTCTTTCCATATTTGCTTTATAGATTAATTTGTAATGAGAATACAGCTCATAAACCAAAAAGAATCCTTTATGAGCAATCTCATCAAATTCATCTTCAAATTTAGAAAATATTTCAATAAGGTTTGATATGGACGTAAGTCCAAGCTCAAGATTATCTTTAGATAATTTCATAAATTAATCCCGTTTTTTAATATGATTGTTGCCATTTCCATTTCCATTGCCATTTCTAAAAATCTTGCCTATTACTATAGATAATATGTCTTTTAGTAAAGGTTTTAGAAGAATTAGCACTCCTAGAACTAGTACAGTGACAAAAATCATTACGGCTATAAGTTTAATTTCGTTTAAATTAATAAGAAGTTCAGTTATTTTAATATCCATTTTTAATCCTTCATTTTAATTTTTTTTGATATATACATTATATACCAAAATTATAATTTTTGCTAAAAAGTTTACAGTTTTAAAAGAACAGGAACTGACCCCAATCTTTTTTGGATATACCATCCTTTGTATATAGGGAATCTAGTAGATAATGCACGGGGTCCTTCATGATAGTAAGCCTTTTTTGTTTGAGCTTCATCGCTATACTTTAAATATAGCCATTTACTGCTATCATCTGTATAGTGTTCTACCTGAATCTGAATATCAAGGTAAACAGGATCATTATCATTATATTTATAAAAGATAAGAGTTGCTTCACTATTGATGTCCAAATCAATAATTATTGATTTATTTTTATATTCGCTTGGATAAATTGTATTGTAAGCAAATCCCCCATAGGTAAAATCGGATGGTATGCCGAGTAATTGTTTGGGAACTGGAGTTTTTTGAATAGTGCTTGAAGACATTATCAAAAGATCGTCACTTCTAGATAGAGTAGCAGATGATATGCTATCTGTAAGGCGAGATTTAATTTTACTAAAAAGATTAGAAAGCTTGTCAGAATCATTGCCAATTAGTTTGTCTAATGTTTTAGCATAAATTTTTTCTACAAAGCTTGTATCAGCGGCAAGTTCTTCAGCGATTGTAGATTTAATTATCTCTTTAAAATAATCAAGTCCTTCACCTTTAAATGTTTTGTCTTTAGCAGTTTCTAAGAACTTTTTAAAAGTAATAGCATTGCAACTTGCAACTCCATCATCAAGCAGTAAAAGATCATCATTGTTAACAACACCTACCTTATTTAAATCTTTTATTTGAACAGTTTCTTGTTCATCAATTAGTAATTTTTCTTGATCATCAGCCATTAAGCCCCCTTAATTATTAAAAGTGATAATATTTTCACCATCTTTATTATTAATTTTAAGAACTCTACCAATAGGAATAATCCTTTTTATGAAAGCATAAATTGAATGATCATATCCTTTAGGAAGAGAGTTGAATACTAAAGCCTTTTTAGATGCAGCATATCCATCTTTTTTTTCTCTAATTAATATCTTTCTAAGCGGGTTTCCTTTTGCAGTGCTAGGGGAAATAAATGTAATAAAATTTGTTTTTATTGTCCCTTTTAGTGAGATATCAATAACACCGGCTTCTGGTGTATTAACTGTAATATCTACATTTAAAAACGCCTTGAAAATCAGTCTAAACGATTCATCAGTGCCAATATGGCGTAAAGCAAAAATAACGCTGTTGATGTTGGTTGTAATACTTTGTAAAGTTTGAGTTTTTGCATAGAAAATTGATAAGACTTGAGATAGCCATATGGCAATATATCTTGATTTTACATTTTCTTTTGCACTAATGGATATAAAGTTAGAATTCATGAATTTAAGTTCATTAAGCAGTGTTTGTGCGTATTCCAATTCTGTACGTATAAATTTGTGAACTTCAGTGTTTTGTAAAAAATTAGGTATTTTCATAATTTTCAAGTATCAATGCCAATAAGTAGTCGTTCAGTTGTATTGAAAATCAGCATTGTATCATCAGTAATGGTAATATCTTGATTTGTTTGAAAATCGCTATCACTGATTTTTGAAATACTTTCAGTGTCTGTATCTTTAACACAAGCTTTTATTTCCATAAACTTAATCCCTTTTACTTCATTAACGGGCGCAAAAAAGTCTTGATACTCAAAGCTAATTCCCATATCAGAATAGTTATTTGAAATAATCCTAGAGTATATGTTTCTAATTTGAGAGTCTATGTTTAAGTAGAGATAGTTTTTAAGGTCAAGTTTATATTTTACTTTCATATAAACATATTTTCTTTTTCCAAGTGATATTTTATAAGATTTTCGTTGTCCAGTTGGGTTGAGTCCATCAATTTCTATATCACCCTCAAGTAAAGTGCCACTAGGAGTTGTAAGATACAATGTTTCCCAAAGTTTTGCTTTAAATTCTGAATTATTAATAGTAGTTTTACCAGCGTCTAGTAAATCTTCTTTCAAAATTAGGTATATATTAGCTTTACCAGCGGAACTTTTAATGTTTGCGTACTCTACCCCATAAAGATTAAGTAAAGCAGCTCTAACTGCACTGTAAGTTGCGCTTTTAGAAGAAATGTGTTCTTCAATTGCAGACCAATAGCTACCACCGGGTTTCATTTTAGAAAAAAAGAGATTAAGTTCATTAATTACTTCTTCTTCAATCAATGCTAAAGAAGATGCAATCATGTTGTAAATCGAGCTATTACTATCATCAATGTTAATCCCATAATTTATCCGTAAGTATTCTCTTTTTGCCCGTACTATATCCTTAATTGTACGCTTTAGAATGCCAAAATCAGAATCAAAAACAATGCTCATAAATTAAACTCCATATTCAAAATATCTCCGGAGAATAAAAAGGATATATGTGCCTTGCGATCTTTTACAGCAGTCGAAATATTTATTATATCTAAGTTAAGTTCTTTAGATATTTCATGAAAATAGTTTTTTACAGCTTGAAGATTGTTAATTTTTAATAGTTTCAAAAGCAAGAAGTAGTCTAGTCCCCAATTAGGAGCATAGCTTAGACTTCCCTTTAATGTTTTTAAGAATAAAAACAGTTTTTGTTTTTGCTCGTCAATTCCATCAACAATTGATACATCGTTATTAAATACCAATTTAAAATCATTACTAATTCTTAAATCCATACTAATAATTATACCATATTTAGCAAAAATTACTTAAACAAACTGTTGATATTAGCAGAAATTCTAGAGGTCACCGCTTGTAATGCTGGATAGTTAATAGTTGTTTTTTCGTCTCCTATGATAGTTATACCGTTGATAGCGCTAATAATACTATCTAGAATTTCTTTTAAGCTAGTTGTTTGGTTAGCTATTTCAATTCTACTATTTGCTTTTATCTTAACAGTATCAGAAATTAAATTTAAAGTTTTTGGACTAATTGCGCTAAGTATGTAAAAATGATGTTTGTCAAAATGAATATCATCATTTTTATCAAAAATGTTAATGCTTGATTGAAGTAGTATAACAGTATCACCTTTTGATAATTCAAAACTGATATTAGAAATATTTTTTGTTTGAATTTCTAAGTTTTCAAATTCTGGTATTATAACTACAGCCTCTTGTGTTTGCTGTTTAAACTCCTTTACAGTACCAATTCGAGTTATGAAAATATTTGAATAAATCCAATTTTTTACGTCTTCTTGTGTTAATGTATTTCCATAAATGCGCTTGTTCATTTTGTAAATTATATGCTCTAAGTCCATTTTACCCCCCTTATTATCTCATTGGTGCAAAATTAGAGGCGTCATATAGCTTAAGTGTTAATGAACATTCTCCTGTATTGCTAAGTCCCGCGCTTGTCTCTAATATGGTGTTTTTTATAATGTTTCCTAGTCCGTCTATAAATGAAACTTTATCACCAACTCTTAGTTTATGTGTATAAAATATTTTAGCGTTCCAATATATACGCCTTGTCTTAAATTCAGGTTCAATATCAACTTCTTGTTGTGGTATAAATTCAAGTCCATAATCTTCTAATGCCTCATAGTGAATATCTTCACTCTCTTGATTGTAATTAGTAAATATAAAGTTGCATTCAATTTCGTAATCATGATAGCCAGCATCAGTTATTACGTTATGAACGTATTTTCCTTTTATTATTTTTTCAATAAACTCTTTTGGTGTTGAGGCATAAATATTTTTGTCGATTACTTTAAGTTTATCTTTATCATTCATGTTAATGATATTGCGATTAGGAAATACAGACTCTATCGCATCTTGCACCGTCATGCCCTTAAAGTTTTTACCCACTTTCCCCTCTTTGTCCTTCAATTTGCGATTGAAGAAGTTGCTATTAGTTAATAATTTAACTTCAAGCTCGACACTAAAATCTCCACCAGGATAATCAGTGCTCATGGGGTGCTCTAAAGTGCCTGCCATTATGAAATCAAATTTTTTTCATAAGCAAATTTCTTATAATATATTTTTACAATATCTCCGAATTTAATGTGGTCTGTAAAGTCTAGTGGCAAGTTCCACAGAACAATTTTTGCTTGTTTGGAACTTACAGTATTTAAGTCTTCTGATAATCTATTAAATATGGAAATATCAACATGAATTCCGCCTTGTGTATTGATTATAATTTTAGGAATTTTTTTCGGAAAAGGAGTTCCATCAGTTGATTTTTTTGATTCATCTACATCATAAAACTCAATTTTAAAATCATAACTTAGTAACACTGTTTTAAAATCGTGATTTACTAACATATATTATCCTTTATATTTTTCTAATGTAAACGTTTTCACTACTTCCATTGATAGACTAACTTCAACTTCATCAATGAAGGGAGTGTCCTTAAACGAAAGATTTGTAATTATAGCTAATTCTTTAAATCCAAAAGTTGGACTGTAGATAGTAAAAGGAACTTGAGCTTGCAGTCTATTGGCCAGTTGTTCTTTTACAAGGTGGGCGTCAAAACGGAGTAAAGAATTGCCAAAAACAGTCTTTTTGAGTGGTGAAAGCATTTCTTTGTATAGAGAAGTCAGTACTCCACCGTTTAATGAAATATGTTCTCCAGTCATTACGGGGTTGTAGCTTACATATTCCGCTTTTCTATCATAATAGTTTATAACCGGGCGTTTAGAGCAACTGGTATTGTAAGTCCGTGTTATAAGTTCTGTTTTTGGCTTTATAAAAAACAATTGTGGCACATATCCAAACCCTTTAAAATCTGGTCTTGGAAATAGCAATAAAAAGTTATCTGCTCCAAAAAGAGCAAATAGTTGAATTGTTATATCTCTTATTAATTGACTATTCTCCGGGGATAGCTTTTTCCCTTCTTCTTTCTTTTCTTCATTGGCAATGTCTATAGAACTGCCTTTCTCTGCAGGAGATATTGTTTTTTTATTAATAATTTTTTTGTTGTTAATAGCCATAAGTAATTACCTTTTTAGAAAATTATGGAGTAGTGTTTTCCGTATCTTCATGTGCGGCTTTAGGAGGCCCACCAGTGTTGTCTTTAGGAGGGGTAGGATTGTCTTGAAAAAACCCTCCAATATACGGCAACTTGGCAAAAAGACTTTTCAGTCCCTTAAAAAAAGGTTGAATAACATGTGTTTGAAAAGAAAAGTTCTCAAAGTATTTAATAACCGTATTGATGAATTTAAGTATTGGATCCAAAACAGTGGTGGTTAAGTTTGAAAGAGTTTGCTCAGCTGAGGCCAAATTGCTATCAATCTCTTCTTTTGTATCGGCTTTTTTTGTAAGGCCAAAAGATTTAAAATCATTAAACATTTCAACCATCTTGGTAATTCTAGATTCTAAATCTACTTCAGCTCCGCTTTGCCAAGCTTTTTTAGCATCTTCTATATATTTATCGCCAACTCCCGACTTTTTCAGTAGATCAAAAAGCTCATCTCCTTCTCCACTAAGGAGACTATTAACAGCTTTTACAGCATCTTCACCGCTCATGGCGCCGCTAGATTTAAGCATGGCTGAAAACTCTACTGCTTTTTTCAAATTATTCAGATTTAGCATATCTAAGTCTCTTAGAGTACCCTTAAAGATACTTGCTTGATTTAAAAACTCTTCTTTTTCTAAATCGCGCTCGAATCCTTTCATACCACTAAGAATTCCCCCTTACCGTTAACCCCCATAATCGCATTCCGTTCTTTATCTGTAAAAAACGCACTGTTGAGAAGTTTTGTTTTATTCGTTTGGATGTTTCTTCAGCTGCTTTTTTAGCAAATCCTAAAATTCCGCCTGCTGCTTTACCCATAGCATTGCTAATAATATTTCCTAGGGCGCTACCTATAGCAATTTTGGCAACAAGTCCTTTCCCTTGAGA
>NZ_CP179582.1:0-19551 GCF_030439725.2 [Borrelia] tanukii | reverse complement strand
AATTTATTATTTTTAGTATAAAATTGATAAAGATAACAATCTTTCCCACTACAACCAAAACGTTGTAAAGAAAAAGATTGTCAATAGTAGTATTTTGTACGAAAGTATATAACTGGTTTTTAGACCTTAAGATGGGTTATAACCCATCTTGAATGGTACAATATATAAACTTATACATAAAAATTCTTTGAACACAAAAATTAAAATTTCATTGATCGAATAATAATAATTAATTATATGCAATATAATTATATTGCATAATGCACCAAAATAATTAAAACACAAAGACTACCTATTAGATTTTTTTGACTCAATTGTAAAAATCATTTTATATAAAAACGCCAAAATCCTTTAATTTCAAAATTAGCATTTTCGTTATATTTTTGAATTGTTGATCAAGAGTAGGCTCCATACAATCAAAACAATTGTCTTCACCTTCACAATACATAAGATTTACTAGACACATATCCTCAATACACAAGTACAACAAAAAACTTCCGCTTCAAACATACTATCACTTATTCTTGTTTTAACTTTGCGGAACAAGTTAATTAATTGTTTGGCTCTATTAGAGCCAAAACTCACAAAGAACTTATCAAAATATTTTTCATTATAATTCTTAAACAACGGCAATGTGAAATTACAATTATTATCTTTGGTAGAATTATTTTTCAATTTGTAAATAACATGTTTCATATCACCTAAAACACAATATTCAACTGCGCTCAATTTCAAATTAGAAAGTTTGTCTTTTCTAGAAAAGAAATTATTATAATTCATCTGCTTGTCTCGCACATAACCAATAATATCTTGTGTTATTTGTAGATATTAATAAAAATAAATCTTATAGTAGTGAATTTCATTAATTACTAATTAATATAATTCACTTTACGCAAAAACTCAATTTAACATTTTATACTTAATAGCCGATCAATCGAAACAAAGAGAAAACTAAACACGATTAGGGCTACTTATGAAAGTACTTTCATAAGTAGCCCCGCATTAATCCCCATTAATTGGGATATTAGTATTCTAATTTCCAGATATATCAAATATAATAGTAAATTATACCACACCTAAACTACTAAAATATCATTCAATTATTCATCAATAGGGGACTTTAATTTATCACTTGATAAATTTGGATACTTAGCAAGTATAAGCTTAACCGTATTATAAAACAGTTTTGGATTTAATACAATTTCATAGGCTTTATCTTTATTAGTTTGCTTGTCTTTTATAATAAGATTTGCAAGCATATTATTATTACATTTATTTTTATTATAAAAAAGCTTAAAAGATTTTGTTAGGTCATCATTAAAAACCCCAAAATTATATGAATTAATGTATCCGAACTCTTTTGAAGTCTCTTTTAAACTAATTTTGGCAACGCCAGATCTATGTTGCTCAAAATCAATATTTGATCCTTTAGAAATTAACTTCAAGTTTTTAACTTCATATTTGTCTTCAAACTCTTTAGTTGATTCAAATGCTATTATTTTAGCTATTGGGACTTCATTACCCAATATTTTATAGTTATTATCATTAATATAATAATTATAGCTAAACCATGGTAAAGATAAAGTTTTAAATCTAATCGGTGAAAAAATATAAGAATACTTAAGTCCTTTAAGATCTTGAATTAAATTATTGTTTTTATCTTTTAGCGCCCTTAAATTACCAGATTTTGCCCATGTAACATAACCCCCTACAAATATTTCCCACACTTCTCCTTCTTTTCAATATTAGGAAAAGCTAGTCTGGAAAAATCTTTTACTAAAGAATTTGATTCATTAGAATATAAAAAACTAGAAACATAAAAACAAATAATAACAATAAAATTTTTAAACATTATTTATTACCTCCACTATTGATTTTTTACTTGCCTTAATAAAAGGCAAAACTGAAGAAATAATTGCAACTAAAAAAATAAATAAAGAAACGAAACAAATATCACTAAAATAATATGAAAAATCAATAAAATAAGATTCTATATATCCTGGGGGAGAAAATCTTATCTGCTGAAATCCGATTATCAATTTTAAAAAATAAGAAATCGCAATACCTAAAATTATATTTATAGCAGTAAGAATAAATATTTCCAAAAATAAAGTACAAAAAAGCTCTAATTTTGTAAGACCAATTGCTCTTAAAGTTCCAAGCTCTCTAGTTCTTTCAAGACTCAATGCTGTCATTATTTGAAAAAATGATATAAATATCAGCAATATTATTAATATTGCCAAAAATTTAAACATTACTTTATTAATTCCTACAATAGACTTGAAAGCCGGATTAATTTCATACCAATCACTATACTCAAAATCTATATTGCTTTTATTTTTCAAAAACTCTAACTTATTTTTAAAACTGTTTAAAAAAGAATTATTTTTTAAATAAACTTGAATTATATGCGCACCATCTTTAAAATCAAAAAAACTTTTCAATGTATTTATACTAGTAATAGCAACCATGCTATCTGTTTGAATAACTGGAAATTTAACAATTCCCGTCAATCTAATATCTTGCAAAATAAGACCTTCACCCAACATATCTGTCATCAAAGTTAACTTAGAATTTTCTTTTGTTAAACTTTCTATGCCAAGGGAAATTGCCAAACTACTCCCAATTAAAAAATCACCAATAGAACTATCAAAAAGGGGAACCCCATCTACTAAAGATAAACTTTTTATTGCAAAATCAGGATTTTCAAATGCAGTAGCAAAAAAGGGCTTACTTACAAAAGAATTACCAATAAGACCTTCAAAATTTACTATTAAATTGCTAGATTTAAACTCAGAATATTTGTTTATCTCATTTTTGATTTGCAATATTTCACAATCCTTTAAGATTAGATTATTTTTAATACTGCTAAACTTAGGATTAAAATAATTTTTCCTAGCAATCTGAATATGTCCTGTAGATAAAACAAGTCCCATTTCCATGCCCTCACTACTATAATTCATATATCCTATAAAAAGTAATAAAAACACTACTGAACTTACCAAAAGAAACGAAATCATCATAGATCGTCTTACGTCTCTAAAAATATTAAAAAAAGCTAACTTAAGCATAACTACCTCTAAAATCAAATAATTTACCATCTTCTATTCTGAAAAATCTATTAGCAAATTTTTCTAAACTAGAATCATGCGAAACAAACAATCCTATTGCATCATTTTCTTCTATATAATTTTTTATTACAGAATAAATAAAACTCGCTGTTACACAATCCAAATGACTTGTTATTTCATCTCCAATAACTAATTTAGGATCATAAACAAATGCTCTGGCTATTCCTATTCTTTGTTTTTGTCCTCCAGACATATATGAAGGACGCTTTTTTATAAAATTTTCAAGATTAAACAATTCCACTAAACTATCTACCTTATTTTTACACTCTTTCGAATTCTTGCTAGAAAATTTTAAAGGTAATAAAATATTCTCGAACCCAGTAAGACTTGGAATAAGCTCAAAATGTTGAAATATAAGACCTATATTATATTTCCTAAAAAGCGTTCTTTGCTTCTCTTTCATAGAACTTAAAACAAAAGAATCTAATACTATCTCCCCGCTGTCTATGATATCTATACCCGAAATCAAATTGATTAAAGTAGTCTTACCACCTCCTGTTGGACCTGAAATCCAAACCATGTCTTTTGATTTCAGGCATAAAGATATATCTTTGTTTGCATGAACTATTTCTTTAAAAATTTTGTAGCTTTTATTAATACTATTGATATTTAGTTTCATATCTCTAACCTTAACTTAACTATAATCAAAAGAAAGGCTTACCTTTCTTTAATTTTTCAAAAGCAATTTCTGTAAGATATCCATTGGGGAATATTTTACAAGCAGACTGCAAACAATCTATTGCTTCAACTCTTCTATTAATACGTATCAAAAAAGAGCTTTTCACTATTTCTTTTAAATATCTTTGCCTTTTATTCATAAAAACTTCTTCTGCTCTATTAAGATAATAAAGAGCAAACAAATTTCTACTAAAAGTTTTATTTGTAACTCCTGATGTATAAAAGATTGCTAAAGGTAGATTAACTTTATAATTTTGATTATCCATAATTAAAGCTTTATCCAAAAATCTTTTCCCATCCACAATATAGAAATAAGAGTTTGAAGAATCATGAGTTATTAAATTCAAAGCAAGTTCCCCTAAAGCTCTAAAATAATCAGAAAACTCATGAAAATTAAAAGAGGCTTTAACACTATACTTATATGTGCTTAACACCTTATTAATCAAATTTTTATATTCATTAACATCATCTATTAAATAAGCAATATCACAAAAAACCAAGGAAATAAGCAAATTTAAATAATTAAATTTAAGACTACTTCTCTCATAATTGAATAAAATGTTATTTTCAATTTTAGAAAGAGAAGATATTAATATCTTTGCATAATTTAAAAAATCAATCCCTAGCTCGACAGAATAATAATTAGTATGAATTTCTTCAATTTTTTCTATATATTTTTCTACATCATCATCATCATCAAAAGCAAATAAATTAAATGAAATAAAAAAGATCAACAAGCCACTTTTCAACTTCATAGAATTTCCCCCTATAAAAAAGTAGCAAGATCAAGGCAACTCGCCCAAATTATTTCTTTCAATAGCTATTTTATGAAAAAGTCCACCAGGAAATATATTTTTAGCCTCATCTAAATATCTTTTATATTCATTTTCTCTTTTGAGTCGAAAATATCCCTGACTTAACCATACATTTGTTAAATATTTTTCCAAATTACTTTTACTATATTTAAGAGCCTTTTGCAAAAATTCTATTGCTTTCTTAGAACTCCCTCCTGCAATTCTTGGAGAATATAAATACCAAGTTGCTAAAGAAATATTGGCAAATACATTTTCATTATCAATTTCTAAAGATTTAATTAATGCATTTTTAGCTTCATTTGAAATTTTAACTAATTTCATACCCCCCATATATCTTAAAATAGATAAATTTAAATCCCCCAATACCCTATATGCATCACTTCTAACTGATTTTTGACAATCTTGAAAAAATTGAGAAGAAATAAAATCTAAAAGAATATTTTTTGCACTTAAAAATATAGAATAACTATCATAAGAATTTTTAACATTTGTACTCTGAACTAAAAATGCAATCTGAAAATTAACAATGCTAGCAAGATAATTTTTTCTAACATCCTTAAATGATTCCAATTTTTTATCTAAAATTTTAAATTTATCTATATAAAAGTTTATATAATCAGATTGATCTTTTAAAACAAGCTTATTATTATCACCGGAATAATACTTTTCTAGAATATTATTATATTCCTTATTCAAATCTTCAAAAGTATTAGAATATAGAAAATTAAAATTTAAAATTAGAAAAAAGAGACAATAAAAAAACCTTTTCATAACCTTTTACCACCTTATGATTAAGGATAATTCAATAAATAAATTTATCTATATTTAGTTATAAAAAAATAAAATTATTTTAATAATTGCTAATAATTAGACTTGCTGGGTTGAATTTATATATTAAAGGATGAAAGATAAAAGAAAAATTAAAATAGAATTAGGATTTTTTAAAGCAAAAAGCTTATATATAACATATAAGCTTAAACCATAAAAAATACATAAATCCTTTGGATTACTTATTTAAAATTTTTGTTATTTCAGAAGATAAAGTTTCAGTTTTAGGTATCTCATATTTTAAAAAATATTCATAATTTAAATTAATGTATTGAATAAGTCCCATCATATTTACTAAATCATCTTTAATGTTATTTAAATTGATATTATTTTCACAATAGTGAATAATTTGATTTACAATATCAATCCACTTTGACTTAAAAGTTAACAACTCTTTAAGTTTACTTAAAATAAGACTTAACTCCTCTCTATTTAAACTCATCAATTTATCCATTTGCTCGTTTATTTTCTCAGCTGAAAATTCTAAATCATATTGGGAATAATATTGTCCAGCCCTAACAATAAGCAAATCCAATTTTTGATTATCCAAATTGCTTGATATTTTATTGAGAATTTTTCCAAAAGCTGTTATTAATTTCTCATTATAATTTAAAGATGAATAAAACTTTCTTCGTATATCTTTATTTTCGTCATGCGAATACCTCTCATGATTAGAGTCTAATATGAGATTATTAAATACAAAATCTTTCATACCAAATTGATCCAAAGGCTCTATTCTTGACTTATCTAAAATTATTTGCTCTTTAACAAGCTTAATAATTTCAATTATTTTAACTATCAAATCGTCTTGAGCTTCTTCATTTTTTAAGTGATTTTCTTTTAGCTTTAAATTTTCTTCAATCGTTTTTCCACTTTGATTAAATTCAAAACCCTTATCTTCCAATACTGAATTGGCAGAATTACATGATAAAAAGCTTAAAAAATAAATTATTATAAATAAATTATTTTTTTTCAAAATATTCTCCTCATTATTATAGCGATTAAAATTAATATATATAGCAATGTATTTTAATTTCAAATTTCTTTTAATATTCATAAAAAAATCTTATAAAGCTTTATAAGATTTTTTTATGAATATTAAAAGAAATTTGAAATTCGATATACTTAAGACTTGTGCAAAACAAATAAAACTTAATAAAAATTAAATACTCCGATTATTATTTAATAACCTTAAAGTTAGAGCTTAATTAAGTTTTGTATTAAGTACAAAACTTAATTAAGCTCTAACAGCTCACAATGGCGGTCACAAATTAAGGCAAATTTTAAATGAAAAACTTATCCTTGTCTTAAGGATACACCAATTTAAAAATAAAATCAATAATTATATAATATTTGTTAAATTTTTTCTTTGAATTCTTCCATAATTTGATTAATCCAATCTTTTTTATCCAAAAAAACTTTATCTAAAAAGAATTCTGTAAACTTATGGTTTTTTTTATAAAAAAAGTAACTTTCTTGATTTTTAAGTTGAAGTCTTAAAAACTTTTTTAAAGTTTGATTTGGGTTTTTTCCTACTGCATTCTTGGAATTTATCAAAAATAGAATCGATTGCCTAAAACCATTTTCAACTAAATATTCTTGTTTTAAAAGACCCTCTTTAATTGCACCAGCTATTTTTAAGTACGTATATGCCTGAGATCTGGCTAATTTATAATCTTTTATAAATTTTTCAAAACTTTTATATCCATCAAGTTTATAATAGGCCTTATTTTTAATTTCCATTAAAATATACATGGCCTCTATTTTATTGTATATGTCCTCTTTTACATTATCTTTTAGTTTATTTTTTAAAAACTCAAATCTTTCTTTATCATCAAATGAATGAATATCATTATTTTTATCTAAAATAGAATTTTTTTTGTGATTTAAATTTCTTGGATTAATAGCTATTTCATTAGTGTTTTTTTTATTCATAAAATATCCTTGTTTAGTTTAAATTCTACTTTATAAGTTGTCTAGCGCTGGACAACTTATGTTAGGAATTTCCATTTTTTCCGAATAAATTTTTATATGAGACATTAAATTTCTTAATATATAATTATATTCCAATATATAATTGGATTTAAAATCAAATTCACTATTAGTTGCAATTTTTTTATTTAATCCTTCTGTTTCTGATACAATGCCTAAAAAGTTATTCTTCTTTTCCATTATTTTCAATAATTCTTTGTGCGTGTTGGTTTTTTTTAACCTAGTTACAATGAAAAAGATTGGCACTACTTTTTCCAAACTTTTAATGAAAAATTCCAAAAGTTCATAACTTTCAAATGTCCACTTTTCAGCTGTCATTGGGATTACCATATAATGCATAGCATGCAAAGCACATCTTAATGTTAAATCTAGACTGGGATTTGTATCAATCACTATATAATCATAATCAACTCTTAATCTTTTTATTTCTATTTTCAATTTTAAATCGATAGCTTTGTGTTTATTTAGACAATAAAAATCTCCATTTAAACTATGTAATGTCAAATAGCTGGGAATTAAGTTTAAATTATTTCCCACACTAAGAATCGTACTATTAATATCTAAATTATCTTTTAAAACTTCACAAATGTTATATTTTTTTAAATCTAAATTATTTTCTTTTACTTTTTCATAAAAATAACTAGTAGTCGATGCTTGTGTATCCATATCAATTAATAATACTGTATGTTCTTTTGATAAAAGTGTAGCAAGAACAATAGCACTTGTACTTTTACCAACACCTCCTTTTATACTAGCAATGGTTATTATTTTTGTTGTTTTTCTATCCATTTGGTTATAAGACCCCCATTTGATAATTTTTTGTTGTAAAATTCATATATTTCCTTTTCTAAAGTTAAAAGTATTTTAACCAGGGATTTATAATATTTTTTTTTAATTTTGTCTTTTCTTAATAAATAGGAGATTCCTACAACGTAGCAAAATATGCTTCCTTTTTTGAATTTAAATTGTATATAGTGTATCTTTGAAAATGTGGCTGTTTTTAATTTATTATTTTCTTCATATTTTCTTAAAACATTCTTTATTGGTTTTCTACATCCATAACTAATTCCTAAAAATTTGTCTTCGTTTTTCAAAGAAAATAAACTAAATGATTCTGTTTTTGTTCTATCAAATAATTTTCTAAATGAGATAAAAAATCTATAATTTTGATTTTTTTTCGTTCCAAATGCATGGAAGTCTAACAATATTTTTGTGTGATATATGCTTTTGTCATCTTTTTTTTCAATTTTAACAAAAATGTTTTTTTTTTCTGATTTGAGTTTTGGCTTTTTTTCTTTAAGTTTTTCTAAAAGACTTTTCATAATTTATCCCTAAATAATAACTTTTTCGATAAGCAAAAGTTTGTTTTTATCTTTGATTAACTTTAGTAAATCAAAATAATATTTATTGTTAAAGAGATCAGTATATTTTGGTTTTTCTATTTGATTTAAATAGTTTTTTATTATTTTTATCATAACTTCTTTATTAGTTTCAGATTTTATTTTTAATTGTTCGAATAATATATTAAGTATATTATTTTTAATATTTTTTTGTGTTGTTTTTATATTGGGTTTATCTGTATTTTTCTTTATTTTGTTTATTATTTGTTTCAAATCATCGTATTTGTCGTTTTCTATTATAAAATGAGGTTTATTTTTATATTTTGAATACACATTTTGAAAATGTGTATTCAATTGCTTTTTATTTAGTCCTTCCTTTTCTAAAATTTTTTTATATTTTTCTAGCAATAGTTTCAGCTCTTTTCTTTTTGTTTTCATATCTTTCTTTTTTTTATGACTTTTGTAAAAAATTTCTTTATAAAAATATTCTAACTTTTTAAGTTCTTTGAGTATTTCAATTTTGATGTCCTTTTTTATATTGAATTCTAAAATTTTAGTATAGTAGTTTGTCAAAAATTTACATTTTTTGGCATAGGCTTTTGTTTGTAAAATTTCAATTTTTTGGGATGTTTCTTTCTCTTTATTATTATTATTATTATTACATTCCTTTAATTCTACACTCCCTTTTTTTGAGTGTTTTTTATTAAAAAATGCATTTACTCTTAAGTTAAATTTAATTTCTTTTTTCTTTTTAAAATATTGATTTATTTTATGATAGCATTTTTGTTTTTGATATTTAAGTTTATAGTAAATTTCGGTTCCACAATTAACTCCCAAGTGTTTATAATAATTAGTTGTTACTTCAAATTCTTTTTCCAGTTTATAAAGATAGTTTTGTAATGTTTTTATTTTAATAGGGGTTTGCCCATTTCTTTTTAAATTTTCATTAAAATAATAAAGGATGTTGCTTTGTGAATATTTTTTATTTTTATTATTTATATAGCAAAGTGTTGATACTAATACGATTAGTTTATGTTGTAGTTTATGTCGACATTTGTTTTTAAATTTTTCTATTTTTTCCATTCCACTTCTCCTTAATTTGTGTATCTAGTATACATAGTATACCAGAATTAATTTAAAAGCAAACCGAAGTGAATTTAATTGATAAATAATAACAAAGGAATAAAATTAAGGCAAGAACCAATCGAAGTTAAGCTTTTTAATCATTTTCTAGCGAATTGTTGTTCCCCTATAAAGCTAAATTCAATAATCCTCCTTAACAGCAAACTTTCCACCCTTAGCCACCCCCCTCAAAACAATAGCCGCAGCAATCTTATCATTTCTCTTCTTCATCTCATTACCAAACGCCGCCCCATCAGCATCAGTCCCAATCGCAGCCTCAATCGGATTCGTAGCCTCACTAGCCTTTTTACCATCCTGATTCTTCGCATCACCAGCAGCCGCATCAACAATAGCTTTCAGTATCTGCTCCCCACTAACCGCAGTAACAGCACTAGCCGCCTTCCCAATAGCATCAGCAGCATTAGCACCATTACCACTAGCAAACAACTTCCCTGCCTCCTTGTTATCATCATCAGCAGCTGTAACATCCTTCAGCGCATTACCCTCCTTACCAAAAGCCTTCCCAGCAGCCGCAACAATCCCCTTTATCCCCTTCGCAATCTCCTTATCCACAGCACTCTCCACAGCACCCTTCACACTCGCCTTATTAGCATTAGCAACAGCAAACTTTCCACCCTTAGCCACCCCCCTCAAAACAATAGCCGCAGCAATATTGTCATTACTCTTCTTCATCCCATCATTACCAAACGCCGCCGCAGCAGCATCAGTCCCAATCGCAGCCGCAATCGGATTCTTAGCCTGACCAGCAGCAACACCCGCCTGATTCTTCTCATCACCAGCCGCCTCAACAATAGCTTTCAGTATCTGCTCCCCACTAACCGCAGTAACAGCACTAGCTGCCTTCCCAATATCAGCAGCACCAGCACCAGCATTACCATCCTTACCAGCAAACAACTTCCCCGCATCCGCGTTAGCCTCACCAGCAGCAGCTGCAACATCCTTCAGCGCATTACCCTCCTTGCCAAAAGCCTTCCCAGCAGCCGCAACAATCCCCTTTATCCCCTTCGCAATCCCCTTAACACTGTTCGCATCAGCTACAGCACCCTTATTATTAGCAGCACCAACATCCCCAATCTTATCATTACCTCCACCATCACCACCCTTTGCAGCCTCACCAACAGCTTTTATCATCTCTTCTAACCATCCACTAACCTCACTAACAGCACTCTCCACAGCACTCTTCACATTCGCCTTATTAGCATTAGCAACAGCAAACTTTCCATCCTTAGCCACCCCCCTCAAAACAATAGCCGCAGCAATATTATCATTACTCTTCTTCATCCCATCATTACCAAACGCCGCCCCAGCATCATCAGCTCCAATCGCAGCCTCAATCGGATTCTTAGCCTGACCAGCAGCAGCACCCGCCTGATTAGCCTCATCACCAGCAGCCGCATCAACAATAGCTTTCAGTATCTGCTCCCCACTAACCGCAGTAACAGCACTAGCCGCCTTCGCAATATCACCAGCAGCAGCAGCATTAGCACCATTACCACCAGCAAACAACTTCCCTGCATCCGCGTTAGCCTCATTCTCAGCAGCTTCTTTAACATCCTTCAGCGCATTACCCTCCTTACCAAAAGCCTTCTCAGCAGCTGCAACAATCCCCTTTATCCCCTTCGCAATCCCCTTAACACTGTCCTTATCAGCTACAGCACCCTTATTATCACCAGCATCCCCAATCTTATCATTACCACCATCACCACCAACTTTAGCAGCATCCTTAGCAGCTTTTATCATCTCTTCTAACCATGCACACTAACTTCACTAACAGCACTCTCCACAGCACTCTTCACACTCGCCTTATTATTAGCAGCATTAGCAGCAACAGCAAACTTTTCACCCTTAGCCACCCCCCTCAAAACAATAGCCGCAGCAATATTGTCATTTCTCTTCTTCATCCCATCATCACCAAACCCATTCGCCCCATCATCATCAGTCCCAATCGCAGCCGCAATCGGATTCTTAGCCTGACCAGCAGCAACACCATCCTGATTCTTCGCATCACCAGCCGCCGCCTCAACAATAGCTTTCAGTATCTGCTCCCCACTAACCGCAGTAACAGCACTAGCCGCCTTCCCAATAGCAGCAGCATCAGCAGCATTAGCACCATTACCATCCTTACCAGCAAACAACTTCCCCGCATCCGCGTTAGCATCACCATCAGCAGCAGCTGTAACACCCTTCAGCGCATCTCCACCAAAAGCCTTCCCAGCAGCATCAACAATCCCCTTTATCCCCTTCGCAATCTCCTTAACACTGTTCGCATCAGCTTTAGCACCCTTATTATCAGCACCAGCATCCCCAATCTTATCATTACCACCATCACCACCAACTTTAGCAGCATCCCCAACAGCTTTTATCATCTCTTCTAACCACCCACTAACCTCGCCAACAGCACTCTCCACAGCACTCTTCACACTCGCCTTACTATCATTAGCAACAGCAAACTTTCCACCCTTAGCCACCCCCCTCAAAACAATAGCCGCAGCAATATTGTCATTTCTCTTCTTCATCTCATTACCAAACGCCGCCGCATCACCATCAGTCCCAATCGCAGCCTCAATCGGATTCTTAGCCTGACCAGCAGCAGCACCCGCCTGATTAGCCTCATCACCAGCAGCCGCCTCAACAATAGCTTTCAGTATCTGCTCCCCACTAACCGCAGTAACAGCACTAGCCGCCTTCCCAATAGCAGCAGCATCAGCACCAGCACCATTCTGACCAGCAAACAACTTCCCTGCCTCCTTGTTATCATCATCAGCAGCTGTAACATCCTTCAGCGCATCTCCACCAAAAGCCTTCCCAGCAGCATCAACAATCCCCTTTATCCCCTTCGCAATCTCCTTATCCACAGCACTCTCCACAGCACTCTTCACACTCGCCTTATTAGCATTAGCAACAGCAAACTTTTCACCCTTAGCCACCCCCCTCAAAACAATAGCCGCAGCAATATTGTCATTTCTCTTCTTCATCCCATCATTACCAAACGCCGCCGCAGCATCATCAGTCCCAATCGCAGCCGCAATCGGATTCTTAGCCTCATCAGCCTTTTTACCATCCTGATTAGCCTCATCACCAGCCGCCGCATCAACAATAGCTTTCAGTATCTGCTCCCCACTAACCGCAGTAACAGCACTAGCTGCCTTCCCAATATCAGCAGCACCAGCACCAGCATTACCATCCTTACCAGCAAACAACTTCCCCGCATCCTTGTTATCATCATCAGCAGCAGCTGCAACATCCTTCAGCGCATTACCCTCCTTGCCAAAAGCCTTCCCAGCAGCCGCAACAATCCCCTTTATCCCCTTCGCAATCCCCTTAACACTGTTCGCATCAGCTTTAGCACCCTTATTATCAGCACCAGCATCCCCAATCTTATCATTACCTCCACCATCACCACCCTTTGCAGCCTCACCAACAGCTTTTATCATCTCTTCTAACCATCCACTAACCTCACTAACAGCACTCTCCACAGCACTCTTCACACTCGCCTTACTATCATTAGCAGCAACAGCAAACTTTCCATCCTTAGCCACCCCCCTCAAAACAATAGCCGCAGCAATCTTATCACTCTTCTTCATCCCAGCATCACCAAACCCATTCGCCCCATCAGCATCATCAGTCCCAATCGCAGCCTCAATCGGATTCTTAGCCTCATCAGCCTTTTTACCATCCTGATTAGCCGCATCACCAGCCGCATCAACAATAGCTTTCAGTATCTGCTCCCCACTAACCGCAGTAACAGCACTAGCCGCCTTCCCAATATCAGCAGCACCAGCACCAGCACCATTACCATCCTTACCAGCAAACAACTTCCCCGCATCCGCGTTAGCATCACCATCAGCAGCAGCTGTAACACCCTTCAGCGCATCTCCACCAAAAGCCTTCCCAGCAGCTGCAACAATCCCCTTTATCCCCTTCGCAATCTCCTTAACACTGTTCGCATCAGCTTTAGCACCCTTATTATCAGCATCCCCAATCTTATCATTACCACCATCACCACCAACTTTAGCAGCATCCCCAACAGCTTTTATCATCTCTTCTAACCACCCACTAACCTCGCCAACAGCACTCTCCACAGCACTCTTCACACTCGCCTTACTATCATTAGCATTAGCAACAGCAAACTTTCCACCCTTAGCCACCCCCCTCAAAACAATAGCCGCAGCAATATTGTCATTTCTCTTCTTCATCCCATCATTACCAAACGCCGCCCCATCAGCATCAGTCCCAATCGCAGCCTCAATCGGATTCTTAGCCTGACCAGCAGCAGCACCCGCCTGATTAGCCTCATCACCAGCAGCCGCCTCAACAATAGCTTTCAGTATCTGCTCCCCACTAACCGCAGTAACAGCACTAGCCGCCTTCCCAATAGCAGCAGCAGCAGCACCAGCACCATTCTGACCAGCAAACAACTTCCCCGCATCCGCGTTAGCATCATTCTCAGCAGCTTCTTTAACATCCTTCAGCGCATTACCCTCCTTGCCAAAAGCCTTCCCAGCAGCATCAACAATCCCCTTTATCCCCTTCGCAATCCCCTTAACACTGTTCGCATCAGCTACAGCACCCTTATTAGCAGCACCAGCATCCCCAATCTTATCAGTACCTCCAGTACCACCAACTTTAGCAGCCTCCCCAACAGCTGTTATCATCTCTTCTAACCACCCACTAACCTCACTAACAGCACTCTCCACAGCACTCTTCACACTCGCCTTATTATTAGCATCAGCAGCAAACTTTCCACCCTTAGCCACCCCCCTCAAAACAATAGCCGCAGCAATCTTATCATTTCTCTTCTTCATCTCATCACCAAACGCCGCCGCAGCAGCATCAGTCCCAATCGCAGCCGCAATCGGATTCGTAGCCTCATCAGCCTTTTTACCATCCTGATTCTTATCACCAGCCGCCGCATCAACAATAGCTTTCAGTATCTGCTCCCCACTAACCGCAGTAACAGCACTAGCCGCCTTCCCAATAGCATCAGCATCAGCAGCATTAGCACCATTACCACTAGCAAACAACTTCCCCGCATCCGCGTTAGCATCACCACCAGCAGCAGCTGTAACACCCTTCAGCGCATCTCCACCAAAAGCCTTCCCAGCAGCCGCAACAATCCCCTTTATCCCCTTCGCAATCCCCTTAACACTGTCCTTATCAGCTATAGCACCCTTATTAGCAGCACCAACATCCCCAATCTTATCAGTACCACCAGTACCACCAACTTTAGCAGCCTCCTCAACAGCTTTTATCATCTCTTTTAACCACCCACTAACTTCACTAACAGCACTCTCCACAGCACTCTTCACACTCGCCTTATTATTAGCAGCATTAGCATTAGCAACAGCAAACTTTCCACCCTTAGCCACCCCCCTCAAAACAATAGCCGCAGCAATCTTATCATTTCTCTTCTTCATCCCATCATTACCAAACGCCGCCGCAGCATCATCAGCTCCAATCGCAGCCGCAATCGGATTCGTAGCCTCATTAGCCTTTTTACCATCCTGATTCTTCTCATCACCAGCCGCCTCAACAATAGCTTTCAGTATCTGCTCCCCACTAACCGCAGTAACAGCACTAGCCGCCTTCCCAATAGCAGCAGCATTAGCACCAGCAGCACCATTCTGACCAGCAAACAACTTCCCCGCATCCGCGTTAGCATCATTCTCAGCAGCAGCTGTAACATCCTTCAGCGCATTACCCTCCTTACCAAAAGCCTTCCCAGCAGCATCAACAATCCCCTTTATCCCCTTCGCAATCCCCTTAACACTGTCCGCATCAGCTACAGCACCCTTATTATCAGCATCCCCAATCTTATCATTACCACCACCATCACCACCAACTTTAGCAGCATCCCCAACAGCTGTTATCATCTCTTCTAACCACACACTAACTTCACTAACAGCACTCTCCACAGCACTCTTCACACTCGCCTTATTATTAGCATCAGCATTAGCAACAGCAAACTTTCCATCCTTAGCCACCCCCCTCAAAACAATAGCCGCAGCAATCTTATCATCACTCTTCTTCATCCCATCATCACCAAACGCCGCCCCATCATCATCAGTCCCAATCGCAGCCGCAATCGGATTCTTAGCCTGACCAGCAGCAGCACCCGCCTGATTAGCCTCATCACCAGCCGCATCAACAATAGCTTTCAGTATCTGCTCCCCACTAACCGCAGTAACAGCACTAGCCGCCTTCCCAATAGCATCAGCATCAGCATTAGCATTATTACCAGCAGCATCAACAATAGCTTTCAGTATCTGCTCCCCACTAACCGCAGTAACAGCACTAGCCGCCTTCCCAATAGCATCAGCATCAGCATTAGCATTATTACCAGCAGCAAACAACTTCCCTGCCTCCTTGTTAGCATCATTCTCAGCAGCAGCTGTAACACCCTTCAGCGCATCACCCTTCTCACCAAAAGCCTTCCTAGCACTCTTCACACTCGCCTTACTATCATTAGCAGCATTAGCATTAGCAACAGCAAACTTTCCATCCTTAGCCACCCCCCTCAAAACAATAGCCGCAGCAATCTTATCATTTCTCTTCTTCATCCCATCACCAAACGCCGCCGCATCATCATCAGTCCCAATCGCAGCCTCAATCGGATTCTTAGCCTCATTAGCCTTTTTACCATCCTGATTCTCATCACCAGCCGCCGCCTCAACAATAGCTTTCAGTATCTGCTCCCCACTAACCGCAGTAACAGCACTAGCCGCCTTCCCAATATCACCAGCAGCAGCACCAGCAGCACCATCCTTACCAATCAGCAGCTTCTTTAACATCCTTCAGCGCATCTCCACCAAAAGCCTTCCCAGCAGCATCAACAATCCCCTTTATCCCCTTCGCAATCTCCTTAACACTGTCCTTATCAGCTACAGCACCCTTATTATCAGCATCCCCAATCTTATCATTACCACCAGTACCACCAACTTTAGCAGCATCCCCAACAGCTGTTATCATCTCTTCTAACCACCCACTAACCTCACGAACAGCACTCTCCACAGCACTCTTCACACTCGCCTTATCATTAGCATCAGCAGCAAACTTTCCATCCTTAGCCACCCCCCTCAAAACAATAGCCGCAGCAATATTATCATTTCTCTTCTTCATCCCATCATCACCAAACCCATTCGCCGCATCATCATCAGTCCCAATCGCAGCCGCAATCGGATTCGTAGCCTCATTAGCCTTTTTACCATCCTGATTCTTCTCATCACCAGCCGCATCAACAATAGCTTTCAGTATCTGCTCCCCACTAACCGCAGTAACAGCACTAGCCGCCTTCCCAATATCACCAGCACCAGCACCAGCAGCACCATTCTGACCAGCAAACAACTTCCCCGCATCCGCGTTAGCATCACCACCAGCAGCAGCTGCAACATCCTTCAGCGCATTACCCTCCTTGCCAAAAGCCTTCTCAGCAGCTGCAACAATCCCCTTTATCCCCTTCGCAATCTCCTTAACACTGTCCTTATCAGCTTTAGCACCCTTATTATTATCAGCATCCCCAATCTTATCAGTACCACCATCACCACCAACTTTAGCAGCCTCCTCAACAGCTGTTATCATCTCTTTTAACCACCCACTAACCTCACGAACAGCACTCTCCACAGCACTCTTCACACTCGCCTTACCACTATCACCTTCACCTTTTTTGGCCGAAACCAATCCATCCAATTTACTTTTAGTTGCCGTTAATGTTGTAGATATAGATTCAAAATAGGTTTTTACATCAGATTTTTTTGGATCCGATTTAAAGAATGTATCCGCAACTAGTCCGCTAAAAGCATTAAATACATCTATAAATCCATTACCCAGATTTATAATTGATTCGTAAAACGTTTTTACTGAATCTTTGTCGTCATTGCCTTTTCCAGCCGCATCACCAGCATTGTTTTTACAATTAATAAAAACAAGTAAAGCTGCCAAAAATATTGCACTTGAAATTCCTCCTTTCCCTTTCGAAAAAGCATTTCATTAAATTAGTGACGAGCTTTCTGTGGAAAATAAATTTCTGTATTTGATAAAAATTTAACCTTTTAAAAATTCAAATAATTCCTTATTTTTTAAATAATAAAGGCTCCTTTTAAAATGATTATTATTTTTTATATTGAATGTGATGGTAGGTTTATTTAAATTACAGCAATGCATTTAACAATCTTGTTTTTAATTTTTAAAAAAACTTTTATTCTTCATAGTTGGTCACAGTTGCTATGTTTGTCTGTAATAATTTTACCAAGCGAATGTGTAAAAAATTCTTTTATTCTTTTTAAAAAGAATAAAAGAATTTTTTACACATTCGCTTGGTAAAATTATTACTTTGAGTTAAAATGATATCTTATACTTTTCATTAAGGAGACTAATATGAAAAAAATTTCAAGTGCAATATTTTTGGCAGCTTTACTTGTTTTTATTAATTGTAAAAACAATGCTGGTGATGCGGCTGGAAAAGGCAATGACGACAAAGATTCAGTAAAAACGTTTTACGAATCAATTATAAATCTGGGTAATGGATTTATAGATGTATTTAATGCTTTTAGCGGACTAGTTGCGGATACATTCTTTAAATCGGATCCAAAAAAATCTGATGTAAAAACCTATTTTGAATCTATATCTACAACATTAACGGCAACTAAAAGTAAATTGGATGGATTGGTTTCGGCCAAAAAAGGTGAAGGTGATAGTGGTAAGGCGAGTGTGAAGAGTGCTGTGGAGAGTGCTGTTAGTGAGGTTAGTGGGTGGTTAGAAGAGATGATAAAAGCTGTTGAGGAGGCTGCTAAAGTTGGTGGTGATGGTGGTACTGATAAGATTGGGGATGTTGGTGCTGCTAATAAGGGTGCTAAAGCTGATAAGGACAGTGTTAAGGGGATTGCGAAGGGGATAAAGGGGATTGTTGCGGCTGCTGGGAAGGCTTTTGGTAAGGAGGGTAATGCGCTGAAGGATGTTAAAGAAGCTGCTGAGAATGAGGCTAACGCGGATGCGGGGAAGTTGTTTGCTAGTGGTAATAATGCTGGTGCTGGTGCTGGTGATATTGGGAAGGCGGCTAGTGCTGTTACTGCGGTTAGTGGGGAGCAGATACTGAAAGCTATTGTTGATGCGGCTGGTGATGAGAAGAATCAGGATGGTAAAAAGGCTGATGAGGCTACGAATCCGATTGCGGCTGCGATTGGAGCTGATGATGCTGCGGCGAATGGGTTTGGTAATGATGGGATGAAGAAGAGTAATGATAAGATTGCTGCGGCTATTGTTTTGAGGGGGGTGGCTAAGGGTGGAAAGTTTGCTGTTGCTGCTAATGCTGATGCTAATAATAAGGCGAGTGTGAAGAGTGCTGTGGAGAGTGCTGTTCAGAAGACCTTCTCGGCTCTAACTGGCGTTGTTAGAAAGGCTGTTGAGGCTGGTCTAAAAAAAGTTGCTGAGGTTGTGCAGAAGCAGAAAAGTGGGCCAGGTAAGGCGGCTGGTGATGCGAAGAATCAGGATGGTGTTGCTGCTGGTGGTGGCTCATCTAGTTAAAAAACAAACGGACATATCTGGAGTGGGGAATCCCTATTTATGGACTGATTTTCCACTCTCCGACTTTTTTATTTGAATTGAAATTATACAAAAAGATAATAAACT
>NZ_CP179581.1:0-28736 GCF_030439725.2 [Borrelia] tanukii | reverse complement strand
AATTTATTATTATTTAGTATAAAGTATGAGACAACCTATCTATTAATAATAAGCCTATTTGAAAAGGTTGTCTCTCCAAAGCTCTCTCTTCGATTGCTGAAGGATCGCAAATTATTGAAAAAGAATACTAATTATTGTACGATATTTTTTCCAAAAAGAAAACAACATACTAAAAATGCGCATTCAAGCAACTAAAACGATATTGAAAAAAATTCATCTTCCCCCAAAAACTCCAGAAATTGCATTAATATTATATTATCAAAACTTGATTATTAGGAGGAATATTAATATGAAAAAAATTTTCACATTAATATTAATTTTTAGTTTTCTATCCAATTTAGATGCTAACATGGATAGAAAAACAAAAAAAGAAATAAAAAATAATAACGCATATTCTGAAAAATATCTTTCAAGCGTATCTTTCACCCCAGAATCAGAAATTGGATATTATTCGGGATATTATTCACCATATCCATACATATATCCAAGATACCACCATACATATGATCCTGAATTAATGGCATTTTTCCTTAATATGCTAATTCCTTTGGGAATAGGATCCTTTTCCCAAGGAGATTATATTGGTGGTGGATCAGTACTTGGATTCAGTTTACTGGGAACGGCCCTTATAATAACTGGATTTTTTAATATGCCTGAGCACGATATTAAAGATAAAACAAAACGAATGCCTGGATATATACTAATGGGAACAGGAGCGCTCACACTTTTGACATCTTACATAACATCGCTTATTATTCCATTTACATTTGCAAACAAAGATAAACAAGATAAACAAGATAAAGAAATTGGAAAAAAATTAGGGATTTTTCTTGCGGGTTTTGAGCCTAGTTTTGATATTGGAATAAACGGATTCCAGCTGTCATTTAAAAAAGTTATTAAATAAATACGAGAAAATAAATTTCACAATTTAATTTTAACAAAAAATAACAAAGGATTTTCCACTTATAGTTTCTATGAAATTTAGACGGGGATGAATTTGCTATTTTTGTTAAATTATTTACGCTGCGTTACGTTTATCCATCACGCTTAAATAATTCTCATACCCCTTTATTAAAGATAAAATATAATCTTCTCCTTTTTTGTTTTTCAAGACTTTGAAATCTCTAAGCAATATAGTAAAATCTTCTTTGGTTAGCGAATAAAGACTAGCTACAATGAAATTATTTTCATTTTCTTTTTCTTTTTCTTTAAAAAATTCATCTCCACCTAAAAAATCCAAAATTGCATTAATAATAAATAATTTTATTTATATTTTATTGTAAATTGATCAAATTGGTATATAATATCAATTGATAATAATTATTACAAAGTAATAATTATTATCAATTGAAAAGGATAATATTTTCATGAGAAAAAATTTGTTTTTACACATAATATTAATTTTGGGATTAACGTCTTGTAATCTAAATTCTAAATTACCCAATAATACAGAACAAAAAAAACATAATGAAACAAAAGAAATTGCAAATAATATTCAAGAAAAGCAAAAAACTTTATCCAAAAATTCTAAAAAACAGGAATATGATAATTTAATCGTTCCTATAAGCCCCGAAATACCTTTATTACCACATAATAATGGGGCTGATATACCAAATAATACTTTAATTGAAAATAATCAAAAAAAAGAGATCAAAAAAGAAGACTTGATCCCATACACTAATGAAGAAAAAGAAGCAGATCAAACAATTAAACGTGTAGAGAGTCTCATTACACAATATGGCGGATTCTCTAAATTAGCTGAAGATATTAATAATATTAAAAAGAGATATGTTTCAATAAACTCTGATTTTCAAGATGTAAGAGAAAAAATTTATAATGAATTAACATCACTAAATAAAAATTACAGTATTAATAAAACTAAAATAAAAGAATTAACACAATTGCAAAATAATTTAAAAATAGATCTTGAACTTGAAAACCTCATAAATAAAATTGATATTGCAACACAAGAGATAGAATCTGCCGCTGTATTTTTCAACAAAGCACAGGAAAGTTTAAAAGAAAGTATTATCAAAAGATTAAAGAATAAAAATAGAGTATCTTACGCAGCATCACAACTATCTAGGAAATCTAAAATTGAAGCAGAGGATGTTTTAAATAAATTCGAGTCTCACGGCTACAAAAAAGTTGAGGCAATGGCAAAAAGCAAAGAAATAGAAGAACTTATTGAAAATGCAAAAACTGTTTTAACAAGTCTTATAAATAAGGAAATATATTAGAATATAAGAAAGTCTTCTTTTAAAGAAGACTTTCTTATTATTGGTAAAGAAAATTATATATCTTTAACAAGCAAATACAGTTAAACAAACATTAAAACAAATTTTAACCGGCGGCTTACTTGCTTCAAGCTCGGAATGTAAATAATAATGTGATATTAAATAGGCTTTGTTGAGAACTTTAAATTTAAAAGTGATCAACAAAACCTATTACTAGGTTTTAAATTGACAATTAGGATTGTACTAAAATACAACCACTAATAATTGTACAAAAATTGCTTAAATTTTGCAAGTAATTACTTATGTGCTTTGATTTGTTTTTTTTAAATTTAAATCAGAATACTCTTTAAATATCTGATTTAAATAATCTTTATCGCTAGAAAAAATCTTGTCTAAGAGATACCCCGTAAATTTAGCATTACTTTTATAAAAATCATAACTATCTTTTCTTTTAAGCTGAAATCTTAATGGTTTTATTGAATTTTGTATTGACTTTTTATCGACGACCTCTTTTGATTTTATATTTCTATAAATTTCTATCATTCCCTTGTCTCTAATTTCTTTTATACTTAGATTTCCTTTTAAAACCTGTTCATATATTTTTAAATATAAATAGGCTTGGGTCCTGGCAATTAAAAATTCTTCAATAAAAGACTTGAAACTTACATGCCCGTCAATACGATAAAGTTTTTTGCTTTTTATGTTATACAATATTTCCATTATTTTAATTTTATTTTCAATATCATTAACCATACTCTTTTTTAAAGCATGCTTATAGTTTTCATACTCTTCTTCCTCAGAAATACCCATCAATCCTTCTTCTCTATCATTCAAAATGATTAAATCTTTAGACACGTCTAAAACCTCCTGTGAACTACTAAATGCTAAATACCGTTTGTTCGCTTGCGAACAAACGGCCAAAAATAAAATTAAATGGCTAATATATTATTCAAGGCTTCTAGACATTCTTGATAATAAGGTTCTTTAATATCAGGCTCTTGTAAATTGTTTGTAAAAACCTTCACTTTATTATAAAAATGAACTTTTCCTTTAATATATTTGCCATATTTATCCTTAATTGAATTTTCTATACTTTTAAAAGTATTTCTGTTTTTCATGAATTGATTTTCAATTATGGATATATCAATATCTTTATCTAGATACATTGAAACTTTCTCAATATATTTCATCAAGATAGACAAGCTTTCAACAGAAAATCTTTCAACTTGAATGGGAATAATAAGCTTATTTGTAATATTAAGAGCATTATCTAAAAGCGAATCTAAATTGGGTGGGGTGTCAATTATCACATAATTAAAATTATAATTGGGCAATACCCTTTCTAACCTGTGCTTTAAAAAAAGCTCTTTATAAGAAGTATTCTCTTTATTAAAAAGATGTAAACTAGGATGAGAAGGAATGAGATATACATTGTCATGTATTTTGGTCAAATATTTATCTAAATTAGAATTAGAGTCTTCTTTCAAAAAAGAATAAACATTATTTTTGCTTAAACTTTTTATATACTTAAAAAAATAACTGGTCAAACTATTTTGGGGATCAAAATCTACAAGTAAAACTTTTTTATCAAAGCTTTTTAAAATAAAGCTAAATATGATAGTTAAGACGCTTTTGCCAACACCTCCTTTAATATTTGCAATACTAATTATTTCTGGTTTTTTGTTATCCATTTAGTTATAATACCCCCATTTAACAAATTTTTATTGTAGAATATGTACACTTTGTGTTCTAAATTAATTATTCTTTCTAATAGACTTTGAGCATATTTTTTTTTAAATTTTTCTTTTTTTGTTAAAGCATGAATTGCTTTTATATAACAAAAAACACTTCCTTTTTTGAATCTAAATTCTATGTAATGGATTTTATACATGGGTATGGTTTTGACAGCTTTTGTGATAATATCTTCATATTTAAAAAAAAGTGGCTTTGTTAATCTTTTAAATCCATAAAACATTCCTAAAAATTCATCATTGCTACTTTCTTCAATTCTAAACAAATGGAAACTATTTTTTTTATTTTTATCAAATAAACTTCTTAGTGTAATAAAAAATTTATTTTCGTTTCTTTGATTTATACCAAATGTAAAAAAATCGCTAAATATCTTTGTATGATATACTGTTTTGTTATTTATTTTTTCTGTTTTAATGAAAATATCGTTTTTCTTTTTTAGTAATTCAATTCCCATTTTTTTGGATTTTAGACTTTCTAATACTTGATTCATATTTTAATTGCAAACCCCTTACTTATCATTATGTATTTGATTTTTGATATTTTCTAACCATTCTTTTGTCTTTATTCTTTTATATAAATATTTTTTTTTGTTAGAATTTTCTTTCATTTTATCTAAAAAATTTATGTGTTTGTAACGCAATAAGTTTTTTATTTTTAAACTCATGAAATTAGAATCTTCGTTTTTTGTTTTGTGTAAAGTTTTTTCTTTATTATTTATATATTTTTTATTGTTTATAATATGACTGACATTTTTAGTTGCATTTTTTAGATTAGTAGTTTTAGCTCCTTTGTTTTTGAAATATTTTTTTTGTGCTTCTTTTGTAAATTTATATATTGTGTTAGCATCATGTTCAATAGTATTTTGCTTATCTTTAAGAACGCAGTTTAAATTATTATTACTATATTTATTGACTGAATATCTTATATATGAACCATTTCCCTCCCCCAATCTTAATAAGGTTTTTTTAATAATACTTTTATTACACAACCAGGTTAAATCTTTTCTAAGGGTTCTTAGTGTAACCACTTTAAGTCCATCTTGGGCTAGAAAATAATTTAATGTATTTAAAATAACTTTTTGATTATATTTAATAGTATTTTTCTGAAAATACTTAAGTATTGATAAGATTTTGTAATATCTGATTTGATATTTTTTTAGTGGCTTTACATTGACTTGAATTTTAAGACTAATTGTTTGCATTTTAGACTCCTAACTGTAATTTTTATAATTATACTTATAGTACCACAATTTTCATTAAAAAGTAAATATTTTGAGTGTGAAATACTTTTCTATGTCGATTATATTAGTAGAATATAAGAAAAAGACTATTAACAAAAGTTAATAGTCTTTTTCAAGGTGTTGAAAGTTCAGTAATAAATTACTAACTATCAACATCAATAATTATATACTAGTAATTGTAAAATACAAAGTAATTTGAAAATTTTTTTACATTTTTTTCTACTCTGCCATTCTAAATCCCATTAGATGTTCTTTTGATTTTAGCATTCTAACTAGTTTTTCAGCATCAAGCACATCGCCATTGAAGTTGTAATTGAAATTTTGGACAATTGTTCTATTCTCGCTTTTTTGTAATTTGGCAATTTCTTCTGCAATGATTTTAGCTTCAAGTTTGCGTAGATTTTCATCTATTGGTGCAGGAGTGATTCTTACTAATTCGGGTTGGCCAAATTCACTAGACATTACGCCTGAGTTTGGCATATATGTCGGTCTGTTCGAAATAAATCGTGCACCGCCACGAGCAAGTTTTATCTCTTCAATAGATCCTGCTGATTTTACTGTTGCAATTCTTTTTAGTATTTCATCTAAAATTTTTTGTGTCTTCTCTAAATCAGAAGCCTTGGAAGCAGACAAAAAATAATCAGAAGTATTTACTTTGTCAACCTCGGCCTGTGCTTTGATTCGTTCATTTTCTAGGTTGGAAAGTTTTTTGTGTCTCTCGGTTTCTATTTTCTTATTTTCCTCAGCTTTAGTAAGTTTGGTGGTTTCTATATCTTTTTTTGTTTTGTACTCTGTTTGTACATCGTGTAATCTTTTTTGAAATTCTTCACCGGATATTTGTCCTTTACTTTGTGCTTGTTTTAGAAATTCTATTTCTTTAGAGTATTCATCATCTAATTCACTCAATTTTTCTTTTCTCATTGCAATTTCTGCATCAAATTTCTCTTCAAGCTTTTTTAGTTCAATTTCGCTTCGTTTTTCAAGTTCTTCTAAATCTTTGTCTCGTTGTTCCTCAATTTTTTTAATTCTGGCCTTTTCGGCACCCTTGAACAAGCCCCATACGAACTCTCCGATTTGTATGACAATTTCTGCAATAGCTTGACCCCAAGGTCCACCAAGGGCTGCTGCACCAGCTTTCAACGCATTTTTCCCAAAATCAACCACACCCTTCATTGCACTGTCTGCAGCATACTCAAAGCCTTCAGCACCGGCTTTTTCTCCCACTTCCTGATTCAGAATTTTGCCTGAAAATTCCGTTAATTTGTCTATGTTATCTAAGAATTTGTCATACAAGCTTTTTGCCGTATCTTTAGCTTTCTCAGCCATTTGTTTTAGTGTGTTTTGGTTGGCTTCATTTAGCTTGTCGAATTGTGATTTGTGATCATCCACGAATTTCTTATACATTGCTTGAATTTGGGATGCCATCTTTTCCTCAGCACTTGCTCTTTCTTTTGCTGGAAGTAGCATTGTTTCCCACTCCAAGGCTAGTATTTCTTTTTGCAGAGCTTTTTGAGCCTGGACAAAAGATCGATCCAATGCAGCATTACTATATTCATTAACTTGTTTTTCGAGTGCGGCTACAATTTTCCTGTTAGATTCGTTCAGAGTTGTGAAACTTTTTTCATATTTTTCTACGAACGCTTTGTTCTTTTCATTGATTTCATCATTCAGTTTCTGTAAAGCACTTTCTTGATCTGCATGGGGTAGTGTTAATAGTATTTCTCTTTCACGACTTTCTTTTTCTTCTAGTAACTTTTGGTACTCATTCACAAAATCATAATTAGAGTTATTGAATTCGTTTACTGCTTTTTCAACCCCGACTAAAATTTTCTTGTTCTCCTCCGATAACTCGTCAAAACTCTTGGAGTACGTCTTTAGAAATTTTTGATTTTTGGTTTTGATAGTCTTTTCAAGATTCCTTAAGGCTTTTTCTCGCTCCACGCCGACTTTACTGTAAATTTCCCTTTGGGCAAAAAATATTTCGTCTTGCAATTTCTTATAGTCCTGCTCCATCTGTTTGTTGTAATCGGTTTTTGCATTTGGGTCAACTTTCTTATCTCTTTTGGGTTCGGGGCTGGGAGTGTCTTTTTCATCTTTTTCTTTTTCAGGTTTTTTGGAAAGCCCTACAAATTTTTTAAAGCCTTCCCAGGCTTTGACTGTCAAATCTACTACTTTTTGGATCAATTTGATGATTGGGTCGAACGCAATCTTGAAACCCTCCACAAGCTTTCCAGTAACATATACCACAAGTTCTGTAAGTTTATTAATCAAGTAAATAACCGCAGAGGTGCCTTTTGTCAAAGGTTCCAAAATTCCTTTTATCATGAATTGTTTTACTTTTTCAAATCCAATCATCATTGGCTCTAAAGCTTTCCCAATATCTAAGAAAAGCTTTTCGCTCATTTTAGCAGTTTGTTGTTGAGCTTGGGCTAAAGTTTTTGCTTCTTTAGCGGTATTTCCGTAAAATTTACCACCTTCGCTAGTAGCCTTAGAAAGAGCCTTATTTAAGGCTTCAAACCCTATTTGTCCATCACTTGCTGCCTTATATAATGCCTCTCCAGCTAAACCAGCTTCTTCTGCCAAAATGTCTGTAATGTCAACACCAGCGTCACGAAGCGCATACAAATCTTCTAAATTTACTTGATTACTAGATTCTACACGAGAATATACTTCTGCTAATTTCTCAAGCCCCTCGCTACTTCCACCAGCTGCCTCTCCAAACATTCTAATTCTTTCTTCAACTTCACTTGCAGTTGCACCGTAAGAAAGCATTGTTTTAGTAGCATTAGCAATAGCATCTCTAGTAAAAAGAGTTTCATCGCCAAAAACCCTCATGGATTCTGCTAAAGATTTTCCAAGGTCTTCGTTTCCAAGCATATCAGAAAACGTTGACACTTCTTCGTTGAATTCATCAAGAGCATCCATGGCGCCATCAAAAATTCCACTTATTGTAGAGCCAATTGCTTGTAGAGCCTTTGCAGCTATAATAATTGGGGCAAAAGCTGCCAACATTTGGTTGAATGCTTCACCGGTTTTGTTTGCCAAATTCTTTACATTTCCTAAGCCTTTTCCAACACTTTTTAGAACTTTGCCTATACTTTTCATGCCGCCAGCTTTAGAATTTACAGAATCAACAGAATCTGCAAGAGATTTGAAGTTTTTACTAGCATTCTGCGAACTTTTGTTTAGCGCTTTCTCTAGATTGGATCCAGATTTAGCAGATTTTTCTAATTTTGACTTCAAATCATCTAGACTTGCAAATTTTTGTTCTGCAATTTTTTTTAGCGTTTCTGCTATTGCGTCCAGCTTTTCATTGTTTTTGATTGACATTGATAATGGAATAATGATTTCGTCAAGTTTCATTTTCTCATGCTCTCGCTTTCAAGATTTTTGATGTAAAGGTTCAGTTCGTTAAGAATTAACACAAACCAGTAATTTTGCTCAAAAAGGCCGCCACTATAAGGCAAACTTCCAATATTTCTTGAAAGTAATGCCTGATTGAGTAAATGTAGAATTGCGTCTTCATTATGTTTTATCCAAGGAAGTTCCTTTTTCATATCTATTAGCAATTCTGAATCGAGTCGGTCCGCATATTTGAGCACTTGGTCATAGTGATCTTTTTTTGTAACATAAGCAAACGCAAGTTCTACTTTTTTGAAACACGCTCAACCCTTAGAGTATCTGCCAAAAAGTTAATCTCAATTGCAAGATTTGAAAGCATATCTTGAAACAAAATAGCATCTTTTTCAACCATCTCTTTCGTAATTAATTCTCCTTCTTGATTGTAAAGTCCAACAAATTCTACTACATTTTCATTCCAAATTTTTTTTACGAATTGAATTTGAGCACTTGTTGACTCAATCATAGCATTGGGATTGTTTTTGCTATTCCCCCCATTCAATTTTTTGAAAAGTTCGATTTGTCTTGCTTTCAGCTTTTCCACAAACCCATAGTTAACATCTTGTAAAATTACGAATGCCTTATCTTCTTCTTTTACAATTTCTTTACTGTTTCTAATGTAGTCTGGAATATAAGGTAACATTACCCTACCGCTCACATTCACATTGACTATCATCTTGCCTCCTAAATTTCAAAAAATGTTGCGCCTTGAATATAATCGTACGAAAATGATATTAGCGGTTTCGTAAGTGTAAGCTGGCACTTTAGATCAATTTTTTGGTTATTCAAATCTTGGCCTGGACTGTAAGTTGCAATCTGCCCTTCTCCTACCATGAATTTTGTTCTTTGGTCTTGATTTCCAATTTGATTTACAAAAAGTACTGTAAACTCGTAATTTTTAGGTAAATTGCGATTTCCAAGTTCGTATTCATTGCCAGAAGATTTTTTTGAAACATCAAGAGTTATGAAATGCGACCTCTCTATATAAGTTTCTAAAAGCTCTTCCTTGTTAGTAGAAGTCTCTCTAAGAGAGTAGCCGCTAAACTCAACAGTTTGTTCTGGAATTCTTCCAATTGCCGTGATTGCGCCGCAAGTTGTTTTTAGAGTTTCTGTTGCTTTTGTAGAACTAATTGTGTACGAATATCCAAGACAGTAAGTCTTGAAAAGTAAAACATCAATTTCATCGTTATTGTCGCAACTCTCACATATTTTTTTTGAAAATTCCTTATGGTAGTATATGATACTACCTTCTTTCAATTTCAAATCCGTCGCAAGTTTTGATTTACTACCAAGTTTTTTTACTCTGAAAATACACTCTTTGATTGATTTCCATTTACTAGGTTTAGTTTCGTAATTCGTCAAGTCTTTTACAACTAATTCCTTAGGGTCGGTTCCACTAGGTTCCCCAGTATCTTTCATGTCCGAACCCTTGAAGGTCCATTTGAATTTATCAATATTAACAGCGACCAGCACTGCGCCTACGGGCATTCTTAATTTTTCAACTGCCATTTTTACCTCCACAGCAATTAATATAATCGCTACCATCCATCCTGATCCACAAAGTTGTATCAACCAAAGTTACCATTCGTGCATCAGAAGTTTCGTCTTCAATTTGGGAATCGTCAATGCTGAAATTCCTCAAGGAATATTTCAATATTAGAAAAGACACAATTATATTTGCGATCTCAAGTCCCAAAGTAGGACGCATGTTGCATTCAGTGTAAATTACAAACTTCGGTGATAAAAGCATCGAATAATTTTTGCAATTATTAACAATTTCTCCTGTGCTCTTTACCGCAAAGACAATTGATGGTAAATCTTTGGTTGTGCATGCAAACATTTCGGATTTGTAATATACTTTAGTAGTTGTTTGTTTGCATTCAACTAAGTAATTTTTCAAATTTTTTTTTAGATCAACAATGAATTTTTCGATTAATTTCATTTAATTAATTTTGCAGCCTCTTCTGCTAGATTTTTTTTCCAATTTACATATTGGTTTTTTAGTTTTTTCTTCTTAATATCAAGCCAAATGGGTACTGCTGAGGATTCTATACCCTTATATGCTGCCCAACTCTTGATTTTTGCTAGACTTGGAGCTGGCGAATTGTTGTCATGTGCCTGTCCTGAGTCTAGAAATTCAGAAAGGGGTGAGTTTACTTTTACTTTCAAATTTACTCCAGAAGAAGTTTCTTCTAAATCAATATTTGTTACATTTGACAATCGTCCGGGGACATGTGATTTTAATGCTTGCGAATTTTTTTTGACTTTGAATCCCACAAAACTTTTTGTATTATCAAATATAGATTTTCTTATTTTTTCCCCAATTTCCATTTGTTCTCCTTTTGATCAACCAATGTAAAGGAAAGGACAAGAATCAATACGCGGGAATAGGAAATCAAGTTGAGAAAGTAGATACTTAAACTTACACTCTTTTTGATCTCCTTTACACCTAATATTGAAAACTTCTAAGTAAAGAACGTCAAGCAAAATCATAAGCCAATTCTTGTAGGCAGCTCCCATATGGTACAAGGCTAAAATCGATTTTGCATATCTTAGAACCTCAAAAAGTTGTACTTTTGTTTGATCTGGTATGCTAATGCTTCCGTCTTCTTTGGTGCATTCAATGCGTAAAGATTCTATCTTAGTAAGACTTATCCACATAATAAGGTCGTCAAGTTCACTCATTTATTAATTTATCAACTACCGCTAGGTTTTGTAACTTCAATTTCGACAACTTCTCTAGGTTCAAAATGAATTACTCCCGCTGATTCCATTGAAGAGTGAATGTAATCACCATCTGGTGCTGCAAATTTTCTGAAGAATATTTCTGGCAACATTGGAACAAACATAACTTCTGGGTTTGGTTCGTACAGTATAGGGTTTTTCAGCCCCTTCAAAACAAAAGTTATGATGTTGTGGTCTCTTTTTAGCGCCTCTTTGACTATTACGTACTGAGGTTCGCTGTACAACTCTAGTAATAGATGAGAATAATTGTGTGGAACTAAAAGATGGTAAACCCCATCAAGTCTTTCTTTGTATTTTTCTGACTCGCGTTTTGCAAGTGTTGCTTTTTCATACAAAGTATACCCGTTAGCCAATGTTTCGACAGTAACTTTGCTCTTACCCTTAAGATTCGCTATTCCTTCCATATTGATGTGTTTTTTACCAAAAACAATAGAATGAAACGCATCTTTCATCAGACCAAGCTCTAGATTAGTTTTTACTTCGTCTTCAGTTATTGTTCCGTACATTAAGTCTTTTAGTGAAATTCGCTGAACTGTTTCAAATACGTGCATTTTGTAGGCCATTTCTTGGAAGAAAACGGTGCTTTTCCCAATTTCATTACTATGTTCCCCAAAAGTTGCTGTGACATTGTGGTCAACTTTTGATTTTCTTACAATATAATATCCCTGTCTTAGATCATTTTTGTTGATCGCCTTGTACGGCACAAGTTGTTCAAGACCATTGCTTGCAAGTTCTAATATATCTCCGCTATAGCTGCCGCTTGCTTCTGCAAAAATACTTCTACTCAAAATAGACCTCCTATTTTTTCATTAATTTTTTTGGCTCTATGTAGAAAATTTTCTACTGCCATTGCTTTCATACTCTGGACCAATGTTTACATCAAGCAAAACAATTTTACTATTTTGTTCAAGACTAACATCTTTGATTCTTCCAACTTGAGTAGCCCCTTTGCCATCTTTTACTAGTTTGCCTGATTTCAAGAAAACATAATCTCCAACTTTGGGAGTTGTAAAGGCATTGTCTAACATAACAGTTACTTCCCCAGCACGCCTTATCGGAATTAGTTCTCCCGGAGAGTAATTTTCATTTTCTAGTAAAGCTATACTTTCTTTTTTTAGGGCAAATCCCCGAATAGGGCCAACTCCAGCTGTTGCAAGTGCTGATTTTACCAACACTTCTCCCATTTCGCTTGATCCACTCGCATAAACTGGGTCTCCTGGTTTGATGGGTTGAGATTCAACGTCAACTATTGCAGTTTCAGTTTGATGAACACCTGATTTGTGTTCAGTTCCCAAAACGAATTTTTTAGCTATTTTAGCTAAATCGAAGTCTGGCATTTACATACCCCCTTAGAATATAATTGATTTTTGTATTGTTGAGCTAATGTGTTGTTGATAATTTGTCCTGTAAAGCGATTTCTGGCATTTACCACTTGTTTGTATGCTGTAAGTTCTTGTACTAGCAAACTTATGTTGGCAATTTGAGAATCAAGATCACCTTCTTCGTCAATTCTGAAATTGACATTATATTTTTTTTTCATTGCTTCCAAAAATGCAAGCTTGGCGTCTTTTACGCTCAAAGCGTTTGCAAAAGGCGGAGTAATTTCATACTGCGCACAAGCTTTTTCAAGATTTGTCAAAACTTTAGAGTCTTTAAAGGCATTGGCCTCGGCTTGTCTTTCAGCTTGCTTTCTAGCTTTGGTAAAGTTGCTTTCAGCCTCAGCAAGGCGTCTTTCAAAATCTTCTCGTGAAATCATGCCCGACAATTTTTTTGCATCAGACACTAATTTTTCGTATTCTTCTGAAGATATTGTTACTTGTTCTTTGTCGTTTTTAGGCAAAGATTCAGAAATTGCAACAGTATCTTCACTTAATGATTCTTGCATATAACCTCCTTTAGCAAGATTTTTTTCTAAATTAAATTTGTAAATATTGGTTAAGTTCATTTTGTATTTTTAGATACAAATCATCATTTTCCATCTCCTTAGCTTTACTTAAAAGTTCCACGTAAGTTGCTAAAGTTTTTGCATGTTTTTCATCAATTTCAGCTTGTTCTTTTTGGCTAATTGGCTTGACTGGTTTGTAGCACCAGTTGGATTGTAGTCCAAACTTGAAAAGCACCGCATTGATGAATGGTGTTACCATTAGTTTGCATATTTGCTCAATGTTTAGGTAAAAAATATCGTAGTTGCCAACACTGCCTTCTCCAGATGGTGAGACTGGGTATAGTATTTCTTTTGGAATTCCAGAATGGAGTGTTATGTCTGATACAATGATTTCAAAAGCATCTCTTAGTGGACTTACAGATCTTGTAACATTAGCAATATCATCTTCTCTTCCGAGTATCATCATTTTGTGGTTACTGTCGAGAACCCCTTCAATATTTTTTTTTACTTCAGCCAGGTCGTATGCGGTCATATCCTTGACTGATGGCAGTGTTGCTGATTTTAGAAAAGTAAAATTGTTAACTTTCAAAAATCCCATTGTTTCGTTGAGCAGTGTATCCATAATATTGCTGCTTTTTTTTAGAGCCTCGAAATTTAGAAAAGATGACTTCATATTGATGATTCTACTTTCATGTATATTTTTTTGAAAATAAGAGCCTTCATCAAGAACTTCACCTAAGTTGTAGCAAAGGCATGGGAATCCTTTTTTTAGTGGTTTTTTAGGATCATCGGAGTCTGGAACTACTATGTAAAAGTTGCTTTCTCCAAACAAGATTGCTGTGTATACCATTTTTTTGATAACAGCTCTAAAGTTATTATCAAATAACTTTGAAAGTCCATCACCTATTTTGTGCTCAATGTCTCTGGAAGATGCAAACCCCGCGTAAATTTCGGCTACTTGGTGTGCAAGTCGTAATTGGTCTTTGTGTGATGTGTATTCGCTTGCTGGAAATAGTTTTATTTCTTTGGGTTTTTTGAAAAATTTCATTCCAAACATTTTCTAGCCCTTTAGTTAAAAATAGATGCAGCGTTGAGAAATGCCGGGATGTACGTCAAATCTTTTTGCATAACAAAATTTGTAACTTCACTATCTTCTGCGCTAGATTCATCATAGTAATATTCAGTTTCGTTGAACTCTGAAATTACATCTGTTGTTTCGGGGATGTTTACTACACTAAGATTGGCTGGAATTAGGTAGTCTGAAAGGGAATACAAATTCCGTTTTTTTGCAAGCAAAGTGCCTCTACCAAAACGAGAGAATACATATTTGAGTTCTTCTCTAGCAGCTGGAAGAACAAAAGTTCCCTTGAAATTGTTAATTTCAGATTGATAATCATCTTTTGATAGTAAAACCTTACTACATGCATTTGTAACAATTACAACTGGAAGATATGAAATTCTTCCGACAAGAATTTCTAAAAAACAAATTCTATTTCCCTTGATATGTATTCCTGTGTAGTAGCTGCCATTAGCTCTGGAAATAATACCGGGTTCACAAACATTAAATTTTTTGATTAATCTTGCAGTGCCAAAATCAAACTCTTCTCCTAAGACTTCAATTCTAAAACCAATATCATTTCCATGATATGCAAGTTTTTGTTTTTCAAGCCAAGCTTCAACATCACCGCCGTTCAAAAACGGGTTATCGCGATAAGTACTTTTGATAATACAAACAGCAGGATTGTCTTGATTTGCCAAATATCTTTTGTATAACCAATGTGATTTAGGTACTGGATTGCTTGACATATAGATTCTGCCGCCTTGTTCTCTCATTGTGGGGATAAGCATTTCTATGTCATCGGAGCTAAACTGATTGGCTTCTTCTAGCCACAAGTCTTTGAAATGCGCATAAGATTTCAAGTCTCTTGTATCGTGGCCCCCCTCGAAAACAAAGGCACGTTTTTTCCCAAAAATCAAACTTTTACTTTCAATTTTTGCTTTACTTATATTGAAAAATTTTCTTAGGTTGTATCTGCTCAAAAGTTCTAAAATTTCTTTGTGTATTGATTGTGTTGTTTTGTTTTTCTTTTTTCTGATTGCAAGTGTATCTCCTCCATCAACACTAAATTTTCTTTCTAAATTAACGGTTGCAATATCGTAAGTTTTACCAGTTCCTCTACTGGAGTAGTATATGAAAATTTCAGCATTAGGCTTTTCTTTGTATGCATTAACGTATATTGGAAGTCGTCTTAGTCTCATAGTTCACCTTTGGTAATAATTTTGTTGATTTCTTCCTCAGTATAAGAACAACTTTTTACAAAACCCGTGCTTGTATTGTTTCCAATGATTAATTTTTCTTTGTTAATAATGTCTAGTACTAAATCTTCAGCTTCACTCATTTCAAAAACTGCAAAAAACATTCTAAATGCATGTAAACTTGTTGCTAAAACATTACTGTTTGAGAATTCAAACATTTTGTTGACAAATAGGTTAAGCAAAGCTTGTTTGTTTGCGTTATTTGAATATTGATTGTATGAAGGAAGTTTTTCCTCTATTAATTTTTTCAAAAGTTCTTGGATTTCTAAATTGTCCATACTTTTTCTCCTTCTCCTAAAGATCGTATCTGTAAAAAGAGATATAGCAGGTATTTTTGGGCCTTGTTTCTTCATAACCCGTTTCTTCTGTAAAAGGCATGAAAAGATCATCGGTTACTCGATATGTCCCATAGACAAGCTCGGTAACAAATTCAGTTCGTCCAGCATTCCAATACCAGTCCTTATCACGGGAAATTTTTGTATAACTTTTTACCAGTCTGCCTTCAAAACTAATTTTACTAGTGTCAATATTATGTCTATGTTTTTCAAAAGAGTCACTTTGTGTATCGCCCAGGCTTCTTGAGCCGGAAGAGTCGGTGCTGCCACTAGGGTCGTAGTGCCGTAAGAATCTTCCCGACAAATAGGGCGCAGAAGATATCCCCAAAACTTTATATGCATAGCAATTGCTTGGCAAACTTCTACCGTCTGGAATACAAAACTTGTTTGTGTTTGTAAATGCCTGAATTAATTTGCTTCTTGTAAGAATTGATCCTTCTTGTGCGAATTTATCAGTTAAAGCGCCAACAGGTGTTTTTTCTAGAAAAAACAAAACCATATGTTCTAGATATTCACCAAGTGAACCTAAATGTGGTGCACTTTTAGTAATTTCATATTCTTTTCTGTTTTCAATGCTTTTCCCATCACATACCGAAAAAGTAAGTTTGTCTTTTAGTACAATTGGTTCTCCAATAGAACCCTCATATCCTAGCGAGTCTACTTTGTCTGTATTTCTAAATTGAATGCGAGTTTTAGTCTTTTCGAGTCTTTTTTTGATTTCTATGTAGTCGTCTTGTGTAATCATTAATTTTACCTACCAATCGTATCTGTAGAATGAAATGTAACATGTATTTTTGGGGCGTGTTTCGCTACTTCCTTCATAGTCTGTATAAGAAGGGTAGTCCCATCTGTATATTCTATCGCCCCAATCTAAGCCAGTAACAAAACTGGTGTTGCCTGTAGACCAATTAGCATCTCTTTCAATGTAGTAGTATTTAGATACAAGTCTCCCTTCCAGGTCGTTCAATTTACTATAGTCAATAGTATGTATATGTTTTTCAAAAGAGTCACTTTGTGTACCGCCCAAACTTCTTGATCCATAAGAGTCTGTTCCGCCACCAGAATCGTAATGTCGTAGGAATCTTCCCGACAAATCGGGCGCATAAGATATCCCAAATTTTTCTCTTACAAAACAATCGCTAGGAAGACTTCTGCCATCTGGAATACAAAATTTTTTAGTATCTTCGAAAGCTTTTACCAGTTTACTTCTTGATAATGAGCCTTCTTTAGCAAATTCTGTGGTTAAGAATCCGGGGTAAGTGTTTTCTAAGCACCAGTTAACTAAATGTTCGAGATAATCGTCTAAATTTTCGCCAATAGGGGGTTTAGTAGTCTTGTTTAGGGGGTAATATTTTCTGTTAGTAGTGTCTTGACCATTGCAAATGGCAAATAATTCTTTGTCCTTTACAACAATAGGCTCACCAAGTTTGCCAACATAATTTTTTGCTTCTTCCATAGTCCCAACACCAAATTGAAATTTGATATTGTCGGCTTGAAGTCTTTTTTTGATTTCTTCGAAATCTTCATCACTTATCATCTAAGCGGCCTCCTGTTTGTCTTTAGTATTTTCCGTGTAAGTGCTAAGATCAAGTGTTCGTACCCCAGCAGTCGATTTTCTTGTCAAATTAAGTGCAAGTGTATTTTTTAAAAAAGTATCGCGCATGATTAAATCAAAAGCATGATTTTCAACTCCAACTTTATTTTCCGTGAAGGTGTTGTTGCTTAGTCTTGCACTGGTAATGTCTACCAAGTGAAGAGCAGTACCAGTGTTTTTACTAAACTGGGTGTCAGTTATTTTCAAGCTTGAGAAGTTAGAAAGTCTGAGTGCATCGGTGTTGTTGCTAAATGAGCTTTCTCTAATTATTGCATTAAGTCCATTTGAAACCGCTGCAGTTTTACTGCCTTGGGCACTAACATTAATTAGTGTTAGATTGGAAACATCTTCAATGTCGAAGCTTTGATTTGTAGAATCAAAATTTACATCTTCAAGTAGAATTTTTTTTGTTTTTTTGAAATGCAGTGCCTTGTTCAAGGCGCACTTAAATGTGACATTTTTGATGTACACAAAGTTTGCATCTGTAACATAGACCGATGATCTAGCGTCTTCTTTTACTGAATATGATGAGCAAAGCACCACAGCAGTGGGCTGTGTAAAGCTTTTTTCTTCCAGATAAGGCGACAATTCTTCTTGATTTAGATCTCCTCCGTTAATGTAAAGCTCGCTCATTGGTTGTTGGCATATGTTGACTCCAGAAAGCCTGAATGATTTTTCTGATTCAAAAATATGTTTAGAAAAACCCGTACTTCTTATGAAAACTTCGTCATCGCCTTCGATGCCTTCGATTTCTAAATTGTTCAGTTTTACTTGACCATAAATGTAAAAATCGCCTGTAAGTAGCTTGATCTTGTTAAGTCCGGCTTGTTTTGCAAATTCAATTGCGGTGTTTAGCGTATCTTCGTCTTTAAACCCGGAGGCTTTAAATTGGTAAGTTTCGGGCCCATCATAATTAAACGGTGCAATAACAACTTTGTGCACTCCAGACAAATAGTCGCTTATTCCTATTTTGGTTGAAGTCGTAAGGTATTCGTAATGAGTGTAGTCGCCCCAGGTGATTCCTTCGTATTCGTAAAGTTTGATATCTAGATCGAAATTAGTAATTTTTTTTGAAAGTATAAGGAAAAAATGATCAATCCCAATATTGTCAAGCCTAAGTTTGACAAAATCGGTTATATTTAGATTTTGCATTGACCTAAAATTAACAATAGTGTGTCCTTTGACACGTAAGTTTGTTAGAAATTCGAAAAGTCTTACTGCTGACTCTTCGGAAAAGATAAATCTGGTCGTGTATTCAAACTTTTTAGAGTAAAAATCATCGGCATTATCGGTTTGAAGTACATTTTGAGCTATTGTGTAGAAAACATCTCCGTAGATATCAAAGTGGTGAATATATTTTGAGCCTTGACTACTAGAAGTGTTTCTAAACCAAATCTTAGCTTTTGTTGGGAAATATTCTTTATGTTCAATGTTGATGGAGGAGTCGGCATTATACCTTGCTTCAAGATTATGTGTTGAAATTATTGCTAAATGTTCATTTATGGCATAGTGGTCGTGCCAAACTTCACGTCTTTTGAAGTCCCATTTGTAAACTGTGTCTAGCCAACTAGGATCGTATTCTTGAAAAACACTGCTGCCGACCTTGTCTGCAAAATCGGGGTACACTACGCCTTTTTGAAGTACCGCAACGTAAAGTTTGCCATCATTACCAGCTACATTGATTGGTGCCGAGTAGAGTGGGCGTTTTTTGGATATTGCTTCTTCTTTGCTTTGGAATTTGCCTTCTCTCCAAATAACTTTAGTTGAATCGTAGCTACTGGAGCTACTTTTTGACATAACATAACTTTCAGCATCTACAGTGCAAATTTCAATTTCTTTAGTAATAACTTCGCTTTTCCAAATTGGAAGAATTTGCAGTTTGCCGATTGAAGAGAAAGTGTATGCGTATCCGAATTCATACAACAAGGCTTGCAAAATAGTTTCTACATCTTCTCCACAGTCAATGATCACGGCGGGGACTTTGTCAAGTATTGCTTCGCTAGCATCATCATCAATAAGGTCTTTTAGTTTAGTTTTTTCTATTATTAGGTGGACAAGTGATAGCTCTTTTGCCAAAGGATTGTATACAAAAAGCCAGTCTGGTGAAAAATTGATTGGGAATTGAACTGGATTTTCGAATGCAATCTTTAGTAGGCTAGAGTAGTCGTTAACCGTGAATGATACACTTTTGGTACTGTTGAACAGATCTCTGCTGAAAAATTTTTCTAGAATTCCCCTAAAAACGGGTTTATTGTTGTCGTTTACTTTTACGAAAATGTCTTCATTTCTGAAGAATAAGAAATTCAAAAATTCTTCTGATAGGCCGCTTACACTAAAGCTGAACGTGCTTGCTGCTGTTTTTAGACTTGGGTCGACTATTTTCTCTTCTAATACAATGCTTGTAGTGTCAACAAAAGGGGTAAGTTCAAAAATTTGACCCTCGTCCGTGTAGAATACAATATCAAGCCCCAAAGAAGTGCAATTTTCTGAAGTGTCTTCTTTGGGATTTAAGATTTCTTGGGTTACTTGACTTAAATCAGCGATTTCTGAATTTTCGTCACCAATTTCCGGACTTTTCAAATTAATTTCTTGAACTACATCCACTTGATCTTGCAATTTAGTTTACCTTACCTTCTGCTGTATTTTTTGTAGCAATCGAATACAATAGGTTCCGTTTTTTCTATGTACCTTTTATAGTATGCGATTCGATTTTTTAGCATATTGGCGTCATCGGGCTCATTTTCATCGTCAACCCCAGGATTAAAATTTTCAAAAATGGGAAACTTTTCACCAGCATGGTACTTGTTAGCATAGGCTTTTACAGACAAAAGCCAAACATTGAGTGAAGTTGCGTATCTAAAAAGTTCTGCCTCATCAAGAATTAGGTTTGAAATATCTTCTTTATTTGTTAGTGTTGGTTTTTTAGGAAGCGATGGTATTGATTCACAAGAAAGTAGTAGTAAGAGTACCCAAAAAACACCTATCAAACCAATTTTTGTTTTAAATTTTTCCATTGTTAATCCCCCTTAAACTTGGTTTTGTAAATCGTTTAACATTTTTTTTGTAACTTCGTCTCGAAGCTTGATGAGTTTTCTGTATTCGCAAAAGCTACCCCCAGAGTTTCTGTAAGCCTCGGCAGCTTGTATTGAAAGCTCAATGGTGTCTTTTAAGCGTTTGTCAATTTGCTCAACAGCAGCTTTGTCCTCATTGCTTTTTTCGATTTTGTCTTTCAAAAAAAACACTAACCTTAAAAGCGAGCTTGTGAAGGTCATTCCTTCGTTTACTATGTCTAATTTTTCTCTACCAAAAGAGCTTTCAAACCCTTTTAGGAGTGCATTTTTTACATCCACTGCGTCTAGCAGCTCATGGATATTTTTTACTGCGTTCATTACGCTACCTCCAAATTGTTTCTAAATTTTACATTGTAAAATTCTAGTCTGTTCTTTACGCGCTGTACTAGTGCTTTATTTTGAATTTTGAAAACTCTTAGAGAATCTATGTACCCGTTAGAAACGGCCTTAGAATTGCCAAGTGAATCCCAAATTACGGTTTCCCGGTCGTTTGCAACAATTACAAAATGGTAAAAACTAGAACTTTCGTCTTTGTACTTTGCGATCAAAATATCCGATTCTAAAGGCACGTAAGAACTCGGATAATGTTTTTCGTCAAAGTAAATATCTTCGTCAATACCTAAGTTTGCAAATATTGCGTTTGGAGAATTTACAAACGCATTGTCACCCCTTAGGCAGCCTTTACTTACAAGTCCTTTGAAAAGTAAATCAATCTCAAAGCAATCGAAACATTTTTCGACATTGTTTTTGATTTCTTTTACTACAAGGCCAACAAACAAAATGCAAAGGAAATAACACCCAAATTTAGAGATAATTTCGTTTTGCTCTTTGAATTTCATTTGCAAAGGCACTGCAAGTCTGTGAATTTCGACTTCCTTGAAAGTCACTTTTTCTAAATTTTTGTAGTGCTGTGTACTTTCTAATAATTCTGATTTATACTTTTTTAGAAAATAATTTTTCAAAAGATTATAGAAAAAATTGTAAATACTCAAAAACATTTTGTTATTCATTTAGCTTTTCCAATTTCATTGATTTTATTTGTTGTCTTAGAATTTCTTGCGCTTTGATTGTTTCTTTTGCACAAATATTTCTAATTTCTTGTGCTAAGTTTTCTTTGTTTACAGTGTTGATGAAGTCTGTAGTTCTTTTTAGATCTTCTTTTACTGAATTTTTCATTTCTTCGAATTCGGTTTTAATCCTAGTGCTGTAGTAATTTTCGAGTTCTTTGAAAACTTCAGCCTTAACAAATTTGTAGTAAATTTCAAATTCTTTGAAAACTTCAGCCTTGACCTTAGCCGCTTGAGTTTTGATGTCTGCTAGAATCCCTTTAAAAGCGTATGTGCCAATTCCAGAAATAGATATTAGTAGTATTGCTATTATGCCGCTTACAATATTTACTTTCTTTAGTTTTGCCATATCCCCTCCATCAGATTTTAATTTTTTACAAAAAAAAGTCATACTTCACCCATTTTGCACGTGTATAACAAAATAAATAAAATATGACTTAGCTAATTCAGACTATTAAGTCCAAATTATCTAATAGTGCTTTCGCAGTATTAGATTTTGTAAATACTACATCGTTTTTGCTAAAAAATCAAATAATTTTTTTCTTTTTTTTTTGTTTCAAAAATCACAATTTGTTGTATAATATTTTCGTGAGAGGATTTTTCATAAAATTACCTCCCCATAGTTTTGATTTTATAGATGAGGAAAGAAAAAGAAAAGTCTAGTCGCAAGTGCAACCAGACTTTCACCCTTTCATCACTAGTGATGAATCGGTTTTCATATTTACAATATGAAAAATATTTTAATAAAAAAAGCTAATTTGGACAATTCTAAATCCACTTTCCAAAACTTACTTATTAAGTTAGTGGAAAAAAACAATAAAAAGACTTGTACGGACACTGTAAAAGTGTCCTATGTTGAGTCTTTGATCAAAAAAATGTGCATAAACCCATACAAAAGGCTTTTGAAAGTCTACTGGGCAATCAGCGTAAAAAATAATGACTACAAAAAAACATTCGGGGTTGAGCGTTATTCGGCTTGTGACATTTACAGAATTGTAGCAAAACTTCTCGAAAAAGATGGAAAAAGGGTTGTTTGCAATCGTACTGTCCAGCGAGACATTAAGATTCTAAATGATCTTGGCCTAATTCAAACCGTACTCCGAAAATTCGGAAAAGACAAAACAGGACATGGAAGTGTTGCACATTATATTCAGAACATGCAATTTGTAGCCTACCACAAAGAAATAATTTGGGAATATTTCGTATCGTTACTTGAAGAAAAACTTGCAAACAAAAAAATAGTAGGCGACTTCGACTGGAACATTCAAAATGCGGTGTTCAAAGTTTCTAAATTCCAAAATATCCAAAACAAATTTCAAAATCATACTAAGCATACCAGATCCTTTAGGTTTTTTGATAACAAAGTTTCAGAAAAAAATTCCTCTGGGACTTTTGAACAATCATGCGACATTAGTTTACACAGTCAACACAGTAAAAGTCGTGTCAATACTATGTCGCCTCATGAGTCGCCGCCTGTTATTAATAAAGCTAATATAAGTAATATTAAGTATAAGAATTCAAAGAATTCTTATATTAATTCAAAAATTCAAAAAAACAATATTAATTTTGAAAAAAAAGACGTAGAGTCTCGACTTATTCAAAGAGACATCCCAAAAGATTTCCTTTACCGAGTAAAAGATCTTAGCAATAATGAATCAACTTACAAAAATGCGCTTAATAATTTGGAAACGGTTTTAGACGATCATCAAGATGTCAAAGTAAAGTATATACTCGAGCATTTCTTAGACCAATTTTCTGAATATCGGTACAAGGTTTGGATGATGATGAAGCGTAATGATGGGGTTATTAGTGATTATGATCTAATTTGGAAAGATCGATTCACAGAATTTGTAAGTAAAAAGGTCGAGCTTAATGATTATGTGAAAAAAGTGCTTGCAATGGAAGCTAAAGAAAGAGAAAATCGTAGTAGAGAGCGTTTAGAGAAATTGAATAATAACCAAGTTCAGTCTGGTGAACAAATACCAGATTCGGTAAATCAACAGCAATATAATGTAAATAGGGGCGCGCCGCCGCAGCTTCAGCAGTCGCAGCAGCTGCCTCATAGAAGACTTTACGAAAGAGAAAATACAAAAGGCATTGTTAAGGATTCTTCGGGGTTCAAGTCTCTGAAAGGCCTTACACTTGATAGTTTGGGAATTAGTAAAAAAGTAATTTGAGCCTAAGTGGCTTTAGGAGGTAAAATGAAAATAAGAATGAAACATTTAGCAAGAAGACTTTACTTGAGAAGGGACAAGATTTGGCATGTTTACAGGAGCACGGAAATTCAAAACAAAGCTAAGGACAAAAACATTGTCAATTTTCCTCATTTGAAACCAGAAGATTTGGACTACGAGTACGTTTACAAGTTCTTGGATGAGTGGATCCAGAAAAAATACAATGACAAACTGGGATTTACTATTGAGAAGGTAGATGGTCTTGAATATATTTGTAAGGCAAAAAGATATGCTAGTCTTAAGAAGATATTAGCCAGAATTTTCAAAGATTACAAAGATATATTTCTTGGTAGGTTGCAGAAGGCTCCCGGTGCTGCGGCAGTTCCCGGATCGCCAGGTAAGGGGCAAGGTGGAAGTTAAAAAAAAGGGGTGATGTATTAATTTTAGGATAAAAAGGGTAGTAAAAAGCCCAGTAAAAACACCAACTAAAAAAAAGGTTGTTGTAACTGCTAAAAATCAAATACCTTTTCATAATCATACTTTTTTCAAAAAAGAGATTTTGAAGGGTAAAGTCATGTATCATACAAGATTGATGAATGTTTTGTGGGCTTGGAGAGCCAGCAAAAAAATGTTTGCAATTTTCTTCGCCAATACGTTGAACAAAGAGAAAAAGGCAGTTTACTTGTACCCGTTGAAAGAGGGTGATGTGTTTTACGGAATTTTTTACGGCTACAAAAAAATCAAGGACAATAGGTTTTTTAATGATTATGTTTCTGTTTGTAGATTTTCTAAAAAAAATTTCAAAACCTTCAATAAGGCTTATTACCTTGAATTTAGGTTCAAAACGGGAAGTGTGTTTATGTATGTTCATACTATATCTTATTTCATTGACGGCCGGAATATTCGGTCTATTAGAAAATTGTATAAGAAAATTTTGAAGTTAGAACAAGAAGTGTTCAAGTTTTACTCCAAAGATTTACAGCCCGAAGGAATTATTACTAAGTGGGTTGCAAAAATCAAGCAAAAAAGGGAAGAAAGACTAGATCAAATTGGTAATCTGATCAATCCCCCGCCCCATCTGCGTGTACGCAGTCGATTTCGCAAGTTTTGAAAATTCGCTATTATTTGGCTGTAATTTGTGTTATACTACACTTAGTAGGTGAGTGATTATGGAATTAGTATCAACAACAAATATTACTGAAGAGCAAATATATAAAGAGTTCCTTCGACTAGGCATGGAACAACTAATAGCACAAGATTTATCTAAAAGATATTATCACAATAATCTTACGTATAGAGATTTAGAAAATTTAGAAAAACAATTTGGAATAAAGTTAGAAAATCTTGAGTTCAAGATTGATACTGTTAAAAATGAACTCAATACAAAGATTGATACTGTAGAAAAGAATTTACAAAAAGATATAGCTAACTTAGACGCTAAAATTGATAATGTAGAAAAAAATTTACAAAAAGATATAGCTAACTTAGACGCTAAAATTGATAATGTAGAAAAAAATTTACAAAAAGATATAGCTAACTTAGACGCTAAAATTGATAATGTAGAAAAAAATTTGAAACAAAATCTTGACGAAAAACTAAAAATTAATAATCAATTTTTACTGGAAAAAATAGAAATTAATAATCAATTGTTGTCTAAAAATCTTGACTTAAGCAATAGATTAATAACTATTGTGTCCATAATATTAGTACCTATTGCTATAGCTATTATAGGGCCTTTGGTTTTGTCGCTAATTACTGGTTTTTTCAAACAGTAATTACTAGTAATTTTTTACAATGTATTTTTTTGCGTTGTTGACAATTTTGTTATTTTTGTCTATCCTTGAATTAACTAAAAAGTTCATAGAATTAGGCCTCCCTTATTTTTGTCTAAATTAGCTTTTACCATGACAATAGGGTAGCCTTTTTTTTTGTTTTTAGCAATTGTTTTTGTCAAGTTTTTCACGTAAACCTCCAATATGTCTTTTAAGCGATTTTGGCGACCCAAATACTTGAGGTAGTACTTCAAAGGCCAACTATTGTGTTTTGGCATATTTCTAGAGCCTTGGAAAGGCCTTTCAGATAAGGAAAAATCTTACTAGGATATATTCCAGTTTTTTGTGAATTTTCTTTTAGAATTTCACGAAAAAGTTTTCTAGTATTGTTGACATTTTTGTTATCTTGTTCTAGTATTGTAACTGTAAAATGATATGTAGCATAATGGCGTTCTGTTTTGTAGTAGTGCATAGAATAAGAATGCCTTTTTTGCTTTCAAATGTCAAGCCCCAAAATGCGTTAAATCCACGCTACAGCCGAGATTTTAAACTAAGAAAAATATTTAGGATTTTTTAATTATTTTAATTAGTTTGCATGAATTCACTTTAGTTAAATAATGTCTTGATTGTTGACATTTTTGTTATCTTGTTCTATTCTATCATTACGCTACGTGATGTTCATTTAGAGGAAACTTTGAACAACGCGTTGCACGCAGGACATGCATCGCTGCTGTACGACCAGTGTGTTATTGGTATTGATTTTGGGAAGTCTTCTTCTGTCAAGGGCTTTCCACAGTCTATGCAGCGGCCCCCCATTTCTTTACTTTTATCAAAGATTAACAAAGAATACTCCACCTATAGTTTCTATGAAATTTAGGTGGAGTATTCTTTGTGATTACTTGATAAAGGTCATAGTTGCTAGAAATAGGGAGGGATGTACTGGTATTGTGACTATGGATTTTGTTCCTAAATATACTAAATTTGTGGATGTTGGTGTTGGGTAAAGCAAAAGTTTGAGTGTGTTGATTTCGCAAGTTTTGAAAATTTACTATTATTTGGCTGTAATTTGTGTTATACTACACTTAGTAGGTGAGTGATTATGGAATTAGTATCAACAACAAATATTACTGAAGAGCAAATATATAAAGAGTTCCTTCGACTAGGCATGGAACAACTAATAGCTCAAGATTTATCTAAAAGATATTATCACAATAATCTTACGTATAGAGATTTAGAAAATTTAGAAAAACAATTTGGAATAAAGTTTGAGAATCTTGAGTTCAAGATTGATACTGTAGAAAAGAATTTGCAAAAGGATATAGCCAACTTAGACGCTAAAATTGATACTGTTAAAAATGAACTCAATACCAAGATTGATACTGTAGAAAAGAATTTGCAAAAGGATATAGCCAACTTAGACGCTAAAATTGATACTGTTAAAAATGAACTCAATACCAAGATTGATACTGTTAAAAATGAACTCAATGCCAAGATTGATACTGTTAAAAATGAACTCAATGCCAAGGTTGATACTGTTAAAAATGAACTCAATGCCAAGATTGATACTGTAGAAAAGAATTTGCAAAAAGATATAGCTAACTTAGACGCTAAGATTGATACTGTAGAAAAGAATTTAAATGACAAGATTGATAATTTGGCACAAAATCTTACAAAAGAAATGAAAATTAATAATCAAATTTTTTTGGAAAAGCTTAATGTAAGTAACAGAATTACAATTTTCATTACTGTAGTGGTATTGCCCGTTATGATAACCCATGTAGTTCCTTTTGTTATGTCGCTAATTACTGGGCTTTTCAAATAATAACGATTAGTAAATCTTATAGTTCTTAGGTAGTATGTTCGCTTGATTTTTCATGGTGATTTTTATGATTATTTTTACGGTGATTTTCATAGTGATTTTCATAATGATTTTTCATGATGATTTTTTTGATGATTTTTTTTGATGATTTTTTTTGATGATTTTTTTTGATGATTTTTTTTGATGATTTTTTTTGATGATTTTTTTTGATGATTTTTTTTGATGATTTTTTTTGATGATTTTTTTTGATGATTTTTTTTGATGATTTTTTTTGATGATTTTTTTTGATGATTTTTTTTTGATGATTTTTTTTTGATGATTTTTCATGAAAATTTTCAACACGTTTATTAAAGAAAAAAGATGTTTTTGTAAATTCGGTTTTGCAATGTGCTTGTATTTGCATAAATTCCTAATTTTCTTAAGTTAGCATTAATGTATGTTTTTAGATTATGCAAATTTTTGCAAGGCTCATTTTCAGAAAAAAAATTAGAAATCAAATTTGCAATAGTATATGTATTTTCGTTCATACTATTTTTGTAAGTACTTAGATTTATTGCATTGGGCTTGACGGGCTTAAATGCGTTAATGTAGTTTAGTTTTTTACCTAGATTTTGGATACACGGATTTTCAGTTAGTCGGATATTTCCTGGATTTTTGGTATATTTGTTATCTTCTTTCGTTTCTTTGGTCTTTACAATCAAAGAATAGGCAATTTTCAGCTGTTTGGTAGTTATATTGAAGTCAAATATATTTCTTGCCACACGATTAATTTTTTTTGCTCTAATAGGTAACAATTCACTTTTGTTTAGATTTTCAATGCATCTAGAAATTTTGTTAGATTGAACTAAAGAATATGTTTTCAACATCAAGCCATTGTCCAGCACATAAGAAAGTATATTGGACTTGAAGTTGTAGGGGGTTTTGATATTCTGATTTTTCAAATCAGATAATGGAATTCCGGAAGCCATAATAATTCCAAGTAATTTGTGAGTTGTGCTAGAAGTCTTCATAAGATGTTCACTAATCATAATGAATTCTTTAGGATTAATTTCGCAAAGTGGCTCTTCCTTATTCTTAGAAGGCTTGAATTTTAGAAAAAATTTAGCAAATTTCATATATATATTATACCGAAGTTTTCAAGTTTTGAAAACCCCAAGTGTGGACTTTTAATATTAAAACCACCACCAAAAGGTATTAATTTTAGGACTTTTAAAAAAGCCCATATTCAATATGGGACTAATGGAATTAAATGAGGCCTTATGGAATTAATATATGGACTAATGATATTAAGTGTGTGACTTGCAAATATCTATACTAATTAAAATTATAT
>NZ_CP179579.1:0-29047 GCF_030439725.2 [Borrelia] tanukii | reverse complement strand
ATATTATTATTATTTAGTATAAAGTATGAGACAACCCATCTATTAATAATAAAAGCTTATTTGAAAAGGTCGTCTCTCCAAAGCTCTCTCTTCGATTACTGAAGGATCGCAAATTATTGAAAAAGAATACTAATTATTGTACAATATTTTTCCAAAAAGAAAACAACATACTAAAAATGCACATTCAAGTAACTCAAACGATATTGAAAAAAAATTTATCTACCCAAAAACTCAAGAAATTGCACTAATATTTAATTATCAAAACTTAATTATTAGGAATTAATATTAATATGAAAAAATTTTCACATTAATATTAATTTTTGGTTTGACAATTCAAACCTTTGCATCAGAAGATAAAATTGGAAACAGTGTTGGGGATATTGAAACTACTTTGAAATATGAAAGCGAAAAAGCCGCCGTGCTTGCGCCATTCCTTTTGAATTTCTTTTTGACTTCAGGGATAGGATCCCTTGTCCAAGGAGATTATATTGGTGGCGGCGCAGTTCTTGGAAATCAAGTATTGGGGGGAGGAATATTATATTAGCTGGGTATATTATTAGCGGCACAGCAACCGGACCAGCACAAGAAATAACCCTTGGATTTAACAATGCTAGGAATAGGGAGCCTCGCGGTTACTGCATCCTACATAACTGGGCTTATTATTCCATTTACATTTGCAAATAGATACAATGCAAATCTTAGAAAAAATTTGGCATTTCGCTTGCAGGTTTTGAACCAAATTTTGATATTGGAACAAACGGATTCCAGCTCGCTTTTAAAAAAAGTTATTAATCAAGTGCAATAGTAAGGTGAATTGCCATTTCTATAATCTTTGATTTAGAAATAGTAGTTTACTACCCATTAACACTTGCTAAAACGGTTTTTGCATTTTCAATAAGTTCTTTTATATCTTGCTTGCTGCCTAGCGCCTCATTTCTTTTTAAAGAAAAAGCTTCTAAATTAATTAAAGAGCTGCTTGCATCCATTTGAGCTTGTCTAGATAATTGTAATGCATAAGATGCATTTTTTTTGCTCTCTAATCTTTTAATAATACTTTCTTTTAACCTTTTTTGAGCGCTATCAAAAAAGATAGCTGCGGAGCTTATTTCATTTTCTGCCATATCAATCTTATTTATAAGTTGATCAAGTTCAATATGTTGTTTATTTAACTCATTTTGCACTTGTGTTAATCTCCTTATCTTATCTCTGTTGTTCTTATAATTTCCCATTAGTAATGTTTTTTTATTTTGAATCTTTCCTATCACATCATAAAAATCATCTTTTATTAAAGCATATTCATCTTTAAGTACACACACATTCTTGATTAACTCAGAAAATCCAGAGTCTCCAAGAATATTCTCTAGATATTTAATTGCTTCATCTGCTTTCTTTTCTTCTTTAGTATAAGGAATTAAATCTTCTTTTTTTTGAACATGCCCAATTGAAATATCTGATATACCAACCTTATTATTCGATGATTCTGAAGACACCGCAGGATCTACAGGAACAATTAAATTCTTATATTTCCGTTCTCCAAAACTTTTAGTAAAAGCTTTTTGCTTTTCTTGATTGCTATCTAAATTATTAAAAGCATCTTCCTGAACACTATCTGAAAATTCTTTTACATCATTGTTATTTTTTTGTCCTTTATTACCCGATAATTTAAAATCTAGATTGTTGCAAGACATCAAGTCTATCATTATAATGCATATAAAAGCAATTTTTTTCATAAAAATATTATCCTATTCTCTAATCAAGAATATATATCATAAATAATAATTATTCTTAATTAAGTTATATATCACTTTGTTTAAATTACAATAAAATATAAATATATTATTGATATTTTATACTTTTTACTGTGAACTGCTATTTCTAAATCAAAGATTATAGAAATAGCTTATTGTTTCATCTCATAATAGCTTTTTAGGTTCTAAAAGAACGGTCATCCACTAGAGCATGATCCACAAGCTTTACTTCAGACAGTTCCTGCCTTAGTTTTTATTTCTTTGTAAGAATAGGCCTTAAGATTTAGAGCTGCATTTATATCTCTATCATGCAAAATATTACAAGCGCCACAAGTCCACCTAATATCACTTATTTTAGAGTTGTATTTTTAATGCCACAATTGTTGCATAGCTTACTTGATGGAAAATATCTATCAACCCAACAGATAAAGAAGATATTAGAGAAAAAATTGGAGACCCCACATATAATTTATACGAAGAGATAAGTAAGAGTTCTTTTGTAGATTGATATTGATGGAAGATGGGAGCCTTATTCCTTTATTGGGCGATGCTAGAGAGCCATTTAACTCGAAAAATTCCCAAAACACAATAGAGGACGACGGTAATTTTAGCAGCAAGCTGCTAAAATTAAAAAGCGCGCTAGAAAGTCTTAAGAAAGCAGTTGAAAACGAGCTAGAACAAAATTAAAATACACCTTTTTTGTTTTGAAATTTATCTAGTCTCTAAAAATAGAGGCTAGATTTTATCTAAAATTGTGCTTAACTTTTCGGAAGTAATAACAAAATCAAAACTCAAATAAAAAAATAGAAAAACATTATTTTAGAGTAATCATTTTTCAATTCATTGAATTGATACACTAAAGAATTATAGTCATATATTTGAGTTGTTATTTTAGGTTTTTATAATTTACTAGTTCTTTATCTTCATGTTTTTTAAATTTATTTCTTCGTTATAATTTCCAAAACAATCATTAAATAATTCTTATTTATCTTTTTAGCTTTTATTTACATTTTAAATACCCTATTTCAAGTTCTCCGGGGGACTTGTCAAAAAATGTTATAAATTTAAGATATTTTTTAATATATTTTTCAATTCTTTATAATATTCTGATATATTCACTCTAATACTTAAAATAACTTAGGCTTTACAAAAGCTATAAAAATATAACTATCTCATAGTTTTTGAAGCTTCTCTGCTAATTCTTTAGATCTTAATTCTATTTCTTTAATTTTATTTTCCAACCCTTTTATGGTTAATTTCTCTTCTTCAATTAAATTTTTTATATTTTGAAGTCTTAAGTTTACAGTCTTTAATGAATCCGTCGAAACTTCAGATTTTAGCTTATTATATTCGCTATATTCAACTTCATAAGATATTATTCTATATTGACAGTCCTCAATATTCTCTTTCCAAATTTCAACTGAATTTTTATTCTCTTTTAACATATTATCATAACTTAATTTATCGAATTCGGCCCTAAATTTAGATATCTCAGTTTTATTTATTAAATCTTTCTTTTCTACTCTATGTAATATTTCTATTTCATTTTTATACCTTTCAATATTGGCTTTATTTCGTTCAATCAATCGACTTTTAACATTGGGAATTCTTGACTCTATTTCATCAGTATAAGTTTTATGATACTTAATACTATTATCTTTTAATTGAAGATAAGATGTTGAATTATTTTCTTTTTTTTCATTCGTTAGTCTTTTAATTTCATCAAGATGAAATTGATAAACATTCGACGTCCAACCTCTTTTATACCCGTTTTCAATATAAAATTTAATTTTAGAGTTTCTTCTTCAATTTCTATTTCTAATCTTTCGATTTTATCTTGGTATTTCCTTATACAATATTTAGCTTGTCCCTTAAATTCTTCCGAAGAATATCTATCTTTAGCCTCATTTTCTAATTGTTCTCTTCTTTTTCTTTCTAATAGCTCTTTTCTTTTAATCCTTTTTTATTTCTATTTCTAATCTTGTTTTATTAACATATTAAAAGTCATCAACTAAATACTCCATACCTACTGAAAATTTATTTGTATCTTTTATATGATGAAAATCACAACCAAATAATATAAGTAAAAGTAAAAATTTAAACTAAAACAATTCATAATGCCTATTCTAGGCAATATAAAACAATATTTAGAATACCTTTTTATGTCACTTAAAATGCAATGTTCAACCGCGCTCAATTTTAAATTAGAAAGTGCATCTTTTATAGTAAAAATATTATTATAACTCATTTTATATCACCCCTCGTTTTTAAACAAAACTATCGATCGACATCCTATGATTATTAACCCTCAATCCAATAAAGTTAAGTAAACACATCGCTATTGGATATAATGAAACGATTCATTATATTTATTCAAAATAATATACAGTAATTTTAACAGAAAAAATTTTCATCTAGGGTTTACTCCATCTACATAAATAATTTGATCAAATAAAACTTAAACTATTGTAAAAATAATAAAAAAGTCTTATTACTTTATTTAAGCACTTCCATCAGTTTGTCTTTATTAATATCTCTTTAAATCTATACCCTCCTTTTTATTAAATTTGTCTTTAATATCTTCTTAAGAGTATATTCTATAGATTGATTAATTACATTTAAGTTTTGTTGCCATGTAATTTAAAATGCAACAAAATTATTTAATTAAAATTATATTTATTGGCTATTGCGGCAAAATTGGTAAATAATTTATGCATAAAATAATGTTTTTATTATTTGCACCATTTTTGCAATGATAAGTTCTTGCAAGAATTATGCAAATTAAAATCGCAAGATATAAAAAAGTTATGGGATTTTTAAATAAAGAATTAATGCGGAGCTACGCTCCTAATAATAGGGTACTTATAATCTGCCTCCAACATTGGCTGGCAAATAGCCACAATAATACGCCAATATTAAAAAACAACACAAAGAGTGGTGGTTAAAAAGAAAAAGAATAAAGGAATACAAAAAGGAAAAAAGAATGATAATAAGCAGCAAATAAGAACCCTCTTAAAAAAATAACTAAAAATAAAATTAAAAAAGCTACAAATAAAATAGATACTATAATTAGTAACATTGATAATATTAAAAGAAAAAAAGAGATGCCTGGACAAAGGATTAAAAATAAGGGCACTTATCCTATATATGATGATATTATAGGAAGTGGAGCTAGAGACTCTATACATAACATGTGGGGACAAAACATAGATATGTTGATTTTAACAATTTATTTTTAAATTTAGAAAATACTAGAAACAACTTAAGAAGCAAGCAAAATAAAAGATGGTAATAAAAATACTGTAGAAATTAGTGATATTAGGAATGATTTAAAAAGCTTAAAAAGTGATCTAGAAAAATCAAAGAATATCTTGAAAATCTTAAAAAGTAAGAGATAGCTTATAAAGCTATAAAATGTGGGGTACTTAATGTAGATTGTCTTCAATAATAGTTTTTAATATTTAATTAATATAAAAAATTAAGAATCCCTAAATAGGGTTTTTATTTTATCAAAAAAGAAAAGTCATAGAAAATAAAAATTAAAAATGCCTTATATTATTAAAATACGAAAAATCTTATTTTAAAAAAAGAATTTATAACTAAAAGCCTAATATTTTATATAATTTTATTCATTAATCCTTACATAGACATTAATACTAAAAATGAAAATTATCTTACAATCAATAGATGACAATCATCTTAAAGCGTGCTCTATTACTTTCTTCACTTTTAAATATTGTTCATCAATAGTGGGCCTAGGCATAAAAAATTCCCTCCCACCATACCAATATTCATATTTTACTTCACCTTCTACTTCACCAGAATACTTAATATCTGGAGAATATAAATCCCTTATACATGAATAAAGCCAATGAACTTCGTGTTTAAATTTATTATTCTGCTCATTTCTTATCCTACCAAACAACTTAATCAATTCTTTAGATCGCTCAGAACCTAAATCTAAAAAGAATTTATTAAAATACTCCTCATTATAGTCAATCACTGGGGGTACATCGCGATAATTAGGATCCTTTAAACTGATTATAGTCTTTTTTATATCGACTAACAAACTATGTTCAGCCACATATAATCTTAAATTAGAAAATATACCTTCAGTAATAATCTTATCAGGACCTTTATCGTAACTTTCCATTTCCAAATTCTCAAAAAAAGTTTGAACAGCTTGTTCCTGCTTATCAGGCAAATAACAACCCAATAAAGCTAATGTTATTATGCAAAAGCCAACCAAAATCCTCATATATGCTTCTTTTCCACCTTCCTACTAAAACAATCTATAAATACATAAGTTCATCCAAATACTATTTTACTAAACTCAAAAAGCTCTACTAAAATAGATTTCTCTAGAAAAAACAAGCATATATCAATTTTATCTTTTCTCAAGAATTGTTAAATAGCAAATCATTATATTGATTTATGAAAATCAAATATTTAAATAATATCCTTATAAAATAAATATATAAATACATGCATAAAAATTATGTAATAATAACAATTTTAATAAAATTAATTTTTAATAAATTTATTTATTAAAAATTAATCAAAAATATATCAAAACAGATTTTTAAAAAGCTCAAAATATTATAAAACCTTTGACAATGAAAATATTATTATTTCAATAATCTATATTCAATACAATATTAGTATTATATTAATAATGCATTATATTATCCTTATATTAATTAAGGAGAGTATTTATGAAATATAATATAATTGGAGGAATATTTGTTTTTCTATTTTTAACTGCCTGCAATCCAGATTTTAACACTAATCAAAAAGATGTGAAGTATCACTTTAGTAAAAAGAGGCTAAAATCCAATAAAAAAAGACTAAAATTTAATAAAAAGGGATTAACCCCTAAAACAGAAGTACCCCAAAATCAAGAAGCAAAATCAAATCAAGAAATAGGCCAAAATCAAAAAGAAGATCAAAGTCAAGAAGTAGACCCTAACAAAAGAACAAGAAACACACTGCTTGATGATTTAAGAAATTTAATAGAAAAAGCTAACAAATATAGAGAAACATATATAAAAAAATCAAAAGAAGAGCCAGGGGACCAATACGGAATAGAAGCTTTCAAAGGATTGTTTTGGTCAGACGCAGCGCATGAATCAATAGCAAATGATACCGAAAAATCTAAAAACTATAGAAAAGAGACTTATTGCGCCCTAAATGATATTGATATTACTAAATTAAAGGAACTTTCAGAAATTATAATACTGTCAAAACGCTCAGCAAGACTATTCAACGCCATTAGAGAATTTGGGCGTATTATCGACATCGTGATTTTATTCTTATATCCTAAAAAGGATGCTTTAGAAAAACTAGAGATTTCAAATTTAAAAAAGCTTAAAAATTCGTTTGAAAAATTATTATCCATGAAATCAATAGTATCAGACATGTTAAACCAACTTTTATTAGATTATCAAGATGATAGGAATTCTATAAAAACAGATACCACCAAGCTTGAATCTCATGCAACCAAACTTCATAATCAAATTCTAGAAAAAATTAAAGGGGTAACCGAGCTAGGAGAAGACATATTATCAATAAAGGCGTTTTTAGATACCTATTAAAATTGTCATAATGTATAAAGGCCTATCTTTAATTAAAGATAGGCTTAACGTTTTAACCAAAGATTACAAAGAGCTTTTAACCTATAACTTACATAAACTTTAATTTTAAATAAGTAAACTACTTTTTCTATAATATTTGATTAATAATAGTGGTTAGAAATAGATTAATATTATTAATGGTATATACCTTAAAAGAATTATATTTAAAGGCAATTAATGTAAAATTAATTACACATTGATAATTTTATTTTTAATAATTGGCGGTTACAAACAAAAATTAAAATTTTTTATATAACAAATTAAAAGTTTAATTATAAAGAAATAAAAATCGATAGTGTAAACAATAAAATAAATAACATAGATAATTAAAGAAAAAATTTACTACTATTATTAAAAAAGTATTAATCTGTTACTTATATTAAGCTTTCCCTAAGTGCTTTTCTACACTATATTTACAAGTATTTTATCAAATTTATAATTGTTAAAATTTTTACAAAGCATCAAAAATCTAATAATATTACTATTATTGAGAATAACTTACATTTATTTCAAAAATGTCAATAACTTGCTGATAATTCTATATTAAAAATCAAGCTGTATTTTAGATTTTTTACAAAAAATTTTTCAAAACTTTAATAAAAACTGTTTTTACTACACATTCATATATATATGATTCACAAACTTACTGATTATATTAAGAAATTATATAGATGTAATGACACTTTCTTTTAAGCATACTTATTGATTTGATTCTTAATTAATTGAAAACGCTTTAAAGTAAACTTGCTTTTAAATACTATTCTTGTTATATCGCCATTTGTTAATGCCTTATTTATACTCAATAAGCTTTCAAGTTTCATTAATGAACTGAAGAAATTTGCTCTTTTCTGTTTTAACTTCTTGGTCAAAAAAATCTTAAAGAGCATATATGTATAACTGGTAGATAGTACTATTCTCATAAAATAGTTTAAATAACCTTCTACATTTGTCCAGCTCATTCAAGAATCTTCCTTGTGCTTTAAATTCTTAACTTGCTTTTCAATCTCAGGTTTGGCTTTTAAAGGTCTTCTTTTAATTTTAATTGATCTTCATTTAGCAAAATTAGAGCAATTACTAAAATCATTTTAGACTCAAACTTATATGAATCTAAGTAACTTTAAAACCTAATTCATCTTTAAACCCCCTAAATATATTAAATATTAAAATTTGAGCTTCAAAACAAAAAATTATTAAGTATTTACTTACAACTTAAAAAATTAATTTCTATAAAAATAAAACCTTTTTTTGATTACAACAAGATGATATTAATTTATTATTAATTGCACGAATATTTTACTTATCAAAACTTATTATTAAGAGATAACAAAAAATATGAAATTAATATTAATTTTTGGTTTGACAATTCAAATTTTTGCCACAAAAGATAAGCCAGATAGAATTGAAAAAAGTGTTGCAAGTTCTCTTCAATACGATAAATATATTAGAGAAAGAATAAATCCACTCGTACCATTACTTTTAAATTTATTTTTGTTTTTAGGAATAATATCCTTTATACGAGAAGATTATATTGGTAGTGGCACAGTGTCTAGATCCTCAGTTATTGGAAGGAATCCTTTGACCAACTGAAAATATTATTGGTGATACTGCACAAAACGCAACAACAAAAATAACCAAATTCACACTAATAGGGATAGGAGCGGGAACGATTATAGCATCCCACATAACCTCGCTTATTATTCCATTTAAAGTTGCAAATAAGCATAATAAAAATCTTAAAAAAAGGCTTGGCATTGATCTTGCGGGCTTTGAACCCAATTTTGATATTGGAATAAACGAATTCAAACTGTCGTTTTAAAAAAATTATTTAATAAATGTAAAACAATAAATTTTACGAGCTAATAATAAATAGGCTTCGCCGAAAACTTTAAATTTAAAAAACGATCAACAAAACTTATTACTAGGTTATTAAATTGGCAATTAGAGTTACATTGGTATGAAAATACAATTTATACAATTATCAATAAAAATATGTTAATGCTATCTTTTTTCTCTTAAAAAGATTATAGAAGCAGCGGTTCACTTTATTTGTTTTACAATTTATTCACTACATAAAAGAATAGACTAACCAAAATACCTACTATTGCACCTTGAGAGGCCAATACAATTCCTATCATCCAATTATGAAGTTTTAATTTGCTATCGAATTCGGTTTTTAAACTTTTAATTTCTCCTTTTACAGTATTAATTTCGTCTTTTACAATGCTAATTTCATCTCTTACAAAACCTTGAAGCTCTAGTTTAACAATCTCTAAATCTTTTATTGTTATTTCATTATGATAAAATCTAGTAGCTAAATCACTTGCTAATATTTTATTCATACCCAACCTAACAAGCTCATTATACAGATCATTTTCATTCACTTTTGTATCTAACATATGCTTATTATACCCCTATTTATGGAATTTAGAAATAGCAGTTCGCGCGGACCTAGCAGACACAAAAAAAGCCCTTGTGGGCAAATATTTTACTACTGAAAACGGAGAGAGAAAAGTTCTCTAACCTAATTAAATAATAATATAATATGCAATTATTATCAAGGGTTCACTTTTTTCTTTTATATTTTCTATGCTTTTCATAATCAATCATAAGATCTGACAAAATATTTTTTTTATCTTTAATCAGTCTCTCTAGAATAAAATAGATCCTTTTGGTATCTTTTTTGCAAAAATCATAAACTTCTTTATCTTTCATTAAAATTCTAATGAGCATATTTTGGTTATCATCGTCTTCTTCTGCATTTTCTTCAATCATATCTTCTTTATATACATGTGACGAGTTGTTTTTTAGTATATTTTTATATGTGGCTACAAAACCCATTTCTTTAACTTTTTCAATAGAAATAGCCCCTTCTAAAACTTTCTCATAAATTTTCAAATACATATATGCTTGACTTCTGGCAATTACATAAGACTTTATAAACTGTTTAAAGCTTTTGAAACCATCATATTTATAAAGTTCTTTTTGCTTAATTTCATATAAAATTTTCATCCTTTGAATTTTATTATTAATATCGGATTTCAAATTTAATTTCAACTGTTCTTTTAGTTCATTATAATTTCTTAATTCCTCATCTTGATTGTTATCTAAATTTAATTCTTCGCCATTAGGGATTTTTACCCTTTTATATAAAGTTACTTGCTTTTTATTTTCCTTTTTCCCCATTTTTATCTCCTATTTTAAGGTAATTTTTGGTAAAATTACCTGTCCGATATCGAACAACTCTAGATAAGTAATATTATGGCTAACAAAAATGTTAACTATAAAGAAAAAATATTTTTTAAAGTATCTTTTATTTCTTTATGATACATTTCTTTTTTAGAGGGCTCTAATCTTCCATTTATAAGAACTTTTATGCTATTTGAAAAATGAACTTTGCCTTTAATATATTCTCTATATTCTTTATAAAGCAAATCCTCCACTTCTTTTATCGTGTTTCTATTTTTTATAAACTGATTCTCTACAATAGAAATATTGTATATTTTCTTTCTAAATTTTGTAATATCATTAACTGCATTAATCAAAATGGTAAAACTTTCTATTGACCATATTTCCACCTGAACTGGAATTACAATATAATTCGCAACATTTAAGGCATTCTTTAAGAGAAAATCTAAACTAGGAGGAGTATCTAGTAAAACATAATCAAAATTATAATTTTGAATATTCTCATTTAAATGGTGTTCTAAAATAATTTCTTTATAATCAATGGCTTCAGAATTAAATTTTCCTAAAATGGGATGAGAGGGAATTATAGAGATATAATCATTAATTTTGCAAACGCATTCATTAAAATGGAAATCTCCTTTTAGCATGCTGTAAGCATTGTATTTTTCAATATTTGAAATATATCTATTAAAATATGAAGTTAAAGAATTTTGTGGATCTAAATCAATTAATAGTACTTTTTTGCCTAATTCTTTTAATACATAAGAAAAAAGTATAGACAGTGCACTTTTCCCAACTCCTCCCTTAATTGAAGCCATTGTTATAATATTTGATTTTTTAATATCCATCTTTTTAAAATTCCTCCATCTGGTAATTTTCTATTGTAAAACTTATATACTTTGCTTTCCATTTTTTCTAAATGATTTAGCGTAAACTGATAATACTCGGTGGTTTCTTTTTCTTTTTTTCTCAACAAAGTTCTTAGAGACAATATGTAAGACTTAATAGATCCTTTTTTAAACCTAAACTCTATGTGATATAGTTTTTTTATTGCATAAATTTTATCATCTTCTTTTTTAAGAAAGAAAGGTTTTTCAAGGCGATCCCATCCGTATTTTATTCCTAAAAATTTATCATTTTCTTCTAATGCAAAAAGATTGAAAAAGTAATAATCTTTATTATTATTAAATTCTTGAAAGACAAGCCTAAATCTTTGTTCTTTATTAGTAACTCTAAAATCAACTAGATGTTTAAATATTTTTGTGTAATATACTTTTTTGCCGTTTATTTCTTCTATTTTACTAAAAGTATCTTTCTTAATTGAAATGTCGCTAATCTTTATCGAAGCTTTTTTTTGTTTTAGTTTTTCAAGTAATCTACTCAAATTTTAATCCTTTTGTCAAAATGTTAGCTAAAATATTATTGGCTATTATGCCAGCATGTCCTGAAAAGCTAGTTGTTTTATTTTTTTTCCATTTGGTAGTGTATACGTTTTTAAATTCTTCTGCAAGGATGTAAAAATCAGTTTTATAGGGTGCGATTTTTCTCATAAAATGGATTTTATCTTTATAAAGATTGAGTTTAGATAAGAAAAATTCTTTAATATCTTCAACTGCATAATCATATTTTAGATAATTTTTAAAATCCTTGTAGTTTAATAGAGTATTTTTTAGTGTTGAGGTTGGTTTTTTGGTGTTAGAAGCTATTGATTTAATTCTTTTAAAGAAAAGGTTTTCTATAGAATTCTTATTATACATATTTATATATCGTTTATTATATACAGTGATATTTTCAGTGATATTTTCAGTGATATTTTCAGTGATATTTTCAGTGATATTTTCAGTGATATTTTCAGTGATATTTTCAGTGATATTTTCAGTGATATTTTCAGTGATATTTTCAGTGATATTTTCAGTGATATTTTCAGTGATATTTTCAGTGATATTTTCAGTGATATTTTCAGTGATATTTTCAGTGATATTTTCAGTGATATTTTCAGTGATATTTTCAGTGATATTTTCAGTGATATTTTCAGTGATATTTTCAGTGATATTTTCAGTGATATTTTCAGTGATATTTTCAGTGATATTTTCAGTGATATTTTCAGTGATATTTTCAGTGATATTTTCAGTGATATTTTCAGTGATATTTTCAGTGATATTTTCAGTGATATTTTCAGTGATATTTTCAGTGATATTTTCAGTGATATTTTCAGTGATATTTTCAGTGATATTTTGAGGTTCAAAACCTCCTTTTTCTTTCTCTAAAACATCTTTTTCTTCCTTTACTTTCTTAATTAAGTCTGTTTTAGTGCTACTAAAATATTCATCAATCAATTTATGCGCAATAGGTGATACTTTATATATACAAAGCTTTCCTTTAAATTCTCCAAAGTTATTTGAAAATGCTAGTATTCTTTTTTCTAATGCTTTTAGCTTAACTAAAAATCTTAAATCTAGCCTTAGAGTATTAATTGTGGTTTCTTTTTTATTTTCTTTATATATATTTGAGTTTAGTACACGAAGTATGTCTCCTTGATGATGAACCCCAAGTTCTTTTACTTTTTCAGAAGTGAAGTGTTCTTTATTAATTGAGGTACTGTATTTTTTTTCAAACTCTTTATTTAAGTAAATAATAACTGAAATAATTTTTTTCAGCCTGCAAACTTTACTAAGTAGTTTGTTTTTGTAGGTTTGATGTTTATGGTTAGATATAACTGATTTCATTTTTAATCTCCATTTTCAGTGTATTATTATTAATAACTTTATTATAATCAAAATATTTGATTAATTTCAACCCATGAACTATTTATTTTTAAATCAAAGATTATAGAAATAGCTTTTTGATTCATCCTATGATAGCTTTTTATATTCTACAAGAACGGGCAGCCGCCAGGGCATGATCCACGAGCTTTACTTTAGGCAGTTCCTACCTTAGTTTTTATTTTTTTATAATGATAAGCCTTAAGATTTAGGGTTGTATTTTTAATACCACAATTGTTGCATAGTTTACTTGATGGGGAATGTCTATCTATTTTATATAAAGAGGATCCATGTCACTTTGATTTATATAATAATTGTTTTACAAGCTCATATCGTTCGTTCTAAATCATTACTACTTTCTCTAAACATCCTTTTTGCATACCTTGAATTGATAAGTTTTTTATTACTGTGTTTTTATATTCAATTATAAAGTAATAAGATAATTGTATGTAAAAAATCTTTTCTTTGATTTGAAATTTTCTTATACAGATTAGTAACTTATAATCTAGATTAATTCTATTAATAGAGCCTTTTTGTTTTTTTGATAGTTTCCTTTAGTTTCAATTTTTAGTAAATATTTAGGATTATTGGTTTTCTCCCCCCTGCTACTTGCTAAAAAATTGTAAATTAAGAGCTTTGATTTATTTTTTAATTTTAGGAGGGGATAATTATGAATAAAAAAATGTTTATTATTTGTTTTGTTTTTGTACTGATAAATTATTATAAATATTTTTTACATTTCTACTACTTGTATAATTCTGAACAAGATGTTTCTAAAGAATCAATTAACAAAAGACTAGATAATTATGATTTTGAAAATGAAAAGGATAGAAACCTTTTTTTGCGTATGCTCCACAAATTAGAAGGTGTTTAAGAAAAATTGGGATTAAAGAAAAAGTGTTTTTAGATGCTCTTGATGCCATGGGTTACCTCAATAAAAAAATAAGTTAATAGCTCTCTAATTATGTTCATGAAGCTTAAGGCAATAACTTATCTTATAGATGGTTATATTCAGATCAAATTTTTGATTATTTAATAGAATTGGACTTATATAAAGTTGATTATACTGAGAAATATGGAGAAAAGGCTAGCAATAGTTTGAACAATCTTATTCTAGAAATAAAGTATTTACAGCTAAACAAATATTAAAATAAATTTTGGCCGACTTGCCTAAGATTAGTTTTTTAATTTTTTAAAAATTAATCTTAGGACATACTGTTAGCATTAATGAGAGCTAAAAAAGATTTCTAAATAACATAAATGGGTTTGGTTTTGTAAGCATAAATAATGAAAACTAACAACATTATAAAAACAAATGATCCAAATATATCTCTTTATAAAGAACTATCAAAAGATTTTATAAAAAAAGAGAATATTAATAAACTAAAAGACTTTCTTATTCTTATAAAGAATAAACTTTCTTCAATAGATGATAATTCAACAGAAGCAAATATAGAGTCTTTACTAAGATTTATATTCGAAGAACTAAATTATTCAGTAGAACAACAAAAAGGTGGGCAAATAGAAGGGGTGGAGTCTAGAGTAGATATACTACTTTTTGAAAATGATAAAGACAAAGTAGATTTTAATAATAAATTAGAAGAATCTAAAAAAAATAATAAGCCTATTCTAGCCGAAGATATCTTGCTTATAGTAGAAGTTAAGCGTCCATCATTTGATTTTGACACTAAAGATAAAGTAAAAGAAGCAGAAGATCAGTTATATAGATACCTAAATCAATATCAAAAACATTATGGGATACTTTCAAATGGAAAGGTATGGAGATTATATGACAAATCTAAAGTCCTTTATGGAGAAAAAAGATATATTGAATTTAATTTTTCTAAAATTGAAGAAAAAGAAGAATACAAAGCACAAGAATGGTTTATTTTATTCATCTACCTTATAAGAAAAGAAAGATACCTAAAGACAAGTAATGTAATAAAAGTTGAAAAAGAACAAATAGCTAAAGAAAAAGATATAATTCAAAAAACCCTGCGAGAGATACTTTATGAGAGGCCCGACGATTCTATAGTATTTAAAATTGCAAAAAATATATATGACAAAGAATTTAAAGTATCAGACAAAGAAATTACTCAACATATTTTAACTAGCATACTTGAAGAATCAATTATTTTTATTTTAAGAATATTTTTTATTGCATATATTGAAGATAACGAAATATTTAAGAAAATATTAGAAGAAAACAAGCTGTACAGATCTTCTATATCTTTTAGATATTTTTTTTATGATGAAAATTCAAAAAATAAATTAGGATACAAAAAAATAATAGCAATTTTCAATTTACTTGATAAAGGAAGCGATGCAATAAAGTTTCCTATATTTAATGGAGGATTATTTGCAGAAGACAAGGTTAAATATTTAAATAATGAAAGTTTATTAAGTATCAGTGAACTTGAAGAAATACTAGTTAAAATACTTTTCTTTGAAGAAAAAAATATTGAAGATAAAAAATTTGTAGAGTATTCAAAGCTAGATCCTAAAAGTTTTGGAGAATTATACGAAACTCTACTTGAATATGACCTAAGAATTGCAGATACTACTGTTCATCGTATTGTTGAAGACGGGGTTTATCTCATTCGTACTGAAGAAGAGTTTAAAAACAAGAACGCAAACAAAGTTGCTACATATTATAAGGGCAATATTTATCTTACATCAAGATCGCTTGATAGAAAGAAAAGTGGAGCATATTATACCCCAGATGACTTAACTGATTTTATGGTCGCATCTTCAATTGAAGAACAGCTTAAAACCAAGTCCCCTTTAGATATAAAAATCATTGACAATTCTTGTGGATCAGGGCATTTTTTAATTTCTTGTTTAGATTATTTAACAGAAAAAGTATGGCATGAGCTAGATAAATTTGAAGATGTAAAAAAAGAGCTTGATAAAGAATATAGAGCTATTCTTAAAGAAAGTGAAGAATATGATGTTCAGGATAGTATAAGTAAAGAATTAGTACTTAAAAGGATGCTACTAAAGAAATGTATTTATGGTGTTGATATTAATCCTATTTCTGTTGAAATTACCATGCTAAGTTTATGGATTAATACTTTTGTTTTTGGAACACCACTAAGCTTTATTGAACATCACATAAAAGTAGGAAATGCCCTGCTAGGGTATACTAAAGATGAATTTTTTGATATTACAAAAAAGAAATTTGAAAGTGGGTTTTCTTTATTTAAAAAAAGAATTGAAAAAATTACAACTATCTTAGAAGATAACTATCAAAAAATTAAAGGTATTAATGATACTACTAAAGAAGATATAGAAAAATCTAAAAAGATATACAAAGAATATGAGGAAAATGAAGATACAGATAATTTAAAAATAATATTTTCTTTACTTAAACTTTATTCATTATCTTTTGACAAATCTTTAAATATAGAATTTAGTGATATTGCAACTGTAATTAGTTTAATTGAAAATATTTTAAGAAATAAAACTTCTAGTGAAGATAAAGAAAAAATAGAGATAATTAGAAAATTAAGCAGCTACTATAAATTTTTTCACTATGGAATTGAGTTTCCAGATATTCAGGAAGGATTTGATATTGTAATTGGAAATCCTCCATGGGAGAAAACTAAGTTTGATGAATCTGAATTTTTCTCAAAACATATTCCGAGCTATAGAAAACTAAGCATAAAAGAACAAAATAAAATAAAGCAAGAGATGCTTAGTAAAAGCAATCATCCTTTAAGTATTGAATATAATGAAGAAAAAAACAGTATAAGTACTATTAATAATATTTATAAAAGTGATTTTAAAGACTTTGCTAGTGGTGGTGACCCGAATCTTTTTAGATACTTTGTTACATTTAATTTAAAGTTAATAAAAAAAAACGGCAATTTAACTTATTTAGTTCCCTCAGCCCTTTGGAGTGAATCTAGTTCTAGGTCACTAAGAAAGCATATATTTAGTAAGTATAAGATTAACTATATTTATCAGTTTCAAAATCAAAAAAGATTTAAAGACGTGGCATCACTTTTTAAATTTGCGATATTTCAACTTAGTGATGCTAAAATCCCTACATTAAGTTTTAAAGCAAAATTTATGATTCAGAGCAATGATAATATTTTAAAAGAAATAACTAGGGATTTAAAAGACGGCAAAGATAATGCTTATAAAGGAATTGAATTAAATATAAATCAAATTAAAAAACTATCTCCTATTCAAGAGTCAATAATAGAATTTAAAAACAATAAAGAATTTAGCTTAATAAACAAAATGTTTAGTCAATTCAGTGTTTTTAGTGAAGAATATATTAATTTTAAAAAAGGCTTAGACCCGAGTATTAAGAATCGTAAATCTTTATTAAAAGAATATGATAATGAAAACTTTATATTTCTTTATTGTGGAGCCAATATTCATCAGTTTAATTCAAGATTTTTTGAAGATAAAGATGCAAAAGAAAGTTCTAAATTTTTATGGATAGAAAAAGAAGACTTAGAAAAAATATTAACTAAAGATAACCAATGTCAAACCGAAAGAGTATTCTATAGAGATATTGCAAGAAATACAGATGTAAGAACCATGATTAGCACTTTGTCTCCTAAAAATTGTTATTGCGTAAATTCAATGTATATAAATTATGAAAAAACACCAATATCTATTTATAAAAAATTATTTATTATATCTATTTTTAATTCACTTGCATTTGATTTTTTGTTAAGAAGATTTGTTAATATACATGTTCAAAAATCATGTTTATATCAATGTCCAATGCCTCAGCCCGAAGAAAAAGAAATTTTAAGTAATTCTTTATATCTAAATCTTGCAAAAAATACTTCTTTGTTGATAGCTAAAAATGATCCGGAAAACTTTCAATATTTACTTTACTTAGAGCATTTTAAGTTTAGTAAAGAAGAAGTTAGTAAAATACTAAAATTAGATACTCAAGATGAATTTTTCAAAGAAAAAGAAAATGAGAACAATTTTATTGTAGCCAGTCTTTATTCACTAACTAAAGAAGATTTTGTGGTTTTACTTAATGACTTTAAGGTACTAAAAAATAAAAAAGGAGAAGTCTATATTTCGTCTTTAATAAAAGGATATGAGAATTATTTAAGAATAAATAAACTTAACCACGTTTAATAATTTAAACTCGGTTTATTCTTTTAAAAAGATTTATATTCATTTAATGATATATATACTAAAAACATTCCTATAAAATGGTGAAAAAGTTATTCTTAGTGAAGTGATTTTTAAAGAAAGTAATAAAGAAGCTAAAAAACTTTTAAAAATTGAAGAAATAATGTTTATAGATTTAAAAATGCATTAATGTATTATGATAGGTGTTTTTTAATAAAACTAAAGATATTAGAAATAAAGAGTTTGTAGTACATATATAAAGTCATAGAGAGGCATATATTTGTGACATTTTGCAATTCTTTTTGTGATATATGCTTTAATTTCTTTTAAATAACTTTTTAATCTTTCTAAATCATTTTCAATATCACCAACTCAACTTATACAGTATTTTATTTTCTTTATCATCTTTTATTTTGCTTCTTGAAGTGCTTCTGTATTTTCTAAAAAATAAATTTGTTTATTAAAAATGTCACTAGGTTGTTTATTATTCATCAATAGGGAGTTTTAATTTCTCTTTTGATAAATCTGGATACTTGGCAAATATTAGCTTAATGGTATCAGCAAATAGCCGTGGATTTAATGCAATTTCATAGGTTTCATCTTTATTAGTTTGTTTATTTTTTATAGTAAGAGATGCAAGCATATAGCTGCATTTACTCTTTTTATAAAGAAGTTTAAAAGAATTTGTTAGGTCATCATTAAAAACTCCGAAATTATATGAATTAATGTACCCGGACTCTTTTGAAGTCTCTTTTAAGCTAATTGCAGCAACACCAGTTCTATATCGCTCAAAATCAATATTTGATCCTTCAGAAGTTAACTTTAGGCTTTTAACCTCATATTTTTCTTCAAACTCTTTGGTTGACTCAAATGCTATTATTTTAGCTATTGGCACTTCATTACCCAATATTTTATAGTTATTATCATTAATATAATAACTATAACTAAGCCATGATAAAGTTTTAAGTCGAATGGGCGAAAAAATATACGAATATTTAAGCCCTTTAAGATCTTCAATTAAATTATTATATTTATCTTTTATAACTCTTAAATTATTAGGTTTTATCCATGTAACATACCTCCCTGCTAATAGCCCTCCCCAAACTTCTCCTTCTTTTATTTCGCTTGACCCAAATTCTTCATTAATACAAGAAATATTTTTAATATCTTCTTTAATATCTTTTTTATTATTTTCTTTAATATTTTTTTCATTATGCTCTTCAATTAGCTCAAGATCCAAAACTTCGGTTTTGATGTTTTTTAAAGAATTTGATCCTACAACACAAGAATAAAAAAATGATATAAAGAAAAATATATTCAAAATACTTATACTCTTTTCCATAAAATTCTTTTTGCTTTAATTAATTTATAAGGCATTACTCCATTAATTTAATATTAAAAATTCATAAAATATTTTTTCATTATACCCAAAAAGAGTTAGCTAAAAAATGAACTACTTATTCTATAATCTTTAATTTAGAAATAGTAGCGCATCTAAGTAATTTTACTAGTATTAAAATGAAAAATTAATCGTATAGTCATTAATTTCTATTTTTAGTTTTAAAATATTTACACTTAAAGCTTGGCTTTTTGACAAAAAGGCATCTTAGTTTTATTCAATAGCTAGGAAGAAACTTTTTAATGAACTCGATTAAGAATAGAATAATTCTTGATACCTTGGGTGTCAAGAATAAAAAAATATATTTTTAAATACTAATCATGATAAAAATCTAGCAATCTAAAGCGAATTAAAAGAACAATTAAAATTAAAGTTACAAGATGCTATTAATAATAAAGTTAAAGAAAAAGACCTTTATAAATATGATGGTTTCAAAAGTTTTGAACAGAGTATAAAATCTTTTGTAGTATCAAAAATTTGTATTAGAATAGTTTTATAAAAATAAAAAAATATTTTATTATAATTTATATCTAAATATGAAAAAGTAAAAAAAATAAATAATTTATCTTGATTTAAATTATTAAATTGTGATAATCCAATTTGGATTAGGAATTTTTTCTTTTCTATAAGTATTCTAATATATCATCCAATAAAAGGGCTTTTTTGTATATATTCCTTTAATCTTAAAGATATTCTTTAGTTAATTCAAGGCTCCACTTTTCAAACTTTACCTTAAATAATAATGAAAATATATATAATAAAAATTCTACAAAATCTATTTTCAAAAAAATCTGTAAAAACAAAAGTAAAAAAAATATCCTGGAAAAGAAACTAAAATTATCTAAAAAAATCACCAATGATATAAAAAAAATAGCAAAACAAACTAAAAACCCAAAAAAACTTATAAAAATACACTTTTAAATTTTAAAGATTTCCTTAATTATTTATCATTTAACTACAAAAAAGAAGACATTTTATCTTTCTTTTTGAGTAAATTTAAAGAATACAAGAATAAAATTCACTTTATGAGACAACATGTCCCATATAAAACAGACTTCTATTTACTTGCAGGAGAATTTAAAGATATTTACACTACCAAATGGAAAGTAAATAAAACAAATAATTTCAGAGGACATGTCAAGCATATAGCTAAAAATGTTCTAAGCAAAATATTAAAAAAAATGAACTAAAGTTGAGTAATTTGTTAGAAAAACTAAAAAAAAGAAAAAAAGAAATAATAAATAAAAAAAACTAAAATATAATGAAAATACAAATAAAGAATCAAAAGAAAAAACCGCTTTTTCTAAAATCGAAGAAATAAATAATAAAAAAATATATTATACAAAAATTTTTAAACATTTGGTAAAATTTAAAATTACCAATAAAAACAACAAATTGAGTTTAACTTTCCAAAAACTTAACAATAAAAAGAAATATTATTTATTTAATCTCTTTTCTTTAAAGGAAAATAATAAATTCCTAGGAGTAAAATATGGGTGGGACAAATTAGGAAAGTCATTTTTTTTAAGAAAAGATAATAAATCTTATGTAGTAGAAAAACTTTATTATTTAGAATTTAAATTTAGTAAATGATCTATTAGATGTTATATTGAATCCCTTAGAACATTGTTAAGAAAAAAAATAAAAAGAGAAAACCAAATATTATAGTTTCAATTTAGAACACATAAAAAAAATGGAAAATACAGTATATAAATTTTATAATAAAGAGTTAAAAGATGAAGGGGTAATATATAAATGGATAGAAAAAAAATCAAATATCATAACAATAGCAAATCTTAAAGGGAGTGTAGGTAGAAGTACTTTATCAATACTCTTTTCTTATATATTAAAAGATTTAGGTAAAAAAGTATTACTTATTGATATGGACTCGCAAAATGCCCTAACTTCGTATTTTAGAAAATGCATTTTTAATTTTGATAAAAATAATATCCATAATTTATTAATAGGCAATGTTTATTTTGAACAATGTGTAAGTAAAATTAACGACTATATTTCAATAATTCCATCACATCCATCTCTGGATGAATTTAACTGTGAGAATATGGAAAACAAGGAAAATCTATTGAAATTTTGTTTAGATAAAAATATTTTCAACCATAATTTTGATTATATTTTGCTTGATACGCCTCCTAGTTTTAGTTTTATTTTTATTTTAAAAAACGCACTAAATGTTACAGATCATATTGTTATTCCAGTTCAACCAGAAACATGGTCAATAGAAAGTTTAGAAATACTAATACAAAAAATTACAGAAAAAAATATGATATTTCAATTGTTGTAAATCAGTTTATTAAAAATAGGAATATCCTTAAAGAGGTTGAAGATGCTTTATATATACGATATGGTAATTACATAAAAGGCAAAATTCATTATTTTAATAGTATAAAAGTTTTTATAATTAATCGTTTAGAACCAGACTTAAAAAGCAAATATTATAAAGAATCAAAAAATGTATTAAAAAATATCCTAAGTTTGTAACATTTTTTGGTTATATTCCCCCGGGGGACTCAAATTAGGGAGTTTAAAATGGAAATAAAAGCTAAAAAAGATAAAGAAGAATTATTTAGTAATCGCTTTGAAAATTATAATGAAGAGACAAATTTAAAAAACGATCAAGACAAAGAATTAGAAAACTACAACAATCTAAAAGAACAACTCAAATACAATTTAAAAGATGATATTAATAATAAGATTCAAAGAATGAAAATATTGTACGAAATTAAACAAAAACCATCATATAAATATGATGGTTTTGCTAATTTTAATAATTTTATAAAATCTTTTGAAGTTGCGAAAAGTCAAGCTTATAGATTTTAAAAATTTATCAAAAAGTTTTAGAGGGAAAAGTATCCATTGATAAAATAAAGAAAGTAGGCTTTAAGGCTATATTAAGAGATATAGATGAAAAAAAATTTTTAAACGAAGATATTTACAGCGAATCTAAGAATGTAGATGAAAGCATTCCTATTAGAATTTTAGTAAAAGATAAAGAACTATATAATTTTTGTAAACAAGATTCTAAAAGATTATACTTTATTATTGAAAAAATTTATAAAGACAAAAAGGAAATATTATCTGAACTAATAATTGAGTATGAAAATAATAAAAAACATACAAAAAACAAAAAAAAAGAAGCATCCCTAGTTTCATCCTTCTTTATAAAAGAAAAGAATTCAAAACAAAGAAAACTTATAATTAATTTTTAAACAGTTATTTGCATATTAAAATAAAGAATTGTGATGATTTTTAATCTCGAACAACAAAAAAATATAGATGATAAAAATAACCATATGAGCAACCTTATTTTACTTCAAAAGCTCCCTATAAATACTCTGAATATTTTCAATTTTTTACAAATTCAAAGTTTTCGAATCTTAAGGATAACAAGTATTAAGAATCTATTCATAAATGAAACATGCTATTATTGAAATAAACAAATTTGGTAAAAATTAATAAAGAATATATAAAATAGATTTTTAAAATAGCTTAAAATTCTATAAAACTTTTGATAATAAAAATATTATTATGATTAATTCAATATTAAATTAGTAATGTTAAATATAATATTGAATTTAATTTAATATTAGATTATACTAAAGACTGAATGACGTTCAAGGAGAATATTTATGAAATATCTTTTGATTATCAATGTATTCTTTTTGTTATTTTTAGCTTGCACTTCAGGTTTTGATATTAACAAAAAAAGTATTAAGCGCCCATCTAATAAAAAGGCATTAAAACCTAAAACAGAAATGGTCTCTAAGAAAGGAGAAGGTCTTCCAATTAGAGAGGCATTAAAGCCTGACACAGAATCAGACTCTAAGCAAGAAGAAGATTCAACTAAAAAAATAAAAAATAAACTACTTAACGATTTAAACAATTTAATAGAAACAACTAATGCACATAAAGAAAAGTATATAAAAATAATGGAAAAAGAACCTGTTGACCAATATGGAATGGCTTTTAGAGCAATGAAATGGACCTCTAGTACTTCAGAAATATCTGACAATTCTGAAAAATCTAAAAAGTATAGAAGGAATGTTTATGCCACTTTAAGCACTATTGATACTAAGGACTTAAAAGAATTCTCAAGTGTTATAGAACTGGCAAACAGGATACCAAATATATTCAACCAATTGTACTATCTTGGAGATACTTTTTACGAAGTTATTGATCACTTATACCCCAAAAAAGATACTCTAGATAAAATAGATATTCCAGATTTAGAAAAGCTTAAACAATCACTTGAAAAAGTATTATCTCTAATAAAAATTGCCTCAGAAGAATCAAAACAACTTTTATTAGATTATCAAAGTGATAAGAATTCTATAAAAACAGATACCACCAAGCTTACATCTCATATAGACACATTGAGCAATCAAATAGAGAAAAAAGTTACAGAGGCGGGAAATCTACGAGATGTCATATTATCAATATGACATCTTTAAGTGTGTACGTGGAAAACATATACGTGTCTAATAATATTTGATTCTAATATTTTAAAAGTAATGAAAGCATGAAAAAATTATCAGTCTTAAATATTCTTGTTGTTATTAGTGCTATATTTTTGTGAATTCCTAGAATATGTTTCATGATTTCACAATAAGGTCTAATTATGATTCCTTTATTTTTAGGGTAAATAAGTAAATCTATTATCAAATGGTCTATAAGACATCTCCATAACATAACTTGGATCAATATTAGTATTTTTTAGAAATTCTTGTACTTTTACTAATTTCTAAAGTCCGGGATTGGTTTTTATTCCACATTTTTTGTGAGCGTCTTTTTCAGGTAAATTTACTATAAAATTTTTAAGTTTCTTTCTAAATAACGGTATATTTTTAATATAACGATTGTTGTTGCAATTAAAATTTAGCTTAAAAAAGCCAATTATAATAATATATTATAATTGTTTAGTTTCTCAATAAAGTTGAGAAATTTATTATTTTATGGTATTATTGTAAGTCCCTTGACGTTTTAAGTTTTCATTAATATACAATTTTAGATTATGAAGATCTTTGCAAGATTCATTTTCAGTGAAAAGATTTAAAATCTAATTTCTTTTTGCTGTTCAAATACATAGTACGAACTATCATAGATTATTTTTTTTATAAATAGCCCGATTATTTAACTAGGCTTGTATGATAGGGTAATTAAGCTTATAAGACCACAAAGCCATAATCTGTATCTTTAGTATAAAATTTACTTATAATTTTTCTTTTTTTTCTAAAATAGAAAGATTTTTTCCATTGTTGTTAGTATAGCGTCAGCCAAACCCAATCCTTTAAGATCGTCATTATAGGATTTAAGTATGACTTCTGGAGAATATTAATTAAATTGGCTATTTGAGAGTTCTATTATTAAGAAATTGATAAGTCCCTTATTAATATGTTTTCATAATTAGTTACAAAGTAATAAGAACATTTCTAATAAAGGAAAAGACTTTTTTCATAAATGATAAGATAAAATAATGAAAAATAATGACATTGTAAAAACAAATGATCCAAACACATCTCTTTATAAAAACTTATCAAAAGATTTTATAAAAAAAGAAAATATTAATAAGCTAAAAGACTTTTTATTCTTATAAAAAATAAGCTATCTTCAATAGATAATAATTCAACAGAAGCAAATATAGAGTCTTTACCAAAATTTATATTTGAAAAACTAAATTATTCAGTAGAACAACAAAAAGGTGGGCAAATAGAAGGGGTGGAGTCTGGAGTAGATATACTACTTTTTGAAAATGATAAAGACAAATCAGATTTTAATAATAAATTAGAAGAAGCTAAAAAAAATAATGATCCTATTCCGGCCGAAGATATCTTACTTGTAGTAGAAGTTAAGCGTCCATCATTTAGTTTTGATACTAAAGACAAGGCAAAAGAAGCAGAAGATCGGCTATATAGATATCTAAATCAATATCAAAAACATTACGGTATACTTTTAAATGGAAAAGTGTGGAGATTATATGACAAATCAAAAGTACTTTATGGAGAAAAAAGATACATTGAATTTAATTTCTTTAAAATTGAAGAAAATTAAAAATTAAGACCACAAATCGCTTTTAAGAATGTTTAAGCCATGGGAGCTCGACATTTGGATCAAAAAAAAGGCATCCATATTTTAAAAAAAATTTTAAATACAAAGAAGCCTATTTTGATTTTAAATAATCAATCTGATAATAGAATATTAGATGATACTAAAAGTATCAAGAATCAAAAAAATATATTTTTTTTAATGCTCATCTAGAAATTCTATAAAAGAATGTAGAAAAAAATAATTTCGATCTAAAAGAAATTTCTAATCGTAGACTTAGTTCTCATATTACTAAAAAGAAATAGAATACCAAAGATTGTTGAAAGTATCATGGTTTTTACGAATAAAATACAACGAATATGTAAAATCAAAAAACCTAAAAACATATCAACTTAGAGTTATATTAGCTAGTGTAAATTTAATGCTATTAAAAGATAACAATAGGTCGGTTACTAAAAGAACAATATAAAGAATAATATAAAAAGATATAAAGTTTGGGCAAATATAATGGGGGGCTTTTCATTTTACAAAATAAATACCAGTATTTGGCAAAATAGAATAGTAATTATAAGAAACTTCATCAAAAATGAGATTAAAGAATACGCTTAAGACAAAAGAATAATTTTTATCTTCAAAAAAGAAATTGACAATCTTGTTTTTTCACACTCTAATTCATCAAATTCTCATCCATAAATTCTACACTTATATATAAAAAAATTGAAAAAACTCTATTTCAAAAATAATACCAAAATAGATAAACCATATGTTATGTTTGGAGAGCAAAAAGGTTGTTTTGTAAGCGGTATATTTTATAAAGCTGAGGGAAGTATCACGTTAAGAAATATTTTAATAGAACTACCAATGTCAAAGATAAAGGAATATGCTGAAAATGAAAAATAACTTTGGTATTAAAGATATTATTGAAAATATAGCCTTTTTAATAAGAATTCTGAAAGTGTTGTAATTGGTAGTGAATTGAATAACGCTGTTAAAATTGAAGAAATTTTGCCTTATCTAAAACCCGATGATTTTGATTTTGATTTAAATAAGAAAAATTTTTTCTTGTATGGGCAATTTACATGCAAAAGAAGTATCGACTCTATTATAGTGCTTGAGAGCTTGTAAAAGATAGAAACTTTAGTAAAGTTTTAGGAGCTTTTGATATAAATGAATATATTCAGGCAATATTAAAATATACTACAGTCGGCTCTATAAAAAAACATATTAACATAAGAGAATACAGCATAAGGTGCTCAGCCCCTAGAGTTGCTAGTACTATAATTGTAGACGCTATAGATAAATCAGTAGATTTAAGAGTGCTTTTTGATAATGTGTAAAATAAAGTAAATTCAATTGAACTAACTTACAAAAATAGAAATTTAATGTGTATAAGTGATATCTTAAAAGAAATTAATCATGATTTTCAAAATAAAAATTTTACAAAAAGTAATTTTGTAGTAAGCGGATTTAAAAGTCTTGACGAAATTATACAAGGTTTTAGTAAATCAGATTTTGTGATAATTGGAGCAAGATCGGGCGTTGGTAAAACTTCTTTTGTGCTCAATATAGCAAACAATCTATGTCTCAAACAAAAAATCGGAGCGTTGGATTTTTACACTTGAAATGTTAAGTAAGTCTATTATTAAAAGGTTTATATCGCCTAATGCCAGTATTGAATATCATAAACTTAATAGTTTCTTAATGATCAAAAATGAGCTTATTGTCTACAATTAAACATTTTTTAAGCTTTATAATTTGCCTTTTTATATTGAGATGTACTCAAGGTATTCAAATATACGAATTAAAAGCTCAAGCTAGGCAAATGAAAAGAAATTATAATGTGCAGAGTATTTTTATTGACTATATTAGCTTAATTGCCATGCAGCAAAATTATATTTCTCGTTTTGAGCAAGTTTCATTTTTGAGTCGTACTATACCATGTACTTGCTCTAGAGCTTGATAGTTCTATCTCAAGTTGGCGGGGCCCCTCAAGAAAAGAAGTGTAGAAGTTAGAGAGCCCAGTTTGGCAACCTTGAGGGAGTCGGGGGGTTAGAGCGGGATTCAGACACTGTAATTTTTTTACATCAAGAAAATGAAGAATATAAAGAGAATAATAGTACTTTAGTTAATACTTTAGTTAAAGTAAAAGTAATGGTTGCTAAAAATAGAAATGGACCTACTGGTACTGTAACTATGGGCTTTATGTCTAGGTTTACTAAATTTGTAGATATAAAGAAAGGCAATGTGCTAAAATGAGTTGCTAGCTTTTTGATTCTTGTTATATCGAGCAGTTTATTTGAGGATATCTAAAGATATAGTGTTAGGAATATTTGGGATATATGTTTTTAACATCGATAATTTATTTAAAGATTGTCTAGTAAAATAGCGGCTTGAGTTTTATGCCAAATATTTGTTTTTCTTCACTATAATCTTCTTCAAGGTACTTTATTATGTCGTTTATGTGTTGTTGCGGCGACATCTTCAGATAGTTCTGTTATGTGGGGGCATGGAGTTCAATAAGGTTGATTTTTGCCCCAACTAATGCTGCTTTTGACCTTGTCTTTTTTTTGTTCATTTTATCGCTCACAATAAGCTCTTGGATGGCTTTTCTAGCTGCTTTTAAAGCGCTCATTTTGGCTGTTGATTTTTCTTGAAAACTTTTTGCAAATTTGAAAATTTTTCTTCTAGCTCTATAGCATCACTTGCAGGCCTTAGGTCTTCTTTAATAGATTTATTTTTTTATATATTACATATGGCTGACAAGCTATTGTAAATAATAAATTATAAAAAATAATTTAACCATGTTTTCTTTTTTCATTATTTCTTCCTTTATTGAACAATGCAATAAAAGCTTATCACAATATTGCAGAAATATAAATTATAAGGTAGTACCGTACATGTAGACTTTTTATCCAGGTTTACGAAGTTTGTAGATGATAGCGCTAAGCCGGATAAAGCAAGTTGATAGATTTTTGATTCTTATTTTGGATTTTCCCCTTAATTCTTTTAGGTTAAAGTTTTGCTTTCCCGAAAAATCAGATTTAAAGTTTTATTTTTTGCAGTTAAATTTTTACCCTTTGGGAAGTAAGATTTGCTTTTTTAGGTTAATCTTTGGAGGTAAATATTTATACTAATTAAAAATTGTAT
>NZ_CP124031.1:0-26699 GCF_030439725.2 [Borrelia] tanukii | reverse complement strand
ATTTTTCTATTGGATTAGTTGTTTTTATATTATATTCTTAAACTTTTACATAAGTTTATCTATTTCCATTTTTATATTATCGGATAATCCACCGAATACAATTTGGACACTATTTCCTTTTTTTAATATTCCACTAGCACCCAGATTTTTGAAATAGGTATCTGATTTGATTAATTCTATTTGTTTTAGATTAACTCTTAGTCTTGATGCACATGCATCAATATATGTAATATTATCTTTTCCTCCAAGACCTTCTAATACTTTTGAAGCAGTTTCTGATAAATTTGTTTTTTCTGAACTTATGCTATCTTTTTCCATTTCTTCATCTTCTCTTCCTATTGTTTTAAGATTGAATTTCATGATTGCAAATTTAAATATAAAGTAAAATCCAATAAAGTAGAAGATTCCTAAGATAGGAATTGCTATCCAATTTGTTTTGCTATTCCCTTGCAGTATTCCAAATAGAAACATATCTATAAATCCACCAGAAAATGTTAGTCCCACTCCTACGTTTAAAAGGTGTGTTAAAAGATACGCTAATCCAAAAAGAGGAACATATATAAAGTAATAAAGCGCTGGTGCTGCAAAAAGGAATGCAAATTCAAGAGGTTCTGTAATTCCTGTTAACATTGATGTAAAGCTAGCAGATAGTAGCAATGAAGCTACGTTTTTTTTATTTTCAGGTTTTGATGTATGGTACATAGCAAGCGCAGCTCCAGGTAATCCAAAAATCATAACAACAAATTCTCCGCTAAAAAACCTTGTTCCCTTTGCGACTTCAAAGTGTACAGTATTTGGATCTGCAAGTTGCTTGAAGAATATATTTTGTGCTCCTGATATGAGCTCTTCATTTATTTCCAATGTTCCACCAACAGCTGTTTGCCAAAATGGCAAATAAAATATATGGTGAAGCCCAAATGGAATTAAAGACCTTTTTATTGCTCCATATGCAAATGTTCCAAAAAGTCCGGATTGTTCTACAATTTTTCCAAACGAAGTCATTGCACCTTGGATAAAAGGCCAAATAAATGTTAAAAATATTCCCACTACAAACATTGTTATTGTGGTTATGATTGGCACAAATCTTGTGCCTCCAAAAAATGCTAAAAATGTGGGTAATTGAATATTATGAAATCTGTTATGAAGAAAAACAGCAACGAATCCCGCTACTAGTCCCCCCATTACGCTCATTTGAAGAGAGAATATTCCAAGTACATTTGTGTATTCCTGACTTTTTGCAGTTGCAGCTGTTTCAGGCATTCCTAATTCCAAAAGTGCTTTTAAGCTTGCGCTTTCTGGTGTGATTCCTTGTATATACAAAATTCCATTTATAGTTTGGTGCATGACTAAAAAACCGACTACTCCTGCTAAAGCGGCCGTTCCTTTTTCTACCTTAGCAAGTCCAATTGGAATTGCTGCTGCAAACATTAAAGGCAAGTTAGCAAAAATTACCTCTCCTGTATATTTCATAAGATAAAGTATTGAATTAGCTACAGTTCCTTTCCCAAGCACTTCTTCTAACCCATAAGCCTGAATCATTGTTTCGTTAGTAAATGCTCCTCCGATTCCCAATAAAATTCCGGCTGCTGGTAAAAGTGCTATAGGAAGCATGAAAGCTTTTCCTATTTTTTGTAATATTGTAAATATAGATATAGATGCTGATGATGTTGCCATAATTTTCCCCTTTTTATTAAGTTCAAATTAATTAATTAAAATAATTAATTTAATTAATACGCTTAATATCTTAACAAGATTTTTCGATCTTGTAAAGATTAGCAATGAATAAATAATAATATTATCAAATGACTATTTATATAATTTTGTATTTCTAAAAAGTGTTAAAGATTATCTTTAACTAAATGTCATTTATTATTTAAATATCGAGGATTGTAACTTTTGTTCTCATTACAATTATTTTAAATTAAGCTTAGAGCTTAATAAGTCGGATCAATTTGATTTAGAATGCTGTTATCATGCTAATTGAATTAGCATGATAACATTAAATGCCAATTAAATATTTATAGATCTCACTAGTTTTATCAGAGTAATCTATAGGCAGTTTATTGTCGCTATCCCTGATATTTGGATTAGCGCCTTTTTTAATAAGTGATTTAATAAATTTTAATTCATATTTTTGAATTATGGCATTATGAAGAGCTGTTTGAGAACTTTGATTTGTTAAATTAATATTAAATTCTTTTGTTATTAAATAATTTATAATACTTTTTGCTTTTACATTTATGGCATAAGTAAATATTGGATTGCCGTTAGAAAATATTGTATTTAATGAAAAAATATTATTATTTTTTGCTAAAAATTCTTTAAAATCATCAAGTTTATCATTCTCAGTTAAATGTTGTAGTTGCTTTTTTTTCTCAAGGTATAAACCATACTCTTTTTTGATTTTTATTGTTTTAAGAAAATTGTCTTTCTCTTCTTGCAAGTCTATGTAATAAGGGCTAGTCTCTATATTATTTTTATAATACTCTATAGGAGTAGTAATATTGTTTTCATCAATATAGTAAACATTTATTAGTTCTTTGAAATATATATTTTTATTTTCTGGAATTAGATCAAATCTAACTTTATAGTTTTTAAATTCTCTAAAGGGAATTAAATTATAATTTTGATCGTAAAACAGCAATTCTGTTACTTGTCCGTTTGTATTTTTTGTAACAGGAATAATATTCCCATTCGCATCGATACTTATTTCTGTATTTTCTCCATTTAGAATAGGTAATTTATATTTATTATAAATAGGAGTAATATTTTCTTTTATTTGTTCTAATTTTCTTTTAATTTCTGAATTTGTTGCTTTAACGTAATTTTTATAATTTGTTTGAATTTCATAAGAACTTTTACCTATGTTTTTAGCATATTTCTCAAAACTAGCATTAAACACTGTATATATTGGATTAAATTTTGACATCAATTCCATTCTTATTGGTACTGGAAAATTTAGTAGGTATTTTTGAAAAAATTGTTCGTTTACCTTATGTATTTCAAAAAATTCTTTTTCAAAAATATTAAAATTTTCCAATAATTGCTTTTCAGTAAAGTAATAAGATAAATTTGAGCTGATTATAAAAAGAGCAAAAAAAGTTAAATAATATAAAAAGTATAAGTTTTTTAATTTCTTTCTGATTTTATTTCGTAAGTTTTTATTGAAAATTGTAAAAGATAAAAATCCAATAACAAGGTATCCAGAATATAGAAATATTTTGCTTAGCGCATAATAACTCATTTTGCATCCTTTTAAACTTTATTTTTATATTATATCAAAATATTTATATATTTTTATTTACTTTACTTTATTTTGTTAAAAACATACAATTAAAGCATTAAATGAAGAAGTTTTTAATTTCCATTTATTTTTTATTGCTTTATGGCTGTTCGACAATTTCTTTGGTTAAAATACCAGAAAAAGATAAAATAAATTTAACTCTTTTAACATCTTTGATGAATTATCCGGATTTGAAAATTTCAAATTTTAAAATCAAAGACTATGAACATTTATATCGTTCATATGATTTTGAAAGTTTAAACGATCCCAAAAATAGTGCGTATATTTACGTTGATGAATCTAATTTCAATAGTAATATTAATTTTATTAAAGATCTTTTTATTTATAATAAGAAATTATATAGAATACTTATTGCTTATAGTTTGACCCAAGGAGCATCTTTTAAGGCAGAAGTTTTATCTTATCTTGAAAAACAAAAAATTCTGAAAAATTTTTCATTAAAAATAAATTTTCCAACCGCTAAGAAATTTATGGATAATAAGTATTGGATTGTAATTGCAAAAAACCATTTAGATTCTCTTATTAAGAGCAAAGATTATTTGGTCTTGGCTAATGTAAAGATGGAATATATACTCAAAAAGTTTTCAATTTAAAAAAGCTTTTTACTCTAGATCTTCAAATATTTTTTTAATTTGTTCTTTTTTTTCAAGTTCATATTTTTCCAAATCAAGAGCTATTGATTCTTTAATTTTATCTGTTTTGTGGAGGCAAATGTTAGTTTCTATTTTATGTTTTGTGTTTTTAATTTTAAAAAATTTTTTATTCTTTTTTATTTTGTCTATCTTGTTAAGATCATTAAGTATACTTAATTTTAAATAAATTGTATTTTCGGTTACTTGAAATTCTTTTGCTATTGTTTTTTGAGGGCACTCTCTAGATTTATATTGAGATAATTTTAATTTTAATGTAGTTGTTGGAACTAAAATGTTTGCTGCAAATATATTGGCTTCTGTTATCATTTGACTATCTTGAGGCTCATTATAATAGTTTTCATTTTTAGATAAATTTTTAATTTGATCTTTATGCATCAAATAATGTCCCAAGTGTTTTGCTATTGTAAATCTTTTATTTTCAAGACTCATGCTCTCATTTATGTATAAAGATTTTTCATTTAATTGAATATATCCTGAAAAATCTTTATGTTTGTCTTGAAAATCTATTTCAAAAATTTTTAGATCTTCGCCCATAGCAATTTTTATTATAGGAACAGGAATAAGTAATATTTTGTGTTTTAATATTATATAATCCGAATAGACTTTAGAATTTTCAATATAAGAGCTGAAGTTGTTTGCACCCATTTAATATAAATACTCTCCTTTCTGTATTGTATAATATAAGTTAATTATGAAATATAGTTTTTCTTTGATTTTAATGGTTTTTATTTGTTCTTCTTGCAAGATTTTGAATATTGCTGAAGACTTAGAAAAGAATTTTGAAAAAATTGAAAGAGCAGATTATTTTCTTTATTTTTATCCGGATAGTCAAATCTACATTAAAAAAGATAAATCTAATAATAGATTTACTGTATTTTTAAATGTTATGCTAGATTCAAATTTAAATTTTACTAAAGGGTATTTGAAATTAATTCAAGACAATAAATATATTGGAAGTATTGCTATTTCTAAGGTAGTTAGCATTGGAAATTTTAAGTTTTTATACATTAATCTTGATAAAGACAATTTCACCCTTATGTCAAAAGCTTTAACTCCTTATAAAAAGCTAGTCTTTTTATTTAATGATGATTCTTTTCAAGTTTGGACTAAGGACACCTTGCAATATGATCCAAGATTTATTGATGTTAATTTCAAGAATACAAAAAATACTTTAGAATATGCATTTAAAAATAAAATTTTATAAAAAAACTCACATATTATTGACTGTCTTTAAAATTTTTAAAAAATATTTTTTATTTTTTTATTTAATACCTTTAACATTGTCTTGTTCTACAATCTCTTTTGAAGGTATTCCTGAATTAAAAAAAGATTCCAAATATATTAAATTAATTCAAGAAAATAATAAAATTTCTTTAAGACATTATTTTACTATTTCTAGTAAGTGGAATTTACGGTACAAAGAACCTTTATTTTTAAAAGTTGGAAATGATATAATTGCCCTATTTCTGTTTAATCGTTACAAGCTAGTTGATCATAAATATCTTCAAACCTTTTTTAGCGTTGGAAAAGATATTTCTTTAAAAGCTTATTTAAAGCTTATTAAAGCTAGAAAATTTGTTATTACAAATAGTTCTGAAAGGGTTATTAAAACTATTGTATTTTCAAACTTGCCCGACAGTGAAAATATTCTTTTTCAGAACAATATGCTTAATAAGGTTAAATAGACCTTTAAAAAGAATTAAAAGAGTAATAATTATTATTGAAAATATTTTTAAAAAATATAAAGGAAAGTTTATGGGAAAATATACAAAAGGTTTATTTTTTCAATTTAAAAACAGTGATATTAACTATAAAAAAGAAATTTTTGCGGGCATTACTACTTTTTTGAGTATGTCATATATTATAGCTGTTAATCCGGCGATACTATCTAACACAGGCATGCCAATTGGTGCACTAGTCACCGCAACCTGTCTAACAGCAGCGTTCTCTACAATATTAATGGGGCTTTATACTAATACGCCTTTAGCATTAGCTTCTGGAATGAGCTTAAATGCATTTTTTGCATTTTCTGTGGTAATTGGAATGAATATTCCTTGGCAAGTTGCATTAGCTGCTGTTTTTATTGAAGGATTAATTTTTATTCTCCTGTCCTTCTTAAGGGTAAGAGAACAAATTATAAATTCTATCCCAATAAATCTAAAATACTCTATCTCAGTTGGAATAGGACTTTTTATTGCTTTTATTGGTTTTGTCAATGGCGGAATTATTGTTAAAAATGATACCACATTGGTTGGAGTCGGATCATTTGTTGACTTAAAAGTTTTATTTACATTTTTAGGATTATTTTCTATCGTAATTTTTGAACAATTAAATGTTCGGGGGAGTATCCTTTGGGCAATTAGTATAGTTACTCTTACAGCTTGGATATATGCAACATTTAATTTAGAAGGTGCCAAATCCATTGGAATACATCTTCCTAATGGAATTCTAAGATTTGAATCTATTAAACCAATATTTAATCAATTAGATTTTTCTTATGTTTTAAATGAGCATTTTTGGACTTTTATATCAATAGTTTTTATTCTCCTATTTAATGATTTATTTGATACTGTGGGTATTTTAATAAGCGTCACAACGAAAGGTGGTATGTTGGATAAAAATGGAAAAATTCCTAATGCAAAAAAAATATTACTAGTCGATGGTATTGCTACTACTTTTGGAGCAATAATGGGAGTTTCTACTGTTACTACTTATATTGAAAGTTTTACAGGAATTGCTGAAGGTGGCAAAACAGGCCTTACTTCAATTGTAACTGGATCATTGTTTTTAATTGCAGTTTTTTTTGCTCCCTTGTTTATTGCTGTTCCTGCTAGCGCAACTGCTGCTGCTTTAATATATGTGGGATTTACAATGTGTAGAGAACTAGTAAAAATTGATTTCTATAATATTAGAGAAAATATTTCTAGCTTTTTAATATTTTTTTTAATTCCTCTAACTTATAGCATTTCTTCAGGATTTTTTGTTGGGGCAATATTTTATATTTTAGTAAATGTATCATTTAATCTTTTTAGTAAAGAAAAAATTAAGATTTCTCCTATAATGTTAATATTGTGCTTAATTTTTATTATTAAATTTATTTATGGCTATTAATGTTTTCATAAAATTTAATTTATTACTACATTTTACTAGTAGATTAAATATAATGAATGGTGTTGGTTTTATTTTTGATATAAAATAAAATTTAAGGAGTAATTTATAATGAATCAATCCAACGAAACATTGTTATTTCAATTTAAAAATAACACTATTGATTATAAAAAAGAAATTATAGCGGGGATTACCACTTTTTTGAGTATGGCATACATAATAGCTGTTAATCCGGCAATATTATCTAGCACAGGTATGCCAATTGGTGCATTAGTTACTGCAACTTGCTTAACATCAGCATTTTCCAGTATATTAATGGGGCTTTATACTAATACCCCTATTTCACTAGCGCCAGGCATGGGCCTTAATGCATTTTTTGCATTTTCTGTAGTAATTGGAATGAATATTCCTTGGCAAGTTGCATTAGCTGCTGTTTTTACTGAAGGACTGATTTTTATTGTATTGTCTCTGTCAAGAGCTCGAGAAAGTATTGCAAATTCCATACCAGTAAATTTAAAATACTCTATCACAGTTGGAATAGGACTTTTTATTGCTTTTATTGGTTTTGTCAATGGAGGAATTATCATTAAAAATGATGCCACATTAGTTGGAATCGGGTCATTTATTGACTTAAAAGTTTTATTTACATTTTTGGGATTATTTTTTATTGTAATTTTCGAACAATTAAATGTACGAGGAAGTATACTTTGGGCAATTTGTTCAGTTACTGCTATAGCCTGGACATATGCAATTTTTAATCCAGAAAGCGCCGTTACTGCTGGAATACGTTTTCCAGATGGAATTTTAAGATTCGAATCTATTAAGCCGATATTTAATCAGTTAGATTTTTCCTACATATTAAATAAACATTTTTGGAGCTTTATTACAATTGTATTGGTATTGCTGTTTAACGATTTATTTGATACTTTGGGCACTTTAATAGCAGTAGCAGCAAAAGGTAACATGTTAGATAAAAACGGGAAAATTCCTAATGTTGGTAAAGTATTTTTAATTGATGCCATTGCTACTACTGTTGGAGCAATAATGGGAGTTTCTACTGTAACAGCATACATTGAAAGTTGCACAGGGATAGAAGAAGGTGGCAAAACTGGACTTACAACAATAGTAACAGGAATAATGTTTTTTATTGCAATATTCCTTTCACCATTATTTATTGCCGTTCCTGCTAGTGCAACCGCTGCAGCACTAATATATGTAGGATTTTCAATGTGTAGAGAAATAATAAAAATTAATTTCTCTAATATAAGAGAAAATGTTTCAAGTTTTTTAATACTTTTTTTAATTCCCTTAACATACAATATCTCTTCGGGAATAAGCATTGGAATAATATTTTATGTCATAATAAACATAATACTTAATTTATTGGAAAATAAAAAAAGTAAAATCTCTCCAATAATGATAATATTGTGTCTAATATTTATTATTAAATTTATTTATGGTTATTAATTGATTTGCTATTTATAAAAAAAATTTAAAATTTGCTATTTTAACAAACTAAATTATAAATCATGAAAAAAGCTTTTATCGTCACAATATTTCGCTTATTGAGCAACTTTATAAAGTCTCGCATAAAACTAAAGAACTACGTATTTCCTTAAAAATTTGTCAAAATTCTTCAAACCTTCAAAATCAAAAATTTGTAATTTTTAAGTCAAATTATTACCTAATTTTGTTTATATTTAGAATACCTAAATTCAATTTATTAAAGGCTTTTGAAATAAGTTTTATCCTTTTAAAGTAGTTTAAAGTTAAAATCATTTAATCCTTATTTAAAATGAATTTTAAGAAATTTTTTTAAAAATAGAAAAATAAAAGCCAAGAAAAATTTCTTGACTCTATATTGACTTTATTTTTTCCAGTTACTTTTTTAAAAAAATTAATCTTATAATATTAACCCCAATTAAGGTTTTTTTGGACTTTCTGCTACAACAGGACTTGTAAGCTCTTTGATTGAATTAGCTAATGCTTCTTGAGCTGCTTTTACCAAGCTTTTTACTGATTCAAGTAATTCTCCAAATTCTTTAGCACCCTTATCTTTAGCAGGATCTGTTTTTAAAATAGCTTTTTTTGCATTCTCATCAGTAGCATCTTGTTTGCCAAGATCTGCATGGCTATCGTTTAATTTTTTAGTAAATGCTTCGGAACACTTTTTAGCATCTTCAATTTTTTCTTTTAATTCTTCTGAATTTTTCAATCCATTTAATTTTTGTGTTATTAAAGTTGATATTGCATGAGCTCCTGCTAATAATGATCCGTTATGATTCGCTTCATTAGTTAAACCATTATCTTGTTTTATTTTTTTACCAATAGCTTTATTAGCAAGCTCATCTATAGATGAAATCAAAGTTTCAACTTCTTTCACAGCCAGTACAAATGCATTAGAATCTGTAATTTTTTTACTTATTTCTGTAAGATTAGGTCCTTTTGCAGACTCGTCAACAGGCTTAGTAGATGCAGAATCCCCACCTGAATTATTACAAGATATAAATAAAAATAAAGTCATTAATATCGCACTTAATGTATTCTTTTTCATTAATTTGTGCCTCCTTTTTAAGGAATTATTAGTTCAACAATTTTATTTTTCAATTTTTTATATAAAAAAATAATTTTTCAAGAGTAATATTTTAAATAATTTTTCAAATTTATTTATTGAAAAATTATTTAAAATATTACAAATCCGTTACTTTAAATTGATTTTAAGATTGAAAGAAGTAAGGCCAAATATGTTATAATTAATTGAAATACACTTTAATAAGAAAACTTTTATTAATTTTAAGGAATTGTATTATGAATGCTCGAGCAATACTTGTATTAGATTTTGGCTCCCAATATAGTCAGCTAATTGCAAGAAGAATTAGAGAAATTGGAGTTTATACAAAAGTAATGCCTTACTGTACCCCTTTAAAAGAACTTGAAAATATGAACATCGCAGGAATAATACTAAGTGGGGGGCCAGATTCTGTTTATTCAAAAGAAGCTCCTACCTTGAACATGGAAATTTTTAATTTAAAAATACCTGTTTTGGGAATATGTTATGGGATGCAACTAATTGTTAAATTATTTGGAGGCCTAGTATCTAAAGACTGTAAACAAGAATATGGGAGCTCTGAAATCTTTCTAAAAGATGAAAAATCTATTTTATTTTCAGAACTTCCAAAAAAATTTCAAATGATTATGAGTCATGGAGATAGTATTGAAAAAATTCCCAACAATTTCAAACAGTTAGCTTTTACAAACAATTGTATTGCTTCTATATCAAATGAAACTCAAAAAATTTATGGTCTACAATTCCACCCAGAAGTAACTCATTCCGAATTTGGTGAACAAATACTTAAAAATTTTGTTTTTAAAATTTGCCAAGCTCAAACTAATTGGTCATTAGAAAGCAATATAGAAGCTATTGTAGAAAAAATTAAACTTAAAGTAGGTAGTAAAAAGATTATTTTAGGGCTTTCTGGCGGTACAGACTCTTTAGTTTGCGCATTGCTTATAAAAAAGGCAATAAAAGAAAATTTAATCTGCGTTTTTGTAAACACGGGCTTGTTGCGTAAAAATGAAGATAAAAAAATACTAGAATTAACGCATCAATATGATTTAAATATAAAATACATTGATGCTTCTGCAAAATTCTTTAACCATTTAAAAAATGTAAGTGATCCTGAAGAAAAAAGAAAAATAATAGGAAGAGAATTTGTAAATGTTTTTGAAAAAATTACTCTAGAAGATCAAGATATAGAATATTTAGCTCAAGGAACAATTTATTCTGACGTAATTGAATCTAAATCAAAAAATAACGCTTCTTCAAAAATTAAATCTCATCACAACGTGGGGGGACTTCCAGATAAAATGCGCTTAAAACTTTTGGAACCTTTGAATGAATTTTTTAAAGATGAAATAATTCAAATCGGAATAAATCTGGGCATTAAAAAAGAAGCTCTTTATAGGCATCCATTTCCAGGCCCAGGACTAGCTATAAGAATAATTGGAGAAATAACACAGGAAAAGATAAATATTTTGCAAGACGCAGACAATATACTCACAGAAGAGCTTTTTATAAATGATTTATATTATAAAATAAGACAAGCATTTGTTGTATTGCTGCCTGTAAAATCTGTAGGCGTAATGGGGGATCAAAGAACATACGAATACACAGCTGTCATTAGATGTGTAAATACTCAAGATTTCATGACTGCAGAATGGACTGAACTTCCTTATAATTTTTTAAAAAAAGTTTCTTCAAGAATAATTAATGAAGTTAGGGGTATAAATAGAGTTTGCTATGATATATCTTCTAAGCCTCCGTCAACCATAGAATGGGAATAATAAAAACAACAAAAGGAAACTTTATGAGAAATAAGATAATAAAAGAAGCTTTAACTTTTGATGATGTGTCTTTAATTCCAAGAAAATCCTCTGTATTGCCCAGTGAAGTTAGCTTAAAAACACAATTAACAAAAAACATTTCCTTAAATATACCATTTTTAAGCTCAGCTATGGATACCGTCACAGAAAGCCAAATGGCAATAGCTATTGCTAAAGAAGGAGGTATAGGAATTATACATAAAAATATGTCAATAGAGGATCAAAAAAAAGAAATAGAAAAAGTAAAAACATACAAAATTCAAAAAACTATTAAGAATGCAAACGAACAAGTAACCAAAATACTTGTACCAAAACAAGAGCTAAAAGAATCCGAGATATACAAAAATGCAAAATGCGAAGAAGATTTTCCTAATGCATGCAAAGATTCGAATAGTAGACTAAGAGTAGGCGCTGCTGTTTCCATTGATGTTGATACCATAGAACGAGTTGAAGAGCTTGTAAAAGCACATGTAGATTTACTTGTCATAGACTCTGCCCACGGTCATTCTACAAGAATACTAGAACTTGTCAAAACAATTAAAAATAAATATCCAAACCTAGACCTTATTGCTGGCAACATAGTAACTGAAGAAGCCGCATTAGATTTAATCAATGCGGGAGCAGACTGTCTAAAAGTGGGAATAGGTCCAGGTAGTATATGCACAACAAGAATCGTTGCGGGAATTGGCGTTCCCCAAATAACAGCAATCTGTGATGTTTATGAGGTTTGCAAAAACACAAATATTTGCATTATAGCAGATGGTGGAATCAGGTTTTCAGGAGATGTTGTTAAAGCCATCGCAGCAGGAGCTGACAGCGTAATGATAGGCAATCTTTTTGCAGGCGCAAAAGAATCTCCTTCAGAAGAAATAATGTACAATGGGAAAAAATTCAAATCTTACGTTGGAATGGGTTCTATTTCTGCTATGAAAAGAGGTTCCCAATCAAGATATTTTCAACTTGAGAACAACGAGCCTAAAAAATTGGTTCCTGAAGGAATTGAAGGCATGGTACCGTATTCCGGGAAATTAAAAGATATTTTGGCTCAATTAAAAGGTGGATTAATGTCTGGAATGGGTTATTTAGGAACAAGCACAATATCTGATTTAAAAATAAATTCTAGATTTGTAAAAATAAGCCATTCTTCATTAAAAGAATCCCATCCTCACGATGTTTTTAACATAACATAAAGATACAAAAATATTCATTTCTTATTTTTGTTTATAGCCAAATCAAAAGATCTAGCTATAAACTATTTACAATTAAAAATTAATTAAAAAAATAAAATAAACATAAATCATTTAATTGGCTTTATCTCAGATAAATTAAACCTTTCCGAAATATTTGGCTCCCAGCCTTTCCACTTGTCGTTCCTAAAAAGATAACTAGAAGAAGCTACATTAATAAATATACCGGGGAAATCTTTTTCGATTATTATTGCTTCTGCTTTTTTTAGAATTTCCTGTCTTTCAGAAATATTTCTTTCGTGATCTGATTTTATTAAAAGTTTATCATATTCAGAATTTGAATATCCATAAGATGAAAAATATGTGTTTTCGGTTTTAAAGATGCTTAAGAATGTCATGGGATCAGCATAATCTCCTGCCCAACCTGCTCTTATTATTTCATAATTACCATTTACCCTACTATTTATGTATGTTGACCATTCTTCATTCTCAAGCTGAACATCAATATTTAAGTTTTTCTTCCACTGATTTTGAATAAATTCAGCAATTTTTCTCTGACTATCATTTGTATTGTACTTTACTTTCAATAAAGGGAAATTTTTACCATTAGGGTACCCTGCATCCACCAAAAGCTTTCTTGCCATTTCAGCATCAAATAAGCTTAAATTACTTTTGTACGAGTAATCAATATAATCTGGAGTTGCTCTTCTTGTAGGAATAGAACTATCATTAAGAACGCTTTCTGTTAAAGTTTTTCTATCAATAGCAAGAGATAGAGCCTTTCTAACTTTAACATTGTCAAGCGGTTTTACTTTGGTATTCAAAGAATAAAAATAAGTCGAATTGATCCCTATTGAATAATAATCATCTCTAAGCTTAAGATCTTTAAGTAAATCTGGTGAAATATTGTTAAAAATTGCATCTAGTTCATCATTTAAATACATATTATAAGCTGTCATACTATTATCTGTAGTAAAAAATATGATACTATCAAGAGCAACATCTTTAGATTTATAATATTTATTGTTCTTTTCAAGAATAACCTTTTCATTTAAAACTCTAGATTTTAATTTGAAAGGACCACTAACAACCATATTCTCAGGATTTGTCCAACTTTGCCCATATTTTTCAATAACGTGCACTGGTACGGGAATAAATGTTTGATGCACCAGCATATCAAGAAAATATGGTTTTGGAGATTTTAGTGTTATTTCTAAAGTTTTCTCGTCAAGAGCTTTAATTCCAAGATCAGACTCATTTACTTTGCCATCAAAATACTCTTCTGCATTTTTTATAGCAGACTTAATCATGCTAACAAGAGATGATCCGGTTTCTTTATCTAAAATTCTAAGATAAGATTTTCTTATCCCCTCGGCAGTGATGGCAACTCCATCGCTCCAAACAAGATTATCTCTTAAATAAAACGTATAAACTATCCCTTCATTAGAAATATTCCAACTTTTAGCAAGTCCTGGCCTATATCCTCCAGTTCTGGGATCTCCATCTAAAATACCGAGAAACATTTGACTTACAATCTTTGATCCAATCGTATCGTTTATTAACTGAGCATCTAAAGTAGCAGGTTCACTTCCAATATTTAGCTTAAACACCAATTTTTGCCCATCATTTTCCTTAACGCAAGCAATAAATAAGATTGCATTGAAAAATAACAAGGCTTTTAACTTTTTTATCAATATTCTCATATTAAGCATCCTTACAAGTTTTTATAAATTTAAATTTTGCCTATATTTTATTATATATGAAATGTAATTTCACATTAACATTATTAAAGGCATTTAAACTATTGCTTAAAACAAAAACTTATAATTTATTTCTCATTAAAATGACATCTATTATATTTTGATCTTTAATTTTTATCAGGGGTATATTCCAATTATTAAAATGTTATTTTTTAAACCAAAATTCGTATTTTACATTGATAGTTCCTTCTTCTATAGGAAGGACACAATAATCCATAAAAACTAGCATTTTTCTGAAAACTAAAAATCATTAAAATAAACAAAATAGTTGTTCTTATATTAAAAAAATTATAATCTTTCATTGTTCCCTCTCCAATGGTTATTCTATAAATAAGATCTATATTAGACTTATTATTTTTTAATAAAAAAATAAATTAATATTGAATTTTAAAAAATTAGAATTAAATTGTAATTTGTAAATTAAATTTCATATTTAACACTTCCTTTGTGGCAATAAAAGTTCTTATAAAGAGAACTTTATTGTTTTTAAAGCACCTTTTTCAGGATGTTAAAACATACGAAATCTTTATTTTGCATTTTCAGCAATTTGCTGCAATCCTGAGCAAAAGTTTTAATCAAAAAACCTTAAAAAAAGGAATTTAAAAATTTATAAATGCTTTAAATTATTTATAATACATGTATAATAAAATTTACTACCCAATAAATAATTAGGGAATAAAAAGAAATTTTGAAAATCACATAAACAAAAGATATATTCATAACAATAAAAGAATTTAATTCATAGGTCTTGAAACTAACTTTTTGGCCCCTAAAAATAGACTTATGGGTATTTTCAAAATGCTCACAATATTAATGGGAAAATATTAAATAATTTGTAAAACGAATTTTATGAATCTAATTTTTTAAAAAATGATATTAAAAAATAATAATTAATTTATTAAAAATTGTTTGCAATGATCTAATAAAAAATATATTATTATGTTCATTAATCTATAATTTTTTTTACCAAAGGAGAGGGATATGGAATTATATCGAGATCAATCGAAATTTTTAAAATTGCTGGTATTTTTTTTATTAATATCTTGCAATTCTTTAAACGTTGAGCACGATCAATTTGGAAAAATATTTAGAATATACCAAAGTTTAAACAAAAATGCGGAACTTAAAGGGATTTTTAATTATAAAACAGGAATAACTAAAATAGTTTTATATACAAGATTTAGGAATCATAGTATAACAGAGCATACTAATTTGTTATTACCGGATGGAACTAGAATTGAAGGAAAAATAAGCCATAAAAGAGATAATAACCATTTTTTTGGTAATTGGATTAATTATTCTTCATTTGTTCTGCCTAAGTCCTTATTAGAAAAGATGATAAAAGAAGAAGATGCTTCTTATAAGAACGATACGGTTAAAATTAAAATTGGATTAGAAGATTTAAGTTTGAAAAAATATAAAATTTTGGATTTCTTAGTAATGATTGAATCAATTGAAAATAAAGATTATAAAAATTAATTTTTATAATCTTTATTGGTTCTTTTATTTTCTCGTTTAGAATAAAAATTCTAATTCAATAGTATTTTTATAAAGGATATAAATCTTTTTTAATAGTTTGTAAATATGACAAAGGCTACCTTATGGTAGCCAACTTATTATTCTAATCAAACAACAAGAGCGAGACATTGCATCTCAATCTATATAGATTATTATATAGTATTTTATTTTTTTGTAAAGTGTTTTTGAAACATTTTTTGAATGCAGAATCACTTTATGAATTCAATATATTATTTTTTAAAATTGTCATATTTGTTTTTAATATTTGTAAGTAGTTCTTGATTGTTGTAATATAAATCTTTTAGTAAAAAGCTAACAAAGCTAGTATTTGATTTATAAAAATTAAAACTTTTCTCGTCTTCAATTTTTAACTTAAAGGATTTATTTAATGTGTTTTTTGAAGCATCTATGATACCATTACTTTCTAAAATTTGTATAGCATGCTGTACTCCTTTTTTTAAAATTAATTCGTAATTAATTTTACCACTATCAATTCCTATCGCTAATTTAATATATCTATAAACGGTAGTTTTTGCCATATTATAATCTTTTATGAAATGGCTAAAGCTTTTATATTTGTCTATAGCATAATATTTATTATCGTTAATTTCTTTCAAGATTCGGGCTGTTTCAATTTTATTATAGGATTCCTCTTTTATCAAAATTTTTAGTTTTTCTTTTAATTTTAAATATCTAGATTCTCTGGTTTTTTCAATTTCATTTTTATTGAGTTCAACTCTTTTAACAATTTCTATTTTTTTATTTAATTTCATAGTTTATTTTATCTCCATAGAATACTTTCAAATTAGTTCCATATGGAACTTTTAGTTCCATATGGAACTAATTTGAAAGTATTCTTAAAAAATTTTCAATTATATTCTCATAGGCTTTATAATAATCCTCATTAGAGTTGAAATTTTCTCTATAAAAAATGGTTTTGCGTAAATTATCCCTTTTGGGTACGCTTCCTAAAAATCTATTCTTGTATTCAAATTCAATAAGATTTTTAAGTTCTTTGTCAATATTTTGCCTTTCAACGAATTTGGTTATTAGATAGAATATTGGTAAATCATTTCTAAAAAGATCGTTAAGTCTATGTGTTATTAGCTCTAGACTTTCAATTGCCCATTGATCAGTCGGTAAGGGTATAATTAGATAGTCTGTAATTATCAAGCTATTATTAAGCAAACTTCCCAGTGTAGGTGCTGTATCCATTATTATAAAGTCATATCTATCCTGAATGAAGCTTAAAAATATTTTTAGCAAATTTTCTTTTAATGAAATACTTTCTTCATTAAATTTACTTAAATCTATATGACTTGCTATGAAATCTATGTCATTATTTATTTTAATTATTGAATTTTCTATATCTATTTCTTTTTTAAGAACTTTATATATATTAATGTTTTTTAAGCTAAGATTTTTTTTTCTTATAGATTTTATGTAAAAACTTGTACTACTTGCTTGTGGGTCTAAATCTATCAGTAATATTTTGTTATTTTTTTTTGAAAGTATGTTTGTAAACATCAGTGATGTTGTGCTTTTTCCTACTCCCCCTTTTATTGATGCTATTGTTATTATTTTTGATTTTTTTTTATCCAATTTAGTATTCCTTTATTGCTTTCATAGTTTTTGCCATAAAATTTATGTATTTCTTCCTCAATTTTTAAAGTTCTTTCTAAAAGAGATTTGTAAAAGATTTTGTTTTTGTTTTTATTTTTGGTGAATATGTATAGACTTCTTAGGTAACAAAAAACACTGCCTTTTTTGAACCTGAATTCTGTGTAAAATATTTTTTTTAATTTTACAGTTTTTTTTGTTCCTTCTTCTGAATAATTTATAATAAATGGTTTTGAAAGGTTTATAAAGCCATAAAAGATTCCTAAAAATTTGTCGCTTTCTTTTATTGAAAATAAATGAAAGCTTTCGTATTTTTTTTTATTAAAAACGTTTCTAAGACATAGCCAAAATTTTCCCTTTTTTGGTTTTGCTTCAAAATTGTTTATCATGCTGAAAATTTTAGTATGATAAATAATTTTGTTTTCTAATTGTTCAATTTTGTTGAAAAAATTTTTCTTTGTTTCTTTGTTTTTCATTTTATTTTTTTGACTTTACTTTGAAATTTTTTTATCATATTTTTGATTTTTTATTAGATTTCTTATTAATACAATAGCATTTTTTATGTTATTTGATGTATGGGTTTTTGGTTTTTTTTCGAATTTTATTTTGTTTTTATTTTTAAACTTTTCTATTAGTTCGTTGAAATCTGTGTTTTTAAAATTTTTTGCCATGAACCATACTTTTTTTTTCTTTTTTTCTAAATTTCTTTTAAAAAATTTTATGATTTTTGTTTCTTCATATTCGCATAGCTCTTCCATAAAGTCTTTTAAGTTCCATAATGAATTTTTATAGCTTATGATGTTTCCTGTGATTTTTTTGATTTCTTCTAAGTTTATTTTTTTTGATTTCTTTTTTATTTCTTTTTCTAAGAAATTTATGGTTTTTTTTATGTTTTGTTTTTTAAAATAATTTTTAGAATTCTTATATTTTTTACTTAAATCATTACTTAATACATGTGAAGTTATTTGATATGAAATTTTATAATTTTGAGATTCTTCAATTATTTTAATTTTTTTTAGTTCTTTGTTTTTTGATTTTTCATGTTTAATTTTTTTATTAATAAAATATGCTGTACTGATAATTTTTTTGGCCAATTTTTCAAGAGCTTTGTTTATTGTATAGTAAGTAAAGCTACCATTGTTTTTCCCAAGTGGATTAAAATGACTTTTAATTAATCCTAAATTTTCAAAAATTTTTATATCATTTTGTATTGTTCTTTTAGTAACCCTTTTAAAACCTTTTTTTTCCAATATAGAATTCGTCATTGCTACAACATTGCTTAGAGAATATTTTTTTTTAGATATGAAGTAGTTAACGCTTAGTTTTTGGATTACCCAAAATATTTTCAATCTTCGATCTACTACTTTATTGAAAGGCATCTTATTGGTTGTTAATTGATACATTTTAAGCTCCTATCGTTTGATCTTTTATTGCATTAAGCATTGAAATTAATGATAATACACTTATTTAAAAAAGTAAAGTTTCATTGGTGAATTTACAATCAAGTAGACATAAATTTTAACTTATTGAATCTTGCTTATTTGATTGTAAATTTTTTATACAATGATCCACTTCTTTTAAAAATTTTAAAAGAAGTGGTTTGTATATTTCAAATGTGAATTCACCCTTTTCACCATAAGATTTTAATTTTAAAATAATATCTTTTTCAATGTTTTTTGTCAGCTCGATTATTTTTTTTGGACTTAATACTATATTTAATGTTTCTTTTATTGTTTTTGAATCCTTTAAAGTTCTCATAGGAGGCTCAATTTTTAATTTTCTATCATTTTCATCATAAATGGAGTTTAAAAAGCGTAATTGATCAGAGTATAAGCTTAAATTTAAAAACAGGATATTTAAATTTTCACAGGGGTAATAATTTGCTATAACAAATGTTTCGTAAGTTTCTGCGGGTGTGTTTGATTTTTCAAATAATTTTGGAATTTTCATGCTGTAGATGTAATAATCCTCTATTTCATTATATTCTGTTTTAAGCTCTGTTTTTTCAATTTCAATTTTTCTATTATCAATACGTTTTTGTAATATATTTTTAGATATTTTAGTTTCTTTATCAAAATCTGTTAAATATTCTAAAATATAGTCCTTATTAAATTTTGTACTATGCGATACATTCCAATTGTCCTGGAAGTCAATGTTAATGTATTCCCCTATACTTTTATCGTAAATGTGGGTTAATAGATCTCTTGAATTAGTTAGTGAAATGCTGATAATGCTTTTATTAAAGCTTGATTTTATTTTAAGCTCTGCTTTATATTTTAAATAGTTAATTTTTTCTTCATTTATCAAGATACTTTCAGGATTTATTTGCAATCCTTTTTTTTTGATGTAAATATTAACTTTAAAATTTTCTTTTTCTGTTAAAGGATTATATATTCCCACAATAGATATTTTATTGTCATAATTCCTGCTTATTATTGAGTCTTCTTGAAATTTAAGTTTTCCTAATTTATGACTTGTATCATGTAGATTGAAATTACCATTTGAGATGGATTTGCAACCCAAAATTAATAAAAATAAAGAAATGTTTTTTAGGTATTTCATTTTTTATTCCTTAAGTGCTTTTATATAAATGTAATTCTAGTGCAATTATTACATTCTTTTTGATTTTAATTATTGAAGAATTTGTTATACTTTTTATGTAAGCTTTTTATTAATATTAGTATATTTCATGAGAAATCTTAGATGAAAATAAAAAATAATTTTCTTTTTACCTTTATTCTTTTTTTATTTTCATGTAATATTAGTGTTTCTTCAATTTTTATTAAGCCTTTAGATGAAGCAATAAAAATTGAGATTGGTTTATATGAATCGTTAGGAAATGGTAAATTTAAAACCGGTATTCATACTAAAGATTACTTTGACTCTATTAAAGATATTAGTTATTATTCCTATTTTTTTATTTTAGATAAATTTAGTAATAATATTGTAATGAAATTGGTTTTAATTTCTAAAAAAGCAAGTTTATTAACCTATGATTTTGGTATTTTTTTTGATCATAAATTTAAATTAACAATTTCTAATTTGAATTCAAATGAGTCTGAATTTAACATTATTAATAGTTTGAACAAAAAAATTGTTTTAAAAAATAATATCAATAGCAACATTTTGAATGTTGTCACTATTATTTTAAATTTGGATGATATAAAAGCTATTAATCGGAACTTTGAACTTAAAAATTATATTGATGATCTTAATTCTACTACTAATGAATTTATATATTTTTTTAACAGTTCTAAAAATTTCGATCTAAAAGAGTCTTACATTACTGTTTATTATTATGTCTTTAAAGCAATTGAAAAATTTTTACAATAGACGAACCCTTATTAAGGTATTTATTTGTTTTCTATTATTTTGAATTTTTCCCAAGATTCTATTTTTTCAAGTAGATATATTTCTTCATTGACTATTTTACCAACTACATTTGTAAGGCCATTATTTGGAGTATCTTTTAGTGATATTTGAAGTTCTCCTGCATAACCTAAATATTTTGAAGAATCTATCAAGATGTCTCCTTTTTTGATTTCATTTGGGGAATGCACAGGAAATTTTTTATTATTGTAGTATGCTCTTGGCATAGTTGATCGAATTCTATAAGAATTAATATCTCCTCTATTAAAATGTAAATTTTCAAGTATTATTTCTTTTTCCACTGAAGTTGCTTTAGGATTTATGTCTGCTTTAAGTTCTAAAATATTTCTATTTACTTTTGATACTTTTTTTAGTTCTGTTTCACTTGGAAAACAATTAGAAATTAAGACGGTGTCTATTCCTTCTTTGAAAAGATCTTTTGCCTGGGTTTCTATATCTTTAGATCTGTGTGATTCTAGTGTAGGAACGCCTTCTTTTTCTTTTCCTCGTGCGCATTCTTCTGCATTAGTAGAACTAATAAATGCGGCTGTTGGGATTGAATAATGTTTAAATATTTTTGTTGTTTCTTTAAAGAAAGTCCTTGAAAGTCCTGTATATTTGTGGGGATAAAAATTATGACATCCAAGCAAATTTTTTATATTGGGCTTAAAATACATTATTGTGTCAATATGTTTATTTATATTACTTATGTTAAGTTGAATCTTAAGGTCAGAATCGTTAAAAGTCATTAATGATTCTTCAATTCCTGTAAATGTATTGTCTAATCTAATTGCCCAAGCACCAAGTTTTTTGAAATAATCTAGTTTTGGACAATTCCTAAGATCTGAAAGATCGATTTCCAATTCTTTGAAAATTTTTGGACTTACATCAATAATAGGTTTCATTCCGTTCTTATTTGCAATGTCGAGCAATTCTTTGAACATGTCAAATTCATTTCCGTTAATATAGAGTAAAGAGGTAAATACTTGAGTAAATCCAAAATGGGCACTTTTCTCAATATATTCGATAATTTTATTTTTAGGGCTTACATTAGGGTATATTGATATTCCAATTTCTTTCATTTTAACCTTCTTCAAAAAGGACTTTTATTATTAAATGCGTTAATTGCAAGTTGTAATACTTTCCCGCCATTCATTGTTCCATAATCGATTGTGTTAATTATTTCGATTGGAATTCCCTTGGGTTTTGTGATTTCTTCAAGTCTTTTTTTATTGAATCTTGACTGTGGCGCAAGTAAAACAACATCAAAGTGGTCAATAACTTCGCCAAGTCGTGTCTCAGCAATAGCCTCGATTTTTGCATTTATATTATTTGCTTTGGCATATTTTTCAATTCTTTGTAATAGCATACTTGTGGACATTCCGGCTCCACATACAAGCAGTATATTCATATTTTCTCCTATTTTTTTATTTCATTTATTATTTTGTAAACATTGATTAATTCTTCAAAAATGCTTAATTCTGAAATTGCAGACATTAGATGATCTTCAGCATGAATTAAAATAAAAGGTGTTTTAACAGAGCTTGGATTAGTAGCGGATTGCTGTATTATTGCTCTGTGTGTTTCATGAGCCTTTGCAATAGAGTTTTTACTTTCTTGTATGGTAAGCTCTGCTTTTTTATAGTCTTTGTTTTTAGCGTATTCTAAAGCTTCTCTTAGAAAGCTTTTAGCTTCACCAGAGTACGCTACAACAGGCATACTTATTTTATCTATTAATTCTTCTATGCTATATGTTTTTTTATTCATATATAAAAGATCCTCCTTTGATTTATAAATAAATAATTAATATTGTTTAATAAATCTTATAATATATTATATTATAAGATATATTTAAAATAAATAATTTATTTTAAATATATCTTATAAGGATTTTTTTGATATAATTATTATTAATTGAATTAAATTACAATTTATATTACAAATCGTTAATTATAACTTTTAATTAGTTTTTATTGGAGGATGGTTTTCATGAATTTTCAAGATTTTATTGAAACTACTTTAGTTCCTATTGCTAGTAAAATTGGTTCAAATAAATATTTAATTGCTTTAAGAGATGGTTTTACTTTTTCTATGCCTTTTTTGATAGTTGGTTCTTTTATTTTGCTTTTAGTTAATTTGCCCTTTACAGATTCTCAAACATTGTTGTATCAACAGTGGTATGTTGATTTAATGGCTAAATATAAAGGAAATCTTGTTCAGCCATTTTATGTAAGTATGGGCATTATGTCCATATTTGTTGTTTTTGGTATTGGTTATAACTTATCCAATCATTATAAGCTTAGTGGAATTACAGGGGGATTTTTATCTCTTTATACATTTTTAATTTTAGCTGGGCAATCAGATTGGATACCTTACGGTGGAGATACTGCTAAATGGGGAATTCAGCCTAATGGATGGTTTCCTGTAATTGATGCAAGATATTTTAGCGCTCAAGGGGTATTTACAGCCATTATTTCTGCTATTTTTTCTGTTGAAGTTTATAAATTTTTAGTTCAAAAAAATATGGCAATTAGGCTTCCAGAGTCTGTTCCGCCTGCTGTTTTAAAATCTTTTGAAGCTTTAGTTCCTGTTATTGTACTTTCAATTGTAGCTCAAAGCGTTAATGTTGCCATTCAAAGTTCGGTAGGAAGCCTTTTCCCCGAAATAATTATGAACATGTTTCGACCTGTTTTGCAAATTAGTGATACTTTAGTTGGGACCTTAACGATTTCTTTTATTGTTCATATGTTATGGTTTTGTGGTCTTCATGGTACTAATGTTATCATTGCTCTACTTAATCCCATAATTCTGACAAATCTTGATTCTAACATTAGGGCTCTTTCTGACAATCTTCCACTTCCTCATATTTTAGCGGGAGGATTTCTTGATTCGTTTGTGTATATTGGTGGTAGTGGCGCAACTTTAGGCCTTGTTATTGCTATGATGCTTAGTAAATCTCAACATCTAAAGGCCATAGGTAGACTTTCATTTGCGCCCGGTCTTTTTAATATCAATGAACCTATTATGTTTGGGGCACCAATAGTTTTAAATCCTATATTAGGGATTCCCTTTTTACTTATTCCTATGTTTAATATAATTGTTGCGTATACTCTTACTAATTTTGGAATTATTGAAAGAGTCAGAACCCTGACTCCATGGACAACCCCTGCTCCTATTGCAGCTTTTTTTTCTACAGGGCTTGATATTAAAGCGTTTGTTCTAGTTTTATTATTATTGATTATTTCGGTATTTATGTATTTGCCCTTTATAAAGGCATATGATAAGGTTCTGCTTTTGCAAGAAAAAGAATAGCAAATTCTTTTGAATTGGTATTGTAAAACTTATGGTGGAAATATCAAAGAGCTATTTATAAATAGCTCTTTTTTAGGTAATAAAAGAATTTATTTAAAATTTTGAATTTTATTATTTGTGTTTTAAATCAACAGAAAGATTGGCTGGCATAAATGGAACATCTCTTTGTTGATTTTTATGTAGTTTAGTACAATATTGCACGATTTAAGTTGATATATAGGTAGGTTTTCAGAAAATCAAAAATTTTTTACTTAGCTAAAAATTTTAAACTTGGTATAATTGAGTTGGTATGCCTCCAAAAGTAAAGATAAAAAATGATCTTGAAATATTTAGAAAAGAATTAGAAATTTTATATACTAAATATCTCAATAATGAACTTTCGTATTTGAAATTGAAAGAAAAACTTAAAATTCTTTCAGAAAATCATAAAGCTATTCTTTTTAGAAAAGATAAATTTACAAATCGTTCAATAATATTAAATCTTTCGAAAACTCGTAAAATAATTAAAGAATATATTAATCTTTCAGTAATCGAAAAGATTAAAAGAGATAATACTTTTTTATTTTTTTGGAAATCAAAAAAAATAAAAGAATTAAAAAATATAGGAATTAAAGACCAGAAAAAAATAGAAGAGTTAATATTTTTAAATCAAATTAATAATGAGAAACCCTATTTTCAATATTTTATAGATTTGTTTGTAACTCCAAAATGGTTAAATGATTATGCTCATAAATATAAAATTGAAAAAATTAATAGCTATAGAAAAGAACAGATATTTGTTAAAATTAATTTAAATACCTATATTGAGATAATTAAGCTTTTATTAAATCAAAACCGAGACATTAGATTGAAATTTTATGGAGTTTTAATGGCAATAGGTCGTCGTCCTGTTGAAGTAATGAAGCTTTCTCAATTTTATATCGCAGGTAAAAATCATATTCGTATGGAGGTTATTGCAAAAAAGCGAGAAAATAATGTTCTTAATGAAGTTGTTTTTCCAGTTTTCGCAGATCCCGAATTGATAATTGATTCTATAAAAGAAATACGCTACATGGAGCAAACCGAAAATCTTACTAAAGAGCTAATCTCTTCAAATCTTGCATACAGTTATAATAGATTGTTTCGTCAAATTTTTAATAATATTTTTGCTCCTGAAGAATCTGTTTATTTTTGTAGAGCTATTTATTGTAAATTTTCTTATCTTGCATTTGCGCCCAAAAACATGGAAATGAATTATTGGATAACAAAAGTTTTAGGGCACGAGCCAAGCGACATAACAACAGCCTTTCATTATAATCGGTATGTTTTGGATAATTTAGATGATAAGGCAGACAACAATTTATTAAAATTGCTTAATCAAAGAATTTATACATATGTTAGGCGTAAAGCCACCTATTCTATTCTTACAATGGATCGTTTAGAAAGTTTAATAAAAGAGCCGTGTATGCTTGATGATAATTATATTAAAACATTGATTGTAATTAAAGATTTGATGTTGAATGATAATTTAGAAACTTTAGCAATGGTTAGAGGATTGAATGTTAAAATTCGCAAAGCTTTTAAAGCTACATATGGATACAATTATAACTACATAAAACTTACAGAATATTTATCAATAATTTTTAATTATAAGCTATAGTTTTTGCTTTTTTAAATCTTATTTATTGTTAATACATTTAGAGAATATTAGGAAATATTTTATTAATAAGATATTATAATATAATTGATATGAAAATAGGTCTTCGTTATTTCTTTAAAAAAATTTTAAAATCTAATGACAATAGAACAATTTATATTTCTTATCTTTATGATAAGTTGGCTTCAGTTAAGCCAGCCGGAGATTGGCTTAAAATTTATTTTAAAGATTCCAAAAGAGGTAAAAAATATTTTATTCTTTTTAATAGGGATGGTTCAAATGGTAGTTTTATTTCATGTAGATTTTTAAAAACAGATTGTAATTGTGGTCTTGACATTAAATTTTCTGATGGCAATTTGAATATCTTTTGCAGAAATAGAAAGTCTTTGGAATTTTTGAAATTTAAAGTTGAACATTTTTTTAGGGGTGCTGTGTCTTACTCTAAAAAAAATAATTCTGATGCGAGTAGCACTAAACTAAAGTCTAAAAAAGTTAAAGTACTTGACAAACTAGAAGCAAGGTCTAATAATAAATTTTAAAGTTATTAAATTGAAAAGGATAGTTTTCATCTAGAGTTTGTTTTTCAATATTTTCAATGTTTGAATACTTATTCCCATTTTTTAGTAATTTTTCAAATTTTTTTATTTGTTCTTTAGTGTTAAAAAAAGCTACAATTTCTACTCTTCCATCGTTTAGATTTTTTACAAACCCTTTTAGTTTCATATTATTTGCTATTTGCTCTGTAAAAAATCTAAAACCAACACCTTGAACTTTGCCAGAAATAAAATACTGCTGTTTGTACATTATTACCTTCTTTATATAAAATCTATCCAATAGAAAAATTTCAAA
>NZ_CP179583.1:0-18661 GCF_030439725.2 [Borrelia] tanukii | reverse complement strand
AGCCTTTAAAGTTAATATATTTATACTAATTAAAAATTATATATAATTTTAATTAGTATAATATATTAACTTTAAAGGCTACCCTAAAAAGTCAAAACTTTACCCTCAAAACAACAACTTTCAAATACAATAAAGAAAACTATAAATCTAATTTCTCAAAAAAATAAACTTTTAAATATCAAAAGTAAAACTTTGACTTTTTGTAATTTTTACATAGAAGTAAATATTGTTTATATGTTTTTATTCAATCTATTTTTTAAAAGAAAATCTGTTAAACAGGAAAATTTTTACAGAATAAATATGGATGAATTCATTCTAATTAGTGAACATCTTATTAATTCTACTAGCACTAAACACAATTACTTAGAATTATTATGGCTTATAGAATTCCATTAGCTCCCCTGAAAAATCTAAATATTAAACTCTTTACATTTCAAATCTGATATACTGTACAAAAAAAATTAATTATGTAGCAAAAAATATTTTGATTTTAGTATTACTACTAAACAGTTGAAAATTGTTTACTCCTTTGATTGCGAAGTTAAAAGAAGCTCTACATGAAATTAAATACAACTCTAATTCATAAAACCTTTTTAGTTAAAACGCCTTATATATTAAATCTGTACCAAAAAATCTCAACTGCATTAAGTCATTTGCATCTCTAAAAGCTCAATAAAAGCAATCTAAATTATTATCTAAACAGCTCTAATTTATCACTTACAAATCATTTACTAAATTTCAATTACCAATTATATCGCTTAATCTATTAATTTATAATTAAAATTTAAACTTGTTATAACTTTAATTCCAATTCCAATGATTTCTTTATCTCATGGTACCGTTGATCAACCGACTACACCTCTTCATCATCATCAAAACTATATCTCTCAAAATCAGCATAAAAAACATCACAAAACTTGGGATTCATAATACAAAAATATAATATAATACCCTCAAGCTCAAATAAATCATAACCCAACAACCTTGTTTTAATCCTACCAAACAAGTTAATTAATTCTTTGGACCTCTTTTAGAACCTAAATTCAAAAAGAACTCCCCTCAAAATCTTTTTCATTATAGTCTTCAAATAACAGTAATGAAGAATTAGAATCAATGCCTCCTCCTATCCCCCCTAAAATAATTATTTTTCAATCCATTATCAGCCTTTTTCATGTCGCTTAAAACACAATGTTCAATCATCGCACTCAAATTCAAATTAGAGAGTGTATCTTTTTTAGGAAAAATGCCATTATAACACATTTCAAAAAATCCACACTTTTAGCATTAGAAATAATATGCCCCCAAAAAAATATTAAAACAAGACAAACAACTATCATCCAAGAAAAAATTTAAGGAATAACTTTTAATTCAAATAGAATATAATCTTATTATTTCTATTTCCAAAATGTTGCTTGGTATTAATTTTTATTTATTTAAAGGAAAGCTAAAGATAATAATATCTATCTATTAACTTTTTTTATTATTTTTAAATTTATATGTCACAACAATAGATAATGTGCAAAAAATAAGTATTAATAAAACAAATGTATTTATAGCACTTATAAAATTAGTTAAAATCGAGCATATAGCTAGTGCTAAAAATGAAAATATACGGGATAATGTACTATTAATAGAGGTTATAGTTCCCAAAACTTTTGAATCCACATTTTTTCTTAAGAAATATTCCAAATTATTAGAATAAACAGAAATTGAAATTACTAAAAATATTATTATAGTAATAAATATGTAAATATGTGAAACTATTTTCATTAAAACTGATAATAAAAATATTATAGCCAAAATAACATAAATATCATATTTTGAATGTTTAATTTTTCTAAATATCCATGCCCCTACAATATCTGATAAACGAAACAGTACATATATAAATCCAAATATACTAATAGATATATTTTTATCAATAAAAATTGCTTGCCAGTATAAATAAAAGGGTTGATAAAAAAATTGAATAGCGCTATTTAAAATAAATAATTCTAAAAGTTATTTAGATTTTAATAATATTATTATTTTTTGTTTTAACTTTATAAGACATGGGGTTAAATCTTCTTTATTGTGCTTATGATCTATATTTTTATCATTTGGTATGAAAAAAATTGTAATTAAAGAGGATATTAAATATATTAACAATGAAATTCGGTAAATTTTTATATCAATGTATAAATATAGTACACTTCCGATATATCCGCCTAAAATGGCGCCAAGACTTAGTATCATTTTTACAAATGATATAAAAGCTTTTAGCTTTTTTGAATTATTTTGGTATATTTTAGTAAAACTAATATCAATTGTCCCGGTGTTAATAGCAGCTGACATCCCATATATAAACCACGAAATACAAAGAAGTATGAATGAAGAAGCTTTAAAAATAATAAAATAAGAAATCATTAGCAAGAAAATTGATGCCAAGTAAACAATTTTTCTATCAAAAATATCTGATATTACGCCTGATGGAAATTCAAAAATAATAATTGCTGCCATATAGCAAATTTGTACTATAGCAATATCTTTTAGCGATAAACCTTTGTTTATTAAAATAATAGTTAGTACCGCATGGGGCAATGTTCTTGCAAGCTCTGACAAAAATAATGAATAGAAATAATATTTTTGATGTTTGCTTTCTATCATAGATCTTTATTATATCTGCAAGATTTATTTTTGAAAATATAAATAAAATGAAATGGGAAATTATGATTACTGATACCAATTTATTTATTTAAAGAATTAACTTTTTTCATATTCATTACCAAAGTAAAATATGATATCAATAGCCATACTCGATGCAATTGCATTATTAGTAAAGAAAGAAGGGGCTTGATAATCTTTATTTGCCAATATTATTTTACTTTCTAATTAAAAAGATGCTGCCTTTTTTATAACTCTTATTTTACATTCCTTATCGAATAAATTTTTTCTTTCTTTCTCAATATTCAATAAAAAATTTATCCTCATACATCCTTAAAATAATTTATTATTATATACTAAATTCTCAATTTATCACCATTATTAAAAACATTTGATACTTTCCAAAAAACTTTAAAACAATACATTCATAACCAAATTTTTAAAATATTAAAAATAACCATTCTTAAATACCCGCTTATAAAACATAAGAGGGTCTTATTCAATAAAAACCTCTCTTTAAAACACTACTATTAGACATTAGACAATGTGAATTTATACCCTAACACATATTTCTTATATTTCAAAGACTATCTTAAAGCGCCCTTTGAATCTTCAACAAAAGATTCTATTTCCTTCTTTATTCCCATTGCTTCAATTAGCTTTATAGAAAGAAGATTCTAATTGACTTAATGCATTCCTTGCCTCTCTTAGTGCCTACCTAGCTAATAAATCGCTGTCCCTTTTTCTTGACCAGTAACTTCTACGCTTATCTTTTAACCTTTTAGCAATAGCTACTCTTAAGGTGCTTGGGACTTATCAAATAAAGATTTTGAAGATATTCTCTCGTTAAGCCCACTATCAACTTGAATCCTAAACCTATCAACATGAAATCTTGCCCCATTCAATTGATTGCGCAATTGAATTAGTCTCTGTCTCTCATTATTTCTAGGATAACTCCTTATTTTATTTTGAAGTTCTGAGAGTGTATCATAAAAACTGGATTCTAATTGCTCATATTCACTTTTTAATTTACCTGCGTCCAAAACTAATTTAGCAAAAAATTCAAAACCTGCAAGAACACTCTTTACATCACTAATTGCTTTCTCTGCCTCCTTTTCTTCATTGGTATTTAAAACCAAGCCCCTTTCCTTTGTCTCTATTTCTTCTTGATGAGGATAATATGGAGAATTTCAAATATCTGGAATTCCCACATTATCCACACTAACAGGCTCTAAAGGAATATCCTGCACAATTTCTTTTACTCCTTCTTCTAGCCGTTGTTTAACACCGGCTGCTTGCCTCAACTTAGATCTCTTGCCTTTCCTCAAACTTTTGATGGCTATCCTTAGAATTTAGATCTTCCACCTTTTTGTTTTCTTTTAAATATCTTTCTCTTGCTTTAATTAACATTTAATTATTGGCATTTATATCACATGACAACAAACTCAGCAATATTAACATAGACATTACCAAAATTTTCTTCTTCATATCTATTTTCTCCTAAAGTAGAGCACCACCTGATTTCTAATTCATACAACTACTAGAAAATATAAAACATTTGCTATAAAAAGCGTTTCTCTTAGAGAACTTTATTATGTACTTATTTATTTTTTATTAAGAATTATTTCTTTTATTATTGACCTTAAACTTCAAAAGCTAGCTTATTAAAAGCTAAAAAATATCATTTAAATTTATATCAAATAATAATTATACTATAAATATAATCGTACTAAAAAATGAAAATAAAATTATTATAAACTGTTCTTAAGTAAAGATAGTTCTCATGTTTTAATTTGGATCGTTTTAAGGTAAAATTAATTACTGCCTTAGGTTTAATGATTAATGAAAATTATATTTAAAAGTATTGCCTAATATAGCAAAATTATTCCACTATTAAAATATCTCCCAAGGAGGATTTTATTTTAAAAATAACAGAAAATAGTGCACTTATTTTAATAGATATACAAAATGATTTCTTAGAATCGGGTGCTTTACCAGTACCTAATAGCAACGAAATAATTCCCTTGATTAACCAACTTCAAAATTATTTCAAAAACATTCTTGCTACCAAGGATTGGCATTGTAAAAATCATGTAAGCTTTTCAAGCAACAAAAACGGAGGCATTTGGCCCATACACTGTGTCAAGAATACCTGGGGATCAAAATTTCCTAACAGTCTAAATACAAAAAGAATAAAAAAAGTTTTTTTTAAAGGTAAAAGTCGATATTACGATAGTTATAGTGGATTCTATGATAATTACATAAAAACAAAACAAACAGGCCTTCATTTTTATCTAAAAAAAAAATCAATCAATACATTATTTATAGCGGGATTAGCATTAGATTTTTGTGTAAAAGAAACAATATTTGATGCAATTAACTTGGGATTTCAAGTTTGTCTAATAATAGATGCTACAAAAAGCATAACAACCACTCCTGAACTAATAATTCAAGAGCTTAAAAAGCTTAATGTATTAACTTGTTTTTCTAAGGACATCTTAGAAAGCCAAAGTAACCTTAATCCAAAAAAGATAATCTAACAATATTAAAGCATGGAAAACAAATATTTAAATAAAAAAAATTTTATTTTTATTTTTTAGTGATAAACTTTACTTATCTAAAAATTTGCTTTATCATATAAGAATGTATAAAAACCAGCCGAAGTTGAGGAGGCAAAAGTGAAAGTTAATAAATCCCCACAAACAAAAAGTAAATATCAACACAAGCTTATTACTTTAATTGCAACACTTGAGTATGTCAACAAAACCAAAAAAAAATACTGCCAATCTGATATCCTTTATTGTTTTAATAGCAACTTAAAGCGCAATGGGCAAAAAGAAATTTCCATCAAAACGCTTCGAAATTACTTCTATAAATTAGAAAAGCTTAACATTACTACTAACTACTACAGACATCTGGGTATTAATATGGGAACCGAAATCTACTATACTCTTAGACATTCTAAAAAAGAATGCTACAATATACTAAACCAATACTTCAGGGATAAAAAAACAGAAAGATTCCAAAAGCGAGTTAATTCATACATCAAAATAAATTATAGTAAAAAGGACAGTGTAAAATATGGGGAGTGTTTTAATAATAAAAATAATAAAGAAGAAAAAGAGAATAAAAAGGAAATACAACTTAATAAACTAAAACTAAAAAAATATTCGCAGAAATGTAACTTTAGTGAAGACATTTCTTCATTTATTATTAATCTTGGATTAAGGAAAGAAGAATCAATAAAGCTTTTCAAACTTATAAGTAAAGAAAAATACTACTTCAAAAAAGAAAACAAAGATCATACACAAAAGTCATTACACTATAAAAGAAAGAATTTAATTTCAATTCTGAAAGAAACAAAAATACATTTGATAAACGAAGGTTACGACAAAGAAAAAATAAAAATACAAATAAAAAACATATACCAGAAATACAAAAATAAACCCCATTTCATATTAGAAAACAACAAATACAAAGACCTTAGTAAAATTATGGAAAAAATAAAAGAAAATACTAAAAAATTTGGAATTAAAAACAATAAAGACAATATAAAAAATAACATTTACAGCATACTTTTAGATCAATTATGTTATAAAACTAACAAAGTAAACTTGAAATCCAAAATTAAAGAATATTTGGACAAACAAAAAAATCTGGAATACAGAAAAGTATTTAACAATCAATACTATAATGAAATAATCAATCTAATAAAACAACAAAACAATGAAAAAACAACCGTTTTAATTAAGAGCTTAAGATGAAAGGTGTACTAGAAAAACTTAGAAACAAAAAAAAAGAAATAATAAGAGAAAGCAGAAAACCAGAAATTTTTATAAAAAAAGAAATTCTCAAAGGAAGAACAATATATCATACTAAAATGTTAATGGATCTATATAGATTTGAAATAAACAAATATAAAAAAAACAAATTTTTAATTCTTTTCAGAGAATTGTTTAATCAAGAAAAGTTAGAAGGACTCAATTTATTCTCTACAAGAGAAAATGACAAATTTATAGGAATTTTTTATGGACACAGAAAACCTATAAAAAACATTATTACAAGATACAAAGTTAATGGTACTGTAAAATCATATACATTCTCTAAAGTGTATTATATAGAATTCAAATTTAAAAAAGGTAGTGTATTCTGCTATTTAAGGAGCCTTGCCAGACTAATAAAGAAAGAAAAGATAAATAAAAAATATTTTCAAGCATTTATCGATATGTTAAATAGATTAGAAAAAGAGGTATATGAATTCTATCAAAAAGAATTACCAAGTGGAGGAATCATAAACAAATGGATGGAGAAAATACCAAAATAATTGCCATTGGCTCAATTAAAGGAGGTGTCGGTAAAAGCACAAGTGCCATTATCTTTTCGACACTTCTATCTGAAAAATATAAAGTTCTTTTAATTGATACTGATCCACAAGCATCGACTACCAGTTATTTCTCAGATCTTTTAGAAGAACAAGGAGTAGATGTTTCGAAACAAAATATTTATGAAGTATTAACAGATAAAAAAAATATAAATTCTTCCATCTTTAGGCTTAAAAATAATTTATACATATTGCCCAGTTACATATATTTATACCTTTTTTACGACGATAACATTCCCTTTAAAGAAACGAGATTAAAAGACAATTTAAAACTATTAAAATATAAATACGACTATATAATAATAGACACTAGTCCTAGCTTAGGGATTATTTTAACAAATGTACTAGTTGTAAGTGATTACATAATAATTCCAATGACTGCTCAAAAATGGTCAGTAGAAAGTTTACAATTATTAGAATTTGCTCTAAGAAGATTAAAATTAAAAATACCGATCTTCCCAATGGTAACTAATTTTAAAAAAAATAATACTTATAAACACTTATTGGAATTGATAAGTAAAGATGATAATTTTTTAGGACTCATTCATGAACGTGAAGACTTAAATAAAAGAATAGCAGAGAATGATAATTTTGATTTAAACAAAGATTACATAAAAGAATACGAAATTACACTTAAAAAGTTTTTCCAGTTATCGGAAAAACTTTTAACTTCATAATATATAAGGAGATAAAATGGGTGTAAAATTCAAATATATGAATATAAAAATAAAAGATCGTATCAATACTACAAAAAATCAAAGTAAAAATGAAATTAGTTTTAACGAAGATAAAATTGAACGATTTCTCTTTTTAAAAGAAAGACTGGTGATAAACTTTCAAAAAGAAATTCATAATAAAATAGAAACAATGAAAATATTGAAGGAAATTAAAGATAAAGAATATTATAAATTAGATGGATACCAAAATTTTGAAATGTTTACTAAGAATTATAAAATAGCAAAAAGTCAGGCTTACGAATATTTAAGAATAGCAAATGCAATAGAAGAAGGACTAGTACAAGAAAAAGATATAATTGAAAACGGCATACAAAATTCTTTGTTCCTTTTAAAGGATAAAGAAGGAATGAAAATTAAAAAATCAAATAGAAATTTTATTAGACCATTAAGATTCCAGCTTAAAACAGAAAATGCATACATATATTATAAGACAAAGGCAAAATTTACTAGCTTTTTGTTAGAAAAATTACTTAAAGATAAAGAAGAATTGCTTAATGAGATTATGAAAGAGTATAAAAAATATAGGAAATATAAGTGAACTACTATTTATAAATCAAAGATTATAGAAACAGTAGTTCACTAAGACTTAACATTTTGTTATACAAAAATCTTACACATTGTAATGCTTTTAGAAAGCATTTTTTTGATTAGAGTTAGGGCATATTATGTGCTTATAATCTTTGTTAACATCAATACATTCTACTTAATTATTGCTTTGTGTTAGTTGCTGAATATGGATATAAATGCATAAATGGTGGGCTTTCCCCCTATCTTTAACAAATAATACTAAATATATGTTCTCTGCAGAAAAACCCTTTAAAGAATTCAACTGCGATAAAGCCCCCCAATTAACTTATTACTAGAATTTCCTTTTAATATTTAAAATTCTAAATTTATTAATGATGTAAAAAAGCATTTTGAAAGCCTATAGGGAAAAAATCTACTTATTTATATAAGTAGATTTAGAAGCCTTATTCTTTATCTAAAAATTATTTTAGCATCTACATTTAAGGAGTCCTTATTAATATCATCAAAAAGTATATATCTAGAGCTAAAATAAACTTATTCATTAAAAAAGAATTTCAACAATTAGAAAAAATTCTAAAGGAAAGCTTCTTAGGAAGAAGCAAAAATATTAAAGAAATCATAGCTAAATTAACCCGGTTATTTTCAGACATTTTGATTAGATGATTCTTATTTAGTTTCTTAGCAATCTATATTTAACTCTAATTTATAAAAATTTGTATTTTGAAGAAGTTAATACAAGAATTAATTATATTGGAATAATTTTGATTTTTATCAAATACCAATATAGATTGGCATGAAAAATTGAAATCCCTTCCAAAGATATCATTGATTAATCAAAATATTTTTTAAAGGTTTTATATTTATATATTAAAGAATTCTTTCTACAAGATTTATAATAATCATTCTTTTATGATTTAATTATTATAATATAAAATCACATAGGGCCCAACCATAAATACCCTTAATTTAAGGGTATTTATCTTAAGCCCTATAAAATAGACATCGACCAAAGTTAAGGATGCTTATAGTTAATAGCACCGCTTGCTAACATTATACTTCATATATGTTGCTAAAATCAATATATTATTTGAAAATAATATACTTTTTAAACACAACAATTCTATTTTTGTATACAAAATTATTTGCATCGAATTTTAAAATTAGCCTCTAGAGAGAGAAGAGGGGAATAGTTTATAATTTTTATCCCATTTATTTTTTCTAGTGAAGAATCTTAAGAAGTTGTTATTATAAATGAAAGTAATAGATCTGATTTAGGTATAATTCTTACATCAAATACTAAATTTGGATCCTTTGTTTTAAGGCATTATCATGCGAGACACATAGATTTACATTTTAATATACAAATTATAAATAGTTCAGAGATTATACTTAAAAAGATATATATTGATTGGGTTTCTATGATGGAGTATCCAATTAATACTTACTTTATTGATGGGATTAATCATTTTAATTTTGGTATGGATATATCTTTTGAAGATGAAAAAGTAAATATACTAAGAAAGTTGGCATAAATAAATGGAATTGATGTATAATTGAATGTTTCGATGAGATAAATAACGAGAAAAAGGAATATTCTTTCAAAGTAAGTAGGGGAAACAACATGCATTTTTATAATGCATTTGATATGATTTTGCATCAATAGGATGGATTATTAATGAGTAGAATTTTATTTTACGGATTATTGTTAATCTGTGTTTTTAGGGTTTTTTGTTTTAAAAAAAAAGAAAACAATATTATTTATAATAAAATTATTAAAAAATCAAAAGATATAGTCTTACTGATGAGACTTATACATATCTTTTTTAAAGATAGCAATTTGAAAGAGCTAATTTTTATAAAATCGGAGTTTATGGATCCTGAACTTGAGCATTAAAAGAATATGAATATGACAGGTTATTTGATAGATGTTTATAGAGCTATGAATTTCGGCTACAAGCTTGATTTTGTAGTTCACGATAATAAAATTCTAGGTTTTAAAAGTGTAATTTTTGAAGGATTTGAAGATACTCAAGTTTCAAGGCATGAAAATAATTTACCAAGCGAGGAATGGCAGCAATTAAAGGATTTTAACATTGGAGATCTAAATATTAATGAAAAATTTTTTCATTTAAAAATTCCTTTTACGGGAAAAAATACCTTGTGCATTACCTTTCTGAGGAGGTTTTTAATAAAATCAAAAATTAAAACGATTAAAGATTGTTTTAGTTTCTAATGAAGGCAAAGAATATAAAATGGATATAGAAAATTTTTTACAAAATATAATCTTTAATTTGAAATGAATTTTTTTAAAAATAGTATGTTGCTGATTAAGATTGAAACGTTTTTATAAAACTTTCTTTCCATATAATAGAAGTGTAAAGTTTTTAAATTAAGATATAAGGTGTTTTAAAAAATAAATTTATTTATCCTTTTTTATCAATTCTTTAAACTTAGGCATTTTTTCTTTTATTTCTTTTTTTATTTCTATTTTATATTTTTCGTTTTTTTTAAACAAGACTAAACTAAGTGTTAAATATTTCAAGAAATCTTCTGGAATCATCATTATGTTTCCTATTCTGATATAACATTCGAAAACCTCTAGTTTATATCTTAAATGGCTTTTTGTTATTTTATAATCAAATTTGTTTTTAAGGATTTCTTGAGCTTCAGAAACTTTGTAAAATAAATATCCTTCTATCATTCTCATGAAATAAATATAGATTAATTCATTAATAAAAAAAAGTTCAATATACACCATATATATTTATATGGTGTATATTGTAAGGTACAAATTTTATGGTTTTAATAGTTTTTCCATTTCTCTCCATTTTGGAAAAGCTAGTTATTTTAGTTAGGCACCCATTTTTAATGGTGCCTATGTTTTTAACAGTTATTAAGTACAAGCTTTGTGCTATGTGCAATTTTCATATCAAGCTTTAGATTTATTTATCCCTTGGAATGCCTTAAAGCATAAGTTTCAAATTTTGGTTTTAATGTGAGCAATAAATTCAAAATCGGACTTATTACTATTATAAATAGTAGTAACTTCTTCAAATGCTTCATTAGAAAAGAGATATGTTGGGAATTAATAAAAAACATTAATAGTGTTATTAGTATACTTTTTATCATTATAAAATTGTCAATCGGGAATAAAGTGGAAAAATAGCCCATAATCATTTATTTATAAATTAATAATATGATATAAAGAAAATAAAATGAAAATAAAAAATATGTACCATAAAAAGGTATTTTTAACTATTTTATTTTTATTTAGGCTTGTAGCCAAGACAGTCAAAATAAAAAGGATAAAGATAAAGTATTTAACTATTTTGAAGGGGTTGATACTGTGTATTTACATTCAACTGCTAAGGTTGAGGTTGACTTTCATTCCGGGATCACGGTTCTTGGACAGTATTGATTCTGCGCATCAAGCTCTTTACAAAGCTGATTTGTTAAAAAGTACTAAGTTTTTCAATTACGGAACAATAGAAGACAGAAGATTTAAGAATGGTATTGCTTCAAAACCACCTTCTTATATTTACTATACAAGCGCGCCCAATGAAAGTACATTTTTTACAATAAGGATTGCTTATACCCATTCTTCAAGGTAATAACTTGGGACAGCTAGAAATAGTGGTAAGAGCGTATGATCTTGCTTCTCAAGGATTCTTAGTATACAAAGTTAACCATCACGAACGAGGCGACCATGGCTTGCATAGACGACGATATTATAGATTTTTGATTCTACGATAGAAAACATTTGCGGAGCGGAGACCAGCAGTATAAAACTAAAAAATATCAGTAAATACTTAGATAGTGAAATGAATAGAGTTGTAGTGGATAATTCGGCTAGAATCTCTAAATTTGCAAATACAGTTCTTAGTGCATTGCAAATAGAGCCCGACAACAGTGCTTCAGAAATTATGAATCCCTATTTTGCAGAGTCTGTGTCCGAGGTAGTTTTTTTAACTCTTGCTCCCTTATTAGACTATAGAATTGAAGAAGCGGTTTTTCAGCTGGTTAGAACCGACCATTTTTCAAAAACATTGTCAATTAATTCTTATTCAACAATGATTAAACAATGGGCAGCATTAAGTTACTGGGATTACATTGCACTCCATCCAGATGAAGATGTCAGACAACCTGGTAAACTGGCTATGCCTCCCCAATCAATGGCCAATGGTTTACTGAATATAGTCAAGTATTAAAAATTACACTTGGTATATTGCTTTTGTAAAGCTTTAAACAACTATTTCTAAATTAAATATTATAGAAATAGTTGTTTAAAAACAATCAAATTAACTTATATTAATGTGCTGAATAATTCCGAAACTACATTGAAGGAGTATTCAGCACAAATTAGTGTACTTTTTGAAGCAGTTTTCAAATAATTTGAAATACAAAGGTTTGGGAGATTATGAAACATGAAGATGGGGGGGATTGTTGTTATAAGGTTATTTGGAGAGACGAATTTTAAGAGCTTATGAAAAAAAATAAACCCCCGAAAGGGGGTATAGATTGGTGAGGGGTTGTTAAAGCGTATAGCTTCTGGGGAGTTTTAAGAGTGTAGAAAGAATCATTTGGACAGAATAGATGATCATGATAATAAGGCCCAAAATAAGGAATCATAAGAGTAGTGTTGTTTGTGGAAATGCAGAAAAGATTGGGATCTCTAATGGCCAAAATAATGTTATTAGAGATTTTTTGAAATTCAAAATGCAAAAAAAAGTATCATTTTAAGATCTTAGTATTTTTCATAATAAGGTAATGTGAATAATAGGATAAGCAAAAGTGATTTTAGGGAGAAAATGTAGAAATGGATAATCTTAAAAGTTTTTTGTTATATGACTTTTGAAAAGGAAAAAAGAATAAGTTTTGGCTAGAATTGATTATTTTTGATAGTATAAATAACATTTAATTCTTAAAATGAGCTTTTTATTCACAATAAATCACTTTCTAAGCTTAATAATTTGTCCCTTGTGTATTGAAATACACAAAGCATTCAAATATAACATTAATGAATTAAAAGCTCAAGCCAGATGAATTAAAAGAAGTATTAATGTATCACTATGGAATTTATTTCCAAATTTACTAAATTCATAGATAAAGAATAATAAATATATGAGCCTTGCCAAGGCTCATAAGTATGGACTAACCAACTTATATGAGATAGTAATAAATTAAGGACATTTATATGAATGAAAAAATAGAAAAGAATTATCTTTTAATTGGAAATAGTAGTTCACCTAATAAATTAGGATAAAAATTTAGTAATATGTAATGATTTAACTAAAAGTATGCAGAATAATCCACTTATAATTTCTATGAAATTATAAGTGGAGGTGAATTTTAAAAGTAGATTTAAATCTACTTTTAAAGAATAATTTGCTACTAAAACTTATACGTACAGAATATATCTTAACACTTATCAAGGGAAATGCTTTTCAAAATTATTTGGATGTGTAAAATTTTGTATAACAAAATGTTAAGTTATAGGAGAGACTATAATGAGAAAAATAAACAAATTCTTATTACCAATCCAAGTAATTATAAAAATTAATTTTTCCCGTCCTATAAAGGAAAAAGCTATAGTGGTATGGGGCAATAGGCTATTTCTATATCAAAGATTATAGAAATAGCAGTTCACTAAGAAGGGGGGTAATTTTGTAATTCAAATTAAAATGAGCTAGGGCTAATATTAGCTTTAAAGGAGAGGAAGCATGAAATTTGAAATTAAATGTTTAGCTTTGGGATTGCTTTTTGATTTAATAAAGGTCTTTTATTTTTTTTTAAACCTCATAACTTTTACTCCTGAAAAAAATTTGATTAAAGTTTTTTTTATGATAAAAAATTTTCATGTAAAAGTAAATACTTGTACGGCAAAAATTTTAAATTTTTAGGTTAAAATATTTGATTTTATATCATGCATATAATATAATGTGTATTTTAGGAAATTAACTCATTTAATTCCTAAAAAGTTGATTTAAAGCTTTTTTAGGGCTTATAGCAATTTTCTTATTAGGAAGTTTCTATAAGCCCTAATTTTTTTGTAAAAAATAAAGATATTCTGTAAGTTATAAGACCTAAAACGGTGTATTATGTTACAACAATACCACCATGATTTCATAAAAGCTTTTTTGAGGGGCAAAAGAAATAAAGGTATTTGATACAAATTGTTATAAACTATTAAAATAATAAAAAAAATTTGACTTTTAAAGCACACCGCTTTAAAAGTTGCTTGGGTAAAAAGAGTTTTATGAAAAAGTGTGTATATCTTTTGAAGATATTTTTCTTTATTTTTTTATATGTTATTTTTCTGTGTTTGTATTTTCGTAATAAAATCTTCTAAAAAAGTCGAAGTTAAAATTTGTATCAATCCTATGACTATAATTCTTTAGTGTATCAATTTAATGAAATGAATTGAAAAATGATTACTCTAAAATAATGTTTTTCTATTTTTTTAGTTGAGTTTTGATTTTGTTATTACTGTCGAAAAGTTAAGCACAATTTTAGATAAAATCTAGCCTCTATTTTTAGAGACTAGATAAATTTCAAAACAAAAAAGGTGTATTTTAATTTTGTTTTAGCTCGTTTTCAACTGCTTTCTTAAGACTTTCTAGCGTGCTTTTTAATTTTAGCAGCAAGCTGCTAAAATTACCGTCCTCTATTGTGTTTTGTGAATTTTTCGAGTTAAATGGCTCTCTAGCATCGCCCAATGAAGGAATAAGGCTCCCATCTTCATCAATATCATCTACAAAAGAGCTCTTACTTATCTCTTCGTATAAATCATATGTGGGGTCTCCAATTTTTTCTCTAATATCTTCTTTATCTGTTGGGTTAACCGCCTTAATATTTTCAAGTATTGTATTTATGTCTGATAAGGTACTTTCGAGACTTTTTTCTTCATAGCTATTATGATTATCATCATCATAACTATCCCTTTCTATCTCTTTTTGTCTTTCTTGTCTTTGTCTTTCTATCTTTTCTTGTTTAGCTGCTTCTTTTTGTTGTTGACCGCCACTATTTAGTGTTGTTTTTAATGCCGGTATATTACTATGGCTATTAGGATCATCGCCCAGCATTAATCCTTTTTCTAAAAATCCTTTGACTTTTGTTTTTGTCTCTTTTTGTAAATCGGCGTAATTTTTGCATGAGCTCAGTGCAAAAACGACACAAATAATAAATATTGTTTTAATGTTCATAGCTATTCCTTAAGTGTAGTGCAAATTTAGAGTTCAACTTTAAAAATTGGTGGTTTTTTGTTGTAGGTGTAATAAATTTGCTATATTGGTGAAATTTATCTTACTATAGATTTATTTTTCATTAATATTCTGTGTTATTTGTAGCACAAGATATTAATGAAAATGTGCGGGACAAGTAAATGAACTATAATAATTTCTTTTCTATAAAAGACACATGGTTTACCCATTATTTTCATAACACTATGATTTTCATAATTTCATTGATCTAACCTTCTTCAAGGTGTTTTATTGTTTGGTCAATGTAGTCGTACTGCCCTTGTATTCTGTCTTTATATAGTTCTTTCATTGCTCTTTTTTGAAGATTAGTTTTGGTAGTAGTATCATCCTGGGCAAGATAGATACTTATCCCAGCCGATCTTGCTTTTGTCTGTATATAGCTAAAATTAGCATAATTATCATCAATCATTACAAGCAGGCTCCCAATATCGGCTCTAGTTGCTTTTAAGGCATTTAGTTTGGCTGTTAATTTTTCTTGAAAAAGACTTTCCAAAATTAAAAATTTTTCCTCGATTTCAGCAGCATTAATTGCATATTTTAAGTCTATTTTTAGTATTTTGATTTTTTCTTTGAAATTTTTGTACACGGTTTCATCGTCACTATTGTTAAGCTTTGAAACTCCTTCAAGCATGAAATTCACTTTTCTTTTGTCTATTGTTATTGAGCTGGAGTGAAATTTCGAGCTTATTATTATTGAATATAGTTCACAAGAAGTCATGAATAATAAAAATAATAAGTTAATTATGTTTTTGTTTTTCACTATTTCCCCCATTATTAATATAGGGAAAAGCATATTGCAATATTACAAAAATACAAGGCCAATATCAAATTTTCAACCACCATGATTTGCATAAACCACCATGGTTTACTTTAGTTTTGATGTGTTATTATAATGATGCACATCAAAAGGCCTGTTAATATGTGTTGCTAGCTAGTATTTTTGCTACAAATTCTTTTTTTTTGATATAATGAAAAAATATTTAATAAATTTTTTAGATTAAGATGATGGGGAGGGCTTTAAAAATTACTTAAAGTAAGAAGAATTTTATGAAAAAAGGCGTATATATTGTAAATATATTTTTATTTATATCATTTTTTTATTCTTGTTTTTTAGTACCAAAATCTTCTAAAAAAGTCGACGCCGAAATTTCGGAGTTTGGGCCAATTGAAGAATATAGTAAAAAAAATATTGAAGAATATAGTAAAAAAAATATTGAAGAATATAGTAAAAAAAATATTGAAGAATATAGTAAAGATATTTATTGTGTTGATGAAGAATCTAGTAGGTTAAATGAAATAAAAGAAGGAGAAGTGTGGGAAATATTTGTAGGGGGTTATGTTACATGGGCAAAATCTGGTAATTTAAGGGCGCTAAAAGATAAAAACAATAATTTAATTCAAGATCTTAAAGGACTTAAGTATTCTTATATTTTTTCACCGATTAGATTTAAAACTTTATCTTTACCATGGTTTAGCTATAATTATTATATTAATGATAATAACTATAAAATATTGGGTAATGAAGTCCCAATAGCTAAAATAATAGCATTTGAATCAACTAAAGAGTTTGAAGACAAATATGAAGTTAAAAACTTGAAGTTAATTTCTAAAGGATCAAATATTGATTTTGAGCAACATAGATCTGGCGTTGCCAAAATTAGTTTAAAAGAGACTTCAAAAGAGTTCGGATACATTAATTCATATAATTTTGGGGTTTTTAATGATGACCTAACAAAATCTTTTAAGCTTTTTTATAATAAAAATAAATGTAATAATAATATGCTTGCAAATCTTATTATAAAAGACAAGCAAACTAATAAAGATAAAGCCTATGAAATTGTATTAAATCCAAAACTGTTTTATAATACGGTTAAGCTTATACTTGCTAAGTATCCAAATTTATCAAGTGATAAATTAAAGTCCCCTATTGATGAATAATTGAATGATATTTTAGTAGTTTAGGTGTGGTATAATTTACTATTATATTTGATATATCTGGAAATTAGAATACTAATATCCCAATTAATGGGGATTAATGCGGGGCTACTTATGAAAGTACTTTCATAAGTAGCCCTAATCGTGTTTAGTTTTCTCTTTGTTTCGATTGATCGGCTATTAAGTATAAAATGTTAAATTGAGTTTTTGCGTAAAGTGAATTATATTAATTAGTAATTAATGAAATTCACTACTATAAGATTTATTTTTATTAATATCTACAAATAACACAAGATATTATTGGTTATGTGCGAGACAAGCAGATGAATTATAATAATTTCTTTTCTAGAAAAGACAAACTTTCTAATTTGAAATTGAGCGCAGTTGAATATTGTGTTTTAGGTGATATGAAACATGTTATTTACAAATTGAAAAATAATTCTACCAAAGATAATAATTGTAATTTCACATTGCCGTTGTTTAAGAATTATAATGAAAAATATTTTGATAAGTTCTTTGTGAGTTTTGGCTCTAATAGAGCCAAACAATTAATTAACTTGTTCCGCAAAGTTAAAACAAGAATAAGTGATAGTATGTTTGAAGCGGAAGTTTTTTGTTGTACTTGTGTATTGAGGATATGTGTCTAGTAAATCTTATGTATTGTGAAGGTGAAGACAATTGTTTTGATTGTATGGAGCCTACTCTTGATCAACAATTCAAAAATATAACGAAAATGCTAATTTTGAAATTAAAGGATTTTGGCGTTTTTATATAAAATGATTTTTTACAATTGAGTCAAAAAAATCTAATAGGTAGTCTTTGTGTTTTAATTATTTTGGTGCATTATGCAATATAATTATATTGCATACAATTAATTATTATTATTCGATCAATGAAATTTTAATTTTTGTGTTCAAAGAATTTTTATGTATAAGTTTATATATTGTACCATTCAAGATGGGTTATAACCCATCTTAAGGTCTAAAAACCAGTTATATACTTTCGTACAAAATACTACTATTGACAATCTTTTTCTTTACAACGTTTTGGTTGTAGTGGGAAAGATTGTTATCTTTATCAATTTTATACTAAAAATAATAAATTATTTATTATTTTTTAGTATAAAATTGATAAAGATAACAATCTTTCCCACTACAACCAAAACGTTGTAAAGAAAA
>NZ_CP124032.1:0-19856 GCF_030439725.2 [Borrelia] tanukii | reverse complement strand
AATTTATAATTGTTTAGTTTAAAATCCAATTCCCCAAATTGAAAAAACAATATCCTTTACACTTCATTTGACACATTTAATTACTTATAGTAAACTACATACAAATATATAGGGAGTAACAATGCTTATTGATGATAAAAATCAAGAATATTTTACTTTAAAAGAAGTACAAATCCTACAAAATAAAAGCATAAAAAAAATACCATTTATATAAAACTGCTTAGATTAGAAAAACAAGGGAAAATTATCCCCTATAAACCATCACAAAATATAAAAGCTTTCAAAAATTATGGGAAAAAAAATATTAATTTATATCCCAAAGAACAAATTTTAAAATATTTTATAACACCAAGCTTTTTAAAAAGCTACAATCCCAATAAACATTTCCCCAAGTATAATCTATTAGAATTGGTTAAAAATGCTATAACGTTTGAAGAGTTTGCAATAAAAATATATAAAAATCCAATAATATTGCCTAGTAAGTCCTACTATTTTAAAATTTTAAAAAAAACAAATCCTAATTATGTCTTAGATCTAGATCAATATGGCTTATTTAAAACATTGAATAAAAATTATATAGATAATATACTTTTTATTTTCAATTCAAAACCTAGAGAAAAAAGAATACATATCAAATGTGGCAAATTAAGTAAAAAAAATAAAAAAAAGGAAACAAAAAAATTTTTTGGGTGGAAACTTTTCAAAAGATAGCATAGCTAAACCAACGTTTCAAGACACTTTATAATATTAATATTATAATACGCGCTTAATGAATGAAAATAATACAAAACTATCGATAAACAAAAATGAAATTTTTACAGAATTGAGATAAACTGAAATTTATCAGAAATTAAGGGAGGATTAAAATTTTTATGACATCGATAATAGTGTATTCATGCTTAACTCTGTGTATAGTATATTTTAGCATGCAACTTAAAACATTTTTTTCAAAATTAATCAGATTTTGTAAAAAATGTTTTAATATTTTTTTCTTATTACTAGAAATGTTAAAATTGATTTTTTATTTATTAATTATTAGAAATAAGTTTTATTTAATAATATTAATATCAATAGCTTTAATTACAATTAATATTGTGATTTAAATCAAATCCAACTAATGTCACTTAATTTTTAGAGCTGTATTTTAAATATCACAATTGCTGTACAATTTACTTAATGATATCTATACTTTATACAAAGAGGATCGATATCACTTTGATTTATATCATAATTGCCTTGCAAATTTATACAATTCTAAGCCATTAATACTTTTCCCAAACATTCCCTTTTCGCATACATTTCTCTAAAAGTAATTATTATACACATGCTTGACTTAAACTATGCACTACAAAGAACCAAACTATCAACCTTCTTTAAGAATAGAAATTCATCTTTATTCTTACTTGGATTAATACCAATACCTTTCTTATTTTTTCATAATAATTTCTCCTTATCACTTAACATTTCATTGTACAAAAATCTTACACATCTAAATACTTTTGAAAAATATTTTTTGACTAGTGTTAGGATATATTTTGTATTTACAAACTCTATTGACGCTCATTATTTTTTAAATAACTATATTTAATTCCCTTTACAAATTTATCTCCACCTAAATTCCATAGAAATTATAGATGGGGAACTCTTTGTTATTTTTTACTCAAAACACTTCTTTTTACAAGATCTTTCCTTGTCTTAAAATAAAAGCTTTAAAATAAGTTGGAACATAAAATAATAATTTATTCTAAGCCATCAATAATCAAATATTTTCTTATTGGAAAACCTTAATCGACGCATCAAAGAATTTAATAATAATAAACCTCTAATAAAATTATTATTTCTTAGAAGTTTCTATATATTCCATAATCAAAGTTCTTATAAAACCAGAAGCTGTTAATCCCTTTTTATCTAAAATAGAATAAAATTCAACCCAATATTCATATTTCAATCCTACACTTATTTGTTTGATCGTCATCTTGGATCTACCAGGCTTAACATTTGAGATACTATTACCAATAACATCATTGTCGGCACGAAAAGCAAACTTGGATTTGCTAACATTTTGTTTAATAATTTCTTCTAAATCAACCTCTTTGCTTATAGGCATAAAGCATCTCCCAATCTTGAAAGTCCCGAGATAGACTTACTCTCAGGATAATAATCAAAAATCGACTTTTTATATAACTGAGATTCTGCTATTTTAGCATCTTGCCCAATCTCATAAAGATCATATCCAAAAGTTTTAAATTGCCTTAAATGTATATTATGTCGCTTAAAACTTTTATTAAGCATATTGCAAATAATCTTCTCATGTTTAACCTTTTTTCTATAAGATTTTAACAAAGAATCAAACTCTTCCTTAAAAATATTAATTCCTTCAAGACTTAAAAATTCTGGGGTCAATGGGGTAACAACTTCACACATTGCAAGAATAATTCTTCGTTCCCAAAGTTCAAAACTGGGAGATAAATCGAAAATAGCAAATTCAAATCCTAATTTTTCTAATTCCAAACAAAAATCATCTATCAAATATGGAAAATCCTGCAATTCATGCTGCACATCTCTTCTAAAAGTTCCACTCGGCACACATGGCAAAATATAAAAATTTTTTTGTATTTGTTTTAATACTTGATCTATATCTACCTTCTTCAAAAGACAATCTTTAATATCTAACCTAAGAACTTCATGATTAAGAAACCATGTAGAAGAACTTCCTTGCTGTATATCACAATCAACTAATACAACTTTTTTTAGTTTAGACAAATAGCTTGCTATATTACCACTTAAGGTAGTTTTGCCAACACCACCTTTTTGAATATGAAATGCTATTTTTTTCATGCAAACTTCCTTTACATTATTTTATATCATATATTAATTATTTTATATCATATATTAATTATTTTATATCATATATTAATTATTTTATATCATATATTAATTATTTTATATCATATATTAATTATTTTATATCATATATTAATTATTTTATATCATATATTAATTATTTTATATCATATATTAATTATTTTATATCATATATTAATTATTTTATATCATATATTAATTATTTTATATCATATATTAATTATCTCAATGAATCAGAAATCGGATATGGTTTCGAAAACTATTAAAAATAAAAGCTTCGATTATTTTAATAGCAAAATTTATTAATAACCTCTTAAAGAGAAATTAAATAAATAAAAAGTCCTAAGAAATTTCTCTCTTAAAGACTTTTTATAAATGGTTAAAGGTTAAAGATAAGTTAAAATTTACAACAATTTAGAAAAAAAACAAAATTAAAAATATTTTTTTATTTATATTGTATATAAATTGATATTGAATATTAATTGATATACAATACTATATTGTAGTACATAAATTATAATAATATGTTTTTGAAGGATAAAAATGCAAAAAGAAATACCAAGAAACTATAATGAATATGCAATTGGGGGCATAAAAGGAACTTTCTTTGGGAATTCCCAATATGAAGCTAACTATCGAGCAAAAATAAATGGCTTTATAATCGACTTTTTCAAAATTCCAATAAGTTTAAAGAAAAAATATGAACTTAATATTAAAGCCCTTAGTGATCCTAATTTTTCATCCACCAATATTGCAATGAATTGCATAAATACTTTTAAACTTATAGTTGACATTGTTAATATGCAAACTGGGGAAAATTACGATTACGACACATTTATCATAAAAACAGAAACGGAAAAAATGCTTAAATATGGAACAAAAATAATTGCCGCACTAGCAAGACACTTCGACGAACAAAACAGAACTAACTTCAATGAAAGCTACTATGAATGGGAAAAAGGCTGGATAGATAAAAAATGGATAAATTATGAACCAACCGAGGCGGAAATTAAAGAGATTCAAACAATGAATCAAAAATTAAACCCTTTGAAGCTTAACAACGAAGGAAAAGCCCCTAATAAAGGACAAATAAAACTCTTAAAAGCCATCAATAAAATTGAAAATCAACCACAACAACAAAATGCTAAAACAAACAATACAGCTAAAAAATTAAAAGGAAATCGTAGAAAAGAAGTTAAAATTTAACATTTTGCTTAAAAAACCAAATTTTATTTATTATTATTAAATAATATTTACAAAATTAAAAAAATAAAATATTATATATATAAGGTAGAAAACGATCTACTAACAGTCCCCAACACCCCTATTAATCCTCTCCAAATAAGATTAGGGGTAGGGACTTCTTTTTTGCTAAAAATTAAAACATTCAACGCCTAGACCAATAAGTCTATAGCAAATAGAAAAAATGAAAATCTAAAAAGCATAAATTAACTAAAAATTTAATTTCTATTAAGTGAATATGAGGTATAAAATTACAACAAGATGTCTAAGATTTAATCAAACTTAACAATAAATAAAATTTCAACTTGAATAATCTTTGATTTTTTCTACAAAAAAGAATTCTTTAAAAAAATTTTCAAAATACCTGGTAATACTCAATTATTGAACTAATAATTGAGTATTAAATATTCTCCTTTTTTAAAATTAAAAGAATTTATTATCAATATTTACTTCATACCATACATTCTTTTAAATAAACCTCTTATCTTTAAGAGGTTTTCTTTTATATAGAGGAAATCAAATAAAAACCACTTATATATCTAAAATTTTTCTAAATTTCATACTTAATAGATAAAAACGGTTTACTAAAATCATTCAAGACTGCTATCATATAATAAGTTACATGATAAAAAGCAAAACTTTTATATTCTTAATGTTTTTGATTCAAAATTTAGCAATATATGCTCAGAACACAAACTATGAATTTAAACAAATTAAAATTAAAAATATAAAAGGAATATTTATTAATTATAAAGTCTATCTAACAGAAAATTTAGCAATTGACAATGTAAAAACCTTAAACCATGTTTCTACATTTAAAATCAATCTTGTTGTTGACAAAAAAATTGCAGCTTCTATTAAAAATGAACAAGATGTAATTAGAGCTGGAAATGAATGTGGAATATTTTTGGAATTCCAAATCAATAACCACACATATTATGCCAAATTTTCATCAATAAAATATATTTTAAAAGCAATTGAAAGTTTTACCAAAATCAAAAATACAATCAATAATTTAGAAATTAAAAACCTTGAAGGCAATGGAATTTTTTTATACAAAAATGGTCTATCATACAATTTAAAAACAGATTTTCAAGAAACAGCAATATTTGTAAATTTTCTCGGCTTCAAAGATAATACCGGAAGGCCTTACTTCATCTTTTACTATGACAATATAGATAATAAAGATAAAAACTTAAAAACAATCTTAATTTCCTTTGAAGAGTTCCATAATGGAATAAGAGAAGGACTATTCTTGCTGAGAAATGAAAAAGCCATACTAGAATTCATCAACCTTTCAAAAGGTTAACCATAATGGACAATATAAAAACAATATTATCACAAATTAATATCAAAAAACTTATTTATACTAAGTACTCTTAATTTATTCCTTCCTAGTAAATAATCATTTAACTTGAGCTTAAAAATTATTCAAACTAAAGTCAACTCGCACCAAGTTCTTTAACTTTTAAATTAAAATCGTCCAAAAACTTTTTAAACAAGATCTTGCTAAAACTTACAACAACATCATTTCTAAAAGCATAAATTCTAAATGCCGCTATATTATCATTACCCAAAGCAACAAATCTCATAAATTCGCTTTCTGAAATATTAAATTTATAAATTTCTACCTTAATATTTTTTTCAGTAATCACTGTTGTATAATCATAAGGAAAATATGAATCATAAAAATCATTATAATAAACAATACGTTTACTGTTTTCTGAAACCAACTCCCCTTTAGACTCAAATCTAGTGTCCGTGATGATCTTTTCAAGCTTTATTTGACTAGAATTTCTAGCATCAACTTTAACCAAAATAAAATATTCCCTTTTATCTTTTAACTTATCATATCTAATAGAAATTACAGACTTAAATATTCCATCTCTAGAATAATTTACCCCAACATCATATTGTGAATCTAGTACTTGAGAAAACCTATCATAAGCTATTTGATAAGTTTGACAAGAAATTAAAAAAAATACCAAAATAAAATTTTTTACAACAAACTTTACATTCATTAAAATCCCCTTTAGTTTATCTTATATTTATTTTTAAAAAATTTCTCAAAATCAGAAAATTAAATAATATAATAAATTCAAATAAAAACATCCTCATTTTATAGCTTGAATTAAAATTAAAAAACTATTATTATTAGGTGTTGTTCTAACAAAAACCAATTTAAAAGATTAGATCATGTCTAATCCCAATTTATATAAATTTCAAAGTGCATCTATAGGAGAAATCGTGTATACTGACCCAAGGTCAATTATTAATACTTACTTTGTAAAAAATAAAAAAATATTCATTATCAACCCCATAGCTTTTAAATTTGAACTTAATTTTGAAAAAACTATTAAAACAAATTCAAAAGAGAATGTATTACTCAAAACATTTAAAGGTGGAATTATTAGCTTAAAATTAAGATCAAATGAATTTTCTAAATTACCAACAGATATTCTAAAGGGAAAACTTGAATTTTATATTAACTATGTAAGTGAAGAAAAACTTAAAATAGTTTACGATATGATGGTAGTAAAAGTTTATACAATTGATTTAAAAGCTAGCAATAAAGATGAAATTTATCAAATCGGACTTAAAATACTTGGCTCTATTTATAGAAAAGAAAATATAGAAAATGCGTTTATTCCTATTATAAAGAATAATAATACTTACCTTTTTGAGAATAAAGCAAACAGCCAAAAAGTTAATTTACTCTTAAAAGGGATCAACCAGATCATTGAACTTCCTTTTTTAACAAAAATCAGCTATTCAAATATAAAAATTATTAATACCGTCGATATAAAAACTAATGAAAATTTAAATGTAAACATTAAAACAACAAATAAAATGTTGTTAAATCTGAGCACAAAAATCTACGAAGAACTAATCTTAACAAATTCAAATCAAATAAAAACTATCAACAACAAACAAAAAATTCTAAAAACGTTAAGATCTTTTATTGAAAATGAAAACGGATTAGGGGGCAAAATAAGATTAATCTTCTTAGAAAAAACAAATTTTTTGACTAAAAATTTAAACTCAAATAACCTAGACTTTATCTTAAATGACATCAATATTATACAAGAAAATAGCTGCATCAGAATTGATATCACTTTATTAGAGGACAAAATTGAAAAAAAATACTTAAACCAAACCACAAGTATAAGCCCATTTCTTAAAAATATAAACTTATTGTAAATTTTTTTAGGTAAGACAAATTGCCATAATAAGCTTCATTCACATCATGTAACAACTCTTAGCAAGCGCTCTATCAAAAAAGTATTCAACATATAACCCAACTCCTTGAAACTAACACACAATCTATAATAAAATGAAATTAATGAGGTATTTATGTTAAGTATTAACGGTGTAAGACTTTATTCTTTAAAAGAATTCCAAAATATATTAGAAGATTCTTATAATCTTTCAATTAGCAAAAATACTATATCTAAAAAATCAAAAATTTTAAAATGTGCAATCCATGTAGACAACCGTCCTTACCTTTTAGAAGATTTTTGTACATACTTTCTAATGGACTTTAGAAGGCCCAAACCTATAACAAATAGCATGAAAGAAACAATTCAATTAAGAATTGAGCAAGCAAAAAAAATAATGACCCGAAAATCTACAAAACATGAAATACAAATTGTTTCTAACAACATAGGTCATATCTTATAATCCATCATATTGACATTTTAAAAACATTGTTATAGAATGTGATGAAAAGCTAATTATTTTGCTTGTAATGCAGTAAAAACTTAGAGTGCAAGCAAAATAATTGTAAAAGCTTCTGAAACTACAACAAATTTCACTTCAGAAGCCAGGATAAGATAATGATAATAAAAATAGAAAATAATGTCAACAAAAATTTTAACAATCTCATAACATTAGAAGAGCTTCTAAAACACAACCAAAAAAACACAAACTCTAATTTAATAGAACTAAAGTGCTCAAGACTAAAATCATATTTAACTAAAAAAAGAGCCATATATCAAAGAATGCTAAAAGTATGCTGGGCAATTGAACTTAAAAACAAAGAATACTATAAATCTAACAAACTTAAAACATATTCCACAATGGAAATATACAATATAGTTAACAAATGCCTTGCAAAAGATAATCAAAAAATATCAATCAGGACCTTAGAATATGATATATCATTTTTAAATCAAATACTATTAATAACAACCCAACTAAAGCATTTGGGGAAAGATAATGGAAGCTTTGCATTTTATATACAAAATAAAAATCTTTGGGAGCACCGTTTTAAAGTTATTCAAGAAGCAATTAATGAAGAAATTTTAGAATATGTAAAAGATAAAAAAATAGTATCTGATTTTTATAAAGAAATTGAAAATACTATGATAAAGAATAATACAAAAACTAAAAGCTCATCTGCAGATGAATCAATTGCAGATGTTATACCTAAAGGTATAAAAGATAAAGATAAGATAAAGAATTCTATAAGAAAAAAAATTGAAAAATTTTCTTACAAAGAATACATCACGAGCAAACTAATAAGAGTCCATAAAATAGAAAAACTTCAAATAGCAAAAATACTAAAAATAAGCAATAATGAGAAAACTTATATAAACGCATTAAGAAACTTAAAATCAGCAATAGAAAAATACGAAAAAGAATATAGAATTGAAGATATTTCAAACCACTTCGTAAAAGAGTTTAAAAACAAATACAGCAAAAAAATATGGATGATGAACGGAAAAACAGATAAAATAAATGATTTTAATGAAATTTGGGAAACAAGATTTAAAAAAAGATTTTCAAACAAAAAGCTAATAGAAAATTATTACAACAATTATATAAAAAGCGAAAAAAATATTCCTAATCATGAGAAAAGAATAAATGTGTCTTTTTCCAATAACAAGGGCTTTAAAAAAATAAACAAAATTAAAATCAATTAAAAATTATTCATCTTCATGAAAATAAACAACAGTGAATTTTTTTAAAAAAAGTAAAAGAATATATTAAAATTCGATTTAAAAAACTAAAACTTATTGTTAACAGGAATGAAATAAATAGTATTATAGGTGTTTTTAGTTTTGCACTTCGAGCAATCAAAAACATAATTCACTTAAAAAAAAGCACGGACACTAACAATTTTATATTAATGAGCTTCTGAGTCAACATACCAAATTGTTACATATAGACTTTTTATTGGTTGCCGTAATAGTGAACTGCTATTTCTAAATCAAAGATTATAGAAATAGCTTCTTGTTTCATCCCATGATAGCTTTTTAGGTTCTAAAGAACGGTCATCCACTAGAGCATGGTCCACAAGCTTTACTTCAGGCAGTTCCTGCCTTAGTTTGTATTTCCTTATAATAATAAGCTTTAAGATTTAGAGCTGCATTTATATCTCTATCATGCAAAACATTACAACTACCACAAGTCCACTTAATATCACTTAATTTTAGAGTTGTATTTTTAATACCGCAATTGTTACATAGTTTACTTGATGGAAAATATCTATCAACTTTATGCAAATAGGATCCAGACCACTCTGATTTATATGATAATTGCCTCACAAACTCATACCATCCTAAATCATTAACGCTTTTGCCAAACATTCCTTTTTGCATACCTTTAATTGACAAGTTTTCTATCACTATATTTTTATAATTAACCACAAAATAATAAGATAATTTATGTAAAAAATCTTTTCTTTGCTTTGAAACTTTCCTATGCAACTTGGCAACTCTTAATCTAGATTTAGCTCTATTTCTAGAACCTTTTTGTTTTTTTGATAGTTTTCTTTGGTATTTCTTAAGTTTGGATTCATTTTTTAGTAAATATTTAGGATGATTGATTTTCTCACCTTCACTACTTACTAAAAAATGCCTCATGCTCATATCGATACCAACTATCTCTTTTTTATCACCTTTAGTTTTATCATTATTTTTAATATCTAAGCACTCAACTGCTACTGAAACATAATATTTATCATCAGTATCTTTTTCTACTACTACATTTTTAATAAATTCATTACTCTTAATGTTCCTATGTGGGGCTAACTTTACAAATCCTATTTTGGGTAATTTTATATAATTATTTTCTATTCTTATAGAGTTTTTTTGATTATTAGTTCTAAAAGTTTGTCTATTTTTCTTACTTTTATATTTAGGAAATCCTTGTGTTCTATTTCCTTTTTTAACTTCTCTAAAAAAATTACTATAAGCAGAATTTAAGTCAATCCATGCACTACAAAGAGCTAAACTATCAACTTCCTTTAGAAATGAAAATTCATTTTTATACTTACTTGGATTAACACTAAGACTTTCCTTATTCTTTTCATAATAATCTTTCTTATCACTCAACATTTTGTTATACAAAAATCTTACGCATCCAAATACCTTTGAAAAATATTTCTTTTGATTGGTGTTAGGATATATTCTGTACTTATAAGCTTTATTAGCGCCCATTATTTTTTTAATTATTATATTATATATTAACTTACGTTGCAAATTCATCTCCACCTAAATTTCATAGAAATTATAGGTGGAGTATTCTTTGCTATTTTTTTGATAAAATTAATGAAAAATAAGTTTTTATAATATTAAGAAATTTATACTTTCCAACTTTTCTATTATGAAGGACATATTGAAATTAATTGATGAAATCAAAGATAATAATGAACATATTAATTTTAAACGGATTTTAAAAGAAACTACCAATGTAGTAAATAATTAATACAGATTTTATCTTTAAAGACTTTATTTTTACGGAAACCAAACTAAATTCAAAAGATCCCTATTCTTATTTTTACTAAGACTTTTTACACAATATTATGTTAATTCAATAAAAACAAAAGTAATTTATTACATTTATAAATCCATTGTTATCGTTTTTGTCAGTAGCTTAAATGAAATACTTACTAAAGAATTTAAACAAAATTATAATTTTTTAATAGAGAGAATAAAATTTTTTATTTGAAGTTCCAAAAGAAATATTAAGCAAAATTCCAATAAAATTTGACAATCAATAGGACTTATTTATAAATCCATTCTAAAAAATATCTATAAATTTCAATATTTAATGGTTTATTAAGCATTTAATCATCTTGAAAAAGTCAACATTTAAAAGAAGCTTGTAATGTTGCTTTTGATAATAAAACTAGAATTGTAATTGTTATTTTTGCTAAATGTAGAGATAAAAAAAATAACAAATTAGCAAATGTTTACCAAAAGTTAATAGAAGATATAAATATTAACTTTTTAATAAATTCTATGAAAAATTTACTCCAGAAGAAATGCTTGAATACATTTACGTAATTCTTTATTCAAATATCTATATAAATAGTTTTATAAAGTTCTTAAAATAGATCTTCTTAAAATTATTTTTATGAACAGTGTAGGAATATTTTTAAAATTTAGCAAACTTGGAAATAGCGTTATTAATTCCCTAGTTATTAAAAGATAATTTAGAGATTAATGGAAGTATGTAAAGGATACTATAGTTCAAAATCAAAATAAGGTTATGGAAAAAATCTTCATAATGAAGACGTAAGCGAACTTTATTATGAATCAATATCTAAGTTTGTTAATGTTTCTAGGGAAGCCTTATAAGTACATGATTGAAAGTTACTAAGTTATTAAAAGCTATTTAAAGTACAGAAGAGGTAGGAGATAATATTGACGAAGTTGAACATCTTGAAAAAGTTATAAGAATGCTAACTACATAATTAATATTTAAAAAAGAAACTAATGAAATAATATCTATTCTTAGAGAGTTTAATGAGCAAATTCAATATCCAAATTGTGCTTGTCAATAACATTTTTAATTTAAACTTTAGTTCTATATAAATTTTGATTTTATATTCATATCCTTTAAAGAAAAATTAGAAGAACAAAAAGCTAAATATAGATAAGATTAAGATTTAAAAAGATGAATTATCTTGAAAGGCAATCAAGAATAAGTTTTTAAAAGTTACAAATCAAATATATAAAATAACTAAAGAAATTGATGCTATTAAAGCAAAAAATGAAACATGGGTGAAAGAGGTTGAATATAAAGTTACAGGTTTATATATGATGATATTGCCAATTCTGTAAGTAGGCACACTTTTATGAAATGAATAGATAAGATAATAAACTTATAATGAAGCACAAGCCTTATTTTTTGATTTAGGAGATACTAGAAGATCGTGAAGAAAGAAAGTATATAATGATGACAATAATAAAGATATTGTAAAGGTTAGTGATATGAATAATGGTTTATCTAAATTTAGATATTCTTTAAGTTGTTTTAAAGAATATCTTGAAAATAGTACAAATTATTAAAAAATTTATAAGCTATAAAATATTTAATTTATGATAGCAGTGATGATTGTAATTAATAATTTATTAAGATTATTTATATAAAACGTTATAACTTTTTGATATTTATTATTGTTTTTTTGTATACTACTTGCTTTTACAATGAAAAAAATGCAAAAAAAGCAGCAACAGAAAATAAAGATAATGGTTAAAATAATACGGATTTTTCTTTTGATCTAAGCGACAAGAGCAAAAATGATAAAAAATGTGCACTTACTATAATGAGAAAAAACGGCATATTTACAAAAATTCTTATAATAAGGAGATTAAGTAGATAAATTGATAAAATCAATTACGAAACTGCTATAAAAAGTTAAAAAATTTAAAGCAAAAATATATGTTATAAGTATAGTTAGTAATAATTATCAATTAGATAATATTAAAAAAAACTTATGAAAAATAAATTAGTGTATAGGAAATCTGCCAACAAAGAATGTTTATTGGGCCTTGATAAAGCAAATAACAATAATAAAAACTTTATAAATATAGGCTAAAATTAAAAGCTTTTGCAATTATATTATAGATATAGCATTCTTTTGTTTTTTGGATGGAATTAATCATTTTATCTTCCAAGATGAACAGGTTTTACTATAAGAATTTGAATAATTAGATACTCTAGAAGAATAAAAAAGATTTTTATCATTATTATCATCTTTAATTTTAGAGCTTTTAAGCTCGATAGACTTTTTTTTGCTTGAGCATTTGTAATCTAAATATCATCCATTTTGTTTTGATCGTTATTTATTGATAAATCACAACCTAATACTAATAAGAATGCTGACATTATAAATAGTAATGAAATAATAAAGTTTTTATTCATAAATCCCTTTCTTCTCCTATTTTAATAATTAAAATTTACTTTTCAAAAACCACAAAGCAGTATAAGTAAATATACTTTAAGAGTTAATTGGCAAACTCTATTTTAGCATATAAAACCAATTCTATTTTTTATTATGAAACACAAGTAGCTCAAATTTATATTTATTTTTTCATTTTTCAACTATAGAAATTATATTCTAAATTGATCATTTTTTAAATAAGCAATGTTTTTTGTTTGCTAAGTTATTGATTTTGATTAAAAATGACATAAATGGGTAGCAAATCCAAGTTTTAACTTTTAGAATTTCTATTATGTGTATTAAACATTTACAAATTTAAAAGGCATCTTTTAAATTTAAGTAACACGAGGTGGACTTGCGTCAGTTGTAATATTTTGTATGATAGAGATATAAATTCATCTCTAAATTTTAAGGCTTATTATTACAAAGAAATAAAAGCCAAGACAGGAGCTGTCTGAAATAAAGCTTTGAGGATCATGTTGTGCTAATAGATTGCCTTTTTTTTAGAACCCAAAAAGCCATTATAGAAAGATACAAAAAGCTATTTTTATAATCTTTGACTTAAAAATAATAGTGCACTATTTAATGTGTATTAATGAGCAACTACAAAAACCAGTTGGAAAGTAGGTGTTGATAGTGATAAATAAGGGGGAACCCCCTAAAATAATGAAAATTGCTGCCCAAGCTTTAAAATTAAAAGAGATTGGGGGGATAAATTTAAGATAGTTGTTAAAGAGTAAAATAGAGTAAACAGGTGGCAAAATGTTTTTTAAAGCGTATCGTGAAGATGAAAAAAATTAAGAAATTAAAAGATAAAGAAAGGGGAAAAGAGAAAAACTTGAAAAAGAATTTAAAAGAGTTTTTAATTCTTTAAAACAAAAAATATAGAGAATAAAAAAAATTAAAAGATGATAAAAAGAGCTTTGAATAGCTTAAGAAGCAAGTGTATGTGTTGGTGGTATGTAATTTTTAGTTGAACAAAAAAGGGCAGAAACATTTAAAAATTGCTAATGCAATAAAAAGAAGGAGCTATGAAAGAAAAATTTTCAATAAAAATTGTATATTAGAAACATTAATTATATTAAGAAATAAAAAAATTTAAACAATAAAAAGTTAAAGCAAAATCCAATAAAACTACAAAGAATTTAGCGTTAAAAAAACAAGAAGATTACGATTTTTATGAAAAAATATCAAAAAAATTATGAAATAATGCAAAAAAAACTAAGAGAAAAATAAGAAGGAGATATTATAAGTAATTTGGTTTATGATGTTTGCAAAATAGGAAATATAGTTTGGAATTTTTAACAAAAGAATAACAAAGAATTCTCCAGTTACAATTTCTCCGAAATTTAGGTGGAGATGAGGTTATTAATAAAATAGATTCATTTTGACGCGGAACATACTTTTTGATGATATCAAAAGAGGTTATTCTAGTAGAAATAAGAAGGTGGCTTCCAGATCAAAAATAAGGTTTCCAGCAATACTTATTTAAATAAGTAAAATATTTTTTTCTTATAGGTCTTGAAAATACTGTTTTTAGATTCTATCTAAATTTAGAAGATTGAGTATTGAGAGTAAATTCTAGTATCAATAAACACGATCCTTATTATGGTTGGATTTATTGGGGGCTTCTTTTCTATAAAGATCATATATTAACTATTATATTATTTAAATATATAGTGGTTGATTGGAGAAAGAATTTCTGCTGCAATTCTTTAAAAAGTATTAATTTTTTACTTGCATTAAGGCTTTCTTTTAAACGCTTTTTTACATTATCTATTTTAGTGTTTACACTATCTATTTTTTCATTAAGTTCATTCTTTTTTAAAACTTCAAACAAAATTGAAATTTTAGTTATTGTGTTAATAGTAATAAAATATTAAAGAAATTAATTATTTTAGGATTGATTCACTTTTTTATGATTAACCCTTTGATTTGTTATATAATTTTTTGAACCGCCAATTATTAAAAATGAAATTATCAAAAGCGTAATTAATTTTATATTAATTACTTTTAAAGTATATACCATGAATAATATTAATATAATCTATTGTTAACCGCTAGTATTAAATTAAAGAGTATAAAAATAATAATTTGCTTATTGCTAGTATTTAATCACAATATTGTCTTTTGAATTTATTAATAATTTAAAAACAGCGCCCTTAAGACTTATACAAAAAATATTTTATCTATTTAAATAGTTATTATTGCAAATTTTATTTTATTATAAAAATAATTGTGTTATTTCCAATGTATGGGTTTCTAAAGGTATCATAGAAGCATATTTATATTATTTAACAGGTTTATCTCTGTCTAAAGTTTATGTAAATTATAGGCATGAAAAATTCTTTGTAATTTTTAGTTAAAACGTTAAGTTGATTTTTTATTGAGGATGGTTTTCGCATTATGACAATCTCAATACATAACTTAAAGGTTATGTATTGAGAATATGTCATTTTTTAGCTTTTCTACCCCTTCACTTTTTTCTAGAATTTGATTGTAAAGTGTGGCTACATGAGATTCAAGCTTAGCTTGATCTTTTTTTATAGAATTTTCATTATTTTGATAATCTAATAAAAGCTGGTTTAATATTTTTGAGACGATTGTTTTTATAGATAAAAATTCTTCAAACGAATTTTTAAGATTTTCTAAATTTAAAATCTCTAGTTTGTCTAGAGCATCTTTTTTGGTATATAAGTGAACAATCACATCGTCTAGAGTCCCCCCAAATGCGCTAAGGGTGTTAAATAAACCTTGTGTTTGCCCTGACAGCATTATAATTTCTGTTAATGTCTTTAATTCACTAATGTCAATATCATTTAATGTAGCATAAGTTCGTTTTCTATATCTGTTAGATCTTTCGGTATTATCGGCTACCTTTTCACCACCTGGTGATGGCCATCCCAATTCTTTGAAAGCCGCTATTCCATATTGGTCTTCTGTTTCTTCTGCCGATTTTTTTTCATATTTTTTTCTGTCCTCGTTAGCTTTTTCTATTAAATTTTTTAAATCATCAAGCAGTGTATTTTTAATTTTTTTATTAGGATCTTCCTCTTGATTTTGGCCTATTTCTTGATTTGATTTTGCTTCTTGATTTTTATCTACTTCTTGATTTGGTTTTGCTTCTTGATTTTTATCTACTTCTTGATTTGGTTTTGCTTCTTGATTTTTATCTACTTCTTGATTTGGTTTTGCTTCTGTTTTAGGTGTTAATCCCTTTTTAGATTTTGGTCTTTTTCTATTGGATCTTAGTCCTTTTTTACTAGATTGATGCTTTATATCTTTTTGATTGGTGTTAAAATCTGGATTGCAAGCATTTAAAAATAGAAAAACTAAGATGCTTGCAAGGATATTGTATTTCATAAATATTCTCCTTAATTAAAATCTAATATTCAATATAATTCAATATTTATTATATTTCAATATTGATTATCATATTGAAATATAATAAATATGTATTATTGGAATAATCATAATAATATTTTAATTAAGAGAAGTTTTATGGTGATTTTAGTTTTTTATAAAATCTATTTTGATAGATTTTTATCCAATTTGTTTATTTAAATAATATTATTATTGCAAATTTTATTTTATTACAAAAACGATTGTGTTATTTCCAATGTATGGGTTTCTAAAGGCACCATAGAAGCATATTTATATTATTTAACAGGTTTATCTCTAACTAAAGTTTATGTAAATTATAGGCATGAAAAATTCTTTGTAATTTTTAGTTAAAACGTCAAGCCTGTCTTTTATTGAAGATAGTTTTTGCATTATGACAATCTCAATACATAACTTAAAGGTTATGTATTGAGAATATATCATTTTTTAGCTTTTCTGCTTCTTCGCATTTTTCTAGCATTTGTTTGAAAATTGTATATATATGAAATTCAAGTTCAGTGCTATCTTTTTTTATAGAATTTTTATCATTTTGATAATCTAATAAAAGTTGGTTTAACATTTCTGAGATGCTTGCTTTTATAGATAATAATTTTTCAAACGAATTTTTAAGATTTTCTAAATCTGAAATTTCTAGTTTGCCTAGAGCATCTTTTTTGGGATATAAGCGAACAATTACTTCGTCGAGAATGCCCCCAAATCCTCTAAGGATATTGAATAGTCCTTGTGTTTGATTTGATAGCATTATAATTTCTGATAATTTCTTTAATTCACTAATATCAATATCATTTAAGGTGCAATAAGTCGATTTTCTATAGTTTTTGGATCTTTCAGTATTAGTTGCTACCGTTTCAGATGAGCCTTGCCAAAATAATTCTTTGAAAGCTTCTATTCCATATTGGTCCGAAGGTTCTTCTTCTATTTTTTTTACATATTTTTTTCTATCTTTGTTAGCTGTTTCTATTAAATTTCTTAAATCATCAAGCAGTGTGTTTTTTGCGCTATGATTAGGATCTTTTTCTTGAGTTAGGGTTACTGCTTGATTTGGGGTTACTTCTGTTTTAGGTGTTAATCCCTTTTTGGATTTTAGTCTTTTTCTATTAGATCTTAGTTCTTTTTTACTAGATTGATGCTTTATATCTTTTTGATTGGTGTTAAAATCTGGATTGCAAGCATTTAAAAGTAGAAAAACTAAGATGCTTGCAATTATATTATATTTCATAAATATTCTCCTTAATTAAAATCTAATATTCAATATAATGCAATATCAATATAATTCAATATTGAATACAATATAATATTGTGTTCAATATTGAATATTAAAATAATCATAATAATATGTTCATTGCAAGAAGTTTTATAGTATTTTGAGCTTTTTAAAAATTTATTTTTATATATTTTTTATCAAATTTGTTTATTTAAATAATGGTATGTATTATCTATGAATAGATTTTTGATGATTATTGTCTTAAAGATTTAAAAACTTTTGAAGTTGTAAATAATTTATAGAGTATTTTAAGGGATTATAGAATGGTTCTGCGAAGTAAATAGCCAAATAAAAATCTTTCTATAAATAAATTAATATTACACTAACATGGTAGTTGAATTTTTATTTAGCTATTTAAATTTTTAAACTTTTGCTATCATCTTTTTTAAAAAGATTAAATAATAGTTTTTGATATTTTTATTCTATTCTTGAGATAAGAATTATTAGAATAATGCATAACTGTTTTGTAAAAACTATGTTAAGAAAAGATAAATTGAAGAAAATTGAGAATTTTTATCGCAACATTATTAGTTGATAATAAAAATGTGTTGTTATTTAAGCTTTAATTTATTATTTTATAAGTGAATAAATTATGGAATCGCTGTGTTGACAATTAATATTGCTGAAGGAAAAAATATGTAAAGAGTTCCTTCAATTAGGAAAGAATGGAGCAACTAATTAACGAAAGATTTGTTAGAAAATATTATCGCAATGAGCTTACATATAGAGATTTAGAAAAACAATTTGGGATAAAGTTTGATGATCTTTTTAAGATTGACAGTGTAGAAAAGAATTTACAAAGGGGGTTATCTAATTTGGACGCTAAGATAGATGCTTTTGAAAGTTAAGATTGATAAGGAAGGGCTTGCAAAAAGACATATCCAATTTGGCACAAAATCTTAAACTAGATTTTGACGAAAAGCTACAAAGAATTTTCCACTCCAACTAATTAAGCAAAAAATTTTAGATATAATTTGTTTTTGTAATTTACTAGTGTTTTTGTAGATCCCTAGATTCCTTGGGGTTTGCATTAATGTATCGTTTTTAATTATGCAAATTTTTACAAAATTCATTTTAAGTAAAAAAAATTTGAAATCAAATTTATAATAGTAGATGTAAGTTCGTTAGAGCTGTTTCGGTAATAATTTAGATTGCATTGATTGAACTTTGGAAGCGAAAATGACTTAATGTAGTTAAATTGCGGTATAGATGCAATATGCAAGGTGTTAACTGAAAAGATGTTTTGTGAATTAGAGTTTTATTTGATTTTATGCGGTGCTTCTTTAGGCTTGATAATCGAAGAGTAAGCGATTTTTCATTTGCTTGGTAGTAATCCCCAAAATATATTTTTCGCCATACAATTAATTTGACATGCATTGAATAGTTAGCAATTTATTTTTGTTTAAATTTTCAATACATCTGGAAATTTTTATTAGAGCAAATTAGAGAATATTTTTGAATTTGCAAACTATTGCCCAACGTATACGAAAGTATATCAGATTTGAAATTGTATGGAGTTTTGATATTTAGACTTTTGAGATGAAATAATGAAATTCTATAAAACTAATAATTTTAAGCAATTTGTGAGTAGTGCTAGAAGAATCGATAAGATGTTCACTAATTAGAATGAATCCATTGGGATTAATCTTAAAAATTTTTTTGTTTAGTAGACTTGAGTTTGAAAAAAAAGTTGAATAAAAACCCGTGAACATTATATGCTTTTTATAAAATTTATAAAAAAACCTAAAAATTTGAGATTCAAATTTTTAGGTTAAAGTTTGGGATTCTTGAAAAATTCAGGTTAAGTTCTTATTCTTCAGAGTTAAAGCTTTATCTTTTTAGACTAAATATTAATTTATTAGGGCTAATCTTTAGAGCTAAAATATATATACTATTTAAAAATTATAT
>NZ_CP124034.1:0-913104 GCF_030439725.2 [Borrelia] tanukii | reverse complement strand
TTTTGATAATAACTTTTCTAATTTTTTTTATGCCCCCATCTTTTTTTTAAATCGCACGAAAATAGTAAAAACAATAGCAACCACACTACCATAAATAATTTTCTTCATAGTTAACACCAACTAAACAACAGATAATATACTCATGTCCTTAAATAGGAGTTCAACTTAACGTGAACTACTATTTCTAAGTCAAAGATTATAAAAATATTATTAAGATTATTTTTATCCCCACCTATAATTTCACAGAAATTATAGGTGGGGCGTTCTTTGTAATTATTTAATAATCTTTAATTGATGTTATGATCTCTGCTAGCTTTTCCATCTCCATAGTTTTTTCTAGTATTTGATTATGAAGTGTATTTACATGAGATTTAAGCTTATTAACATCTGTTTTTATAAAATTTTTATCATTTTGATAATCTAATAAAAGTTGTTTTGATGTTTCTGAAACAGATTTTATTGTAGATAATATTTTTTCAAATGATTCTTTAATCTTCTCTAAATTTGAAATATCTAGTTTATTTAAAGTATTTTTTTTGGGGCAGAAGTAATCAGCCACTTTGTCAAGAACACCACCAAGATCGCTAAAGACATAGAAAAATAAAATTGGGTTTTGTGTAAGCATTATAATATCTGAAAATTCCTTTAATTCATTATCATCAATAAGATCTAAAAAGGTGTAAGAATGTCTTCTGTACCTTATAGATCTATCGGTATTTGAATCCATGTATTCTGTGTTTTTCCCCCAATTTATTTGCTTAAAAATTAACATATTGTATTGATCTGGGGGTTCTTTTTCCATTTTTTTTATATACTTTTCTTTCTTTGCGCTAGCTGTTTCTATTAAATTAATTAAATTATTAAGTAATGTTTTTTTAATTAAGTCCTTTTCTTTTTGTGCTTGTTCTTCTTTTTCTTTTTGATTAGGAACTACTTTTGTACTGGGTTTTAATTTATTTTTATTAGATGGATACTTAATATTTTTTTGACCGGTGTTAAGATCCGGGGCGCAAGCATTTAAAAGTAAAACAACAAATATACTTACAATTACATAGTATTTCATAAATACTCTCCTTGAATATGGCTTAATCTTTAGTATATTTAATATTATATATGTTTAAATAATATTAAATATTTAATTAAATTAAATATTGTATTAAATACAGAACAATAACTTGTACAATACTTAGTCAACATTTTTATAATCTTTGATTTAGAAATGTCAATTCACAATATAATAGACAAAAACTCCCGAGGATATGTATCTTGCTGCTGAATTAAGAGAGCTCTAAACATTCCCATTTTATCTTAATGATATTAAGATACTCAATTAAAATCAAGAGCTTATTAAATTTTTATATATGCTTAGCGCAGCAAAGCGATTGAAATGATATTTTAGGAAAAAAATTCTTCTCCATCCGATAGGCAAACTAAAAAATGGACAAGAAGCAATTACGCAAAGACTGAAGAATATCCTTCAAAAGAAGAGATTGGTTTAAGTGCCCTACTATTTCTAAATCAAAGATTATAGAAATAGATTCTTGCTTCATCCCATGATAGCTTTTTAGGTTTTACAAAAATGGTCATCTGCTAGAGGATGATCCACAAGCCTTACTTCAGGCAATCCCTGTCTTAGTTTTATTTCCCTATAATATCCTTAGGATCTAAAGCCGCATTTATATCCCTATCATGCAAAGTTAAAACCAAATATTTGATACAACTCTCAAGATTTATTAATAACTTAAGATGAAAGGTTTTATAATTTTGTTTATTTTAAAGAATAAGACAATATAAAATAAAAAGATAGTTTATATAAGGGGAATAATAAAATTCAAACTCATTGTGGGAAAAACAAATTAATAAGTTAAGGCAACCCACAGCATTGGAAATTCATATAGCTATTAAAATCTTATTAATTATTAAACTTCATCTACTCTTTCCCAAGAATTTAAAAATAGATAAAAAATTGTATCAATTGTAATTATTATTAATGTAAGAGTTAGAGATCCATTTGTAAGTCCTTTTACCCTTACTTCGGGATAAAATTTTAATAATCCGTTTATAGATATATAGCTTGTTAAACCAGCCAATAATCCAGAAATTAGCCTTGATAGAGGATGAATTATCCATAAAGATTTTATTTTAATTTTAAAATAATAGTATAACAATACGTTAATATATTGAAATAAAAAAAACAAATATGTTCCAATTAATACTGTTGCTATGTATTCAAAATTATAAAACAATATTTTTAAGTGAATTCCCAATTGGTCTGATTTGCTATGATTGAATCTTAATGTAAATTGGATCATAATAGTAAAGGCCATTTTTAGTAAAAAACACAATATTGACGAATTTATTGCTTCTTTTTTGTTATATTTTTCTGTTATTAAATTTAAAGAAAATAGTGTTGATAAAAAAATAATTCCTGATGTATTTAAATAAATTTCAAATGCCTTTAACTTAATTAGTATAACAATATTTGATATTACTGAAAATATTGTATTAAAGCAAAAAAGACCCAATTTTCCAAAAAATCTATAAAGTATTCCTAGGCTTATGTATATAAAAATTGATATTCCTATCCATAAGCTCAAATCAAATAGATCATTAGTCATAATGAATTATATCAAATTAATTATCATTACATGTAATATTATATTGATATTTTGATAATTTAAAATAAAAAGCAAAATAATTTTACAATAGTTAATATAGATAAAATTTAACAATTTACAAATATTTGAAAAGAACAATTAAATTTAATTTTCCAGATTTAGAAATAATTCAAAATTTTAAACTATAAAAATTTTGATTTACTAAAATGTCTTTGGATTTATTAATATTAAGTAATATGTTAAAATAAATTTAAATGTATCAATTCTAACATGTTATTTACTTTTGCTTTAAGGAGACATAATTTATGTTTGGGATAAAAGAAATATATTTTTTATTATTTTCGTTACTTTTGTTTATATCCTCAATTATAATTTCTCATGGTATAAAAAGCATTGGCATTAAAAATGAAAATTATATTACAGTTAAGGGTCTTAGCGAAAGAGAAATTTTATCAACATCTTCTAGTTGGGAGTTTAGATATAGCCTAACTGGTAATACTATTGATGAGATCAATAAAACAAATAATTTAAGCTTGTCTAGGATTAAAAGCTTTTTTTTAAAACATGGATTTAGCGAAGATGATATAAAAATGGGATTTATGGAGTTCAATGAAGATACTTATAAAGAATCTCTTTATAAGTATAGAGCATATATATCTTTTAATGTTCATACAAAGAATATTGAGAAAATGGAAGCAGCAGAAAAAAATATTGCCGAGCTTTATAATCAAGGTATATTGATTAGTAATAGTGGCGGACCACAATATTACTTTGACAATATTAATGATATAAAACCTGAAATGTTGTCAGATTCAATTAGAAATGCAAAATTGGCAGCTTTAGAATTTGCAAAACATTCAAGTTCAAAATTAGGAAAAATTAAAAATGCAAATCAAGGATACTTTGAATTTCTTCCAATTGATAGAAGCTTGGGTGCTCAAGAGCGTTATCCAAAAAAAATATTAAGGATCGTTACAACTGTTTCTTACTATTTAGATTAATATTCAAATAAACTATTGCTTCTAAATAAAATCATAGAAACAGCTTATGGCTAAAACAAGTAAAAGATATTTGGAACTGCCAAAAAATAACGCTATTACCACCTTCTCAATTACATAATTACTTTCTATAATTTAATTATGTAAAAAATGTCAATATAGGAAATATCTATTTTTAAAAAAATCCATAAAACCATCCGGACCTAACTCTTAATTAATTTAACAACAAACAGAAAGCTTTTGAGCTTTTTCTATAATTCTCTCAATTAAATTTTTAATCCTTTAACACCTTTTTATAATAATTTGAAATTAATAATCTAAAAAACAAAAAGCATCAACATCAAACAATCCTTTATCATTTATCTTTAAATGCGGAACCACTGTTAAAGACATAAAAGATAAAGTCATTAAAGGATCATAAAGCTGAGAACCCAAAACATTTTTACAAAAATCATTTAATTTTATATATTGTGAAGCTATTTCTTTGGCCGGAAGAGTGCTCATTAATCCAGAAATAGGAAGTTTCATTATTATAGTTTTTTCATCGTTTAGAGCACATAAGCCTCCCTTATTTTCAATAATTGTATTTGTTGCTTTACATAAGTATTCATCATTAGTACCAACAACTATAATATTGTGAGAATCATGAGCAACTGTACTCCCTATGGCACCTTTTTTTATTCCAAAATTTTTTATAAATCCTATAGAAATTTTACTATTTTTTTCATATCGATTTATTATAGCTATTTTTAAGATGTCTTCATCAATATTAGATTGAAAATCTGGTGCCAATAAATTGCTATCAATCATAGTTTTATGAGTAATAATTTGATTATTGATACAATTGATTATTGGAATAATCTTACTTTTAGTGGAAAATTTAAAATCCAAAATAGATCTTTGACTACAATTAAAATTGTTTATAGGAATCTCACTTATTAATGGGATATGTGATATGCCATCACTAAACACCAATTTGCCATTAATGTAGGTTTTATCTATTTTAAATGTCTTAATATCTTTAGTAATTATAAAATCAGCAGAATCTCCTACCCTTAATAACCCCACTGGGATTTTATAGTGTAAAACCGGATTAATGCATGCTATTTTTAAAACATCAAAAAAGTTGTATCCATACTTTATTGCACGAGCTACTATTGAATTAATATGTCCATTTAGTATATCATTCGGATGTGCATCATCAAAACAAAACATTAAAGAATCACAATATTTACCAGAACATTCACTAATCAAGGGATGCAAAGATTCAAAATTTTTAGCTGCACTTCCCTCCCTAATTATTATTTTCATGCCCAAAGATAACTTATATCTTGCATCTTCTATTGTTGAGCATTCATGATCAGTACTAATACCTGAAGACACATACTTTGAAATTAAATCGGGAGACAAGCCAGGAGCATGCCCATCAACAACCTTATTGCGAGTTAGCGCAGAATTTATTTTATTTATAATCCGAACATCTTTGTTAATTACACCTTTAAAATCCATTACTTCAGACAAATAGTAAATATCATTTAATTCCATTAATTTATCTACATCTTGGTCATCTAATACATATCCTGAGGTTTCAAATTCCGATGACAAAGCCGGCACACAAGAAGGAGCTCCAAAAAAAATTTTAAACTCAGTTTTTTTAGAATTATTTATCATAAAATTAATACCATCAATACCATTGACATTCGCTATTTCATGGGGGTCGCTTATTGTTGCTACAGTGCCATGTTGGACTACCAAATGAGCAAAGTTTGATGGAATAAGAAAAGAGCTCTCTATGTGTATATGCGCATCGATAAATCCTGGCAGCATATACTCATCCAGCGTTGCATCAATTTTTTCTATACTAACAATGTAACCATTTTCAATGGTTATACTAGCTGGATAAATTTTTTTATTAAAAATATCAATATAATTAGCTTCAATTTTAAACAAACCCATTATTTATCCTCTCCTAAATTTTTTTTATTCATAATGTATTTCATATACTTAAAAATTTATCTATTATTATAAAATATAGTGCAAAGTATGTTTATATTAAATTGCAATCAGATTTAGAAAAAATAAAAATTATCGATACTTTGCTTTATTATTAAATTCTACCAAACTATTTATCAAAAATATAATGCTATCCTTTTCTTCCTCTACATATTTTGCTCCAAGTTGTTTTTCATAACTATGATTCTTGCCTTCAAATAAGTGTAAGAAGCTATTTGTAATCTTTTGCTTACAAATAGCTTCTTACTTTACTTCATAATAACTTTTTTTAGGCTCTCCAAAAGAATGGTCATTCTAAAGAATGATTAAAGCTTAACTTCTGGAAACTATCTTTGCCCTACTAAATATCAAATGAGATGGCCTAAAATATTTTAGTATATCCTTAACGCAAACATATTAAAAAAACAAAAATTGTATAATTAGTGTGCTTTTTATATATTTACATTAATCTAATTAATTTTTCTATTATTTTTGCTGAGCTAGAAGAAGCTTTTTTTAAAAATTTTTTATAATCATCATGGTTATTTTCATTATTAACTATATCAGATATTCCCCGAATGATTATAAAAGGAATTTTAAAATTGTATGCTACTTGAGCCATTGAAGCACCCTCCATGTCTATTGCAATTGCATTTTCAAATTCTTCTGGGATTTCTTGAAAATTTTGATGGTCAATAAATTGGTCTCCAGTAATTATTAAGCCCATATAAGATGTTGCATTGTTTATTTTTATCTTAGAAGCTTTCCTTATAAGAGCGGTATTTGCTTTAAATTTTTTAGGGTGTTCTGGAACATGTCCAATTTCATAACCAAATCTATGTAAATTAAAATCGTAACTTGTTGTTTCTGTAGATATTATAACGTCTCCTACTTTTATGAATTTATTTTTATTGCTATAAATGCCACTAGCAACTCCTGCACTAATTATATGACTAATTTTATATTTTGATATAATATAGCTTGTCCAAAAAGCTGTGTTTATTTTTCCAACTCCCGTAGCTATGGTAATTATATTATGATCAAGCACTTTTCCAATGGTAATCTTTTTTTTTCTTCTATGTTCCTCTATTGAAATAGATTTTTTATTTTGAATAATCTTATTTATTTCTTCTATTTCTGCTTTTGTAGCTGATATTATTAAAATATTGTCTTGAAAATTCTCATTTGGTTCATTTGTTTTTGTCTCATTATTTCCCCAACTATTTAAAACAATAAATAAAAAAAATATCAATATGTTTGCTATATTTTTGATTTTCATAAAAAGCTCCATATGTTTTTTGTTAATTTATAAATTAATATTTTCATATTTTCATATCCTTATTAGTTTAAATAATATTGCAATATTATACTATTTATAATACATATGGTTGGATCAGATTTTTTGGAATTGCAAAAACTTAAGTTAGATAAATTAAAATAATTACGTATAGTTGGTATTTTCTCGCTTGTTTGGCTAAGAGTAAAATTTAAAGTTTAATTACTTTTTGTAGTATATTTGCTTATATTACTATAATAATTTTTATTATAAGTAAGCTTTAATTATTTTAGATTGTTAAAGTTAAGGAGAGGAGATTTATGAGTAAAAAAGTTTTTATTTCATCAATGTCTATAATGTTATCCATTTTCTTATTAAGTTGTGATTTGCGAAGAGAAAATGTTGAAAACGAAATAGACAGCGTTATTAGTTTGGGGAAAAATTATTGGGGCAATTTAGATTGTAAATATTTAAGTGGAACTGAAAAATCTATATTCAATGCACTTGATAAATCTAAAAAAAATCAAGTGTTCGATTCTATTTTAAAGGAAGAAAATGTCAAAAGTGCTAAACAATTGTTAATTAATTGGGGTATAGATTCTGAAACAGCAAGTTCTATTGCTATTAGAATAGACAAAGAATTAGTAGAGCTTAAGAATTCTCAAATTAAATTTTTAGACAAAGATTCTTATGAATATGGGTATTATAATATGCCTTACAGCAATATTGATAATGATAATGATTTATTAAATGATACTAGATCTTTTGATTCTAATAATGATAATACAAATAAGAATTATTCAAATAATCAGAGCTATGCATATCAAGAATATACCAATGAACAAGCACAAGAAATGCAAGAAAGACTTAAGAAATATAAAATTTTTAAAGAAAATGCTTATAAGCTTTCACAAACTTTGAAAAAATCTACTTCTTATGCTGAAGAATTAAACACAAAATTATCTGGAATTGACAATAAAGAAAGTGAATTTACTTTGAAAGTAGAAGATATAGAAGAAATAATAAGATTAATAGCTCGCATAAAAATGACTCAATATACAGATTTGTCAAAAAAAATACTTGATAATAACTTTTCAAGCATAACTAGTGATGAAGAATCAAACCGCTATGTTCTTCTATATAAAAATAAAAATAATGATAATGGTTCTTATCTTCAAGTTAGAAAAATACTTGGCACCATCTTAAGTAAAATATCAAGTATAGTAGGAGGATATAAGACAAATATAGTAGATATTAAGGACCCTGAAAAAATAAAAAAAGCTAAAGAGCATGCCCAGGGAGTGCTTGACATATTGAAGCTAATAGATTCTGGAGAAACTGTAAAAGTTGTTTTAAATAAAGCAAAGGAACTAGAAAATATTAAAGAAAAAGAACAATAAATATTATTAAATATATCCTAAAAAGATAAAGACATAGATTTGCTTTAAATTAAATCTATGTCTTTTGTTAAGCTAATTTAAAAAGGAAATTAAAATGATAAATTTGCTGCATAAATTGTTAGAAAAATTTTCTTAAAGATTCCCACATTTATCATTGCATTATAATTACTGCTTACCACTAATGTTTACCTTTATATTTTTTCAACTAAACGATTGTAACCTAGATTTTAATACAAAAAGGTTGTAAATGATTATAATATAAATTTGGTTACAATAAGATATTTTTACGAGAATAAATAAATTTTAAACTATTAAATATTAAAAAAATTTGAATTTTTTGACCACAAAAATACATTATTATATTGTATGTTCTCTAATATAATAATACAATTAATCTATGCTAATTGCGGAGAATATTTTTATGAAAAACAACATAATTTTGCGTATGTGTGTTTTTTTTACTTTTAAGCAGCTGTAGTGCTGATCATGATACTGAAACAGCAATAAAAAAAATATAAGGAAAATTTTTTCAACAGTTATAAAACAACTTTTATTAGATTATCAAAAAAATAAAAGTTTTATAAAAACAGATGATTCTAAATTAAAAACCTATTTCGATGTGATATTAAATCAGTTTAATGAGAAAAGTAAAGAGGCTAATAATCTGAAAACAGCCATATTATCAATGCCTATGTAAGTCAAAAAATAAAAAGAATCGTTAAAAATCTATTCATGATAATATTTTTTATTGCCATAAAACTTATGACAATAAAAATATTATTGGATTGGATTGGATTGGATTATATTTAATCTTATATTTAATTATATTAATAAAATATTAAATATTGAATCAAATTAAATATTTTATTATACTAAATATTAATCCATATTCAAGGAGAATATTTATGAAATACTATGTAATTGTAAATATATTTCTTTTTCTATTTTTAAATGCTTGCACCCCGGATCTTAACACCGGTCAAAAAAATATTAAATACCCAACTAATGAAAAAAAAATAAAACCTAACGCAAAAATAATTCCCAATCAAAAAGAAAAAGAAGTAGAACAAGAAGACTTAAATAAAAAAACATTACTTAATAATTTAATTAATTTAATAGAAACAGCTAGCGCAAAAAAAGAAAAGTATATAAAAAAAATGGAAGAAGAACCTTCGGACCAATACGGAATATTGGCCTTTAATGATTTAAATTGGGGGAAAGACACAGAATCAATATCCGACAATACCGATAGATCTAAAAGATATAGAAGACATACTTATACTCTTTTAAGCCTTATTGATGATAATGAATTAAAAGAATTTTCAAAAATTATAATACTCATAAACAAAATACATCCGATACTCTCTATCTTTAGTGACCTTGGGGGTGTTCTTGACATAGTGACTGATAAATTATACCCCAAAAAAGATAATCTAAATAAACTAGATACTTCGGATTTAGAAAAGATTAAAGAATCATTTGAAAAAATATTATCTACAATAAACTTTGTCTCAGAAACGTCAAAACAAATTTTATTAGATTATCAAAATGATAAAAATAATATAAAAAAAGATGTCACAAAGCTTAAATCTCATGTAGATACACTTTACAATCAAATGGAAGAAAAAACTGAGGAAGCAGAAAAGCTGCAAGATGTAATATTATCTATTATCAATAAAAACCTTTAATGTTTTAAGACTTTTAAATTTATTAAAAATTTAAAAAACGTATATTAAAGGCTTATACAAAAGAACTATATTATCGATAAAAGATTCACCACCTGAAGGATTAAATAGAGCTCAAAAAGAATTATAAATAGAGCTCTATTTATAATTTAATTACAAAAACTTTTTATAAGCATTGAAAAGATTTTTAGTATAGATATAAAAAGGTGTAACAATGCTTATAATAAAAGCTTTAAAAACCATTATCTAATAGCTTCATAGCTCTAAAAAAGAATTCCTAGTAAACACTTAAATAAATATTAGCTATAATAACTAAAATAGAAATAAAGAACTCAATAATAAATAATGGTAAAACAAACTTAAACCAAGTGCCATAACTCAATTTAGATATTCCTAATGCAGCCATTATAACTCCGCTTGTAGGTGTTATTAAATTAATAAGTCCAGATGCTGTTTGCATAGCAATAACAACCGAAGACCTTGGCATTGACAAAAAATCAGCAAGTGGAGCCATTATTGGCATAGTCAGACTAGCATGACCCGATGAAGATGGAACAACAAATCCTATAAATATTTGAATAATTTCATTTAAAATGATAAAAAAAGGTCTTGGAAGATTATATAAAAAGTTAGTAGCAGCGTTTAAGATAGTAGCTGTAATCAAACCATCATCACATACTATCATAACACCTCTAGCAAGCCCAATAACAAGAGCCGCTGTTATCAGGCTTTCAGAACCTTTAACAAACGCATCCCACATCTCAGATTCACTCAATTTGCAAATAAAAGCCGCTATAATAGCAACTCCAAGATATAACATTGTCATTTCTTGCATCCACCAACCAAGCTTAACAATACTAAATATCAAGAACAATATCATAGACCCAAATAAAAGTAAAACTAGTTTATGGGCAAAAGTAAACTCAAGAGCATTCTGAGCATTATCATTTTGAGCATTATCTTTAGTAGATAGCTCATTTTTTTTAACAAAATATTGATAATGTTCATCTTTTTGAGAATACACAAGCGATTTTGAGGGATCCTTTTTAATTCTAGATGCATAAACACAAACGTAAATTATAGCAACTAATACTGATACAAAATAAAGAACAATTCTAAAATAAAATCCATCCTGCAAACTAATGGAGGCTATTGCAGATGCAATTCCTGTAGCAAATGGATTTACAGTAGAAGCCATAGTACCCACACCAGCTCCCAAAGCAATAATAGCCGCTCCAACAAGACTATCATAACCTAAAGCCACTATCAGGGGAATCATAACAAAATAAAAAGGAAGAGTCTCTTCACTCATTCCGGTTACAGTTCCACCAACTGAAAAAATAAACATTAACAAAGGAATAAGCAATTTATCTTTATGCCCCAACTTCTTGATTAAACGATAAATTCCTGCATCTATTGCTCCTGTTTTCATAATAATCCCATAAGCACCTCCAACAATTAAAACAAAAACAATAACTTCAGCTGCATGTTCCATTCCTTTTGACATTGCAGTTAAAATAGTCATAATAGGATGTAAAAATCCCCTAGGACCTCGATCCACAAATTGATAAGTCCCAGCAACGATTATCTCCCTTTTAGATCCATCACCCATTTGCTTAAATTCTTTATCAAATTTACCAGCAGGAATCACATATGTTAAGATGGTAACAAATACAATTAAAGAGAATATTATTGTAAAACTACTCGGCATTTTGATCATAACGTTCCTCCTAAATAATTAATTTTATGTAAATAAAAAATACTATAAAAATACTATTATCCCAAAGTCGATACCATAATAGCTTTAATGGTATGCACTCTATTTTCTGCAACATCAAAAACAACTGAATTTTTACTTTCAAAAATTTCTTCTGTAACTTCAATCCCATCAAGTCCATATTTATCGAAAATATCCTTACCAACCGAAGTATTTAAGTCATGAAAAGCGGGTAAGCAATGCATAAATATTGCATCATCTTTTGCCATACCCATAGTCTCTTTATTGACCTGATAAGGCTTTAAAAGATTTATTCTATCTTCCCAATTACTCTCGCCCATAGATACCCATACATCCGTATACACAACATCAGCACATTTAACAGCCTCTTCCTTAGAATCTGTAATTGTAATTTTACCCCCACTCTTTAGGGCCAAAGACCTAGCCTTAAGCGTCAAATCGGAGTCTGGAAAAAGCTCTTTGGGGGCAAAAATTCTTAAATCGAGTCCCATAATAGCACAGCCTTTCAACAAAGAATTAGCAATATTCCCCCTACCATCGCCACAAAACACTATTTTAATCCCTTTTAAACTTCCTTTATGCTCTTTTATTGTCATTAAATCAGCTAGTATTTGGGTTGGGTGAGAAACATCTGTCAATCCATTGTAAACAGGAACATTAGAGTAATTTGCTAAGCATTCAACAGTCTCTTGAGAAAATCCTCTAAATCCAATGGCATCATACATGCGTCCTAACACTCTAGCAGTATCTATCATAGACTCTTTTACACCTATTTGACTACCTTTAGATCCTAAATACGTAATATTTGCCCCTTGATCATACGCTGCAACCTCAAAAGCACACCGTGTTCTTGTTGAATCTTTCTCAAAAATTATAACTATATTTTTACCTTTAAGTTTCTGCATTTCAATCCCTGCATATTTTGATTTTTTTAAATCAATCGATAAATCAAGTAAATATTTAATATCTTTGCTTGTAAAATCTAAAAGATTTAAAAAGCTTCTATTTCGTAAATTATACATAACAACCCCTAACCTTTACAATCGGTTTTTAAACCCATTTAAGTCATTTAATTTAATTCATTTAACCCGAATATTAAATATCTTCTCTTACTAAAGGCATAGACATGCATCTTGGACCACCACGACCTCTTGAAAGCTCACTAGACGGAATTCTATGAACTTTAATACCATTTTCTTCAAGCAACTTATTGGTTACGTGATTTCTAGAATAAGCAATTACTTCTCCTGGAGCTATAGCCAAAATATTAGCACCATCATTCCATTGTTCTCTTGCACCATGTATTAAGTTTCCACCTGCACATTTTATTATGTCAATCTTTCTACCAAGATAAAAACTCAAAGCATCTATAAGTTTAGCTTTTTCTTTTTTAATACTAATTTTACCGGAACTTGAATTATAAGTTAAAACATAAATTGAAAAATACATATCATCACTCGTAAAACTTGTAAAAACACTATGATCAATTTGAGTAAAAACTGTATCTAAATGCATATAAGCCCTATTTTTCGGAATTTTAAAAGCCAAAATTGTATTAAATGAAGTCTTATTTTCAAAAAGGCTAGTAGCTAGTTTTTCTACAGATTTCGCTTCTGTTCTTTCGGAAATTCCAATAACCAAAAGATCTTTGTTTAAAACAAGCTCATCTCCACCTTCCAAAGAGGTCTCTTCCCATCTATTAAACCAAATTGGAACATTTTCTTTGTAAATGGGATGGTGTTTAAAAATATACTCTGCAAATATTGTCTCTCTGTGCCTAACCTTAGTAGACATTTTATTTATTGTAATTCCATTGCCAATACTAGCAAAAGGATCCCTGGTAAATAAAACGTTAGGCATAGGATCAATAATAAAAAGACTTGCGCCATTAACCAAATCATCAAGAGAATATGCATAATTTTTAAGCTCCTCTCTTGCAATACCCGAAATCATTTTAGAAACCATGTTTTCAATAGTTAAATTGGAAAAATAATCTTTTAAAAAATCAATTGCACTATCTGTTTTTATTTCTGCCTCAAAAATAAATTGGGATATAAATTTATTTTTGAGCTCTAAAGAAGAAGCAAGAACCTCGCTAACAAGATCCTCAACATACTCAATTTCAACTGAATTATTTTTTAAAGTACTTACAAAAACTTCATGCTCTTGTCTTGCAACTTCAAGATAAGGAATATCATCAAATAAAAAATTTTTCATAACAAAAGGTGTCAAATTTTCTAATTCTTCTCCTGGCCTATGGAGCAAAACTTTTTTCAAACGACCTATTTCCGAAAATATATTTATTGGATTTAAATATCCGTTCATCGATTTCTCCTTTATAAAAATTGCCATATATTGAAATATTATAGTTTGCATTAAGAAATATCAACTATTTATTAATTTTTTTAAAAAAATATTATTTGTGTAGAAAGCTTAGTAAAAATAAAAAAGAAATTCTAAAATAGAGCTCTAAATCAAAAACATTGAAAAGAACTATGCTAAAATACTACCATGAAGAAAATTAATGGATTCATATTAATATTGGTTATGCAAATCTTAATATCTTGCTCCTTAATTGGGAATAATAAGTCAAAAAATCCAAGCACATCAGAATTCATATTAACACAAAAAACACCATTAGAAAGCTCTTTAATAAAGACTCCTTCTAGTACAGAATATAGAATACCAATATCCAGTATCCAAGAAATCTTAAACAATAACGATAATTCTTTTTTAATAAAACAAACAGCCGCAAAAATCAAAATAAGTCCACAAAAACTAGAAGAAATAAAAAACTATTTAAATGCTTATAAAAATTATTTAAATAATGAAACAGAATGGGAAAAATTTATAGATCAAAGCAGCGTCAATGGCAATCTAACAATTAAAATTGATACTGCTTTTGAAAAAAAAACAAATTTAAATCATACAAATTCAGATAATGAAAAATTGACAGCATTAATAGAATCACAAATGCACCTAGAAAAAGAAATTTTAAACTCAATTGAACAAACATTCCATGATAAAAATTTGGGATACATACAATTAAGTCATATCAATTCATTTTTTCCTCAAAAAAATATAAACTCAATAACAAAAGAAATAATAGACGGGAAAGAATATGTTGCACCTCATATAATAGCAAATCAATTATTAAAAATAAAAGATAAAAAATATTTTGAACAATTTATGCACTTTTTAAATGTTGAAAACAGCACAATAAAAACAATAATTGAAAAGCAAAAAATTGTAGATCTTCACAATGAATTGTATTATTCAAAACAATCATCTCCAACTAGAAAAAGGACCAAAAGGTCAGCTGTTGACTCTGATAATATCAATCAATATGATCTGATACCAAAAATAATAGACCCAAATACAGGAATTGAAATAACCCCTAAAAAATTAAGATCTCTTTTATCAAATGGCGACATAATACTAATAAAGCCAAAAATAGATTGGACAGAGTTTTTTTATTTTTGGCAACATGTAGGAATATTTGATGAAGAAAAATACGAGGCTACTAAAAAAATTGCATTTAATGGGAATGACAGTTTTGATATAAAATCAATAATTACAAGCAATCAAATCAAATTCGATACAGCATCTACTCAAGGCTCAGGATATGAAAAACTTTCAACATATGTACAATCAAGAATATTAAAAATATTCTCACCAATAACAGACACAAGAACAATTCAAAAAGCTATTAATTTTGGAAGAAGCAGATATATTGACAATAACTTTGGATATATGGTTCCATTAATATCTTCTAACTTATGGACAGATTCATTTAATCTTGAAGAAATTCATAACAAAACCTATTGCTCTTTAGTAGTTGACAGAATATACAAAATAGCCGGACTTAATGTATCAAGAAATTACGAAATTTCGGGAATAATTACTCCCGGAGAAATAAATGCGGCTGCTTACAATTTTTACATGTCTTATACAATTACAGGAATACTCCCAAGCGTACTTCCAAAAAGGCTCATTAAACCAAGCTTAAAAGAAAAATTCATTGGTTACAACAAAGAAATAGTAGATGCAATGGAATTTAAAAAATCGAAAGAAGAAATTTTTGGAAAAGCTTGCAATATAACAAACTTTTGGTGCTCGGGGAGTTAATACTAACATATGGACAAATATTATGCATGCATTTTGATAAATAGTAATGAAAAAATTATTTTCAAATCCTGGGAAGAATGCAAAGCTACTATTAAAGGAAAAAATAATAAAATAAAAAGTTTCAAAACAATAGAACAAGCTCAAAATTGGTTATTCAATAATGGGAATAAAATTTATCAGAGCCCAATTGGAATATATTTTGATTCTGGAACAGGAAGGGGAAAAGGTGTAGAAATTAGGGTTGTAAACGAAAAAAGGATTTCAATATTAGATAAAATCTTAGATAAATCCTTGATTAATGAATATGGAAATCATTATGTCAAAAATTTTCAAGGGATTAGCAATAATTTTGGAGAACTACTTGCCCTGTACACAGCACTCAAAATAGCATTAAAAGAAAATATAACAAACATATTTGGCGACAGTAAATTAATAATTGAATATTGGTCAAAAGGAATCTATAATAGCAAAAAATTAAAACAAATTACTATCAATTTAATCAAAAAGACAGCTGAGTTAAGGAAAAAATTTGAAGAACAAGGTGGAAAAATTTCTTTTATTCCAGGAGATGAAAATATTGCAGATCTTGGCTTTCACAAAACTAAGTAAAAATATTGCAAAAAAATACATAAAAACAATATTCCTGATGTCAATGATTTATTTTTATTGTTGTACAACAATAAAAATAAATCCTGATTATGAAACTGATTTTAAAGTTTTAGAATCTCCTTCTAAATACATTAATATCGATGTAATTAAAGCTACAAATGAATATATTTATATTCAAATTACAAACAATAGTTTAGACATAGTAAAAATAAATTGGCAAAACACTAGTCTTAACAACAATAAAATTGTCTTAAAAAAAGAAGATCTTACAATAAACGATCAAACAAAGTATAAAAATAAATATAGAGAGTTTTTTATTGGCCCTAAAACTTCATTTGAATTTAAAGCATATGCACTAAAAATTGTTTCTAAAAACAAAAATAGCGATGCCTTAAACTCAGTTATTAAATATCCGTCTATTTTCAAGCTCAATATAACAAAAATAGGGATTGAGACAAAAAAAACAATAAATATTTTAATAACAAGAACTATAAAAATCAATACTGCTAATACATGAAAACCGTTATTATTTTTTTGTTTTTCTATTAATGCTAAGCTCATAGTTTGTATCTTTATTGCTTTCAAATGATGCTTTTACAGGAGCAAAGAAATTCCAAGAAATATAAATTGTAAAATTATTTCTCCAAATAGGAGAATAAATCCCGTCAGATCCTTTTAGCAAATCCGGCTCTAAATTATATTCGCCAACAAATTTCCAATCATAAAAATTAAATTTAAAGCCCGATGAAAATTTTTTAATTTTAAAAAGTGAATTTTTTCTATCTTGGGAATTAAAGAAATTGAAAGATTTTAACAAATCAGTAAAGATATTGACAGTCTCAAAGCCAATTTGATCCATATATCCTTTAAAGTATCTAAAAGTCTTAGTATTGACAGAAAAAGTAGAAAAGTAAATTTCTAAAAATTCTGTATATTTAAATTTAAAAGTCAATGCAGACCAAAGTTCATTATCCGTAAACTTCTGCAGATTCATTTTCCAACCAGCATCTATCCCTAAAGTTAAAGAAAGTTTTTTGTCAAAAAAATTTAAAACATACAATTCCTTCTTGTAGCTAGAATCTAAAGAGTATGGAACAAGTTTAGTTGTAATGCCAACTTTGGAAAAATCTCCTTTTAAAGGATCATAATTATATTCAAAGTCATCTTTCATAGCAAACAAAACCTGAAAATCAAAAACATTAAGCTTAAACGAAAGTTCAGAAACTTTATTTATTAAAGGATCATAAGCAGCTAAAAAACTAAATTTAACATAATTAAAATACTTTGGCTCAATTTTATAATACAAAGCAGGAGACATTTCTAAATTTTTATAAGGTGATGATGGTCTTTTGGGCTCCAAAGGATTTAATAAAGATTGAGCAACAGAAATTCCAGGATTTTTAATGGTATCTTCTTTAAACTTTTTATGATATTTAATTCCAATCCCAGCTTCTTGCAACAAATAAGGAAAATCTAAAGAAAGTTTAAGCTCAGAAGAAGCCTTAATATCTTCAAAAGTATTTTTTAATTCACCTGAGAGTTCAGCGCTAAAATAATTATAATCATAAATTAAAGAAGCTGTTAAAGATTGATAAAAAGTTTCCGGATCAGAGAAAAAAATACTACTATTTTTATTAACCAAAGATTTTGCATCAGAATCATATTTTTTATTAAATGAATACAAAGTAGACTTATTCTCAAACTTTAAAATACTCCTAGAGAATAAGGGATACCTAATAAAAGGAAGCAAGTTTAAATTTACTTGATTAATAATAGAATGCTCACTTTTTTTATCTTTATCTTCAACTTTAAAATCTTTGTTTAAAGGATTATACTCAATAGTATTAAGATATAATAAATTTTCAAAAGTAATTAAACGATTATAAAAATCAGCATGAATTTTTATATCTGTTTTATTTTTTATATCAAATAAATAATTTTTTATTTCATAATTAAAGTCTTTTGGACTTGTGATGCCATAATTATTAAAAAAAATATTATTTCTTAAATAAGGATTAATACCAAATCTAATAAAAAAAGAATCAAATTGATCAATATTTTTCAAAGTAATTGGTTCTGGGGGAATATATAATTTTTTATTTAAATCTTTTATTTGTTCGGTCTTTTTCTCCTTCATGCCCTTTTTGTCATTATCTTTATCTTCTAGATTTTTAATTTCTGGGCGCATTATCATTTCTTTAGTATCAGCTGAGAACGTCCATTGATTATTGTAAAGATCTTTTTGAAAATTTAAATCAATATATGGAACATAAATTCTCTCTAAATAAAACCATTTTCTTGTAGGATCATTAATCTCTTTTGGTTTTTCCAAAGGAGATTTAACGTAAAGATTTTCATATTCCGATAATTTAAAACTAAAGCCTAAATTATTTAATTTGTAATCTAAAATTGAGTTATTATCAAATGCTCGACTATAAAAAGAAGACAAATTCCAATCAAAAGTGCTAATTCTAGTTTGCTCTTTAACTGAATCTTTATCTAAATTTAAAAGAGAAAAAAACGTAGCACTCTCTATTCTATCTTTAAAATCAATATTAACATATGGGTCAGAATAATGCTCTAAAAGAACCGAAAAAAGTGCATCTCTTAAAAGAAATTCTGTTTTAAATTTAAGCAAATATCTAAAAGGAACTTCAAACCCAAATACATCTCCTTTGTTAAGATTAGAAAAACTAAAAAGAGATTGTTTTAAAGTTCTATTATCAAAAGGATAATATCCTCCATCATAACTATAAACATTCCTAGTAAAACCTAATCCAAAATTTCCTTCCAAAGTTTTGAAATGCCCCAAAGTATTGCCCAAATCAAAATAAATTCCAGAATAAAATCCTAGATTAGCATAAATATCAAAAATCAACTTAACATAATCTTTATTAAGATTAGATGCTAAATTTTCTGCAAAAAAATAAGTTAAATATCCATTTCTTATATAAGGCTTTTTACCTGAATTATAAACAGAATTGAAATCAAAATCCAAAAAAGAAGAATCTTCACTTGAAGATTTATTACCAAAAAGATAAATAGTATTAAAAACAGAAAAACCTTTTCGCTGATTTAAGCCTAACGATGGATTAAAAAATAGACTATCTCCCGGTCTGAAAAAAAAAGGAATATAGAATACTGGAACTCTTCCCATGTAAAATATAGCATTTAAAAAACCAAAATCTCCTGAAGGCAATACCCATATTTTAGCGGCCTTGATTGAATAGTAAGGCTCTGGAATTTTACTAGTTGTTGCAAAAGCTTGCTCCAAAATAGTGACATCATTGTTTATCTTTTTTAAAACTTTTCCTCCAAACGAAAGAATATGATCTATTTGATTTTTTTGCATTTTTTTTTGAAGAATGCCATCTTTTAATAAAAAATTTTGAGAATCAAAATCTACAAAAAATTCATTACCATAAAAATAAAGCTTTTCATTGGTATCCATATCAAGAATATATTCGACATTCCCAATAGAATAAAGTTTTTTAGATCCCCTATTAAGGACTATTCTGTCGCCTTTAATATTATGTTTCTTATTCTCTTTAATATCTTCAACTAAGATATTAACTCTTCCTTCAAAAACAATACTTTCATCCTTAGTAAGTCCATAAGTGAAATTTTCAAGATTGTCTGTAGTTTCAATTATTATTTTATATCTACCAGATCCAGCAAGTCCTTTCCCTTTGACAAAAAGCTCAGGATCTATTCCAAACTTTTTTAAAAGCAATTCTCGTATTTTTGAAACATCCGTTTCTTCTAGACCTTCTTGTAAGGCCCATTTTTTCAAATCTTCATCAGTTGAAAGCTCAAGTTCTCTTAAATAAGATTTTTGACTTAAAGTTAGCTTACTTCTTTTTCTGGAATTCTCATCATTTACAGTCTGCGCAAAAATTACATCAAAAAATGTTAAAAAAAATAACAATATTACAAAAGATTTTTTAAAAACATTCCTGTATAGGAATTCTCGCATTTTGAAACCTCTTCAGGAATACCAGAAACAACAATATTCCCCCCTGCCAATCCACCATCAGGACCCAAATCTATTATATAATCTGCCTGTTTAATTACATCCAAATTATGCTCTATGAGTACTACTGTGTTGCCATTAGAAACTAACCTCTGCAAAACCTCTAGCAACTTCTTTATGTCATCAAAATGTAATCCAGTTGTTGGTTCATCAATAATGTAAAAGGTTTTACCTGTGCTCTTTTTACTTAACTCAAAAGCCAACTTAATGCGTTGAGCTTCGCCTCCTGATAAAGTTGTTGCGGATTGCCCTAATTTAATGTATTCAAGTCCAACTTCAATTAAAAATTTTAAATAATGATGAATTTTTGGAACATTTTCAAAAAATTTTTTAGCTTCAAACACACTCATCTCTAAAACATCGTGTATATTTTTACCTTTATACCTAACTTCTAAAGTTTCTTCATTAAATTTTCTGCCCTTACACAAATCACAAGGAACAAAAACATCTGGTAAAAAATGCATTTGAATATTAAGATATCCATCCCCTTGACATTTTTCACACCTTCCACCCTTAACATTAAAAGAAAATCTACCGGCTTTAAAACCCCTTGACTTTGCATCCGGAAGTTTAGCAAAAAGCTCCCTAATTTCTGTAAAAAATCCAACATAAGTCGCTGGGTTTGATCTTGAAGTTCTTCCTATTGGTTTTTGATTTATTTGAATAATTTTATCGATTTTTTCGTACCCAATAATGTCTTTAAAACCATCACAATACTTTTCATTAAGCTTTAATCTGCTATCAAGAGCCGGATATAACACTTCATTAAGTAAAGTGCTTTTTCCACTGCCAGAAACACCTGTTATTACAGTAAAAACTCCCAAGGGAATACTTACGTCTATATTCTTAAGATTGTTTTTATTAGACCCTAAAAGCAAAATTTCTCCCTTATCTGTCTTTCTTCTAGAGCTTGGAACATCTATTTTAAACTTTCCACTCAAATATTGACCAGTTAAACTATTTTTGCTATTTAAAATATCAATTAAAGTTCCTTTTGCAACTATTTCCCCTCCAAGAATTCCCGCACCAGGACCCATATCAATAATATAGTCTGCAGTGCGCAAAGTTTGTTCATCATGCTCAACAACAATTACAGTATTGCCAAGATTTTTAAGATTAACAAGAGTAGAGATTAATTTTTCGTTATCTCTTTGATGAAGACCAATACTCGGCTCATCAAGAACATAAATAACGCCCGAAAGTGCTGATCCTATTTGAGTAGCAAGCCTAATACGCTGAGCTTCACCCCCAGACAAGCTGCCCGATATTCTATTTAAATACAAATAAGAAAGACCAACATCAATTAAAAATTTAAGTCTATTTTTAATTTCCTTTAAAATTTCTTTAGATATTTTTTCATCCACCACATCAAGCTGTAAATTTTCAAAAAACACATAAGAATCAAATACAGACAAATTACTAAGATCTTGAATGTCTTTCCCGTTGATTTTCACAGTTAAAGCTCCAACACTCAAACGCTTACCCTTGCATGAATTACAGATTTTTTTAGACATCAAATTTTCGTAAAAAATTTTAGTACTCTCTGACTCTGTTGCAAGATATCGTCTTTTTAAAAGAGGTAAAAGTCCTTCAAACTTTTTGGAATAATGAAATCCTCCATCCACCTCCTTTGTTTCCATCTCTTTGGACTGATAAATAAAATCTATTTTTTCATTTGAACCGTATAAAATCTGTTTAAGAACTTTATCTGGAATGTCTTTTACGGGAGTATTTAATTTAAAATTATAATGCTTGGCAAGTCCTTTAAAAATAGCCACAGACCAAGATGAACTTGTCTTAAACGTAATAAAAGCATCATCATTAAAAGAAAGATTAGTATCCGGACAAATACTCTCAAAATCAAACTCAAGTGTAACTCCAAGACCAGAACACTCGCTGCAAGCGCCAAACGGACTATTAAAGGAAAAAAGCCTAGGCTCTATCAAAGGAAGTGAAAATCCACATAAAGGACAACTGTTATGCTCTGTAAAAAGTTTATCTATTTTTTCCAAATCATTCTCAATTTCAGCTCGTAAATATCCATTAGAAACAGCAAGAGAAGTCTCAATAGATTCTGCAAGCCTAACTCGAACATTATTGTCAAGCTTGATTCTATCAACTATAATTTCAATGGTATGTTTTTTATTTTTATGCAAATTTAAATTAAGTGCATCTTCTATTAAATAATCTTCGGAATTTATTCTAACTCTATTGAAACCTTGATTTAATATTTTTTCTAAAACTTTTTTATGAGAACCCTTAGAACCCCTTATAATTGGTGCAAAAAGTATAACCTTAGATCCCTCAGGATAATTTAAAATAGTATTAATTATTTTATCTAAAGATTGCTCTTCTATTAATCTGCCATCATTTGGACAGTATGCTTTACCTATTTTTGCAAATATTAGTCTATAATAATCATAAATCTCAGTAATTGTTCCAACAGTAGAACGAGGATTATTACTTATTGTTCTCTGCTCAATGGCTATAGAAGGAGAAAGTCCATCTATATAATCAACATTAGGTTTTTTCATTACACCTAAAAACTGTCTTGCATAAGCTGAAACAGATTCCATATATCTTCTTTGCCCTTCTGCAAAAATAGTATCAAAAGCCAGAGAAGATTTGCCAGAGCCGCTCTTGCCAGATATTACAACTAAACCATCTTTTGGAATATCTACATCAACATTTTTCAAATTATGCTCTTTTGCTCCCCTGACGATAATTTTTTTTTTCAAATTTTTTAACAAAGATTACACCTCTCTTTTATTTATTACAAACCACACCAATTTTACCACTAAGCTCTTTTATCTTATCTCTTAAAACAATTGCATCTTCAAACCTTTCATCATTAACAGCTTCTTCTAGATCAAATTTAAGCTTATTAATAAGCTTTTTTTTAGACAATCTCTTGTCTGAAATCATTTTTTCAAAATCATAACTAATATTTTTATCTTTATTATTAAGTTCTTTTTCTAAAATATTTTGAACCTTTTTAACAATTGTCTTAGGAATAATATTATTTTTTTTATTATAATCAATCTGAATTTGGCGTCTTCTATTAGTCTCCTCAATTGCCTCCTGCATAGCCACACTTATTTTGTCGTAATACATTATTACAAGTCCATTAGAATTTCTAGCAGCCCTGCCAATTGTTTGTATTAATGAAGTAGTAGATCTTAAAAATCCCACTTTATCAGCATCTAATATTACAACAAGAGATACTTCTGGAATATCTAAACCCTCTCTAAGCAAGTTAATACCAACAATAACATCAATTTCGGATTTTCTAAGCAACGAAATAACTTCCACTCTTTCAAGGGTGTCAAGTTCTGAATGTAAATATTTTGCCTTTACACCAAGACTTACTAAATATTCAGTTAAATCCTCAGACATTTTTTTTGTCAAAGTAGTAATTAAAATCCGCTCTTTAAGGGCTACTCTTTTTTGAATCTCACTATAAAGATCTTCCATTTGACCATCAGAATGCCTGGTAATAATTTCGGGATCAACAAGACCTGTAGGACGAATTATTTGATCAACAACCACGCTACTTTTCTCATTCTCTTCAAAACCTGGGGTTGCAGACACAAATACAACCTGATTAATTAATGCATCAAATTCATCATATTTAAGGGGTCTGTTTTCAAGCGCTGCGGGAAGTCTGAATCCAAAGTTAACAAGATTTAATTTTCTAGAATAATCTCCATTATACATTCCCCTAAATTGCGGCAATGTTACATGAGATTCATCTACAAACAATAAGTAATCTTTCGAAAAAAAATCAAAAAGACAATAAGGCCTTCCCATTGTACTTCCACTCAAATATTTAGAATAATTTTCAATGCCCGAGCAAAATCCTGTTTCTCTAAGCATTTCCAAATCATACCCTACCCTCTGTTTAAGTCTCTCGGCTTCTACAAGCTTGCCATTATCTTTAAAATATTGACATTGAAGATCCAAATCATAAGATATTTTAGGTATAGCTTCTAATACATTTTCATAAGGAATTACAAAATAAGATTTAGCAAAAAGAGTAAAACTATTTGTAGTTCCTAAATTTTTTTTAGAAAAGGAACTAATCCTGTATATTTTAACAATTTCATCAAAATCTAAACAAATTCGATAAGCAAACTCTCCATGCTCACTGCTAGGCCAAATTTCAACAATATCTCCCTTAATTGAAAATTTATCTCTCTCTAGATTTATTAAAGTTCTCTCATAATAAAGCTCTACAAAAATATCTGATATTTCTTTAATAGAAATTTTTTGGCCTACAAAAAATTCTCGTGCTGATTTTTTGAAAAAATCTGGAGATCCAAGCGCATAAATTGAAGACACAGTTGCAACAACAATAACATCTCGTCTTTTGGCAAGAGACGTTACTGTCCTTATTCGCTTGATTTCTATCTCAGTATTAATGGTAGCTTCTTTTTCAATAAATAAATCTTTCGAAGGAACATAGGATTCTGGCTGATAATAATCATAATAAGAAACAAAATATTCAACAGCATTGTTTGGGAAAAAATCTTTAAACTCTCTATAAAGCTGTGCTGCTAATGTTTTATTGTGACTGACAACTAGGGCAGGCCTGTTTAGATTTTTAATTATATTTGCAATTGTGAAAGTCTTTCCACTCCCTGTAACACCTTTTAATGTTTGATACTTATTCCCCAGCAAAATAGAATTTTCAATCTCTTTTATTGCTTTAGGTTGATCACCAGCGGGAAGATATTCTGACTTCAAAAAAAAATCTATCATTAATTTAACGACCAAAATTTAATATACATTCTTATAAATTATCTAATAATAAATTCTATATCAAGTATATAATTCATTATAAATCAATATAATTTAATTAATCTTTGTTTAAAAAAATAAAATAAAATAAAAAGGATAATTGATGCAAAAAATAGAAGCCAAAAAAAAATTGGGAAATTACATTCTTCTTGAAGAAGATATCTATTTCCAAAAAGAAGCAATAAAAATTCAAAAAACAAATAATGAGCCAGAAATTTTAAACAGATTTTACAAAGATCTAGAATTTGGCACTGCTGGAATGAGAGGAATCATTGGAGCTGGAACATGCTACATAAATACGTATAATATAAAAAAAATAAGCCAAGGAATATGTAACTATGTACTTAAAATAAATAAAAACCCCAAAGTTGCAATAAGTTATGATTCAAGACATTTTTCAAAAGAATTTGCTTACAGTGCTGCTCAAATTTTTGCTTCAAATAATTTTGAAACATATATATACAAAAGATTGAGACCTACCCCCCAACTATCTTACACAATAAGAAAATTTGATTGTGATGTTGGTGTTATGATAACAGCAAGTCATAATTCAAAAGAATATAATGGTTACAAAGCATACTGGAAAGGTGGAATCCAAATAATGCCACCTCATGACGCACTAATAACTAATGAAATTCAAAAAGTAAAAAACATAATAAATACAATTACCATAAAAGAAGGTATTGAAAAAAAGATTATCAAAGAACTTGGCAATGAAATAGACAAAGAGTACGTGAAAACAATAAACAAAGAATTCCCTGATTTTGAAAAGAACAGTAAAAAGACAAACTTAAAAATAGCTTACACGGCACTACATGGCACCGGTGGAAGCATAATAAAAAAACTCTTTGCAAATAGCAAAATACAGCTTTTTTTGGAAAAAAGTCAAATAATGCCAAATCCTGAATTTCCAACAATAAAATATCCTAATCCAGAAAAAAAAACATCAATGCTTAAAGTAATAGAGCTTGCAAAAAAAGAAGATTGTGACATTGCCCTTGCAACAGATCCAGATGCCGACAGAATAGGAATAGCATTTAAAGACCAAAGCGAATGGATATTCTTAAACGGAAATCAAATATCATGCATTCTAATGAATTATATACTCTCAAAAGAAATAAATCCTAAAAATACATTTGTAATATCATCGTTCGTAACAACACAAATGCTAGAAAAAATTGCAGAAAAATATGGTTCTCAAATTTTTAGAACTTACACAGGATTTAAATGGATAGGAAGCTTAATTGATAAAATGGAAAAAAATGAACCAAATAAAAAATTTGCTTTTGCATGCGAAGAAAGTCATGGATATTTAATAGGAAAAACGGTTAGAGACAAAGATGCATTTTCAGCAATAAAAGGGATTTGTTCTTTAGTGCTTGATTTAAAAGCTGAGCAAAAAACAATTAAGAATTATCTTGAAAATATATACAAAGAATTTGGATATTATGAAGAATTTAATATAGAAAAAAACTTTGAAGGGGCTAACGGAGAAATTCAAAGAGAAGCCATAATGTTAAAGCTAAGAAAAGAACAAAAAATGCAATTCGCGGGAATTAAAATAATTGAAAAATTAGACTATAAAACTCTTAAAAAGATTAACTTCAAAAAAGAAATTTCAGAAATAAAAGAATATAAATATCCTATAAACGCAATAAAATTTATACTTGAAAACGAAATTGCAATAACCGTAAGACCCTCTGGGACAGAACCAAAAATTAAATTTTACATATCTATAAAACTCGAGTATAAGGAAAAACATAAAATATTTGGTATAATAAATGCAATAAAGATGGAGATAGAAAAATATTAACATAACAGAAAATTTAATAAATTTGGTAGAAATAGATTCAAAAGAAATTGCAAGAAAAAATAAAAATAAAGAGGTTTCAATTTGGCACCTATTAATGTCTATAATTACCACTCCTAAAAAATCTGAAATAAAATTTATAGATACCAAAACTCTTAAAAACATTAAACAAGAAGCTATATGTGAAATAGATAAATTAGAAAAAATTTTAATAGAAAAAAATGAAATAATTATTCCAAAAATCAATAAAGAAATCTTTACTCTCATAAAAGAAGCTAAAAAAGAGTTTAAATCTAAATCCTTAATAGGGTCAAAAGAAATTTTTTATCAAATATTAAAAAATAAAAAACTTCTAAAAAAGTACAAACTAAGTAAATCCAGCTTCGACTTTAAAGATCAAAATATATTGGAATACATGGAAAAAAATAAAATAAGATTAATTGAAACCTACAAAGAATTTGATGAAGAAATACGACTTGAAAATGAAAACTTTGAAATTGGAAAGTATGTCAAAAATTTAACAGCACTTGCAAAAGATAAAAAATTAGATCCCTTGATTGGAAGAGAAGAAGAGATTAAAACTCTTACAAATATACTCTTGAGAAGAAACAAAAATAGCGCAATGCTAATAGGTGAGCCCGGCGTAGGAAAAACAGCAATAGTTGAAGGACTTGCATCAAGCATAGTACAAAAAAAAATAAGTAGCAAACTACAAGACAAAACAATTTTAATGCTTAAAGTTTCAAACTTAGTATCGGGAACAAAATATAGGGGTGAATTTGAAGACCGTTTAAACAATATAATTAAGTATATTGAAAAAAATAAAAACACAATAATATTTATTGACGAAATACACACTTTAATAGGAGCTGGAAACTCCGAAGGAGCTCTTGATGCATCAAATATATTAAAACCATCGCTTTCTAGAGCTGAAATACAAATTATTGGAGCAACTACTTACAATGAATACCGAAAATATATTTCAAAAGACAAAGCATTTGCCAGAAGATTTCAAACAATTACTGTAAGAGAGCCCAATGAAAAAGATACGCTAAAAATAATCAAAAATATTGCAAAAAATTTCGAAGACTATCATGGAGTGATCTATGAAAAAAGTGCGCTTACAAATATAGTAAAACTTTCATCCAAGTATTTAATAAATAAAAGATTTCCAGATAAAGCAATAGATATAATAGACATTGCCGGTGCAATTAAAAAGGAAGAGCCTACAAAAGACAATGTCATAACATCGGATGATATACAAAAAGCAATAAATGAAATATTATCTATTAAAACAACAACTAATATAAAAGAAGAAATTTTGGAATTAAAAGCAATAGAGAACAAAATTAATCAAAAAGTTATTGGGCAAAAACATGCGGTAAGCGAATTTATTAAAGAAATTATTAAAGTTAAACTTGGACTCAATGACGATTCCAAACCTTTAACTTCAATATTATTAATAGGGTCAAATGGATGTGGAAAAACCATTTTAACTGATGAGCTATCTAAAAAAATTATAAAGGATCAAAATTCAGTATTAAAACTAGATATGTCAGATTACAGAGAAGAAAACTCTATTTCAAAATTAATTGGCACAAATCCAGGATACGTGGGTTACTCTGATGGAGGCATTCTGACAAACAAATTAAAAAATTCATTTGAAACTCTAATATTATTTGAAAACATTGAAAATGCCCACAACTCTATATTAAACTTAATAAGCCAAATGCTTGAAAATGGAGAACTTATTGATAGTAAAGAGGATAAAATATTATTTAAAAACACAATTATAATAATGACTACAAACGTTGGATCTAGAATGCTTCTTGGAGAGAATAATATTGGATTCAACAAAAATCAACAAAAAAGTGCAGAAACAAAAACCTTTAAAGAAGAAATAAAACAAGATCTTGAAAAAAGATTTAAGTTATCCCTTTTAGACAGAATTCAAAAAAAAATCATCTTAAACGTCCTTACAAAGGACAATGTAGAAGAAATTTGCAAAAACTACTTAAATACCCTTAAAACAAAATTTAACTCTAAAGGAATTGAAATAGAAATACAAAAAGACGTTAACAAATTCATAACTACAAAATACTATAAAAAAAATTCGGGTGCAAGAAGCGTAATTGCAGCAATAAAAGAAAAAATAGAAGAAAATATTATCACCAAAATAGCTGAAAATCAAAACATAAATAAAATAACAATTTATTTAGAAAAAGAAGAAATAATAATAGAATAAAGGAGAATTATAATATTAATATGTTTAAAAAAGTAGAAAACAAGGCAAATTTTCCTAAAATAGAAGAAAAAATATTAAAATTTTGGACTGACAACAAGATCTTTGAAAAATCAATGGAACAACGAGAAGGATGTGAAGAATTTACATTTTATGACGGACCGCCTTTTGCAACAGGGCTTCCCCATTTTGGACATTTTGTTCCAAACACAATAAAAGACATAATTCCAAGATATCAAACAATGAAGGGAAAATACGTTAAAAGAAATTTTGGATGGGACACTCATGGACTACCTGTTGAATACGAAGTAGAAAAAAAATTGGGAATTTCTGGCAAATACGAAATAGAAAATTATGGCATTGAAAATTTTAACAAAGAATGCAAAAAAATAGTACTTAGATATACAGAAGAATGGAAAAATATAATCTTGAGGCTTGGAAGATGGGTAGATTTTGAAAAAGGCTACAAAACTATGGACATAAGCTTCATGGAATCTGTGTGGTGGGTATTTAAAAATCTTTATAACAAAGGTTTAATCTATGAAAGTTATTATGTACTACCCTATTCTCCAAAACTTGCAACTCCTCTTTCAAACTTTGAAGTGAACCTTGGAGAATACAAAGAAGTCAATGACCCATCATTAACAATAAAATTTAAAATAAAAGACAAAAACGAATACTTGCTAGCATGGACAACCACCCCTTGGACATTGCCCTCAAACCTTGGAATTGCAGTAGGACAAGAAATAGAATATTCTAAAATTTTTGACAAGAAAAAAGAAGAGATTTTAATACTTGGATCAAAAAGACTTAATAGTTATTATGATGATGAAAATTCATATACTATTATAGAAAAATTTAAAGGAAGCAAGCTTGAAGGCGTGGAATATGAACCTATTTTTAACTACTTTTTAGAACAAAAAGATAAAGGGGCTTTCAAGGTTCACACAGCCGATTATGTCACAATTGACGATGGGACAGGAATTGTTCATATTGCTCCTTTTGGGGAAGAAGACTACAGAATACTCAAAAAACACACAAATGTCGATATAATAGATCCCTTAGATGCTGAATGTAAATTCACAAATCAAGTAAAAGATTTTAAAGGACTTTTTGTAAAAGATGCTGACAAAAAAATAATAGAAAACCTAAAATCACGCAATTTCTTATTCAAAAGAGAAAATTATCTACACAGATATCCATTTTGTTACAGAACAAACTATCCAATTATTTACAGACCAATAAGCTCGTGGTTTGTAAATGTAGAAAAAATAAAAACTAAACTCTTAAAAATAAATGAAAAAATTAATTGGATGCCAGCTCATTTGAAAAAAGGAAGATTTGGAAAATGGCTAGAAAATGCAAAAGATTGGGCAATAAGCAGAAACAGATTTTGGGGGAATCCAATTCCAATTTGGATATGTTCAAAAACAGGAAAAAAAATTTGTGTTGGATCAAAACAAGAGCTTGAAAACCTATCTGGTCAAAAAATCGAAGACTTACACAAAGACGCAATAGATAAAATAACTTGGCCAAGCAAAGAAGGCGGCACATTTATCAGAACAAGCGAGGTTCTAGATTGTTGGTTTGAATCTGGAGCAATGCCTTATGCAAGCAATCATTATCCATTCGCAAATGAAAGTAATTTTAAAAATGTATTTCCTGCTGACTTTATTGCAGAAGGTCTAGACCAAACAAGAGGATGGTTTTATACTCTTACAATCCTAGGGACTTCTCTTTTTGAAGACACGGCATTCAAAAACGTCATTGTAAATGGACTTGTGCTTTCAAGCGATGGAAGAAAAATGTCAAAATCCTTTAAAAATTATACAGACCCAATGAAAGTAATAAACACCTTTGGAGCTGATGCCTTAAGACTTTATTTAATAATGAGTCCTGTAGTCAAGGCTGACGACTTAAAATACAGCGACAGTGGGGTAAGAGACGTTCTTAAAAACATAATAATACCCATTTGGAATGCTTATTCTTTTTTCACAACTTATGCAATAATTGATAATTTTAAACCTCCAAAAAATCTCAACTTGGCTAAAAACAATACCCTTGACAAATGGATCATAAGCGAAATTGAAAGCCTAAAAAACACACTAAATAAAGAAATAGACAAATATAATTTAACAAAATCAATAGAATCATTACTTGAATTTATAGACAAATTAAATAATTGGTATATAAGAAGATCGAGAAGAAGGTTTTGGAAATCAGAAAACGATAAAGACAAAAATGATGCCTACGAAACATTATATTATGCAATCAAAACTTTAATGATTCTATTTGCACCTTTTATTCCATTTATAACAGAAGAGATTTATCAAAATTTAAAAACCGACCAAGACAAACAATCAATACACCTTAACGATTATCCAAAAGCAAATGAAAATTTCATCAACAAAGCAATTGAAGAAAAAATAAATCTAGCAAGAAAAATAACTTCAATGGCAAGATCACTCAGATCATTACATAATATAAAAATACGCATGCCTATTAGTACAATATATATTGTGACAAAAAATCAAAATGAACAAAATATGCTAATAGAAATGCAAGAGATAATATTAGATGAAATAAATGCAAAAGAAATGAAAATAAAATCTAACGAAGAGGAGCTAATAACTTACAAAGCAAAAGCAAACTTTAAAGAACTTGGAAAAAAACTTGGAAAAGATATGAAAGCGGTATCTATCGAGATTAGCAAGCTCAAAAATGAAGATATAATAAAAATAATAAATGGAATATCTTGCGAAATAAAAGTAGCTAATGCTAAGTATTACTTATCACTAAATGATATAATATTAGAGAGAGAAGAAAAAGATAACTTAAAAGTAATCAATGAAGACTCTATTACAATAGGAATAGACTCGCTAATAACACAAGAATTATACTTAGAAGGACTTGCAAGAGAATTTGTAAGACAGGTTCAAAATTTAAGAAAAGAAAAAAATTTTGATGTTAGTGATAGAATAAACCTATACGTAGAAAATAATGCAACATTGAAAGAAATACTAAGTAAATTTGAAAAATACATTAAAACTGAAACATTAACATTAAATGTCATATTAAACAAAAGCAAACTAGAAAAAAAAATAAACCTTAACGATGACATGTTTACAATAATAGGAATTGAAAAATGTTAAAAACATTAACAAAAATAATTGCCATTTCGTACCTCATAGTGGGATGTACCAGCTTGCCTTATAGCCCCCCAAAGCAAAATCTAAATTACTTAATGGAACTTTTGCCTGACGCAAATTTATATGCCCATGTGAATTTAATTAAAAACAGATCTATTTATAACTCTTTAAGCCCTAAATATAAATCCATCCTAGGCCTTATAAGCGATTTATACTTTAGCTATAAAAAAGAAAATAACGATTTTGCTATACTAGTAATGGGTAATTTCCCAAAAGATATTTTCTGGGGAATTCATAAAAATAGAAATACAGAATCAATAGGCAATATACTTACAAATCCAAAATGGAAACTTAAAAATTCAAACATATACATTACCCCAAACAGAGCTAGAACCAGCATTACAATAAACCAAAAAGATAAAACCTTAAAAGATAGCAATATACTAACAACAAAATATATTAAGGAAATAGAAAAAAATGAAATGTTTTTTTGGATTCAAGATTCAGCATTACTACTTCCAGACCAAATAGCAAATAGCAAAAATTTAATCCCTTTTAGCAGTGGAACCCTATCTATAAACAGCCTAAATAAAAATGAATATATTTTCAAATCTTTGATCAAAACAAACAACCCATCAATAGTAAAAATATTGTCAAAAAAGTTAATTCCAACTGTCTTGACAAGCACAACTAATCTTGCAATATCAAGCCAAATAAAGGCTACAATAAAAGATCAAAATACAGTAGAAATAGAATTTAATATTCAAAAATCTAGCGTTGAAAACCTCATAGCAAAACTAGCTTCAAATATTCAAACCTAAAAATTCTTACTAACCCTTAAAAGATTTTATTTTTTGCAAGTAAAATAATGATACAAAGCTCCAATTTTACCAGATTCATTATTAAATTTAGTCGGCTCAAGTGTTACAAGATTCTTTATATTATTATTATTAATAAAAGCCATTTCTAAAGACCACAAATTTTCTAATTTCTCATATATTCTGTCTATTAAATCAGGCCTTGCGCTTATTCCTCCCCCAATCAAAATTTTTTCAGGATTTAAAATAAAAGTCAAATTAAAAATACCAAATGATAAATTCTCAAAAAATCTGTCAACTTCATTTTTGGCATGAATATTTCCATTTTCAGCAAGATCAAAAACAAATTCTCCTGAAATCTCTTTTAAAGGCTTCTCTAAGCGCATAGCAACTCTTTTCCTTAAGGCTAAAACAGAAGAAATAGCCTCCCATCTACAATTAAAAGGAATATTATTACTAATACCCCTAGTAATCATAAATCCAACCTCTCCAGACATAAAAGAACTTCCTCTTAAAAGTTTGCCATTTGTAAAAATTCCAGCACCAATTCCTGTGCCAAGGGTTATGGCAATAAAATCATTAGAATCAATAGCATTGCCCTTAAATTTTTCTGCTAAGGCCACACAATTAGCATCATTTTCAATCTCTATATTTACGCCGGTTAAAGATTCTAATCTCTCTTTTAAAGGATAATTAACAAAGCCAGAAATAGCATTTGCTCTAATAATATTTCCCTTAAGATCAACAAACCCAGGAATACAAATTGCAACTCCCGCTATATCACTTGATTCTTTGTAAGAATTTATAAGGTTAACTAAAATATTTACTTGTTCATCAGAAGTAGCACCTGTACTTATTTCATTTTTATCAAAAAAAACACCGCTTGAATCTGCAAGCGAATACTTAGTATTAGTCCCGCCAACATCAATTGCCAAATAACGTTTCATATCTATCCTTAAAACCTAATTTTACATAAATGATCATAAATTTTCCATAGCAATATAAGAAATTTTAGAAATCTTGTTTATAACTATTTGTGCTTTAATCATCTCCTTCAAATAAGACACATGAGAAATTATGCCAATTTGTCGTCCGGTCATTATTTGAAACTTAGAAAGCTTAGGCATAACTTGAGCCAAAGTATCTTCATCAAGATTGCCAAACCCTTCATCTAGAAAAAAAGCTTCTATTTTTAACTCACTATCCCTTATTTTATCAGATAAAGCTAAAGACAAAGCTAAAGATACAAGAAATTTCTCACCCCCAGACAAAGTTTTTACCGTTCTTATTTTATTAAAATCTTTTTTGTCTTCAATTAAAAAATCAAACTCTTTGCTTTCTTTGTTGGTTTTAAGCTCAAAATCAGGAAAAATCCACCTTAAATACTTTTCATTTGCCAGCCTTAAAATATCATTAATTAAAAAAGTTTGAACATAATATTTTAATCCAGAAGATCTAATAACCACCTTTCTTAAAACATCTAGTTTATCTTTCCTTTCTTTAGCAAGATTTAATTCTCCTCTTAACGCCTCTAAATTAATTTTTTGTTGATCAATCTTTTTTTGAAGAGCTTGAAAATTTAAAAGTTTTATTTTATATTTTTCGACGTCTCTGGATAAAAATTCAAGTTTAGAGCTAATTGACAAACTCAATTTTTGCAAAAATTGAAGACTATTTTTATTGATTTGTTCCAAAACAGTTTCTGATTCAAAAGAAAATGAACTAAAAAACACACTTTTTAAAGTTGAAACTATATCCATAAAACTACTTTTCTCTTCGTTTAATCTCGCTTTTAAAGTCAATATGGATTTCTTTATAAATTTAATTTGGGTTTCGGTTTTAATTTTTAAATCTTCTAAATTTTTAATATTTAAAACAAGCGCATTCCATTCATTTTCTATGCTTTTCTGCCTATCCAAAATAACATTAAATTCTCTTTCTAAAGAAGAATAATCGTTAAAACTTAAATTTAAATCAAGCTTTAATAATAAACTTTTAATCTTCAAAAGATTTTGATCAAAATCTTTATTTTTTAAAGAAATCTCAATTTTTAAATCTTTTTTTCTAACCTTAAATTGTTCAAGTTTTTCCAGCTTATTTTCAAACGCTAAAATTTTTTCTCTCTTTGAATAATTTATGTACTTATCAAATAAATTTTTTCCAATCAATCTTAAAATTTCAGCATTATTCTTTTCAAACTCCAAAGCATTAACCTCTTGCTTAGACATTTCTTCTTGTCTGCAAGATAGCTGATATTGAAGCTCATCAATTTGATTTTGTATTAAATGAAGTTTTGAATTTAAAGAGTAAAGCTCTTTTAAACCACAAACTGATAATTTGTCTTTATGTTGATAATTTTTATATTCAACCTCAATATATTTTAGTTTCTTTTTATCACTCTCAATAGAAAAATTTTTATCATTAAGACACTTTAACAGCTCTTTATACAAATCAATCTTAATAATATTTTTTTCCTTATTTTCATTAAAACCTTCTTTATCAGTAGATTTCAATAAAAATTCCAACTTATCTCTATATTTTGAAATCAACTCATCGTTAAAAGTTTGAAATAATTTCAATGCTTGATAGTAAACATATTTGTCAAAATCGAAATTAGATTTCTCAGAAGAAATGCTTTTAATCTCATCATTTTTTTTAATTTGAGACTTCAACAATTCTTTTTTTTCATCCTCAAGAGCATTTTTCCTTAAAAGCAAGCTTTGATAATCATTCTCAACAAATTTCAAATTAAAAATATTGCAATTTTTGTTATAAAGTTCTTTAACGTAATTAAAATTAAAATCATTAATATCTAAACCTTCAATTCCTTTTAAATTATTTATAACTTTTAAAAGTTCTAAATAAAGTAATCTGTTATCATTAAATAATTCGCCTTGCATAGCAACAAGATTTTTCAAATTCCAAAAATCTGAACACAAATAAATTTTTCGATCCAAATCCAAATTTTGTTTTAATTTGCTTTGAAGAGAATAGTCCCTCTCTAAAGAATTTTGATATTCAATCTGAGAAGATAATTGATTCTCTAGAGAAGATATTTCAATTTCCAAGCCTAAATATCTCTCATTAGACACTATTGCCTGATTACATAAAGAAATAGCTCTTTTAATATTTTCAAGATCAATTTCTAATCTACCAATATCAACTAAATCTAAATAATCTTTAAGAGATTTATACTCCTGCTCATCATAATCAAGAATTGATTTTTCATAAGATTCAGAATTTAACAATTTATCTATACTAAACTTTGTGCGTTCAAAGTCACTTTTTAAATAAAATTCCAAATTATCATATTTTTTCAAATTAAAAATATTATCAATTATTGCGGTTTTTTCTTTAGGAGTTGATGTTAAAAATTCTTGAAAATTGCCCTGTGGCAAAATTACAGTTTGACAAAATTGATTAAAGTCTAATCGACAAAGACTTTTAATATACTCTAAAACATCAGTTCGACCCTCAATAATTCTATTATCAAAAACACAATTAAGCAACATACTCTTAGGGGTCTCTATGTTTTTTACATTAAGCTCAATAAAAGATTCATAAATCTTCCCAGAAATAGTAAATGTTAATTTAACATAAGCGCTGGTCTCGCCTTTTGATATAATATCTACAATTTTTTTCCCAAGTCTATAAACACGAGCATATAGCGCCAAAGTTATGCAATCTAAAATAGTACTTTTGCCTGATCCAGTATTACCAGAAATTAAAAAAATACCTGATTGTCTTAAAAGAAGAGTATCGAAATTTAACTCATGCTCACCTTTATAAGAAGCAATATTTTTAAATGTGAGCTTATTTATCCTCATATTCGCCTAAATATCCTTTAGTTAAAATCTCGTTAAAAAGAGAAATAAGGTCTTCTTCCTTGAATTTTACATCCTTAATAACGCCGTTCTCAAAATCTCGTCTCAACTTTTTCTCAAAAAAATATTTTTCATCCATTTCAAGCACTTCTAGCTCTCCAATAAAGCTGGAATCATCTTGCAAATCCTGATTTGAGAATAAAGAATAGGAAATAGAAACTAAATTCATAAAATTAAACTTTGCTAAATCATAAATAGTTTCCTCAGCACTAGTATCAACCGCCTCATTAAGTTCAATTTTTAAATAAATAGTAAAAGACTCTTCTTTTTTGACATTAGTTAAAAAGTCCAGAACTTCATTTAAAGAACCTTTGACAAAGATTAATTTATTAAAAACAGGCACCGGATATGCTTTTTGCAAGATCAATTTATTGTCATTAAAATGCAAAACATTTATATATTTATCATGAGTCTCATTAAATGAATATTGCATAGGAGATCCTGAATAAACAATATTATCTCTTAGTTTCATAAATTTATGAACATGCCCAAGAGCAACATAAGAAAAACCATTTCCAAAAACATTAAAAGGGATAATATAACTTCCTCCTAAAGTTTCAATCTTTTTGCTGATTCCAAAAAAAGAATGCGCCATTAATATTTTGGGGATTCCTTTATACTTATTTTCTAACAAATTAGATAAACTTGATATCTTTTCTCTGTAAGCATTCTCTAAATTTTCAAGAAATAGCTTACTAGAAGACTGATCTTCTAATTCAAAAACATTGTCAAAATTTTGCCCTAAAACAAGCCTTTCATTTATATGTGGAAGACAAACAACAATAAACTTAAGATTTCCATTATCTTTTAAGAAAACTATTTGTTCATCAGAATCATATTCTGTTATTAAAAAAAAATTAAACCGTGAAAGAAGTTTTTTATTGATACTCAAATAATCTTTTTTATCATGATTTCCAGAAATAACCACGCACCATTTACAAGAAGTAAAAGAAAGCTCGTAAAAAAAATTATTCACCAATCTTTGCTCTTCGAATCCAGGCCTCTTGGAATCATAAACATCTCCAGAAATAAGTAAAAGATCTATATTTTCTTTTTTAATAAATTCTAATAGAAAAGATAAAAATTTTTTTTGTTCCTTAAGTATTGAAAAATTTTCAATTTTTTTCCCAATATGCCAATCTGAAGTATGCAGAATTTTATAATTGTTCACAAAAATACTCTCACTTTTTTTAATTCTTAAATTATGTTTATATATTGTATTATAATATATAAACATAGGGAATTTATGCAAAATAAAAAGTTGATAATAGTTGAATCACCAACAAAAGCCAAAACAATAAAAAAGTTTCTTGATGACTCATTCTTAGTAGAAGCATGCATTGGACATATAGTAGATCTACCAAACAATGCAAAAGAAATTCCCAAAGAATATAAAAAATACGAATGGGCAAATATTTCTATAGATTATAATAATGGATTTAATCCAATTTACATTATTCCTAACAATAAAAAACCAATTGTATCAAAATTAAAAAAATTGGTAAAAACAATCAATGAAATCTATCTTGCAACTGACCAAGATAGAGAAGGAGAAACTATAGCATTTCACTTAAAAGAAGTATTGAAAATTAAAAATTATAAACGGATGATCTTCCATGAAATAACAGAAACTGCAATAACCAAATCACTAAAAAATACTAGGAATATAGACATGGACCTTGTTAATGCTGGGGAAGCTCGAAGAATATTAGACCGACTATACGGATATACCATCTCTCCACTACTTTGGAAAAAAGTAGCTTATGGACTTTCTGCTGGGCGAGTACAATCTGTTGGATTAAAATTATTAATAGAAAAAGAAAAAACTAGAATAAATTTCAAAAAAGCTAATTATTATTCAATTTTACTTCAATGTAAACACGAAAAAAAAGATTTGTTGCTTGAAACAAAATTAGAAGAAATTGACGACAAGAATATAGCAGAGGGCAAAGACTTTATAAATGAAACTGGGAAACTTAAAAATAGCGCCAAAACAATAATAATAACCCAAGATTTAATGATCGAGCTTGAAAAAGAATTAGAAAATGGACAAAAAATTGAATTAATCTCAATAGAAACTAAAAAAATAAAAATATCACCTCCAAAACCATTTACTACATCTACACTTCAACAAGAAATAAATAAACGCCTTAAAATTGGAACAAAGCAAATCATGCAACACGCTCAAAAACTTTATGAACACGGATACATCACCTATATGAGAACAGACTCTCATAATATTGCTAAAATTGCAAGAGACAAAATAACAAAAATAATAAAAACCAAATACGGAAAAGACTATGTAGAGAACGAAGATAGAATTTATAAAAAAGGAAAAATGGCCCAAAATGCACACGAAGCAATAAGGCCTTCTGAAATGTTTATTCCAAACGAAAACATAGAAATAGAAAGCAAAACCGCTAAAGAAATTTACAAAATAATATGGGACAGAACCATTATTTCTGGAATGAAAGATGCAATAAAAGAAAATATAAAACTGACTTTTAAATATAAAAACTTAATTTTCAAATCAAATTTTACAAAAATAATTTTTGATGGATTTTTGAAGCATACTAAAGAAAAAGATGAATATTTTAACATAAATTTTGACTTAATAAAAAAAGGAGATATGTTTTCTATAGTTAAAATGAAAACAAGCGAGCACGAAACAAAAGCTCCATCTAGATACACAGAGGCATCTCTTGTGCAAAAAATGGAAAAAGAAGGAATAGGTCGTCCTTCAACTTATTCTACAATTATATCAACACTTTTAGAAAGAGAATATGCATTCAAGCTTAACAACGCATTAATACCAACTATAAAAGGAGCTGCTGTAATAAATCTTCTTGAGAAATATTTTCCAGTACTAATTGAACTAAATTTTACCTCCAATATGGAAGAAAAATTAGATAAAATAGCAATAGGAAAATTAGATAAAATAAAATATCTAAGTAAATTCTATAATGGTAAAAAAGGACTAAAAGATACAGTAATGCGACTAGAACCTAAAATTAATTCCTCTGAATTTAGAACTGTTATTGAAAGTCAAAACATAGAAAATAAAAATAATAGCATTAATTACACAATAAACATTGGCAAATATGGGCCTTATTTAATATTCAACGGGCATAATTACTCAATTAACACAACAACTCCATTAGAAAATTTGTATAAAAAAGATGAAATAGAAAAAATAATAAATGAAAAAAAGTCAAAACCAAATATACTCGGTATTGATCCTTTAACAGGGCTTAATGTAATCTTTAAAAATACAATTTATGGAAACATTGTACAACTTGGAGAAGACACTTATGCTCCTCAAGAATATACAAAAAAGGGAAAACCTAAAAAATTAAAAATAATAAAAGCAAAAAAAGCATCAACTAAAAAAATTGATCCTGAAAGCATAACATTAGAGCTTGCTTTAAAATTGCTCTCGCTACCAAAATCGATCGGCAAACATCCTCAAACCAATGAACAAATCATTGCTGCAACTGGTGTTTTTGGAGATTATATTAAAACTGAAAGCGGAAGTATTGCTTGCTCACTAAAAAAAGATGTAAAAGCATATGACATAACACTAGAGAAGGCCATCAGCCTACTTAACGAAAGAGTTAATAAAGTGGGTATAATCGTTAAAATGATCGCATTTTCTAAAAACAAAATCGGCAACAAAATATATATTTACAAAAAAAACGACAGATTTTATGCTAAAATTAAAAGAAAGAAGATTGATTTGCCTGACAACATTAATCTCGACGAAATAAATGAGAAATATGTATTCAGCTTGTTATAAATATGAATGATTTCAAACTCCCGATTTATAAATACAAAGATGAATTAATTAGGGTATTAAAAAAAAATAATGTTTTAATTGTTGAAAGTCCAACAGGTAGTGGAAAAACTACCCAACTACCAAGAATAATATATGAGGCGGGTTTTGCAAAATTAGGAAAAATTGGAGTAACTCAACCAAGAAGAATAGCTACAATATCAATAGCTGAATATATTGCTAAACATATTGGCGTAAACCTTGGAGAAGAAGTTGGCTACAAAATAAGATTTGAAGAAATTACAAGTCCAAAAACCAAAATCAAATTAATGACTGACGGAGTGCTTCTGCAAGAGCTAAAAAAAGATACACTGCTTTATGAATATGACGTAATCATAATAGACGAAGCACACGAGAGAAGTTTAAATATCGATTTTATATTAGGTCTTATTAAAGACATTTCAAGAAAAAGAGACGATTTTAAAATCATAGTTTCATCTGCTACAATAAACACAAAAATATTTTCAAAATATTTCAACAATGCACCGGTTGTTAGCATTGAAACTATCACGTACCCAGTGCAAATAATATACAATCCCCCTCTTTTAAACACGTCAAAAGGAATGATATTAAAAATAAAAGAAATTGTCTTAAACGTAATAAAAGAGAAAAAAGCAGGAGATATTCTTATATTTTTATCTGGAGAGAAAGAAATAAAAGAAACTATAAAAGAATTACAAGAATTAAACTCAAAAAAAAAATTAATAATACTTCCTTTATACGGTCGAATGCCCAAAGAAGCTCAGGAGCAAATATTTATAGCTACTCCTAAAAATAAAAGAAAAATAATAGTATCAACAAACATCGCAGAAACTTCAATCACAATTGAAAATATTAAAATAGTAATCGATAGCGGAAAAGTTAAAACAAACAAATTCCAAACAAAAACTCATACCTATTCACTCCAAGAAGTTCCAATTTCAAAATCATCAGCAACTCAAAGAGCCGGTCGAGCAGGAAGAGTTTCAAAAGGAACTTGCTACAGACTTTACAAAAGAGAAGATTATCAACTAAGAGAAGATTATCAAAAAGAAGAAATATATAGAACAGACCTATCTGAAGTAATACTAAGAATGGCAGATATTGGAATCAGAGATTTTACCCACTTTGACTTTATCTCAAAGCCATCAACACATTCGATTCAAACTGCAAGCAAAATATTGAAATCTCTGGATGCTATAAACAATAAGAACGAACTTACAGAAATTGGTAAATATATGATACTATTCCCATTAGTGCCAGCACATTCAAGAGCATTGGTTGAAGCAATGATAAATTACCCACAAGCTATCTATCAAACTACAATAGGTCTATCATTTTTATCCACAAGTGGAATTTTTCTACTACCACAAAACGAAGAGATGGAAGCTAGACAAGCTCACTTAAAATATAAAAATCCAATGGGAGATTTAATTGGCTTTGTTAATATCTTTGAAGATTTTAAAAAAGCTGCAAATAAAGAATCTTTCACAAAGGAAAATTATTTAGATCTACAAGGACTTGAAGAGATAGTAAATGTACAAATGCAGCTTGAAAACATTGTTAGCAAATTGAATATACCAATAATACAAAAAGGCGCTTTTGACAATGAAGGATACTTAAAATCAATAATGAGGGGGATGAGAGATTACATTTGTTTTAAAACCTCAAAAAAGAAATATAAAACCATCAAAGCTCAAAACGTAATAATTCATCCCGGATCACTTATTAGTACCGATTCTGTGAAATATTTCGTTGCAGGAGAAATTATAGAAACTACAAAAATGTATGCAAGATCCATTGGCGTCTTAAAAAAAGAATGGATTGACGACATTAGCCTTAATGAAGAACTTAAACATAAAAACATATCTGACAAAGAGAAACAAACAACAAATACCAAACAAACAAAAATTATCGATGAAATCAAAATAGGAAAAAAAATTTTCAAAGCAGAGTACAAAAATAATATTTATGTAATAAAAATTAGCCTAGAAGCACTAAAAGAAATGATTGCAAAAAACGAATTAAACAATCAAAATAATGAAGATTTGAGAAAAATTAAAATACAATTGATGCATAAAAATATAACAGTTTTCAACAATAAAAAATTTTCAGAAACTATTGAAATAGTCAAAGGCATGGGAAAAGATTGGCATTTCATAAAAAAATATGAAACAAACAATGTAAACATTGATGAACCTGAAAAAATGAAAAATCTTTTGGAGTGCACAATGCAGTTTATAAGCTCTCCTACCAAAAAAAATGCTCTTTTTTTAGCATTGGAAACAGATTGCTTGGGAAATTTTAGACTAAAACCCAAACAAAATTTCATAATGGCAATAGAAGAATCTATGGAAAGCATACAAAGCCTAATAGAAAACAAAGAATACATACAAAAGCTGCATTTTATAAAAAAATTAATAAATAAAGTTTACAAAAAATTAAATTACTTTTTTTAAAAACTGAACCTTAAAAACCTTAATTATAATAGAAAAGATAATAATCAAATATTATTCAAAGTTGAAAGCAATAACAACAATAATTTTAAATTATTTTCATTATTCTCAAAACAAAGTTTATAATAAATTATGGGCTGGCTATCCCCTTTTTATGTTTTATTATTTCTAGTAATTGCTCCTTTTGCATTACAAAGTAATAATAAAGAAAATACAGAAAATTTAATAAAGCTATATATGCTTTATGATTTAACTAATAATTTGCCAAAAGAATTAGAAACAATAAATAAAATTAAAAATTTTGACTTAGAACAATATTACCTGCTAATTACAAAATACTATATAAAAATAAAAAAATATAAAGAAGCTAATAATTTTTTAAACAAAATAAACAAAAAAAAGATTAAAGATCAAAAAATAAAAAACGAAATCATTTCACTAAAATTAAGAATAAATGAAGACAATATTGATGAAGAAGAAATTAAAAAAATTTTAAATAATGAAAAAAATATAGATGTCAAAATAATTTATCAAATATTTAGTATTATAAAATTTAAAAATAAAAAATTAGCAACACAGATTAAAAATCTCATACTAACAAACTATCCCAAAAGCATTTATTCTTATAAAATAAAAAGAAATGAATAAAAAAATATTAACACTACTAATATTGATTTTAAGTATTTCATCAGGACTAATGCTGTCCAAATCAATCGCTAAAAAACACAAATACAAAATTATTAAAGGCTATTTCATGAATAGCAATTATGTTCTAGTGAAAATTGAAAATAAAGATCTAAAATTCACCATATCAAAACCTATTTACGACAAAAAGCTAAATAATTACTACTTTAAAGGCCAAACAACAAGCCATTTTTTAATTTCCAACAACGTTGACATTGCTATTAACACAAGTCCATACGAAGTTAAACAAAACATGTTTTTTCCAAAAGGACTATACATATATAATAAAAAAATGATTTCAAAACAAATAACTAACTATGGGGAGATTGCAATAAAAAACAATAAAATTATATTAAATCCCAAAGAAGACGAAATAAAAAACTCCGATTATGGATTTAGCGGATTTTTTGTTTTAATCAAAAACGGAAATTATAAAAAAAACTTCAAAGAAACAAAGCATCCAAGAACAATAATAGGAACTGACAAAAATAACAAGTATTTATTTCTTGCTACAATAGAGGGAAGAGGCGTTAACAATAGCAAAGGGGCTTCTCTTAACGAAGCCATTGATTTTGCATTAAGCTACGGCATGACTAACGCCATTAATCTAGATGGGGGGGGATCAAGCACTCTTGTTATAAAATCAAATAATGCTCCCCACAAACTAAACTTCACTGCAAACATCTTTGGGCAAGAAAGATATGTCCCATTTCATTTAGGAATAAAACTTCCTAATTAAAAAATCTCCAACCAATATTAAATCCAAGCATAATCTCAGTTGTTAACCCAGAAAAATTTTTATAATTAGAAAATGGAGAGATAGAAAGCATAAACAAAGGTCTAATGTATAAGCCTTCAAGGTCGGGGATAAAAAGATCAGCAGCAAGCCCCATGCTTAAAAAAAAGAGATTGTGGTTATTAGAACTCAAATTAAAGGCATATTTAAACCCAATCAACGGGAAAAGCATTCTAATCTGTTCTTTGAAAATCATTGGATACATTCCATAAAGCCCAAGAGAAAAATATCTCCCATTGTGAGTAGTAACAAAAGCCTCTTTGTAAGACATTTCAAAAAGTACATAATTTGCATCAAAAAATAAATTCAAATTAATCCCATGATCTGCCCTAGTAAAATTTGCAGCAAATTTAGTAGAGCCTGTTTTATCAGTATAATTAGTAAATTGATAAGAAAAACCTCCACCAAAAGAAAGAGGATAAGAAACAATTAAATTATTAGAAGAGATGAGAAATAAAATAAAAAAAAGATATTTCTTCATTAACAATCCTTAAAAATTCTAAAAAATACTATATTATTATAGTAGCACACTAAAGTAGTATATAAAAAATCAAGGAAATTATGAATACAAAAACATTATATTTAATATCCTTAATTCTTTTAGCATGCAATAAAAATAACAAAATTCCCCTCATCCAAAAATTGAACTTACCCAAAAGTAGTATTCTTGGCTTTAGCAATAAAATGGGTATAATAATAAAGGACTATGCTTTTCTCAGTAAAAGCACTAAGAAAAACAGCGAATTGGATTATGATTACGAAGTCTTACTCAGAAAAGATGAAGTCGTAAAAATTGAAAAAACACTAGAAAAAACAGAACGCTATGGAATTAAAGGAAATTGGATCCTAGTCAATTACAAGGGAACTAAAAGCTACATCTTTAGCAAAGACGTAAATATAGTCAACAATCTAATAATTGAACATTCTAAATAGCTTCACTACATAACCGGAAAAAAGTCCGATCAATGCAGCAAACTACTTATTTTTTTTCTTATGTCTATTTTTTCTTCTTTTTTTCTTCCTTTTATGAGTAGAAATTTTTTTTAATTTTCTTTTTCTTCCGCAAGGCACTCCCTAAATCTCCTTATCAACTTTAAAAATTAAATTCAAAATGTTATCTAAATCATCCTCTGGATGAAACCATAAAACATCAGAAATCTTGGCAAAAAAGGTCATTTGCCTTTTTGCATATAAAAACGAATTTTTGCCTATCAAACTTATTATATCATTTAAACCATAATAAGGTCTACTTTTCCATAACAAAAACTCATTGTAGCCTATCCCTTTAAAAGCCGGAGTATTTTCATTATAACCCTTACTAAACAAACCTTTAATCTCGGAAAGCAATCCACTATCAAGCATTTCATTAATTCTTATTGATATTCTAGTTTTCAAATCTTCAAAAGATCTTTTAAGGCCTATAATCACAATATTCTTAAATTCGCTATTTTGTTTTTTTTGAAATTGGCTAATAGGAATTCCTGTTTGGTAGTAAACCTCAAGCGATCTTTTAATACGATAAATATCATTTTTATTTAACATATTAAATCTGATGGGGTCTACATTTTCTAATTCTTTTAAAAGATGGGATTTGCCTTTAAGATCTAAAAGATTATTTACATAAATTCTTATTTGAGAAGTAACCAAAGGTGTTGAAGGAAATCCGTCCTTTAAATGCTTAAAATAAAAAGCGGTACCCCCTACAAATATAGGAATTTTTTTTTTCTGTCTTATTTCTTTTACTATTCTTAAAGCTTGCTCATAAAAAATTCCAAGAGTATACTCTTTTTCGGGATCTAAAAAATCTACTAAATGATGCTTTATATGTTTCATTAAATTTTTACTTGGCTTTGAAGAAGCTATATTGAACTCTTTATACACTTGAATAGAGTCAACATTAATAATTTCCGCTTTATTTCTTGGAAAATGAAACAAAATATTGCTTTTGCCCACAGCTGTAGGACCAAAAATAAAAACTATTCTATCTTCCTTCAATTGAATAGCTAAATTTACCAGTCAAAACATCATTAAAAGCTTGTCCTAATATTTTATCATCAAAAAAAGTATGCTCTGCTAAAGAAATATTGTCTATGATTTGCTCTGTGCGTATTATAGTCGCAACAACAAGTTCATAAAAATTTCCATCAAAATCTTGTATTTTTTTTAAAGGCACTTTAGTCATTTAATCTCCCTGCAAGCTAAACATAAAGTTTAACTAATTTTTTAAGTTTCTTTTATCAATTTCATCTCTAATTAATTCAAAAACCTCATTTGGATTAATATTTGTAACATCAATCACTAAATCGGTTTCCGAAGAGTAATCATCAATATCTATATTATAAATAGCTAAATATCTTTTTTTATCATTTTCATCTCTACTAAAAGTACTACTTAAAACATCAGAATACATGCCCCCTTCTCTTGTCATTATTCTTTCAGCCCTTACTTCCATTTTAGCATAAAGATATATTTTTAAATCGGCGCTCTTAGAAATCCAAATCGCAAGACGAGAAGCAAGTACCGTATTATTTTTTTTAGAAAGTACAGACAACCTCTTATCAAGATACCTATCCCAATAATAATCATCTCTTCCTATTATTTCTTTCTCATAAAACTCTGAAAAAGGCATTTCATGCTCTCTTGCAATATCATGAAAAGTATAATTAATAAACTCAAGACCGTAATGTTTTGCAATCATACTACTTACAGTAGTATTACCACAACCACTCTTACCAGAAAGTGCTATTTTCATTCAACGTTCCTTATTTGTTCTTTTATTTTTTCTAAATTTAACTTCATATTCAAAATCAAATTTTTAATATCAAGATCAACCGCCTTATTACTCATAGTTGTTATTTCTCTATGCATTTCTTGAGAAATAAATTCAAGAACTTTGCCACATATTTCATATTCAAGATTTTTATAAAAAGTTTCTATATGAGAATCTAAACGCATGATCTCTTCATTGATGTCCAGACGAATTGCCATTTTAGCTGCTTCTTCTGCAACACTTAAATCTCTAAATTCATCCATTAATTTAGAGATATTTTCTTTAATACTTGCAAATAATCTTACATTTATATCATTACAAGCATCCTTAACAATCTTAAGATCTCGCTCTATTAGCACAAGGGTTGACACTATGTCCGATTTAGTATTTTCCCCTTCAAAATTTCTCCCATTATTGTAATGAAATAATGTTTCCTCTAAAACACCCTTAAACAAACCATAAATCTCCTCTTGATGCTCACTATCCTCATCAATTATTAAAGCTCCTTTTAATGATAAAAAATCTCCTAAACTTAGTTCGTTCTTTATATTAAGATTAGTGTGTGCCAAAGAATCTCTAAGTCTAGAAATAGCCTCAATATAATTAGGATTAACTGTAAAGTTCATACGAGGAACCAATTCTTTATATCCTACATTTAAAAAAACATTACCTCTGCTAATATATTTTGAAATCAAATTTCTTATATCAAGATCATAACCAGAAAAAATTTCTGGTAACCTAAGTTTAAATTCTAAGAATTTTCCATTATAAGATTTCAAATTCACACTAAACATATAGTTACCAATTATCTTTTCCAAATAAAAAAATCCCGTCATGCTTTTCACTATAATACCCTTACAAAAAATCGTGTAAAATAAAATTATTTCCAGCACCCATTGTAATAAACAAATCTCCTGACGCTAATAAACTTTTTATAAAATTAATAGAGTCTTTAACATCTTTAAAAAAATAAGTATTTTTATTTATTTTTTTAATATTTAAAAACAATTTAATAGAAAGTTCATCCGGATTAAAATTCTCCCTATTAGAAAGATATATATTATGCAAAATTAATATATCAGCAGCACATAGAACTTCAACAAAATCGTCAAAAAATTCTTTTGTTCTTGTGAAGGTGTGAGGCATAAAATCCAAAATTATGCGCTTGTTCTTGTAAAAATTTTTAATACCCAAAAGCGTATTTCTAATTTCCCTAGGATGGTGAGCATAATCGTCCATATAAACCACTCCCTTTTCTTCTTTAAGAACTTCAACCCTTCTTTTTATACCACTATAATTTTTTGCAATTCTCTTTACTGCATCTTCAAAATCAAAAATTGATTTTCCGCTGCTTTCTAAAAAAAGATTCAAAGCCAAAAGTGCCGCTGAAAAATTTAATATATTATGAAATAAAACGGTCTTAAGTTCAATATTGTTCAAACCTAAAAAAGAAAAACAAAAATATTCATTCTTAACTACAATGTTACTTATTTGAAAATTTGACAAATCTCTAGATCCAAAGCTAAAAATATTTATATCTTTTCTGTTGATCTGCCTTTTAATTTTAAGTAAATTATTATCATCAGAATTAATTATTAATATTCCATTTTTCTTCAAGTTATTAATATATTGCAAAAAAGCGCCTTCAAGGGCCTCATAATTTTTAAAAAAATCAACATGCTCATAATCAACATTGGTTAAAATAAGCATATTGGGACTAAAATGTAAAAAATGCTTTTTATACTCACAAGTCTCAACAATAAAAATATTACTAATACCAGCTATTGCAGAATTATCTTCAAAATCTTTGACGCTCGATCCCACAATAACATTGGGATTTAATCCTAATTTTTTAAAAAGAACGCCTAAAAACGCCGTAGTGGTGGTTTTACCGTGTGAACCTGCAATTCCAATACTATAGTACTTTCTAGAAAGCTCGCCAAGAGCCTCGGGATAAGATAAAATAGGTATATTTAATTCTTTCGCTTCAAGTAAAACTTGCAAACCATCTTTATCATAAGCTGAAGAATATACTATTAAATCAAAAGACCTATCAAGCTCTTTTAATGAAAACTCATAAATATTTTCATAATAAAATATTTTATTATTATTTAAAATCTCATCAGTATAAAATTTATCAAGAACATCTACTCCTTCTACATAATATCCTTTTGCATTTAAAAAACAAGCCAGAGAACAAACTCCACTTCCTTTTATTCCTACAAAAAAAATATTATTCAAATTGTCAAAATCAACCTTCATAACTCTCTTCTAAATAATCTTTTTTGTCATAAAATTTATGTATAACTATATCAATAGATAATATATTGATTATTGTATACTTAAGTACATTAGTAATAATGTATGTTCTAAGCATTTCTGTATTATTAAGTAAATTATTTCCAAGGGGAATATTTAAAAACAGCTTAAAAAGGTAATTACCCCCGTCTTTTTTGATTTTAAGATCATAAACAATATAATTTCTATCATACTCAGAAACACAATGTTCAATAATTTGCCTTACAGCTCTCTTAGAAATAGACAAAACCCCCTCTTCGTAAAAATGAGGCCTTACAACAGATCGAATATAATTTTTCTTCCTAGTAAAAAACCATCCGCTTTTAAAAAAAACTTTAATTGGATTTAATAACAAATTAGGTCTAACAGATTTTATTTCAAAAGCAGCTGCTGGTACAACATGCTCCCCCATTTGTCTTGAAATTCTTGCTTTTTCTATTTCCTGCCTAGTTGAAACATCTGTTATGTAAATAATCTTAAAAACATTTGGTAATAAAAGTCTTGAGATTATTTTATCTATCATTTTAAGACTTGTTCCTAATATTAATATTTTATTAAATTCCTCTCTTCCAAGAACTTCAAGCATTTCACTGCAATGGGCATCATCTTCAAATACAGATCGCTTTACTGCCCTAAAAACATTGTCTTCAAACTTAGCAGAACTCCCAGCAATAATTTTCATGTTTTTAATTAACACGCCATCATCAATGATTAAAGGTATTGAATATTTATCTGCTACCAAATGAGATCTAAAACTCTTGCCAGTACCAGCAGATCCTACCAACGCATATACCTTCACTCTAACAAATTTATGCTTAATACTAGTTGTAAAGTTTTTAACCTTATTCAATATTTTTTTTAAAAAAAAATTATTTGAAAAATTCTGAAAATTCATAAACATCAAAAATATCTTTTACTTGTTTTAAAAATTCTAAACTAGGCTTAGCGTAAAATTCATTCTTTTTAAAGAATGCTCCATTAAATTTTACCAAAAAAGCATGTAAAAAGTAATCGCTTTTATTGAATTTATCATGGTATTTTTTGTCATTAATTAAAGGATGATTGTTAAACGAGCATTGAGCCCTTATTTGATGAGTAAAGCCTGTCTCAATAACAATCTCAGCAAGAGTAGCTTTCTTGGAAGACAATATTGGATTAACCTTTGTAATTGCATTAATAAACTCTTCATTCTCTAAAACAAAAGTTTTTCTCAGTCTTTTATTTCTAAATAAATGATTTTCATAAACAACAGTTGACTTAACCTCACCCAAAAGTATTGCAAAATATTTTTTAGTTATAGACCCACTACTAAATGCCGTACTTAACTTTCTTGCAGTATTTATATTTTTCGCAAAAATAATAATACCAGAAGTATTCCTGTCAAGTCTGTGAACTGCCGAAGGCTTAAAGCTTAGAGATCTTAGATTTTCCCTTAAAAGATAAGCATTCACTAAAAAATCAAGAGAGTTTTTACCTCCATGAACTAAAATGCCTCTTTGCTTATTCACAACAAGTAAATCGCTGTCTTCATAAATTATTCTTTTTTGAATGCATTGAAAATCAATATTGCTTTGATAATATTCATCCACAGTTAAGTTCAAACTCTGAGCTAAAGATTTATACAAATAAATTTTATCACCTTTACAAACTCTACATGAAAAATGTGATTTTAGACCATTTAGCCTAATATCACCCTTTCTAATATGTTTTATTATCCTAACTTTAGACAAATTCAAAATTTTAATTAAAATTGAATCTAATCGCTTGCCATTATCATTAGCAAGAACTTCTAAAAAAATATACTTATCCAAACGCAAGAAATAATCATCCTAATAAACTTTGCTATATTTTTTACAAAAAAAATTAACTATCAAAAATGTAAATATAGAAACAAAAAATGCCGGAAAAACAGGGTGAAAAAACCAAATATTCAAACCAAAACATAAAATACACAAATAAAACATCAAGCCTAAAAACATAGAAGCAAATGCTGCTATTTTGCTTACAAAATTAAAATAAAGTCCAAAAACAATAATAGCAAAAAATGAAACTTCCAAAGCCCCAAAAGCAAAAATATTAACGAAGAATAAAAAATTGGGAGGGAAAAAAGAAAATACAAGTATTATTAAAATAAAAAAAACATTAGAGATCATTATTACTCTTTTAACCTTTACATCTTCTTTTAAATCTTTTTTATAAATTATTAACTTCATTAAAACAGACGTTATTAAGAGTAAATTTGAATCTACTGTGGACATTATTGCAGATAAAAGACCCATAAAAAACATAAAACAAGAAAAAGGATTTAAAACTTTTAAAGCTACATTTAAAACAACTTTATCATTTGGATTTAAATCTGGAAAAAGAATAATAGCAAAAAATCCTATTAAATGCATCAAAATAATTAAAAAGCTGATTATAAAAGTAGAAATGGGAAGAGAAAATTTTATAGCATTCTCATCTTTAAATGCTATAAAATTATTAATAACCTGGGGGTGACCTAATATTCCTATTCCTATTAATATCCAAAAAGAAATTATATATTGTGGTTTTAAGCCAACATTTGAAGGAATTAAAAGGTTTTTATCTAAACTAGACATTGCTGTCTTGAACAAATTATTAATGCCCCCTCCCAAATCTAACATCTTGTAAAACAAAACAACGGATGACACTAGCATTAAAAATCCTTGAATCAAATCCGCATAAGCTACTGCCTTAAATCCACCAAAAAATACATAAACAAAAATTAATAGAGCAAAAAATAAAAGACCAGCTACATAATTAATGCCTAAAAAAACTTCTATAAGTTTAGCACCACCTATTAATTGGGCAGAAATCAAAAACATTGAAAAAAAAATTAATACACATCCACTCATTAACGCTAAAAAATCACTTTCATATCTATATCTAATATAATCAATAATATTTATTGCATTAATTTTTTTTGACTCGCGATTTAATCTTTCACCAACAATAATAAAAGCAATTAGAGTTGTAGGAATTTGTATAGTGGCTAACAATATAAAAGACAACCCATACTTATAAACAGCAGAAGGACCAGAAATAAAACTACTAGCACTAATATAGCTAGAAGAAAATAACAAAGCCATAACAATAAAATTAATATTTCGATTTGCAAGAAAATATTTATTTAATAACAAAAAAATTACCTCTATTTCTTTTTTAAAGAATATGAAAATAAAAAAATATCAATAATGTATTAAGTTTTACTAATTGCTAAAATAAAAAAACAAACCAATAAAAAATTTATACTGGGAAACAAAAATCCTGACCCAAAAAACCACAAGGGAATATTAAATATAGTAGCTGATGTGTCGATAAAATAGGCAAAACAAATCCATAAAAAAAACATACAAACATACAATAATATAGCGTACAAAATTCTATTTTTCATTTAAAAAAACCTCAGCAAAAGGGCTTCAAAATTTGTAAATTCAAATATAATGTATATTATATAATATACATTATATGAATAAACATATATTAATTGGTATATGTGGGGGCATAGCCTCTTACAAGTCCGTTTACATAGTTTCTAGTTTAGTTAAATTGGGATACAGCGTTAAGGTTGTAATGACAAAAAATGCAACTAAATTTATTACTCCATTAACTTTAGAAACCATTTCTAAGAACAAAATAATTACTAATTTATGGGATTTAGATCATAATGAGGTTGAACATATAAAAATTGCAAAATGGGCCCATCTAATCCTTATTATTCCTGCCACCTACAATACAATATCTAAAATTGCATCTGGAATTGCTGATGATGCATTAACTACAATAATATCTGCAAGCACAGCCCCTACTTATTTTGCAATAGCAATGAATAGTGCAATGTATTTAAACCCTATTTTAAAAGAAAATATAAAAAAACTTAAAAATTATAATTATAAATTCATTGAGCCTGATAAAGGATTTTTGGCATGCTCATCAAATGCTTTAGGACGCCTTAAAAATGAAGACAAAATTATAAATCTAATATTGAATGAATTTAATCAAAAAAATTGCCTAAAAAACAAAAAAATACTTATAACAGCCTCCAGAACTGAAGAATTAATAGACCCAATTCGCTATTTTTCAAATACATCAACAGGGAAAATGGGATTTTGTTTAGCACAAGAGGCTGTCAAACTAGGAGCTCAAGTTACAATTATTACAGGACCAACTAATGAAAATAAGCCTGAGGGAGTCAATATTATAAAAATAAAAACTGCAATGGAAATGTACAGGGAAGTTCTCAAGGTATATAATAAATTTGAAATAATAATTGGGGCTGCGGCTGTTGCCGATTTTAAGCCCAAACACATTTTCAAAAGTAAAATTAAAAAAAATAAAACCAACAAATTATATATACAATTAGTAAAAAATCCTGACATAATTCAACACATAGGACACAATAAACTTAAAAACCAAATTGTTGTTGGATTTTGCGCTGAAAATTCTAAAAATTTAATTCAAAAAGCCAAAGAAAAACTAAAAAAGAAAAATTTAGACTTTATTATTGCAAATGAACTTAAATATTTTGGTTCAAGCTTAAACAAAGTTTATATAATAAATAAACAAAGCATAAAAGAACTTCCAGAAATGAAAAAATCAGAAGTAGCTAAAGAAATTTTAAAAATTTTTTACTAATACTGCTTTAACGGTTGATTATTAATAATCTTTTAAAAGCATTTTAATATATTCAGAGTTCGTTTCACTTTTAATTTTTTTAAGTTTATCAGAAAGTGATGAGGACTTATTATAAACAGCTCCTTTTAGTGCAAAATGCCTTAAATCAACATTTTTACTGTCAATGATTTTAGAATAAAAATTATCAAAATTACCCTTTTTAGCAGCTAGCATTGAAGCAACGCCTTTTAAAACATTTGAAGGTCTATTAACATTTTCTTTGCTAACAATTTCTAAAGCAATTGATAATGCTTTTAGAGAATCCTTATCTAAAAGGTAGCTAAACATTGAAATTTTAAAACCATTGTCAATCTTCAAATCAAACATGATGTTTTTCATCTCAATGTCCCCAAGATCCATATCAATCAAAGCCTTGGCAGAAGCCTCCCTAACCTTAAGAGATGGATCGCTTTTAAGCTTATAAATCAAAATATCCTTTGCTGAAGAGTCTTTATGTCCTTTAATTGCATTAATAGCTTTAAATCTAATATTATCATCAGAATCTCTTAAAAATCCCTGTAAAATCTCTTTGGACTTTAAAGAAGGATCTTTAGACAAAGAAGCAATAATAGCCAATTTAACATTTAAATTATTATTGTTACTCTGAATATACAAATCAGCGTTTGTAGTTACTTTATCTGGAGCAATATATGACAATGCTTCAATTGCAGCAGCCTTAATTGATGGATTCTCGTAACTATCTATCGAAATTTCATAAATTCTATTCTGATAATCAACAGCGGCCATTTTTCCAAGAGCAATTAGTATTTCTCTTCTAGTACCATCATTTCCAGAATATTTTTCAAAAACTTCCATCATATTTTTAGAATACTCAAGAGAATTAAGCTCACCCAGATAATAAGCTGCAATAGATACCACATTGCCCTCTTTATTTTCAAGAATCTCAACAAGGGTCTTTTTCAATTTCTCTTTATCATCAAATTCCTTAAGATACAAAATTGCCAAGCCAAATAAAGCATTTGAATATCTTTTACTCTCATAATTTTCAAGAATATAATTTGCTGTATCAATACCCCCTGAATACTTAAGAGAAATAAATAATTCAAGTATTTCCTTTTTAATCTCGGCATTAAAGGTTTTCTCAAGTCTTTTTTTAAGAGAAGAATTATATTGGCTATCGCTTGATTTTTTAAGAGCTTTTATAATGCTTGTAACTTGACTATCAAGCCCATAAAGAATTGTATCGTTAACATACTTGCCATCTAAACCAACATTAGAAAAATTCTCACCCTTAGAAGAATTTTCTCTCTCAAGTTTATTTTCTGTAATTTCGGGCAACAAAGGGGGATTAGGAAGAACTGGAGAATTAACATTTTGAGCATACACATTTAAAATAAGTAAAAAAAATAAAAAATCAACGTATTTCATAAAGTATCCTTCCTAATAAACCTAAAAAATTTATTTATTCCTAAAACAGAATAACAAATAAACAAAATAAAAATACTAACAATTCCTGCCGCAATCAAAAAATAAAAATTTTTAAAGCTAAAACCTACATCCCACTGAAACTTTTCAAAAAAGAAATAAATTGCATATAAAGGAAAAAGTGTAATAATTGACTTTAAAAGAACAAATAAAATCTCAATTAAATCAATTTTAACTCCACTTTTTAATATTATAAAATAAAAAACAATTACACAAATCATAAAAGAAATAGATTGAGCTAATGCCAAAGCATTCAAACCATAATAATTAATACCAAAAACAGAAAGCACAATATCAAGAATAGAAAATAAAACACTCAAATAAAATGGTGTTTTTGCATCACGAATAGAAAAATAATATTTTTGAAAAAAACTAAACATCGAATAAAAAAGCAAGCCTAAAAGAAAACATTTCAAAACACCTGCTGTTTTTTGAGTATCATAAATAGAAAACTTACCCCCCATAAGAAATAAATTTAAAATATAATCAGACCAAATAAACATCAAAAAAGATACCGGAATAAAAATTAATAATAAAATTTTAATTCCATCTACCAAAAGAGTATTTAATTTTATATTATTACCCAAAACAGCATACTCCGCCATTTTGGGAAAAATTACTGTTGCAATAGAAATATAAAAAATTCCTACAGGAAGCTGATAATAAACTACAGCATTACTAAGAATAGAAACACTTCCTATCTCAAGAGTAGATGCCAATGCAAATGAAATCTGCTGAGTAATAATTGAAATAGAAAATCCAAAAATCATGCGGACCCATCTACTTAAAAAATTTAAAAATACTTTTTCTCTAAAATAAAACGTTGGTCTCCATGCAAAACCAATCATAAGGCAATTTACAAACGGAATCAGAAATTGTAAAAACCCCCCAAAAATCACACCAATAACAGCACTATATATTCCAAAACGATCATAAAATGAAAATATGCTCAATATTATTCCAAAAGAAAGCATAATAGGTGAAAATGAAGGAATAAAAAAAATTTTATATGAATTTAGAACAGATATAAAGATTGATGATAGACTTATTAGTAAAATATATAACACCAAATAGCTAAATACAGAACTTGCAAAAATTAAGTTTTCTCCCCTATAATAAGATAAAAAATACATAATAGGCTTTGAAAAAAGAATCATAACTAAAACAATTAAACCAATAGAAATAACATTAAAGGTTACAACAGTTCTGAAAAAAGAAACAGCTTTTTCATGTGATTTATTTTTTTCATATGTAAATTCAGGCAAAAAAGCCGAAGTCATTGCACCCTCTGAAAGAATTTTGCGTAAATTGTTAGGAATATTGAAAACATAGTTAAAAATATCAGCATCAAGATTTGCACCAAAATAATAAGAGAAAATCTTTACCTTTGCAAACCCTATTATTCGCGAAAAAAAAGTGGAAATCATAACCAAAACTGTAGAAACAACATATTTATTCATCTAAATTTCCCTCTTCATACTTTTTTAAATATGAAGTCCTAAAGTTTAAAAAATTATCATTTAGAATTGCAGTTCTTATCTTTGAAATTAATCGAAACATATAGTAAATATTATGCTCACTTGCCAAAATTATTCCAAAAAGCTCTCTCGATTTTATTAAATGTCTTAAATATCCTCTTGAATACCTTGTACATAAAGTACAATCACAATTTTTCTCTACCGGGGAAGTATCGTCCTTATACTCCTTTCTACTAATTCGCATCATTCCATTATCTGTCAAAAGAGTCCCGTGCCTAGCAATTCTTGCGGGATTAACACAATCAAAAATATCGATACCATAGTATATGGCATCCAGTATGTAGTGGGGAGTACCAATGCCCATTACATATCTTGGTTTTTCTCTTGGTATCAAAAAAGAACTATATTCAAGAATTTCCAAATATTTTTCTCTTGGCTCTCCAACAGAAATGCCCCCAATGGCAATACCTGGACTGTCTAATTCTAATATATCATTGATGCTTCTTTTCCTCAAATCTTTAAAAAAATTTCCCTGAGTTATTAAAAATAAAAGCCCATTGTATCCCTCTTTTTTATTTTTATAGGACTTGAATGTACTACGAGCCCAATTGGTTGTAATATTTGTATATAAATTGGCTTCATTATAATCAATCCCATAAGAACTGCAAATATCAAGTGGCATAATAATATCGCTGCCAAAAATTTCTTGCATAGCAAATACTCCTTCAGGAGTAAAATAATGATACGATCCATCTAAATGAGATTTGAAATGCACACCTTTTAGATCAATTTTTCTTAGACCAGAAAGAGAAAATACCTGAAATCCACCCGAATCAGTTAAAAAATTTTTATTCCAAGTTGTAAAATTATGTAGACCACCATATTTTTCAATAGTTTTAATGCCTGGTCTTAAATATAGATGATAAGTATTTGCAAGCATCAAATTACATTCTAACTTCTCAAGAACAGCATGTTTTAATCCCTTCATTGCCCCCAGAGTACCAACTGGCATAAAACAAGGAGTATCTACTCTACCATGAGGAAGATTTAAAAATCCAACCCTTGCATTAGAATATTTGTCATTCTTAATTACGCTAAACATATAAACGTCCTAAATAATCATTAAATATTATTTCCTAACAATCCTATAAACAAAAAAATTAATAATCAAAAAAAATATAGTTGTAAAAGAGCTTGCCACATATATATGTAAATAACCAAGATCCGCTAAAAAATTAAAAATTACAATAGAAATGACATAAACAACGGCAAAAGCAATGCTATTTAATAAACTAAGTATAAAAATATTTTTTTTAAGAGCAAGGGCAATAAACCCAACAGTAAAGCTAAGAAGAATCAATCTGAATGAAAAGAATATCCTATTTAACAAATCAAAAAATGCATCAGAATAATTTAACTGTTCGGTTTTGAGAAAACTTATCCAATTAATAAGTTTAGTAAAATTTAATGCCTTTGAAGAGAGCATCACAGTTCTTATGTAATCGGGCTCTAGCTTAACAATTCCTGTTCCATCAAGAACATCATAGGCATTCTCCTGAATTTTTCTACCAACCCTAACAAACTCTCTAATTCCATGAAGCTTCCATTTATTATCCTTCCATTCAGCCTTATTTATATCATACCTTGTTTTAAACTCATCTTTACTGTCTTTAATTATAATCATTAAGTTGGAAAAAGTATTCTCATCAATATCATAAGATTTAATATTATAAATTTCTCTAGCAAAATCTCTAATTATTATAGTTTTATCAATAGATCTGCTATCACCAATGCTATTTTTAATAAGAATATCTCTTCTTGCTACAGTATCTATTACTAAATAATTATCAAAAAAGAAAAGAGCAACTGAAATAAACACACTAATCAAAATGATTGGCCTTAATATTCTGGTAAGTGAAACTCCACAACTAAAAAGACCTATTATTTCATTTCTCATAGAAAGATTACCAATAAGATTAGAAATAGCAAAAAGAAAAGATAAAGCAACTCCATCCGAGAAAGCTTTTGGCAAATACAAATAATAAATATAAAGAATATCCTTAAAACCAATATTCTTTTCAAGATAATTTAGAAGATTGACAAATAAATCACCAAGCATAATTAAAATCATGAAAAGTAAGTTCATGGATAAAAAAGTAAGAATGATGCTTTTTACAAAAAGCTTATCTATTTTCATTTTTTTAATAATCTCAAAAAGAGAATTGCTCCTGCAATAATTAAAATTAAATTGGGCAAAATAGTAACAATAATAGGATTTGGTGCATACTGCACAGTATAAACCTTTCCACCAATAAACATTACCCAATAAAAAACACAAACAATAATTGAAATTACAAGCTCTAGAATAATAGAATATTTCCTATTAGAATACATTCCCATTGGAAAAGCCAAAAAAATGAAAAATAAAACAGAAAGTGGCAAACTAATTTTTTGATAAAATTCAAGATTAAACAAAGCCAAATTTTGATTCATGCTTCTATCTTGATATGGTTTAAAATTTAAATTTAAATTATACATATAGTTTAAATTTTCAAAGACATAAGATTCATCCACATAATAATTTTGATTGTATAAATAATTCAAATAAAGATTTGAAAAATTTAAACTTAAAAAGTCCCCTTCTAGATTATTTTTTATATTTGAATCTGCAATTAAATTGTTTTGCTTTTTAATTAATTTTATAACATCTCTCATACTCATTTGCGAAGGAGTTACATAATTTAATAAAAAACTGTCACTAAATGTAACCTGATCAATTGAATATTTCATCTCATCTGCATAAAAATAATCATAAAACCCACTCTCACTGTCTGTTAAAGCAATAGATAGAACATCATTTAAAATGAAATAAACTTGAAAATTTTCTTTTCTAATATCAAGATTTTTTGCCATAAATATTCTATCAAATCCCTTAAGCCCAGTATTATCAAAAAAAGTTACATTTTTATAACCATTTTCCGATTTCTCACCAGAAACAAAAATTAAATCCCCATATTGTTTGCTTGAATAAGGCTTTAATACCAAATGGGGAACTTCTTCTTTTATTTCATTAAAAATTTTTAACCTACCAATAGATCCAAGTGGAAGTAAAATATCGTTAGATATAAAAGATATAAAAGCAATAACTACTCCCAATTTAAAAAATGGGACAAGTAAATCAAAAATTGATATACCAATTGAACGAAAAGCTAAAATTTCATTGTGAATCTTGAATTTATGAATAGTGAGAATTACTGAAATCAAAGATGCAAACGGGGGAGAAAGCGCAATCACCATAGGAAGAGAATATATGATAAAAATAAAAGCTTTAAAAAAGGGAACATAATTTTGAAGAAGTATTCTCATGAAGAATAAAATTTGATTTATAAAAAATACAAAAAAGAAAAATAAAAACGTAATCAAAAAATACTTAAAAAATTCAGTAATTATGTAAGACTCATAACTGTTTTTTAATATTTTCATCTACAAAAACCAAGCCGTTATTAAGAGTACCCAGTATAACATAATTTTCAAATCTAGAAACTTTTATTAAATTTAAATTAAGAAGCCCATTATTAGGACCAAAATAATCCCAATTGTCATTTTCAGAATCATAAATCAACAATCCATGATCAAAGGTTGCAAACAACAATTTTTTATCTTTAATCTCCATATCCATAAAATAATTAACATCAATATTATTAGCAATAACGTGCTTTTTATAGCTATTTTTATTTAAATTTAATTCAAAAAGACCCCCGCCATATGTTCCAACAAAATAACTATCTTTATATCCTTTTATAAAATTAATATTTTTTTCATTATCATTCTTGCTAAAAAAATCCAAATGTTTAATCTTTTCCAAATTATCGACATTAATACTATAAATAGCCTTATCAACCGTTCCAACTAATAATAAATTTTTTAAACTATCAAGGCACATTGAAGAAATTTTATTAGATCCAAGTGGTATATTTTTCCATTTTTTTAAATCATAAAACCATAACCCAGAATTCAAAGTACCAACAAATATTCCATTTTTAACACCAAGTAAAACTTGTATATTACTAAAATCAGCATTAGCAGGAGCATTGATTTGCTTTAAATCTCCATCAGCATCATCTATATAATAAATAACATTTTTTCCCCCAATATAAACTGTTCCATTATAATCAGCAAAACCCCTAATGCCATTTAAAAAAATGCTTTTCTTGTCTTTAAGGTAGATTTTACAATCATGCTTTTTAATGTTATATCTTAAAAGTCCACCCAATATATTAGTTACAAATATATTCTCATTAAAGACAAATACATCAAAAACGCTATTATCAAGAAATCCTAAAGATTCTAAGTTTAAATGACTTATCCCAAGTTTATTACTTAAAAAATCATAAATCTCTTTGTCATAGCCTGAGATGGAAAATTCATTAATCTCTTTAAATGCAGAAATTGCATCTGATTTTTCTTTAATAAGATATTTTAATTCAGCTGATCTTAAACTAGCATGAGAATATTTATAATATTTTAAAAATAAGTCAAAATTATACTCAGAAAGATCGTAAAAACCATTCTCATAATTTACATATCCAAAAAACAAATTTGCCTTAGCCAACAATTCTCTGCCATGCTGATTCTCATTGGTTATTATTTTATTCAAATAATAATTTGTCAAACCAATATTTTTCTTAGCATAACTTTCTCTGGCTTTTTTAAAATACAGATTATCTTCTTTTAAAAAAGCATTACTAAGAAAAAAAGATTCATTATCTTTTAATCCTATCAAATAGTCTCTTTTAAATTCACTCTCATTAACAACATTATTATTATCAATAATAACTACTTCTTTTTTTTTCTCTACAAGATCACTAATATGAGAATCTTGAATAGATCCATTTGCAGTAAGACAGGAAAAAAACAAGGCAAAACATATAAGGCGACCTTTAAATAAATTGCTCAAAATAAATTTCATATTATTTTAATAATCTTTATCTCTAACAATCTCAAGATCAATTTTTCCAAATTTGTCTATATCAATTATTCTAACTTTAATTCGCTGACCTTCTTCTAATTTTGGAGGTCTAACCAGCCCTGAATTGCCTCTTATATTATCTCCGCCACCACCAAATCTGGAATATCTATTATTACCAATTCCAAACCTTCCAGAACCATACTTACTGTCTCTAGATTTCAAACGAGTACTTAAAAATCCTTCCTTTGTGGGAGTAAGTTCAATAAAAGCTCCAAAGCTATTAATCTTTTTAACGATTCCTTCGTAAATTTCACCTACCTTTGGTTCCCTTACAATGCTCTCTATTTTTTCTTTAGCCTTTTGCATTTTAAAATCATCATCGCCGAAAAGAATAATTTTTCCATTTTGCTCAATTTGAACCTTAACTTCAAATTCATCTGTTATGGCCTTAACAGTTTTTCCAGTAGATCCTATTACAAGAGATATCTTATCAATATCAATTTGCAGCTGAACAATTTTTGGAGCATACTTAGATATACCAACTCTTGAATCCGAAATTACAGTATCCATAATAGACAGTATATGTATCCTGCCTACTCTTGCCTGCTCAAGGGCATCTCTCATTAAATGTTTAGTGACATTTTCAATCTTAATATCCATTTGAAATCCAGTAATTCCATTTTTTGTACCAGCCACTTTAAAGTCCATATCACCTAAATGATCCTCTTCTCCAAGAATGTCACTTAAAACTACATATTTATCCCCTTCGCTAATAAGTCCCATAGCTATTCCTGCAACTTGCCTTTTAACAGGAACCCCTGCAGACATTAAAGACATGCTCCCAGCACAAACAGTAGCCATTGAAGAAGATCCGTTAGACTCCAAAATCTCAGAAACTACTCTAATAGTATATGGAAAATCGTTTTTTCCAGGAACCATTGATTCTAAAGCTCTTTGAGCTAAATGGCCATGACCAATCTCACGCCTACCAGTCATAAGCCTACCAGTCTCACCAACTGAAAATGGCGGAAAATTATAATGCAGCATAAAATTAAGACGCTTATCGCCATCAATATCATCCATTATCTGCTCATCAATACTTGTACCAAGAGTAGTTACCGCTAAAGCTTGTGTCTCTCCTCTAGTAAAAAGTGCAGATCCATGCGTTCTATTTAAAATATCAACTTCTGCAATAATATCCCTTATTTCATTAGGAGTTCGACCATCTGTTCTAATCTTATCGTTAAGAATAGAATTTCTAACAATTTCCTTCTCAAAATCATCAAAAGCTTTATGAAAAAGGGGCTCATTGCTATCAGTCAACTTTTCAAGAGAAGAAAAATGCTCATAAGATTTATTTCTCAGCAAAGTTATAGCTTTATCTCTATTAAGCTTTCCCTTAACAAAACAAGCTTCTTTAAGGTCAGTATAAACAAAATCCCTAAGCTCATCTTTAAATTCAAATATTTTTTCTTCAAAAGCTAAAGGAAGTTTTTCCTTCTTTCCTACAATATCTAAAAATTCCTTTTGAGCATTGCAAATTTGTTTAATATATTCATGTGCGCTGTCTATTGCTGAAAGCAAAATATCCTCACTAACCTCATTAGCACCGCCTTCTACCATTGTAATTCCATTTAAACTTCCTGCAACAACAATATCAAGATCAGAATCATGAATCTCTTCAAAGGAAGGATTTACTATAAATTTACCATTCAAATAAACCATTCTAACAGCTGCAATTGGACCATTAAACGGAATATCTGACAAAAAAACTGCCGTAAAAGCAGCATTCATTCCAACAACATCAGGAGGATTTAGCTGATCTGTAGCCAAAGTCGTAGGAATTACTTGAATTTCTCGACCAAATCTTTTATCAAAAAGAGGTCTCATTGGCCTATCTATTAACCTAGAAACAAGTATTTCTTTATCTTTTGGCTTTCCTTCTCTTTTGATAAATCCTCCTGGAATCTTACCAGCTGCATAATATTTTTCATTATACTCAACAGAAAGAGGAACAAAATCCAAATCTTCTCTCACATTGCCTGAACAACAAACAGTAGCAAGAACAGAAGATCCTCCATAAGTTGCAAGAACCGATCCATTAGCTTGCTTAGCCATAAATCCGGTCTCAAACACTAACTCGTCTCTGCCTATTTTCAACTTTAATATTTTCCTCAAAATTCAACCTCTTTTATTTTCTAAGACCAAGTTTAGATATCAACATCCTATAAGCTTCTAAATCTTTTTTCTGGTAATACCGCAATAAACTTCGCCTTTGCCCTACCAACTTTAACAAGCCCCTTTTTGAGCTATGATCTTTTTTATTTACCTTTAAATGTTCAGTTAAATACTTTATTCTACCTGTAATAAGTGCGATCTGAACCCCAACAGAACCAGTATCACTTTCATTTTTCCCAAATTCAGAAACTATTTTTTGCTTTTGCTTTTTATCTATCATAAAGCAACTCCTTACCATTATAGCAAAGCTCTAACAAACCTCTTGCTATAATTCAAACTAACTACTATGATAGATTATAATATTTTTTCTTAAAAATCACAAAAACAATTTAACCTTTTTAGATTATCTTTAATAAGAAATTATTAAATTGTTTAAAAAAAACAAATATAAAATTAGAATATAATTACATATTTATATTTATTCAAACCTATTCCTTCAATAACCGCCAACATTTCCCCTTCGCTGGATTCTAAAATCTTAAATTCGCTAATATTGATTTGAATTTCAACATAAGCCCCATTTTTAACAAGATTTATCTTGTTAGAATCAATGTAAACCTTTTCAAAACTTCTTAAAGATTCTAGACTAATTAAGGAAGCTTTACTTAAATTTTTACACAATATGGAATCTTTTAATCTGAACATACCTACTTTAGTTCTTTTTAAACTGGTAACATAAGCACAAGAATTTAAAGAATAAGCCAAATCTCTTGCAATACTCCTAATATAAGTACCTTTTGAACAACTGATTCTTAAACTAAGCAAAGAAGAGCTAAAATCATAGTTTAATCTTTGAATATCGTAAACATTTACTCTTCGTTTTTTAATTTCAAAAAACTTTCCGCTCAAAGCAAGTTTATAAGCTCTATTACCATCAATATGAACTGAAGAAAATCTAGGGGGACTTTGATAAATCTCTCCTACAAAATCTTTAAGCTTTAAATCTATATCCTCTAAATTAGGGATATAATCGGTTTTACTGACTATCCTTCCATTTGGATCAAGAGTATCTGTTTCTATTCCAAATCTAAATTCTGCTACATACTCTTTATCTAAAGAAATAAAATAGTTTGCAAGCTTCGTATATTTTCCTACAAGAGCAATCAAAATTCCACTTGCAAATTTATCAAGTGTACCAGCATGCCCAACATGATTTGTATTAAAATATCTTTTTATAGGAAAAAGAGTTTCAAAAGAAGTTTTGCCTTGTTCTTTATTAATTAAAAGAAATCCATTCTCCAAATTTAATTCTCTCTTGTAATATTTAATCCTTCAATTATCTTATTAACATAAAATGATTTAGAAAGAGAATCATCCTTCACAAATAATAATTTAGGAGTACTCCTAACTTTAATTCGCCTAACAATTTGACTTTGAATAAACCCCTTAGCATTATTTAAAGCTTTAACTGCATTATCTAAAGAAGCACCTTCCTTAATTGAGCCCATAAACACTTTAGCATTTATTAAATCTTTTGAAAATTCTACTTTAACCACGGTTAAAAATGAATGAATTCTAGGATCTTTAATTCCCCTACTCACTATTAAATTGCCAATTTCTTGAGCAATTAAACTTTCAAGTTTAAACTTTTTTATATTCTTATACATAAACACATATAAATAAAACAATACTAAGTTTTAAAAGATTTTTTTACCTTTTTTACCTCAAATGCTTCAATTACATCTCCTTCTTTAATATTAGCATAGTTATCAATCATAATACCACACTCATATTGCTCAGCAACTTCTTTAACATCATCTTTAAATCGTTTTAAAGATGAAATTTTGCCAGAATGAATCTGTAAACCATCTCTCATCACATTAGTAATCGCATCTCGTTTTATTAACCCCCTAGAAACATAGCAACCAGCTATTACCCCAACTTTAGGAACATTAATTACAGCCCTCACTTCAGCAAAACCAATAAATTGCTGCTCAATATCCGGTTCAAGCATCCCTTCAAGAACTGATTTAATATCATTTATAGCATCATAAATAACATTATACTTTCTAATCTCAACTTTTTCTTGATCTGCTAGTATCTGAGCTTTTGCAGTTGGTCTCACATGAAATCCAATAACAATAGCATCGCTTGCTGAAGCAAAACTAATATCTGTTTCAGTTATTACACCTGCTGATGAATGCACAACTCTTACTCGAACCTCATCGTTTGTTAATTTTTCAAGAGAATTCTTTAAAGCCTCGACTGAGCCTTGAACATCTGCTTTTAAAATTATTTTAAGCTCTTTAAGGGTTCCTTCTTTGATTGAATCATAAAGATTTAACATGGTAACTTTCTTTACATTTTTAGAAGATTCATATTTTTTAAGATCTTGCCTTTTGGAACTGATCAATTTTGCTTCTTTTTCAGTTTTAGTTACTTGAAAAGGATCCCCAGCCTGAGGCATTGAAGAAAATCCCAAAACACTAATAGCTTTAGCAGGTCCAACGCTCTTAACAGAAACACCCTTGTCACTAATTAATGCCTTAACTTTACCGTAGCACGCTCCACCTACAAAAGAATCTCCCACATAAAGAGTTCCATTCTCAATAATAACAGAACAAACTATTCCGCGCCCCAAATCAATCTTGGCATCAAGTACTTTCCCAACAGCTCTTTTAGATGGATTTGCCTTTAATAACATCATATCTGACTGCAAAAGAATCATATCAAGAAGTTCAGAAATCCCTATGTTTTTAAGAGCAGAAATCAACACAAAAATAGTGTCTCCTCCCCAATCTTCGGGTACCAAATCGTATTCTGAAAGCTGATGTTTAATCTTATCAGGATTTGAATCTGGCAAATCAATCTTATTTATAGCAACAATAATTGGAACATTTGCCTCTTTTGCATGATTAATAGCCTCAATAGTTTGAGGCATAACGCCATCAATTGCTGACACAACAAGAACAACAATATCCGTAACTTGAGCTCCACGACTTCTCATCATAGTAAAAGCTTCATGACCAGGAGTATCTAAAAATGTTATTTCTCGGTCATTATAAACAATAGTATAAGCTCCAATATGCTGAGTAATACCACCAGACTCTGTTTGATTTATATCTATATTTTGAAGCACAGAAAGTAGCTTAGTTTTACCATGATCAACATGACCCATTATTGTAATAACAGGGGGCTTTTCAATTCTTTTGCTCTGATCTTCTACTTCTTCTTCTATAACCGTTTCATCATAAATAGAAACAACATTAACTTTTGAACCATATTCTTCAACTAAAATAGTTGCCGTATCAGAATCTATCTTTTCATTAATAGTCACCATTACGCCTAAAGCCATTAATTTAGCAATCAAATCAGAAGACTTTAAATTCATCTTTCTTGCAAGATCAGAAACAGTAATGCTACCCATAATGTCAATTGATTTTGGAATGGGATTAGCTAAATTTTCTCTTTTCTTTTTTTGAAGTTGCTCAAAAACCTTTTGTTCAATTGTTTTGCTCTCGGTTTCTGCTTTTTTCCTCTTATAGCTCTTTTGACTTTCTTGTTGCTGTTTTTTCTTCTCGCCAAGCTTACGATTTAACTCTTTGCTATTCTCAGAATCTGCTGAAGGTGCGCTGCTAACAATAGAAGGAACTTTAGTTTTTATAACTCTTCTAAAAGACATGGAAGTGGTATATTTACTTTGGGGGTTATTTTTAGTAACATATGCTTTCTTTGTTAAACCTTGATTTTGAGAGGCCAAACTGTCTCTGCTCTGTGAATATCCACCAGGTCTGTTGTCTCTGCTTTGTGAATATCCACCAGGTCTGTTGTCTCTGCTTTGTGAATATCCACCAGGTCTGTTGTCTCTGTTTTGTGAATATCCACCAGATCTGTTGTCTCTGTTTTGTGAATATCCACCAGGTCTGTTATCTCTATTTTGTGAATATCCACCAGGTCTGTTGTCTCTGTTTTGTGAATATCCACCAGTTCTGTTGTCTCTATTTTGTGAATATCCACCAGTTCTGTTGTCTCTATTTTGCGAATACCCACCAGGCCTGTTGTCTCTATTTTGCGAATACCCACCAGGTCTGTTATCTCTGTTTTGTGAATATTCAGCTTTGTTGTTTTGCCTATGCAACTCAATAGAATTATTTGAATTATTTTTACCGCTTAAATCGTTATGCGTTACAATCTTTACTACCTTTTTTTTTAACTTAATAATCTTAATTTTTTTACCATCGTCATTTTTAATATCATCAATATTTGTCGACAACCTTACTCCTCCTCAAACTCAAAACTAAGCCCTATTTTACAACCCGGACAGGAGGTCATATTTTCATTTATAACAACACCACATTCAGGGCAAAGAAGTTCTTCATCTTCTTCTGCCTTTCCTATAGACTCATCATTATCATTAGCAATTATTATCATTCCCTCTTTTAATATTTTGTTAATTTCTTCTTGTTTTTCATAACTTACTCCAAGATTAAAAAGCACTCCCTCATCTGCTTGTAAAAAATTGTTAATATCATTAAGTCCTTCTTTTGATAAATTAGAAATCACAGAAGAATCGAGTAATTTAAGATCACTTATTTTACTGATCTCCTCAAATTGTTCCTCTTCAACAACATCTTGCATAACTTTATCAAACATTTCAAGTGTCTCTTGCTTAAACTCCGAATTAGCCTTCATTTCTGCAAATTGACTACTAGTTTTAACATCAATAGCCCAGTCAAGAAGTCTATTAGCAAGTCTAACATTTTGACCCATTTTACCTATAGCAAGGGAAAGTTGATCATCACTAACAACTACTAAAGCCTTATGTAAATCCTCGTCAAGAATATAAACATGTTCTATCTTAGAAGGGGTCAAAGAATCCTTTATAAATTCTTTAATGTCTTTACTATAAGGGATAATATCAATTTTTTCTCCTTCAAGCTCTTTAATTATAGATTGAATTCTGACTCCTTTTTGCCCTATGCAAGGGCCCACAGGATCAATTTCTTCTTTTTCAGAATAAACAGCGACTTTAATTCTGTAACCTGGGTCACGAACTATTTTATGAATCTTAATAATACCTTCTTCAATTTCAGGAATTTCAAGCGCTAAAAGCTCTTCAATAAACTTTGGATGGGTTCTAGAAAGAATAACTTCAATGCCATTTTTTCCCTTTTTGACATTATAAACTAAAACTCTAATCTTATCATTAAGACTGTAAACTTCTCTTGGCGATTGATACTTTTTAGGAATTATACCATCCGTATTGCCAAGATTAACATAAAGATCACCATTCCTATTTTGCTGAACATACCCAATAACAACTTTATTCAACTTGCTTTTAAATTCTGATAAAATTTCATTATCCTCAATTCCTTGCAAATCATTTTTGGTTCTTTGTTTTGCAACCTGAATAGAAAGCCTATCAAAAACCTTAGGATTAATTTCAATGTAAGCATAGCCATCTTCTACAAGATTTTCTTTTGAGATATCTTTTTCTAATATTTCAAGCAAAGAATCTTTTACCTCTTCTACAATTTTCTTTTTTGCATAAACCACCAAATCTCCCGTATCATCATCAAATTTAATAAAAGCATTCTCATTACTTCCAAAATACTTTTTATAAGCTATCAATACTGACTCTTTAATTGTTTTTCTAATAGAATCTATACTCATACTGCGATCATTTGCAATACTTACAATCATATGTCCCGTGCCCTTTATCATCCAAACTTCCTCCTTAAACTAATCTAGCCTTCTTAACATCACTATAAAAAACATTTAATTCTTTGCTATCTGTTTTAAAAATAAAACTTTTTGATTTTGATTCCAATATTAAACCCTCTTCAAATTCGTTATCTAGCATCAACTTAATCTTTTTACCTTCAAAAATTTTAAACTCTCTGTCACTTTTTATTTTTCTATTTATTCCTGGTGTAGAAAGTTCTAAAGTAAAACTATATTTAAGATTTGCTTCTAAAATTAATAAAATCATCTTGTGCAAATCAGTCAGCAAATCAACGCCTAGAGAAAAATTCTTGCTATAAAGAACTATTTGAATTTTCCCACTATTTTTATTTCTAAAGACATTAATCTCTAATATTTCAACATTTGATCGTTCTGTTAAATTTTTTATCAAATTATAAACTTCATTGTTTTTGTCAAAATGTTCAATCAACTAAATTCCTAAAAGTAATAAGGTTCTTTAAAAAGAACCTTATTAAATACATAACTAAACCTTAAATCAAGGGTAACACTTAGAAAAAATAATGTCAACATTAAACCAAATTATAAGATTTGGCCAATGAAAACCTTATAACCTTATAGGCTCCAAATTGCACAATAAGATCTTCACAAGCGCACATAGATGCTCCTGTAGTAACAATATCATCAAGCAAAACAATTTTTTTAAATTGAAAATTTTTATACTTTGATCTTAATTTAATTTTATTCTCAAGATTTCTAAATCTGAGATTTCCTCTCATTAACTTCTGACTTTTCCCATACTTTCTTGAAAAAACATTTATATAATCAAAACCAAAGCGGCTTAATAAAATACCAATATATTCCATGTGATCAAAACCATAAAATAATTTTCTTTTAAAGCTACAAGGAACAGTTACTATTTGATCAAATTCAATATTACTCAAACATTTAGCAATTTCACTTGCTAAAAATCTACCAATCGACTTTTGACCATCTCTCTTATAAGACAAAATTAAAGATTTATAATGTTCTTTATATTCAAAAAAATAAATCAAATTTTCGTCGAATTGAATTTTAAAATTAAAAAGCGACTTACATTGATCACAAAGAGCACTAGAAGATACATATCTTTTTCCACAAAAAACGCAAAAAGGCAAAAATATACTTTTTAAAACATTTAAATAGCTCATACTAACTGGACTGAGAAACAACTTTTAAAACAATTTGATTTAGCAGTTCAATTGATTGAAAAGGGGTAATATTATTAATATCTATATTAGAAATAAAATTTTTTAACTCCAAATACTCATTTAACTTAACATGAACATCAGTATCATTTTTTAAGACCTCTTTATTATGGTTATCAGAAGAACTATAAGGAAGAAATTCTAAACAAGAGCCATCCTTTCGACTGAGCAAACTTTCTAAGATAACATTAGCTCTATCTACTACTTTTAAAGGAAGTCCTGCTATGCGAGCAACATAAATCCCGTAGGAATTAAGAGATGGTTTTTCTTCAACTTCTCTTAAGAAAACAAGATCATTGCCTTGCTTTTCAATTTTCATTGAAAGATTAATAAAAGCTTTATGATTAATAGCCGATAGTTCATGAAAATGAGTGGCAAACAAACTTCTAGCTTTAATATTCTCTAAAACATATTCTATAATAGAATAAGCAATAGCAAGCCCATCATTTGTGCTAGTACCTCTTCCAACTTCATCCATAATTATTAAACTTTTTTCTGTTGCATTTCTTAAAATATTAGCCGTTTCGTTCATTTCAACCAAAAAAGTGGATTCTCCTTTGGCAATATTGTCACTTGCTCCAATTCTGCAAAAAATTTTATCTGTAATGCCTATTAAAGCCTTGGAAGCTGGCACAAAAGAGCCTATATGTGCCATTAGAGTAATTAAAGCCACCTGGCGCAAATAAGTTGATTTACCTGCCATATTAGGACCAGTAATTAAACAAAAATACCTTTCTTTATCAATCCTTACAAAATTTTCAGTAAAGATTTCAGTATTCTTCACATAGTGCTCAACAACAGGATGACGAGACTTGTCAAGAAAAATTTCTTTATTACCCGTCAACACAGGTCTTTTATATTCATTTTTTTTTGCCAAATAACCAAAATTAACAACTAAATCAATATATGCAAAAAATTCTGCAACCTTTTTAAGAACTTTATTATGCTCAACAACATTTGATGCTATTTCATCAAAAATCTCCTGCTCAAAAGCAACCACATTGTCTTCAGCATTATTAATATCCACTTCAAGAGAAATAAGTTTTTCTGTTTTATATCTTTTTGAAGAATTTAAAGTTTGGCTTTCTATAAAATGAGATGGCACTTGAGCATAATTACTCTTCGTAACTTCAAAAAATAATCCTCTATTATTAGTTTTTCTAATCTTTAGATTATTGATCTTACTAAGCAATCTCTCTGATTCAAGATATTCATCAATATATTTATTAGCATTAATCTTTAAATCTTTCAAACTATCAAGCTTTAAATCATAACCTCTTTTAATAAGTTCATCAGATGAGCTTGAAATTGCACTTTTTATCAAAAAATAAACTTTAGAGACACTATCCTCTTCAAACTTATCAAAAGTCCAATAATCAAAATTATGCTTATCGAATAATTTTTTTACCAAAAAAAATACAGAAAGGGCTTTTTCAATAAATAAAAAATCTTTTTTAATGTATCTTTTCATCTGAATTCTAGATATTATTCTCTCAATATCCCATATATTAATAAAAGTTTCTCTTAAAGTCATAGTCAAGCTAATATTTTTACAAAAAAATTCAACATGATCTAGCCTAGTATTAATCTCAGAAATATTTAAAATTGGATTTAAAATAAATTCCCGCAAAAGTCTTTTTCCCATTGCAGTTTTGCAATCATTTAACACAGAATATAATGAATATTGAGAAGAAAAATCATTATTGTTTTTTACAAGTTCAAGATTCACTTGAGTTACATCATCAAGAAACATGTAAGAAGAATCATTATTAATATTTATTTTATCAATATTACTTAATAAATTTTTTAAATTATTTTTTATATGATTTATAATAAGAAAAATTGAAATGTAGTAAGGCTTCTCTTCATCAAATCCAAGAGAGCTCAATCCAAGTATGTTAAAATGCTCCTTTATTATTTTTATTGCAACATCCTTATTAAGGTGCCAATCAGGTACTTTGTTAATTAAAAACCGATTAAGATTAAGCTTCTCTAAATATTCATAATAAAAGTTTTCAGAAACTATTATCTCTTTAGGAGAGTATTTCTCAAGATCTCTTTTAAGTTTTTCAAAAAAGCTATTCTCATAAAACATTACCCCAAGACTAGAAGTAGATAAATCTATATAAGAAAACGAATAATAATTCTTATAATCACTAATAGCAACTAAATAGTTGTTAACATCATCATTTAAAAAATCTTCATCAATAATAACACCTGGGGTTATTACCTCAACAACCTCTCTTTCTAAAGGCCCCCCAAGAGCAGAATTAGACACTTGTTCACAAATTGCAACCTTTTTATCAAATAAAATTAATTTTCTTATATATTCCTTACTAGTATGGTAAGGCACTCCACACATTGGAACATTTTCTCTTTTTGTCAATGTTAAATTAAGAAGCTTGCTTGCCTCAATTGCATCGTCAAAAAACATTTCATAAAAACTTCCTACTCTGAAAAAAATGATCGCATCTTTATATTTTTTTTTGATATCTAAGTATTGCCCCATCATTGGGGTAACATTTTTTTCCATATGATTCCTAAATAATATTGAATTATAATTGATATTATAAAATAAATATAATTCAATTAAAAAGAAAGAATATAAAATAAGAAAAAGACTCTAAAAGCAATAATTTATGCAATTATAAGCAATCTAGTTGTTAGCAAGTTTGCTGTTTTAAAATTAATTGATTTTAAAAAATTTATAAAAAAATTTTCATAATAAGTAATAATTTTTACTTTAAATGTAATTAAAAGTAAACAAAAAACTCTAAAAATCTTTAATACTTGAAAAAATATTTAAAAATACAAAAAGTCTTAAGGATTTTTATTGTCCTTTTCTAAAAGATGCTTAACAACATTGTCTGTTATATCAACAGTACTGTTATGATAAAGAATATAGGGATTATTTTTTTTCATAATCAAAGAAAACCCATTAATTTCTGCAACATATTGAATACCACGAAGTATTTTGCTTAAAGATTCACTATTATTATTTACACTATTAATATTGACCAATCTCTGCTGTTCCAAATTATTTTTTGCCAAACTAGATAATCTTTTTAACTCGTCAATTTTCAAATTATATTGATTCCCAAAAGATCTTGCATTATCTAAATCATTATCAGCAATCGACTTATCATACATCTGTTTTAAATTCTTAAGTTCTAAATTCAACGTATTGATTTGCTCTTGATATCGATTTTTTATTTGATTAAGATTAGCTTTCAATTGGGGATTTAAAACCTCAATAACAATCCTATCAAAATCAACAATGCCTATTTTAATAACATCTATTGAAAAAACATTAAAAGACAATAAAAAAAATAATGGTAAAATCAAAAAAAACACAAATTTCTCCATAGCATTATATTAATATCTCATCTCAATTCCTAAGAAAAATTTAAATCCAGAAAAATATTTGTAATAACTGTTAACTTTATTATTATCAAAATAAAAAGGATAAGCTATTACAAAAGACAGCGGCAACTGAGGTAAAAGACTTCTAATTCCGGTTCCCCAGCTAAAAGCAAAACTACTAAAAGGTCTAAATAAAGAATTTTCTTGCCCTTCTAAAGAATAGGAGGCAAAATCTATAAAAAAAACATCCCAAACTAAAATATTTTTTAACAAAGGAATAGATATTTGTACAGTATTTACAAAGGAACTGTAAATATTTTTCAAAATTCCCCAACCTCTAGCCTGCATAAAATTTTCACTAAGAACTATGTGATGATGGGGTTGAATTTCAATTTCAAAACCATTGCCAAGAGGAGGCAATATATTTGAATAGACGCTCCTTAGGGTCAAAATAATATCAAAATAAGGAGTAAACACATCCTCATATCCTAAGAGAGAAAAATATCTTTCAAAGGTTGTAGCAGATTTAACGAAATGACTCTGCCCAAACAAAAATCCACCAAAAAAATCAAACTGCTGCTTAAGCAAAAATCCATTATTAGATAAAGAAGTAGAATTTCTTGTATCCCAAGCTGCACTCAAACTAAGAGAATTTTCAAATCTAAAAGTTTTGTAATTATCTCTTAAATAATAATTTGAAGGCCTGTTAACCTCATTATCATAAAAAACATATTTTAAAGCGGTTTGCAAAGTACCAAGAAGAGTTTGCTTACCAAGATAATTAGAAAAAGTATACCCTGTAAACCCCCCAAAACTAAGTTTAAGCAAAGAATAATTCATTGCATTAAAATCAGAAAAGCTTTTAGCATCTCGATATTCTTCCCAACTTGTAAATGGATCAGGAACTTCTCTTTTGCCAGAAAAAATAGGTCCATTAATATCCTGATAAGCAGTATTAACAGAATGTGAAAAATCTACAAATCCACCTACAGTCCATCTTTTCTGAAAAAACCAATTGTCTCTAAATGTCAAACTAAGACTTTGTTCCAAAAAAGATAAATTAAGTCTTGCAGCAAAATAATAACCTTCTCCCAAAAAATTAGAAAGCTCCCATTGCCCAAATACTGAGAACGGAAACGAAGAATTTGAACTGCCTCCAAAATTCATACCAAATCCAAAATTACTTGTTGCTCGTTCCTCAATGTTTAAATTTATTCTCATAAGCCCTTCCGTAGCACTTGGAACAATATCAGGGACTACATTAGAAAAATAACCAAGCTGCTGTAAATTTACCATTCCTATCTTAAACTTATCCAAACTAAAAACATCTCCCTCTTGAAGAGGAATCTCTCTAAGTATTACATGAGAAGCTGTATTTTTATTTTTAGAAACAGTAATAGATTCAATATGAGCTTTATCTTTTTCTAAAATTTTAATTAAAAAATCAACAAACTCCCCTCTTATCTTTTGTGAGGGAATAATTTCTGTAAAAATATACCCTTCTTTAAAATAACTTTCCTTAATTTTGGTAAAATCCTGCTCAAATTTAGAATTATTAAAAATATCACCTTCCCTAAAGGTAATAAAACTTTTTAATTCTTCCAAACTAAAAACTAAATTACCAAAAATTTCAAGCTTTCCAAATCTAAAAACATTGCCTTCTGAAATAAAATATTTCAAAAAAACTTCCTTTTCTAATCTTTGGGGATCCTTAAGAGAATCTTTAATGTCAACAGTACTATTGATAATCTTAATATCAATATATCCATTATTTTTATAAAAAGACTCTAATTGACGTTTATCCTTGTCAATATTACTTTTTAAATATTTACCATCTGAAAAAAGAGATACTACTCTTGATGCTAAAGATTTTCTCAAAGTGCTGCTTTTAAAGCTTAAGTTTCCTTCAAAATCAATCCCTTTAATAACATATTTGGGTCCGGCTACTATATTAAAAATAATATCAACTAAATTTCCTTCCTCTTTGATTTCAAAATTTGCAGAAACCTCAAGATATCCCATGTCTTTATACATCTCTTCAAGCTTTTCAATACCTTTGTTAACACTTGCAAGATTTAAAGGCTCATTAACTTTAATATTCACCTTCTCAACAAGTTCACTATTCCAAAAAACTCTGCTGCTATCAGAAAAAACAACAGAATTAACCAATGATTTTTCTTTTACAATAAATGTGATAAAAAGATCTTCGCCATCTATTTTGAAAATTGGCTTAATAAACCCAGAAAAATAATCAAGAGAGTAAAGATCAATTTGCAATTTATCAAAAATTTCATTAGAATATGCCGTGCCAACATAAGGTTTTAAAATATTAACAAAATCTATCTCTTTTTTATTTTTAAGCCCTTCAAAACTAATGCCCTTTATTATTTTTCCTTTGTAATTTTCAACTTGACCAAAACTAAAACCAATAAAAAACATTAAAAAGCCTATAAAAAACAAACCTCTAATTGAACCCATCTTAACCTCTTAACAATTTAATATCTAAATTTCCAAGAAATACCTATATTATTTCCTATTCCATCTAAACCTTTTTTCATAAAATTGTAATCAAACTCATAATTAACCAAAAAAAATGGAGAATCAAACTCAATACCTAAATTAATAACAAAATTCAAATCTTTTGAAAAAGGAGTCATTTGTTCTTTCAAAAAACCAAAGCCCCCACTAATAAACACACCCTCAACAAGATACTTGCCTACCTTAACACTTGTATTATCAAGAACATCAACAAAAGTAGGATTCCCAATTTTAAAAAAATTACTATTAATAGAATTCTTCAATATATCTGTCTTTATACTCAACAAATCTAAGTTTAATACAGAACGCATATAATCTTCAATGGGTTGAATTAAAAAATCAAGAGCAATGTCACTTACTATTCCAATTGCCATTTCAGCAGCATTAGTCCCTGCCGATCGCAATCCCCCCTCCTCAGCCCCCCCCATTGTTGAGCCTGAAAGCAAATATTTAATCTCCTGTTCAGTTCTAAAAGGATAAGACATAAACTCAATTTTCCACAAACTCAAAGGACTATCGATACTTATTGTAACAAGTAGTTTATCATTTCTATCTTTAATAGTATTTGTAGCCTCCGCCTTTATCCATGGATCAAATTTAGTTCTGCTCTCATTAAAGGATATGTAAGCGCCACTTTTGAAAATAAATTTTTTATTATTATAATTAACAAAACCATTTGCAATATTTAAATCCCCCTTAAGAATAAAATCATCCGTTTTTGTATCAGATTTTATTACAAGCTTATCCCCTCTTGAAATAGTAGTTTGTAAAAACGAAATATTACTATCTGGCCAATGAAAAGTAACACCGCTATCAAAATTTATTTCAAGATGGGTCAAAATATCAAAATCTTGAACATTAACATCAATTGTTTGTGCACTTTTTGCTCGTTTGAAGGGATTTACTAATAAATCAACAATAGAACTTTCAAGAGAATAAACCCAAGCATTTGAAATATTTAAAACACCCTTAAACATAATTTCATCGGCATTTCCTTCAATTGAGAAATTGCCTAAAGCATAACCTGTAAAACTTAAAGCAATTTTGTCAAACTTAATAGGAGCTCCCGTTCTACCAGTCACATTAATATCTATTTTGTAATAATCAATAATAGTATCACTTAAAAAATTTAAATTTAAACTAGTAGAAACAAAAGCCTTAGAATATCGATCCAGGTCAAACTCGTTACTAAAAATAATTTTATTATCCTGAATTTTAACTGGCATATCAAATATTTCTAAAGCTCTATCACCACCAAATTTTCTAGAAGCTCTTAAATACTCAGTACTCATTGATCCTTTTTGAATATTTAAGCTTCCATTAATATTAGGATTATGCAAATCCCCATCAATATCAAATTCACCATCTAAAACAAGATCGTAAAGAATAAAATGCTTGTCGATATTAAATAAAGAATGTGAATCTAAAAAATCTTTAGTGATTATTTTTGAATCAAATTTAATATCTCTAACATTTCCAAGAATTTTATTTTTTATTATTTTGCCCGATGAATTAAAACTAAGGGGCAAATAATCTTTTAAAATAAAGCTATATTCTCCACTACCATAATGGTATAAAATATTAATAAGATCATAATCAATTGAAGCCATATTAAATTTTTCAAAATCATTACTAAATTCAACTGTAAGATTAGATAAAAACTCATTTTTATATTTAATATCTCTAAAGGAGAATTCACCCTCTGTTTTGGTTTTTAAAACTCCAAATAGCTCTTCATCCCTACTTTCAAAGTTTTTAAAATTTGCATTAAACTTATAAGAAAACAAATCACTATTAAAAACCATATTAGATACACCTATAGAACTGCTTAAATCATATCTTAGACTACCGGTAAGAAACTCTTTTTTATTACGCTTGGCTTTTATATCATATATGTTAAGCTTATTGTCCAATAATCCTAAATTCAAAGAAAACTGCACAGGAATACCCAATAAATTTAATTTATCGGCTTCAAGATATCCACTCAAAGAATAATTTTTAAAATTATTCTTTTTAAAATTTAGTAAAAAATTACCACTAACCTTCCCTTCTAAAAGAGATAAAGAATTAAAATTGTAAAAATCTAAATCTTGAAATTTAAGCAAAAAATAACTTCCATGTTCATCGGAATTAATCCCTAAGAAATATCGTTCTGAATTTAAGCTAGAAAATAGATTTAAACTTCCATTCAAATTATCTTTTAAATTGAATTGTCCATATCCTTGCAAATTTGAAAGTTTGTTTATAAACCTAACATTGGTAATGTACAATTTATCATATTCATATAAGCCCTTAAAATCAAAATTAAAATTATAAAAAGGTATTTTAGAAGCTTTTATTATATTAAATTTATCTATTTTAAATTTCAAATCGTCATTAAGACCCAAATAGCTTCCATGAAAATTTATATTTATTAAAAGATCAGAAGTTTTATTGTAAACCTTAAAGCCATTAACATTAAGGGTATAAATTATTTTAGAATCGAAATAATTGAAATCTAATTTGATGCCAAGAGGAGATTCGGCAACAATAAACTTATTTTTAAGATCAACATTAAAATGCAAAGGATAATTTTTATCCAAATAAGAAAAATTCGTGATAATATTAAACCCACTTTCAAATAGCTCAACAAGCAGGCTGGAATGCAAATTGTAATCATTGTACTGCAAATCAAAGTTGTTTGATTTGTAAAAATTTTTTTCTCCACTAGCGTCAAACATGAATTTAAAATTATCTAACTTTGAAAATACCATGAAATTGAATTTTTTTAATATATTTTTATGATAATCAAATCTATTGAAATTAAAATCAGAAACTAAATTTAAATATTTACCCGAAAATAAAGCCTGAGGGAAAAAATTTATTAAGTAAGAATTAGGAATAACTTCTTTTAAAAAAAGCAAAGGAAACTCTTTAATGCCTAAATTTAAAGAAAGTTCCTCATCATTAAGATCACCTTTTAAAGAAATTTGAGAATTTTTATTTTCTAAATAAATCAAATAGTCAACAAGAATTTTATCCTTTAAAAAATAAGTTTTTAAACTTAAATTTTGAAAACTAAGATCTCCAAGACTAAAATTATCAGACTTAACCAAAAAAATATTTTTATCTTTATTAAAATCTAAATATCCATTTAGGTCGTTAAAGTTTAAAATTTTTGCAGACTTAAAGTTAAGACGTCCTATTGGAAGTAAGTCTTTTAAAGAATAATAACCTTTATAGTTTACAACTCCTCTTTTAAGCTTTAAAAAAGCATTTTTAACGCTTACAATGCTATCATTCCCTTTGATTTCAAGTTGTAAACCTTGAATTTCTTTACCCACAGCATCTACATTTAAGGAAGAATCTATTATTCCTGCATATCTTAAATCTTTATCTTTAAAATCATAAGAAAATGCCAACTGACCATTCAAACTTATATCGAAATAATCTTTATAAACTTCAAAGTCTTTGCTTAACCTAATCCAATCTAAAAGATTGACATTGAAAAATAAAGCATCTAATCGAATAAAATCATTAGATTTGTCATAACTTAAATTAAAATCGAAATTCTCCCTTTGTAAATTAAAAATTTTTAAATTTCCTTTTGAATAATTTATTTGAAATCCTTGCTCAAGCAAAGAAAAATAGCTTGTTTTAAATTCAAAAAAACTAAAATTAACATAACCATCCTCAAAGCCTTTTTTGAATTTCCCTTCAAAATAAAAAGTTGAATCTAAAATTTCATCACCAACTCTCTTAGATGGCAAATTAATTTCTAAATTTTTAACGGCACTAAAGTCAACTACAGAGCTAAATAAAAAATCGTCATCTAAAGTACTTAGGGAAAAATTTTTAACTTTAAAACTCAACCAACTATTATTCTTATTAAGCTTAATATTAATATTGATATTTTCTAAATTAATATTTAATCTATAAAGATAGTTTAAAATTTTATTTAAAATTACATTTCCATTGTCGAAATAGGCATTGTTAGAATTTAAATCATCGGACAAACTAAAGTCGTTTATATCGAAATTCAAATTACTCCCTTTAACATAAACATTTAAAATAATATTTTCATCACCTAAAATTAATTTAAACAGATTTAAATCTACTCTAACAACATCCATTAATATTTTATCTTTTCCATCCAAGCTTAGCTCTAAACCGTCTATTTTGATAGATGATAAAAAATACGGTGAGATTTTATCATATTTAATCCTAAAGCCAAATTTTGATTCAAGATATTTTATAACAAAAAACTTTGCAGAATAAATTTGAACTTGAACAAATAGATTAATGGAAAAAATTATTAAAACAAAAATAAAAAATGGTAAAATCAAGAATAAAAATGTCTTTTTTTTCAAAAAACCCAAATTCATACACTCATATATAATTTTATTATATAATAATTATCAATAACCTAGTTATTGGCTCCCAAAAGAAAGGAATAAAAAATATTTGTGATTAAAATATTGAAAAACTTTTATTGCATAGAAGGAATTGATGGAAGCGGAAAAACAAGCATCATCAATAAACTAAAAACTCTTTGCAACGATGAATCAAAATATTATTTTACAAAAGAACCGTCAAGCGGAATAATTGGAGAAATGATAAAAGAGCAATTAATGAATTTTAAAAATCCTTTACAAGAATCAACATTTGCATATCTTTATGCAGCAGATCGACATGATCATTTATATAAAAAAGGTGGAATACTAGAAATTTTAAACACAAAATCCATAAAAATAATAACTGATCGCTATTTATTTTCATCAATAGCCTATCAAGGAAAATTGGGATATGAATTAAATAAAAATTTTCCATTACCTGAAAAAGTATTCTTTATTGAAATAGCCCCAAACATAGCTTATGAAAGAATACAAAAACATAGAACACAAAGTGATCTTTTTGAGCTTGAAAGATACAAAACTTTTGAACAAATTGCTCTTAAATATTTACAAATATTTAAAAAACTAGAAAAAAAAATTAATGTAATTTACATTGACAATTCAATAAAAGATGATATAGATAAAAACGCAAAAAAAATTTTTAATCTAATAAAATTCTAATATAATTAATCGTATGATTAGTTATATTTTTAAAAATATCACTTTCCGAATAAACCTAATTTTACTTCTTTTAGTAGTAGTTGCAAAAATAAATGCATCGTCCAAATTTTATTATGCAGAACAGTGGTATGTAATCTTTAACGCTCAAATGAAAAAAAAACCTGAAAACTACAAAAAAAATATATTTTTTCTTCAAAAAGCCTTAAAATATCCATTTGGAAATCCAAAATACTCACTAACTAAAATAGAAACAAAAGAACAGTGGGCAAAATATAAACTTCTTTTCAAAATGCATGTAAATCTGCTCCTAGTTAAGCAAAATTTACATTTGGGAGATTTATTTGACACAAGAAATTTATATTTTTTCAAAACTCCAGAAAAAAATGGAATTATTCTCAATCTAGAAAAATCAAAAAAATTATATAAAATGGCTATTAACTACTACAATGAAGCACTAAAATACCACAAAAAACTTGAAAATTACAAATCTGTTAAGCTAGAAAACGATGGAATAACTAACTGGGAAAACGAATATCATAAAATTACTCTTAAAGAGTTTGATTACCATGAAATTATTAAAAAAGAACTGATAAGAATTGACGAAACTAAAGAATTTTTTGAAAAAAGTTCAAACTATTATTAAAAAAATTCTTTGCCTTCTTTGGAAAAAAAAATTTTATTTATATAATCCTCACTTAAAGAAAACTTAAAAACAAGATCTTTAAAATTATCTTTACTCAAGATGCTATATTCTGAGAAAAGAGTTATTAACGCTCTTTCTGCTAAAAAAGGTAATTCTAAAATATTTTTTAAAATTTCAGCTCTAAATTCACACGCTTTTTCACTATCTAAAGAATTTACAAAATTAGAATTTTCAACATCAGTACTTAACGCTACAATTTCATTTTCAAGAAATTCTTTATCTCCTTGCGAATACAGCAAAGCAAATGGCTTTAAAAATGAAAAAAAATACTCCTTGCCCACAAGATAATGATGCATTGAACATCTTGTAGCGTAATTTGGGTAAATGGCAGATTCAATCTCTTCATCACCACCAACAATAAGTAAAGGATCAAAATAAGGAGCTGGAATTTCCTTGTTGTTATAAAAATAATACCTATACGAAAAAAAAGATTCTTCCATGCAATCAATGTGCTCACAATAAGCCCCAAGCTTATAAATCTTATCTGAATATTCTACCAAAAGTTTAGCAGTATCATTAAAAGATTCTTTTCTAAAATTATAAAGTAATGTAGGCAATATAAATAAAATATTCTCATTTAACGAAATTTTATTTAAAACAAAAATTAAACGTTCATCATAAAAACATGCCTCATCAATAATAAAAGTACCACAATTAGAATTAGAAGCTATTAAATTTTCAATATCAAAAGAACTGCTGGCAAAACCAATCTCATCAATTTTATCTTTCCCACCACCTCTGTAGGGTATTACATTCTCTGGATAATCCTGAAATCTCCTCTTGTCAAGGAAATTTCTAATAAAAAAGACATTGACCCTATTCCTATTTCCTTTAATAATATTGCCCAGCACCTTGAAAGATTTTTTTCTTACAACAAGAGAATCTTTATAAATTTTTGCAGCATATTCTGTTTTTCCACTTCCCATAGGCCCAACTACAAGAATTAAATTTACTTTCACTTTAAAATCAAAATGACTAACAGACACAATATTATTTAATTTAGCATCTTCTTTGCTAGCAAAGTCCAAACAAAAGCCCAAAAATCCTCCCCGAAGTAAATTAAAAATTTAATTATATAAATAAAGAGCATTAAAAAAATATCAACATTAATACTTAAAAATTAATAATCAAGACTTCTATTAAAGTTATCATTCAAAAGAATAATAACTTTCAAAACAATCATCATCTAACAAAGTTTTCTTTATTTTTAATTTATCCTTCTCATAAATTTCAATATAATTAAATTTTTTAGAACCATTAACTTTTCTATAAATTGAAACTAAACTTCCAACCACATAATTTTTAATTTCTACTAAATTAGATCCAAAATATTTTTTTTTACTTATCAAACTTGATCTAATATCTAAAACAGAAATTTTTTCAAAAAATAAATTTAAAGCGGTGGGAAGAAAAAAATCTTTAATGTTAATCAAAAACAACTCCCTGATTCCAAGATTATTAAAATTGTAACCCAAATTGTTAAAAAGATTAAGCTTTAAAGTATGCAAAGCAAAAACATAAACATCCCTTCTATCAGAGTATTGAACTTCAATCATATCAACATAAGGGTAAACAGAATAATTTATTTTATAGCCAAGCAAACTATTCTCATAATAAACTGGAGACTTGTCTTTAAAATAAACTTTATTAAAAAATTTGTTATTTAAACTAAATTTATTGTCAAAATCTACTATTCCTGAAAAAACACCTACTAAAACTCCATCTTTAAGTATGACAATGTTATTTTTATTATCAATACAATAAATTCCTGACAAGCTTTTATAATCTTCTAAAAATTTACTCTTCATATCAGGATCCTCTAAAAGATCATAAAACATTTTATATTCACTTATTGTCTCAGGAGGAAATTTTTTAAAAACCCTATAAGCTTCATCGGGTTCTAAAAGTTTGTATTTTAAAAAATAAATACCATGAATTCCATTATATTCTTTAATTTTTCCCTTAAGAAAAGAAAACAAAGAAACAGAATTGTCATAATTAAAATCTGAATTTCTAAATATATAATTAATATTTTCGGTTGTAAAGAAAAAATCTTCTTTTGATTTTATGGTATTAAAAATGCTAAAAAAAAATCTATCTTCTTTTAAAAACCACTTAAAAAATAAAAAATCATTGCCATACAAGGAAAAAGCTTTAAATAAAATTTTTTTAAAATCATCCCCAAAACTTTCAAGTCTTCCAGAAGCTTCAAGTCTCATACAAATTAAATCTTTATCTATTTGCAATTCTTCATTTAAGTTTCTATACAAAGTAATAATTTCTTTATACATATTCTTACTTTCATTTTGCCTTAAAAGCAACGCAAAATAATAAGTGTATATTTCTTTAAGAGCTGTTGCTTTAAAGTTATTAATTTTAATTGCTTCTCTTAATAAATAAATTTTGTCTATCAAAGCAATATCCTCTTTTAATGCAAGCTCATAAAGAGAATCTGAGGCTAACAGATTGAAATCAAGAGATCCATAAATCAAATCAATTCCTTTTTGAAAATTGGAAAAATTTTTAGATTCATTAAAAAGAATACTTGAAATATCCTCATCTTCTTTGATTAAAGCTGCACCTAGATTTATAGAAATAAAAAAAATTAAACCCATCTTTAAATAAAACATAAACAACTGCCCTAACCTTTTATATCTCCCTCCTTTACTTCTTTTACAGTAGAGTCGTCTGCTGCAAATAAATCGTATTCATCTTTACTAGCTTCAAAACCCAAAAGCTCTCTTACTTCTTTGTCTGTCAAAGTTTCCCTTAAAACAAGTTCTTTTGCAAGCTTAACAAGTTGATCCTTATGCTTTAAAAGGATGTCTGATGCCTCTTTTAAGCATTCTTCAAGTATTCTTTTTACCTCTCTATCAACTTTATCAGCAGTGTTCTCAGAATAAGCCTTAGCCTTTGAAAACTCTTTTGGAAGAAAAATGGGCGCTTCATCGTCTACTAAAAATATCGGACCAACTTCTTCACCCATTCCCCACTCTGTAACCATTTTTTTAGCCAAACTAGTAGCTTGCATTAAATCATTTTGAACACCCGCTGTTGTAACGCCCAAATTTATTTGCTCACTAGCATAACCACCATAACATATCTTTATTTTATCAAGAATTTGGTGTTTGTTTATTGAAAGCCTATCTTCTCTTGGAAGCGAAAATGCGACACCAAGTGCCCTGCCCCTTGGAATAATGGTAACCTTATGGAGTGGGTCAGCGTATTCAAGATAATAATGAAGCAAAGCATGCCCTGCCTCATGATAAGCTGTCTCAAGCTTTTGTTTATCGGTAATGGTCATAGATTTTTTTGCAACTCCCATCAATATTTTATCTCTAGCCTCTTCCATATCCTTCATTAAAATTTCATCTTGATTATTTCTTGCAGCTATTAAGGCTCCTTCATTAATTAAATTTGCAAGATCAGCACCACTAGCTCCAGGAGTAGCCCTTGCTATTACTTGTAAATTAATATCTTTTGAAAGCTTTGTTTTTGCAGAATGAATATTTAATATTGCCTCTCTTTCCTTAATATCAGGCAAAGAAACTGTTACTTGCCTATCAAATCGTCCGGGTCTAAGAAGAGCAGAGTCAAGAACATCTGGACGATTTGTAGCAGCCATAACAATTACATTGGTATGCGTTCCAAATCCATCCATTTCAACCAATAGCTGATTAAGAGTTTGCTCTCTTTCATCATGACCACCGCCAAGCCCTGCACCACGACTTCGACCAACAGCGTCAAGCTCATCAATAAAAATGATGCATGGAGAATTTTTTCTAGCATTGTCAAATAAATCTCTAACACGACTTGCTCCAACCCCAACAAACATTTCAACAAAATCTGAACCTGACATGTGGAAAAAACTAACCCCAGCCTCACCAGCAACAGCTTTGGCAAGCAAAGTCTTGCCAGTGCCAGGAGAACCAACCAAAAGCACCCCTTTGGGAATTTTTGCACCTATTTTTTCAAATTTTTTTGGATTTTTAAGAAATTCAACAACTTCGTAAAGCTCTTGCTTAACCTCTTTTTGACCAGCCACATCTTTAAAGGTGATTTTATTCTTTCCAGCCTCATATTTTTGAGCATTACTTTTTCCAAATGTAAAAACTTTTCCGCCACCACCTTGAGTTTGACGAAATATAAAGAAAAAGAAAACAAAAAATAAAATCCATGGCAAGGTTTGTAATAAAACCCCAATCAAAGAAGCTTGGCTTTTACCCGAGCTAAGCTCAACTTTTTTACTTTTTAGTTCTGAAAGCAGATTTATATCAAGATAAGGAATACTGGTAGAAAAATAAGATTTTGCAAAGTTAGAACCTTTGACAACGAATTGAATCAAATTTTTATCAATTATTACTACAGATTCAACCAAACCATTGTCTAAATAACTCTGAAAAGTGCTATAAGGAACATTTTTATAGCTTTCCCCCCCCCTTATAAAATATGACATAAATATTGCTGAAATTAAAAAAATAACAACAAGTCCTAAAATCCAATTTTTATTCTTTTTTTTGTTATTAGATTTTCCATTATTATTCATATTATTATTGCCATTCATTCCTTTAAAAGCCCTCCAATCAAAGATATACTAATTTTTTTAAGAATGCTTTTTTCACTCCATACTAAGTTTAAAGTATTTAAATCAATAATTCCAATTAACCTATTATCTAATGCTAATAACATTAAATAAATCGGATTACACCTTATAAACTTAGAAAAAAATTTTTTTGCTTTCAATCTATCCTTAAAAAATTTATATCTAAACTCATAAGAACAACATTTTAGCCTTGATACAGAAACTGCATTACACTCTAAACATTTTAGCAAAATCTTACCTAAAGATAAACTATGCCATTTGCCAACTTCCAAAATAAAATCAAAAGGTTTGTAAAATTTTTCATCCCTTCTAAAAATTAAATTAATTTTATTATGCCTTTTTTCTAAAAAAAAATCATTGGTTTTTAACAAAACATTGTTTTTCTTTTTATCAATCTCTACTTTAAACACTTCATTAAGAGATTTATAAGAAACTTTAGCTACAATTCCCTCTGAATTTAAAATTTTAAAAATTAATCTAAACACCAAATACTTGGGAAAATCTAAAAAAGTTTTCAAATCAAAAGAATAATAGTATTTACCTTTCTCAATGGGAAAAAATTCATCTTTTTCAAAATAATCTACAAATTCCTTTGAAAATTCAGATATTCTTTTAAGAGATTTTTTGTACCCTTTAAAAACCTTTTCTATAGAAGGTAATAAATTATTTCTAACCCTATTCCTTAGATATAAATTTTGAGCATTTGTACTATCAACAAAAAAACTAATATTATTTAAAGATAAAAAATTCTCAATTTCTAGTCTTGAAACCTCGAGTAAAGGTCTTATAATATTTTTATTAACACCAGGAATGCCTGCAAGACCATCTAAAAAAGATCCTTGAAAAAATCTCATAATAATTGTTTCAATTTGATCGTTCTCATTATGAGCAAGTGCAATATAATTTGCATCATTTTCTTTAAGAGCATTTTCCAAGGCATTATATCTGAATTTTCTTGCAAGCTCTTCAATAGATACTCCCAACCTAACTGACTCACTTTTTATATCTATATCACATTTCTTAATTTGTAAGTCAATATTATAAAAATCACAAAACCCCTTTACATGCTCTATCTCTTGATTTTGCTCATTATCAGATCTAATAAAATGAGCAAAATAAAATGCAACAATATTATTGTTCAAATAATATTTTAAATTCAACAATAAAGTTGTAGAATCAGCCCCTCCGGAAAAAGCAACAATAACCCTATTTTTACTTAAAAAATTTTTTTTATAAAATTTATCTATTTTGATTTGTATATTATTGTCTAAAAAATGCATTAAAAATTACTAGAATTGATTTTTTGAACCTTATTTTTAAAATTTGCCTCGCTAATATCAAGTAACTCATCACTTAAAAAGTCATACAATTTTTCAAGTCTATCTATTTCATCCTTGCAAAATTTAGAAAGAACAAAATTCTTTATATCACACATAACATTGCTTCCGACACCAATATAAAGTCTACTGTAATTAGAACTTCCAAGAACATTTGAAATTGACTTAAGGCCGTTATGAGTAGACATACCACCTCGCTCTTTAAGCCTACATTTTCCCAAAGGAAGATCAACATTATCAAGAACCACCAATAAATTTTTTATGCACATATAAAAATCTGAAAATATTGAAGGGAATAAGGATCCGCTTAGGTTCATATAAGTCAACGGCTTAACCAAAATTACTCTTCCAGAAACCATTCTCAATTCTGAATATTCATACTTTTTTTTTCTCTTTAAAAAAAGGCCGTTCTTAGAAACAATTTTATCTAAAAGAGAAAAGCCAACATTATGCCTAGTTAAAGAAAATTCTATTCCAGGGTTTCCTAATCCAAGTATCAACAACCCCATAAAATCACTTTATAATAACAACTTCCAAATTCTCGTCATTTTCTGCAAGTCTAACATTAGAAGGCAATACAAGATCTTTAAGAAGAACGCTATCCCCTTTATTAACAGGAGTTAAATCAAGCTCTATGAATTCTGGCAAATCTAAAGGTAAAGACCTAACCTTAACTTGCTCTTTTAAAACAGTCAAAATTCCACCCTCTTTAACCCCAACAGAAGCCCCAGTAAGCTTAATCGGAACATATCTTTCAAGCTCAACACGTCTATCTACTTCATAAAAATCAATATGATAAATGAGCTTGCTGGCAATATTTTCTGCAACATCTTTAACAAAAACACATTTCTCAAGCTTGCCGTCATTTAATATTAAGACAGTATTGTCTGTAAACTTTGTAAACTTCTTATTAAACTCACTACTCTTAATTTTCAAATGTGAAACATCATTGCCCTGTCCATAAACAACAGCCGGTATTTCACATTTAGCTCTTATTCTGCGAGCATTAGAAGACCCAAAGCTTGATCTATATTCGCAACTTAAAACCCTGCTATTTTCCACCAAAAAACTCCTAATGTAAAATACTGGGACGGAAGGATTCGAACCCTCGAATGACTGGACCAAAACCAGTTGACTTACCGCTTGTCGACGTCCCAAATACCTTAATACTTACAATTGACAAGCATACAAGATACAACACGCTTTGTCAATAACTACCTAAAAATCTAATTCAAGCTCAAGATCAGCTGGATTTTCTCTTATATATTCCTTAAAAATAGAAGTTTGTAAAGTTTTTCTAAAATCCTGACTAATAGGATGTACAATGTCTTTATACTCACCAACTCTAGTTCTTCTGTTAGGCATAGCAATAAATACTCCCTTTTGCCCTTTAATAACTCTAATATTGTGAAGAACTAAGCAATTGTCAAAAGTAACCGCAACATATGCTAACAATTTAGAACCAGAATTTTTACTTTCAACTTTCTTAATCCTTATGTCTGTAATATCCACTTATAAGCCTCCCGCAAAAAGTACATACCTTAAATCTAAAATATTTTCTATTTTTTGTAAACATATTTTTATGATATTTTTAGTTTTTTTAATTAAACAGTAATTAAGGATAAATAATAATTCCCTTGGACCATATTTTTTCAAGTTCATAGTATTCTCTAGACTTTTCGCTCATTAAATGAATTACTAAATTTCCACCTGAAATAACAGTCCAGTCATAAACCAAACCTTTTCCCTCAACATTAAGATTAATTTTCTTTTCTTTAAAAAATTTAACTATTTTATCAATATACAAGGCCTCCATTTGCTTAAATGATACAAAAGTAGCTATTATAAAAAAATCAGTCCAATTGCAAATATTGCCAACATTAATGCCTATAACGTCAATTCCATTAAAATCACTTATTGTTTTACACAAAGCATTAATATCACTTACTTTTAACATATCTTCCATCAAAATCATCTCCTAAAACAACTATTACATCAGGATTAATATCAAGATTATCAAGCTCTAACAATTTTTTAGTTTGAACTTCAGAAATTGGCTTAATATTTGAAGTTTTAATTACTTCTCCAACCCTAACAGCCATTTCTAAATTATCTGAATTATTTATAATCAAGGTATTTTTATAAGAATTTTTATCTGCATTGCCAAATTTTAAAACTTTAAATTTTAAAGAATTAAAAATATTTGCTGTTTTTTTTGCAAGTCCAACAACTTTTGTTCCATTTAAAACAACAATCTTTACTATCTCCTGCAAGCCTTCATTAATCAACTCTTTATTTAATTTCTCTACCGATTCTTTTAAAATAGCACCTCCATAATAAGGAAAAACCACTTTTATCAAATTATTATCATTATCTTTAAAAATCTCTTCTTGTCCTTTAATATTAATAGAAATAATTTTATCATTATTTATTTTATAATTTTTAACAATGTACTTAAAAACAACCTCTGAAAGGTTAGTATTTAACATGGAATATATTTTAAAAAAATTGTCATTTTCAATACCAAAATCTGAAATTTGAAAAAGAAATTTCTTAAAAAACTCTTTATAAAACTCAACTCTCTCTTCAAACTGATTGACATCATTAAAATATCTCAAATAATCATACGCCTTATCACCATCAAAATTGGAAGTACCAGAGGGTATTAAAATAGAATCTTCGAAACTATAAATTTTCACCGGATTTTTAACAAGAAGTCTAACCCCTCCCAAGTAATCAATGAGTTTGACGAAATTTTCTTTTTGAAAACGAATATAATAATCTGATTCATGGGATAATTGTGTATAAATTTTAGATAAAAACTTATTGAAAGAATTTTTTTTATAAAGATCTTTAAACCAAGATATGTTACCCTTTAAATCTTCATATCCGGTATGAATTGGAATATCTAAAAACCCAATATTTCCTGTTTTTATATTAATAAAAATTTCTTGCATACTTACAAGATTTTTGTTGGAATCTTCTACAATAAACAAAAAACTAATATTGTTTTTTGTATTAAGCTCGAAGTAAACTAACTCTTTTTTCGAACTTTTAATAAAAAAAATTACTACACTAGCTATTATTAGAACAATTAAAACTAAAAAAATTAAATCCTTTCTCAAACATTTACCTTTTTAACATATAAATTATTATCTTTAATGTATTTTAACACACCAAAAGGTAATAAATAGCTAACAGGAAATCCATTCGCAATTCTATTTCTAATCTCTGATGAGGAGATTGGTATTATTTTATTATCTACATAAATGTGCTTAAAAGAACTTTTCAGTCTCTCTTTATAAATTCTGTGAGCAATAACAAGATCAACAGAGCTTACAATACTTTGGGGATCTTTCCATGAATCAAAATTTTGAAAAAGATCATCTCCAATAACTAAAAAAAGTTTAGCGTTTTTATATTTTTTTTTAACGCAAGAAATAGTATCAACAGTATAAGTTATGCCACCATTTATTATGTCGCAATCATCTATGAACATTTTACTTTCATTCTCTAATGCAAGCTTAAGCATATCTATTCTATTTTTAATACTAACGTCCTCTCCAATCAATTTATGAGCCGGATTGCAAGTAGGAATAAATATTATCTTGTCAATATTTAATAAATACTCTATCTCTTTAGCTAAAAAAATATGCCCAATATGAACTGGATTATAAGTGCCACCTAATATTGCAATTCTCATGAATTATTTTTACCTAAATCAAATATTTGGCATTCAAAAACCAAGTCTTTAAAAAAAGCTTGCAATAAAAAATTAATTTTATTAAAAAGTTTTAGCCAAAATAAAAAATTCTTTAATAAGTTCATCAATCCCTCTATTTTCATAAATAGAGATACCAATAATCTTTTCTTTTCCTAAGGTTTTTATCAAGCAATCAAAATTTTTCTCAGAACTATCCAAATCAAGCTTATTGGCAATAATAATTTTTTTTTTATTAAAAAGCTCATGGCTATAAGATTTCAATTCATTTAAAAGAATGTTATATGACTCCAAAAAATTTGCTTCAGAAATATCAATTACTAAAGCTAAAATTTTAGTTTTATCAATATGTTTTAAAAATTTGGTTCCAAGCCCTACTCCAAAGCTAGCGCCTTTAATTATTCCCGGAATATCTGCAATGATTAAATCATCACAAGAATATCTAAGTACACCAAGATGAGGAATCTTTGTTGTAAAAGGATAATTTGCAACTCTAGATTTTGCTGAAGTTATTCTATTAAGAAGAGAAGATTTGCCAGCATTAGGAAGACCAACAAGCCCAATATCCGCCACCAAAAAAAGCTCCAACCGCACATTCAAACTATTGCCTGATTCTCCAGGTTGAGCAAACTTTGGCGCTCTTCTAACTGAAGTTTTAAAATTCCAATTACCAAGACCACCTCTGCCACCCTTTAAAACAACAAATTCGTCATTTAAATTTTTAAGCCTACACAAAAGGGTTCCATCATTTTCATTATAAATATCTGTATTTGGGGGAACAAAAAGAATTAAATCTTTACCATTAGCGCCACTTCTCTTGAAACCCATTCCAGGTTTACCGTTTTCGGCACAAAGCACATGACCATTTTTATAAAAAGACAGAGTGCAAAGATTTTCCCTCACCTTAAAAATTACACTCCCACCACTCCCGCCATTTCCACCATCTGGACCACCTTTTGCATTAAACTTTTCTCGCAAAAAAGAAACACATCCAGAACCGCCATTGCCCGAAACTACCGTTATGCTAACAGAGTCTTTAAAGTTATACAAACTTTCTCCAACTTTTCAATTAAAACTACAAAATAGTTAGTTGCATGCTAAACAATATTTACATATTTTCGTCCTTTCAAAGTTTTAAACTCTACCTTGCCAGATGAAAGCGCAAATATTGTATAATCTCTTCCAAGGCCAACGTTTTTACCCTTATGAAATTTTGTACCTCTTTGTCTAACAATTATTTCTCCAGCTTTAACAAACTGACCACCGCTTCTTTTAACTCCAAGTCGCTTAGATATAGAATCTCGTCCATTTTTTGAACTACCACCACTTTTACTTGTTGCCATTAATTTTCCTCCAAAACTAATTTAATATCATTAGGATACTCAAAGCATAAATCACTTATGCCTCTAATTAAAAATCTACTATAATAAAAAAGACTTTTTTTACTTAAATCCTTAAAAAAAGGCTTAAATTCTAAATGGCCTTTTTTTAAATTTTTTACAATAAAAGACTCGCCCTCAAGATCAAGAACACTAAAAAAGGTTCTCAAAATAAAAGAAAAAGAAGAGCAGATAACGTTAACATTATTTTTGCTCATAGCATGACCATCGGCTAAAAGATAAATAATTACATCGTCTTTTACTTTTACTAAAACATTAATCAATGAACTTAAAAAACTATTTCATCAACTAAAATATAAGAATAGGTTTGCCTGTGCCCAACTTTTCTCTCACTTGATTTTCTTCTTCTATATCTGTAAGAAATAACCTTTTTATCTTTTTTATCTTCTTTATAGGTACATCTAACAAGAGAATTCATAACATAGGGCTTTCCTATTTTAATCTCTCCATCTTTATTAATAAGCAAAACACTATTAAATTCCAACTTCTCTTTTTCAACAGGAGAAATTTTATCTATTTTTAAAAATTCGCCCTCAATGGCCTTATATTGCTTACCATTTATTTCTACCAGTGCATACATTACATTACCTCAACTAAATATTGTAAATTTAATAAAAAAGAAAAGTCAAGCATTAAATTAATTGTACCTTACAAGAGAATTGACCTCATAGCCTTCAAGAATGTGCCTACCATTAATACTACAAAGCTCAATAAAACAAAAAATATCTTTAACCCTACCTCCAGCTCTCTCCAGTAAAATTGCAGACGATTTTAAAGTTCCGCCGGTAGCTAATATATCATCTATTAAAAGAATATTGGAATACATCTTAATATCGTCTTTGTGTACCTCTATTCTCCCAAATCCATATTCAAGCTCATATTCTTCGCTAAAAACCTCTCTGGGCAATTTACCTTCTTTTCGAATTAAAACAAGGGGAAGTTGCATTTTCAAAGACAAAGGAGCGCCTATCAAATATCCCCTAGACTCAACAACCGCAATGCAATCAATCTTCTTTAAACTATAAAAAGAATATACCTCATTTATTAATGAGGTATAAACTTCGGGTTTTAATAAAACACTAGTAATATCATAAAAAAGAACACCCTTTTTAGGAAAATCAGGCACTTTTGTAATAAATTGATCATAATACTCTATTTTATTTTTCATAACTTACTCACCCCCACACAATGTTTATGTATTTTTTCAAAATAGTAAGACCAAACGCCAAATTTATTTTTTTACAGGAGGCGCTGGAACAAGATTATGTAAGCCTACTTTTGGTATTTCGTCAACTTTAGCTCTTGTCCAAATTTTACTTCTGCCAAAAATCCAAACTTTTCCCTTGGTAATAAGATTTCCGGTTTTACTATCAACTCTCATCTCAGAATTATAAATTTTACCGTTTTTAGGATCTATTATTTTACCCCTATCCCACTTTTTAGAAGCAGAAGAATACTTAAGGCCCCACATAAAATCAAGACCCTCTATTGCAAGATTTTCAAACCCAACCACAGTGTCTCCTGAAGGATTATCAGCATCATACTTTTTACCATCTTTTATTACAATTAAAATTCGACCGTAAACTTCTCCATTATATTTATAAATATAAATAATAGAATTTTTTATATTGCTCACATCGTTATAACCAACCCAATACCCTAAAACTTCATCTTCAGCATTAAGGTTTTCAGTTTTATTAATAATTTCACTCTCATTTGAATTCTCTGAATTTGCAGATAAAAATATTGCAAAACAAAAAAAAAGAAAAAACTTTGAAAAAACTCTATTCATTAATTCTCCTTAAAACTAATAATTCTAAATTGTAGTTCTTTTTTTTAAATTACTCATTTAAGATAAATAATTTAAAAATTAGCCACAAACATCATTATACAACTTATTTTGTAATTTCAATTATTAAGACAAAAACCTAAATAAAGAAATATAAAATTAAATAAAAAACAATAGGTCAATTAATTGTTATATAAGACAAATAATGCTAGTATTAGTAAAGTTAATTGTCTTGAAGGATTTAACCGTGGTAAGAGGAATTTATACAGCCGCCAGCGGAATGATGGCAGAAAGGCGCAAGCTTGACGTAGTTTCAAATAATTTAGCAAACATAGATCTTATTGGATACAAAAAAGATTTATCCATTCAAAAAGCATTTCCAGAAATGTTAATAAGAAGACTAAATGATGATGGACTTTATAAATTTCCTAAAGGACATCTTGAAACAGCTCCCATTGTAGGTAAGCTAGGAACAGGGGTTGAAGAAAATGAAATATATACAATATTTGAACAAGGCCCATTAAAAACTACTGGCAATCCATTAGATTTAGCGCTCACTGATCAAGGATTTTTTGTAATACAAACTTCAGATGGAGAAAGATATACAAGAAATGGTTCTTTTACTATTGGGAAAGAAGGAATCCTTGTTACAAAAAGCGGATTTCCTGTTCTTGGAGAAAAAGGATATATATATCTGAAAAAAAATAATTTTAAAATAACACCCCAAGGACAAATTTTCCACAATTCAAGCTTTGAATCAAACCCTAAAAGACTTGTCAGTGAGTATGAAAATTCTTGGGAAAATTATGAACTGCTTGATACCATCAGAATTGTAAATTTTGAAAATCTCAGATTTCTCAAAAAACAAGGAAATTCTTTATGGATTGATACAAAAGCATCTGGCAAAGCACAAGAAATTGATATATCGCTAAGGCCTAAAATAGAAACAGAAGCGCTCGAGGCTTCCAATGTTAATGCCGTTAAAGAAATGGTTTTAATGATTGAAATCAACAGAGCTTACGAAGCTAATCAAAAAACAATACAAACTGAAGATAGTCTCTTAGGAAAATTAATAAATGAAATTGGAAAATATTAAGGAGTATATTTTATGATGAGAGCATTATGGACAGCAGCAAGTGGAATGACTGCACAACAATACAATGTAGACACAATTGCCAATAATCTTTCAAATGTGAATACTACAGGATTTAAAAAAATAAGAGCAGAATTTGAGGACTTGGTTTATCAAACCCAAAACAGAGCAGGAACTCCCGCAACCGAAAATACTCTAAGACCACTTGGAAATCAAGTTGGCCACGGAACAAAAATTGCTGCTACTCAGAGAATATTTGAACAAGGGAAAATGCAATCCACCAATTTGCTCACTGATGTTGCTATCGAAGGAGACGGATTTTATAAAATTCTTCTGCCTGATGGAACTTATGCATATACTAGGGATGGATCATTTAAAATCGATGCCAATCGAGAACTTGTAACAAGCCAAGGATACAAGGTATTGCCTAATATATTTTTCCCAGAAGAATATATCCAAAACTCAATTACAATATCTGAACAAGGAATAGTGTCGGTAAAAATTGATAACAACAACGAACCAATAGAACTTGGACAAATTGAAATATCAAGATTTGTTAATCCCGCAGGACTAAACGCCATTGGAAGCAATTTATTCAAAGAAACAGCTGGATCAGGACAAGAAATAGCGGGAATACCAGGAAGTGAAGGCATGGGAAGACTTAGACAAGGTATTCTTGAAATGTCGAATGTATCTATTGCCGAAGAAATGGTAACAATGATCGTAGCTCAAAGAGCTTATGAAATAAACTCAAAGGCTATTCAGACTTCTGACAATATGTTGGGAATCGCAAATAATTTAAAAAGGCAATAAAATAAAAAAAAAATTATTTATTTTTATTTTATTTTTCACAACAAGCTCAATTATAAATGCTACTCATGATTTGTGCTTCAACATTACTCCTAGTAAAGCATATTTCTTTTCAAAAGAGTATTCAAAAATATGCAACAATCAAAGCTTATCAAAAATATATGTTCCTCCGAATTTAACTAAAAAATCAATAATTTTTGAAATGATTTATTACATCACAAAAAATTTATCAAATGAAAATATCTACATACTTCAATTCAACTTTGATGAATCTGAAATAAATATAGACGACAAATTTTTCAAAAAAATAAAATTTAAAGTAAAAAACAACAGCTCATACAAGAATATTCCAATTCAAAAAACTCTGGTTTATTATGCAAAAAACTTTGAAAGCTACAAAAGACACAATTATATTAATATGTATATTGATATAATCGAACCCATTGTATTTGCAAAAGACAATCTAAAAAAAAATGAAATCCTTAATGAACACAACATCTATTTTAAATACAAAATTAACACAACCAGGATAAATGACGTTTTAAGTCTAAATGAATTAAACAACAGTAAATATAAAGTTATACGAAACACAATCAAAAATGAAGAAATAAGATTAAATAAAGTACAAAAAGAATAATGTTTTGGTTCATCTTCCTCAATCTAAAAATTATTAATTTTAATCAGCCTTAATACAGATGATATTTAATAGATCAAGGATTAATTAGTAATTCTACCGAAAAAAGTTTCATTAATTACAATAATTGATATAAAATAATAGGTATTAAAGAAATAAAATAAACAGAGTAAAGAATGATCAAACTAATGTTAATGTTAATTGCATTTGCAACAAGTCTATTAGCCCAAACAAACAAAGCTTCTACAGGACCAACATCAAAACAATCATTTAACAACAACCTGTCTGAAAGCATAAAATTAAAAGAAATTGCAAATATTTGTCCCACAAGCACAAACTTTTTAACAGGTACTGGAATAGTAGTAGGTCTTGCCGGAAAAGGAGACTCTCCAAAACAAAAAGACCTTATAAATAAAATTTTAGAAAAAAACAATACAATAATAGACGAAATAAGCCCTAATAACATAGAAAGCAAAAATATTGCACTAGTAAATGTTAGCCTCCAAATAAACGGCAATATAATCAAGGGCTCAAAACATAAAGCTTACATCGCATCAATATTGGACTCAAAAGATTTAACAAATGGAATACTTTTAAAAACAAATCTTAAAAATAAAGAGGGAGAAATAATAGCAATTGCATCAGGAATTATAAAGACCAATAACAAATTAAAAGAATCTGAATACACTCTAGATAGTGTAATAATAAATGAAAATCAAAATATTAACTACAGCTATAATATAATTCTTAAAAAAGGAAATTATACATTAATAAATAAAATTCATAAAATATTGACCTCTAAAAAAATCAACAACAAAATTAAATCAGATAGTACAATAGAAATAGAAGCAAAAAATATGGGTCTATTAGAAGAAATTGAGAATATTCAAATAGAAACTAATCCTAAAATACTAATAGACAAAAAAAATGGCATTATCCTAGCAAGTGAAAATGCAACAATAGGAACGTTTACATTTTCTATTGAAAAAGACAATCAAAATATTTTAAATAGTAACAATAAAACAACAATTCAAGTAAGCTCGATGAAATTGAACGAATTCATATTGAAAAATTCCAACAATCTTAGCAATAAAGAATTAATTCAAATAATTCAAGCTGCACAAAAAATTAATAAATTAAATGGAGAACTTATCTTGGAGGAAGTTAATGGAAACTAAAATTAATTTACAAAATCTAAAATTTAAAAATCAAATAAATAATTTTAAAAATACTTTAGAAATAAAAAAATCCTTTCAAAAAAACGAAGAACTACGAAAAGCTTCTTTAGAATTTGAAGCTATATTTATCAAGCAAATGCTTGAAAGCATGAAAAAAACTCTTAACAAAAATCAAAATTTGCTAAGCGGAGGCCAAGTAGAAGAAATTTTTGAAGACATGCTTTACGAACAAAGAGCAAAGCAAATGGCTCAATCTCAAAGCTTTGGAATTGCCGATTTAATTTACAATCAATTGGAAAAAAATAAATAATTTAAAAAACACTCCTCCCTCCTTCCCCCCAGCTACTTCAAAAATATATCCAATTTAATTTAAAGCTATTTTTAAACTAAATTGGCACAATTTTTGCATGAAAATTAAGTAATTAATAAAAACTTAATCACAATATTCAAAAAAGGGGAGAAAAATATACTATTATGAATATATTTAGCAACGAGGATTTAAACATATATTTAAAATCGGTAAGAGAACACAAACTAATTACCCATGAAGAAGAGATTAAACTTGCAGGACAAATACAAAGGGGCAACGCACAAGCAAAAAACAAAATGATAAACGCAAATTTGCGGCTTGTTTTAAAAATAATAAAAAGATATGCTGGCAAAGGGTTAAAAATTGAAGACTTAATTCAAGAAGGCAACCTGGGATTAATAAGAGCTGCTGAAAAATATGATCCAAATAAAAACACCAAATTTTCAACTTATGCATCATTTTGGATCAAACAATCGCTACAAAGAGCATTAAATACTAAAACCAGATTGGTAAAAGTCCCATACAGAAAAGAAAATCTAATACTACAAATAAATAAATATCTAACAGAAGAAGAAAAATCACCAAAAAAAGAAGAAATAATGAAAAGATTCAATCTATCTCCTGCCCAGTATATAAAAATTATTCCTTATCTTGAAAAAGAATATTCTCTGGATAAAGAAATAGAAGGATCTGAAAATTCAACGCTCTTAAACCTATACGAGGATAATTCTTTTAACCCTGAAATTACTCTTGAGCAAGACTCAACTATAAAACATTTGAATTATGTACTTGAAACAAAATTAAATGAAAAAGAAAGATACATAATCAAAAAAAGATACAACCTAGACAATAGCCCCAAAAAAAGCACCTTAAAAGATATTTCAATGGAACTTGGAATATCATCAGAAACTGTAAGACAAATCGAAAAAAGAGTTCTTAAAAAACTAAAAGAAGAGATAATTTAACATTGACATTCATGGCATGTTCTGATCTACTTTTAAGTCAGTGGTCATGAATGTTTATATTTTATATTAAAAAAAACAAGTTTATTATTGTAATTTTTACTATAATTTCTATTGTTATTGCAACAACTCAAGCATTTGCAAGTTTTTTCTATTTTAACAACAATTTAAAAGTTGCAAATGCACCACTTAAAGACAGGTCTCAAAAAATACAAAAAGACAACTTAATAGCAGAAAATAACAAAGAAAATAAAAAAGCCGAAATCAAACCTAAGTTTTACTTAATAATCGACGATGTGGGTTATGATGAATTTATGTTAGAACAATTTATAAAACTTAATCTTGAAATAAATTATGCTATTATTCCATTTTTACCAAAATCAATGAGTCTATACAAAAAACTAAAAAATAATAACAAAACCGTAATAATACATTTCCCAATGCAATCAAAACATAGAAATTCAATAGAAAAATTCCATATAAACATAAAAGATAAAAAGGAAGAAATACACAAAAAAATCGAAAAAACATTTAAAATGTATCCTGATACAAAAATAATGAATAACCACATGGGTAGCTTAATCACCTCAAATAAAGACTTGATGAAAATCATTTTGACAAAGCTTAAAGAGATTGACAGATATTTTTTCGACAGCGTAACTATTGCAGGAAGCGTACCAGAAACAATAGGCAAAGAAATTGGAGTTAGAGTAGAAAAAAGGGACATATTTCTTGATAGCAAAGACACAGAAGAGTCCGTACTCAAAGAGCTTGAAAAAGCAAAAAATATTGCCAGAAAACATGGAATAGTAAAAGTAATCGGGCATATTTGGTCTAGAAACACACTAAAAGTCCTCAAAAAAGAAGAGCCTAATTTAAACCAGGAATTCGAATTTGACAACTTATTAAATCTTTACGAGGAAACAATCAGATGAAAGTACTTGGAATAGAGACTTCTTGTGACGACTGTTGCGTAGCTGTAGTAGAAAACGGCATTCACATTTTAAGCAATATAAAATTAAATCAAAAAGAACATAAAAAATATTACGGTGTAGTACCTGAAATTGCCTCAAGGCTTCATACAGAAGCTATTATGTCTGTTTGCATAAAGGCACTCAAAAAAGCAAATACTAAAATATCTGAAATTGACTTAATAGCTGTAACATCTAGACCTGGACTTATTGGATCTTTAATAGTTGGATTAAACTTTGCCAAAGGTTTAGCAATTTCATTAAAAAAACCTATTGTTTGTATTGACCACATCTTGGGTCATCTTTATGCCCCTTTAATGCACTCAAAAATAGAATATCCATTTATATCATTATTATTAAGCGGCGGACATACATTGATTGCTAAACAAAAAAATTTCGATGATGTTGAAATACTTGGAAGAACTCTAGATGATTCTTGCGGAGAAGCCTTTGACAAAGTAGCAAAACATTATGATATGGGATTTCCGGGAGGTCCAAACATCGAACAAATATCTAAAAATGGAGATGAAAACACATTTAAATTTCCAGTTACCACCTTTAGAAAAAAAGAAAACTGGTATGATTTTTCATACTCTGGACTAAAAACAGCTTGCATACACCAACTCGAAAAATTCAAAAGCAAAGATAATCCGATAACAAAAAATAATATCGCTGCAAGCTTTCAAAAAGCTGCCTTTGAAAATCTAATAATTCCACTAAAAAGAGCAATAAAAGATACTCAAATTAACAAATTGGTAATAGCAGGTGGTGTTGCAAGCAATTTATACTTAAGAGAAAAAATAAATAAGCTTAAAATACAAGTTTACTACCCCCCTATTGATCTTTGCACGGATAATGGAGCAATGATTGCGGGGCTTGGATATAATATGTATTTAAAATATGGAGAAAGTCCAATTGAAATTGATGCAAATTCAAGAATAGAAAATTATAAAAACCAGTATAAGGGGAAAAAATAGTGAAAAGAATTTTAGCAATGCATGATATTTCAAGCATGGGAAGAACATCTCTTACAGTATGCATACCAGTAATATCTTCGTTTAATATGCAAGTGTGTCCTTTTGTAACAGCTGTCCTTTCTGCTTCCACAGCTTATAAAAAATTTGAAATAGTGGATTTAACTGATCATTTGGAAAAATTTATCAAGATATGGAAAGAGCAAAATGAACATTTTGACATACTCTATACGGGATTTCTGGGAAGCGAAAAGCAACAAATAATAATAGAAAAAATGATTAAATTGATAAAATTTGAAAAAATTGTAATTGATCCTGTATTTGCTGACAATGGAACAATTTATTCTATATTTGACAATAAAATAATTAATGGATTTAGAAAGATAATAAAGTATGCAAACATAATAACACCCAATATCACAGAGCTTGAAATGCTAAGCGGAAGCTCACAACTTAATAACAAAGATGATATCATAAAGGCAATATTAAATCTTGATACAAAAGGAGTGGCGGTTGTTACAAGCGTCAAAAAAGGAGATCTTTTGGGAAACATTTGCTACAATACTAAAAACAACGAATACTCAGAGTTTTTTTTAGAAAAACTAGAACAAAATTTCAGCGGAACAGGAGATTTATTTACTAGCTTGCTTATAGGATACCTGGAAAAGTTCGAAATAGAACAGGCTTTAGAAAAAACAACAAAAGCTATTCACTTAATAATAAAAGATTCAATTAAAGAAAATGCTTTGAAAAAAGAAGGGGTTCAGATTGAAAATTTTTTAAAAAATACATTTTGAATTTAAATTTCATTAAATTCAATTTTAAAGATTGAATCGATTTTTTAGTACAAAGGCGATATTTGCAGTGCATTATATTATTAAAAAATGTAAAAAATCTATTACAAAGAAAATGCTTTATTATTTTTATGAGTAAACAAGTATATGACAAATAAAAAAATAATATTTTTTACCGGAGGGGGAACTGGAGGCCACGTATTTCCAGGAATATCCATAATACAAAAATTAAAAGAATTTGACACAGAAATTGAATTTTTTTGGATAGGTAAAAAAAATTCTATAGAAGAAAAATTAATAAAAGAACAAAATAATATTAAATTTATTTCAGTTCCGTGCGGAAAGCTTAGACGCTATTTTTCTTTTCAAAACTTTACTGACTTTTTTAAAGTAATACTTGGAATAATAAAAAGCTTTTACGTTTTAAAAAAATATAAACCTCAGATTATCTATGCAACTGGGGGATTTGTCTCAACTCCTACAATTATTGCATCTAGCTTGCTAAAAATAAAAAGAATAACTCATGAAATGGATCTAGATCCTGGACTTGCAACAAAAATTAACTCTAAATTCGCAAACAAAATACACATAAGCTTCAAAGAAAGTGAAAAATACTTTAAAAACCACAAAAACATTATTTACACGGGATCTCCTATAAGAAAAGAATTTCTAACTCCAAATCCCAAAATCATCAAACAATTAACTCAAAGTACTAATAAACCAATTGTTAGCATACTTGGGGGCTCTCTTGGAGCTAATGCTTTAAATAACCTTGCACTCTGTATTAAAAAGGATGTTGAAATTTACTTCATCCATCAATCAGGAAAAAACTTAAATGACCAAAGAGAAAACAATTATTTAAGAAAACAATTTTTTAACGCAGAAGAAATGGCAAGCATAGTTCAATTCTCCAATATAATTATAAGCAGAGCTGGGGCCGGGGCAATAAAGGAATTTGCGAATGCTTGCGCATGTGTAATTTTGATTCCATTCAAAAAGGGCTCTAGGGGGGATCAAATTAAAAATGCAAAATTACTAAAAAATCAAAATGCTTGCATTTATATAGATGAAGATGAAATTTTAAATACAAATATTTTAAAAATTATAAAAGAAACTTTGAAAGATAGAGAAAAAATCAATTCTCTCAAAGCAAATATCAAAAAATTCAATAATAAGCATTCTTCAACTTTAATAGCCAAATTGCTAATAAAAGATATTAAGGAGACAAAATCCAAATGATAGTAAACGATCCTGTAAAAATAACCGGAATAGTAGACATATTAATAATAATAATTTTTACATCTTTAGGATTTAGAGGATTTTTAAGAGGATTCATTAAAGAAATTGGCGGATTTGCTGAAGTTTTTGCTTTAATAATCCTGCTTTACAAAAAAACTGAAGAGTTTAGAAAACTGGTTGAACCTATTATTGAACTATCCTACATTCAAGCATTACTTGTATTTTTCCTGCTCATACACATAGGATTTTTAATACTACAATCCTTACTAGAATCAATAATAAGCCAACTTAAATTATTATTCTTCAATAGAATGCTGGGTTTAGTGCTTGGTTTACTTGAAGCTTTTGGAATAATTGCAATTGTAGTTTACATAATACACTCACAACAAATATTTAAGCCTGAATATTTTCTAAAAGAAAGCAAACTCCTTGATTATTTAAACCCCGGAATAAACTATCTCTTTAAAATTCCAAAAACAAAATAAGGAACCAACAATGACAATACTTCCAAAGATTGCCAAAGACATAATAAATGCATATGATCAAAAAATATTGCCAAATGCTATTCTTTTACTGGGAGAAAAGTTTTCATCAAAAAAGACCAGCGCAATTGAGCTTGCAAAAAAAATATTAAACGGAAAAAACTTAACAAACCCCAATTTGCTAATTTTCTCAAATCTCGATACAACAGAAGCAAAAGCACATCTTTCTACAAATTCATATACGATAGTAAACAAATACTTAGAATACATTAAAACTGTAATTTTTACCAAATGCTATTTCAGTAATGAAAAAAATTTGAAAAAAATAGAGAAAAATATTAACTACATTAATTCTGTTTATTATAAAAAAGAATATAATATAAACATAATAAATGAGATTATAAAAAATATAGAAAACATAAACAAAGAACTAAATCATAGTATCACTGTTTCTGATGTAAAAAAAATTCAAACGTGGATTTTTTCTGAAAAAGAAAAACCAAAGGTAATCTACATAAACGAAATCGAAAATTTATCATTTAATGTACATAACTCACTTTTAAAAATACTAGAAGAGCCTCCTTCAAACATTTACTTTATCTTAGCAGCAAGAAATAAAAACAAAATACCAAAAACAATACTTTCAAGACTTAGAATCTACAATTTCACAAAACCAGATAAAAACTTAGGAATTCAAAGATTCAAAGAAAGCTTTCTAATAGACAAAAATATAACAATTGAGGAATATTTTGCCTCATTTTACAAAGAAGAAAGTAAAAAAATAAAAAAAGAATTGGCAAAAATTTTAAATATAATAAAAGAAAAAAAATCCATATTTAATCTTGAAAAAGTTGATTTTATAAAAGATGATCAAAGCTTTAAAATATTTTTAAACGAACTTACAATTAACATTAGAAAAGATTTTTTAGAAAACAAGATGAATATTAATCAATATCTCAAATATACAGAACATTTGAAAAATATTTACAAATATCGCCCTTATAATCAAAATAAAAAATTAATAATAGAAAATTTGATGCTAAATTACGAGGAGATATGAATAATTTTTTTAAAAAAGCTTTAACAAAACTAAACAAATTGTCTAATGAGCAAAAAACTAAATTTATTGAACAAATTTACAAAAAAATAGAAATATATGACGGAATATTTGCATCAATTAATGAAGGCATAATTGTGCTTGACAAACAAAACAACATAATCTATTCAAACAAGATTTTATACCAAATTTTAGCTTTAACATCTAAATCAAAAATAGAAATTCTTGATGACATTCAAATTCCAATCTTAATAAATTTAATAAAAGAACTAGTTAGAACAGAAGATAGAATAATCGGATTAGAAGTTCCAATCTCAAACAACATATATATTAAAATTTCATTTATGCCTTATGTTAAAGAGAAAAAACTTGAAGGCAACATTATTTTAATAGAAGACATTAAAGAAAAAAAGAAACAAGAAGAACTGTTTAGAAGAGTTGAGGCTTTAGCCTCTTTTACAAGGCATGCAAGAAATATTGCTCATGAAATCAAAAACCCGCTTGGAGCAATCGATATAAATTTACAACTTCTGAAAAAGGAAATTAAAAAACAAAAAATAAAAAACGGTAAAGCTGAAAATTATTTTAAAGTCATAAAAGAAGAAATAAACAGAGTAGATAAAATAGTAACAGAATTTTTATTAACTGTCAGACCAATAAAAATTAATTTACAAGAAAAAGACATTAAACAAGTAATAAACAGTGTATGCGAATTGTTAAATCCTGAATTAGAAAACAAAAACATAAAATTATTGCTTAATTTAAACAAAACAAGCGATATCCTCATTGATGAGAAACTATTAAAACAAGTTATTATAAACATCGTCAAAAACGCAGAAGAAGCACTACTTGAAACAAAAAAAGAAATCAAAAAAATAGAAATTTGCCTTTTTGAAAAAGACAATAAAATACATATCAACATAAAAGATAATGGAAACGGGATAAAAGATGAAGTAAAAGAAGAAATATTTAAACCTCAATTTAGCACAAAAGAAAAAGGAAGTGGAATAGGTCTTACCATCTCTTATAAAATAATAAAAGAGCTTGGGGGTGAAATTTTTATGGAAAGCAAAGAGAATAAAGATACTATTTTTACAATTACACTTCCTAAACTAAATAAAAAAAATATTTTAATTGAAGGGTATTGAAAATGAGCAAAATACTTGTAGCTGATGATGAAAAGAATATTAGAGAAGGAATTGCCACTTATCTTGAAGATGAGGGATATTTTGTTTTCACTGCTAGCGACGGAGAAGAAGCTCTTGAAACAATTGAAAATGAAAATCTTGATGTAATAATATCTGACCTGAGAATGCCTCAGATATCTGGAGAAAAATTGCTCAAAATAGTTAAAGAAAAAAACTTAGAAATACCTTTTATTATTTTAACGGCCCATGGAACAGTTGATTCTGCTGTAGATGCTATGAGAGAAGGTGCTTACGATTTTTTAACAAAACCCTTAGACCTTGAAAGACTTTTGCTAATAATAAAAAGATCATTAAATAAAAAAGAAAATAACGAAGATGAAAATGGCAATTTAGAAAATATACTGATAAAAAAAGATTTAAAATACTATGAAAAAATCATGGGAAAATCGCTACTAATGCAAAAAATTTTTGAACTTGTAATAAAAATAGCAAACTCAAATGCATCTGTTCTTATAACAGGAGAAAGCGGTGTTGGTAAGGAAATAATAGCAGATGCTATTTTTGATCTTTCAAATAGGAATGACAAACCATTTATAAAAGTAAATTGCGCTGCACTTTCTGAAAGCATACTTGAAAGCGAACTTTTCGGCCATGAAAAAGGAGCATTCACTGGTGCAATTTCCCAAAAAAAAGGTAGATTTGAACTTGCAAACAAAGGTACAATTTTTCTTGACGAGATAGCAGAAATTTCACCTGAAATTCAAGTTAAACTTTTAAGAGTACTTCAAAACAAAACCTTTGAACGTGTTGGGGGAGAAACCACAATTAAAGTGGACATTAGACTTTTGGCTGCAACAAACAAAAATATTGAGGAAGAAATTAAAAAGGAAAAATTTAGAGAAGATTTATTTTATAGATTAAATATCATTAATATAAACATACCGCCTTTAAGAGAAAGGAAAGATGACATATCCTATTTAACAAACATTCTAATAAAAGATGTCGCAAAAGAAAACAATAGAGAAGAAAAAACTCTTTCTAATGATGCAATGAAAGCTCTCTATTATTACGATTGGCCAGGAAATATTAGAGAATTAAAAAATGTACTTGAAAGCGCATTAATATTATCAAAAGGTAAGCAAATCACTAAAGAAGATTTACCGGCAAAAATCAAGAATAATGAAAATCTTACATTTAAAATAACACTACCAATAGGAATAAGTCTAAAAGAGGCTGAAAAAGAAATAATAAAACAAACACTTTTTCATTCCAAAAACAATAAAAGCAAATGCGCCGAAATATTAAAAATAGGAAGAAAAACTTTACATAATAAAATAATCGAATATCACATTGATCAATAAGATTTATTTCAAATTATTAAATTATAATCAATACAAAAAAATAATATTGCCTTAAGTTAAATGTATAGTTTTGAAACCAAAAAATTTTTTAATATCAATAATTATATTAAAATGAAACACTTTCTTTAAAAACTTGAGCACAAAAGTGTAAAAATATTTTTATTAGACAAATAATTATACATCATTATTTATTAATAATCAATACAATTTAATAATATTGTATTTAGCTAACTGTAACTTAGCCTTACTTTTAAAATTACTTTAAAACCCTTAAAGGATTAATAGGAATATTTTTTTTTAATATTTCAAAGTGCAAATGAGGCCCTGTTGAACGTCCCGTTTGCCCCACCCTTCCAATAAATTCACCTGATTTAATTAAATCTCCTGTCTTTACAGAATATGAATTTAAATGTCCATAAAGAGATTTGATATTATTTTTGTGACCAACTACAACAAAATTACCATAAAGATCATTGTATCCAACTTCAATAACTATTCCAGAAGAAGAGGAATACACTTCCGTATTCATTGGAGCTGCAAGATCTATTCCCGTATGAAAACTTTTATTACCAGTGAAAGGATCATTTCTAAATCCAAAATCAGAACTAACAATAAATTTTTTTAAAGGAAAAATAAAATTGGAATTCAAAAAAAAAAGTAACTCTGTACCTGAAAAAAGTCCAAAATCTGGATTCTTGGCAAAATCAAAAAAATAAAACTCATAAACTCTGTCGTTTCTTTTGATTTTTACTTTTTCGGCTTTAGTAAGATCTCTTGTTGCTAAAAGCAAATTATTAAACCTATAATCTTTGCTATCAAAAACAAAAACTCCTTTTTTACTAGGAATAAGAATCTCTTGCCCAACACTCACAAAAGGAGAATCCAATAAATTAACAGTAGCAATGCCAGACTGCCATCCATTTATTTTATTAGCAATTTTAAAAAAAGTATCTCCTTTTTTAACTTTATATAAGTAAAAAAACAAAGGAATATGTTCTTTTTTATTATATTTAAAAACTTTACTTTTAAGATCAGAAAAAACAGGATCTTTTCTTGAAAAATTTTTTATTTCTGGATAAGAAAAAACACAAATTATTTTCAAAAAAAAGAAAACTACTTTAAATAACAAAAAAATTTTACTCATACTGCAAATTCTTTTACGCTTAATGAATCAAATATAATAAAAAACATAAAAATAATAAATCATGTTTGGACTTGCAAATAATAACAAACTGTAATAAACTGTCTCTCAACATGGAACTAAACGAATACCAAGAAAAAGCAAAAAAAACTGCTAAGTACAAAAATAAAAAAGAAGAATTAATTTTAACAACACTTGGCCTTGCTGGTGAAACTGGAGAAGTTGTTGAAAAAATAAAAAAATTGGGAAGAGACAAAAATTACATTATTGATGATGAGTATTTGATGTCAATTAAAAAAGAGCTCGGGGACGTTTTATGGTACTTGTCAACTTTAAGCAATAATTTAGGCATTACACTTGAAGATGTTGCCCTTACAAACCTAAAAAAAATAAAAAAGCGACATGAAAATGGAACAATAAATGGTGAAGGTGATGACAGATAAAACATTCAAATCAAAAATACTTAAAGTCTAAGAATAAAAATGCTTAATATTTATATCAAGGGAATTTTACTTGGAATTGCAAACATAATCCCAGGGGTTTCTGGGGCAACGCTGGCTTTAATACTAAAAATTTACTACAAAATAATAAACTCTATTTCAGAAATCTTAAAACTCACAGAAATTAAAAAGAATTTAATGTTTTTAACTATTTTGGCAACAGGAATGTTAACCTCAATATTATTGGCTGCAAAAATATTTAAAGCTTACATCTTTGACAATGGAATAATAGAAGCATTGCTAATAGCGTTTTTTATAGGATTAACATTTGGAAATATGTTGACACTAAAACCAAAAATATACATAAAAGAAATAAATAGTAATACAAAAATATTAAAGCATTTGTTGTTTTTTATTGGCATGGCCATTATTGTACTTTTCTTAATTATCAAAGAATCTAATATACAATTACAAAGCACAATACCTAAAGACAAAAACTCAATAAAATATTACCTATTATTAATATCCTCTGGAACAATTAGCGGAGCATCAATGATCTTGCCAGGAATCTCAGGATCAGCAATGCTTTTGCTGCTTGGTTTTTATAAAGAAATAATACTCATTATATCCGAATTTAACATTGCTCTTATTACAATATTTGCAACAGCTGTAACAATAGGAATAGTTACATCAATATTAATAATAAAGAAAATAATAGATAATCACTTAAATGATTTTATTTATTTATCAAGAGGTCTAATTTTTGGATCAATTTTACAAATGATATTAATAGTATTGAAATTAAATTTTAAAATCAGATTCACATCTTTTGCATCTTTAGGAATATCATTTATGTTAGGAATGCTTATAAGCAAAAAAATAGCTGAAAAATGTTAATGAAAAACTTTGGGAATACCGAAGACCGGACTTGAACCGGTACGGAGTTTCCTCCTCAGGATTTTAAGTCCTGTGTGTCTACCACTTCCACCACTTCGGCATAGAATAATATAATAAATAATAATATATTATGATGTCAAGCTAAACAAGAAAATAAATCCAAAAACTCAATTGATAACTATTTTTTGAGGAAAATTCTCAATAGTATAATTGCTGTGCAAATAATCTGCAATTGCAAACATAAATGAATACAAAGAAACTCTAGCAAAAAAATTAGAAAAAACTCTAAAATCAATTTTATTCGCCAACATTGAAATATTGTTTGAATCATTTATTAAACTAAAAAATCCATTTTTGATTAATAAATCAAAAATAACAAATTCAGATTCATCTAAAATAAACATTAATTTATCTACTTTGGCTTTTAAATATAAAATTTGCTCACTAATTTGCAAACTAATAGTATTGTTAATAAAATTATTGCTTAAATTATAAACAACAATACCATGGCGCTTATCCTTAAATTTAAAATCAACAAGCAATCCTAATTTTAAATCTTCACAATCTTGCATTACACTTAAAACTTTAATATTTATTTTACGTTTAGAAAGAATACTAACAGAAAGTCCTTTCCCTTGATCAATAAAATAAGCATTCTTAAAAGTTCCAAATAAAACTCTATTATTAATTAGATCAAGAACATTTTTATTCTCAAGATTCTTAATAATTATTAAATCAAAACTTTGATCGAGAATATTATAAGCAGAATCCAATAATTCTTGAAAAGAATTATCATTTAAATTAAAATTTGCAACCTTAAGCTCCAAAACACTAAAATCTATATCTATAAAATTACAAGAAACAAATAAAACATTAAGCAGAAATAAACTCTTCAAGTTGACACTTTGTCTCAACAACTTCAAATACAAGTCCATATTTTTTTGCAGCACCACTGTCTAACCAAAAATCCCTATCAGTATCCTTTTCTATTTTAGAAATTTTTTGACCTGTTTCTTTTGAAATAATATTATTAAGCTCTTTTTTAACTTTATTTAACTCATTAGTATAAATCTCAATATCTGTGGCAACTCCTTTAAATCCACTCAAAGGTTGATGCAATAAATACCTGGCAAAAGGCAGTGAAAATCTATTTTCTAATTTTGCAGCCAAAAAAATTAAAGCAGCAGCGCTGGCAACAAGCCCTACTCCAACTGTAAAAACTTTGGGCTTAACAAAACGAATCATATTAAAAATAGCAAATCCAGCATCAATATCGCCTCCTTCTGAATCAATGTACACAAATATAGGCTTTTTAAAATCCAAGGTCTCTAACAATAATATTTTTTCCTGAAAAAGCCGAGAAACATCCTTAGTAATCTCGCCAGCAATCACTATTGATCTGCTCTTTAAAACTAATTTCAATGATTGATCATGCAAAAAACTAGCATTATCATCTTCTTTACCGGTCATAAAACATCCCTTATACAAAAACATAATGATATATTATAATTAAAAATAAAAGGTTTTTAAATGATAAGAAAGCATAAAAACTAAATAATTGCACCTAATTTCTGAAATCTGAAAAGCAAAAACCCAATAAATCTTTAATTAAACTTCATTATAATCAAAAAATACTCTAAATTTATAAATAAGTAAAATCAAAAAGGAGTTAATAATGCATTATGAATTTGCAGTTATTGGAGGAGGAATAGCAGGAAGCACCGTTACTTACGAACTGCTTAAAAGAAATAAAAAAGTAATTCTTTTTGATGATGAAAATACAAAAGCAACAATAGTAGCAGGTGGACTTATTAATCCTATTATGGGTAGAAAAATGAACATTGCCTGGAAAGAATCGCATATTTTTGAATTTGCAAAAAACTACTATCAAGAAATTGAAAAAACAATTAAATCTAATTTTTTTATAGAAAAAAATATCTTTAGACCATTTACTACCGAAAATCAAAAAAATGAACTGATTGATAAACTTGAAAATGATAAAAACATGACAAACTTTATTTTGAAAATAAAAAATGGAAAAATTTATGATTTCTCAAACGACTCTAACGGGGGAATGATAATAAAAGGCGCTAGGATTAATACAAAAATCTATATAAAAAATATTAAAAAATATTTAATCAAAAAAAAATCATACATAAAAAAAAATATCGATGAAAATAAAATTAAAATTGAAGAAAGTTTTTTCAAAATAGAAGATTTCAAATTTGAAAAATTAATATTTGCAAAAGGATATAAAGAAAAACTTAAAGGATTTTTTTCTTACCTCCCATTTGAGCCTGCAAAAGGCGAAATAATTATTCTAGAATGCAAGAAATTAAATTTTAAAGAAGTTTACAATAGACACGTATCTTTAATTCACTTAAAGGATAATAAATTTTACCTTGGGGGTACTTACGAATGGAACACCTGGAATACACTTACAAATGAATGGGCAAAATTAGAATTATTAGAAAAATTTAAAAAAATAACAAATCTAAAATGCAAAGTCATTGGCCAAAAAGCACACATAAGACCTTCAACTCTTGACAGAGAACCTTTCTTGGGAGAACACCCAAAGCATAAAAATATCTTCATATTAAATGGTTTTGGAACAAGGGGTATATCTATGGCACCATACTTATCCAATTTATTAGTTGACAATATTGAAAAAATTAACAAAATTCCAAATCATTATAATATTAAAAGATACGAAAAATATTACAATATTGTGCAACATTCTTAAAATCAAAATTTTTAAATCCATACTGACAAGCGATTTCATATCTTAATATTTCTAAATTCATAAAAAAATAATATAATGTTTAAGTTAAGCTAAAATAATTCTTATCCAAAGAGAAACTAAAAGTGAAGCAAAATTTATCAAAACAATTAAAATTAATTAACATTTTCAAAACAAACCAGGAGAATAATCTTTGGGATTCAACATTAACATTATAGGAACTGGGGGAACAAGACCTCTCCACAATAGATATTTGTCATCCGTACTAATTGAATACAATGGGGACAATTTTTTATTCGATTGTGGAGAAGGAACTCAAATGTCTTTAAGAAAACAAAAAATATCTTGGCAAAAAATAAAAATGATTTGTATTACACATTTACATGCTGATCACATTACAGGACTACTTGGAATAATAATGTTAATGTCACAAAGTGGAGAAACAAGAAAAGACCCATTAATAATAGCTGGACCTGTTGGAATAAAAAACTATGCAAAAACTAATATAGATATGCTTAAAATATATAAAAACTATGAAATAATTTATAAAGAAATAATCATAGATAAAACCGAAAAAATAATATATGAGGATAAAACAAAAAAAATTGAATACACTAGACTAAAACATTCAATAGAATGTGTTGGATATTTATTCATAGAAAAAGATAAACCTGGCAAATTCAACACAGAAAAAGCAGAAGAGTTAAATATCCCTAAAGGACCTATTAGAAAAACCCTGCAAGATGGAAAAGAAATACTAATAAACGGAAAAATTATAAAACCATCAGAAATACTTGGAAAATCTAAAAAAGGATTAAAAGTTGCGTACATTACAGATACTGGTTATTTTAAAGAGCTAATACAGCAAATCAAAAATTTTAACCTTGTAATAATTGAGAGCACATTTAAAAATGAGCTTAAAAAGGAAGCAGATAAAAAACTTCACTTAACAGCTGGTGGAGCTGCAAATATTGTCAAGCAAGCAAAAGTTTTACAAACAGGACTTATTCATTTTAGTGAAAGATATACATTAAGAAAAGATCTTGAAAACTTACTAAAGGAGGCAAAATTGGAATATCCAGATGGAGAAATTTTTTTAACAAAAGATGGGATGAGGCTTGAAGCAAGCAAAAATAATTTTATTATTAAATAGGAGGGTATATGATAAATGTAGAAAAAGTTAGCAAAATGTATGGCTCATTTACTGCGCTATTTAATGTTAGCTTTAAGGTTGAAGAAGGCGAAGTACTTGGCATACTTGGCCCAAACGGAGCCGGAAAGTCCACATTAATTAAAATCTTGACATCATTTCATTATCCAAGCAAAGGTAATGTAAAAATTTTTGAAAAAGATATTGTAGAGCATTCAAAAGAAATACTGCAACAAATAGGATATGTTCCTGAAAAGCTAGCTCTTTACCCAGAACTTTCTGTTAAAGAATATTTAAAGTTTATATCAGAAATAAAAGGTGTTAAAAAATTAAAAAAAGAAATTGACAAGGCAATAAGCATATTCAAATTAACAGAAGTTGAAGATAAACTGATTTCTCAACTTTCAAAAGGATTCAAACAAAGAGTAGGAATAGCTGGTGCTTTAATAAACAATCCTAAACTTGTAATACTTGATGAACCAACAAATGGTCTTGATCCAAATCAAATAATTGAATTTAAAGAATTCTTAAGAGAACTAGCAAAAGAAAGTACAATATTATTCTCTTCGCACATACTAAGCGAAGTAGAATCTATTTGTAAAAGAATAATCATTGTCAACAACGGAGTAATTGTTGCTGATGACACAAAAGAAAACATTATTAAAAATAAACTTAAAGAGATTGAAATAGAATTAATAGTTTCAAAAAACTCCGAAAATGAAAAAAAAATTTTCAATAGCAAAAATGATATTTTTACATTAATACAACTTGAAGAACACGAGAAAGACTTAAACATTTCATTAAAGCTATCTCAAGGCAAAACAGAAGAAGATCTTTTTAGCTACATAGTAAAAAATAATATAATCTTAAAAGCAATGATCCCAAAACATGAAAGCCTTGAAAAGATATTTAGCAAACTAACCAAGGAGAGAAAAAAATGAAAATAGATTTAAAGCAATCTTTATCGCTTTCTAAAAAAGAACTAAAAATATTATTTGGAACCCCAACTGCATACGTTGTGATGCTATTTTTTTTAATATTCATAAACTTTTCATTTATTTTTTTGTCAGGATTTTTCATTAAAGACAATGCATCTCTTACCTCTTATTTTTCTTCAATGCCTATTATTTTGATGTTAGTGCTGCCAGCGCTTAGCATGGGAGTATTCTCAGAAGAACATAAAACAGGGAGCATTGAACTTCTTTATGCCCTGCCGCTAAGCCCTCAAGAGATAGTCTTAGGTAAATTTATTACGCTTAAAATATTTACCTTAATACTATTCTCACTTACCCTACCTCTTACAATAATGACAATTTTCATGGGCGAATTTGATCTTGGAATAATATTGCTTCAATATCTAGGGATAATTCTTTATTCTCTCTCGGTACTAAGCATGGGAACATTTATTTCATCTATTACAAAAAGTCAAATAGTCTCTTACATTCTAACCGTATTTACACTGATATTAATACTATTTTCTGGGAAATTGGTCATGATCTTTGGAAAAGAAAATATAATAGGAGAAATGCTTAATTTTATTTCAATAACTAATCACTTTAGCTATTTTAATATGGGCATACTAAACTTATCAGACTTTATTTATTTTATTACATTCACAATCACGTTTCTAATACTAACCACACACAGCATAACGCTAAAAAAATGGAGATAAAATTATGAAAAATAAAGAAAATGAAGTTTTAAACCTAACTTTAAACCTTACAATAATCTTTTTGATTTTTTGCAATATATCTATTTTCATTTTTAAAATAGACTTTACAAAGCACAAAGCTTTTACAATATCCAAAGTTACAAAAAATTTGTTTTCAAATGCAAATGAAACAATATACATAACATATTACAATTCAGGAAGCCTTGAAAACTATTTTGCTTTTCCAAATCAAATAAAAAATTTTTTAATAAGTTTTTCTGATGCCTCAAAAGGTAAGGTAATTTATAAAGAACTTGATGCTGATAAAATTTCAACACCATTAGAGCACATTGGCATTCCTTCTCAGCAAATCGATTTAAGAGATATTAATCAACTCTCAATACTTAAAATATACTCAGGAATTGAAATTATTTACGAAGGAAAAAGAGAAGTAATACCGATTGTAACAGAAATCAGTAATTTAGAATATGACCTTGCAAATGGACTTGACAAGCTAATAAATAATACAAAAAAAGTTCTAGGACTTGCTTTTGGAGACAGCACTTTAAAAGAAGCACACAAAAACTTTTCCGAAATAATGCAAAAAGCATTTGGCATTGAAATAAAAGAAATAGATTTAAAAACTGAAAAATTAGAAGACATAAGAAAAGAAATAAATGGATTATTCATTATTGGTGCTAAAGAAATTGACAAAGAGATTGTAGAAAAAATTGATGATTTTATTGTTAACGATGGAAAAATATTTATTGCAACAAGCGCAATTGACTACAACCCTCAAAATCCATATGGCATAACTCCTATTAAATCTAAACTATTTGATCTATTTGAAAGTTATGGTATAAAATACAACGATGACATTATTCTTGACAAAAGAGCACCCACAATCTTTTTAGGCGGCAACTTCCAAACTTACTATCCATGGATATTAATAGACAAAAGTAATATTATAAAAAAAGATATGCCATTACTGAAAAATTTTTATAATGCTACAATTCCTTGGAGTAGCTCATTAGAGCTTGTCAAAAAAGATGCAACAGAAGTAAAATTTTTACCTCTCTTTGCAAGCTCTAAACAATCATGGCAAGTTAAAGAACCTAATCTTTCAAGCGTATCTTTAAATGCATTCGAAGTACCAAATAAATTTGATGAGAATAAGCTCAAAATGCTAGGATATGCGATTGAAGGAAAAATTAAAAGTCCTTATAAAGAACAATATTCAAAAAATTCTAAAATAATCCTAACAGGATCAAGTATGATATTTAGTGATTATATGTACAACGGTTCTCCATCAAACTTTGAACTATCAGGAAGAATTTCAGATTATTTAATGCAAAAGGAAGAATTTTTTAATATTAAGTCTAGAGAAGTGCGAGCTAAATTAAAATTTCCAAGCTCCTCAAACGAAATGGTCAATGCAAAGTTTTCATTAATAATTGTTAACTTAATTATTCTTCCAATAATAATATTAATATTTGGACTTGTTAGATTTACTAGAAAAAGAAAAGCAAATTAAGAATAAAGGAGTGTTTATGACAAAATCAAAAATATTCTCAATTAATAAAGAAAAAATAAAAATATTGATAATAATAGTGTTAACATCTACATTCTTATTGGGAATAATTTTTTCAAATGAAAATAAAGTAGCAAGGATTTTGGAAGAAAAATTTTTCAATTTTGACGTAAATTTAATTTCTAAAATTGAAACAGAACTTGAAGGAACGCTAACAAAACTTGGTAAAGATTGGATGCTAACATATAACAAACAAAATATTCCCGTTGACAATAAAAAAGTTAATTCTTTAATCAAAGCATTAGACGAACTTCAAAAAAATAAACTTGTAAGCAGGGATCAAAAAAAACACAAAGAACTTGGAATTGGGGAAAATCCAAGCTTCAAATTATTTGACAATAATAGCAAACTGTTAACAGAGATTTTTGTTGGGAAATCAGGAGAGGGTGATTCAAGATTGGCATACATTAAAGGTAGTGACGAAAACGTTTACTTAACAAAAAATATTTTTTTATCATATAAAGGTAATTCTTATAATACATTTTCAGATACTACATTATTTCAAGAAAAAAACACAAAATTAGAAAATTTATCATTCAAAATAATAAAAAAATTGAACAAAGAAAATGAAAATAATATAAATAATAACTATGAGATTACCGCTAAAGATGGCCTTTATTTTTTAAATAACCAAAAAATGCCAACGGAAAGGCCTTTAAATATTATTGCTGAATTTAAAGCTGATGGACTTGAAATTGATAAATCAAAAATAGACGACTATAAACTTCAATACAAAATTGAAGTCAAATGGAGCAATAAAAGTGTTAACAATATTGAAGTTTATCTTAATAAAAACGAAGAAAATGACAAAGACATATTACTCAAAAAAGATAAAGATGAATATTACTACATGACTAGCAAATGGACTTTTTTTGATGTATTTAACTTAGAAAAAAAATTAATAGAAAAAGATAATATTTCTAGCAATGATAATCAAGAAGATCACCACGAACATCACAACAATACAGATTAATCTTGCTATGTATTTAAAAAAATAAAAAGCAAAACATACAAAAATAAATATAATCAAAATGTAAGCATAAAAGTTAACAACATTTTATCAAAAGATAAGATGTTGTTTCACTTTACCAATAAGTTTATCTTTTAAAATTAACATGTTGGTTCAAATAAAAACATGTAGCTATTAAAAATTAACTTAAAAAGTTTATAGAAGAAAAATAAACTAAAATTTAAACGAATGGATTCTTTAACTTTTAGTAAGTAAAAATTTAACTTTTTTTAAAACTTCATACTCTTGTTTAATTTTAAAAATATTTCTATTAGGATTTAACTCAAGCTCACTTTCTACCCTATCAATGAAATTTATTAATACGGCTTTTTCATCGCTATTTAGCGCAACATTACTTAAAGATTCTTCAGCATTAAACTTGCTCACAACCCTTTCAACATTATTAAAATTAAAATGAGAAAAAGAAGGGTCCTCAGTTATATTTTGAGAACTGGGCTTTTCACAACTAGCAATATCATTACTTTGATCTTGATCTGCTTTATCTCCCAAATTATCATTCAAATTTTTCTCTCCATCATTAGATAAAGAGTCCTCAGCAAATTGAGAACCTAAATCCTCTTTTAAAATATTTTCAAAGTCATCAAATTCTTTCAACTCAAGACGTTCACCAGAACTCTCAAGAATCGTATCATTACCACTGTCCCCACGCTTGATGTTCCCATTCTCATCAATTAAATCTAAATGTTGTTTATTATCTACAAAATTTTCCAATTTTTCATTATGATTATTATTATTATTTAACTCAATCTTTTCTGCGGACACATTATCATTGCCAACATCAATGCCTTCTCTTTTAATAAAATCATTAGAAAAATTATCAGACACTTGTAAATTGCTAGTCAAATTCAAATCTCTATCTCTATCAAATTTAACATCGTGCTGAACTTCTTCACTTTCTTTTGGATAATTGATGCCTTCAAGCAGTGCATCTAATTCTTCTTGACCAATAGAAATATTAGGTAAATTGTCTTCTTTTTTAGAAAATGAGTCGTCAATATCAGACGACTTTTTTTCAAAATCTTTCAAATTGGAAGTACTAAAACCTCTTTGAACAAGCTTAAGCCCACTATCAAGCATTTCTTTTTCAACCCTCTCAACACGAAGCTCAACATCCTTTAAACAATTAATCAACTCCCCATGTCTTTCTTTTAATATGTCATCTAGTTTTAACAGTTTTTCATCTAAAAAATTTTTAAGATTATCTGAGTCCGTAGAAACAACATCAACAGACTCATTTCTTAAAAATACTTTTTCCATATCAAAATCAACTTCTTTGGGACCTTCTTTGATAAAAAAAATACTCTTCTTCACGTCAACCTTGCTCTCCAAACAAAACTATTCAATATAACTACAATCTAAATCAACTTTAACTACTTGTAAATATAGTATATTAAGAATATAATTACAAGTTATATGACCATTTATAAAAAAATTGCAATGTCTTTTTACTCGGGAATACTAAGCTACTTTATAATGGCTCCCATATTTGGAGAAAGAGGATTTGTTAATTATCAAAAATTGGACAACAACTTGACCTTAATAAAAAACCACATCGAAAAACTAAAAGAAATTCAAAAAGAATTAAAAGCAAGATATATTAACTTACAAGTATCTAAATCCGAAATTTTAAAAGAAGCCAACAAATTAGGCTACTACCCAAAAAACTCAACAGTAATAAAAACTAACAATAATAAAGATCAATATAATCAAGGCCAAATATTAACCCTACAAAAACCCCTTTCCAAGAATCAAAATTTTTACTTTATATCAATAGCAATAGGTTTAATTTATTATTTTTTATCAAGTTGCATTATCCAAACCAAAAAAAATACAAAAAGCAATAAACTTGCTTCCAACAACTCTAAGGATTAGTCTTTATTGAAAATATTTATTTTAAAAAATATAATATATTTATTAATTAATTTAATTTGTGCATCATTTTTTTGCGTATCGTTAGTAAATTTTTTTTCAAATGAACACCAGTATACTCCTTTTGTTAAAACAAATATCTTAAAAAGATACTTGCAATACATTGGAATATGCAAAAGTATAGAAAAATATACCTTAATACATGGCTTTAACCCTAAATCAAAATTAGAAAAAAATTGCTTTTTAAAGCATATAGCTGGCAATTCATATATAGTATACAAAACAAAAAATGAAGGAATACTATGGGGTGATTATCGATACTCTCTACTGAGCAAAGGAGCCCCAACCATTAAAATAATTTTTCAAAAAATATTCAATACTTTAAAAGTCTCAATTCCAGGCGCCTTACTCTCTTATATTGCAGCAATAGTCCTTATTGTAATTTGGAAAATTTACATAAAAAACAACCTAATAAATAATCTTTTAGAATATTTAATGCTATTACTACACTCCATGCCAAGAAACTTAACAGTATTTTTAATATTGTCTTTAATATATTACCTTAATTTAAATCCAAAAAATTTAATAATAGGTGGATTTGCATGGTTTTTTTCATTTTTCATATTTAATTCTGTAATTTTCAAACAATCTCTTGACAAAACTTTATCAGAATTTTACATAAAAGCTGCAAAATCAAGAGGAATAAATAAATTACAAATAATTTTAAAACATGCATTAATTCCATCAATAACGCCATTACTTACAAACATGAGACCCATTATCACAACTGCTTTTTTTGGAGCATCAATGATTGAATCAATGTTTGAAATTGATGGAGTTGGAGCCCTATATTTAAATGCTTTAAAATTCAACGATTATGCTATTTCTATAGATTTAATTTTTATTGGTGTTTTCATTATGCTTATTCCAAATATAATAACAGATATATTAATTTACAAAATTAACCCATATAAGGACACGCTAAGCTAATGAAACCAGACACAATAACAAAAAAAATTTATATCGTACTCTTTAGCATATTTATTGTATTGCTAATCATTACTCCAGCACTGATTAATGAAAATTCAAAAATTGCAATCTACAAAAAAGATCCAAATAAAGTTTATTTGAAATCTACCAAAAATATGCCTATGCCACCCACAAAAGATAATCCACTAGGAATTGACAAAAAAGGCAGAGATATTATGGCAAGACTAATAATTGCAACCAGAAATTCTATTCTACTTTCACTAAGCTACGCAACAATTTCCGCAATAATTGGAATCTTCATTGGAACAATAATTGGCATGTTTAGATTTGAAATTTGCATGCTAATTTCAAAACTAATCGAAGCATTACAAACGTTGCCCTTTTTTCATGTTGTATCTCTAGTTTTTTATTACTTTTTAAAACAAAAAACTTACAATATGCTTCAAACAGCAACACTATTGGCATTAATTCATGGATGGATTAGGTTTGCGTTTATTGCAAGAAACAATACATTAATAATAAAAAATTTGGATTATGTTAAAGCCAGCGAAGCTATAGGAGCAAGCAAAATTAGAATAATATTGCGCCACATTTTTCCAGAGGTATTCTCATCAATATCATCCATAATCCCATTACAAATGGCAAGAAGTCTTACCACTTTTGAGGTAGTAAGCTTTTTACAAAAACAAGACAAAAGTCTATACCCCAGTCTTGGAGAATTACTCAACTATATGGAAATGGGTAATAAATACCTGTGGATATGGATCAATCCCCTATTAATATTAATAGGTATAAATATAGTACTAGCAATAATAAATTTACAGCTGAAAAAAAAAATGAAACATTTAATATCATCTTAAATAAAAAAATTAACAAACTCTTGGAGCAAATTTTTCTAAAAAACAATTAGCACAGTTTACATTTCTAGAAGTGCAAATTTCTCTTCCATGCTTATTGATAGCCATAGAAAATCTATACTGCTTGCAAGGCTCTATTCTTCTTTTTAGATCCAGTTCAATCTTAATAGGAGAATTTTCCAAAGAAAGCGCATGCCTTGTAATAACTCTGCTAAAATGAGTATCTACAATAATTGCAGGCTTATTGTAAACAGATCCAAGAATAACATTTGCTGTTTTACGACCTACTCCGGGTAGTTTAACAAGATCAAAAATATTATTTGGAATAACACCATTAAATTTTTCCAAAATATCAATAGAACAATTTACAATATTTTTAGCTTTCCTTGAATAAAAACCGGTCTTATAAATTAATTTTTCAACATCTCTCACATTTGCTCTTGATAAACTTTCAAAATTTCCATACCTTTCAAAAAGGTAAGGAGAAATCTTATTTACCAAATTATCTGTTGTTCTTGCACTTAAAATTACCATTATTAAAAGCTCATAATTATTTTTATAATTTAAAAAAGGTTTAACATCGGGATACCTAAACAAAGTTTCATCAACAATCAAATCAAGATTAATCATAAAAAAATTATAAAACATTATAAACACAAAACAAAAATAAAAAATATACAAAGCAAAGGTGTCTAGACTTTATTGACAAGGATTTTGCAAAATGATATACTCATCATTAGCATTTAAAATGCACCAATAGCTCAATTGGATAGAGCAACAGACTTCTAATCTGTAGGTTTTAGGTTCGAGTCCTAATTGGTGCGCTTCTTCGGGATGTGGCCTAGTGGCTAAGGCACCTGCTTTGGGAGCAGGGGATCGTGAGTTCGAATCCCACCATCCCGAAAAAATATTTTAAAAAGCTAAAAACTTTGTTTTTAGCTTTTTAATAATTAATAAAACTTTAATCGAGCTACAAAATTATTTAACTTTCTTCAAAGTATTTAAATCTAAAGTAACCAGACTTTTAAGCTCATCCTGCAAATAAATAAAATTCTTTCTCACAGAAAAGCTAGTAAAAGGCATAATTTTATTCTCTGAGAGAACAAACTCATCCAAATTTTTAGGAGAAAATTTAGCCAATCTCCAAGCATTACTACTATCCTTAACAACTACTAAAATCATTTTAGAGTCAACATAAAGAGATGAATTCTTATTAATCTCAAAATTAGACTCTGATATCACTTTTAAATTCTCAAGTTTATCAAGTATTTGAAGTTTAGCTTTTCCTGAATCCATTTTAATAACAACTAAATCTTTTTCACGCTCATAAATTCCATACCGATGGATGCCTTGCTGAGTACTTTCTTTAAGTCTAACACCAGTATTTAAATCAATAAGTTGAAGCGTGCCTAAATTTGTAATTGGATCGATAACCTCTAAAAATACAGGATTACTGGAATCCGCAGACATAGTAGCTAACTCTTCATTTTCATTCAAAGAAGTAGGTTGAATTTTAACTTGAGGCTTGGCTTTTTGCAAATCAACATCTTTGTTATTTACACTCTCTTTTGAATCACCGTCACTATAAGAAGGCTTATCTAATGATGATGGCTCATCAGCCCCATTGTTATTAGACTTGGAAATTTTATCTACTTTTTCAACCTCAGAAACAGGTTTTGATGTTTTTTCGCTATCTAATCTTTTATCCTCAGATAATTTTTGATCTTCAGGCATCATACGGTTTTCGTCATTATTTAAATCCCCTAAACTTGCCTTCGAATTTTCCTTGATTATTTCTTCTTTCTTTTCTTTACTAGAAGCTTTAGAATTTAACTCTCGATTAAGATCTATTGCTTTATGATCTTCACTTTTTAAAAGTTTTTCATCATTTTTTTTGATTTCAATCTGCTTTTCAATTTCTTTTTTTTGATTTTCATCAACAGTTTCTTTAAGCTGCTCCTGCAAATCTTCTAGGCTCTCTTTTATCTGTAGCTGCTTATCAACTTTAGGAGAACTTACATCACCAGGTTTTGGCAAATTCTTTTCTTTATTAATCTCGTTAATATCCTCTTGAATCTTTTCTCTAACAGTATCTCTTTGAACATCTAATTTATCTTCAGCAAAATCTAATTTTTGTTGAGCTTTCTCAAGATTAACTACCTTTTCATCTAACTCTTCTTTCTGTTTCTTTTTAGCATCTACCTGACTTTCAATTTCCTTTCTATGCTCTTCATCTGTAGCCTTTTCAAGCTGATCCCTTAAATTCTCAATAGTTTCTGTTATATTAGAATCACTTTCATTAACATTATCTAATTCAACATCAATTTTATCTTGATCTGCTTTATGGGTTTCGCCTTGAATGTCTGTAATATCTCTTGCAAAGTTAACACCCGCTTCATTCTCACTCAAAAGAACTGCCACAACCTTATCTGTAACCAAACTGTCAATATCAATATCAGACTCAATATTTCCAGATAAAATATTCTTTTTAAGAGGAATAAATATTTGTGTCTTCCCAGCCCATTGACTGTATACTCTAGAAAGACCTGCATTTTCTTTGGTTAAAGACTTCAAAGCAGACTCAATATAAAACCCTTTATAATAATCCAAATCTCCTCTATAAACAGCATTATATATTGTAATAACCTTAGCAATTAATTCCGCACTAGACCTTTCATAATCGAAAGCCTTTATTAAATACCCTGTAAGAATTCTTCTTAGATTCAATATGCTATCAAGCTCTGACCTACCACCAATAGAAAAAACATCAACACTTGCTTTTTTATCTTGATCGTCAATAAATCTATTAATAAAATATTTACCATAATAACTTGAGCTGCTATTGGAATTGATCAACGGTCTTGCTAAAAACTCCCCAATACCCACTATTTGTTCATATGTATTTGTAGAATCATAAGGACCTTTATAATTTACAAACTCAAGATCCATATTTACAAAGTCTTTTAATTTTTCCTTATCAACTTCCCTTGCATTAAGAGGAAATCCATTCAAAAAAATAAGAAAAAAACTAAAGATTAGTAACATTTTTTTCATAAAAGAAATTCTCCTATAAATTTAATTATAATCTACCTTACCAACTAAATTCACTAATTTAAACCTAATTTTAACATAATCAGATTTATATGCAAAACAGATAATTCAATCTTGAATGCTTGAAATAATTTCATTAATGTGCTTGTTAATATTTTCAGAAAAATTTTGCCGTCTCATAAACATTAATAAATTTATATACTTATTCTTACAAAGTTTAAGAAGTTTGTCTGTCGAATTTAAAATTATATTTCTCAAATTTAAAATCACAGAATAAGCTATTTCCAAATTGCCTTGATAATTTAACACTATATGTTGGATGTAATTATATATACTACAATCTTGCCCATAATAACTTTCAAATTTGGTAATAGTTTGCACTATGGTAATTATATTATTAATGTCTCTTTCTCTAATTGCTAAATTAATAAAACTCTTAATTGAAGCTTCATCATTAACACATGCAAAATATCTATAAAGCTTACCCCTTGAAACAATCCTATTAAATCCCTTTTCCGGCAAAAGCCAAACATTAAAAGCTTTTTCATATAAGTTTAAATATTTTTTGGGGAAATTTCCATGTTTAATTGCAAGAGAATCCAAAATTCCTAAAAATTTATCATAAGCAGCATCACTATAACTAGAATTAAGAATCTCATCGAGAAGGAAATAATTTTTATCATAATCTACAAAACCTTTCTCTTTTAAACCTATTCTACCTTGATTGTATTTATTACCTCTAAAATGATTCCAAACATTAACATCAAGATCTTTGTCATATTCGTAATAATAAGTACTAAGAACCCAATCACCTCCCCCTAAAACAATAATACCTGAATTAGCACTAAGTCCTGACAAATCCTTAAGTTTAGCATCTACAAAAGATATACTAAAATCTTCTTCAAAAGATAAAATTCCATTTGATTTGGTTGAAATTAAAAGATTTCTATTATTATAAAGAACAGCTTTTTCAATCTCAAAGTTCATCTTTTTTTTGAATTTAAGCTTAAAGTTTCTATTCAAATCAAAAAACATGCCAACACTTGAAATTGCTACATATTGACCATTAAACTTTTCAAACAAAAAATTAATAGGAAAGTTTAATTTAATAGAGCCAACAACCTCCCCAAAATCTCTCTCATAAGCAACAATATGTCCTGACTTATGCCCAACAACTACTTCCTTTTTTGTATTTATCATCAACAAAAAAGGGAAAGCAACCAATCTGGAAAACCATTTCTTATTACCCAAAGAATCAAACAAAAATATTTCATCATTTTCACTTGCAATGCAAAAATCACCATTATCAAAAACTACAGGAGAAGTAGCGGGCCTGCCACCTATGTTGACCTCAAACATTTTTTTTCCACTATTTAAATCAATAGAAACAACCCTTTCATTAACAAGGGGAATTAAAATGCTAACATTCCCTATGGCAGGAGCACTCAAAGGTGAAAAATCAAGTTTACACTTCCAAACAAGCTTTCCTCTCTTGATCTTTTGAACTTCATTTCTAACTGTAATAACATAATATCCATTATCAAAATCTTTCAAAAGAAAAGGATATGGAATTCTATTCAACCTATAAGAATATTTCTTCTCAAATGACATTGTGTAAGTAGTCAGCCATCTATCTTTTGTTAAAACCGTAATAGTATCACGTTTTTCATCAATAATTGGATTGCCTGCAACTTTACCAGTTAATGCCTTTTGAAAATATAAATTGATACTAGAATAAAGCTTTAAAAAAGAAGCTGAAAACACAAATATAAAAAGTATGCCCCTCAAAACAAAAAACCTTTTGAGCTTTTAAAAAACTGTTACTAAAGCCTAAAACTAGCATTATCACCATAAAGGTTATTTCTCAAATCCCTAATCTTAGTATCATCAATATACTCAGAAAAAGTCATATATCGATCAATTATTCCGTTAGGAGTAAACTCAATAATTCTATTGGCAACAGTATCTATAAATTGATGATCATGTGATGTAAAAAGAACAACTCCTTTAAATTCTTTAAGTCCAGCATTTAAAGATGTAATTGCTTCAAGATCTAAGTGGTTTGTAGGCTGATCTAGAATTAAAACATTTGCTCCACTAAGCATAGCCTTGGCAAGCATACATCTTACTTTTTCTCCTCCTGAGAGAACATTTACCTTCTTTAAAGCCTCGTCTTGGCTGAAAAGCATTCGCCCTAAAAACCCTCTAATATAAGTTTCATCTTGTTCTTTTGAATACTGACGTAACCAATCAACTAAATTTAAATCTGAATCAAAATATTTTCCATTATCCTTATTAAAATATGAAAAATTAACAGTAGATCCCCATTCATAATGACCTTTATAATTTTTATCTTCGTTTGTAATAATATCGAACAAAAAAGTTGCAAACATGGGATTTCCCAAAAAAACAATCTTTTGCTGGGGTTCAATAATACTGCTAAATTTATTTAAAATTAAATTTCCTTCAAATTCTTTTGTCAAATTTTTAATTGTAAGAACATTTTTACCAAGTTCTCTTTCGCTTTTGAAATTAACATAAGGAAACTTCCTTGAAGAAGGCTTTAAATCTTCAACTTTTATTTTTTCAATCAACTTTTTCCTTGATGTTGCTTGCCTGGACTTAGATGCATTACTGGAAAATCTTTGAATAAATGTCTTAAGTTCAGCAATTTTATCCTCAGACCGCTTTTTGGCATCTTTTAGTTGCTTGTTTAAAATCTGACTTGTTTCATACCAGAAATCATAATTTCCAACATAAACTTGAATCTTTCCATAATCAATGTCAACAATATGAGTGCAAACTTGATTTAAAAAATGTCTATCGTGAGATACAACAATAACTGTATTTTCAAAATTAATTAAAAATTCTTCTAGCCATCTAACAGATTGTAGATCAAGGTTATTGGTAGGCTCATCAAGAAGCAATATATCAGGCTCACCAAAAAGAGCTTGAGCCAAAAGAACTCTAACCTTTAAAGCTCCTTCAATATCACTCATTAAATTATTATGAATTGACTCATCTATTCCAAGACCCTTAAGAAGAACTGCCGCATCCGATTCAGCCTCGTAGCCTCCAAGCTCTGAAAATTCTGCTTCAAGCTCCCCAGCTCTAATTCCATCTTCATCACTAAAATCAAGTTTATTATAGATTTCATCTTTTTCTTTTTGAACAGAATAAAGTCTTTTGTGACCCATAATAACAGTATCGATAACCTTATACGCATCATAAGCAAATTGATCTTGCTCAAGAGCCGCTACTCTTTGATTTTTAGGAATAAATATTTCACCCTTAGTAGATTCAATCATTCCGCCTAGTACTTTTAAAAAAGTGCTTTTCCCTGCCCCATTAGCACCAATTATTCCATAACAATTTCCAGAAGAAAATTTAATATTTACATCTTTGAATAGAACCCTCTCTCCAAATGCAACTTCCAAATTATTTACAGTTATCAAACCACTACCCTGCCTAAAATTGATATTCTAATAACAAAATTATCTTGAAAATTAATTTAATTTTCAAGCACTATATAAATATATTGACTCAACTCTCAATTTTTTCGTATATTTAATATTATTAACATAAGGAGATGTTTGAAATGAAAAATATTAAGCCTTTAGCTGATAGAGTTTTAATAAAAATCAAAGAAGCCGAGAGTAAAACAATCTCAGGACTTTACATACCAGAAAATGCAAAAGAAAAAACAAATATTGGAACAGTTGTAGCCATTGGCTCTAACAAAGAAGAGATCACTGTAAAAGTTGGCGACACTGTGCTTTACGAAAAATATGCAGGAGCTGCTGTAAAAATTGAGAATAAAGAACATTTAATACTAAAAGCAAAAGAAATAGTTGCAATAATAGAAGAGTAAAAAGCTAAGTTTAGCTACTTAGCTTTAATCTTTGTAAAAGATTTTTTATAAAGATTATTGAAAAATAAGGTTCTAGTTTTAGTATGAATAAAAAGTGCTCATGGTCTAAAGAGAAAGTAGAAATGGTAGAGAGTTTCGTATTTCTAAAAGAAGAATTACTAAAACTTGCAAATATTTATAAGTCAAAAATTTTTATTAAAACTTATAATCTTCAACAAAAATTAAAAGTTTATCATAAAAACTTATTATTCTGATCAATCAAATTAAAAATTTCAAGCTTACAGATTTGTAAGCTTGAAAAAATGAAATTAAATGAAAAATCTAATTTTTAAAGAGCGAACCATATATTCAAGCAAATTCGATGACATCTATTACAACCCAAAGTATGGAATTGAAGAGAGTTTTTATACATTTATTAAAGGCTGCAATCTGGATTTAGAATTAAAAACAAAAAAAAGTCTTTTAATAGCAGAGCTAGGATTTGGAACAGGATTAAACTTTATATGTCTTTTAAAATTCATAAAAGAAAACAACATAACCTCAAAGATTAATTATTATTCTGTAGAAAAATTTCCACTCAAAAAAAACACAATAATGCAAATTTCAAAGCTCTTCGCTAAAGAAAATGCTTATTTCAAATTAATGCTAAAACATTATCCTAAAATTCCAAAAAAAAATTTAAAACTAAAAATAACAGAAAATGTTAATTTAAAAATTTTAATTGGAAACGCTAAAACAAAAATTAAAGAAATCCCAAAAAATGTAGAATACTGGTTTTTAGATGGATTTAATCCTAAAAAAAATCCCGAAATGTGGAACAATGAAATATTTAATTTAATTTCTGAAAAAAGCAGCCCGGGATGTAAGCTTTCAACATTTTCCTCTGCAAGAATTGTAAAAGATGGCTTAAAACTTGCTAATTTTAAATACATTCACATAGAAAAAGGGTTTGGGAATAAAAGACATATGATAACAGCTCAAAAAAATTAAAAAATTACTTTTAACATAAGTAATTGAAAAAACCCAATTTCAACAAATATGATATACTATCAAATAGAGAAAAGGAGAATGTTAATGTCGAAAAAAATATTTATTATAACCTTAATCTTTTTAATATCTAATAATTATATTTTTGCAAAAGACACAATCAAAGATTTATTCTTTATACAAGATATATTAATAAAAAAAGAAAAATACTCTGAAGTTCTAAACAATGCAAGCCTTGAAGGCATTATTGAAATTGAACATAACGGATCATACATTAAAGATCACGATTCAGAAGTTAAACTTATCCTAAAAGAAAACGGATATAGAAGAAATTTCGACTTTTTTAATCTTTTAAATACTAGCAATATAATCAAAAGTTTAAGCTTATTTGATAGCAGACCAAAAAACATTAAAGAAAATGAAATAATATTATTAGGCACAAAAATGATTAAAGAAAATCCCAATAAACGATCCAAAGACGATGATGACTTTGAATTAAAATTAAGCGTAACTCGCAAAAGTAATCAAATTTATTTAATTCTTGATTTTGATTTTATCTTTGATCAAAGAAAAACGTTCCCATCAATTTACATAAAAGAAGAAGACGTACCAACAATAATAAACAGCTTCATGAAACTACAAGATTCCAACTTTTTATCTCCTCAAACATTACGTAACAATTAAGAGTACAAAATGCTATTTTTAATAGCAAACACACCTTTTGCCAAAAAGCTAACCATAGCAAATTCAATTTCATAATAATTTTTAAACTTTTTTATAGATTTTTTAAATTAACAATATAACTATTTATCTTATTAATTAAAGAAGAAAATTCTACAAATTTTAATTTTTCAGATTCAATAATTTCCTTAGGAGCATTCATTAAAAAATTTTCATTTTCAAGTTTCTTTGAAATAGCAATTTTAAGCATTTTATACCTTTCAAGCTGCTTTTCAAGCCTTATTAGCTCCTTAGCTTTATCTATTAACGCCTTAACATCTACATAAATTTCAAAACCAACTACAGCCACACCAAGCATGCCATCATAATTTTTATTGTAAAATATATTTTTAAAATTAATCATTCTTTTTGCAATGCTTTCATTGGTCTTAAAGTATCCCTCATATTTAAAGTCAGCATCAAACTTCAAAGCAACATCAATCTCAATGCTAGAAGATATATTAAATTCACTCTTAAGCGTTCTAACAGCTACAATGAAAGTTTTAAATACTTTAAAACTTTCAAATTCTTCTTGAAAATTATTGGCAATATCAAAACTTGGATATTCATTTAAAGCTAAAATATCTCCCTTTTCTGAAAATTCAGAATAAATTTTTTCTGTAACAAAAGGAATAAACGGGTGCAAAATTAACAATGCTTTTTTAAGAAAAAATAGCAACTTAGAAATAGCCATATTCTGAATATCAATATTTTCACTATTTAGATCAATTTTACTAATTTCAATATACCAATCACAAAAATCATTCCAAAAAAACTCATAAACGAATTTTGAAGCTTCATTGTATTTATAATTTGCAAAAGAAGATTCTACACCAAAAATAGTTGAATTTAAGCTTGTAAGCAACCATTTGTCAATGTCGTTAAATTTCAAATCATTTAATATTTCTCTATTTTTTAAATTTAAAAGAATAAATTTGGAAGCATTAAAAACTTTATTTGCAAACTTAGCTCCAAACATGAAATCCTTGGTATCAATATTTAAATCTTGACCTTGAACAGACAAAAAGGATAAAGTAAACCGCAAAGAATCACTTCCATACTCGCGAATAATATCAAGAGGGTCTATTCCATTGCCCAAAGACTTTGACATTTTTTTACCTTGCTTATCACGCAAAAGAGGTGTGATATAAACATCTTTAAAAGGAACTTGCCCTGTAAATTCTAATCCCGCCATTACCATTCTTGCAACCCAAAAAAATATTATATCGTAAGCTGTAATTAAAGTATTTGTTGGATAATAATTTTTAAAATCAACAGTAACACTAGGCCATCCAAGAGAAGAAAAAGGCCATAGCCAAGAAGAAAACCAAGTATCAAGAACATCTGGATCTTGAACAAACCTCTTCCCTATATTCTTTTCATCTAAAGAAGGATCAGTATCACTAACAATAAGTTCGGATGTTTCAATATTGTACCAAGCCGGTATTCTATGCCCCCAAACAAGCTGCCTTGATATACACCAATCTTTAATATTTGATAACCAATATTTATATGTATTTTCCCACTTTTTAGGGTAAAATCTTAATTCGCCATTCTCCAAAGCCTTTAAAGCTTTGACTGCTAAAGGCTTCATACTCACAAACCACTGAGTAGACAAATAAGGTTCAACAACCTCACCCGATCGATAACAATGCCCAATCTGTTGTCTATGTTTTTCAACTCCTTGCAAAAACCCTTTTTCCATTAATTCTGTCTCTATTTTAGATCTTGCATCCTTCATTCTTAATCCTTGATATTGTAAAGGCACATTTTTATTAAGTTTTCCATCTGGAGTTAAAATATTGACCTTAGGAATATTATGCCTTTTTGAAATTTCAAAATCATTAGGATCGTGCGCAGGAGTAACTTTTAAAGCCCCAGTACCAAAAGCACTCTCAACATAAAAATCTGCAATGATTTTTATCTTTTTAGTTGTCAAAGGAATTGTAACCTCTTTACCAACTAAAGATTTATATCTCTCATCATTGGGATTAACAGCAATAGCAGTATCCCCAAACATAGTCTCGGGCCTAGTTGTTGCAATCTCAATAAAAGAAGAATCATCAAGAAAATACTTAACAAAATAAAGCTTACCATCAACCTCTTTATATTCAATCTCCTCATCACTAACAACACTCCCAGATCCAGGATCAAGATTAACAAGATATTCGCCCCTATAAATCAACCCTTTAGAATATAAATCTTTAAAAACCTTGTTAACAGCCTTACAACAGTCCTCATCAAGAGTAAACCTTTCTCTTGAATAATCATAAGACGCCCCAAGTTTTTTTATCTGCTTAACAATTACATCTCTATGCTTATCTTTTAATTTAAAAATTTCTTGAATAAGTTCTTCTCTTTCAAAATCATCCTTACTTTTACCAACGCTTTTAAGATGTCTTTCAAAAACAGCCTGTGTTGCTATCCCAGCATGATCTGTGCCAAAAAGCCACAACGTATTGTGCTTCTTCATTCTTTTATACCTTACAAGAATATCTTGCAAAACAAAATTAAGAGCATGCCCCATGTGCAACACACCAGTAACATTGGGGGGAGGCGCAACCATACTAAATTTTTCAAATAAAGAATTATTTGGCAAAAAAACATTATTTTTAAGCCACTTGTCGTAAATTTCGTCTTCAAATGCCTTAGGATCATATTTTTCAAGAGGTCTACAATTCATTGTTTTAAAAATCTCCTACCATATCAATAACGTTTAAATTTTCAAAAAGCTCTTCATAAGTTTTTGAATTTATAAGATTTGAGAAATATTTACTCTGTCTTTCCTTCTCAGTAAAATATATCTTAAAATATTTTTTAAGTTTATTAAAATCTTTTTCAAGCCCCCAAGTAGCATAAAAATCCTTTATATGGAATTTTAATATATTTAACCTAAAATTTAAATTACTATCCAAAAAGTGTTTTGAAGACAATTTAAATAAATTTAAATTTTTGAAAATTCCACGACCAAACATAATCCCATCAATTAAATATTTATCAACATAATATCTAGCATCCTTGATACTCAAAACATCCCCATTGCCAATAATCAACGTAGAGGGGCTAAGATTATTTCGCAATTTAACAAGTTCATGAAAAATATCAAAATTAACAGGGCCATTGCTCTGATTAACAGCAAGCCTTGGATAAACCGTTAACATGTCAATTCCAAATCCCAACAAAAACCCCAACCAATCATCAATTTCTGGATATGAAAATCCATGCCTGGTCTTAACGCTAAGAGGTAAATTAAATCTTGCACAAGCTTCTTTGCTTGCAAGAATTATTTCTTTAGCCAAAGATTTATTATTAATTAAAGCTGAACAAACTCCCTTTTTAATTATTTTATTCTTAGGACAACCCATATTAATATCAATTCCCCAAAACCCCATGCCTCCTAATATTTCTATTGCTCTATAAAATTGCTCAGGAACATTGCCCCAAATTTGAGCAATTAAAGGCCGATTGAGTTCATTGGGTTTTAAAAAAACATGCTGGAGAGATTGTTTTGATCCGTTTAAAATTCCCTTTGCAGAAATAAATTCAGTAAAATAAATATGGGGCTCTCCTTCTTTAGACCCTATTAAATGAATTAAATTTCTAAAAACAGTATCAGTAACGTCCTCCATTGGAGCTAAAATCATAATTGGAGGGGGAATATCAAATAAAAACTTCATAAAATGACTATATAATAATAAAATACAACTTTAAGCCAAAACAGTTGCTTAATAGATTTGGATTTTTACAAATAATATTGTAATTTTTAGAACAAAAAACTACTACAAAAGGACTAGCAATAAATGACATAATCATAAATTTTAAAAAACCAATAAACAATCTTGATAAAAAATAATTTAAAAAATTAATCCATAATAAGACTCTCGCCTGGAACCTTAGTTTTTCTTACTAAAGTATCTTTATATCCAGCAGATTTAATTAGCTCAATGTTTTTTTGAACATCGTCAGCATTGGTAGGAATAAAAACAGTATAAAACGGCCCATGAGAATTTACTACAACAAAAAGACCCGCTTTTTTTAATATCCTATAAGCCCTATCGGCATAATCTTTTTTTCTATAAGATCCAACTTGTATGTAAAAATCTGTTTCTTTGTCTGAAGATATTGAATAATCTGCTAATAAACTTGAAGATTTATTTTCAACAGAAATATTTTCCTCTGATTGCTTGATTTTCTTTTCTTTTTCAATCTCAGGAGTATTAAATGCTTTTTTAAGGTCACTAGATTTTGATACAGATGGTCTTTTTTCATTCACACTTTCAATTACTTCAATTTTTACAGGAGCAACTCCTATTCCTAAAAAATCAAGCTTCTCAGCGGCATGTTTTGACAAATCGATTATTCTATCCTTCCTAAAAGGACCTCTATCATTAATTCTTACAACAACTGATCTATTATTCAAAAGATTTGTAACCTTTACAGCGGTATTAAAAGGCAATTCTTTGTGAGCAGCAGTAAGAGCCATCATATCAAATTTTTCGCCATTAGCAGTAATTTTGCCGTGAAAAGCTTCGCCATACCATGAAGCAAGACCTACTGTAGCAGAATTTACATGAGAAGCAACAAAAAAAAATACAAAGAGAAAAACAAAGTTTCTATTATCTCTTACGATGGCACCAATTAAATTTCTCATAATGTTTATTATAATATAAAAACATATTTCAATAAACAATTGATCTCACAAATTGCTTATTTACATTCTTTTTGATTTAATTATAAAAAGAAAAAAGTCTAAAAAATGATATTAACAGAAATAATTCGCAGTAACCAAATACAAAAAGCAGCAAAACTTATCAAAAAGGGAGAGCTTGTTGTATTTCCAACAGAAACAGTTTACGGAATTGGTGCAAATGCTTACGATGAAGATGCCGTAAAAATGATTTTTTTAGTAAAAAAAAGGCCTATTAACAATCCCTTAATAGTTCACGTTGACACAGTAAAAAAATTAAAAGAATTATCAGAATATATTCCCAAAAGTGCTCTAATGCTAATCAAAAAGTTTAGTCCAGGGCCTTTAACTTATGTTCTTAAAAAATCAATAAAGATATCCAGATTTGTAAGTGGAAACCTAGACACAGTAGCAATAAGAATTCCCGCAAATAAAATAGCTTTAAACTTAATCAAAGCATCTAAAGTTCCCATAGTAGCACCATCTGCAAATATATCAACAAGACCAAGCTCAACAAACTTCGAAATGGCCTTAAAAGAATTAAATGGACTTGTAGGGGGGATAATAAAAACAAAAGAAAACAAAGACTTTAATATTGGAATTGAATCGACTGTGATCGGATTTGACCTAAAAGATAACGTACTAATATTAAGACCAGGTGCAATAACAAAAAAAATGATAGAAAAAGAGCTTCAAGGAAAATATACAGTAAGTTACGCAGAAACAAAAATAGAGTTAGAAAAATCGCCTGGTAACATAATAGAGCATTACAAACCAAAAATTCCTGTTTATTTATTTAAAAGTCAAGACAATATAAGAAAATATTTAAACAAAGATACAAAAATACTTATCACAAAATCTACTCTAAAATCCTACTTATTTAATTTTTTGTGGGATAAAAAAAACATTACAATATTTAATACTCTTGAAGAATATGCACAAAATCTCTACAAAGAACTAGTCAATTCTGAAAATAACTACAAACAAATTCTTAGTGAATTCGTAAAAGATGAAGAACTTGGATACTCAATAAACAATAGAATCAGAAAAGCCAGTTCAAATAGGTTCATTAATTAAAATAATCATGGATTAGCATAGTATACTCAAGTGGTATTTTCTCCTCATCAAAAGCAATGCCAAGCGCAAAAAACTTTCCATTGGGCGTCTGAATAACGCTTAAACTTTTTGATTTACCTTCAATAAAAATCTCTTTATCCATAAATTCAAAACTAAAAATCAAATCAATTGCATCTTCATTAACATCCCCATAATCAAAAGAAGAAATTACTAAAGCACCCCCATAAGATAAATCTTTTATTAAGCATTTATGTTTTAACCCATTAAACTTAATAAAAGCTTTATCAGAATCAATTTTTAGCTTTCTAATAGAATCTTTATCAACAATAATTCTTTCATGAATTCTTTGATTTTGCCCAAGTTTTAAATCAAGAAGCTTTCCAACTTTAATAGCAATCTCTTCTGGCACAGGAGATAAAAATTCCAATGTTAATAAATTGTATTCTTTATCTTGAGAAGAATAGGCAGAAGCACTTAACAGTTTAACAGACAAAAAGGGGAAAAAAGCCGCGCTACTCTTAGGATCTGAATTTTTCTTAAGTTGAATAGAACCTAAATTTTTATTTTTAGCCAAAGCGGGCAATACTGTATCTTCTTGAAAAATAAGCTTAAGAGAATCCATAGAAATAGAATAAATTACTCCAAGCACAGAATAAGTACCTATCCTCATCTCAATAGTATTGCGAAGATTTAAAAAACTATTTATCTCTGTACTCATTTTAATTTCTTTACCCCTATACTTAGCGCCATAATCTCTTATTTTTCTCGACAAAAGCATAAACCTCTCCTTTCTCCTTTTTTTGAATATAAAAAATAACAATACCAAACAACATTTAAAACTGTTTCAAACAGTTTTACACCAATAAAGTTTAAAACAAAAAAGCTATAAACAAGATTAATCAACAATCAACAAATCTACTCTTAAAATCAAAAATATACCACCACCCAACTCTCATAACATCTATTTAATTAACAAAACTTAAAAAATGCTGTTTACATAGTGTAAAATTATAACAATAATTTTACACTATAACAATCAACTCACAACATTATTAATTCTTATGCACTTATAGTATACTTTAGTAAAAAGTATGAACTTAAATAGCTTTAATTTGAAAAAAATAAATAAGCATAAGCTACTTATTTATTTAACATATTTCACAGTTAGCTTTTCTATTATCACGCTGTCATTAGCAATATCTAAGACTATAAACATACAAAAAGATAAAAATTTTGGATATATAAACCCAGCAATTCCTTCAAGACTTTTAGATGTTAATGGAAAGCAAATAACTCAATTTATATCTGATGAAAATAGAGAATTAATGCCCTTAAGAAAAATGCCTGACAATCTTATTAATACACTTTTAATACGAGAAGACATTGGTTTTTTTTCTCATCGAGGTTTTTCATTGATAGGAATTTTTAGAGCCGCATTTAATATTGTTCTTGGTAGATATTTTTCAGGCGGAAGCACATTAACCCAACAACTTGCAAAGCTTCTCTACACAAATCAAGCAAGAAGATCTATTTTAAGGAAATTACATGAAATATGGTGGGCAATTCAACTTGAAAAAAAACTCTCAAAATACGAAATACTAGAGAAATACCTTAATAAAGTTTATTTTGGGAACGGAAACTATGGAATAGTTGCAGCATCAAAATTCTTTTTTGGCAAAAGTGTAAATAAAATCAATACAGCAGAATCCGTGATGATGATAATTCAACTCCCAAATGCAAAACTTTATTCGCCTCTTTACAATCCAGAATTTTCAAAAAAAATACAACGCGCAGTTTTAAATCAAGTTGTATCAAATGGAATAGTAAAAGCCGAAATTGCTGAAAAAGAATTTAATGAATATTGGCAAAACTACGATTGGACTAGAATGGCTGATACATCTGCAATTTCAAGCAAAAAAGACCAAGCCCCTTATTTCTCTGAATACATAAGGCAAAAAATATTAAAATATTTACCAGATGATGCAAACATATATAAAGATGGGTACTCGATATATTCAACTCTTGACCTTGAAGCTCAAAAACATGCAGATAAAGTTACAAACGATATGATTAATAAAGCAAGAACAATGCACAATTTAAACAGATCCTCTGAAACAATAATTATTAATTCAGAAATTGTCCCTGTAGTAGATGCAATATCAGATTTATTAGGAATTAAAAATTTAAGAATAAATGGAAGGCAATATAAAAAACTAAGAAAAAGAAAATTTTACGAAGACAATATTGATCTGATTGCAAGCTTTGGGGCTATACTTGGAATTGATAAAATAGATAAGGCAACAAAAGAATATATTATCAAAAATAAATTAACACCAAAACTCATTGCGCAGCCTGAAGGAGCAATGATAGCAATAGACACAACGAGCGGAGCAATAAGAGCCATGGTTGGGGGAAGCGGACATGCTAAAGACAATGAATTTAATCGCGCCACACAAGCAAAAGTCCAACCTGGAAGTGCATTTAAAACATTGTATTTTGCAGCAGCAATTGATCTAAAAAAAATAACAGCTGCAACAATGTTTTCAGACTCTCCGGTAGCATTTTTAGATAAAAACGGAGAAATTTATGCCCCAGGAAATTATGGTGGCAAATGGAGGGGCAATGTTTTAACACGCCAAGCATTAGCTTTGTCTTTAAATATTCCAGCATTAAGAATATTAGAAAAACTAGGTTTTGACGCTGCAATTAGCTACTCCTCAAAATTATTAGGCATAACAGATCCAAAAGAAATAGAAAAAACATTTCCAAAAGTTTATCCACTAGCACTAGGCGTAATATCGGTGTCTCCAATCCAAATGGCAAGAGCATTTGCAATTTTGGGAAATAGTGGCAACGAAATCGAACCTTACGGGATAAGATACATTGAAGACAGAGCCGGAAGAATAATAGCAAATAAAGAAGCAAGCATATTAGCCAAAATAAAAAGCAAAGAACATCAAACTCAAATAGTGTCTCCTCAAACTGCTTATATCATTACAGATATGATGAAATCAACAATTCAATATGGAACCTTAGCAAATCAAAGATATACAAATCTCAAAAATTTTAAATCTGACATTGCTGGAAAATCAGGTACAACGCAAAATTGGGCAGACGGATGGGCAATAGGATACTCTCCTTATATAACAACAGCATTTTGGGTTGGATTTGACAAAAAAGGATATTCACTAGGAATATCCGGAACAGGAACAGGATTGGCGGGACCTAGCTGGGGAGAATTCATGGCAGAATATCACAAAAACTTACCTAAAAAAGTTTTTGTAAAACCTGCAGGAATAATTAGCGTACCCGTACAAGCAGAAACAGGATTATTACCAGAAGAAATTGCTGACGAGAAAATAATAAATGAACTATTTATTTCTGGCACCCAGCCAATTGAAAAATCAAAATACTATGAAAATAAACTGGAATTTAAAAATACAATAGAATTTAACATATATGGAATTGATGAAATTAACAATAGCGATGAAATAAATTTTGACACTCCTGAATTTGAATATCTTGATAATAATCTTGAAAGCCTAAAAAATAATAACAACAATAACAACGATCTTGAAAGTGTTAACAATAATGAAAATAAAAATGAAGATCAAATAGAGATGAACATTCAAGAACCCATAAATGAAATAGAAAATGAAAACTCACAACAAGATTCAATAAATAACGACAACAATAACGAAGAAATGCTTTTCAAAAATACCAAAGACATTAAAGACGAAGTCATTGTTAATCAAACAAACAAAGAAGAACAAAGCATAAAAGAATTAAATTCAAATACCAATGAAAATGAAAAAATTAACAATAAAGACGTCAACGGAGAAGACATCCAATTGGATTAAAACAATATGTTAATAGATATCGATCAAATAAAAATAAAAAAAAGAATTAGAAAAAATGTAGGAGATCTTGAAACCCTTAAAAACAGTATTATAAAACATGGGTTAATTTACCCAATAATAATAGATAAAAATAAAAATTTGATAGCAGGATTTAGAAGATATCAAGCCTTAAAAGAAATCGGCTATAAAGAAGCTGAGGTAAAAGTAATCTCAATTGAAAACAAAAAAACTTTACTTGAAATTGAACTTGATGAAAATAATGTTAGAAAATCATTTACAAAAAGTGAAGCAAGCTCGGGTGAAGATTACTTAAAAATTTACTCTGAAAGCAATATAATAATAAGATTTCTTAAATTTATTATCTTAAAAATTAAAAACATGTGGAAAAAGAAAAAATAAAAAAATTAAACCATAGCAAAGGGGTGTGTTTATGATAAATTACAAAAATCTTAATGAACTTGAAAATTTTAAAATCCTTGAAGGAATTGCTCCAGAAGTGCTCAAAACTGCACTAACTGGAAAAAGAATAAAAGAGTACGACATTACAATAGAAGGAGATAGCATACATTATAATTATGCTTCAAAGCAAATTAATGAAAATCATCTTAAAATTTTTCAAGACTTAAGCGATGAAGCAAATTTAATAGAAAAATATAAAGAAGTACTTGATGGAGAAAAGATAAATATTAGTGAAAATAGAAAAGTCCTACATCACCTTACAAGAGGACAAATTGGCAAGGATGTAATAGAGGACAATAAAGAAAATATGAGGGTGTTTTTCCAATCAGAACTTGAAAAAATATATAACCTTGCAAAGCAAATCCATTCTGGAAATATTAAAAGCGCAAATGGTAAAAAGTTTAAAAATGTAGTTCAAATAGGAATTGGTGGATCTAGTCTAGGACCAAAAGCTCTTTATAGCTCAATAAAAAATTATGCAAAAAAACATAATCTAGCCTTAATGAATGGTTATTTTATTTCAAACATTGATCCAGACGAATCGGAAGAAGTGTTAAGTAGCATTAATGTTGATGAAACACTTTTTATTATTGTCTCAAAAAGTGGTAACACATTGGAAACCAAAGCTAATATGCAATTCTTAATAAACAAATTAAAATTAAATGGTATAAGAGAATATAAAAAACAAATAGTAATTATAACATTAAAAGACAGCTTATTAGCCATAGAAGAAAAAGGATATCTTGAATATTTCTTCATGCATGATTCAATAGGCGGGAGGTTTTCTCCAACATCAGCAGTTGGACTTGCACTACTCACTCTTTGCTTTACAGAAAAAATTGTAAAAGAAATTATAAAAGGAGCCAATAAAGCTGACAAAAAAGCATTAAATAAAAACGTAAAAGACAATGCGCCTCTATTAGCAGCACTAATTAGTATATATGAAAGAAATGTTCTCAACTACAGCAGTAACTGCATCATTGCTTATTCTAAAGCAATGGAAAATTTTTATCTCCATTTACAACAACTTGAAATGGAAAGTAATGGGAAAAGTGTAAACAGATTTAACGAAACAATAAACTACAAAACCGTAAGAATAATTTGGGGAGGCATTGGAACAGATGTTCAACACTCATTCTTTCAAATGCTTCATCAAGGAACAGACATAGTTCCAATGGATTTCATAGGTTTCAATGAAACACAACTTAAAGAAGATATAATATCTGATAATAGCTCAAGCAATGACAAATTAAAAGCAAATTTAATAGCCCAAATAATAGCATTTTCAAAAGGCAAAGAAAACAGTAATAAAAATAAAAATTTCAAAGGCGAGAGACCTTCTGCACTAATATATTCAAAAGAATTAACACCTTATGCAATAGGGTCAATACTCTCCCATTATGAGAATAAAGTAATGTTTGAGGGATTTTTATTAAATATAAACTCATTCGACCAAGAAGGGGTTCAGCTGGGAAAAATTCTTGCAAATCAAATTTTAAAAAATGACAATTTTGAAGATGAAGTAATAGAATCTTATTCTAAAAAAATATTAAAACAAAATTAATTAATCTTGAATATATACCCTTAAGTTTAAAAAAGAATGCACTAAGCTTATACAAGAGGTAATAATGGATAAGATAAGTATATTATATACATTAATCAATATTATAATAATGCTTATTCTAATAAGCATAGTTTATCTTTGCAAAAGAAAAAATGTTTCTTTTACAAAAAGAGTGTTTATATCGTTGGGACTAGGAATAGCGTTTGGAACGACTATTCAATATTTTCATGGCACAAATTCATCTATAACAAACGAAAGTATCAATTGGATAAATATTTTGGGGGAAGGATACGTAAGACTTCTTAAAATGGTTATAATCCCCTTAATAATAACATCAATAATCTCTGCAATAATAAAATTAACCAACAGTCAAGACGTTGGAAAAATGAGTCTATTAGTAATATTAACACTAGTATTCACAGCAGGCATTGCTGCTATAATTGGTATTTTCACTGCTTTAATGTTAGGATTAACAGCTGAAGGACTGCAAGCAGAAGCCAGCGAAATTTTACAAGGTGAAAAATTGCAAAAAGGCCTTGAAATATTAAATCAAACACCAATCACGCAAAAAATTGCAGAACTTATTCCACAAAATATATTTGAAGATTTGGCAGGACTTAGAAAAAATTCAACAATTGGGGTTGTAATATTTTCAGCTATCGTAGGAATAGCCGCCCTTAAAATATCTATCAAAAAACCAGAATCAATAGAATTTTTCAAAAAAATAATATTAACACTTCAAGACATAATATTGGGAATAGTAACTTTAATTTTAAAACTAACGCCTTATGCTATATTGGCTTTAATGACAAAAATTACAGCAATCAGCGAAGCCAAAAGCATAATAAAGCTTGGAGAATTTGTAATTGCCTCCTACATTGCCATAGGTATTACACTCCTTATGCATATGACATTAATTGCAATAAACAAATTAAACCCAATTACTTTTTTAAAAAAAATATCTCCAGCACTAACATTTGCATTCATATCCAGATCTAGTGCTGCAACCATACCTATTAATATAGAAATTCAAACTAAAAACCTTGGGGTAAGCGAAGGAATAGCAAATTTATCAAGCTCCTTTGGAACATCAATTGGGCAAAATGGTTGTGCAGCACTACATCCCGCTATGCTTGCGGTAATGATAGCACCAACTCAAGGGATAAACCCTACAGATACTTCATTTATACTCACACTCCTTGGATTAATAATAATAACTTCGTTTGGGGCTGCAGGCGCTGGAGGAGGCGCAACAACAGCTTCATTAATGGTGCTCTCAGCAATGAACTTTCCAGTAGGATTGGTCGGGCTTGTAATATCTGTTGAACCTTTAATTGACATGGGAAGAACAGCTGTTAATGTGGGCGGTTCAATGCTTGCTGGCGTTATATCTGCAAAACAACTTAAACAATTCGACCATAATATATACAACAAAAAAGAGCTCATAAGTAAATAAATGGAAAAACAATCATGAAAATAATAATTATTGGGGGCACATCAGCAGGAACTAGTGCCGCAGCTAAAGCAAAGCGCTTAAACAAAAATCTAGACATTACTATCTATGAAAAAACAAATATTGTATCTTTTGGAACTTGTGGTCTACCTTACTTTATAGGAGGATTTTTTGACAATCCAAATATAATGATTTCAAGAACACAAGAAGAATTCGAAAAAACTGGAATCTCTGTTAAAACCAACCACGAAGTGATCAAAGTAGATGCAAAAAATAATACAATTGTAATAAAAAATCAAAAAACGGGAAACATTTTTAGCAATACTTACGACAAACTCATGATAGCAACTGGTGCAAAACCTATTATCCCAGCAATCAATAATATCGATCTAAAAAATTTTTATACGCTGAGAGATTTAGAAGATGGTCAAAAAATAAAAAATTTAATGGATAACGAAGAGATTAAAAATATAGTGATAATTGGTGCTGGATATATTGGAATTGAAATGATAGAAGCAGCAAAAAATAAAAGAAAAAATGTAAGATTAATTCAGCTAGACAAACACATCCTTACAGATTCCTTTGACGAAGAAATAGTTCAAATAATGGAAGAAGAATTAATAAAAAAAGAAGTTGATCTTCATACAAATGAGTTTGTAAAAAGTTTAATAGGAGAAAAAAAAGTAGAAGGGGTTGTAACAAACAAAAATACTTATCAAGCTGACGTTGTTATACTTGCTACTGGAATAAAACCTGCTACTGAATTTTTGGAAAATCAGCTTAAAACTACTTCAAATGGAGCAATAATTGTAAATGAGTACGGCGAAACTAGTATAAAAAATATTTTTTCTGCAGGTGATTGCGCAACTATTTATAATATAGTAAGCAAAAAAAATGAATATATACCCCTGGCAACAACAGCTAACAAACTTGGAAGAATAGTCGGTGAAAATTTAGCTGGGAATCATGTTCCATTTAAAGGCACATTGGGCTCAGCTTCAATTAAAGTACTATCTTTAGAAGCTGCAAGAACAGGACTTACAGAAAAAGATGCAAAAAAGCTTCAAATAAAATATAAAACGATTTTTGTAAAGGATAAAAATCATACAAATTATTATCCGGGCCAAGAAGATCTTTATATTAAGCTAATTTATGAGGAGAATACCAAAATAATCCTTGGAGCACAAGCAATAGGAAAAAATGGAGCAGTAATAAGAATTCATGCTTTATCAATTGCAATCTATTCAAAACTTACAACAAAAGAATTGGGAATGATGGATTTTTCATATTCTCCACCATTCTCAAGAACCTGGGATGTATTAAACATTGCTGGAAATGCCGCTAAATAGAAAGAATTTAATTAATTTAATTCTTCATGCTAATCGGCTGTCCCGTGCTTGAAAGAACATCTCTCCAAAAAGAACCATTTGGATTAACCTTATTTCTGTCAATTACTGCCATCTTAATCGGTATATGCACAAATTTTGTACTCCACAAACTAATCAACATTTTTGTCTTGCCAGACATTGCAGCATGCACAGCATTCGACCCAAGCCTAGCACAATAAAGAGAATCACTAGCATTAGCAGGTGAACTTCGAATAATGTAACTAGGATCAATGTATTTAAGAGTAAATTGTATATTTTTTGCTTTAAAATATTCTGTAATTTTATCTTTAATATAAAGCCCAATATCTTCATAAAGCAAATTTCCAGAATCGTCTTTCTTTCGGGGAAAATTGTCAAAATACTTTTGACCTGCTCCTTCTGCTATCAATATTACTGCATGAGGAATTTCTTCTAAACTTTCTTTCTCTAAAAGTCGTCTTTCAAGATGAACAAGAAATCCATTAGGACCTTCTATGTCAAAATCAAGCTCTGGAATTAAACAAAAATTAACATCATTGGAAGAAAGCGCAGTATGAGCGGCAATAAAGCCAGAATCCCGTCCCATAACCTTAACAAGTCCAATGCCATTATAAGCACTATTAGCTTCAAAATGAGCACCAGCAACAGCTGCAACCGCTTGCTCTACAGCAGTTTCAAATCCAAAAGATTTTTGAACAAACATAAAATCATTGTCTACAGTTTTAGGGATACCCACAACTGCTATTTTTAAATTTCTTTTTTCTATCTCCTCAGCAATAAGAAGAGACCCTTTTTGAGTACCATCTCCACCAATGTTAAAAATCATATTAATGTTCATTCTCTCTAAAGTGTCAACTATTTCCACAGGTTTAATACCGCCCCTTGAAGAGCCGAGAATAGTACCCCCAAATTTATTAATATCATCAACAACATCTGGATTAAGATTAATAAAAGGTGAATTTGACTCAGGAAGAAGACCTTGATATCCAAATTTTACCCCATAAATATTGCGAACCCCATAAATTTTCCATAAAGTTCGCACAATAGAACGAATAACGTCGTTAAAGCCAGGACAAAGTCCACCACAAGTAGTAATAGCCGCTTTAACATGTCTGGGCACAAAATAAATTTTTTCTCTAGGTCCAGCTTTTTCTAAAAGAACATCTTCATACTTATCCCCAGTATCCTCATTTCTATATACACTAAACTTAATTTTATTTTTTTCATTAACAAAATGTGAAGAACCCTCGCTAGCATAAAAATCAATCAAAGGATTATTTTGCTTGCATTCTCCTAAACTATCTATTTTAAAATCTAAATTTTCATTTTTAATTCTATACACCCAATACTCCTTTATAGCATTATAGCCTAATTACTTTCTAATAAATTGACTTTGATCTTTAATCATATCGTATATGTCATCATAAATATAAGGGGACCCTTCAATAGGCGATTTGATTAAATTGCCAGCTATAAATTCAAAATATTTATTCAACTTTGAATTCTTCTCAAAATCAATAAATGGCACCCTATTATTAATAGCCTCTCTAAAACTTTTTGCAAAAGGCACAAAGCCTATAAACTCTATTGGTATACTAATATTATTCTTAACAACATTGATCAAATTTTCACACATAGCAATCTCTTCACTAGTTTCTATTCTATTCAAAACCACTCTAGGATAAAAATTATTCATCATCTTTTTAACTTTCAAAGAAGAACTCAAAGAAATAAGTTCAATCCCAACAACCAAATCTTTAAATCCAAGCTTTGTCCCTTCAATCTTATCTTTGAAAAAATTACCAATATAATCGCGCTCAGGGCTTTTTTGCGGAAATCCTAAATATAAAAGACGATAAAGAGCATTCTTTAAAAAAGAATAAGCATTAAGTATAGAGGGAGTTTCTGGCACTGTAACAATTATACCACTATAAGATGCTAAATAAAAATCTATTGTATTATAAGAAGTTCCAGATCCTAAATCTAAAAAAATAAAATCAGCAATAAGATCTTTTTGAATGGATTCTATAATCTTTTTCTTAATAGAAAAAGAAAGATTGGCTGTTCCCGTATAAAGAGCATCACCTGGGATAAGGTAAAGTTTATCATAAGATGTTTTGCATACTAAATCTGAAAAATTCTTATCCTTTTTATTAATAAAAGAACCAATACCCACACCCTTATTTTTAACACCCAAACAAGTATGCAGATTAGAACCCCCAAGATCAAGGTCAACAAGTATTACAGTTTTACCCAAACTAGAAAGCTTATAACCAACATTTGCAACAAAAGATGTTTTTCCAACACCACCTTTACCACTTGCTACAGGAATAATTTTAGTCATTCTTGAACCCTAATTATCCTTACGATCTTTTTGAAAAATCTTCATAAAATTAAAAATCCCTACAAATCTCGATTTTTTTTCAGCATCTTTATTTAAATTTTCATCCTCTTTAGAAACCGAAATTAAATCTTTAATTAAATCTTTATTGTTTGTAAAATTTTCAATACTATCTGGTTTCCCACAAATTACAATTTTATCATCTTTTAGAAAAAAATAATCGCCATCAACAAATTCATATCTAGAATTACTTAAGTTCCTAACAGCAATAACTGTAATCCCGCATTTTCTTCTAAGATCAGCTTCATAAAGAGTTTTTCCAACATATTCTTTGGGAATAACAGTTTCAGCTACAATAATATCATACCCAATAATATTATAAGTTGAAAGATTAGGAGATACTAATAATGGGGTTAATCTTCTTGCAGCATCTTTACTTGGAAATATAATTTTTGTTGCACCAAGAGTTTTTAATATTTCAGCATCATCCCTATTTTCTGTCTTAACACATATTTCTTTCAAGCCTAAAAGATTACAATAATGGGTTACAAGAGCACTTTTGCCAAGATCATCATCAAAGTCAATCACAACAGCATCTGTATCTACAGGAATTATTCTTTTCAAAGCATTTTTAGTAAATTGTTCAACAACAAAGCTTTCTGTAGATATCACATCATATTCTTCAATAAGCTCTTTAGATGTATCTATAATAATAATTTGACAATCAAGTCTGCTTAAATCTTCAAGCAAATGTATTCCTAAATTACTAAGTCCAATAATAACAAATGTTTTCATATGTTTCACCCAACCAAAATGTCTTGCCTTGGCCTTGTAAATTCTTCAAAACGCACCTTTCTTGAAACAAAAACAGCCATCGAAAAAAGACCTATTCGTCCTGCAAACATAGTAAAAATTATAATGACTTTACCCCAAAATGACAAATCATGAGTTACTCCAACCGAAAGACCAACTGTTCCAAAAGCAGAAAATACTTCATAACCCAAATCAATAACTTTCCAATTGCCAGACCCCCCTTCAAAAAAAAGAAGCATAAAAAAAGAAAAACTTACAATAAAAATAGCTCTTGCAAAAAATAAAAGTGCAAATCTTATGCTATCTATTGAAACCTTATAAGATCCAATAATGTATCCATTGCCATTTTGATTTTTAACAACAGCTAATACAATTAAAAAAAATGTTGTAATTTTAATTCCCCCCGCAGTTGATCCAGGCGCCCCGCCAATAAACATAAACGGCAAAGAAACTATTTGGGTTCTTCCACTTATCAAAGAATTATCAAGATAATTAAAACCAGCTGTTCTAGTACTAATCGAATAAAAAATTGAATTAAATATTAGAGTACCTATTGAATAACCATCTTTTAATTTATGCATCTCTGTGAAAAAAAATAAAATTGCGCCAATTATGATTAAAACAAAACTTAAAGAAAAAACTATTTTAGCATGAAGTGATAGTTTTTTTCTGTTCTTAATAGTATTCTTTACATCTCTATAGACCATAAACCCAAGCCCACCACAAATTATTAAAATAGAAACCACAACTATAGCCTCAGGAACATCTCGCCACGCATAAATACTCTCAGAATGCATGGAAAAACCCGCATTACAAAAAGCAGAAATTGTCGTAAATAAAGCCTCTAAGAATGAAATATTAACTCCCCTAAGTTTAAAACAAATAAGTATTAATATTAAACCTATCATTTCAATTGAAAAAGTTATAAATAATATGCTTTTTAAAATTCTAATAGGATTATATTCTATATTTGAAAGAGAATACTGCTTTATTATTCTTGCATCCGTTAAATTCATTTTCTTTTTAGGTATAAGCAAATAAAAAGTAGTAATACTTATAAATCCAAGCCCTCCAAGCTGGATTAGCAACATTATTAAAATAAATCCAAAAGTAGAAAAGCTTTCTACCTCAACCGTTATAAGACCCGTAATGCTTACAGCAGAAACAGCGGTAAAAAGAGCATCAATGTATGCTAATTTGCCATCACCTTGCCAAGAAATAGGCAACATTAACAAAAGAGAGCCTATAAACATAATTAAAACAAAATAACTAAAAAGTAAAAACCTGTCGCTAAATTCAAATTTCAACATATGATACAAAAAGTTGTTTAAATTATCAAAAATTTATCTTACATAGCATAATATTTTAACATTGAAATATTATCATAATTACATTATTTTTAATATATGTTTGAAGTAGAATCAAAAGTATTTATTCCTCCAAAAGAATTGAAAAGAATTATTAAGTTAGCAAATAAAAAATTCAAATTTATTAAAGAAGAAATAAAAACTGACATCTATTACTCAAACCAAAAAAAAATTATAAGAATAAGAAAATTAAATACTCTAGAAAAAATTGTCACATTTAAAAAAAAAATATTAGACAACAACAATACTATAGAAATTAATAAAGAGATAGAATTCAAAATAGACAGCATTAACAATTTTTTAATCCTTATGAAAGAGCTTAAATTTAAAAAGCTATACAAAAAGATAAAAAAAAGTTTAATTTATCAAACTAATAATTTAAATGTAGAGATAAACGAAATAAAAAATCTTGGATTTTTTCTAGAAATAGAAAAAATAATTAACGATCAAAATGATATAGATTTAGCAAAAAAAGAAATTGGCAGCATAATCAATCAATTTGGATTAAAAGAAAATATTGAAACTAGATCCTACTTTGAATTACTTTCATTGGCGAACCAAAGTAAAAAATAATTCATTGGAATTATAGCTTAAAGTAGAAACTACAAACCCTTGATTGCCATAAATTCCAATCTGGGGGCTAGTAACATTGCTCTTAAAATGCTCCAACTTATTTAAAAAATACCAATTTTTATTCTTAAGATAAATCAATCTCACATTATTATTGTCTTCAAAAGCTAAAAACAAATTATTTTTATAAAGCCCAATATCAATACTTGAGCCTTCCATTTCGACATTAGGGCTTATATTGATCCATTTATTGCTTTTCAAAGGGCAAATGCTTACAATAGGTCTATTTTCAGAAACCAAACTCATAATTATTTGATTAAAATTAGAATCAAAAAAACCTTTAATAAAATTAGCCATATAAACAGAAGGAATATTTGCATTTACCCAAGCACTTTCATTGTTTACAATAAATTCAGATTTAATCTCATCATTTGACTTATAATTATAAAAAATACCCAAAAAAGGTTCAGATATTAACCCAATGTTTGATGAATTAACATTAGAATCACCTTTACTTAAATAAGAATGTATTACGTCAGCCCAAATACTTCCGTAACCCATATTTGAGATTAAATTTATTTTATATTCATCTCCAATTTTCCTTAAATATGTCAAATACAACCTATCCTTTAAATCAATGCTAATATTTAATAAAGATCCAAAATTTTCCATGTACCCAGGACTAATATCAATCCATTTTCTACTATTAAATTTTTTAACTACAAGCTCACTAGTAAAATCAGACCCTGATTTCGTAACAAAAGCAATATATAAATTTCCTTTTGAATTAATTGAAAAATCAAAATTAACTATATTAACAATATTTCCATTAACAGATGAATCAAGATTAAACCAACCAACATTCTCAATAAACTCAGCAACCTTAATGTCTTCGCTATTTTCTAACTGATAAGCAATATAAATATTGCTTTTATAAGTCCTTAATACATATTTTTTAAGCTTGTCAGTTAAATTTAAAACGGGTAGCTCTTTTAAAGTAAAAAATAAATCTTCTTTTTCAATCTTAGATGTTTTAGCTTTCAGAAAATTGCTATTCAAAATTGAAAAATCTAAATCTGTAAGCGAAAACTTTATGTTTTCATTTTTAGTGCCAACGTATATTATTGCGTAAAGAGAATTTTTATCTAACCTTATTTTAAAATCACTTTTTTTTATTTTATCAGTTATGTACTTTTTATTAGAAATATCATAAATTTTAAAAACAAAATCGGAATTTGAATTCTTATCTAAAGTCAAAATATAATCAGAAGATTTGCTGACTTTTAAATAAACACTTCCCTTTCCACTTCTATTTAGAATACTCAGCGGACTAATTTCCGTTAATATTTGATTTACTTGAGCTTGAATGGAAGAAAGTTTTGCAAATAAAAATATCAAAATTAATGTCTTATTTATTTTCATATTTTTTTTACATTCAAAAATATTAAGGCATAGTCTAAAAATGATAAAATTGCAAAAAGAGCAGCACAAACATACGTTGCTTGAACAATAAATAAGAATTTGAATTCAAAATTTAAAATGTAGCTAATAAAATTTTGAATTGATTCTGTAAAGTTAAGTTGATTTAAAGTATAAAGCAAAAGACTTGCAAAAGTACAAACAGCATAAAGAAGCGACTTTAATTTTCCCAAAAAATTGGCTTGTTGAACTATATTAAACTGAATAATTAAATTTCTAACAAAACCAATAGAAATTTCACGATAAATAAATATTACAAAAAAATAATAAGGGGTTATTCCTTTGTAAAAGAAAAAAACAAAATATGTTAAATGCTGCAAAACATCCGCATAAGGATCTAAAATTTTACCTACATTGCTAACAAGACCATATTTTCTTGCAATATACCCATCAATAAAGTCAGTAAATTCATTAAAAATGATTAAAAACCAAATAATTCCAAAAAACAAATATGGAAAAAATATATTTTCCAAAAAAAACAAAATTAATATAATAAAGGAAAGTATAATCCTAGCTAATGTTATCTTATTAGGAGTAATAACCTTGATTAAATTATTCAATTTATCAAATCTCCTTATCTTTTACTTTTAATAAAATAAACTTAAGAGCTTCATTAAGTTCAATTCCATTTATTTGCTCATTTGTTCTTGTTCTAATAGATATTCTTTCTTCTGCTACTTCTCTCTCTCCAATTATAAACATATAAGGTATTTTTTTAGCCTGATATTCCCTAATCTTAGCATTCATTCTTGAAGAGCTATTATCAAGTTTTATTCTAATCCCCTCATTTTTAAATTTATTAAAAACCTTAATAGCATAATCTTCTACAATATTGTTAACAGGAATGATTACTGCTTGAACAGGAGATAACCATAAAGGAAACGCTCCGCCATAGTGCTCTACAAGAATTCCAAAAAATCTTTCAATAGATCCCAACAAAGCTCGATGAATCATAAATGGTCTTTTTTCTTTACCATCCTCAGCAGTATAAGTCATATTAAATCTCTCGGGTAGATTAAAATCAAATTGAATTGTGCTCATCTGCCACTCTCTTTCAAGTGAATCAACTATCTTAAGGTCAATTTTAGGCCCATAAAAAGCACCTCCCCCTTTATCAATTTCATAAGGAACTTTAAAATCACTTAAAGCCTCTTCAAGAACTTTTAAAGACATTTCCCAATCAGCATCATTCCCAACAGACTTGTCAGGCTTTGTAGAAAGATATGCCTTTAAGTTGTTAAAGCCAAATTTATTCCACATATAAATAGCAAATCTAAGAACTTCTTTAATCTCATCTACAACTTGAGAATGGGTACATATAATGTGAGCATCATCCTGAGTGAAGCCTCTGGCTCTCATTATGCCGTGCAAAGCACCTATCTTTTCATAACGATATACAGTGCCAAGTTCGGCCCATCTAAATGGTAAATCTCTATAAGAATGTCTACCTGTATTGTAAATTGCAATATGAAAAGGACAATTCATGGGTTTAAGATAATAATCACTTTTATCCATTTCTATTTTTTCAAACATGCTGTCCTTATAAAAGTCTAAATGGCCAGAAGTTTGCCAAAGCCAAGATTTACCAACATGGGGTGTAAAAAGAATATCATACCCATTTTTAGAGTGCTCTTCTCTCCAAAAATCCTCTATTAAAGCTCTTATTTTGGCTCCATTGGGATGAAAAAAAACAAGTCCTGGTCCAATCTCTTCATGAATAGAAAATAAATCAAGTTCTTTTCCAAGCTTTCTATGGTCTCTTTTTTTTATTTCCTCTCTCAAGTTAAGATAAGATCTTAGCTCTTTTTCATTGTTCCACAAAGTTCCATAAATTCTGGTAAGCATTGTATTTTTTTCATTACCTCGCCAATAAGCTCCAGCAATACTAGTAAGCTTAAATGCCTTTGGATCAATTTTATTCATATTATCAACATGAGGACCCCTGCAAAGATCAACAAACTTATGGCTCTTATAAATAGAAATTTCATTTTGTAAATCAAAATTTTTAATCAAATCAATCTTATAAGGCTCATCTTTAAAAATTTCAAGAGCCTGTTCTACGCTTATTATCTCTTTTTCAAAAGAACTCCCGGTCTTTAAAATCTCTCTCATTCTATTTTCTATGTCCAAAAGAGAATCTTCTGTAATTTGCTTTTTAAATTCAAAATCATAATAAAAACCATCTTTAATAGGGGGACCTATTGCAATTTTGGTATTTGGAAATAAATCACGCACAGCTTCTGCCATAACATGAGCTATTGAATGTCTTTTTTTGTAAAGAATATCTTCTTTATTTAAATCTTTACTCACAATAATACCCTTAATCTTTTGATTTTTATTAAAAAATTAAAATTTATATTCATCACCTTTACGCAAAAATACGTGCCTCAAATATTTATAATTACTAAGTTAAAATATACAAAAAAATTTTCTAAAAAAATAGAGATAAGAAAACAAAAAAATGAAAATAAATTCTCAATCCATAGCAACTATTGATTCAATATTAAAATAAAAAGACATTGCTAAAAAAAATGTAATAGTAGAAGAACCCCCATAAGAGAGAAAGGGAAAAGGAATCCCAGTAATAGGAAGAACTCCCAAAGACATTCCAACATTAAAAGAAGTATGAAAAAACAAAAGTCCCAAAATTCCAGATATTACTAAAGCCATATATCTATCTTGACTTTTATTCATTATTATCAAAAATTTAAAAAAAAGGAAAAAAAATAATATTAAAATCGTACTAACACCTAAAAATCCAAACTCTTCAGCAAGAATAGAAAAAATGAAATCTGTGCTCTGAGATGGCACATAATTAGCATGGGTATAAGGTCCTTTTAAAAATCCTTTGCCCAAAAGACCCCCAGAACCAATTGCTATCTTAACCTGATTTAAATTCCAACCAGCGCCCTTAGCATCAATAGCCGGATCTAAAAATACTAAAAACCGCTTAATCTGATAAGTCTTCATTAACTTTGAAAGGACTTTTGAAAACACTATTGAAACCAATAAAATAGAACTTGCAAAAAATACATAAAAATAAATTATTTTAATACTCAAACCATATTTAGCAATAAAAAATCCTATAACAGAAATCAAAAGTATTAAAAGCAACACCCCCATTACTACTCTAAAATAAAAAGGATTTGAAAAAATAAGATAAAATACATTACCCATATTTACTTTATATTCATACCAAACCGGTAAAATTGCAAAAACAAAAGATAAAAACCCTGTCAATGCAAATGCTAAAACATAATGTAAGTCTATTCCTGCAAAAAAAGAAATAAATATAAAAATGGTTAAATATACTATCGCTGTACCAAAATCAGGTTGCAATAATATAAGAATTACAGATGGAAAAATTAACAAAAATGCAGCAATAAAAATAAAAAATTCATTATAACCTTTTTTTTCAGCATAAAATTTTGAAAGTGTTAAAATAATAATAACTTTACCAAATTCAGAAGGCTGCCCTCCAAACTTCCATATACCAATCCAAGACCTTGCTCCGTTTACAGTCATTCCAAAAAATGCAGTAAAAATTAAAGCTAATATTAATAAAAAATATAAAGGATATACCATGCTATAAACAAATTTTAAATCATATTTACCCACTATAAAAATCAAAAAAAATCCAATAATTACCCAAAAGGTTTGTTTTATATATTCATTCTTAGTTAAAGACCCACTAATATTATAATCGCTAGAATAAATCAACAATATACCAACAAAAGAAACTATAAATAAGCTTATTAAAGCTAAATAATCATAATTTTTCCTAAAAACCATTAATCTACCTAATATACCAAGGCCTATAGCCTTTAAGAATATCTTCATAACTTTGATTTGCAAAAATACCTTGCATTATTAAATCTGTAGATTTTGCAGGCCACCAATCTACATTGCTTTTTGCCTCAACCAAACTAAAAACAATAATTTGATTATCAGCTGAGCCATTATAAGGAGCAAGTCCAATAAAAGAACTATTTTCAAAACCATCTATACCAGTTTGACCAGTACCTGTTTTGCCTCCAACCTTAACAGCTTTCGTAATAACTGCATATTTTGCTGTACCATAAGTTACAACACTCCTCATATATTTTTTTAGAAGCTTAAATGTGTTCTTACTAATAAGATTTGTCTTTTTTAGTATTTCTGGCTTATTCTCAAGAATAATTTCATTCGTACCGCCCTTTAAAATTTTATTTACAACTCTAGGCTTATATACAACACCTTCATTTGCAATCATAGCAACCATATTAACAATCTGAATAGGGGTAGCATTCAAAAATCCTTGACCTATTGAAAAATTTACAGTATCTCCTCCTACCCAAGATTGATTAAAAGTTTTTTCTTTCCACTCGGGACTAGGAAGTAGACCAGATACTTCATTTGGCAAATCAATTCCTGTTTTTTCTCCAAACCCAAATTCTTTTGCATATTTTCTAATTTTATCAACCCCAAGATACTTAAGTCCAAGTGTATAAAAATAAACATTAGAAGAATGTGCAATCGCCTCTTCTAAATTAACATACCCATGACCACCGGGCTTCCAACAATGAAAAATTCTATTTCCAACTTTAAAATATCCAGGACAATAAATTTTACGATCTTTATCTATAACTCTCTCCTCAAGAATAGCAGCAGCAACAACTAACTTAAAAATAGACGCCGGTGGATAAACAGATTGAATAGCTTTGTTTAAAAAAGAGTAATCTTCCTTATTATGTTTATTGTAAACATCTCTCATAGAATAGTAAGGATAGTTGTGAAGAGAAAGAACAGCACCTGTTGATGGTTTTAATACAACAATAGAGCCATGCCTTTTGCCCAAAGCATTCTTAGCAAGATCTTGAATATCTTTATTAATATTAAGTACAACATCATTACCTGGAACCATATTCTTTATGATAGAACCGTCATCTATTTTTCTTTCCTTAGAATCCACTTTGTATTTAATTAATCCCTCTTGCCCTCTAATATAATTATCATAAACTTGTTCAATACCCAACTTTCCAATCGTAGAAGTATTGTCATAACCACTAACATTATAAAACGTTCTAAGCTCTCTTTGATTTATTTGCCCAACATAACCGATTGAATGTGAATATGAATCATCAACTAAATAGTTGCGCTTAAAAGAATAAGTCCATAAAAGAGCAGGATAATCAAACTTTTTTTCAGAAATTCTAAACAACATTTTTGGAGTAAGTTCCATTATTTCAACATCTTTAAGATATCCACCAGGCTCTTGCAGCTTAGACAAAATAATAGATTTATCAATATCTAGAGTGCTTGACAAAAAGTCTACCATCTCAATTCTAGTAGCAACGGGCATATTATAATATTGTTGCAAACTTATCTTTAAAACAAACATGGTTAAATTATTTGCCAAAATATTGGAATTAGAATCTAAGATCTCACCCCTTGAGGCATTGATTTTTTCCAATCTCGATAAAAAAACATTGGCCTCCCTATCGTAAAACAAATGCTTACCAATTTGCATTTTAAATAAAATCGCTAGATAAAACAGCATAATTACTATTAAGAAAAATATTCCAAATTTGTATCTAAAATTTGTTATAACACCCACTAATAATCCTCTTTAAAAGAATAAAAATTTCTAGTAAAATAATTTTGAATTGGATACAAAAAGTTAATAAACATTATATTTACAACAAGGTCAAGGTTAAAAATTGAATAATTAAAAGATTTTAAATCTATAAAATCATAAAATACAATAGCCAAAAACCATAACATAACTTTTGAAAAGATAAAAAATATTGTCATGCTAAGCATATTCTTAGGCATCAATAACTTTATTTTATTGTTAAAATAAAATATTAATGTATACCCAAAAACAAAAAATCCAAGTGGCAGTCCTGTAAAATAATCCATAAGAAGACCATATAAAATGCTAGATAATAATCCCACATTAAAAATAAAATTCAAAGAATTAAAAACTAGAAAAATTAAAAAAATATCTATTGAAAAATAAAAATAAGTTGCAAAATAGTGTTGAAAAATTTTACCTAAAAATGCACTAGAAATAAAATATGTTAAAAATGCTGCCATTATTTACCAATCTCTTTGTTGTTTTTAACAAGAAAAACATACTCAAGCTTATCTAAAACTATTGCTGGTTCTACTTCTATTTTTAAAAGAGAATTGTAATCAAGAATATGAAAATTTGTAATCTTTCCAATATAAATGCCAACTGGATATTCACTAAACCCAGCAGTAACAATAGAATCACCTATCTTCAAATCTTTTTCAGCAAGTTTATTAACATAATTCATTTCAAGTTTTTTGCCATAACCATTACCTTCTACAAGACCTATAAACCTGCTACTTTGAATCCTTGCAGACACAAAATTTTCATAATTGGTCAAAGGCAAAATTTTAGCAGTATTAGAATAAACCTTTACAACTTTGCCTACAAGACCACTAAAGCCGTCTTGATAAGCAACTGCTATCATATCCTTTTCTATCCCATCATTGAATCCTTTGTTAATAGCCATTAAAGTCGATATATTTGAATAATTTAAATATATAATCTCTGCTGAAATAAAATCGCTAGAACTTGATGAATAAAAATTTAATTGCTCTTTAAGACGAACATTCTCTTGCCTTAGTGACTGTATATTCTGAGTTACTATTTCAAGCTGTTGTATCCTTTTTTTATAAAATTCTATCTTGTCCTTATAATTTTTATATTCATTTACGGTTTCAAAAACATTGGAAATAAAACTAAAAACCTCATGCATTCTACTTTGAATATAAGAATTAAGAGTAAAAAACAAAAAATTATCAGTTTTTTTTCTTTGAACACTGCTTGAATCATAAATCATAAAAACAAGAGAAACTATCAATACTAAAAGCACTTTGATAAAATTCTTGAATTTGACAAGAAAATTCATAACTTATTCATTGATAAAACTGTAAATATTTTTACTAATATCTATTCTATTAGCGTAATCATAAAATAATCCAGCACCAACAGCTACAGAGAGAAGCGGATTATCTGCAACGTAAACAGGAACTCCGGTCTCTTTTGAAAGAAGCCTATTTAAACCCTTAAGAAGAGCTCCTCCTCCTGTTAAAATGATGCCGCGTTCAACAATGTCTGTGGCAAGCTCTGGGGGTGTTGCACCAAGAGTACGCTTAACTTCATCAACAACAACATTAATAGGCTCTTGTAAAGACTCCCTTACTTCCATAGAATCAACAAGTTGCTTTCTAGGAAGACCAGTTACAGCATCTGTACCCTTAATATCTATTTTTTCTACCCTCAAATTTTGAATATCAGGATATACATTTCCTATCTTAATTTTCAATTTTTCTGCTGTCTGTTGACCAATTATAATATTATGAGAATTTCTCATGTACTTTATTATGCTCTCATCAAATTCATCACCACCGGTTCTAATCGCCCTACTTACAACCATGCCGCCAAGAGAAATAACCGATATTTCTGTAGTTCCACCCCCAATGTCACACACCATGTGGCCTGTAGGTTCAAAAATAGGAATATCAGATCCAATAGCAGCTGCAAGAGATTCTTCTATTACCTTAACTTCTCTTGCACCAGCATTCATTGCACTCTCTTTTACAGCTCTTCGCTCAACCTCTGTAATGCAAGTTGGAACACCTATTACCATTCTTGGCTTAAAAAACAATTTCTTACGAGAAAAAATTTGATTAATAAAATATTTAATCATCTTCTCTGTATTCTCAATATCAGCAATAACTCCGTCTCTGAGTGGACGCACAGCTTTAATATTTTCTGGAGTTTTCCAAAGCATTTTTTTAGCATTTCGACCAACCGCAACGACTTTATTACCTTTAGTAATATCTATTGCAACAACAGAAGGCTCACTCATAACCACACCATAATCTTTAATATAAACCAACGTATTACATGTTCCAAGATCAATACCAATATCTATCAAAAAAGACTTAAACAAATTCAAATCAACCTCCCTAAAAATCTTCCAAAGTAATTCCAAGCCTCTCTCTTGCTGCTTCTAAATAAGGATTAAGATTGAGAGCTTCTCTCCAGTATTTTCTAGCTTTAGGATAATCTTTATCTCTCTTCCTATATATATCTCCTATTTTAACATAAACGCTAGAATTTGAACTATTAATTTCTAGAACTTTATTATAGTAATTAAAAGCACCATCATAGTCTCCCTTATCCAATAGAATGTCCCCATAAAGCAAATATACCTTTTGAATTAAATTTTCGTCCGTTCTCTCACCCTTTGACAATTTTACTTTTTCTTCTTCTATTATTTTTTTTATATACTCTACACTTTTATTTATATCATTCAGCTTGTAATTAACATAAGCCAAACTCCAAAGCACTAAATCAGATTTATTTTCATTGTAGGCTTTTTCAAAAAACTTTAAACTAGACTTGTAATCTCTTAAAAGCTGATACGAATACCCCAAATACTCAAAAACATCTTCTTTAATGTTCATGAAATCAAAACCACCAACACTTAAAGCCTTCTTCAAAAATTTTACAGCAAGTTCGCTATAAAACTCTCCTTTATGAGAATATGCTTTTCCCAATATATAATACAAAGGGCCTATAGAGACTCCATCATTTATAGAGATTAAAAATCTTAATCTTTCTATAGATTTATCTAAAAATTCTCCTTTCAAATATTCTTCATTTACTATTAAAGAATAATAAAAGTATGAAAATCCCAAAAGTAAATTTAAATTAAAATCAAATCTATGATTTTTAATGTCATTCTCAGCATAATCTATTATTTCTTTATATTCTTTTTTATCCCACAACGAAAGCAAATCAACTTCTGTTGGTCCTGCTTTCAAATAAGAATTAGAAAAAGATTTGAAATATAATAAAATATAATAAATTAAAAAAATAAAAATGAAAATCATAAATGAATAAAAAACATATCTTAAATATCTTATTTCCATTTAAAACTCTCTTTTAGACTTATGAAATTAAGCTGACACCCATAAGCCGAGTTCTGTACTATGCCATCATCTCTCTTGTTTTTTTATCGCTAAAAAAATCGTGCGATCTACCCGTAAGCATATCCTCAAGAACAAAGGAAGCTTACATACTTGATCTTGCTCCTAATGAGGTTTATCTTGCCTGTATTTATTGCTAAATAAGCGGTGAGCTCTTACCTCACCTTTTCACCCTTACCTTTTATGGCGGTAATTTTCTGCGACACTTTCTTAGGTTTAAAAAACCCCTAGGCATTACCTAGCATTATGTTCTTATTGGAGCTCGGACTTTCCTCTTAAGCTTTAATTATTATAAAACTAAGCGATGGCTGACTGCCAGCTTAAATAAAAAATATCAAATTAACAAATTTTATTCAATAAGATCTGCTAAACTACCAGGAATTATTTCATCACTTATTCGAATTTTATCCTGATAATAAAGTATTCTACTACAATAAGGACAAAATTTAATATCGTTGGGCTCACGTCTTACTTTATTTGCAAATTCAACAGGAAGTATCATATGACAGCCTTTACAAACATTATTAATCAAAGGCACAACTCCGTTTGATTTATTTCTTATTATCCTTTGAAATTTAAATAAAAAATCTTCATTCATTTTAGAAGCACAATTTGACTCTTCACTCTCTATTTCTAAAAGTTTCTTTTCAATTTCTAAAAGCTCTAACTCTAAACTATTGCTTTCAGCCCTAAAACATTCTTCTTCTTTGCCATGTTTCTCGGTAACATCTAACATTTCCTTTTCTATTTTAGTTTTAAGTCCATTAACATGTGTCATCTTTTTTCTAATTGTAACTTCATCGTCAATAATAACCTGAAGCTCTTTTTCAAGGGCTTCATATTCTCTTTGTGTTTTAATGCTATCAATTTTTTCTTCTGCCTTACTCTTTCTTGAATTAATATCTAAAATATCTAACTTTAAAGCAGAGTCTTCTCTTTGATATTCCTTAAACTTTTGTTGCAAATCAATAAGAACTTTCGATAATTCTTCAATCTGAATTTTTTTCATCTCCAAATATTTGGGAATACTTTTTCGTCTTTCTTCAAGCTCAAACTTAGACTTATATATAACTTCAAGTTTTTTTAATGTATCAATATTATTATCCATCAACCCTCCCATGTTTAATTTAAATCTTCAAGATAATCTTTTAATTTTTGAGTTTTTTTGGGATTTTTAAGCCGCCTTAATGCCTTAGATTCAATTTGCCTAATTCTTTCTCTTGTAACATTAAAATGAAGTCCAACCTCTTCAAGAGTTAAAGAATAGCCATCTTCAAGCCCAAATCTCATTTTGACAACTTCTTGTTCTCTTTCAGGAAGAGTTCCAAGAATTGCTCTTATTTGATCTTGCAAAACCACAAAGGACGTGTGATTTGCAGGATTTTTTATTGCTTTATCCTCAATAAAATCACTAAGAACAGAATCTTCCTCTTCTCCAATTGGCGTTTCAAGAGAAACGGGCTCTCTTGAAACACTTTTTACAGTTTTAACCTTTTTAAGCTCCCATCCAAGTCTGTCTGAAAGCTCTTCATCTGTAGGATCTTTCCCTAAAACTTGAATTAAATATCTAGTTTCCCTATTAAGCCTATTTATTTGTTCAATCATATGAACAGGAACTCTAATTGTTCGAGCTTGATCAGAAATAGATCTTGTTATAGCCTGTCTAATCCACCAAGTAGCATAAGTTGAAAACTTAAAACCTCTTTTATATTCGAACTTTTCAACAGCTTTAATTAATCCAATATTACCTTCTTGAACAAGGTCAAAAAAATGAAGACCTCTATTTGCATATTTCTTAGCAATGCTTACAACAAGCCTTAAATTAGCCTTAATCAACTGATCTTTAGCATGCTGCATCATTTGTTTTCCCTTAGCAATCTCTTCTGACATGCTTATTATTTTATCCATTGGATACTCATAATACATTTCAATTCTCTCAAGTTCTTTTTGAGCAAGCTGAGCTTCTGTAATCTGCTCTTTAATAGCATCTTCTTTAAGTTTAAGAGATTTTTCAATCTCTATTCTTTTCTCAGCAATAGTCAAATCTCTTCCAAGCACTCTCAAGTCTCTTATTTTTTCAATTTTCAACCTACTTAGAATTATTCTTTGCTGCCTTTGCAAATCCTTTATTTTGTTAGCAGAGTCAATATAATCATCTGAAAAAATCCTTAGTTCATCTTGATATAAAGGAATGTCTCGTAAAAGCTCTTTTAAGGCTAATCTTTCCTTTTTTAAATTCTTTTCAAAAATATCCCCCCCAAGCTCATATACCCTATGCTTATTATCTACATAACTTATTAAACGATCTTGAATTGGTTTTAAAGGAACTTTATAAAAAGAGGCAATTCTTTTTTTTTTATTATAATAATCAGGATTATTTTCTTTATCTTTATCTTTTTCTCTTTTAAAAAACTCTTCTCTTTCCATTCTTGAATAAATAGTATTAACAAGATTATAATAGTTTTCTATAACAAGTCCTTCATTTTTAAGAATATTCTCAATTATGCTTTCTCCAGAATCCATTTGCTTTGCAAGTTCAACTTCTTGATTCCCCGTTAATAAAAACTCTTTTCCTATTTCCTTTAAATAAAGCTTTATTGGATCTTCTGAATGACTATCTTTTAAGGCATTACTTTTAATATACCCTGAACCCAAATCATCCTTAACAGAAATATCTTCTTCATCACAATCATCCAGTTTGCCATCAATATCAACATCTTCCTCATCACTTTGAAAACCATCGTCTAAAATCATAAAATTTCTATCAGATTCAATCTCCACCTCTTCCTCTTCATCATTTCTATCTTCGGCTCCTACCAGATCTAATTCCGAAATTTTATTAACCAACCTTATTCCCCTATCTTCAAGTATTGAGCAAATACAATCAAGGATCTCTGGTTCTAATATATCATCGGGAAGCAAATTTGATAATTCACTAAAACTAAGAGATTTTCTATCTCCCAAATGAGTAACAATACCCTCTATCAGCTTCGAATATTTCTTTTCCAAATCCGACAAAATTCAACTCCCTGGAACATCGTCTATATAGATTTTTAAATTTTTTCTCTGCATATTTAAAAACATTAATTCATTTATTTGAACTTTAGCATTCACCAAAGAGTCCTCATCACATTTTCTTTTGCAAAGCAAAACACGAGAATCTAATTTTCTCCTCTTGATTGCAAGCAAAACATGAATGAGTGTCTCATCATCCACTTCAAATTCAGAATTTAAAATTTCTTCAAAAAAAAACTCACTAACTTTATAGCTGTCCTTTAAATTTCTTTTTAAATCCATTAATGAAAAATCTTCATTATTTTCAAATAAATCTTCAAAGCATATAAAAGTTTTTCTAGCATTAATATCAATTAAATCACTATCAATAATATTGCGCCTTATTATACCAAAATAACTAAAATTTTTCAACAAAGCTACTATCAGATACCTCTCATAAGAATCATCATTATGAGCATACAAATTTCTTTTATTATTGTCAACTACAAATCTTTCTTTTATTCTATAATAATCTTTTAATAAAGTTGTCACGCCAATACCAAGCTTATTGCTTAGCTTGTCTAAAAAAATTTTTTTCTGAGTATCTACTTTTGATAAATTTATCAAATTTAAAAATAAATTAATCATAGCATTTAAATCTACAGTTTTATTTAAATCATATTTATTAGAATAAACATCTAAGAGATAGTCAAAAGCATCACATCTATTATTTAAAATTTCCTGTAAAAACCCCTCACCTTCATCTTTAAGAATATCTGCAGGATCACGACCAACATCCATTTTAACAACACTAACATTAATATTAAATGGCAAACAAATTTGATAAGCTTTTAAAGTTGCAGAAAGTCCAGCATCATCGCCATCAAAAGAAAATATTATCTCATCAGCATATCTTTGAATCAAAGCCAGATGTTCTTTTGAAAAAGAAGTGCCAAGAGTAGATACGGCTCTCTTAATCCCAGATGTAAAAAAAGCAAGAACATCTATATATCCTTCCACCAATATAACTGACTTTGTAGATTTAATCTCATCAAACCCCTCATAAAATCCATAAAGAAGTTCCTTTTTTTTAAAAACTTCAGTCTCGCTTAAGTTAATATACTTAGAACCTTTGCCATCTAAATCTCGACCCCCAAAACCAACAACGTTTCCTTTAAAATCTTTAATTGGAAAAATCAATCTTTGAGACAAAATAGAAGCTTTGGGAGTTGTCTTTGAGAATAAGCCACTTTTTCTCAGTATTTCAGAAGAGTATCCTTTTGAAACTAAAAAATCATAAAGCTCTAAACCATCTTTAACATTGAGTGGTAAATATCCAAGTTCAAATAAATCAACGACTTCCTTAGATATTGCTCTACTTTTTAAAACGTAATCTAAAGCTTTTTTGTTTTTATTCAAAAAAAATTTAATAGTATTGATTAATCTAGAATTTAATGAGTAAATTTTTGAAACTGTGTCTTTATCTTCATTTTTTTTTTCACTTTCTCGACTTATTTTTAAATCATTATAATAAACACCAAATTTTTCACATAAAATCTTAAGAGCATCATTGTAATTGATTTTCTCCATATCCATTAAAAATCCAATAACATCCCCACCCTTTTTACATCCAAAACAATAAAAATATCCTTGCAAAGAATTTACAAAAAAAGAAGGGGTTTTCTCAGCATGAAAAGGACAAAGCCCTTTATAAGTAGATCCCGATTTAACAAGCTTAATATACTGTTCCACAATAGCTACAATATCAAATTTAGATTTAATTGAAGCTGTAATTTGTAAATACTTCATACTCCTTAATCCTTAGTAATAAAATTTTTAATATAATCTTTTGCCCCTAGAAGATGTGAAGAATAATCTGATGAAAATTTATGTGTCCCCGATTTAGAGTCTTTTACCACAAAAAATAAATACTGTGTATTTTTTGGGAAAAAAGCTGCTTGTAAAGAAATAATACCAGCATTTGAAATTGGAGTGGGGGGATACCCTTTATTAACATATGTATTATAAGGAGAATCTATCTCTAAATCTGAAAAATAAATTCTTTTGGGATGATTTCGTCCTAGCTCCTCTGTAATAACATACTCAATAGTAGCACAAGATTGTAATGCCATACCAGATTTTATTCTATTATAAAAAACCGAAGACATTATTGAAGCTTCACTTTTAACCCTATACTCACGCTCAACAATAGATGCTACTATTACTCTGTTATAAAGATCTTTACTTGAATAATCACTAAAAACAACACCTATAGATTTAAGCTTATTCAAAAAATTATCGACAAACATACGAACAATATTCTTTACTTCTATACCCTTATAAAATTTATAAGTATCTGGAAATAAAAATCCTTCAAGAGAATCATAATCAAATCCAAGCTCATAAATAAACGATTTTTCGTTGATCAAAAAAATAAAATCTTGAACATCGTCAATGACGTCAAATTCTTTAAGCTTAAAAGCAATTCTTCTGCTAGTATACCCCTCAGGTATTGTAACATCAATATTTACATTAGAAGATCCCTTTAAAAACTCTTTATATATCTCAAATGTAGAAAGATTACCATTGATTGAATATCTTCCCTCTTTAAATTGTTTGTCACTGCCAAAAATATACGAAATAAAAACAAGAAGCAATTCGGATTTAATTAATTTTTGTTTTTTCAATTCTTTAGCTATTTTTTTAACTCCCCAACCTTTCTCAACATCAAATTCATAAACTAAACCATTTTCTAAAGAAGATAGATTTAAAAAATATATAAAAATTGACAAAATAGATCCTAAAAAGAACAAAAGAATAAATACTTTCCCAATTTTAATAAGCACAAGAATCTCCTAGCCAAACAAAAGTATTCGCTAATTACTCACTAGTATCAATTAAAATTTTAATTGATACTAACGTTATACTTATAACCAATAAAAATAACTTTTCTAAATAGACAAAAGTACAAGCACCATAATGAAACGATATATCACATTTAAAGGATTACAATCAAAAAGATTGCAATCTAAAAATTACAAAAAGGTAATTTCTTATAATTTAACTAAATTGGGGAGGGTGGGATTCGAACCCACGTAGGCAAAGCCAACAGATTTACAGTCTGCCCCGGTTAACCACTTCGGTACCGCCCCTAAAAGCCGACTGTCGGAGTCGAACCGACGACCTGCGGTTTACAAGACCGCTGCTCTGGCCAGCTGAGCTAAGTCGGCAAATAACAAACTAATAGTTAGTTTATAAAAATAAAATTCATTAGTCAATATAATAATGGCAAATAATTAATGCAATCTTTCTATTAATCTATTTGTTGCCAGAAAGAAAAATTTTAAAAACAAGGGCACAAAAAAAAATCATAAAACTAAAAATTAAAATTAAATAATAATTAATTTTTTTATTTCTCAATAAATAAAAAAATATCAGTCTAGTAGATTCAAGCCCAAAAGAAACAGAGCTTAAAACAATAGTAAGATCAAGATAAAATTTCTGAAAATTGTAAACAAAAATATTGTAAGAACCAGCCAAAAAAACGAATAAACTCAACAAAGAATTTAAAAACAATACAATAACCAAAGTTCTAATAAAATTTGAAAAACGTCTTAGATTTTTTACTTTAAAAGCTTCCATGGGATTTATAAATTTTTTATTATAAAAAGTGCTTGATCGATGATTTCTAAAAGATTGCCAATAACATCAGCTAATGTAATTTTTTTATTTTCATTTACCATTGACTTATAAGAAACTGTTAAAGATTTTCGAATAAAAACATTATGATTTTCCAAAAGAGTCAAACATCTTTTTTTAAGCTCAATAAAATAATCTACAAATCTATTTGAAATCTTATCAATAGAAGTCGATTCATTTAAGCACCACTTCAAAATCTTTTCCTTATAAGAGTCATCAATTTTGCTCTCTCTTTTATGCCTTTCAAACTCTTCATTTTTATAATCAATCTCAAAGTAAATATTATAAATTTCTTTTTTCAAAGCAGTAATATTATTTTCAATGTCAACATATATATTTCTCAAATCATGATTATTAATTAGCACGACATTATTTATAGTTCTTAAAACCTCCACCATTCTAACATCATATATGTTTTTAAAAAAATCATTAAGAAAATATAATTTTTTAAAACTATAATGACTAAGATCTAATTCATTAAAAATCTCACCCTTTAAATTTAAAATTACGCTAGGATCTCTAACAAGACTTTTTATTTCCTTGATAACAAGAACTTTTAAAGAGCTATCACGCCTTTTGATAGCCTGACCCATAACATTCAAAAATAAAATGTTCTCATAAAAATTTTTCACATCAAAAAAGGGCACATATTTTTTAGGAGATGCAACCGGATTTTTACAATACACCCTAAAAACATCTAAATAAGGTAAAGTTCTCGACAAACCAACAATTTTAGATACAACAGATAAAACATTTTTAAATACATATTCTACTCGAGATAAATGATCTTCTCTTGAAATTATTTCTGAATTACTAATATCATCAGATATTAAAAAATAATTTGATATAATACTTTTAACAATATCCTCATCTATCTCAATATCTTTTAATGTATACAAAATGTCAAAAAAATAATTCAAATACTTACTAACACTTGAAAAACTAGTTCCAAATCCAACCTCAAGATCAACGATACTCATACTTTCAATATTATCTAAAAGATCTACATTGAAAAATGAAAAAAAAGACTTGTAAGGGAAAAACGCCAAACTATTAAAAACATAATAAAATTCAAACATATCAGAGACAGTTCTGTAAGTACTAGATGGAATAGAATTAATATACTCATTTATCTTGACCTTAAGAGATTCTTCTAAATCATTTTGAGTCTTTTCTTTTTTTAGAAAAAGCGCATATTCACCTTCATCCAAAAAATCTTCCAAATTTTTCTTGGAATTAAGAACTTTATTTTGAATAATTTCTAAAATAGTTTGCTCAACAACAACGCCACCTTTTTCTAATTTCCTAAAAAATTCTTTCAATTCCATTGAATATCGACAAACACCAAAAAACATTTCTACAAAGCCAATATACAAGCATTCTCTCTTAAAATCTATTACTGGATTTTTACACATTTCATTAATTTGATTTTCCAGGTTTTTTATAACATAACTTTTATAAATATCTTCTTTACTTTTATCCTTCTGAAAAAAATTTAAAATAGTTAACCACATTCTTATAAGAAATGATTCTTCCATTAAACGCCCTGAAAGAAATTTTTCAAGCTGAGAATCAACATAAGGCTCATTGCTACAATTTGGCAAAACAAACTCAGAAGAATTTAAGCCTAAATTTTTTCTTATATCATTCATCAACCTATTTTTAGTCTCTTTTGAAAGCTGACCTATAGCGTTGTATACACTATTGTTATTACCACTCATAAAACCTCAATAAAACCATTTTAAAAAAATAAAAGTACTACTTACAACATACTTCAAATAAATTAAAATTGTAAATCAATTTCAGAAAAAAAATATTTACACTATAATATAATTTTATATGAATTTGGGCAAGAATAATCAAAACATAATTAAAATTGGTAAAATATTTAAAAAAAACAACTACGAATTTTATTTAGTTGGAGGCGCTTTAAGAGACTTACTACTTAATAAACAACCTTGCGATTTTGATTTTGCAACAAATGCAACTCCCGAAGAAATAATAACATTATTCCCAAACAACATTAAAACAGGAATAAAACATGGCACAATTGGTATTATTTTTAATAAAAAAATTTTTGAAATCACTACATACAGAATAGAAAAAGAATATGAAAACAACAGAGCTCCAAAAAAAGTAGAATATACTAGAAATTTAATTAAAGATCTTAAAAGAAGAGATTTTACAATCAATGCAATTGCAATGGATATTTTTAACTTTAACATAATAGATTACTATGATGGGAAAAAAGATCTTAATAAGAAAATAATAAGATGCATAGGAAACCCAAATAAAAGATTTGAAGAAGACGCCCTTAGAATACTAAGAGCAGCAAGATTTTCATCCACACTTAATTTTAACATCGAAAAAAATACTTTAATTTCAATGAAATACAAAAAAGAAAATATTTTAATGATTTCAAAGGAAAGAATAAAAAATGAATTTCACAAATTGTTAGAAGGCGCAAATATACAAAAAGGAATTTATTATCTTAAAAAAATCAATTTTTTTAAGAATTTTTTCAATCTAGAAATAAAAACAAAATTAATAAAAAAAACTGCTCTACTTAGCAAAGACAAATTTTATCTAAAGGCAATCACTATACTAACAATTAAAAAACCTGTAAAAGAACTAAAAGAAAAATTAACTTTACTTAAATTCTCAAATAAAGAAATTAGGTTAATTTTATTTTATAGAAGCATAATCGATAATAACAACATTTTTAATGTTAAAAAATTAAGTGATATTAGGTACTTGCTTAGCAAAAGCACAAGAGAACATTATAAAGAAATAATTGATATATACAAAGCACTAAAAGGGAAAAATAAAAAATATTTATTTATAATAAAAAATATAAAAAGAAAAAAATTGCTAAAAAGCCCTCTCTCTTTAAAAGATTTAAAAATAAACGGGAAAGATATTCAAAATTTAAAACAAATAGAAAATAAAAATATAGGTAAAATCTTAAACCTACTGCTAAGCTATGTAATTGAAAATCCTAAGCTTAATACCAAAAATTATCTTATAAATAAAATAAAAACCTTAAAGATTAATATCTTCCATGGCTTTTAAAGCTACTTCGGCCGCTCTCATTTCGGCTTCCTTTTTAGATTTACCCTTTCCGTTTGATATAAACTTTTCTCCAACATAAAGTTCAACACAAAAGACTTTATCATGATCTGGACCTATTTCCTTGTCTAGTTTATAATTTGGCGAGATTTTATATTTCTTTTGAACATATTCTTGCAACAAGCTCTTATAATCTTTAAAATCACCCCTATTAAACATTAATCTTATGTACATGTCAAAAAGCCCAACCACAAATTCTGTTGCCACCAAAAACCCACTATCAAGATAAATAGCACCTACAAGAGCTTCAATAGCATCGGCAAGAATGCCTTTTTTATTGCGACCATCATTACTCTCCTCCCCTCTTCCAAGTAAAATATAAGAACCAAGATCAATCTCTCTAGCAATACTAGATAGGGAATCTTCACTAACAATATAAGATCTAGCCTTACTAAGCTCTCCTTCACTTTTATTTGGATAAGTTTTATAAAGATGGTCTGTGATAATCAAATTAAGCACAGAATCTCCCAAAAATTCTAACCTCTCATTATTGCCAGATTTTTGATCCAGCTCATTAGAATAAGACGAATGGCTCAATGCTGTATTTAATAAATCAAAATTATTAAAATCAATGCTCAAATTCTCCAAAAATTCACTCAATTGAGCTTTTCTTTCACTACCAAAACAAAAATCGGAAGAATTTTTTTTCATCAACCTTTTCTCTTTTTAATAAAATTAACAACATCACCTACCGTCTCAAATTCATTAGCTTCGTTTTCTGGGATCTTATCATCAAAAGCCTCTTCAAGTAAATACAAAAGCTCATAAATATCAAGACTATCTGCACTAAGATCCTCAACAAATCTAGAGTCTAGAGTAATTTCATCTTCTTTTTTATCAAGTTGCTCAGATATAATAGATCTAACCTTGCTAAAAATTTCATCATTATCCATGAACATACCTTCCTTGCTACAACTACAAACCTATTTCCAGATATTGATTATTCCTATAATATCCACACTTTAAACAAATTCTGTGTCTCACTCCAAGATTGCCACAATTAGAACATTCCTGAAATTGCGGAATTTTTTTCCTCATATTTATACTACGCCTTGTTCTACTCCTAGATTTTGAAGGCTTAAATTTTGGAACAGCCATTACTTTCTCCTACTACTTTTAAACAGATTAAATTATCTTAATAATATATATATTAACCAAGTCATTTGTCAATAAACTTAGATTTCAATCTATTAAACACCAATTCTGGAACAAAATGAGAAAGATCAACATCCTTTTTCATCATCAATTCCTTTACAAAATTTGACCTTATGTATAAATGCTCTGCACTACTTGGTAAAAATATAGTATCAATTTTAAAATTTAACTTATTATTAACAAGATACCTCTCAAACTCTATATCAAAATCATTAAAAGCTCTAATTCCCCTAACAATAAATTTAATAGAATTAATTAATGCATAATCAACAATAAAGCCACTATACCTATCTACAAATACATTTAAAAAATTTAAAGACAAAATAACATCTTTTGTAAGATCAAACCTCTCGCTATCACTTAGCAAGTATTGTTTTGATTTATTTTTAGCAACCAAAACAACAACTTTGTCAAAAATAGCCAATGATCTTTTAATTAAATCGATATGGCCCCAAGTAATTGGATCAAAAGATCCTGGGAAAACTGCCACCTTCATATCACCAAATCCTAAACCCTTTATTAACATCTTTAAGAATTTTTTTGCGCCATATTGGTTGTTCTTCTAAATTTTCAAATTCAATTTCTTTAATAATTTTGAAATATAAATATTCGCCTCTAGAAGAGGTATCCACAATAAAAAATTTACCAACACCCCTATAAACTAATTTTTCATTACTTGAAAGATTATTTTCAACCGTTAATTTGTTGATAATACAATCAAAATGAACAGGCTTATCTTCATTTTCAACTTTTAAAGACATACTGAAAACAAGATCATTTATTTTTTTTTCACAAATACAACAAGTAACATCAAGATTTATTCTTGTTTTAAATTTTATATTTTTTCTTCTAAATTTACCCTTAAAAACATTTTGTTTATCTGCATTCAAAACAGTCGATCTATTATTAGAACTGTTTACTGGGGCAACATTTTGACTTTTACTCTCAGAATTTAATCTTCTATTTTTAAACCCATAAAAACGCTTATTGAATTTCTGAAAATTGTTACCCTTAAACTTACTTTGAGTATATTTCAAAATCAACTCTCCCTAACGATAACAAATAAATATTTACTCTCCAAAAAAATAAAAATTTTAAAGACAAAATTACTTACACAACTTAAAAGTTTTTCAACAAATCAAAATTTTAAACCTTTAGCTTTTTTAAAGACAAAAATACACTTTAGCTTGCATTAAAATTAATAAGAATTACTAATTAATGCTTTTAATAGCAATAAATACACGCTTAAGATTACCAAAATTATTTTTTAGAACATCAAAAACCCTGAATTTTGAATAAAAATTTACAAAACAAAAGACTACTCAAAAATAATTTTTAATTAAAATCCAATTTGCTTTATTTCATGACTTAATTTACTAAAATATTTAAAATAACTTAAAAATTAATGCTTAACTTTTTTAACATTAAGACGCTCCTTAATTTTCATAGCAGCTTTACCGATTCTATTCCTCATATAATAAAGCTTTGCTCTTCTAACCTTGCCTCTTCTTAAAACTTCAACTCTTTCTATAATAGGAGAATATACTGGAAAAATTTTTTCAACACCTATTCCTGAAGAAATTTTTCTAACCAAAAATGTTTTGCCAATTCCCTTATTTTGAAAAGAAATAATAATCCCCTCAAAACTCTGCAATCTTTCATTACTACCTTCAATGATTTTATAAACAACCTTCACAGTGTCTCCCACATTAAAGACAAAAGCCTCACTTTTCTTATTTTGAGCTTCAATTTTTCTTATCAAATCCATTATTTTCTCCTATTATCTCTAAATATTTAAGGTATAAATCATATCTGTTTTTCTTAGTTTTTTCTCTAGCTTTAAAAAGCCTCCAATTCTTTATATTTTCATGATGCCCTGAAATAAGAACTTCTGGAACCTTTATCCCCATAAAATTATAAGGCCTGGTATAATGGGGATATTCAAGTAACCCACTTTTCACACCAAATGATTCTTCTAATAAAGAATTAGGATTTATTACTCCATCTAGCAATCTATATACACTATCTATTAAAACAAGAGCTGCGATCTCTCCTGAAGATAAAACATAATCTCCAATAGAAATCTCAAAATCAACATATAAATCTATAATACGCTGATCAATCCCTTCATATCTTCCACAAATTATAACAATTTCTTTTTCTTTTGACAAGGAATATGCCAGCTCTTGGGTATACTTTTTGCCAGAAGGACTTAAAAATATTGTTGTTTTCTTAGTAGCTTCTACATGCTCAAGGGCAAAAGACATGGGTTCAGCCTTTAATACCATCCCAGCACCGCCTCCGTAAGGCAAATCATCACATCTTTTATGCTTATCTTTTGAAAAATCCCTAACATCAATAAGCTCAAAACTTACTATTCCTTTGTTAATAGCTTTTTTCATTATTGAATTTTCAAAAAATGGTTTAATTATTGCTGGGAAAAGGGATATAACTGTAAACTTCATCTTAAAAGATCTAAAACCTTAAGCTCAATTGTTTTTTTTTCTGCATCTATATCTCCAATATAAATGCTCAAAAAAGGAATAAAAAAAAACTTAATACCCGCTTTGACTTCAAGGAATACACTATTTAAATATTCAAAGAAAGCTACAACTTCTCCTAGCTTTTTATTGTCATTAACAATAGCATAGCCAATCAATTTTCCCAAATAATATTCGCCTTCCTTTAAGCTAGATGCAAGCGAATCATCAACCCACAATTCAAAACCAATCAAAGGCTTAACTAACTCTGGAGTATTAATCCCTTCAAACTTTAAAAATAAGGAATTATTCTTTACATTAACATCTACAACCTTAACTTCAATGGAAAAACTATTGTTTTTTTTTAAAAGAACCTTATTGTTTTTTAGGTTAATGAAATCATCAAAATTATTGGATATGCTTTTAACCTTAGCATACCCATTAACTCCATAAGACGATAGTATCACGCCTTTAATAAACATAAATCAATCTAATATTTCTAATTGCACTCGCCTATTGGTTTTAGCGGCACAAGCTCCAAGCAAAGTTCTAATAGCTCGTGCAATACGACCTCGTATTCCGATTATCTTACCTACATCGCTTTGGGAAACCCTTAATTCTAAAATAGTTGACTTTTCCCCTTCAATTACATTTAGCTTCACTTCATCTTGTTTATCTACAAGAGACTTTACTACAAACTCTATAAGTTCAATTTCATTCCCATACTCTTTCATCTAAACCTCCTGACTTTTCGCATTCAAGTTGTTTTTATTTAAAAGCATTTTCACTGTATCACTTAAAATTGCTCCCTTGCTTATCCAATCTTTAATTCTATCTTCCTTAATTTTTATTTGCTTTTGCTTTTCAACAGGATGATAATAACCAAGCTCTTCAATTGCTCTACCATCTCTAGGAGAAGCAGAATCCATAACTACAATCCTATAATAAGGCCTTTTTTTAGCTCCCATTCTTTTCAATCTTATCTTAACGCTCAAATTTATTCCTCCTTATTTTCCCCAAAGGGACGCAATCTTATTTTGAAAATCTTTATTTTTCATTTTTTTCATAAACAAAGTTGTTTGACTAAACTTTTTTATGAGCTTATTAACATCAAAAACGGTTGTTCCACTTCCCAAAGCTATTCTTTTTTTTCTTGAAGGATTGTTCAAAATCACCGGGTTTATTCTTTCTTTTTTAGTCATAGAAAGAATAATAGCTTCTTCTTTATTAAAAATTTCTTCATTTAAGTTATCAGCATTCAACATTGATTTTGAAACACCTGGTAAATAACTTACAAAATTAGAAAACCCTCCCACTTGCCTCATGCGTCTAAATTGGCTTAGATAGTCTTCAAAATTAAAACTAGCTTTATTAATTTTTTCCTCAAGCTTAATAGCCTCTTCTTTGTCAACAACACTTTGAACCTTCTCTACAAGACTAACAACATCCCCCATACCAAGAATTCTAGAAGCAATTCTTTCTGGGTAAAAGGAATCAAGATCTTCAATTTTTTCTCCAACACCAATAAATTTAATAGGAACTGCGCAAATACTTTTAAACGATAGTACAGCACCCCCTCTAGTATCTGAATCAAACTTAGAAAATATTGCACCGGTAAGTCCAACATTTTCATTAAATTCCTTAGCAATATTTACCGCAACTTGACCCATCATAGAGTCTAGTACCAAAATGGTTTCTGCGGGCTGCAAAATCTCCTTGATTTTTCTTATCTCTTCAACTAACAAAGATTCAACCTCAAGTCGCCCTCTAGTATCAACTATTACAGAATCAAAAAACTCAGACTCAGCAAACCTCATAGACGCTTTAACAATTTTAATAGGATCTTTTTCTCCTTCAAGTGAAAATACTGGAACACCTATTTGGCTACCCAATATTTTTAACTGCTCTACGGCCGCTGCTCTAAATGTATCAGCAGCTACAAGAAGTACCTTTCTATTTTCTTTTTTAAGCCTTAAAGAAAGCTTAGCGCATGTTGTAGTCTTGCCAGAACCTTGAAGTCCAAGCATAAGAATATAAGATTGTTTATTGACAGGATGCAAACTAAGCTCATAATTTTTGCCTCCCAAAAATTTAACAAGATTATCATTGACAATTTTAATAAACTGAGATTTAGGATCAATGCCCCTTAAAACTTTTACTCCTTTGGACTCTTCAATTATAGAATTTAAAAAACGCCTTACAACTCTTAAGTTAACATCAGCATCAACTAAAGAATTTTTAATAATCTCAATAGCCTCTGCAATGTTTTTATCATTTATTGTAGACTTTCCAGAAAGATAGTTTATAAAGTTCTTAAAATTTGATCCCAAACTTTCAAGCATTAAAAATAACCTTTATTCTCAAAAATAATCTTATCAAATATAAGATACAAAAAAAGGCAATATTAATCAATATCTCCTCCTGTCAAATAAAATTTATTAAAAATAACACTAGAAGCCGGTCCAACAACAGAAACTTCAGTATCTAATGAACTAAGCTTTAATACTATATTCTCTTTATTTCGCTTTTTAATTTCTTCTTTTAACAAATCAAAAAAAGCTTTTAATCTAAAACTTTGACCATAGAGTACCAAATAATTAAAATCAAGCATTCTTTGAATATTGATAATAATTATTGCTAAATATTTAACCGTATCTTCCATAATTTTATTTATAAAAGCATATTTTTCATAAAGAGAAAAAATATCATATATTGTAACCTTTTTCAATCTACCCTCATACTTCTCATAAAGCTCAGGAATCTCACCATTCATAAATTCTTTTGAAATCAATCTCTGCAAAGCAAAATTAGATATTAGCATATTAACACAACCCTTATTACCACAAGTTGGACAATTTTTTTCTCCTTCATAATCAATTATCATATGGCTGACCATGCCTGACTTATTATTAAAACCAGGATAAACATTACCACCTGACCAAATCGAAAGCTCGGCAGTATCTGTGTAGTCGAAAAACATAATATTATCTATATTCCTACCCATAAATTCGGCAAGAGATAAATTTTTAACATAACTTTCAAGATAAACTGTAAGTGAAAAATATTCCTCAAGTATTCTCTTAACAGGAACATCTTTTTCAATCCATGCTCCATAACTGTCGTTAACAATGCCTGATTCTTTATTTTTTATTAACCCTGTGATACTAAAACCTAAACCAATAAACTTATCTCTTGAGAAATTATGTTTCCAAATAATTTCTATCATATGATCTTTTATTTTTTCTAAAATATCATAAGCACTAACTGGGGGCTCAAAAGAATGGGTTTCACTTATTAAAACCTCACATTTAAGATTAGCAATACCTATTTGAAAATAATTGCTAGAAATAATAACTCCCATTGAATACGCATAATCTTTATTAATATCAAGAAGTATTTCTTTTCGTCCATGTCTTTTAACATCAGACACTCTAGATCCAACTTCAATCAAAAGATTTTCTTTTATCATTTGATTAGTCAAAATAGTAACTGCAGCATTTGTTAAGGTTAATTTACGAGCTAAGTCTGTTCTTGAATATTGCATATTTTTCAAACTAAGAAGAATTTTTCTTCTATTCCCACCTCTAATTGAAACCATATTTTCACCCTGCATAATACACCTCCTTTATTTTTAAAATAAAAAAATATTATAAAATATCACATCAAAAAAGCCAATATAATAGTTATATCTATTTTTAAAAGACAAACATCCCTTTATAAGGCTAAAAAATATTTTACATCATAATATCACGCTCATAAACTATCAAAAACTTATAGCTTGACAAAAAAGGAATAAAATCATTTTTACATAAAAACTCATCAATAAAAATTAATTAGATTTAAAAAATAATAAACACAAGAAAAACCATTTTGCCTTAAAAACCAATAACTTTAACTTACTTTTTCCTTAAAATAAGAAAATTCCATAGTAAAACTGCCTCTCCCTTTAGTAGAACTTCTTAAAATAGAAGCATACCCAAAAAGTTTCTCAAAAGCCGCCTCTGATTTTATCAAATCATACTCTCCAATATTGCTAACTGAATGAATAACACCCCCTATAACATTTAATGTAGAAATAATTTCTCCTGTATGCTCAATAGGTGTTCTAATTTCTAATAACATTATTGGCTCAAGTTTAATAGGATCTGATTTTTGAAAAATGCTATGAAAAGCAAATCCTGAAATTGATTCAAAAGCACTTGCACTAATCTTACCAGTCTCACAAACAATAGAAAAAATGCTAACATTAATATCAATAATAGGGTATCCAAAAACTCCGCTTACAAATGCAGCTGTAATTCCCCTTGATATTGCGGTCTTAATTGCAGAATCAACATTACATTCAAAACCGATTTTATTTCCTTCGCCTCGTGACAAAGGTTTAATGATTATTCCAATTTTAAAATCAATATTTTTGCCAGCAAAAATATTGTTAAATTCAAATACTTCTTCTACAATTTTACCAGCACTCTCTCTGTAACTTACTTGAGGTTTTCCCGTGTAAACATTAAGATTAAATTCATCTTTAATTCTTGTCAAAATAATCTCAAGATGTAATTCACCCATTCCAGATATAATCAATTGTCCCGTTTCTTTGCTCTCAGAATAACTAAAAGTAGGATCTTCTTTCGATATTATTTCAAAAATTTCCTTTAGTCTAACCTCATCTGATGATCTTTCAGGCTCAACAGACATTAAGACAACTGGTTCTGGAAACATAACAGATTCAAGCAAAACATTATTGTTTTCTTCAACAAGAGTATCCCCTGTAACAGAAAACTTTAATCCTAAAACAGCGCCAATATCACCTGTTTTCACAAAATCTATTTGTTCATTTTTATTTGAAAAAACTCTAAAAATTTTTGTAAACTTTTCACGCTTACCATTTGAAGCATTGAAAATTTTTTTATTAGAATTGATCTCGCCAGAATAAACTCTAACAAAATAAAGATGCGCAGCAATTACACTTGAATATTGAACTTTAAAAACAAGAGCTGACAACTTTTTGTTTTCATTAGGATCAACTAAAATTTTTTTATTTGCATCTAAAGAAAAAGCATCAAAACTTTTTTCAAAAGGACTTGGCAAGTAATCCACAATCGAATCAATCAAAGGTTCTATTCCAATATTTTTTAAACTAGTTCCCATTAAAACAGGAACAATAAATCTAGAAATAGTACCTCTTCTAATCTCACTCTTAATAATATCCAAACTAATTTCTTTATCTTCAAGAAATAATTGAGTAATTTCTTCACTAAATTGACTTAGAATGTCTATTAACTTTTTCTTAAAAAAAGTTACTTGTTCAATAAATTCTTCTCTAATTTGGCTATAAGTTAATTTTGGAATTCCATTTTCCATTGAGAAATGGAGCTCTTTATTTAAAATAATATCAACTACTCCTTCAAAATTGCTTTCATTTCCAATTGGAATCTGCAAGATTAAAGGAATAGTTTTAAACTTATTTTCGATATCTCCTACAACTTTAAAAAAATTAGCACCTAATCTATCCATCTTATTAACATAAGCAAGTCGAGGAATTTCATATTTTTCTGCCTGCTTCCAAACAGTTTCTGTTTGAGCTTGAATTCCATCAACAGCACTAAAAATAACAACACCCCCATCAAGAACTCGAAGAGATCTTTCAACTTCTGCGGTAAAATCAACATGCCCTGGAGTATCAATAATGTTTATTTGGCAATTCTTCCAATGGCAAGTAATAGCAGCTGAACTAATAGTAATTCCTCTTTCTTGCTCTTGAGGCATCCAATCAGTAACAGTGTTTCCTGAATCTACATCCCCCATTTTATGACTTTTGCCAGTATAATAAATAATTCTTTCTGTAGTAGTAGTCTTGCCGGCATCAATATGAGCCATAATTCCAATATTTCTAATCCCCATAAAATCCCCAACAACAACTACAGCCTTAATACAGATAAACTAAGCATCGGTATAAGTTAAACCTTTTAATAAAATTGTTATTTTATATCGCACTCGCAACATTTAGAGTCGTTATCATCGTGACAAAAACAATCACAATTTTCAAGCAATGCCTTATGCATCCACAAATGCTTTTCAAGATCACTCATAATGTCATCCATAATATTAGCAGTACCATAATCACAAGCGGTATCAATCAATTTTCTCATTCCAAAAATATTTTTCAAGATCTCAGTAAGACCGCAAACAATACTTTGCATTGAAAGTAAAAAATCAGAAGTTGATTCAACGTCAAGCTCCTTAATAAAGGATTTTTTTATAAATTCAGAATATCTAAATTCAGAATCATATCCAAGCATTCTTGAACGTTCTGCAACAATATCAATAATCTTTTCAATATATCCATAAAGATCTTCGGTTTTTTCATGAATAACAAAAAAATTAGTATCTTTTATATTCCAATGAATACCTCTTAAATTAGAATAAAAAATATGTAAACTTGCTAAAAGTTCTTGTAACTTTAAGTGTATCTCTTCTAAATCATCTTTTTTTATATAACTTAAATACTTTTCCACAACTATCTCCTTGATATAATCATTATAATACATAATGAGATATAATTATAATTTTAATGCCATAATAAATAAAAAGGATATTTAATGAAAAAATTGATTTTGATTTTTGCAGTGTTTTTATCTCAAGCATGCAATTTAAATACAATACATCCAATGGATACAAAAGAAGACATGAAAATCTTATATTCAGAAATTGCTGAATTGAGAAAAAGATTAAATCTAAACCATTTAGAAATAGATGATACTCTTGAAAAAGTTGCAAAAGAATATGCTATCAAACTAGGTGAAAATAAAACACTAACTCATACTCTTTTTGGTACAACCCCAATGCAAAGAATACGCAAATACGATGAATCCTTTTACATAACAAGAGAGATACTAGCATCAGGAATTGAACTTAGCAGAGTAGTTGATGCATGGCTTAAAAGTCCAAGCCATAAAGAAGCTCTTATTAATAAAGATACCGATAAAATAGGCGGCTATAGATTAAAAACAGCTGACAATGTAAATATATTTGTAGTTCTTTTTGGAAAAAGAAAAGAGAAGAATTGACACCATTAAAACTTATACTGTATACTAATTATTAGCAAAAGGGCTCATAGCTCAGTTGGTCAGAGCGCCTGCCTTACAAGCAGGATGTCGGGAGTTCGAATCTCTCTGGGCCCAAAAATAACTTAAGCTTTAATTATTTTCAACCCTAAAACCAAGTTTATTTTAGAATTTTTAAGCATATTATTTAATTCCTTTTGAACTTTATTAGCTTTTTCTAGGTTTTCAAAAAGAAAAACAAACGCTCCTCCTTTACCAGAGCCGCTTAACTTACCAGAAAGAGCACCCAATTTAATCCCCCTACTTATCAGCCAATCAAGAGCATCATTAGATAATCCCAAACGCTTTAAACAACAGTGTGCAATATTCATTTCGTTAGCTAAAGAATATACATTCTTATTCTTAAAAGAAAAATAGGCATTGCTTGCAGCAAGACCAAGTTTTTTAATAAAAAAAAATAAATCATCATTTAACAATAACTGTTTTTTTAAATTAACAACTATTTCTTTAGTCGTAAAATCTCTTTTTATCGCTCCCATTAAAAAATAAAAACCAGAATCTTTTATTTTTTTTGAACTCAAAACATCTTCTTTTGTCTCTAAATAAAAAGTTCCACCAAGATCAATTAATCTAATATCCATCCCGGAAGATTTGCCATGAAAAATGTTTTCAATTTGATTTGCCAACAAAACTTTATTACAGTCCCTATATTCAAAATGGCTTGTAATATATTCTGCAAAACACAAACTAAGACTGGCAGAAGAGCCAAGACCAACTCCAATAGGAATTTCAGAAAGAATGGCAAACTCAATCGGATTAACTTTGCTGTAATTTGTAACAATAAAGCTTATTAAGCTGTTTAATTTAGCACAGGGTTTTCCCAAATATTTCCAATTTTTGGACACATTGTAAATCAGATCCATATAAATTGGAACTGTAGCTCCAATAACTGGAAACCCGTAAACAGCGCTATGCTCACCCAAAAACAATATTTTAGCCGGCTTTCTTATTCTTAGCATTTATCGCTTTCAAACTTAATGCCTTCAGGCTCTAAAACAATTGGAATAATTTTCGACAAATCAAAAGCTTTAAGATTGGGCCTGTAAACTAAAAAAGTTTCATTTCCAGCTCCCAAAGCTTTAATCAAATCACATTGATCTTGAAGATGCTCAAAACTTGGAGACAAAGCTGCAGAAACTCCTATTACTTCTCCAATTGCCAATCCCAATTCTTTAGCTCTTCTCAAACTAGAAATTAATGCGGATTTAGAATTACTAATACTTAAAACAAGTTTTCTCATCTCCAAATTGCATTTTAATATGAAATCTAAAATAGAATCTCTATGTTTATTGTATTCATAAATAGAATCGGTGGTTTTAACTGCTTGCAAACCCCGCATCAAATAAAAATCATTAAACTCTAAAGCCCTTAACTGTCTACATTTAGGAGTAGAACCACCTTCAAACTCAATAACACCTCCAAAAATACTGGTAGCAATATCATATCCACTACCTATCCCCCCCTGAGAGTGCCTGTAAGCTTCCAAACAATATTTAAAAATTTCACCTTTTTGAACAACATTAGCAGAATTATAAATTAAAAAAAGCCCACACACTATACCAATAGCAACAACAGCGCTCGAGCCAAATCCCTTTTTAGTTCCATCATTAAAGAAAAAATTACTTGTATCGATATATACATCATATGCAAATCTATCTAGATCAAAAAAACAATTTTGATTCAAGTAAGAAAACATTTTAAAAATAAAATCATTTCTATTTTCTATTAAAGAAAAATCGTCTATCTCTTTCTTCTTGCTAAAGAAGCGCCAAGAATCGCTCTTTTTAAAAGAAAAAAATGCTCTCTTGTTGATGGCAATTGCCAACCCCAATCCCTTTTCCTCTAAAATAGTATATTCCCCCATTAAAAGCAAATTTCCGGGCACGGAAAAACTAATTAAATCCATTCTAAGTCACACCCAACCTTTGAAACAATAAAATTAATGCCATTAAAATTTTGCTTAAGTCTTTTTAAAATAGTATTTAAATTTTTTTCCAAACAAATAAACTTTACTTGGGGGCCTGCATCCATTGTCTCAAATACAAAAATTCCTTCATTTCTCAAATTAGCAGCATATTTAATTAAATCTATTGTACTACTTTTAAAATAAAAAATAGAAGATGCAAACATTAAAGCAAACATATTCTGATAGCTTTCTACAATAGTTGCTCCAAAACGAATAAAATCTTTTTTTAAAAAAAAATATAAAGCATCTTTAAAGATCTTTTTACTAGAAGCAATCCAAGCATCATAATAAAATTCGTGGCGTTTACAAATATTCATTGCCACTCTTGAAGACAATTCTTTTTCATTGCTATCAATTATGGCAAATATTATACGCAAATCATTAAAATAAGATTGATCTCTTAACTGAAAAGATTCTTTTGAGCCTTCTTTTAAAATAGTAAACCCCCCATAAATAGCTCTTGCTGCAGAAGCTGAACCTACTCTTGCAAGATTAGATGCACTATTAAAAGAATATTTATTAAAATATTTCAAAATACAAGCAGCAATAGAAGCAAAACCTGAGCTTGAACTTGCAAGACCTGCTGCTGTTGGAAAATTGTTTTCACTTTTAATTTTAAATCTAACATTCGGTTCACTAAGAATTTTTCTTGCATAATCAAAAAACACCTTTTCTCTATTTTGCAATACAACTGGCTTTGAATTTAAAATTATTTCATCTCGATCTGAAAGTTCAAGCTCACTTATTGAATAAAACTTATCAACACTAACAGCAAGACTAGAAGTCGCTGGAATGTTTAAAAAAACATCTTTCTTGCCCCAATATTTAATTAAAGCCAGACTTGCATTAACTTTGCACTTTACTTTCATTCTCTAACCTTATTTTCTTTAAAATTTTAAAAGCAAAATCAAAAGAATAAATATTCATTTTTTCCATTTCTAATAATAATTTGTCTTTCTCAAAATCAGAAATATTATATCTTGTCTTTAAAAGGTAGAGTATTTTATTAACATGCAATCTCATGTGACCCTTTTGAATCCCATCAAATGCAAGCGCCCTTAATGCAGCAAAATTACTAGCAAGTCCAACACAAGAGAGAATACCAATAAACTCGCTCTTACTATTTACATTCATAATTTTAAAACTTAAAGCTGAAGCTTCGTTAAAAGATGTACCCCCACCTTTAGTTCCAACTTGCAAAGGAATTTCAATTTCTCCAACCAAAGCATTATCAATGGTATAAAATTTACTAAGAGGTAAATATTTTCCGCTTTTTGAAGCAAATCTGTGAACAGAGGCCTCAAGCGCTCTTGTATCATTAAAAGTCACAAGACACACTCCTGTAATTCCGTTCATAATACCTTTATTATTAGTAACAGCTCGCTCCTCTTCGTAGAAACCTATGCTAGAAATAAGTTCAATTTTTTTAGCCAAATTCCAAGAATCCTCTTTATTTGATAGCAAATGCTTAAAATCTAAAGTAAAACAAGCTTTAGCTGTAAATTCACTAATATCATTGCTTAAAATTTTTAAAACACACTCATATCCAAATTCCAAAAAAATATATTCTGCTACACGCTCTGCAATTGAGTTTAGAAAATTAGCACCCATAGCATCACAAGTATCCAAATAAAGATTCAATTTTTGAATACCAAGCTCTTTAATATACCTAGTTGACAATCTTCTAAATCCACCTCCTCTTTGATTCATATTGAACAAAAGAGGTTCAAGCCAAGTCTTGATTTTATCACCAAGATCAACAAAAATTTTACTTAGATCTTTTCCCGATTTTATATAAATTTGAGAAATTCCCAACACTTCGCCCAAAGAATACCTCAAATTAGCATTTTCAAGAATTTTTGCCGCAAAATTTAAGGCAGCAACAACAGAAGATTCTTCTGTTGCAATAGGTAAAGAATAATATTTGCCATTTATTTTCAAATTTTTTACAATTCCAATAGGAAAAGATAAATATCCAATATAATTTTCTATCACATTAAAAAGAAAATCTTCATTGGCATTATTATAAAAAAAATCTTTACAAGATAATCCCAACAAACTTTTTATCTCTTGCCTTTTTTCTAAAACACTTTTATGTCTAAAATTTTTACTAAGCTTCATAAAACTGCTTAAAAACTCCAAGCTCAGCAAGTAAATAGCTACTCAAAAAATACTTATTATCTCTAAGTTCTGACAAACTTTTGCTTCCACTTAAAAACATAGACATTTTTAAAACATGCTCATAATCAGAAAAAAGATTAAATACCGCATCTTCTCCTGAGTCGTAAAAAGCCCTAAGAACAGCCGCTGCAACACCTATAAGTTTAGCCCCAAGAGCAATGCCTTTAGCAATATCCATGCCCGTCTCATATCCACCAGATGCAAAAATATTAGCCTTTAGAGAATCATCAATGCTAAGCAAAGTAAAAATCGAAGGAATGCCCCAATCAGAAAAACAAGATGCAATGTTTAAATTATTACTCCTTATACCTTCTACTAGAACCCAATTGGTTCCACCACTACCCGCAAGATCAATATAAGAAACCCCAAGCCTAAATAATTCCTTAACGTCTTTTGGTGAGATTCCAAAACCTGTCTCTTTGACAATCAATGGAATACTTAGAAAGCCAGACAATTTAGCTATTGATTCTTTTATTCCTTTAAAATTTCTGTCTCCATTAACATTCATTAATTCTTGCCCTGCATTAAGATGCACAATAATTGCATCAACTTCCAATCTCTTGATCATTTCAGCTATTTTAAAAATACCAAACTCAACAACCTGAACAGCACCAATATTTGCAAACAAAGGAATATTATGAGCATATCTTTTAAGAGTAAAATCTCTTATGTACTCGGGATACTTAAACAAAAGTTTAAAAGAACCTAAGCCAATAGGAATTTTTAAATAATTTGCAATTCTAACTAAAGATTTATTAAAATCATTGCCTTCTTTACCGCCTCCTGTCATGGAGGAAATAAAAACAGGCATGCTAATATTGTATCCAAATATTTCTTCTTTTATATTTATTTCAGAAAAATTAAAATCACTAAGAGCATTATGCTTTAACTTAACAAACTTTAAAAAATTGCAGCTGCTTTTAACATCGTTTTTATTTAAACAAATCTCAATATGTCTTTTTTTATTTTCTAATATATTAGGCTCGATACCCATAAATTCGGTATCCATCATCCCTTAATTCTTTTAAATAAAATCCTCTGGATTCACCAGGAACTATTTTATTTTGAAAAAAATCTTTATATTCTTCAAAATTTGCATTATTTCTATTTTTTATAAGCTCATCAAGATCCCACAATTTAACAACATCAAAAGCACCTTTTTCAACAGTAAATTCATAAATAATCATAATATTGCCAGATCCATAAGAACAAAACAATATCTTTTCTCCTGAAATATCCTTCTTAGAAAATACTCTTTTTAAATAAAATGCTAAAGACAGAAAAATTGAACCCGTATACAAATTCCCCACTTCCATAGCAGCTTCAACTCCATCGTAAAAATCTATTGACTCTAAATAAGCATTTCTAACAGATTCGTCATCACTATAATATTTTTTTAAAATGTAATGCATTGAATCTATAGGCATCTTAGCAAAAGGAACATGCAAAATAAATCTATAATTAGAAAACAAATCTTTCATACTAAGTTGTTTTTTGACAGCAAAATCTATTAAAGCATTTTCGTTTGCATTATTGTAGCATTCAACTGAATATCGACCTCGCACCTTAGCTTCTAAGCTTCCAAAAGGCCTAAAAAAATCATCAACATCATCGGTATAAACTCCAAATTCAGATAAATTGATCGACAGTAATTTTGGATTTTTTTCAATCAGAATTGCAGTTGCACCAGCTCCTTGGGTAATCTCAGCCGTAGTAAGATTGCTATAATGCGCAATATCTGAAGAGAAAACTATTCCATATTCAGAATTATTAGAATGGCTTAAAACACTTGCTACACTATGTAAAGACATAGCAGCACCAGCGCACGCATGCTGAACTTGAAAAGTTAGAAAATTATTTCCCAGAGAAATACCAGCCTGCTTTAAAGCTCCAAAAACATAAGAAGAAATTGACTTTGAATGATCAACACCTGTTTCAGTTCCACCCAAAAGCATTCTAATTTTGCTTAAATCAAGATTATTGTTGTCAAAAATAAGCTTAACAGCCGAACTTGCCATGGTTACACTATCCTCGTTGGGACTAGTAAACCTGAAGCCTTTTTGCAAAGTTGCATCTATCGCTCTCTTGATTTTTTTAAAAAAAACTTCATCAGAAGAATATAAAGGATTTCCCAAAAGAACAGAAAAGTCTAAATAATTTAAAGGTAAAAAAATTCTAATATCACTAATACCTACTTTCATATATCCTCTCAATGCATTAATGGATTTAAGTATTATATTATAATTTACAAAAATTAGCAAAATCTTATATAATGAAACCTAAAAAGGGAAGTTTATGAAAATAGCCGTACTTTTATCTGGAGGAGTTGATAGTTCTGTTGCCCTTTACAGAATTATAAACAAAGGATATACAAATATAAAATGCTACTATCTAAAAATTTGGCTTGAAGATGAACTGTCTTATATTGGAAACTGCCCTTGGCAAGAAGATTTAAATTACGTTGAAGCTGTATGTAACAAATTTAATGTACCCTACGAAATAATAAACTTTCAAAAAGAATATTATAACAAAGTAGTAAGCTATACTATTGAAGAACTAAAAAATGGCAATACCCCAAGTCCAGATATTTTTTGTAATCAAAGAATAAAGTTCGGGGCATTTTTTGATAAAATCAATGAACAATATGATTTAGTTGTTACAGGGCATTACGCTAAAATACAATCAAAAGAGAAAAAATTTTTTTTAAAACAAGCAAAAGATAAAATTAAAGACCAAAGCTATTTTTTATCTCATATCTCTCAAAAACAAATGTCAAAACTATGCTTCCCTTTAGGAACATTACTTAAAAGCGAAGTAAGGCAAATAGCTAAAAGCATAAATTTGCCCAACAAAGATAGAAAAGATAGTCAGGGTATTTGCTTTTTAGGAAAAATCAAATACAACGAATTTATCAAATATCATCTTGGCGAGAAAAAAGGCAATATAATTGAAAAAGAAACAGGAAAAATAATAGGAACTCATAACGGATATTGGTTTTTTACAGTTGGACAAAGAAAAGGAATAAAACTTAGCAATGGGCCATGGTTCGTCGTAGAAAAAGACTTAGAAAAAAATATTATATATATCTCCCATAACGAGAATTATTTAAAACAAGCAAAGCGCAAATTTTTAGTTAACGAAATACATTGGATAAATGACAAACCTTCAGATTTTGAAAATTTCAAAATTAAAATAAGGCATGGTGAAAAAAAATATTCATGCAAATTAAAACTTATTGAAAATAACTTAATTGAAATTTCTCTAAACACAAAAGATCATGGAATCTCTCCGGGACAATTTGCAATTTTTTATAAAAATACAGCATGTCTAGGTGGCGCTAAAATTTTTAAAATTATAGAATAATAATCTTTTGAAAAGTAAGTAGAAAATTAAAAAACTTTCTCTTACTTTTCGATCTTAAAGTAATCAACGGATTCTTTTAAATCTTTTACACTCTCTAACATTTTTTCAGACATTGCAGAAAGCTCTTCACTACTTGAAGCTGTAGTCTGAACCAATTGACTAACCTGTTCTATTGCATTTTTAAATTGATCTATTTGAACGCTTTGCTTAGAGCTTTCATTAGAAATATTTTTCACAAGTCTGGCCGTTTGCTCCATGCCGGGAACTATTTGTTCAAAATTTTCCCCGGCACGACTTGCAACAGTCAAGCTTCTGTTTGCAATATCAATAATCTCTCTTGCTGATTCCTTGCTTTGATCTGCAAGCTTTCTAACCTCAGCAGCTACCACTTCAAACCCTTTGCCTTTTTCTCCCACTCGTGCGGCCTCAATCGAGGCATTTAAAGCAAGCAAATTAGTTTGCCTTGTTATCTCATCAATAATTCCAATTTTTTCAGTAATTACAGTCATTGCCTCAATAGCTTTAACAACAGACTTATGCCCCTCTTTAGTCCTTTCATTAGTATTAACAGCAATTTTTTCAGTAGTAGACGCATTTTCGGTATTTTCAGAAACACCTTGTGATATTTGCTCAATATTTGCCGTCATTTGCTCTAAAGTAGAAGCCTGCTCAACAGCACCAGAACTTAAATTCTGACTTGCATTTGCTATTTGAATCGCATTTTCATAAAGATAATCTAGGTTTTCAATAACCCCTTTCGCAACTGAAGAAAAATTAGTTCTGAGTTGCTCAAGACCTTCGTACAAACTATACAACTCCACAGTATCCCATTTATCAAAATTAACATCAGCAGTAAAATTGCCAGAGGCAAGTCGCTCAGAATATTCTAATATCTTATTCAAAGAAGAGCTTAACTTTTTCACAAGATAAAGAGTTGCAATAGCAAGAATAAGCAATGTAAATGCAAAACTAACACCCAAGATCAAAGACGTAGCTCGCGACATATAATAAAAATCATCCTCTGAAGTCCTCATTAAGAGAATAAATTTACTATTAGACAGGTTTAATAACACCTTTTGACTAATTCCTACATATTTTTTGCTACTATTAGGATCATAATAATAAACAGTTGAAATTTCTTGTTTTTTTTGTAACAAATCTTCAGATGTTTTTTTAAGAATATTGGAATAAGAGGCACTAAGATCGGTTAAAACATCGCCTGGAAGTACTGTATGATGAACCAAAAATCTACCCGTAGTATCATAAGCTAGCGCACGACCACTAGAGAGTATCCCAAAATTAATTCCCCTAAAAGACCTATATATATAATCCATTGAATAAAAAAACATAAAATAACCAAAAATATCGTCTGTGCCAAAATCTCTTAATGGTATACCTATTAATATATAAGGAATCTGGCCTTTTTTATTTTTTATCTTAGAAATGTTTTTAACTAAAGACTCCTCAATAGACCCAGGATCTGCCAACATGACAAAAGAATTGTAAACAATACTTTGAGACTCTTTAAGTTTTGTAAAATATTCTCTATCCTTAATAGACTTGCCAAAATCACTATTATCCTTGACAGCTGTAGTGAAAACTATTTCACCTTCCTTATTTGTAACCATCATATTACTACCAGTTTGAACAAGAATTTCAGATTGATCTGAAATAAAACCCAACCTTTTGGATTTAATTTTACTAGCTTCATTGAATTTTTCAGCAGAATTGAAATACATGGAACTAACTCTAACTTTTTCTTCCATTGAAGAAATGTAAATATTAAAAGAACTTTTAATATTTCCAATAAGATTCATCATAAGATCAAACTGCTGATCTACCAATTTACTATTAATTAACATCCCAAATACAAAAAACAAAATTGATATAAAAAATGCTATCAGAATAAGAACAAGTAGCAACATCCTAGCTTTCAACTTCATACTAACCACCTCTTTTACAAAAAATAAATTCTAAAACTCTGAAAAATCATCATCAAAATTTAAATCCTTATCAGCAATATCGATAGCTTTCTTAGGATCAACTCGCTTATTAATAGTTCTTATAGGAGGCTCATCCTCAATACTTAAAGAATAATTATTATGCCTATTGCCATTCAAAGTAGGAATTTCATTACTTTTGAAATTTTGATTTTCATCTTTAAAAGAATTTTCAGGACAATCCATCGCTCTGAAATCATAATCATCATCTTCCATATTTTCAATCTTAGAATTTTTAATTTTGAAAAATAATACAGATTTTCTAAGTTCTTTAGACTTTTCTAGCATTTTATCAGACATACTAGAAAGTTGCTCACTACTTGAAGCTGAAGACTGAACAACTTCTCCAACCTGGTCCAAAGCCATTTTAAATTGAGCAATCTGATCACTCTGCTTAGAACTACCTTCTGAAATTTTCTTAACAAGGTTAGCTGTTTCTTCTATTTCGGGTAACATTTCTTTAAAGATTATTCCCGCTTCAGTTGCTACCTTAGAGTTATCTTCAACTAACTCTCCAATCTCAAGAGCCGAAATTTTACTAAGATCAGCTAACTTTCTAATCTCACTAGCCACAACAGCAAATCCCTTTCCTTCATCACCTGCTCTTGCAGCTTCAATTGCTGCATTTAAGGCAAGTAAATTAGTCTTTCTAGCTATTTCTTCAATAACACTAACTTTCTCTACAATATCTTGCATAGCAATAACAGATTCTTCGACAGCCTTCCCACCTATCTGAGAATTTTCATTCGTCTTTAAAGCTATCTGCTCTGTTTCATAAGAATTATTCGCACTCATATTGACACCTGATGCTATTTGCTCAACATTGGCTGACATTTCTTCAAGAGCAGATGCCTGCTGTAGCGCACTAGAGCTTAAATTTTGACTTGAGCTGGCAACTTCTAAACTTGCCTTATTTACATAGCTAATATTTCTCAAAACACTCGCAATTGCTCCAGAAATGGCTTTTTTCATTTTCACAACCTGAAGACTTAACATGCCAAGCTCATCAAAAAAATCACCATCATCAAGAGCATAATCTTTATCTAAATTTCCCTTAACCATATCTTGAACTAAAACTCTAATTGTGTTTAAACGGAAACTAATAATCTTATCTATTCTCATCAAAAGAATAATGCTTAATACAATAATACCTAAGACAGAATACAAGATATACTGAAATTTTAGGCTAGATATTACTCCATAAATATCTTTATAAGGAATTCTGGCAATAAGTACCCCGCCTTTCTCTCCCAATTTACTACTTATGGGCAACAGAGCATAATAACACTCTTCCCCCATTTCGGAAAAGAGTATTCTATCAATAGTATAAACCGACACTTCAGTAGGAATATTTGATAAAAGAGGCGGCTTAGAAAACACGTCTTTAAGAATATTTAAAAATTTAGAACTAACCCTACTGGTTTCATTGTATTCTTCAAAAGGATTAACGGCTATATTATTAGGATCCACATAAACAAAATTGCCTCTTTTATAAAAACCGAATCTAAATCTATCAAAATTATCCGCTAAAACATCATTAAGCAAATATCCAGCCAAATACCCACAAACAAGCTTATCCTCTGGAGAATATACGGGAACAATTATTGCAAAAGCCTTTTTTTCGCTTTGCCTAGACCTAATGGCAACCTCTGCAGATATTCCTTCAGAAAGATTTGAATACCAGCCTATAAATTTTAATTGGTTTTGCTTATAATCCTCAATCGCTTTTTTAAAATAATTAGTATTAGCCTCAGAATGTCCAAAATCCATATTATTCTCATGCCTTGTGCTAACAATTATTCTCCCTTCAAAATCAAAAAAGGCGAATTCTTCAAAAAAGGTATCATTTTTAAGATTGGACATAAAATTGTACAAATATTTTCGATATTTTTTATTCACCTTTACAGAATCAATAACAAATTTTGAATTTTTTCTTAAATCTACTAATTCAGACTCAGAAAAATCTTTTCCTCTATTCTCAGAAATTGCAAATTCTGATATGGTTTCAAGCGCTAAATTAGAAGCGGCGCCATTGATTATAACGTACAGAGTATCCAAAAAAGATTGTGTAGAAAAAGCTGCTCTTCTTAATTGCGCCCTTGTAAGCTGCTTATAATAATCTTCCAAATAACCACATAAAATAAACTTAAAAATCATAGAAAAAAGTAACAGTATGAAAATTAAAAACAATAATAAAAATCCAACAAACCTGTATTTAAGTTTCAACAACATAATAAACTACCTCACAAATCATCTACTTTATTTAATCAAACAAACTCAAGACCGAAAGGGTATTAAAAAAAATTTTACAGCAAAAAATTAAAAACTCTTAAAAAATTAAAAGAATTTTCACAACACGAAAAACAAATTGTAAACTATTATTACCTATTATTGCTTTTTATAGGGGATTCCTAAAAATTTAGGCGCATAATTTCTTTTTGAAAAAAAAATAAGACTTAAAATAATAATTAAATATGGAGTAATAACTAACATTTTAGGAGGCATTATTAAAGATAAAAAAGGTGATTGAGCCAAAACAATTGCCAAAGTTTTCACGAATGAAAACAAAAAGCTACCCATTAAAATTCCCAAAGGGGTCCATTTACCAAAAATCAACATCACAATAGCAATAAAACCCTGTCCACCCGTAACCCCTTGCACATAGCTTGATGCAATCACTGTTGTAAGAACAGCACCTGAAACACCTGCTAAAAAACCACTCAAAAGAACACAAAAAAATCTAATTTTATTTACACTAACTCCAACAGACTCCAATACCTCTGGGTTTTCACCACTAGCATTAATTCTAAGTCCAATTTTAGTGTATTTGAAAATAATATGAAATAAAATCACACCTAACATTGCAATATATACAGAATATCTTTTACCAAAAATTTGAAATACAAAAGACGTTTTGCTTAAAATTCCATCAAAAAGTATCGGCAACTTTATTTCTATAGGTGGAGTTGAAATAGAAGAAAAAATCAAAGTGCTTACAAAAACAGCAATAGCGGGTCCTAAAAAATTAAGTGCCATTCCGGTTATAATTTGATCTGATTTTAAAAAAATTGTAAAAACAGCGTGCAAAATAGCAAGCGCAAGCCCTGCTAATCCACCAACAAAAATTGAAAATAATGGGTCATTTGTAAAATATGCAACTGTAGCCCCTGTAAATGCTCCTATTGTCATTATTCCTTCAAGTCCAATATTAATAATTCCACTCTTCTCACTTATAAGACCTCCAAGGCCAGTTAAAATTAAAGTTTGAGAATTTATTAAAGTTTCACTAATCAAGAATATTATTATATTTGACACCCTTAACACCTTTTAAAAAGATTTTATTTAAAAAATAACTAGCAGAAATTACAAGAACAATTATTCCCATCATTAAAGATACAATTGAAGATGGAAGACCCATTAGACTTTGAACCCTACTGCTTCCATAAAGCAATACAGAAAAAAGAATACTGGAAAATATTATGCCAATCGGCGAATTGTTTCCTATCAAAGAAACAGCTATTCCATTAAAACCAATTCCTTCCATATAAGAAAGCTTAAATATAGCTTTATTAACACCCATAATTTGAACAGCGCCAGCAAGACCTGCAACAGCTGCTGAGAGAAACATTGAAAAGATCAGAACGGCTTTTACATTAATACCCATACGTCTTGAAGCTTCAATATTACCCCCTATGGCATTTATTTTAAATCCAATAATAGTTTTATTAAGTAAAAACCATATTAAAATAGCAAAAATTATACCCAAAATTATTCCAAAATGAAGGGGTGCTTTTAAAATCTCATTAACAAAAGGATGAGAAGACCTATAAGCAAGACCTTCTGGAGAGAGCTTCCAAGAGCCTAAAAAATCAATAAATGCACTTTCTTTAATAGACTTTGAAAAATCACTATTATCTCTTTTAATAAAACTAAAATCTAAAATTATATTATTCAAATGAAATAATATCCAATTAAACATTATTCCTGAAATCACTTCGCTAATATTGAATTTAGCTTTTAAATATCCAATTAAAATTCCTAAACTACCTGACGCTAAAAAAGTAATAACAAAAATAGAAATTACATGTAAAACTGGGGGCAAATCAAGTAAAATCGATGCTATTAAAGCAATGATAGATCCTAGCATAAACTGACCTTCAACCCCAATATTGAAAAGACCTGCTTTTAAAGAAATGCCAATAGAAAGGCCAGTAAAAATCAAAGGAGCTGCATAACTTAAAATATAACCTAAATGTTTGGGAGATGAAAAAATAATCTCCAGTATTATAAAATACATTCTAAAAGGAGAATAACCAAACATCATCACCACTAATCCAACAATTAAAAATCCAACAAATAGAGCAAAAACACTAACAAATGCTGAAGAATTTAAAAATTTCAATATAAATTTACTGAATACGTTTTTACCAATTATCATTTAGCTTAAACCTATCATCATTTTACCAATAACATCAATATCAAAATTGCCCTCTAAAATACCCACTATTCTTCCATCATGCATTACAGCTATCCTGTCACAAACATTAACAAGTTCATCAAGTTCAAGAGAAACCAACAAAACAGATCTACCTAAATCTCTTTGCTCTATTATTTTTTTATAAATATTCTCAACAGCACCAACATCAAGACCTCTTGTAGGCTGAATAGCTAAAAGAATATCCGGCTCTAAACTAATCTCACGAGCAATAATAACTTTTTGCTGATTGCCTCCAGATAAATATTTTACCTTACTTAAAATATTTCTTGGTCTAATATCAAAATAATTTACAAGTTGATTGCTCATTGTTTTTAAAATGTTAAAATTAAACCCTACAAATTGTCTTTTAACCTTATGAAATTGTTTTTTAATGAAATTGAAAAAATTAAATTTTAAACCAAAATTATTCTTTGAATGATTTTTTTTAAATCTTAAATAATCAATATTATCAAAGCTCTTAAGCCCAATATTTTGCATAACATTAAATTCTAAAATAAGACCGTGCCTTTGCCTGTCCGAAGGAATATTGCCAATTTTTTTATCTATTATTTGCTTAATCGTTAAACCTTTTAAAGATTCCAAATCCCCTGAAGAATTTTTCTTAAAAATATCGCCCTTAAAGATGTTTTTCAAGCCCAAAATTGCATCAACTAAATCCTCTTGGCCACTTCCCTCAATGCCTGATATTCCAAGAATTTCACCATTTCTCAGATTAAGATTAACGTCTTTTACTTTTAAAACTCCCCTCTCATCTTTAACACTTAAATTCTTTATTTCAAGAACATTAAAATGATTTTCAAATTGAACTTTAGATGAGCGAAGTGCAATTTCTTTGCCTATCATTAATTTTATAAGATCTTTATCATCAATCTCATCAAGATTAACAGTTTTCACAGCCTTTCCAAGGCGCATAATTGTACATCGCTTTGCAACAGACCTAATTTCTTTTATTTTATGAGTAATAAGTATTACAGTATGACCCTCTTGAGTGAGTACTTTTAAAATATTCATAAAATCATCAACTTCACTTGGAGCAAGCACTGCAGTAGGTTCATCAAAAATAATAATATCTGCATTTCGATAAAGAACTTTCAGTATTTCTATTTTTTGTTGCATGCCAACACTTAAGTCTTCAACCTTTTTCTCTAAATCTATCTTTAAGCCATACTTTTCTGAAAGATAATTTATTTTCCTTTTAGCTTGCTTGTAATCAAGAAAACCAAATTTTAAATTTTCATACCCCAAAATAATATTCTGAACAGCAGTAAATTGTGGGATTAACATAAAATGTTGAAAAACCATTCCAATCCCATTTCGAATAGCATCGCTTGAATCTTTAAAGTTTACTTCTTGGCCTTTTAAAATAATTTTGCCACTATTTACTTGATGAATCCCATAAATAGTCTTCATTAAAGTGGTCTTTCCAGCACCATTTTCTCCAAGAATAGCATGAACTTCGCCTGCCTTAAATTTAATAGAAACATCATCATTGGCAATAAAATCACCATACTTTTTTGTAATATTTTCTAATACCAGTAGATCTTCTTTCACCAAGCTTTAACCTTAACAAATATCCAACACAAATGACTTACCATATTATTTCTAATGAAATATAATAAAACTTAAAGTTTATATTTTCAATAGCATTTTTGCATTTTAATGAACAAAATAAATTATTCATAAAAATTAATTGATAGTAAATAAAAAATGCTTAAAATATAAAAACTTTAATAAAGAGAGCAAATTAATGCTAAAATAAAATAATGAATAAACCATTGTAAAAGAGAGTACTATGAAAATCAAAGCCTGCATTTTTGATATGGATGGAACCCTGGTAAATAGCATAATGGATATTGCATTCTCAATGAATTCTGCTCTTTCAAACTTGGGATACAATAAAATCGAACTAAACAAATTCAATACTCTTGTTGGCAGAGGATTTGATAAGTTTGTAATAGACACTCTAAAGTTATTATCTCTTGAATATAATAATCCCAATTTACAAGACAAGCTCTACAAAGAATTTGTAAAAGAATACAATAAAAATCTTTCATCTCGAACGCAACCATACGAAAACATAAAAACCCTTTTAGAAAATATGAATAAACTTAAAATTCCAATTGGAATTTTAAGCAATAAAAACCATGAAGAATTAATAAATTTGGTAAAAAATATTTTTGGAAATATATTCTTTTTTGAAATCAGAGGTTATTCAAAAAAATTTCCACCAAAGCCAGATCCTGAGAATGCCCTTGATATGATATTAGAATTAAATGTCCAGAAAGAAGAAATTGCATACATTGGAGACAGCGATGTGGACATGTTAACCGCATTAAACGCCGGATTTATACCAATAGGAGTTTCCTGGGGATTTAGAAGTGTTCAAGAATTAAAACAAAATGGAGCAAAACATATAATACACAAACCGCTTGAACTATTGGACCTAATCAAATGAATGTAAAACCATATTTTTCCTACCTATATCATTACCTATTCAATCACGAAAGCATAAAAAGTTTATCTGCTATAGAAAAAGAAATTGAAATACTCAATTATTTAAAAGAAAACAAAAAAACTATTACTACATTCATTAAGAATGATTTTGAATCAGAACTAAAAGATCTAATTCAGTACATCAAAGATAAAACAGATGTAATGATTACACCATTTGTTTTATCTGGCATTGAAGCTATTGATTTTAACATTGTAAAGCCTCTTTTTAGTAAAGAATTAACAAAAAACGACTTAAATTTGATATTTAACTTTGTTAAAGTTAACTCGTCTTTAAGAAAAGAATTCTTTTATAATTTTAATACTATAAGCAATGGATACATTACCTTTTACATAAACAAACTATTTGAAGGAAAAAACTCTTATACAATATATTTAATACAAAAGGAAAATAAAGCCCTTTATTCATCAGATATCATAAAAAATTATATAAAGATATTGCTTCTCTTAAAAGTATTGGTAATTAAATACTGCTTTGAAAAAGGAATAGAATTAACTATTAAAAATATTGAATCGACTTCAAAAGCAATAAGTAATGATACCGATTTTCTAGACGAAAAAACAGCCAAACTCATAATTGAAAGCTTTTTTAAATATGAGATTTTACAAACAATGTCTCCAATTTCAACATTAATTGCCATTTTTTCAGCCAGAGCAAGAATTCCAAAATACAAAAACAATCCGGTCAAAGGTTTTATTGGATATGATGAAAGTTGGTTTTCAATAAAACAATCAAGCTCTAGAGAATATGATTCAAGAATAATTAAAGAATTATTAGAAATAGCCAAGGTAAATAAATGGTAAAAAAATTTTCTATTTTCTTAAAAGCAATAATAATTTTTTCAATATTTGAACTCTTAATCGAAGAGCTTTCAATAATCCTTTTTTTACCATACAAAATACGATTTGCACTAATATTTCTTGGTTTTTTATTTGACACAATTTTTATTTTCATTTTTTTATATAAAATAACCAAAGCTTACCTTTCTCAAAGATTAGAAATCTATGTCAGAAACAATCTATTCTTTGACATAATTCACTGCCTTATCCCTTTAGCATTTTATAGTTCATATCAGCTTAAAAACATAATTGTCGCCCACGAAACCATATTAAATCCAATAATGCTATCACTTTTCAAGCTAAGATTTTTAAGACTTCTTAGGTTTAACGATCTAATAATAGAAATCTATTACAACTTAAAAGAAAAGAATCTAATACTAATAGCATTTGCTAGAACATTTTCAATGAGCTTATTAATACCATTTACATTTTTTATAATAATATCAAGCTCAAAAATTGTAAATTCAATACCAGAAAAACAAGAATTTAATATTATTAAAAATATATCAATAATAAATGAAAAAGCTTACATTAAAGAAAAATATCCCTTCATCTTAATAATCAAGGAAAAAGAAGACATAATATACTCAAAATCGGACGAAATATTTGTTTACTACAGTCCTAGTGAATACAAAGTAATAGAAATAGATAAGACAAAATTTTATATAGATAAATATTTGCAAAGAAAAAGCGACTCTATTCTTGGAATTTTTCTATTTGCATTGTTTGCATCATTTACCATTTTTTTAATGAATTTTTATAAATTTTTTAAAGCAAGTTTTTTAAATCCTATTGTTTTAATGACAAAAATTTTACAAGACCCGTTAGAATATCGAAAAATTCAAATTCCTTTCACTTTAAGCGAAGAAAAAGTATATGAACTTGCAAAATTATTTAACAATCTTTTACTAAAAGAAAAACTAAATTCAAAGCGAAAAAGCAAAATACCTTTAGAAATTGAAAAAGTAAAAAAAATAATTAATAAAAACCAAGAATCAAAATGAAAATTCAAATAATTGCAATGCTACTTACATTATTAAATTTGTCACTTAATGCTAGGCTTTTGAACATCTCAATTGAAAAAAGAGCAAACGAAGAAATAAAAAAATACTCATCTTTCAATTTAATTTTAGAAAAAGAATACTATACTAGCTTGCCAACAAGCGAAATAGAAAAAAATATTTATAAATTAACTGAACATTTTGTAAAAAGCATAATGCTCAATAAAATTGACTACAGCTCATTAAATTTAAACTACAAAGAAGCAAATAAATATTTAATTCAAAGCGAGCTTATTGACAATAAATTTTTAAAATATAAAATATTTAAAATTAAAAATATAAATGGGACCTTCAAAAGTTATTCACTAATATACACGAAAAAGGGATTTTACAAACTAGAACTTTACATAGAAAATAACACAGAATCTTTAGAAATATTCAACCTTAACATAACTTATTTTTCAAAGAATTCAGATAAAATAAGTAATGAAATGATTTTTTCCCCAAAAGAATGAAAATAATAAAATTAAAGCTCGAGCTTTTATAAATAATTTATTTAACAAATACGGACATTACTCTTTGAAGAACCTTTGCCCTGTCTAATGGTTTAACAATAAATGTTTTTGCTCCTTTTATTAAACAATCTTTAACTAATTGTTCTTTACCTAAAGCAGATATCATTATCACTCTAGCATTTTTATCAAATTCCATAATATTAGAAAGACAAGTTATTCCATCCATTTTTGGCATGGTAATATCAAGGGTGACAATATCAACATTAGGGTAATGATTCTTGTATTTTATCAAAGCTTCCTCTCCATCAGCTGCCGTATCAATAATATTAAAACCCTCTGATGTAAAAATTTGTGTAAGCTGCTTTACGGTAAAAACAGAGTCATCAACAATTAAAACATTAAAAGGAACGCCTGTATCATAATTGATTCCTCTAGGCTTAGATGAAGAATCTGCAGCAATTGTAGTCTTTTGAATCATATTAACCTCTCTCTAATAAAAAGAATTTTTTCCATATCAAACCCTCTCTCTTATTGCAATATTAACTTCTATAATTTTACCATCAGGTAAAGAAAAAGGAACAATTAAAGCCTCAGAACCTTTATTGCTTATTTTCATATTTTCTCCATAAATAAAAGCTGGTGGAGTTATATCAAATACAAAGCCTTTGGCATGCAAAGTAGTAACAAAATTTCCCGCAATAATATTGCCAACCTCAGTGAGAGTTGCAGCAACCATCTCTTTTGTTTCTTCATCATCAAAATCATCATACTCTTCAAAATTCAACTTAGAAGCAACAAAAAGAGCTGTTTCTATATCCATATCAACAATTATACTACCCTCAACAGACCCGGCAAGTCCTACTATTACAGAAACACCTTTTATCTTTTGATTTATTGATTTAAGTCCTGGTTTACCCATTTCTATATTCTCAACAAGCAACATATCTCTTAAAACCGAAGAAGCGGCATCCAAAAATGGCTCTATATAATCTATTCTCATTAATTTCTCCTTTAGACTTTCCTGTACAAGTTAAAATATTCTGCAGATTTCTCTTTTATAAAAACATCATTATTTTTAAGTTCTTCGTTATCTCCCAAAACCAAAAGAGCCCCTTTAATAGTTTTGGAAGCAATGATATCTAAAATTAAAATCTGATCTTTACTATCCAAGAAGCACAAAACATCTTTTAAAAAAACCATTCCCAAATTATCAGGCAAATCTGAAAAAAGAGCATCGGAATATTCAAACAAAACATTATTGAGAATTTCTGACTTAAATTTATAAACTCCAGGACTTTGTTCAAAAGAGTTTTTACGATAAATCTCACTAATACCAATTTCTGGCTCTGAAAAAATCAACCTAGAAGTTTCAACCACTTTTGATAAATCATTATCAATAGCTGTCAACTTAAACGGTTTTACATAATATTCAGACAAAGCGTTAACTAAAGCCATAGTCTCTCTTCCATTACCACAACCAATTTCCAATACATTGAAAATAGAATTCAAATTATCCATAAAATTTAAGCGATTCTTAACAATTTCATTTTGAAATTCTTCCAAACAATCAGCTCCCCATAAACTTCCTGATGATTTTGAATAAAATTCATTTAAAAAACTATCGTAAGGCAAGTAATCAGCATCAAGCATATTAAATTTTACTCCAACTTTTTCTAAAAACACATCATTTACTAAAGAAGCATTAAACGAAAATTTCAAAAGATTTTTTTTAATATTCTCCAAATTAGAAGTTTCAATATTATTTAAAGTTGAATTTTCATTGTTATTACTATTTTTTGGAAAAACATTATTGGAAAAATCACCTTTAGAATTTTCTAGCATATCTAAATCATCACAATCGCTTACAAAATCGATATTTTCAACAAAATTTTGAGCCGGTTTTAACACTTTTTCTTCTTCACCATAGTTAAAGATTTTAAAAACATCAAGGAGTATATAAAGTTTTTCGTTATAATCTACAACACCTTTTATATAATTTATTAAAGAGTCCTGAGACAAAACTGGGTGTGGATCTTGAATAAGACTAGAGTCTATTGAAAAAACATTATTAATTTTATCAACAATAACTCCTATGAGAAGATCTTCATTTTTTAAAACCATAATATCTTCAAGATCTTTCTTATTAAATTCCAAATTAAACATTATTCTAAGATCTATAATAGGAATTATTTCGCCTCGTAAATTATCAAGACCAGCTACATATTTTTTGGCATTTGGAACATAAGTAAAATTACTAGATTTTCTAATTTCTTTAACCTGCATAATGTCTACTAAATAATGATCTGATCCAAGCTCAAAGGAAACAACCTTAAAATCAAAATTGGTTAATTTAGAATTACAATTTTTATCATCTAAAATTTTGGGTCCAAAATAAATTTCTTTTATCTGCACAAGAGATTCACTCCTTAGTATCCTTTTTTAAATCAAAAAGTTTAAAAACATCAATTATTAATACAACCTTACCATTACCAAGAGTAGTAGCTCCAACTATGCCCGCACTTGATGAAAATTTATCCTTAATAGGCTTTACTACAAAATCTTCCTCGCCAAGAATAGAGTCTACAACAATTGCGGTCTTTATGTTGTTAGTATTAACAACTATTAAAAATTTCTCTATTAATGAATCATCTCTTGTTATATTAAAAAGTTTATCAAGCCTGAGAACAGAAATGATTTCGTCTCTTAAATTATAAACTTCATGATAATTTTCAAGCAATTTTATATCATGCTCGGTTATTCTATGAGTTTCAAGAACATTGTTCAAGGGGATAACATAAGTCTCAGATCCCGATTTTACCAAAAGACCTTGTATAATCACTAATGTCAGTGGTAGTTTAATTTTAAAAATTGTTCCAAGACCAATTTCTGATTCTACTAAAATAGTTCCATTAAGCTTTTCAATGCTTTTTTTCACAACATCAAGACCAACACCTCTACCTGAAAGGTCTGTCACTTGGCTTGCTGTTGAAAACCCAGGAGCAAAAATTAAGTTAATAAGTTCAAAATCAGAGTAAACCGCATCTTCCTTTATTGTTCCCTTTTCAATTAATTTGCGCTTAATAAGCTTTGGATCTATACCACTCCCATCATCTTCAATCTCAATTGATATTACATTACCTTCATTTTTAGCACGCAAAATTATAGTACCTGCTTTGCTCTTCCCCTTTTTAATTCTCTCTTCAACTGTTTCAAGTCCATGATCCATTGAATTTCTAACGCAATGCATCAAAGGATCTACAAGATCATCTATAACAGACTTGTCAAGCTCAGTTTCTTCTCCTTCCATTTCAAGATTTACAATCTTATTCAATTTCTTTGAAAGATCCCTGACAACTCTTGTAAACCTTGAAAATATATTAGATATTGGCAACATTCTAGTCTTTAAAACACTCTCATGCAAATCTGTAATTATTCTAGATAGTCGCCCAGAAGTCATTTTAAAATTTTGAAGAAGTCTAAAAAAAGAATTTCTCAATTCAGATATATCATTTAGAGACTTTTCCATTTTAAGATTCATTAAAGAATTAATATGTGATTCAATCTCATCTTCTAATGTTAAGCCCGCATCTTTAAAAATTATCTTCAAATCAATTAAAAAGTTTCTCTGAAAACTTTCTTGATAATCATAAAAATAATTAAAATTATAAAATAGTGTAATCATTTCTGAATTTATTTGATTGTAAGATGATTTGCTTATTACGGCTTCACTAACAAGATTTAATATGTAATCTATTTTTTTACTATCTATTCTAATTAAATTAACACTAATTGGATTGTTTTTCTTAATACTTTTATTTGCCTTAAAGGGCACTTCACCATTTTCTTTTAAACTTACATTATTTAAAGATTCTAAATCAACATTTTCAATCTCAAAATGACTAACAACATCTGGTAAATTAATCTTTTTAGCAATACTATCTACACTGACATCTGATATTAAGTAATATATAACAAAATCAAAAAACTTATCTGCCAATAATTCGCTATAATCTGGGAGAGACTTGAAAATTTTTCCAAGGCTTTTCAATGCTTGAAGCATTTGAAGTCCGCTAATCGTAGACATAGGATTGTCTTTTACAAAATTCAATCTAACTTTAAATAACTTTTGGTTTTCAATCTCAAGCAATAAATCAGAAACTTCACTATCTGTAAAATCAAAACTATTGCTCAAAACAGAATTGGAATTTAAATCAATATCTTTAACATCTCTATCTACAAGCTTTTTTAATTCTTCTTCCACATTAAATTCATCAACCAAATAGCTTGCAATTAAACTTAAAGGGTCTAAGCTTTTTTTCACACCCTCTATATCTGAATATATAAGATAATAATCTACTCTTGTTAAAAATTTATCTTCTACGATTTGCTCATATTTAGGAATCGTATGTAACACAGACCCTAAATTTTTTAAAATATTAAATATTTTCAATCCACCATTTTCAAATTCAGAACCACTATTTACATTAAAAACAACGCTGATCCTTAAAACCTTTTGCCCAATCCCTAGGCTTTCTCTTATCTCCTCAAGATCTAATTTTGAAAGACAAAAATTGTTTTTAGTTGAATTTTCGTCAATTCTATTCATAAAAACTTGATCATCAATTGCTAAAAATTGCTTTAATTTGCTTTTAAGATCACTTATATCATTCAAATAAACCTTGCCATCAAGACGAAGTGCAAGCATTTCCTTAATAACATCCAATGAATTTAAAAGCAAATCAACAAGATCATTGCTTATATTTATCTTATCATCTCTAATAGCATCAAAAACATCTTCAACAATATGGGTAAAATCAGATAGCTCCATCATATCAAGAGAAGCAGAACTTCCTTTTAAGGTATGAGCTGCCCTGAATATTTCATCAATAGTATCAGAATTATTAGGATCATCCTCTAATGACATAATATTTTCTTCAAGGATGTCTACAAGATTTTGAGCTTCCTCAAAAAAAACCCCTAAAAGCTCTTCATTTTCCAAATCTAATATTTCCATACCATTTCCTATTAATATTTTATATATGTAAAGCTAACCTTTTAGGTTAGCTTTACATATTAATTTAAACCTACTGTTTTGGAGATGATTCTTCAGGCTTTTCACTCTCAACCTTCTCTATAAAGTCTTGGAAAGAACCTTCAGGCATAGAAATTTTTTCTCTAAGCTTTAAAACTCTTTTAAAAGTTTCATGCGCCTTTAACTTACGAAGGGATTCAGTTCCACTAGTCTCATAAACTTTAAATACAGATTCACTATCAATATCAGAATCTATTGAAACGCTCAACTTATCATAAAGAACTCTCAAATCTTTCACATAAAAGATAAAATTTTGCTCTTTAGAGCTATGTGATTTTGAAACTCTAAATGCCTTAAATCTCATTTTACTTGAAGCAAGGGGATAATTTGGAACATCATCCTTAATTATTCTAGATGATATATTAGGAATATAGTTAGGATTTGACCAAATTAAATCAGCCCACCCTTTAAACTTTAAAGTCCCCATAGAATAAGCATACTCCATACCATTCATATCTTCAAATAAAACCTCAAGATCTACATCATATCCTAAACTATACACTGAGACTTTAATCTCTTTCATTGTTTTAATGTTGTCAATAAGACCTTTACCTAAAAATTGATTCCCACTTTCTCCTGAATAAAAAGGAATTTTAAATGGCGGCATAATCATAGCAGATGATTGGGAATAACTTGGGAATAAAACTCTTACTCCTAATATAGTGTCACCTGCGTACCTTTTTGACTCGCTCTTAACAACAGCAGGCGCAACAACCGAATTTTTAACGTAAGCCTGCAACCTTGCAGAAGGAGTAAGCAATACGCTCCAATTATTTATCCCAAGATCTACAACCATATCTTCCGGCTTAACAATACCTGAAGCACCCGAATATACATAATCAACATAATTTGTAAGATCAAGTTTAGTTGAACTTGGGTCTCTTGCAAGTTCGGCAAAATCCAAAACTAATTCTCCAGGCTCTGATCTTTTAGAACCTTCCGCCAATCCATCAGTCTCTTGAGCAAAAAGAGCAGTGGATAATAAAAAAAATAAAATGCTTTTCATTTTCCTCTTCATGTAAACCAACTCCTTATATATATAAAAATCTTTTATAAAATTTTCATTTTTTAATTGTCATTATTAGTAAAAATAAATTTATCAGCTCTGCTCCTTTAACATACACCCTTCAACTAGAATAACAAGCTTTTTTACCTTGCCAGGATAGTTAAAACGTATTGTCTTTATTAAAGACATGGCCAACATATTAACTTTAACATCAAAAGATTCATAAGATTCATTATAATCACCACTATTAAAAGAATCATAAAACTCCCTTGAAAGATTTATGTAATAAATTCTATTTTTTAAAAAAGAATATAAAAATCTTGCATCGCTTAATAAAAATCCAAAAGAAAACCCTTCATTGCTTCCTAAAAGAAAATCTTTTACTAAAAGATCTAAATTATCTTTAGAATCTTTTTCATTTCTTAAATACCTTAAATTAGCAACAACGCCTTTGTTAGAGTAAAAATAAAAAACCTTTTTTGAAAAAAGACTGTCATAATTTAAAAAAACCGTACAAATAGAAAACAAAAAACTTGCTGCCAAGGCCCCTAAAAGCACTCTAACCGTATACTCTTTTTTATAATTTAAAAATTTATAAATCACTGTATTATATTTAAAAAATACATCCGAAATATTATTTTTCATAAAAATTTATAAATTCCATCAAAGATTTAAGTATTAAGATATTAAACTTACTCATATAATTATAATCCAAAATTAATTTAGCATCTAAAATATTGGACAAAAACCCCATTTCAATCAATACAGCTGGCATGCTGCTATTTTTTATTACAAACCACTGCTCTTCTCTAATCGGCCTAATATTAGTTTCACTTAACTCATTTTTAAATACTTTATACAAAATTTCAGCCAATCTTTTTGATTCATATTTATATTTAATATCTAGTATATCATTAAGCTCACTTAAGTATCTATTACCTTTAATATCATACCCCTTAAAATCTTTAATAACCTCTCTTTTTGAATCCTTGGGGAGATACCAAAACTCAACTCCTCTAGCTTCATTATTTGGAGCATCATTAGCATGTATGGATAAAAATATAACATTATTTGGAAAATTTGGCTTTATTGCGTTTGCAAATTCCGACCGCTCTTTTAAAGTTAAAAAAACGTCATTTACACGAGTTAACAAAATATTTTTATTTACAAAATAATTGCTTAAAATTTTAGACAAATATATAGAATAAGTTAATGCAAAATCTTTTTCTTGAAGCACGACATCGTAACCATTTATCTTTAAAGTCACAACAGCACCAGCATCATGTCCTCCATGTCCAGGATCAATGATTATCGAAGTAATTCTAGGTTTATTGTAATTTTTAAGAGAACTGAAATAATTTTCGATTTGTTTTAATACCTTTGGGCTTATTAAAATTTCTCCACGAATGTCAATAATTGGATCCACAAACATATAATAACCAGAAGATGTAAGCGCATATTCAAAACCTACTCTAAACTTTAAATATCCCTTATCATTTTCAATTGTAAAAACATCATTTTCGATGTTAAAATCGAACCTAAAAACATTAGTATCAAAAAAATCAAGAACATTTAAATAATCAAGGGTATTGGAATATAAACTTAAATGCGAAAACAAAATTAAATTAATCAATAATATTATTTTCCCAAAGCTCAATGGCACTCTTTAAGTCTCCTTTGAATCTCAAGCTATTTTTAGTAATCTCACCTTTTATTTCCTTAAACTCTTTTTGAAAGAGAAAAGGATTAATTTTATATTTTAAACAAACTTTACAAAACCTCAAAAAAGAAAAAACAACGCCATTCCCAACAAAAATTGGAACATAATTCTTAAGTAAAAAAATCAAAAAACTTTTATTTTTGGTTAAATTTTCTGGTGAATTTAATGCAGTATACTGAATTCTTAGCTTTCTATAAATATAAACATGTTCCCCAAAATAAACAGCCCTTAGTCCAAAATCTATTCTTTGAAAATATTCATTTTGAATCCTTCCGTCAAAACCTCCCAGCTGTAAAAACTTCTCTTTAGAATAAAGTCCGCAATAATCCATGGTAATCAAAGTTTTTTCATAGTCTTTTTCAGAATTTACTAAAATTACCTTAAACTTTTGTTGTTTATCTATGCTGGGAAGAAAAATTGAAGGGATCATTTCCTCTTCTTTATCGAAAAATTCACCCCCAACAAGAAGAACATTTTTTTTGACTATCTCATCAAATATATTTGGAATCCAAAAAGGATTTAACAAGTACATATCACTTTGCAAAACAAAAACAAAATCACAGCTGGATTCCTTCATTGCTAAATTAACCTTTTCTCCAGAATTCAAATCATCAGAAAGTAAAATAAATTTCAACTTACCATAACTTTCTGAGATAAACTGCAAAGAACTTCTATTACTCTGTTTTTCAATTGAAATTATTTCTCTTATAAAGTCAAAATTTGATAAAAATTCAAACAAATCTTCTCTAAAAATTTTTGTTCCTCTGCTTAATATTACAAAAGAAATTCCAAAAGAAGATTTTTGTGAATAATTATTTTTAGATTGAATAACAGTATATGAATAGTCGCTACCTTGAAGACGCATAAATTACTTTTAAAATCCTCACAATTAAATTATAATAATCATATGTCAAATAATACAATGTTAATTCAAAGAATAATGAATATTAATGCATTATTCTACAGCGTGATTATTATCATTTCCACGCTCATTTCTTGCAACCATAAGAATATACAGTATGACAAGAGAATTAAAAAATTTTTAGATAAAAACAAAATTGAATATAAAATAGACTCAGAGAATGACTTTGTAGCATTTAAAGACATAAACAATAACGAAAGAGAAGAAGTGATCATTAGATCAAGGTTAAACTCATATAAAAATTCAAAAATAAGAGAAATATTTGGAATTGTCAAAGTATTTGATGTAAACACACAAAAAATTAAGGAAATATCTGAATCCCTTATGAGCGACAGCTATAATAACCGGGTGCTTGGATCATGGGAGATTATTCATAATGCAGAAAAAGGAATTAATTCTTTAGCATATATTATAAAAGCAGAAGAATTTGCAAGTGAAACACTTTTGCTTGATGCAATTGACGAGATCGCCTCAACAATAACTATTTTCAAAAAAATAATAACAACCAACAACGAAAACATTGATAATCATGAAGCAAATAACAATACAAATAATGCATCAAGTGAACAGGATTTAAAGCAAGAAAAAACAAATCCAACAAAAGAATCTAATAAAAATGAACTTAAAGAAGATCAAATCGAAGAAGAACTTCAAGAAATTAAAGCCCAATAATTTCAAAATTATTCTACTGATAAAGAATTAATATCAAAGCAAAAATGCACTTTATCACCTATTTTTATTCTAAATTTAGAAAACGAACCTCTTGGAAGCTCAAGGGCATACTTTGCCTTATAGAAAGAATTAACACTTGCTCTAGAGTATGGCTCTAAATCATAAATCTCTTTAATAATTCCATTTGAATCAATATAAGCTATTTCAAGCATCAAAGGTGTATTTTCCATCCAAAAAGATAAATTTTGCTCTTTTTTAAAAACAAAAAGCATTCCATTTCCATATTCAACTTTTTCAGTACCCATATATCCTTTTGCCCTATCAAATTCATTAGATGCTATTTTTACAAAAAACTTAACGCCATTTATCACAACTTCTTTATCATAAAAATGCTCAGCAAAAGATAAAAAGGGCATCAACAAAACTAAACATAAAAACCGTTTTAAAATTTTCTCCAATTATCAGCCTTACTTAAAATCATTTATTATAATTTTCAATATAAGATTTTAAAGTCATTCTTAAAATATTTTTATTCAAAACAATAATACACTCACCAAGATCCCATAAATAATTCAAAGGCGTCACCAGTGTAGCCTCGCCAAACTTTTTCTTTACCTCAATAAAAATTGAATACTGAGATATTAATCTTTTATCAAAAACAAAAGTGTACGAAAACATTTTATTTTTGTCAAAATTAAAAACAGCATATTTTAAATGAGTTTTAGCAATAAATTGTAAAGTCTGCTTCCTAGCATAAGGAAATTCAACTTCTTCAACATCATAATAAAAAATAGTGCTCTTGAGAATATTGTCTTTAACAGATTCCATGCTAGAACCCATAACAAAAGATGTAAAAATAGAAAATAAATAAAAAACTGTAATGCCCATATAAAGCCTTTAGCCATAAACAATATAAAGAAAAAGTATAACAAATAAAAAACTTGAAAATAAATACAGCAAAATATTAACATTAATCCCAAAATTGAAAAGTCTTACAAAGACTTTAGAAACTACTCCATCACCCACCATTCTTACTCTTTCTTTTCTTTTAAAGGGTTTTTCTTTTAGCTCTTGAAAAGGACTGTAGTGACAATTAGGACAACCCTCTCCAAAAGCCGAAACTGGGCCTACATGCCGACAATTTGGACATTCGATATCACCAAGCTTAGCAGCACAGTTAGGACAAATAGACTTATTAAGCCCAACTTTTTCACCACATTGCTCGCAAAAAACTTCAAAATTTACCTTTGCCAAACGAAAATTCCTCAAAATTTTACTTAAAAATAAAGTATCTAAAATACTATATAATTAATTATAATAAAAAATGTATTAATATTACATATTTTAAGGAATGCTAAAACATGAAATCAGGATTTGCAGCAATACTTGGTAGGCCATCAACTGGGAAATCTACTCTTTTGAATTCAATATGCGGACATAAAATATCAATCATATCCCCTATTCCACAAACAACTAGAAATAAAATAAAAGGAATCTTTACAGATGAGAGGGGACAAATTATTTTTATAGACACACCAGGATTTCATCTGAGTAAAAAAAAGTTTAATATTGCAATGATGAACAACATACATTCTTCAATAGGAGAAGTTGAACTTATTTTATACATAATCGATATTCAAGACAAACCTGGAGAAGAAGAAAATAAAATGCTAGAAATAATAAAAAACTCTAAAATTAAATTTTTAGTACTACTTAATAAAGTAGATCTTAAAAATACAAAAATAAAAGAAATAACACAATTTCTAAAAGAAAAAGAAATAGAAGACAATAATATAATTAAGATATCTGCTGAAAAAAAAATTAACACAGAAGAATTAAAAAATAAAATTTATGAAAATTTTTCAGAAGGCCCACTTTATTATCCACAAGAATACTACACAGATCAAAAAATAAATTTTAGAATTAGTGAAATAATAAGGGAAAAAACTATTGAAAACCTAAAAGAAGAACTTCCCTATTCTTTGTATGTAGATATTGACACCTTAGAAAACAGAAAAAGAGGTCTTTTTATCAGGGCAAACATTTTTGTAGCCAATGAAAGTCAAAAAGGAATAATTGTAGGAAAAAACGGTAAAGAAATAAAATCAATAGGAGAAAGATCAAGAAAAACGATTGCAAAAATTTTTGAAACAAAATGTAACCTATTTCTTCAGGTAAAACTAAAAAAAAATTGGAACAAAGAAGATAAATTAATAAAAAGACTTATAAATTAGCATTTAACTACAATTTTCTAAATTCTTGAAACTTTAAAAATAAAATGCTAGAATTTGGATTAGGAATAAAATGTGAAGACGGCGCATTGGGCAGATTTTTACGCAGAAAAAATAAAAAAAGAAAAAGGTCCAAAAGACTTATACACAGTGGCATCAGGAATTACTCCATCTGGAACCGTGCACATTGGCAATTTTAGAGAAGTTATCTCGGTAGACCTTGTAGCAAGAGCTTTGAAAGACTCTGGAGAAAAAGTAAGATTTATTTATTCTTGGGATAATTATGATGTATTTCGAAAAGTTCCCAAAAATATGCCAGAACAAGAGCTTCTTACAACTTATTTAAGACAAGCAATAACAAGAGTCCCCGACACAAGAAGCCACAAAACAAGTTACGCGAGAGCCAATGAAATTGAATTTGAAAAATATCTGCCTATAGTAGGAATCAATCCTGAATTCATTGACCAAAGTAAACAATATACCAATAGCATCTATGCAAGCCAAATAAAATTTGCACTCAATCATAAAAAAGAACTGTCTGAGGCATTAAATGAATATAGAACTTCAAAGCTTGAAGACAATTGGTATCCAATCAGTATATTTTGTACAAAATGTAATAGAGATACAACAACTGTAAAGAATTACGACAATCATTACTCTGTTGAGTACTCATGCGAATGTGGAAATCAAGAATCTATAGATATAAGAACTACATGGGCCATTAAGCTCCTCTGGAGGATAGATTGGCCTATGAGATGGAAATATGAAAACGTCGACTTTGAACCTGCAGGAAAAGACCACCACAGCAGTGGCGGCAGTTTTGATACATCCAAAAATATTGTAAAAATTTTTCAAGGTAGTCCTCCTGTAACATTTCAATATGACTTTATTTCAATAAAAGGACGTGGTGGAAAAATATCCTCCTCATCAGGAGATGTCATATCGCTTAAAGATGTTCTTGAAGTCTACACACCTGAGGTCACAAGATTTTTATTTGCTGCTACAAAACCAAATACTGAATTTTCGATCTCATTTGATCTTGACGTAATTAAAATATACGAAGATTACGACAAGTTCGAAAGAATCTACTACGGAGTAGAAGATATAAAAGAAGAAAAAAAAAGATCGTTTAAAAGAATTTATGAATTATCTCAACCATACATGCCAAGCAAAAGAATTCCTTATCAAATCGGATTTAGACATTTAAGTGTAATCTGTCAAATATTTGAAAATAATATAAATAAAATTTTAAATTACTTGAAAAACGTTCAAGACGATCAAAAAGACAAACTAATCAATAAAATCAAATGTGCAATTAATTGGATAAGAGATTTTGCACCCGAAGATTTCAAGTTTTCATTAAGATCTAAATTTGATAATATAGAAACACTAAAAGAAAATTACAAAAAAGCAATTAATGAACTTTTGAACTTTTTAAAGAAAAATTTTGAAGTTGCCACAGAGCAAGACATTCAAAACGAAATATATAAAATTGCAAGAGAAAATAATATAGAACCCGCTTTGTTTTTTAAACAAATTTATAAAATTTTAATCAACAAAGAAAAAGGTCCCAAATTAGCCGGATTTATCAAAATAATTGGCATTGACCGCTTTGAAAAGATTGTAAGTGAATATATTAAACCTTAAAATGATAAAAAAATAAGCCATAATTATATGACTTATTAATACTTTAATACCAATGGCCCATTATTTTAACTTTCCTTGGCTAGCAACAGATTCCATTGCACTTTTAATCTTGCTTTCATCACCTAAATAATAGTGTTTAACAGGATTTAAATCTTTATCTAATTCGTAAACCAAAGGAATACCCGTTGGAATGTTAAGCTTTAAAACATCTTCTTCGCTTAAATTATCAAGATATTTAACAAGAGCCCTTAAAGAATTGCCATGAGCAGCAACAATAACCTTTTTACCCTCAAGAACTTCTTTTGCAATCTCATCAATCCAATAAGGAATAACTCTTGCAACAGTATCTCTAAGACACTCTGTTGAAGGGAGCTCCCTTTTAGGAATATATTTATATCTTGGATCTTTTCTTGGGTGACGATCATCAGATTCATCTAAAGACATTGGGGGCACATCATAACTGCGTCTCCAAATTAAAACTTTATCTTCCCCATATTTTGCAGCTGTTTCCGACTTATTTAAACCTTGTAAAGCTCCATAATGCCTCTCATTTAATCTCCAGGTTTTTTTTACACTAATATAAGATTGACCTAGTTCTCGCAAAATAATATTTAAAGTATCGTTAGCCCTTGACAATAAAGAACTAAAAGCAATATCAAAAGAATAGCCTTCTTGTTTGAGAAGCAAACCTGCCTCTACAGCCTCATCGATACCTTTATCAGAAAGTTTAACATCTGTCCAACCAGTAAAAAGATTTTCTTTGTTCCACTCACTCTCTCCATGTCTCACTAAAACTAATTTATACATAAAATCTCCTAGCATATTATTTTATTTACTAATACTAATAATTATAAATTAGCACAAAATCTAGTCAAGATTTCAACCATTAATTAAATAATGATATACTTTAAAATGGATTGAGCTTTAAATTCATTCAAGCAAGGAAAAAAATTATGGAAAATCAAAAAATCTTGGTAGCAAAATACGCAATTGATCACTACATCAAAAGCAATATGAACCTTGGAATCGGAACAGGTACAACTATTTATTATGCAATCAAATATTTAAGCGAAAAGCTAAAATCGGGCAATTTAAAAAATTTAAAATTCTATACAACAAGTAGCGATACAAAATATTTACTCTCAAAAGAACAAATTCCTTATGAATCAAATTTTTCAAAACTCAACAAAAATCTAGACATTGCAATTGATGGAGCTGATGAAATTCTATTAGAAAAAAAAAGTTTAATAAAAGGAATGGGGGGCGCGCATCTAATGGAGAAAGTAATAGCTTACAATTCAGAAACATTGCTAATAATAGCAGATGAAACAAAAATTGTAAAAAAATTGGGAACAAAAATGCCTATTCCCATAGAAGTTGCCCAAAATGCTGTTGGATTTATTATGACTAGACTTGAAGAAATGAATTTAGATACAACCTTAAGAATTTGTAACGAAAAAAAAGGGCCCATTATAACTGATAACAATAATTATATTTTAGATGTAAAAATGCACGTAGAAAATCCTGAAGGAACAGAAAAATACTTTAAACTATTTCCAGGTATACTTGAGATTGGAATATTTAATCATAAAAATACAAAAATAGTTTATTACCAAAATAAACAAATCAAGGAAGCCTAAACTTCACTTTAAAAATATTATTATCAAAATAGTTTATAATTTTTATTAAATAAAAATCTAACTTAAACCTCTCTCGCCCTTTCAATAACATAATATTATCATCAAAAACAAACTTTTTACTTAAAGTAGAACAATAACTAATAAACTGGAAAAATTGTTTTTCATCATACTCAAATCTAAGCCTAAGAGATCGCAAGTTAACACCCTGAATAGTTCCAAGACTTTGAATAAAATGATAAATAAAAAACTCTAAATCCTCTAACAACTTAAACGTTACTAAGTGATTTTTTGCTTTAACAAAACCATTATCCTTTCTAATCAAAGCTCTTATATTACTATTGTCATTACAGAAAAGCAAACTTACAGCATGCAATCCTAACCCTAAATACGGTTTTAACTTCCAATTTAGCTGATTATGCATACTCTCATGGCCCTTCAACGCAAAATTAGTAATTTCATAATTAATGTAACCATTGGATTCTAAACACTCTAGGGCACAAAACCACAGCTTTTCTGAATCAACACCCTTATCAAAATCTCTCAAAGTAGGGCCAGGGCCTTCCTCTTCATATATAAAATCACTAAAACAAATATGCTCAGGCATATATGAGAGCAATTCTTTCAAATCGCACTTGAGATGATATTTTTTTTGCAAAGGCATATTGATAGTCATATCAATATTTAAATCAAAAGGAAGCTTTCTAATATTGTTAATTAAAATATTCATTTTTTCATAAGAAATTTCAGGCATACCCATAATCTTTCTGAATTTTAAAGAAAAACTTCGAACATCGAGATTAATTCGAGTAACACAAAATTCATTCAAAAGTTTAAATTTTTCAAAATCAACATGACCCGGAATAATTTCTAAAGTAAATTCTTCTAACAAAGCCAAATTAATATATTTAGACAAAGAAGTGAAAATAAATTTTAAATTATCCTGCCTACATGAACAAAAATCTACATGCTTAATGTAAAGTGTTTTTATAATTGGATGACCTAACAAAGTTAAATGATATTTTAATTTCTCTAAAATTCTATTAAAAATGCTAAAATCTTTACAACAAAATGAAATATTAATATAAAGACTTAGCTCAATAAGAGGCAAAAGATCTACTCTCATAATTGGTCTTTTAAAAATTTAAGTTTAATTATAACATATATAAAGTACAAATATTAAAATATATAATAAATAAAGGAGATTTGGAGGAGATTTTTTAATGACCAAAGACTACTACAATATACTTGGAATACAAAAAAATGCTAGTAATGAAGAAATTAAAAAAGCTTACAAAAAATTGGCAATAAAATATCACCCGGACAAAAACAAGGGAAACAAAATAGCTGAAGAAAAGTTTAAAGAAATAAATGAAGCTTATGAAATTTTATCTTCTCCTGATAAAAAAAGAAATTACGACGCTTTGGGTAGCACCAATTTTAATGGCAACAACGACCATTTTGAAAGAGAATTTAACAGCTCAAGATTTAGCAATTTTGAAGATTTAGATTTTTTTTCCAAAATCTTTAGTGGATCTTCAAGAAAAACAACAGACAAAGAAATAACTGTAAATATTTCACTTTATGATGCTTATATGGGAAGTAAAAAAACAATACTTATAAACAACAAAAAATTCGAGATAATAATCCCAAAAGGAACATTAGAAACAACTAAAATAAAAATAAATAACAAAGGCCCTATTAATCCAATTTTTGGAACAAAAGAAAGCTTAATAGTCAAATTTGCTATATCAAGCTATAAAAAATTTAAACTGAATGGAAAAACCTTAGAAACAACAATAGAAGTTTATCCATGGGAAATGGCTCTGGGTTGCGAAAAACTATTTGAAACAATTGAAGGGAAAAAAATAAAACTTAAAATTCCTTCGGATGCAAAAAATGGAGAAATTTTGAACTTAAAAGAGCTAGGAATGCCTATAATTGGAAGCAGCTCAAAAAGGGATCTTAAAGTCACTTTGATAGTAAAAATTCCTAAAATAATAAATAATGAAGTAAGAACTATTTACGAAAGATTAAAAGAGATATACAGTTAAAGTGTTTCTGAAAATAAATGCCCAAAGTTTTTTAAACTTGCTTCCCAACCCGATCTATATTCATTAAATTTATTTATCTTAGACTCATATTCCTTGATTCCATCCTCAATATTATCAAAATTCTTAGTAATATCCACTGAAAATTGAAAAACATCTCCTTGTCGAGGAGCAAGAGTGAAAAAAGCAAATTTCCAATTTCCAGAATTTATAGTAGATATGATCCTTTTTTGGAAAACATAATCGGAAATTAAAACAAATTTTTGAAACTCTTTTCTTCGTAAATAAATAAACTCATTCCATTCATTAAAAATAGCATCCGGTAATTCGTTTAAACCGATCTCAATTATATTATTAATAGATAAAAGAATTTGTAGAATTTCCAATAAATTCAAATAATAGCTATCAAAAGATTGAATTGTAATCTCAAGCAAAGCAATTTTTATAAGCAGTTTAGAAATGTCAAGACTATGATCTTTCATGATTTTATCAATTCTATCTTTTGTGTGATCTATAATAAATTTTTTATGGGTTTCTTTAATATTGTTACTTTTTTTAATTTGCTCTACTTTTTCATAATAATCATTAATTTCTTTATTAATTACATCTAAATTGTTGCTATTCGCCTCATTGGAAAAAAAATCCAACGAATTACTAAGTCGATCTAAAAATTCTTCTTGAATAAAGAATGTAGCAATTCTTATGCAAGAAAATGGAGCTTTACTCTTTTTCTCAAAATTTTCAATCTTTTGCTTAAGATCTACTCTGAAGTTTAAATATTTAAGTTTATCTAAAAATTTATTAAAATGGGAAATATCTTCCAACAATTCATCTTCTTGAATGTCTAAAAATTCTGAATTGGGATGATATTTCTTTATCAAATTTTTAATAATAAGCAAAGTATCTAAAAAAATAGCTTTATTAGCATCCCAAGATTTACTAACGCTGGGATTAAAATCTCTATAAATCTTATCCAAAAATACAAGCTTATCCTTAAGTAAATTAGCATCGTTAATAAGGCTTGACTGTTCTCGATAAGAATAATAATTTATTAAACTATACCTAAAAATACTAAAATTAAGATATTTTTGAAAATCAAAAAACCTATAAAATCCTAATGAACCAAAATCAAAAAACTTCATGTCAAAACATCATCTTATTCAAAGATCTACTTTATCTTTTTATACAGTTTTAAAAGTATTGGAGATGCTATGAACACAGAGGAATAAGTTCCAACAATTACACCTACCATAAATACCAAAGAAAAATCTTTTATAGATCCTTCGGTAAACACATAAATGGAAAACACCGCAACAAATGTCGTAACTGACGTTAAAACGGTTCTTGATAAAGTTTGACTAATGCTTATATTTAATATATTTAAAAATGTGTTATCGGTTAATCGCTTAACATTATCTCTAATCCTATCAAAAATAATTATTGTGTCGTTTAAAGAATATCCAATAATGGTTAGTATTGCCACAATAATATAACTATTAATCTCTATTCTAAATACCCCTAAAAAAGCAACTATAAAAAATATATCATGAAATATTGAAAGTATGGAAGCAATAGCATAACTTAGTTTAAATCTTAAAGCTATATAAATTAAAATCAGGGTAAATGTTCCTAATACCAAAAATACTGACTTAATTCTCAAAGTAGAAGAAAAGCTTGAATCAATAAAATAAGAATCTAAAACTTCAATATTAGCATTAAATGTTTTTTTAAGTTCATCCATTATTGTTTTTTGAACTTCTGTTTTAAAAGCATAATCAATAATATCTGACTTTACCATAATAGAGAATTCACTTTTATTCTCATCCGGTGAAAAAATACTCTTGACATCTAAAGTCTTATAAATTGGAGAAAATATTCTTTTAATTTCATTTTCTTTAATATCTGATTTTTCTATTGAAAGATTAATATTAACTCTAGAAGAAAAATCTATTCCCCAATTGTATCCACCATGATAAAAAAAGGTATAAATAAGTCCAATCAAAGTCAAAATAACACTAACAATTAAAACATTGCTTCCATATTTTGAAAAATTAATTACTCTTTGCATATTTTGAACTCCAAGATATACTTACAAATTTGCTTTTTCTAACAGACATGATAAATTCCAAAATAAATCTTGAAAAAATCAAACTACTAAAAAGGGACGCCACAATTCCAACAGAAAGAGACCATGCAAAACCTTGAATAACTCCTGTCCCAAGAAGGGTTAAAAAAAGCACCGCAATAAATGTCGTTATATTTGCATCCATAATGGATAAAAAGGCTTTTTTAAAACCATCTTCAAAAGCATTCTCAAATTTTCTGCCTTTTCTAATTTCTTCTTTAATTCTCTCATAAATAATTATATTTATGTCCACGGCCATACCCATTGTCAAAATAAGACCTGCAATACTTGTTAAAGTTAAAGTAAAATTAAAGGCCGATAATATTGCTAAAATTAAAAATACATTATAAATAACAAGTGAAAACCCAGCTACAAAACCACTAAAACCATAATAAACACACATGAACAAAAAAACCAAACAAAGAGCAAGCACAGAAGCTTTAATACCAAGATCAACTGTCTTAGCACCAAGAGTAGGTCCTATTATTCTCAAATCATCTATTTTAATATCAACTGGAAAAGCTGCAGTTTTGAAAACTAGAGCAAGATCCAAAGCCTCTTTTTTATCAAAAGAGTCACCTTGAATCGAAACATTACCTCCGGTAATAGCATACCCAATTCCTGCCACAGACTTAATTTTACCTTCCATGACAACAGCCAAAGATTTTCCAACATTTTTCTGAGTAAATTTAAAAAATTTTTCACTTCCATCAACATCAAGATTGAAAACAACAATATCTCGACCTGTTCTAGGATCATTAGAGACTCCGGCATCTTTAATGTGAGCACCATCAAATGAATTTTCAGGACTTGCATCAACTACATAATAACGAACTGAAGACTCATCATCCACCCCATAAGAATCTTTAACGTACCAAGGAAAAATTTGCTTACTCTCCGGAAGGCTCATATTTGCCTGAATTTCGGAAATAGAAAAAAGAGAGCCCGCTTCTAATATTTTGTTATGCAAAAGAGATGTAGACTCATCATCAACCACGTAAAAAGTCAAGCTGCCTTTCCCACTCAAAAGAGTGCTTACCCTGCTCTCATCTCTTTCTCCAGGAATATCTAAGAAAATTTTATTTCCTCCAGCCTCTCTTGCAATTTTTGGCTCTGTAAGACCAAACCTATCTACTCTATCCTTAAGAATTTGCATTATGCGATAAATAGCATCTTCTTTCTCGGCAAAGGTCAAAGAACGACCTAATTTTTTTTCAATACTTGAATAGTCAAGAGAAATGGTAACACCCATCCCACCACACAAATCAAGTCCAAGATGTATTATTCTACTTTTACTCTTCTTTATGTTCTCATAATGTCTATAAATTTCTAAACTTACTTCTCCCATATCCGAATCGGTCAAAAATCCTTCACGCAAAGATTTAGCAGTAAAAAAATTGGGAGGAATTTTCATTGAAGACTTATAATTATTTTTTGCTATTGGAATTAAATAGGACAAACTAGCCGGAATACTGCTATTGGGATCTTTATGATACAATTCCTTAAGCTTAACAAGATCATCCAAAGCTTTTTTCTTTGAATAATTCCTTAAAGCCTCTTGTGAATATGAGCTTATTTTTTTATCCTCACTGCTCATTAAAAAATACCACTTTAAAGTCGGAAATATTAAAAGACACGCAAAAAACGTCACCAACAATATTAATATAAGCTTAGATCCTTTTTTCATTATACAAATCCTTAAAAATTTTTAACAAACACCATTATTAGCTACCAGTTCTAATTTTACCTTAAATTATAATACCTTTTTAACTTCATTTTTTTTCAGACAAAACTTTATCAATAGAGGTTTTTATAAATACTGCTTCGATATTTGGACTTAATTCTAAAATAACATCCGTATCACCTATTTTTTTAACAACTCCAAAAATTCCACCTATTGTTAATACCTTATCACCTTTTTTTAGATTTTTTATCATTTCTTTTTTATTTTTTTCTTCCTTACGCTGAGGAGATATCACTAAAAACCAAAATATAGCAATAACAGGCAAAAAAACTAACAAACTTCGGAAAAAGCTACTATTGCCGCTAAATTCTTGCAATAAAAACACAAAACCCCCTTTACTATATATATGTCACTTTTATCTTATTAATATCATTGGGATAAACTACTCCAAATAAAAGCTTGAAGTCGTCTTTTTTGGTATAATTAGAATTGCTTATTTTATTATACTCTTCAATTAAATAATTAATAAGAGCATCATCATTTCTATAAAGAGCTTTACTAAAGGCACTTCTATAAAGTCCAAGTTCAAAAAGCTCCTTAACGCTTTTACCTTTGTTTTCTTTTAAAAGCTGCCTATCTACTATTGCTTTTGAACAATCATAGCCTATACAAAAAACAAATTCATCCTCACTCAAAATAATTCCTTTGAATAATAAAATATTGCACCGGCAAAAACACAAGTTCGCCGGTGAAACTTAATTTACATCATTCCCATTCCTGGGTCCATAGGATAACCACTGCCACCAGAAGTATTTTTCTCTTCTTTTATATCAGTGATTGCACATTCTGTTGTTAATAAAAGTCCAGCAATTGAAGCAGCATTTTGAAGTGCGCTTCTTGTAACCTTAGCAGGATCAATTATTCCACTCTCAATCATATTTACCCACTTAAAGCTAGAAGCATCAAATCCAAGACCTTTTTTCTCGGTTCTAATTTGATGGATATAAATAGATCCTTCAAAACCAGCATTTGAAATAATCTGTCTCATTGGCTCTTCAAGGCTTCTTTTTACAATCTCAAAACCTTGCTTTTCCTCATAACTTAATTTACTTGTATCTATTGTATCCAAATACATGGCAACTTCAATAAGAGTTGCTCCACCACCAGGCACAACACCCTCTTCAACAGCAGCACGAGTTGCAGAAAGAGCATCCTCAACTCTATGCTTTTTCTCTTTAAGCTCTACTTCAGTAACAGCTCCAACATTAATAACAGCAACTCCGCCAACAAGCTTTGCAAGGCGCTCTTGAAGTTTTTCTTTATCATATTCAGATGTTGAATCTTCAATTTGTTTTTTAATAAGCTCTGAACGCTCTTTTATTTGTTCTTTATTGCCGGTATTAATAATAGTAGTATTGTCCTTATCAACCTTAATAGTTTTAGCCTGTCCAAGTTGCTCAATTTCAACTGTCTCAAGAGTAAGACCTAGCTCTTCACTGATTAAAACACCACCGGTAAGCACTGCAATATCCTCAAGCATTGCTTTTCGTCTATCGCCAAAACCAGGTGATTTAATTGCACAAACCTTTAAAGCTCCTCTAACACTGTTTAAAACAAGAGCAGCAAGAGCATCTCCTTCAATGTCTTCAGCAATAATTAATAAAGGCTTATTTGTTCCTAAAACTTTCTCAAGAACTGGTAAAAGCTCTTTAATAGAACTAATCTTCTTCTCATATATTAATATGAAAGCATCATCAAAACTAACGCTCATATTCTCTTTATTGGTAGAAAAATAAGGAGAAAGATATCCTCTGTCAAATTGCATCCCTTCAACATAAGAAATCGTAGTATCAAAAGTTTTTGACTCTTCAACTGTTATAACTCCATCTTTTCCAACTTTATCCATTGCCTCAGCAATTTTTTCGCCTATATAACTGTCATTATTAGCAGAAATTGAAGCTACTTGTGCAATCTCTTCCTTTGTTGTAATCTTCTTTGCAGACTGTCGAATTTTCTCAGCAGCCAAATTTACAGCATGATCTATTCCCTTTTTTATTCCAATAGGATTAATTCCTGAAGATACATTCTTAAGGCCTTCTCTTGCAATAGCATAAGCAAGAACAGTGGCAGTTGTTGTTCCATCACCAGCAACATCATTTGTTTTAATAGCAACTTCCTTTAAAAGCTGCGCCCCCATGTTTTCAAATGGATTTTCAAGCTCAATCTCACGAGCAACACTAACTCCATCCTTTGTAACTGTTGGAGAACCGAACTTTTTATCAATAAGAACATTTCTCCCTTTTGGCCCAAGAGTTACTTTTACAGCATTGGATAATTTTTCAACGCCACTAAGTAAGCTTTTTCTAGCATCTTCATTAAAATATATGTCTTTAGCCATAAAAATTTTACCCCTTTTTATATATAAAATAATTTATATTTAACACTATAAGATTAGCATAAACTTAATACATTCGCCATAGCGTATTGCTTCTGTATATCAAAAAATACAAAATATACAAAACCAGCACAAATTTTTATTATATAATATAAATATTGATTGATCTTTATATTATAAAGACAAAGAATTTATGTTTAGAAAACTAAAAAAGTCAAAAACTTATATTATTATCATTTCAATAACTAAATTTTCAGAGAATAACCTGTTATCAATAATATCAAATATAAAATATTTAATTGAACACAAAAAGCTAGCTTATAAAATACATTGGACATTTCCAATATACTTTTTTGAAATCCTAAGAGAACATGAAGAATTAAATAAATGGTTATTTGAAAGATTCAAAACCAATATGGATATATATATACCTGGAACTTACAGTGGAAGCCCCCATGAATACATGCTGCACGATGAAATACATTTGGATTTGTATTGGGCACTAAAAAATCCATTCAAAAGTGGGTACAAAGACATATTTCAAAATACCCCTATTATGCTTTATATATACAACATAGAAAAGTTTAGAAAAAAAGTGACAGAGCTTTACAGAAAACTTAATTTCAATTATACAGAGGGAATAAGGCAGAGCAAAAATAATAAAAACTACTTAATTTTTTATAAAAATAACTGCCAATATTTATATGAAGTCCAAAAAATAGATTCTCCAAAAAGCAACGTAGAAACTCTTATTTATTTTTATGAAATCAAAGAAATTTATGACAATCAAGAATTAAAAAATTTTTTACTTTATTTAAAAGCCTTAGAAAATAACTTTCACAGCATCAAGATACAAAATCTAGAAGGATCCAAACTGACTACCGAACTACTAGAAATCCCAAAATTTAACTCACTTAAAGAGCAAGAGCCAATAATAAATTTTCAAAACAAAAGACTTAAAGATTATCAAATCAACGAAAAAAGCTTAAGAGAATTTTTAATAAATAAACATCAAGAAGAAATTACCAAAAATTCAGAATCCATTGTGCCTAAGAATTTGGAATACAATATGGAAGGAAATTTTACACTATCTCACGATCAATACAATATAAAATTCGAAAATGGAAAATTAAATAAAATAAAATTTAAAGATAAAAAAGTTGAATTTCTAAACACATCTAGAACCTATTTCAAAGTTTTATCAAAAAAAGAATTAATAAAAGAAGCATCTATTGAAAACTCATTTTCCTTCTCAAATGAAAAAATTTTAGGAATAAAACAATATTTGGCTTTCAAATCTACTGCAAAATCAACAATTGATTTTTTTATAGATGAGACCATCCCTAGCTTCTTCGTATCCATTAAAATAAAATGGCCCTCTAAAATCAATCTGGATAAAAAAACATTAAAAAAATGTAATCCTGACTATCTTCTTGAATATTCAGCCCTTGAAATACCTGTTTTCGAAATTGCAAAAGGCACTAATTTAAAAATAACAGCAAAATACAGCGATCTTGATACTTACGAAAAAATAATAATAACTAAAAACAATCCTAAAGGCTACATTAATGGTACAGAATTTTTGATATCTAAGGGGAATGATAAAAACAGTAATTTTTTTATAAGTTTTTTAAATGTTGAAAAACAAATCATTCATACAATTAATTATAAAATTGAAAAAATAAATTCTAAAAAATGGTTAATTTTAAACATAGGAGGCTCTTATAACACAGTCAAGAGCCAAGATGTAATAAATTACTCTCAAGCGCTAAATTTGATGATACTACCATTAAATAATAATTTTGATAACAAAATAAAACTAAATTCAAAAATAAAAAATTTAATTTTTTATACTGATATAAAAAAATATGAAAATAAATAAATAATAAGTAGTAAAATATTAATAACTAGGTATAAAATTATTCTAAGTAGAACATAAAAAGTATTTAATCTTTAATTTAAACAAAAAGGTATAATAATATGAATGATAATATAATAGACGTACACTCCGCATTGGAAAAGGTTGGTATTACAAATGATCCTGTATTATTGAAAAATTTAACATCAGAATTGGGAATGAAAGCATCTCATTCTAGAAACAGAATCATTCTCTACATAGCATCAAACCCAAAAGAATACTTTACAGCAAAAGAAGTTTATAACAAACTTATTAAAGAAATTCCAAGTCTATCAAAAGCAACAGTATATAATACATTAAACATTCTAAAAGAAAGAAATATATTAAAAGATATAAAAACCACTGATCAAAAAGAAACAAAATTTTACCTAAGCTTGGCTTCCACAATAGCCCACTTTAAATGCAATAAATGCAATCAAGTCCATCCTATCCAACTTGATGATATTAAAGATATTTTGAAAGACAAACTTGGAGAAAATTGGGAAACAAAATCTATTGAAATAATTTATTCAGGACATTGTAATAATTGTTACAAAAAAGATACCCAAGATGCCCAGAACAACAATAATGTCCTAGATAGCAAGGTAATCACTGTATGAACATAAAGAATATCATTTTTATAATTATATTCTTATTACTTTTAATACTAGTTAGCCCTAGAATAAAATTTAAAAATGAATTTTCAAAAAAAACGATTCCCAAAAGCATAGAAGAAATTGACAATTACCTATTAAAAGAAGAATTACAATTTAATTTAGAATTAAATACAAAAAAAGAAATAATCTGGTATAAAGAGGCACAAAAAACAAAATATTCTGTGGTCTACATTCATGGATTTGGGGCATCAAAAAATGAAATTTATCCGGTTCCAAATAATATTGCAAAAGCTCTTAATGCAAATCTTTTTTTTACAAGATTGAAAGGTCACGGAATAAACAATAAAAATGCATTTCGAGGAATAACTACCCAAGATTGGCTGAGAGACATTGATGAGGCTATTAAAATTGGAAAACTAATAGGCGACAAATTAATACTAATTGGCACCTCTAATGGGGGTGCTGCTAGCATCTGGGCTTTAGCAAACTATCCAGATGAAATAAATTCAGCGGTATTAATTTCTCCTAATATATTCCCTTACGACAAGAGAACAAATATTGTTTACTATCCCTGGGGACGGCAAATTGCATATCTTATAACAGGTGGCTACAACAAATTCGAAACAAAAGAGGATAAACGAAAAGAGCACATGTCCATAAAAAGCCACTCTTCAAAAGTACAACATGTAGATGCAATTATTGCAATGATGGGCCTTGTCACATTATTAAATTCATATAATTTCGATGAAATCAAAACACCTTTAATAATAACCCATACACCTAATGATCATACAGTGGACCCAATAAAAATAAACGAATTCATAAAAAATTATGGGGGTGAAAAAAAAGATATTCCCATTATACTTCTTGAAAATTCACACGCACACGTACCTATTGGAAACCAAAGCTACAAAAGCGCCCAAAACACATCATACTTCACAAAGTATGCAGTTGATTTCATAAATAAGACAAATAAGTAATAGCTTAAGGCTATTTACTTATTAAAAAATCAGTCATCTAGCAATTCTTCTATTTCATTCTTAAGAACGCTAACTCCTGGTCCGTAAACTACCTGAACACCATTACCTTTAATAATTACCCCCTTAGAACCAGTTTCTTTCAAAAGTTTTTCAGAAACTTTAAGAACATCTTTTACTGTAATTCTTAGTCTAGTTGCACAACAATCAAGCTCAACAATATTTGAAGCACCACCAAGCCCAATAATAACCTTAGTAGCATAATTTTCTTCAAATTCATTACTCTTAGAATTTGAAGAATCTACAGAATTTAAATCTTGCGTTCTACCAGGAGTTTTAAAATCAAACTTATTTATTAAAAATACAAAAGTAAAGTAATAAAGGAAAAACCAAACGGTGCCTACAACTGGCACCAAAAGCCAATTAGTTCTTGAATTTCCCTGCAAAACACCAAAAAGAATAAAATCAATAAACCCGCCAGAAAACGTTTGACCTATTGTAATTTGAAGAATATGCGCCAACATAAAAGCAAATCCATCAAATGTAGCATGAACAATATAAAGAATAGGAGCTACAAAAAGAAAAGAAAATTCAAGGGGTTCTGTTATGCCTGTCATAAATGATGTTAAGGCTGCAGACATTAAAAGACCAAAAACTTTTGTTCTCTCATCATGCCTTGCAGTATAATACAGCGCAAGTGCAGCTCCGGGCAAACCAAACATCATGGTAATAAATCGTCCACTCATAAAACGACTGGTTCCAACAAAAAATCTATTTGTACCTTGAGCAGCAAGTTCTGCAAAAAAGATATTTTGAGTCCCTTCAATCAATTTTCCATCAATAATAACAGATCCCCCAAGACCTGTTGTCCAAAATGGCAAATAAAATATGTGGTGAAGACCAAAAGGCCCAAGCATCCTTAAAAAAATTCCATAAATAAGTGTTCCAATATAGCCGGTTGAATTTACTAGGCCTCCCGCTTTATTAATTCCATTTTGTACAAATGGCCAAAAAATAAACATAATTACAGCAAGAAAAATACTAGAAAAAGAAACAACAATCGGCACAAATCTAGATCCCGAAAAAAATCCAAGAACTTTGGGCAAATCTATCTTGTTAAACCTAGCATGAAGATAATAAGTCAAAATACCAACTACAACTCCACCAAAAACTCCTGTTTCTAAAGTCTTAATTCCAAGAACAAAGCCCACAGCACCACTAGAAAAAGATTCTGCCTTACCTGATACCTCAATTAAAACTCCAATAGTAGCATTCATTACAAGGTAGCCAATAAATGCCGCAATACCAGATGTACCTTTATCCGACTTGGCAAGTCCAACAGCAATCCCAATAGCAAATATTGGCGCTAAATTTGAAAAAATAATAGAACCTGATGCACTCATTACCTTAAAAACTGATTGCAAGAAAAATATATCCAAAAAAGGATATATTTTAACAGTTTCCGGATTAGAAAGAGAACCTCCAATTCCTAAAAGCAACCCTGCTGCTGGCAAAATAGCAATGGGGAGCATAAAAGAACGCCCAAATTTTTGAGCTTGTTCAAAGCCCTTTATCATAAAACCCTCCTAAAATAAAAAATAAATTAGCTCTTTACGTTTAAAATTATCTTTTAACTTGATTTATTTTTTCTACAAATTTTTTAGTAATCTCAACAGGCCTTGTAATAGCCCCCCCAACAACTACTAAATCAACCCCCATTTCAAAACACTTTTGAGCCTTTAAAGGGGTATCTATTTTTCCTTCCACTATTAAAGTAGCTTTCAAATTGGAATTAAGCAAGGTTTTTAAAAAATTAAAATCATTATCTGCAATATTAAAACCATTAGTACTTTTTGTGTAACCATGCAAAGTTGTTCCAATAAAATCAAACCCCAATTTATCAGCATTAATAGCTTCATCTAAAGAAGAAATATCTGCCATTAAACACTGCTTTGGATATTTTTTTTTAATATTTTTAAAAAAATCATCAAGTAGTAAACCATTAGGCCTATTCCTAAGAGTAGCATCAAGAGCAATTACATCTACTCCTTCACTACAAAGTTCATCAATCTCTTTCATAGTAGGAGTAATAAACACATCACAATTATCATATTTTTTTTTAATAATACCTATTATTGGCAAATCAACTTCCAACTTAATCTGACTAATATCACTAACTCCATTGGCTCTTATTCCAACAGCTCCGCCCATTTTGGCTGCTAAAGCCATCTTGGACATAATAAAACTACTATGTAAAGGCTCGTTCTCAAGAGCTTGACAAGATACTATTAACCCTCTTTTGATTTTTGCAAGAATAATCAAACCTCCTGTAAAATTTATTTTTAGAAAAAACATAAAAACTCAAATACAGATTATATTTTTTCTTTAAAAAAAACAATTCTTTTAAAAAAAAGAATATAAATTAATAAATATAAAAACAAAAAATAATTTATTATTCAATAAACATTAAGCTATAATTTAGGCATGATAAATAAAATCAACTGGTTTCCTGGCCACATGAAAAGAGCCTTAGATCTGATAAAGAATAATTTACAAAAAACTAATATTGTGCTAGAAGTACTTGATGCTAGAGCTCCATTTAGCAGTAAAAATCCATTAACTGAAAAAATTATTAAAAATAAAACTAAAATAATTCTTTTACATAAATCTGATATTGCTCAAACAACTGAAATTATAAAATGGAAAAAATATTTTGAAAATCTCGGCAATACTGTAATAATAAGCAATATTTACAAAAAAGGCATGCGTAAGCAAATAATAGATAATATTAAAAAATTGGCCATTGTTAAAAGAATAAAAAACTATGAAGAAAAAATAAAAGTTTTAATTATTGGAGTCCCAAATGTTGGAAAATCTTCAATAATAAATCTATTATCCGGTAGAAAGAGCGCAAAAGTTGCCAATAAACCTGGATACACTAAAAATATACAAATAGTAAAAATAAATGAAGAAATTAATCTTTTTGATATGCCAGGAATCTTATGGCACAATCTAGTAGATCAATCGATTGCAAAAAAACTTGCAATATTGGATATGATTAAAAATGAAATAATAGACAATATAGATCTTGCATTATATTTACTTGAAATAATGGATCAAAATAATAAAAATATTTTACTAAAAAAATATGAAATTTATCATAAAAATTCACTTGATATTCTACAAAATTTTGCAAAAGCAAGAAAATTAATTGATAAAAAAAATGAGCTTAACCTTGAGAAAGCATCAAAAATATTAATTAAAGAATTCAGAGAAGGTAAATTTGGAAAAATAATTCTTGACAAGAATTATAATGCCTTTTAAAAAGTCATTTACATAAATAATAATATTAAGTATAATCTTGATTTGTATTAATACGGCCATAAGGAGGTTGGAATTAGTTGGATAATTGTATCCTAGAGATTAAAAATCTAAGTCATTATTATGATAACAATGAAAACAAAACTTTAGATAACATAAATTTAAAAATTAAAAAAAATGAGTTTATTACTTTATTAGGTCCATCCGGATGTGGAAAAACAACATTAATAAAAATATTGGGTGGTTTTTTAAATCAAAAAAATGGAGAAATTTATTTCTTTTCTAAGGAAATATCTAAAACTAATCCAAATAAAAGAGAAATTAATACTGTATTTCAAAATTATGCACTTTTTCCACATATGAATGTTTTTGATAATATTTCATTTGGACTTAGAATGAAAAAAACACCAAAAGATATTATAAAAGAAAAAGTAAAAACATCTCTTTCCTTAATAGGAATGCCAAAATATGCATACAGAAATATTAATGAATTATCGGGGGGACAAAAACAAAGAGTTGCAATAGCAAGAGCAATAGTAATGAAACCTAAGCTTCTATTACTAGATGAACCACTCTCTGCCCTTGATTTAAAAATGCGCCAAGAAATGCAAAAAGAATTAAAAAAAATACAGCGCCAACTTGGAATTACATTCATATATGTTACTCATGATCAAGAAGAAGCATTGACAATGAGTGATAGAATCGTTGTAATGAACGAAGGAATAATTCTACAAGTAGGAACACCTGAAGAAATTTATAATGAGCCTAAAACAAAATTCGTAGCCGATTTTATTGGAGAAAGTAATATTTTTGATGGAACATACAAAAAGGAGCTGGTTGTAAGTTTGCTCGGCCATGAATTTGAATGCCTTGACAAAGGATTTGAAGCTGAAGAAGCGGTTGACCTTGTAATACGCCCAGAAGATATAAAGCTGCTTCCAAAAGGACAAGGGCATTTAAGCGGAACTATAACATCCGCAATTTTTCAAGGAGTTCATTACGAAATGACTCTAGAAATTCAAAAAACAAATTGGATAGTTCAAAGCACAAGACTTACAAAAGTTGGAGAAGAGGTTGACATATTCTTAGAACCCGATGATATTCATGTTATGCGCAAGGAATAATTGTTGTGAAAAAATTTATATTAATCATATACTCTATATTCTTATTAACATTTAGTATTCTTCCCTTACTAATAATAATATTGCTAGGATTTTTAAATGAAAAACGCGAATTTACAATAAATAACTTTATTGGGCTTCTAAACCCAAGTTATCTTAGTATCTTTTCAAGAAGTCTAAAACTAGCAACAATAGCAACAATTTTCTGCATTTTAATAGGCTATCCCGCTGCTTGGCTAATTTCATTATCAAAAAAAAGTGCTCAAAATAAATTAATAATAATGATAATACTTCCCATGTGGATAAATACATTGCTTAGAACTTATGCCTGGATGAGAATACTTGGAAAAAACGGATTCATAAACAACTTATTTGAAAAGATAGGAATTGGAAATTTAGATCTTCTTTACAATGAACAAGCTGTTACAACAGGCATGGTATACAATTTTTTACCTTTCATGATCTTGCCAATATATACAGGACTTTTAAAAATCAAGCCAGAATACATTGAGGCAGCGCAAGATCTTGGAGCAAGAATGTGGCAAATACTAATTTATATAAAAATACCCCTAACGCTCTCTTACCTAGCAACAGGAATAATTATGGTATTTATTCCTTCAATCACGGTATTTATCATTTCAGATTTGCTAGGAGGTTCTAAACAAATTTTAATAGGAAACCTAATAAGCAAACAGTTTCTTTTCTTGGAAGATTGGAATACTGGTGCTGCAATTTCATTTATTTTAATGCTAGTAATATTAATTTTTAATTTAATAATAATAAAATTAATGCGAAAAAATAATGGGGAATAAAATATGTTTAGAACTTTTAAAAACATTTTCTTATTTCTAATACTCAGCTTTATTTACCTCCCAATAATAATCTTAATAATTTATTCCTTTAACTCTGGTGATAGCGGATTTATATGGCAAGGATTTAGCCTAAAATGGTATAAAGAAATTTTTGCTTCAAGTCAAATCAAGTCAGCAATATTTAATACAATTTTAATAGCTACAATTTCATCTTTGACTTCTGTTGTTATTGGAGTTATTGGTGCTTACGCAATCTACAAAGCAGAAAACAAAAAATTAAAAACAATACTATTGTCAGCAAATAAAATAACAATAATTAATCCAGACATTGTAACAGGAATAAGCTTAATGACATTTTATTCTGCAATAAAAATGCAATTAGGATTTTCTACAATGCTAATATCACATATAATCTTTTCAACACCGTACGTAGTAATAATAATTTTGCCCAAGCTATATTCTCTTCCCAACAATATTATTGATGCTGCAAAAGATCTTGGGGCCTCAGAAATTCAGATATTCTTCAATATAATTTATCCAGAAATAGTCGGAAGTATAGCAACTGGAGCTCTTATTGCATTCACATTATCAATAGATGATTTTTTGATATCATTTTTCACTACTGGGCAAGGATTTAATAATTTAGCTATTTTAATAAACTCGCTCACAAAAAGAGGCATAAAGCCCGTAATAAATGCTATTTCTGCTATACTATTTTTTGCAATATTGAGTCTTTTGTTTATTATTAATAAATTTATAGGAATTAAAAAATTAACAACAGATGCTGAGCTTTAAAATAAAAAAGGAGTACTTATGAAAAAAATTTTTATATTAATAACAATTCTTACAACCCTTGCTTGTACTAAAAAAGACACAATAACTTTAAACGTATTTAACTGGGCAGAATATATTGACGAAACTTTATTAGATCAATTCGAAAAGGAAAATAATATAAAAATTAATTATGAAGTCTTTCATAACAATGAAGAAATGATAGCTAAATTTAACACCACAAAGAACTACTACGATATAATAGTCCCATCAGAATATTTAATCCAAGAATTAATCGATGACGGTAAAATTACAAAATTAGATTACTCAAAATTACCAAATGTAACAAAAAATATTTCTCAAAATCTCACAAACCTAGAACATGATCCTGGCAATCTTTACTCAGTACCAGCTTATTGGGGATTAATGGGCATACTTTACAATAAAAATAAAATAGATTTAAATGACATGCAAGGTTTTGACATACTATTTAATGAAAAATATAAAAAAGAGATTACAATGCTAGATTCCCCTAAAGACAATATTGGAGTTGCTCTAAAAAAACTTGGATACTCAATAAATGAACATGATATAGACAAAATCAAAGAAGCTGGCGAACTTTTAAAAATCCAAAATCCACTATTAATCGGATATTTCTCAGATGTGCCTGCAAAATCATTAATGCTAAATGGAGAAGCATCTATTCAACTTACATGGAGTGGTGAAGCACAAAGCGCTATCCTAAAAGATAAAAACTTAGATTTTTATGCGCCAAAAAACACCAATCTATGGATAGACGCATTTGTAATTCCTATTGATGCTCCAAATAAAGACTTGGCTTACAAATTTATAAACTTTCTATACGACAATGAACCATCTTATAAAAATTTCAAAGAAACTAGATACAATTCTCCAAATAAAAATGTAATAAAAAGAATAGAAGAAGAAGCAAAAAATAATCCCGAAATGAAATTATATTTAGAAGAAAAATTTCTACCAAAAGATTTTTCCAAATTTGAAATTTTTAAAAAAATACCTAAAAAAATAAAAGAGGAAATGCTCAAAATATATTTGAATCTATCTTCCTAAATATTTAAATGCAAAAAACACCTTAAAAGCTTTCGAAATGAAAGTTTTTAAGTTTTTTGTCTATTATTTAAAAAAGATCTAAATATCAATCTTATATCAAGTCCAATTATAGACAAAGCAATCAATAAGATTAAAAATCCTTGATAAATTAAAAATGGGAAAATGTCAAAAGGAGAAAGCTTACCTTTTGTAAAATCTATAAGAGCTATAACATGCATACTATGAGGCAAAATGCTTAAAAAAAAGCACGAAGACATACAAAGTAAAGCCGCAATACGTTTTGAGTTTAAATTATTCTCCTTAGTTATTGATCTTACAACAGAACCGCTCATTAAAATAGCAAGTCCATTATTTGCAAGAAACGCAGTCAAAATGCCAACTAAAAACACAATTACAAACTCCGAAGTTCTTTTAGACCTTGACATTTTTTGCAATTTTAAAAGTAACCAATCAAACCCTCCATACTTAATCGCCATATAAGAAATTCCGCCCGTAAAAACAACAAGAATAAACATTTCTCCTAAGCCTAAAAATCCTTCATTGATTTTTTTAGCCAGCAATAAAAAAGTAATATCTGAGTAATAAATTCCAATACCACCAGCAACAACAATACCTAAAAACAAGGCCAAAAATACATCAACACCTGAAATTGCAACAACCATAACAAAAATATATGGAAGAATTTTAAAAAAATTTATCTCACTAGGCTCAATAATAAAACTATTAGCCTTGCTATAATAAGAGCCTAAAAATGCAAAAACAATGCTTGCTAAAATTGCTGCTGGAAACGTATAAAAAGCTCCATTTTTAAAAACATCAACAATATTAACCTTTTGAGTATGACTTGAAATAATAGGAGTATCTGATATTAAAGACATATTGTCTCCAAATGCCCCAGCACTAAGAATAGCCCCAGCAACCAATGGAAGAGAAATGTTTACCTTATCTGCAAGTTCCAAAGCAATAGGAGCAACAGCAACAACAGTCCCCATAAAACTTCCAGTAGAAAAAGACAAAAAAAGAGTAATTAAAAAAATGCCACATACTAACAAATTCAATGGAACATATTTAAGACCAATATTTACTACAGCTTCAACACTTCCTATTTCTTTGCAAACAGCAGAAAAAGCACCGGATAACATAAATATTAAAGATATAAAAATAACATCTCGTTGAGCACACCCCTCAATAAATTTATTCATTTTCGCTAAAAAAGATCCCCTAAAAATAATAAATGTTAAAACAATAGCAATAAACATAGCAAATACGGGGGGCATTTGATAAAATGCCTTTTCTATACCATTAAAATAAAGAACAAGTCCCGTGCCAATATAAATTCCTATAAAAAGGAAAAAAGGCATAAGTCCCCAAAAATTTGGAACTATATTAGTTTCTCTTTCCAATTTCAAACCTCCTAAATCATATAATACAATTAAAAATAATTTATTCTAAACAAAATTAATAAAAATTGAACAATACAAATCTTAAAATTTTCAAAATTTTTATTTTTTTGAAAAAAATAAAAAAACTTTTTTTATATCAATTCCCAAAATAGATAAAATAACAAAAAACAATAAAAATCCAAAATAAACTAAAAATGGTAAAACGCTAATTGGCGACACAAGCCCATTTGAAAAACCTACCAAAATAATCATTTGAGCACCATAAGGAATAATACCTTGAAAAATACAGGAGAACATATCTAAAATAGACGCACTTCTTTGAGAGCTAATGTTATTTTCAAGGGCTATCTTTTTTGCTACTTTGCCGCAAATAAGTATGGCAATTGTATTATTAGCCAGAAAAACGTCAACTATTGAAACAAAAGCACCAATAGAAAATTCAGCCGAACTTTTTCCTCTAATCAAAGATTTCAATTTAATAAGCAACCATTTGAAGCCTCCATTATGAATCACAATAAAAGAAACTCCCCCTGTTAAAATTGAGAGAAAAATTAAATCCGCCATATTTAAAAACCCTTTATTAATGCTTTTTATTACATCTAAAAAGTATAAATTACTATACAAAACACTAATAAGGAATATAGAAAAAATACCAAAAAAAAGAACTAAAAAAACATTCACCCCAGCCAAAGAAAAAAATATAATTATTAAATAAGGCACGGTTTTTACAAAATCTATTGAACTTTCATGTAAAAAGTTTGTAGTATTAATCAAATTTCCAGAAAGAAAGAAAAAAGAAAAAAAAGTTAATATAGCAGATGGAAAAGCATAAAAACTGCTACTAACAAAAACATCTAAAATACTACTGCCTTGAGTTCGACTAGAAACAATAGTTGTATCTGATATTAAAGAAAGATTATCTCCAAACATAGCTCCACACATCACAGAAGCTGCTATTAAATTGGGATTAATATTACTTTTAACGGCAATATTAAAAGCAATAGGAGCAATTGCAACAATAGATCCAACAGAAGTACCCGCAGAAAAAGAAAGAAAGCAAGTTATAAAAAATATACCAGAAACAATCCAATTGGGACTAATATATTTAATCCCTAAATTTGCTACAGTTTCAACACAGCCTATTTCTTTACAAAGAGAAGAAAAGGCTCCAGAAAGCATAAAAATAAGACACATTAGTATAATGTCGTACTGAGCAGCTCCTTTAATAAATATGTGAATTTTTTCGGAAAATTTTCCTTTAAACCCTAAAAAACAAACAATAGAAGCAAAAAACATTGCAACGCTAGCTGGCAGTTGATAAAAAGCCATCTCTACGCCAAGAACCCCCAAATAAATCCCTGTGCCTAAATATATAATAATAAAAACGAAAAAAGGAATAAGTCCAAAAAAACTTGGTTGAACTTTTACCTCAATATTTTCCATATACATCCTTTAAATATAAGCACTGTTTTTTAAAAAAGATTACTTATATTTTTAATGATAACGCAAATTATTAATCGATGCATAAACTTGTAATCCATTTAAGAGTAAAAATCCCTAATTTTCTTAAATTGTTTAAAAAGAAAAGAAAAATTAAATTTATCAAAAACTTTACTACTAAGTTGCAAGAAATAAAAATATGATGACGTTAAATTACAAATAGGATAGCATTAAAAATACATAAAAATAATAGAAATAAATTACATAAATTTTTTATCTCATTTATCTTTTTAAAGATTGAAAAATTAAATTTTACGCCAAAAATGATCTTTTTCTAGAATAGAATCTATTTCTTTTGGTCCTTCAGACCCATAAAAATAATTACAAATTTCAATATCTGCCCATTTATTTGCAATATCTGAAACAAATTCCCAAGAACTTTCAATCTCATCACTTGTAGCATACAAAGTGCCATCCCCCAAAAAAGCGTCTAACAATAAACGCTCATAAGCCTCATCGAACAATCTTTTATATGTACCATGATATGAAAATTCCATATTAGCAGTTTGAATTTCATAATTATATCCAGGTTTCTTGGTATTGAATTTAATTTCAATTCCATCTCTTGGCTGAATCCTAAATATTAAAGCATTGGAAAAATCAACAGAACTATTGCTAAAAAGAGTAAAGCTTGGTTTTTTAAATTGAATATATATTTCTGAAAATTTCCTAGCAAGCCCTTTGCCAGTTCTAAGATAAAAAGGAACACCGGACCAACGCCAATTATTAATAAACACTTTCATAGCTAAATAAGTTTCAGTACTTGAATTTACCAAAGATTCTGTTTCATCTCTATAGCCTTTTTTAAAAACCCCTTGAATTTGTGAGCCTATATATTGCCCCTTAACAATGCAATTCTTAATATCCTCTTTGCTAATTTTTCTTAAACTTTTTAAAACTTTAACCTTCTCATCATGAATAAACTCAGAATCAAATTTAATAGGAGATTCCATTGCAACAAGACTTAACAATTGTAAAATATGATTTTGAACCATATCCTTTAAAGCTCCAACAGAATCGTAATACTCAGCTCTCCCATCAAGACCCAATTCTTCTGCCACCGTAATCTGAACAAAATCTACATAACGATTATTCCAAACATTTTCAAAAATGGAATTACCGAATCTAAATGTAAAAATATTTTGAACTGTCTCTTTACCTAAATAGTGGTCTATCCTATAAATTTGATCTTCTCTAAAAGCAGAATAAAGCAAGCTATTTAATTTTTTTGCTGTCTCAAGACTAGAACCAAAAGGCTTTTCAAGAACTATTTTTGACAAAGTCAATCTTTCACTTAAAGAATATTTTTTCAAATGGTTAATTATTGGTCCATAAAATGTAGGAGAAGTCGAAAGATAATACACTGTTTCTCGGTTTTTATCTAAAAATTTAAATAATTTTTCATAAGGCTCCTTTTCATTAAAATCACCAAATACATAAATAAAAAAATTTAAAAAAATTTCAATCAAAGAATCGGTCTCTTCCTGCCATAAAGAATCTTTAATATAGAGTCTAAATTCTTTATCTGTAAAAATTTTACGAGAAAAACCAATAACCCTAAAATTGCTAATACATTTATTTTTAAACAAATTAAAAAGTGAAGGAATAAGTTTTTTCCTAGACAAATTCCCAGTAACTCCAAAAATTACAATATCGAAATTAGAAACACTTTTTTCTTTCATAGAATTTAGTCCAATCTGATCAATTTATTATATATTACACACATATATATATTCATAAATATTAACAAATAACAATTAAGCTCAAATTAAATATCATTTTTTTACAAACAAAACTAGTATATAATAAGGAGAATGAAAAATCTATCACTATTCACAGATTTTTATGAAATTTCAATGATGAATGCTTATTTTACAAAAGGTATTAATCCTAAAGCAAAATTTGAGGTATTTTTTAGAAAAACACCGTTTAAAAATGGCTATATTGTTTTAGCTGGAATGCATACATTAATTAATGAATTGAAAAATATTAGCTTCAATGAAAATGAACTAATATATTTAAAAAGTTTAAATATATTGGATGAGCAATTTTTAAACTTTCTCAAAGAATTCAAATTAAACATAAAAATAAGCTCAATAGAAGAAGGTCGTCTGGTTTTCCCCTATACACCGGTAGTTGTTATTGAGGGACATCTAATAGAATTACTATTAATAGAAGGGCTAGTCTTAAATATAATAAACTTTGAAAGTTTAATAGCAACAAAAACCGCCAGAATAAAAGAGTCTGGTGCAAAAATTCTAGCAGAACTTGGTCTAAGAAGAGCACAAGGAATAAATGGAGCACTCTCTGCCAGCAAAGCCGCCTATATAGGAGGAGCCGACTTTACAAGCAATATGCTTGCTGGATATAAATACAATATACCAGTCACAGGCACAATGGCTCATAGTTGGGTAATGAGTTTTGAAAACGAAGAACAAGCATTCAGAGAATATGCAAAAACATATCCAAACAAAGTAAGTTTACTAATCGACACTTACGACACGCTTAACAGTGGATTAAAAAATGCTATTAAAATATTTAAGGAACTAAAAGAAACAGGAAAAAATAATTTTTCAATAAGAATTGACAGCGGGGATCTTGAATATCTAAGCAAAGCAGCAAGAAAAGAATTAAATCAAAATGGATTAAATCACGTAAAAATTATTGCGTCTAATGAGCTTGACGAAAATATTATCATGTACTTAAATTCAATAAATGCTCCAATTGATATTTGGGGCGTTGGAACAAATCTAGTTACAGCAAAAGGAGATCCAAATCTTTCAGGAGTATACAAAATGATCTCTATAGAAAAAAATGGAGAATTTATACCAAAAATAAAAATATCAAATAACACAGAAAAATCAACGTTACCTGCCCAAAAAGAAGTTGCAAGAATCTATTTAAATGGTCAAATGATCTTTGATTTTATATTTTTAAAAGAAGAAAAAGATAAAATCAAAGATCACCTAAATTCAAAAAAAGAATTAACCATTTTTCATCCAATACAAGATAACGTTTCCAAAATCATCAAACAATATGACGATTTTGAATTTTTGATTCAGACTGTCTTAGAAAATGATAAACTTTGCAAAGGCTATGAATCTAGCTTAAACAATATTAGAAATAAAACCAAGCTTGACTTAAGCAATCTTGAGCATACGTACAGAAGAATAATTAACCCCCACATATATAAAGTGAGTATCAGTAAAAACTTAAGAAAGCTAAAAAACAAGCTAATAAAAGACAATAAAAGTAATTAATCTATGAACATATATAAAACTAACAAAGTAAATAATATTTACGAAAAAATAAAAGAATTAACTCAAAACGACAATATCTTTAAAAAAGAAACACTCATCATAGTAAAAAATGATCTTTTAAAAGAAGAAATCAAAAAAACTATAGCAAGACTTAATGATATTTCTTATAATCTAAATATTAAAAAAAATGCTATAAAAAGCATATATGAAATTTCTTTAAAAAATCCCAATATAAAAAAATACATAGAAAAGAACACTTTTTCATTTTATTTGGAAACGGAAAAATTCATTTTATATAACATATTGAAAACTGAAAAACTAAAATACATAAAAGATTTTAAATCAATAAAGAATAGGTACTTTTTTGCATCAAAAATAATAGATTTATTCCATAGCTATTACTCAAAATTTTCAAAATTAATTGAAACTTGGGAAGACAATGAATTTTTATTCCAAGAAGAAAATTTAAAACCCTACGAGAATATGCAAAAAGAAATATTTAAAAAGCTTTTTGAAAAGCAAAAAAATATTTTAAACTTAAATAAAAAAATAATTCAGGAAAAACCAACAAAAAATATTGCTATTGAAATTAAAAAAATAATATTTATTGGCAATAATAGAGAGATTGAAAAAAAAATTCTTAATTCTTTAGAAAAAATTTTTGATTTTGAAGTACATGTGTTAATTTTTGAAGATTTGCTCAACTATAAATCTACTTTTGTTAAAGAATTATTGCTAACAACAGGAAAAATCAACACAACAAAATATCAAGCTTTAGAAAAAGTAGATATTGAATTATTTAAAGGTGAAAATTTCTTAACAAGCATTAAAAACAACATTGTAGCACAAACTCCACTTTCAAAATTAGACGATAGCTTTAAAATAATAGAAGCTAAAAATCAAAAACGTGAAGTAGAAATTTTGGTAAATCAAATAGTACACTCAATGCAAAAAAATAATTTGAAATTAAGCGAAATAGCAATAACTTGTTTGCAAGAAAAATTTAATGAATATTTGCCATATATAGAAGAATGCCTAAATAAATATGAAATTGAGTATAGTGTTTTATACTACAACAATTTGTCAAGAGGAGAAAGTATAATAGCCTTAAAAAGATTAATGGATCTTTTTATATCAAAAAACGGAACAATTAGCAATTTCAGCAGAAAAGAAGTATTTAACCTACTAAGTAGCAATAAAGTAATGAAAAAATTTAACATATCAACATCTGAATTAAACTATTTAATAGAATTTAGCGACGCAATGAACATTAGCTTTGGCATAAACAACACTCACAAGGAAAATCTAAAGTATGATCAAAACTTTTTAAACTCGTGGGAAGACGGATTTAATCGATTCTTAATGTCTGAAATATTTGACGAAAAATACGAAGGAGAAATTCAAAAAGAAAATACAAGATTTCAAGATCAAGAATCAATAATAAAACTTATAACAATAGTAAAAAGTTTATACGAAGATATAAACTTTTTTAAAAATAAAGCATATAAAGTATATGAATGGGCAGAAATAATAGAAATTTTTATTCAAAAATATATTGATCTTGAAGAATTTAATATAACTGATGAATACTTACAAAATAAAATAAAATCCTTTAAAAATTTCCCCAAAGATTTAAATGACAATCTTTACAAAAACTATTTAAAAGAAATTAATGAAATAAAAATTGAATTTTATCTTTTTAAGATTATGCTTGAAGAAAGTCTTGAAAAAGAAAAATATGGAGTAATGTATAAAAAAAATGGAATATTGATTGCCAATTACAAAGAAATAGAATATCTTCAAAAAAAAGAAATTCATTTTTTGGGATTTCAAAAATTTAACTCTAAAATAAATTATGATAATATGAATTTGTTAAATGAATACTATGAACATGAGAACACCGAAAAAGAAGCAATTACTACTCTTTTTAATTTAATTTTTGCAACATCAGAAAAATTTTACATTTACTACTCATTTCAAGACAATGTAAACCCAGAAATTAATACATCAAAAACAATAAACAAAATACTTGATCACATACAAAAGTATGAAAAAAATTTTCAAATAGAAAAGCATCCAAATGAAAATCATGATCTAGCATATTTTAAAAATGCAAAAGAGAATTATTTAATAAACTATGATTTAGAAGCCTTTAATATCGCAAAAATACTACAAAATTCTAAACCAATTAAGTTTAAACAAAATAAAATTCAACTAGAAAGCCCAATTAAGTTAAATTTATATGAATTAAAAAGCGCTCTTTCTAATCCTTACAAACATTTTTATGAAAAAACTTTAAATGTTAAAATACAAGACATAAGATTAGAAAATGAAATCAAAGAAAAACAAGAAGAACAAATTTTTAGTGCTATTGAGATTATTTACGGGCTTATAAAAAATTCAACACTACTACATGAATACATAATGGGAAAAAAAGATGATGAAAGTAAAGTAGTAGAAATTATTAAAAACCATATTAGACATGAAATACAACAAGGAAATATTCCTTTCAACATAGATCAAAAAACGACTGTGAATGATATCTTCAAAAAAATTAATAAATTAAAATATAATGCTACTAAAAGCTTAAAAGAGCTTTCAATAATGATAAAAACTAAAATTAAATTTTGTCAAACAATAAAACTAAATTTTCAAAAAAAAAATATAGAATTTGAATTAAAAAAAGATATTGAAAATGTATATAAAATCGAAAACGATTATTTTTATTTAAATTTTGTAAAAAAAGACTATTGCAGCATACCAGATAAAATAAAAAATGAAATAGATCTATACATAACAGGACTGCTAATAAAAAAAGAAATACAAAATTTCAATTCATTAACAGAAATAAAAATTGATCTTGAAAACTTATCTGCAAAAACAACTATTTGTTATCACCACAAAGAAATAATAATTGATGACATTGAAAATATGCTTATGCAATTTGCATATATATCAAGCTATCCAACTCCAATTTACCAAAGCCTTATAATTAAAATTTTAGCAAAAACAAATCAAAATAATTTTTCAAATTGTTTTAAGAATTTAATAAAAATGCAAATAAAAAACCCTTCCAAAGCTTATTTCACAAGCAAGGCGCACGAGAGATTCTTAAAAACTAGTGAAATAACACTCTGTGATTACTATAACAGATTTAAAGGCACTCATGATTTCAAGCTAAACGAAAATTTATTAACATTGATAGAAAAATTTTACATTAAATTCGCAAGGACAAAAAATTAAAATTTATGGACAAAACCCTAGAAAAAATTCAAAATAATACAACAATATTAATAGAAGCATCAGCAGGAACTGGAAAAACTCACATACTTGAAAATGTGGTTATAAAGTTAATGCAAAACAAACTATATTCCATAAATGAAATTTTGGTATTAACTTTTACAAAAAAAGCCACAGAAGAAATGCACACAAGAATACTAAAGGCAATAGAAAATGCTTATTTTAACTCAAAAACAAATGAAATTTTAAAAGAAGCTTACGAGCAATCAAAAAAACTCTTTATATCAACAATCAATAAATTCGCATTACATGCCTTAAATAATTTTCAAATTGAAACAGAAAATTATTCAAAATATAAACCTAAAGAAAAATTTTCAAAAGAAATAGATGAAATAGTTTATGACTTTTTAAGAAAATCAGATAGCTTGGCTCAAGCTCTTGATATTAAAGACTATGAACTTAAAGTATTTAAATCTGATGCTAAAAAAACAGAAGAAATTGTTTTAAAAATAAAAAAAGCTTACGAAAGAGATACAACTAAAGAACTTGAAGATTGGCTTAAAGCCCAAACAACATTCGAAAACGTTCTTCTTAAAAAGGAAGAATTGATAAAAGATTACAACAAAATAATAGAAGACTTAGACAAAATGACAACAGATGAAATATTGAGTTTTTATAATAAGCACATTCAAACTGGCAAACTTGAAATAGAATACTCTAAAGAAAACGACATATTCAAAATAGCAGAAACATTATTAAAAAATAAATTTTTTTCAACTTTAATAGAAAAAGAAATCAAAAAAAATACTAAATTATTGCCCAAAGAACTTAAAATTAAAAATGATTTAATCTACTTAGGAATTAATATTAAACATGAAAAATATAAGTCAGAAGACAATAGAAATAAAAATAGAAATAATTTAAAGCAATATGTTATTTTAAAAGTTGAATACAAAATACTAAAGTATATAGAAAAAGAACTAGAGAAAATTATTAAATCAACAAACTCAATAGATCAAAATTACATAATTTCAAATTTAAAAAATTACTTAAAATCAGAAGACAAAAAGCTTCTAAACGCAATCAAAAATCGATACAAAATCATTTTAATTGATGAGGCACAAGACTTAAGCTTAACTCAAATCGAGATATTTAAAATATTAAAAACAGCGGGAATAAAACTGATATTTATAGCCGATCCCAAACAGATAATATATTCTTTTAGAAAAGCAGACATTTCTTTTTATAATAAAGAAATAAAAAATAAAATTAGCACAGATGCCAGAATTGTACTAAAAACAAATCACAGATCAAGTAAAAAGCTCATTGGGCCGTTAAATAAAATTTTTAATAATATATACAATAATGCAATAACCGATGAAATTGAAAAAATTGAATTTACCAATTCAATTCCAAATCAAAAAAATGACAATAATAACATTTTAATTAATGAAGAAGAAATAGAAGGAATCAATATAATAACCGCAAATTCCGAAAACGAAGAAGACATTTACCAAAAAACAGCATTAACAATAAAATATTTACTTGCATATGGAAAAATTGCTGAGAACAACAAGATTAGAGATATTAAAATGCAAGACATTAAAGTACTTTGTAGAGGGAAAAATGAAATCAATTTAATTGATAAAGCATTAAAAAAAGAGCAAATCCAAACAAACAAAACCCAAGAACAATTTTTAAAAACCAAAGAATTTAGCGAGATTTTCTATATTCTTAAGTGCTTAGACCGAAAACAAAGTTTTAAAAGCTTAAATTATATTCTAAACAGTAAAATATTAAACGTACCATGGAATTTACAAAGAATTTTAATAAAACAGGACAAAATTCACCTTATAGAAGAATTTATTGAAAATGTAACAGTTTTGCTTGAAAAAAATGAAATAACATTAATAAATGCAATCAACAAAATCACATTCGAAAAAAGCTTGTGGATCAAAATTGCCGATAGCACTAAAGATCAAAAAATTATTGAATGGGCAAAAAATAGAATACATTACAAAGGCCTTCTTATTAAAGAAGGTAAACTTGAAAATTTAAAAACCTATGAAACAACACTTGAGATCATCTCTAAAATATATCATAAAGAACAAAACATACAATCTCTAATCTCTACTTTAGAAAGTCTAATAATAAACGAAGAACCCGAAGAAATAGAAGAAAGACCTAATAATATAACTAATGATGATGAATCTATAGAGCTAATGACAATACATAAATCAAAAGGGCTTACCATGAATATCGTATTTTTAATAAATACATCTCCAATAGAAAATAGTAATATTTTTTCAAGAAAAAATCATTTTTACAAATTTTATCAAGACGGAAAAATTGAATATGATTTTTTTAAATTAGAAGAAAACAAAAAATATGCAAGACTAAAAATACTAAGTGAAGAAAAAAATATATTTTATGTAGGGGCAACAAGAGCCAAATTTGCCCTTTTTATTACAAAAACAAATAGCATAACTAGCAAATTATTAGAAATAGCAAAAATTTTTACTATCGATGGTATCAAACATGACTTTAACATATATGAATTTATTAACCAAAAAAGATTTAATAAAAAAAAGAACAATGCAAATGTAAATACGAAATTAGTTCCACCAAAACCAGTAATTAAAAACATGTTTAAAAAAGAATATACATCTAGTTTTTCAAGTCTAACAGCACAAGCTCATCATACTACATTTTACGAAAACTATGATTTTAAAAATATTAACTATGAAAAAGAAACAGATCTTGATTACGACCCTACATTAGAAGAGGCTCTACCTAAAGGAAAAGATAGTGGCAATATTTTGCATGCCGCAATGGAGAAAATAATCTTTAGTACAGCAAAAGATACATTTGATAATTTTAAAAAAAATAACATTGAAATTATTGAAAAACAAATACAAAAAATTAATTCAAATCTCAATACAATAGAAATACAAAATTCATTAACTAAAATGATTTATAATATACTAACTTATAATATAAAAGCAATTAATACTCGTCTGTGTGACATTGAAGAATTGCAAAAAGAAATGGAATTTTTAATCAAAATAAATCCTAAATTCCAAAAACAAAAACATCTTTTTGACAACCACTTTGAAGATCTTCACATAAAACTCCGTGATGGATATTTAAAAGGAATAGTAGATCTCATATTTAAAGCTAATAATAAAATATATATTCTAGATTACAAAACAAACTATCTTGGAAAAGATAAAGATGATTATAATATAGCAAATTTAAAAAATATAATAAAAAAAGAATATTATGATTTGCAATATAAAATATATGCACTTGGCATAAAAAAAATATTATTTAAAAACAAAAGAGAATATAATCAAAAATTTGGTGGAATAATATATATTTTTACAAGAGCATTTAAAGACAATATTGAATGCTTGCAATCAATATCTGAAAATGGTATTTATTTTGATCTTCCAAAATTTAATGACGTGGATTTAGATAAAATCATTTCAGAATTAAGTATAAAAAGGCACTCATGAGAGATTTTTTAGTATTAAGAGAATTTTTAAAAAATAAAAACAAAAAATTCTTAACTCCTGAGCTTAAGCTTTATGAAATAATTGAGCTTTTAAATATCAATAAAAAAAATTGCTATAAAGCACACACACTTGCGGGGTCAATAAACAATGAAGATATTGTAATATTTTTAATATTTTTATTTAACTACTTTGACAAAGGCCACTTAAGAGCTGATATAAATCTATTAGCAAAAGATATTCAAAATACAATAACATTCGCAAAAGACAACTTAGAAAAAACTAATAAAGGTTATAACAAATTAATAAAAATGTTAAAAGATTTAGAAACATTTGGAAATCTAGAAACTATTCAAAATATAATCTCACTTTTAAAGAAAAGTAACATACTAATGGAATTTAATAAGCTTAAAATTACAACTCCCCTAATTCTAGAAAACAATATCTACATTTATACTCAAAAAAACTATAGAGAAGAAGAAGAGCTAATAAAACAAATTATAAAAAGATTAGAAAACCATAAAAGTGAATTAAATGACAACGAAATACAAAATATAATATCAAATTTGAACACCAAAAATTTAAATAAAGAGCAAATTACATCAGTAAAAAAGGCATTAAAAAGCAATTTTTTTCTATTAAGCGGAGGCCCTGGAACAGGCAAAACTACAACTATTAACTATATCTTAAAGGCAATCAATAAAACATTAAACAATAAAAAAAAATTAGTCGCAATTACAGCACCTACAGGAAAAGCAAGCTTAAGATTACAAACAAGTATCAACTATTCATTCAAAAATTTAGAAATAGAATGCAACACAATCCAAAAATTATTGGGAATCAAATTTATAAACAAAAAAAATCTATATGATGAAGAAAACCAACTAAATTTTGACGTAATAATAATTGACGAAGCTTCAATGGTAGATGCATATACTTTTTTAAAGCTATTAAAAGCAACACCAATGACCACTAAATTAATAATGGTAGGAGATAAAAATCAACTCCCATCGGTAAATGAAGGAAATGTGTATTCAAGTCTTTTAGGAATAAAAAAAATAAATATCGACAATGTAGAAGATCTTAAAGAAAATTTCAGAAGCAATAAAGAAATAAACTTGCTCTCAAAAGCCATATACAAAGAAGATAGCAGTTTGATTTGCAAATATATTAATAACAATAAAAACATTCAATTAAAAGAAATCGAAAAAATAAACTTAAAAAAAGATCTAATAGAATATATAAACAATTTATATGAAAAAATACCCACCTTTGATCTTAAATTACTACAAGAATCAAAAATCGAAACAATACTTGAAACTTTACTTGAAAATATAATTTTAAGTTCAAAAAATTTTGGGAAATTTGGAACTAAAACACTAAATGAAATAATAAAAACTTATCTAAAAAAAACCTATGGAAACTATACTGGTCAAATAATAATGATAACTAAAACTGACTATAAAAATAAATTATTTAATGGAGAAAGAGGCATCATTTTTACTGAAAATTCTAAATTTTATGCTTTATTCCAAAGAAAAGAGGAAAAATATAAAAAAATAAATTTAGATTTACTAACAAATTATGAATTCAGCTTTGCTACAACAATACACAAAAGCCAAGGATCTGAATACAAACATATAAAAGTAATATTGGAAAATAATCCTTTTTTGACAAAAGAACTTATGTATACAGCAATAACAAGAGCTAAAGATAGCTTAGAAATAATTTCTAATAAAGAGACTATTCTTAAGCTAAGCAAAAAATCTAGTGAAAGAGACTCAAAAATACTAGAACACTTAAACTCATTTAAAGAAATTGACAAATAAATTAAAAACAACTATAATCTTTTAACAAGAATTACTTTGGGGGCGTAGTTCAGATGGTTAGAACGCCTGCCTGTCACGCAGGAGGTCGCGGGTTCGAGACCCGTCGCTCCCGATAGCAGCTTTTATGTTTTATTATATCAACAACTTTTCTTAGGGAATTTGTTAACACTCTGGTGAGTTTTGAGTAATAAAGAATTACAAATGTTTAATTCAAAAGCTGTAATTTAAGTAATTCAAAAAAATAAACCTTATAAGGAAAGGAGAATATAAAATGAATCTAAAAAAATACTTATTTTTTGCTACTTTACTATTGATTTCAACAGCTGTTTTCGCACAAACCAACACAAAAACAGGAAATATATTTCCAAATAAAAACTTAAGCCAATTTGGAGTAGAAGAGATTTGTCCAATATGTGGATATGTTAACTGTGTTTGCGATGAGAAAGGTACAGAAATCGCTGCAAAAATCACTCAATCAAATACAACAGGCTCATTTGCGGGCATAGCTATGCTTGCATTGTTAGCAGTTATAGGATTAGCTCTAACAACAAATAAATTGTATAAATTAAAAATTTAAGCAAACTAACTACTGTAGCTTTTTTAAAAGCTACAGTAAAGTTTTAAAATCAAATTTTTAACTCCATTTAAAAGATTAAGAAATACAAATGTCCTCAATCCTAATCTCACAAAGCATCTTTTCAACATCTTGAAATTCACAAAGACTGCCTTTTAATGCTGTAGCTGTACCGGCTGCAACACCAAATTTAAATGAATCTTCCAAAGTATTTTTATTATCAAAAGCATACACAAATCCTGCAATCACAGAATCTCCTGCCCCAATAGTGCTAATAGGGCTAATCTTTGGAACAAAGGCTCTAAAAGCAACATTGTTGCTGCCAATAAAAATAGCTCCGTCACTTCCCATAGAAATTATAATATTTTGAACCCCACTTTCCACAAGATTTTTTCCAATTTTAATCAATTCTTTTGTAGAATTAAATTTAGAATTAAAAAGATCCTCAAGTTCATAGATATTAGGCTTTATTAAAAAGGGATTTAATTGAAGAATTTTTTTTAAAGGTTTGCCACTAGTATCAATGATAAGCTTAATATCATTAGAAATGATATTAGATATTTCATTGTATGCATTCTCACCAAGAGCTTTAGGAACGCTTCCTGACATCACCAATATACTATTATTTGCTAAACCTTTAAGCTTATTTTTTAAAAGTTCAAATTCATCCTCAGAAATATCTGGAGAATTGGCATTAATTTCTGTTTCTCTGCCATTTGCTATCATTTTAATATTTAATCTTGTATCATATTTTATTTTAATAAAATCGTTTTTTATACCCTTAGAATCAAGAGAAAATTTTATATAATCACCCGTAAAACCTCCCAAAAATCCAAGAGCCGTACTAGACTTTCCCAAATTTTCAAGAACAGTACTTACATTTATTCCCTTACCACCAGCAAAGAAATTGTTATTCAAAGCATAATTAAGACTTTCTTCCTTAAATTCTTTTAAAACTATTTTATAATCCACAGAAGGATTAAGTGTTAGAGTATATATCAAGATAATCTCCTTTAATTGATAAAATCAATTAAATAAATGTAAAATTTAACAAATATATATACACTATATAATATATAAAGGTGATTATTATGCAAAATTTATTTTCAAAAAACTTAATTATTTTAAATTACAATGCAACCAGCAAAGAAGATGTAATTAGAAAAATGGCTAGCATGCTCAATGAAAATGGATATTTAAATGACATGGAAGCATTCATAAATGAAATTAAAAAAAGAGAAGAAATTAACGGGACAGGCATTGAAGAACATATAGCAATGCCCCATGCAAAAGGCAATTTCATTAAAAAACACGGAATTGCTATTCTAAGAGTTGTTGGCGATGGATTTGATTTTAACTCTTCTGATCAAAAACTTTCAAAACTGTTTTTCATGATGGCTCTCCCCGAAGAAACTCCTAGTAATGCGCACATAAAAGCTATATCATATCTAAGCAACACTTTTAGCAACAACTTACTAAGAAATGAACTGATGAGCACAAATAATGAAGATAGATTTTTAGAAATAATTATGAGTAATGGCAATACAAATAAATCTAACAATTTAAATACAAAAAAAGATTTCATTCTTGCCGTAACAGCATGTCCTGTGGGAATAGCTCACACTTATATGGCAGCAGAAAGCCTTAAAAAAGCAGCCTTAGAATTAAACATAAACATAAAAGTAGAAACAAATGGATCTAGTGGAACCGAAAACCCATTAACAGAAGAAGAAATAAAAAACGCAAAGGGAATCATTATTGCATCTGGTAAGACTATAAACAAAGAAAGATTTATCGGAAAACCTTTAATTGAAGTAGGGGTAAAAGACGGCATACACAAAGCAAAAGAACTTATTCAAACAATTCTTAAAAACGAAGCACAAATTTACAACAAAAGCAATACAAGCACAACCGCCGAAAAACCTAAACAAAACCAAAGAATAGGAATTTATAAACACCTAATGAATGGGGTCTCATTTATGCTTCCATTTGTAGTTTCAGGAGGAATAATAATAGCAATATCATTTATGTTTGGAATCAAAGCATTTGATATAAACGATCCAAGCTACAATAAAATAGCAGATATTCTGATGCAAATCGGCGGTGGAAGCGCATTTGCTTTAATGATCCCAATACTTGCTGGCTACATTTCATTTAGCATAGCAGAAAGGCCGGGACTTGCACCTGGAATGATTACAGGATTAATGATGAGCAATGGAAATGCGGGATTTCTGGGAGGCATCTTAGCCGGATTTATTTCAGGATACGTTACACTAATTGTAAAAAAAATATCTGACAAAATCATTCCTGGCAATTTAAGGGGAATTAATCCAGTATTAACTTATCCTTTTTTATCAGTTATAATTTCAGGAATTTTAATATATGTAATGCTTAGTCCAATATCATTTATTAATGAATCAATAACAGATATGCTAAATCAACTTAGCGGAACTAATATGGCAATACTTGGAGCTTTACTTGGGGGAATGATGGCCATAGATATGGGAGGACCTGTAAATAAAGCTGCATACGCATTTGGAATTGCAATGATAACTGCAAAAAATTATATTCCTCACGCAAGCATAATGGCGGGAGGAATGGTGCCGCCTATAGGAATTGCCCTTGCTACAAGTTTATTTAAAAACAGGTTCTCAAAAGAAGAAATAGAGTCCGGAAAAGTTTGTTATTTTCTAGGAGCGTGCTTTATTACAGAGGGAGTAATTCCATTCGCAGCATCAGATCCTTTAAGAGTAATACCTGCATGCATACTAGGATCATCTGTGGGGGGATTTATTTCTGCACTTTTTAAGGTAGAAGTTATAGCGCCACATGGTGGGATATTTATTCTACCAATAGTAGTAAACCCATTAATGTGGATAATATCTATCTTAGCAGGATCAATTTTAACAGCTGTTTTAATAGGAATTTTTAAAAAAGAATACAATGCAAGAATATAAACTTAATCGTTTATATTCTTGCACTTCTGTCAATAAACTACTCTAAGTTTTATTGGTGTTTCAAGACTCAATCCTTTAACCATGTCCATCTCAAACTTTAGCGTGTTTGAGTTAATCTGTTTGAATCCAAATTGTTCTTGAACATTTCTAGAAGTCTTAACTATAAGATTAAGTTTTGAATTGTCAATAAGTTCGCTAGCTTTAGGAGTAAACTCCGATAAAAAATAAACCAAAACATCTTTATACTCTTCAGCAGACATTGGAATCTCATCCGATGGCAAAAGAGCAGCAAGTGCATCACTAATATATTCTTTATTTTTATTAATATTCTTAGTAGCGTTTTCCAAATTAATATCAAGTTCAATAATATTTTTACCATCTTTTTTTTCTATCTTAAAAACAGAAATATCAGATTTTTCCATATAATCGCCTAAAACTTTAATTAAATTATCAAACTTAACAACTAAATTAATAGAATCCCCTTGGGTTTTAATACTTAAAAGCTTAAGTCCAAGCTTTTCTCCTCCATTTTTAAAGTATTTTTTTATTTCATCTACAGGGAAAAGAGGCATGCTTGCAACTTCTCCTCCCACCAAAGTTGTTAAGAGCTCTTTTCTAATTCTTTCAAATTCTCCATTAACATTGACAAATATTGAAACAATACCGCTAATATCATCTTTTAATTCAATTTCAACATTAGAGCTACAAGCAAAAAAAACAAACAACAAAATCCAGCTGACAAAACGCTTTCTCATGACAAACTCCAAACTAATATACAGTTAAAAATTATTATAATAGAATATATAGCTATAAAGCAATAAAATTAAAGGAGAACACCTATGGTGCACGATAAAACACTAGAACCAAAATTTTTTCAAAATCTACTAGACAATAGTCCTACACCTTATCATTTAGTAAACTATATTGAAGAGAAATTAATAAACTATTTTAATGCAAAACAATTAAAACTTGATGAAAAATGGAAAATTGAAACAGGATCGTATTACATAAAAAAAGAAGGAACTAGCCTTATTGCCTTTAATATTGACATGGAAAAAAAATATGAGCCGTTTCTAATAGCAACAGCACATACAGACAGTCCAGGACTAAAATTAAAAATAGATGCAACAGAAAACACAAGTGGCGTATTCTACAATCATATTGAAGTTTATGGTAGCCCAATAATTTCTACTTGGATTGACAGAGACTTAAGTTTAGCAGGAATTGTATATTTCAAAAAAAATGAAAATATCAATTCAAAATTAATCAATATTGAAAACATAGGAATTATTCCAAACCTTGCAATCCATTTAAACCGACAAATTAACGAAGGATTTGGATATAATACTCATGACAATTTAACAGTAATAAGTAGCACTAAAAAATCAATAAAAGATAGCATCTTAGAACAACTTGGAATAGAATATGAAAATTTTCTATCTTGTGATTTAATATTTACAGAATCACAACCTTCCAAAATAATAGGAACTGAAAAAGAATTTTTATCCTCGAAAAATCTTGACAACAAATCAGGATGCCATGCAATCATGAACTCTTATATTCATGCAAGCAATAATAAAAACAAAATGGCTGTATTTTTTGATAACGAAGAAGTAGGATCTCTAACCTCAAGAGGCGCTGATTCCAATTTTTTATCAGAAGTTTTAGAAAGAATTGATCTTGCTCTTAACTTAACCAGAGAAGAGCATTTAATAAAAACAAACAAATCATTTAATATTTCGTTTGACAGCGTTCACGGTATTCATCCAGGATACACATTTAAACATGATCCAAAATATCAAGCAACTCTAAGTAAAGGCATAGTTGTAAAAAACAGCGCCAATTTCAGATATGCAACAACTTCAACAGGATTTGCAAAATTAAAAAACTTGGCTATTAAAAATAATATTAAGATTCAAGAAATAATAATGAAAGCAAATGTTCCTTCAGGCACAACAATTGGTCCAATCTCAAATGCAAGAACAGGAATAGAAACTATTGACATTGGAACACCAATGTGGGCAATGCACTCCCTACGCGAAACAGTATCAATAGCTGACCACATAGAAGCAATTAAATTGCTAAGAGCTTTCTTTGAACAAGGAATTTAAAATTGGAAAAAATAAAAGAAATAATTGTAGTCGAGGGAAAAGACGATCTTAAAAGAATAAAAGAATCTTTTAACTGCACAGTAATAGAAACAAAAGGATTTGCTTTAAAAATCGAAACTATTGAATTGCTAAAAAAAGCTTTAAAATACAAAGGAATAATAATTTTAACAGACAGCGATAAATCTGGAAATATTATTAGGCAAAGAATAGTCAAACATCTGGGAGAAAATAATAAAATCAAACATGCATATCTTAATACTAAAGATACCGAAGTTGAATCGGTAAATAAAACAGAAATAATAAAAATACTTAAAGAAGTTGGAACTTTATCTAAAGATAATCAAAAAGATTTATTATCATTAAACGATTTGCTAGAACTTGGCCTAATAGGAGAAAATTCGAAAGAAAATAGACAAAAAATACAAAAGCACCTTTGCTTGGGACATGGAAACAATAAAAAATTCTTAGAAAGACTTAATTACTTTAAAATAACAAAAATAGAATTAAAAAAACAATTAAGCCTAATTAACTCCCCCAGAAGGACTTGAACCTCCGACCTAGTGGTTAACAGCCACCCGCTCTACCACTGAGCTATAGGGGAAATTGAACACTATGAATATTATCTTAAATTTAAAAATTTTTGTCAATTATTTTCCAATATTTTTAAAATCCCATTAGCAAGAATTTTAGAATCTTGATCTCTAAGCTTAGAAGATCTAATAGACCAAGCTTCTTCCGGAAATGCCAAATTTCTAACTTCTATTAAAAGTTTAGTCATTACTATATTGTTTCTTAAAACATGGAGATTTTGACCCTTAACATAAGAACTTCTTTTCATTCCTTCTGTAATTTTTTCTGCTACAGACTTTGAATGAACATCATATTTTTTTTCGTCATCTTTTTGATAATAAAACCCCATACTCTTAGGCGCTCCAACACTATTATCCGCATGCAAACTAAAAAAGGCTATATCCTTATCTTTAATATTTTTATATTTACTAACAATGTTTTTAACAACGATCAATCTTTTTTTAAGGCCTGATGGAGTACCGTTTATCCAGGAATCAACAGTATCATTTTTATTTAGGTCATAATCATTATAAACCTCATTTTTAACATTAACAAAAGTATTGTTAGCCAAAACACTATTCCTAATTAAATGATCAGGAGCTAAAATAGTAAGCTCAACATTGGCCCCCTCTTCTTTAAGGTATACATAAAGCCTTAAAGCAATATCATACACATACTCATCTTCAACAACAAAAACTTCGTTTCCAAGACCGTCTCTAGACTTAACAATAGCTCCAGGATCAAGGCCCCCATGACCAGGATCAAGAATTATTAACTTATCTTTAAGTCTTGATCCTTTATTAAACCTAGAATTTACCAACTTTTCAAAACTTTTGAAAAGTTGAGTTGCCTTTTTATAAGAATTTAAAGGAGAATGCCAATCTTCTGAATAAAATTCACTTGGCTGACTTATCTTTTTTGGCCTATACCAATAATAAAAATCGCCAACAACCTCAAATATTGGTATTTTGGAATCTAAAATAACCAAAGAGCTAATATCAAAAAGAGCTTGATTAGCAGAAATCTCAAAAGTATTTAAATTTAGCTTTTTGCTTTTACTTGAGGGAAGATTAACTATTGTTTGGACTTTGTCAGAAGAACTAGCGCTAGAATCAACCTTGTTTTTAGATTTAATTGTAGAAGAATCAAATAAAAGTTTTTTATCAAAAATTTTCAATTTTTGATCGTGCATAATATTGTTACTGTTTAAATTATTCCAATTTTTAAGATCCTCAATTAAAACCCCGTAATGTCTGGCAATGCTATATAAAGTCTCACCTACAGTAACTGAATGATAAATAAACTGATTATTTATTTTTTTATCAATTTTTAAATCTCCCTCAACAGGCTTTTCCAAATCATTATTTACAATCTTTAAAACATTTAGCAACGAGCCTGCTTTAAGATTAATAGCCCGATTACCATTAAGAGCTACAAGATCCTTAGCAGTAACACCGTAAATATAGGCTATTCTACCAAGAGTTTCTCCTTTTTTAACATAATGAAAATTAACATTCTCAGTAGCTTTCTTTAAAAAAAGCTGTTGACCAATCTTTAATTTGTCATTATTTAGAAAATTAAATTTTAAAATATCCTTAGAGCTAATATCAAAATCTTGAGAAAGTTTTGAAAGTGAATCACCTTTCTTAACTACATAGGGCTTTAAAAAATCAGGTTCAGTTAATACAAGTTTCATTCCAACTTTAAGATCCTTGGAGCGCAAATCATTCCAAGCTATTATCTCTTCTTGACTTAGTCCAACAAGCTTTGAAACACTCTCAATAGTGTCACCCTCTTTGACAGTGTAAAAAATTACCCCTTTATTAACAGATTCTAGCGACCTAATAGAATGGTTGACCTTATGGGTAAGTTTTTGATCTAAATTAGAATCACTTGGAATAATTAATATTTGACCTACCCTAATATTGTCAACATCAAGTTTATTAATCCTTTTAAGATCTTTTACTTTAGCTTTATATTTAATTGCAATTGAAAAAAGAGTATCTCCTTTGACAACCTTATACTCAAAATCAGCATTAAGATTAACAGGACTTATTATTAAAAAATAAAATAATATAATAAGCTCTATAATTTGCAAAACACAAAAAGTTTTACTTTTCCTTAATGCCAATATTTTGAACAATGTAGTCATAAATTATCCAATAATAATCATATTTTTTGAAGAAAAAAGTATATCTTTTGGAAATATAAAAATGCCCATCGTCAAAATACAAATCAGCAATCACCTTACCCGCAGTATCAGAATAAGTTGTCTCAATAATAGAAAATTCATTTGGTGCTTTTGAAATATCTGAACTATTAGAATTCCACAAATATTCCTTATACTCTTTAACTACATTTTTATTAGGAACAGAAGATAACTTCTGCTTATAAAGGTATGCTTTACCTTTGTCATTTAATAACAAGCCTTCAATATCAAGATATAAAAAGAATTTTTCTTTTTCACCAAGCTGCAATGCCTTTAGTAAATATTTGACAATCTCGTCGGGAGACAGTTTTTTCTTTTTCAAGATATCTTGAATATCCTTATTTTCAGATAAATTAACAAGGTCTATACTACCCAAATTTTCATCAAAACTATCATTTAAAAAAAGCGTAATAATATTGGATTCTTTTTTCTTAGATGGATCTGAAATGTCTGGGAAAAAAATGCCCTTAACAAAATAAACTCCATCTTTACTGAACTTAACAAATTGATTTAAGTTAATAACCACAGAAAACTTTTCATTAGGTCTCAAGCTCATATTTCTAACAGGAATAGCAACATTCTTGGATCTCTTTTTAACATATTCAATAGGTCTTTTAACTTTAATATTGGTGGTATCAGTGACATCAAAATCAAAGCCAAAAGAATTAATATCGCCTATTTCTAAAGTTAAAACACTATCAGACACATTACTAAGAGAAACTTCAATAAAAACATTGCTATTGACACGATAAATAGATTGATTAAAAAACTTGATTTTAAAATCAAGGCCCTTATAATCTCCCTCCGCAAACAAAACAAAAGAAATATTCGTAAAAAAGATACAAAAAAGCAATTTTCTAATTTTCATAAGCTCCCCTCAAAACCTAACCACATTATATATAAAGAAAATAATAATACCTATAGTATATTATTATACTAAATTAATTAAACAAAAAGGTAAAAAATGAATATAGATGAAGAACTAACAACAATACTAAAAAACAATTCCAATTTAAAAAAAATGAAAGAATTTTTAGAACAAAATACATTTTTTTCATTAACAGGATATGAAGGATTTTTCAAAGCTTTTTTAATTAAAAAAATCAAAGAATATAGTAAAACCGGAAAAATAATATTAATAGTTAAAGACGAGAATACATTAGATAAAATTAAAAATGATTTAAAAGTAATTACAAATCAAATCTTTGAGCTTAACTATTTTAGCCCCCTTGTATACAAGGGCATTGGCTCAAAAAGTACAATTTTTAGCGAAAGAATCAAATTCTTGATAAATTTTTACAAAAAAAATCCTGGGGTATACATTACAGTCTTAAAATCATTGCTTAGTAAAATACCAGATAAAAATACATTACTAAAAAATATATATAAAATTGAAAAAAATACTAAGATTAATACATCAGACATTGAAAAAACTCTCATAACATTGGGATATGAAAAAACATTCAGAGTAACAATTCCAGGAGAATTTGCAATAAAAGGAGAAATTATAGACATATACCCTTTTGGGGAACAAACCCCAATAAAAATTGTACTAAACTTCGACAAAATAGAAGAAATAAGGAAATTCGATCCTTTAACCCAATTAAAACAAGACAATGAAATTTCAGAATTCCAAATTATTCCAAAAAAAGAAGTTATTTGGAACAATGAAGTTATTAACAACTTAAAAACAAAGATTAAATCTGTTGAATATAAAAAAATTTTTGAAGAATTGAATTTTAAAAAAGAAACAAAAACAGAAGAAATGTTTTATCCTCTAGTAGCAAATACTTACTTAAGTGATGAGATTGAAAAAAACACACCTATTGTAAACTTTGAAATTAACAATTTCGAAAAAGAAATTGAAAAAATACACCAAGAATATGAAAAGCTTTATAAAGAAGCAAAAGAAGCTGGCAAAAATATAATTGATCCAAAAATAATTCTCTTAAATTCTAAAACCTTCAATCTAAAAAGCGATGTTTTATTTTCAAAGATTAAAAGTTCTAAATCCAAAGAAGTTGTAGAATTTAAAATTGAAAGTGAGAGAAACTTTTTTTCAAATATTATGCTTGCAAAAGAAGAATTCAAAAACTGGCTAAAAAATGGATTTAAAATCATTATTGCAGCAGAATCTGAATCACAAAAAGAAAAACTTAAATATATTTTTAAAGACTTGCCAAAAGTATCAATTGAAGTTTTAAAAATATCTAGCTCTTTAATAATAGAAAAAGAAAAAATTGCCATTATTCTTGAATCAAACATCTTCAATACAGGGGAAAAAATAAACAAAACCTTTGAATCTTCAAAAACAAAAGCTATTGGCTCTTTTATTGAGATTGAAAAAAATAGCCATGTGGTTCACATAAACCATGGAATTGGTATATTCAGACAAATAAAGAGAATCAAAACAAGTTCTCTTGAAAAAGATTATATTGAGATTGAATACGCTGAAGGAGAAAAACTATTTATTCCAATTGAACAAACAAATTTAATCCAAAAATACATTGGGGGTAATCCTAAAAATATTAAATTAGATAAGATTAGTTCTAAAACATGGATAAAAAATAAAGCAAACGCAAAAAAAAGAATCGAAGAGATTGCAGACAAATTAATAGAGCTTTATTCAAAAAGAGAAAGCATTAAAGGTATTAAATACCCAAAAGATAACGACTTGCAATTGTTATTTGAATCTGAATTTCCATACGATGAAACTCCAGATCAAATAACAGTAATAAAAGAAATCAAAGAAGACATGATGAGTTTCAAAGTGATGGATCGCCTTCTTTGTGGAGATGTTGGATTTGGAAAAACTGAAGTCGCAATGAGGGCTGCGTTTAAAGCTGTAATGGGAAACAAACAGGTTATTGTACTTTCGCCAACAACTATCTTAGCAGAACAGCATTTCAATACATTCAAAAAAAGATTCAAAAATTTTCCAATCAAAATCGAAGTATTAAGCAGATTTATAAAAAATAACACGGAAAAACGGATTTTAAAAGAATTGAAAAACGGGGAAATTGATATAGTAATAGGAACACACAAAATTCTTTCAAAAAAATTCACCTGCAAAAATTTGGGATTAATAATAATTGACGAAGAGCAAAGATTTGGCGTAAAGGAAAAAGAAAAACTTAAAGAAATAAAAATTTCAGTTGATTGTCTTGCTCTTTCTGCAACACCAATTCCCAGATCTCTTCACATGTCACTAATTAAACTCAGAGATATTTCTGTTTTAAAAATTCCGCCTAAAAACAGAGTAAAAATAGAAGCTTATTTAGAGCCGTTTAGTGAACTTTTAATAAAACATGCAATTGAAAGTGAACTATCTCGAGATGGTCAAGTTTTTTTAGTAAATCATAATATTGAAGAACTGCATTATTTAAAAACACTAATTGAAAAATTAACTCCTTACGCAAGAATTGCAATAATTCATGGAAAACTTACAGGAGACGAGATTGAAAACATAATGCACAATTTTATTCAAAAAGCGTATCAAATTTTATTGGCAACAACAATAATTGAAAATGGAATAGACATTCCAAATGCAAATACAATAATAATTAACAATGCAAACAAGTTTGGGCTTGCACAGCTATATCAACTAAAAGGAAGAGTTGGGAGAGGATCCAAAAAAGCTTATGCTTATTTTTTGTACCAAGATAGCGAAAAGCTAAATGAACGCTCTATTGAAAGACTAAGAGCAATAACCGAATTTTCAGACCTAGGATCAGGATTTAAAATAGCAATGAAAGATATGGAAATAAGAGGTGTTGGAAATTTGCTTGGTAGAGAACAACATGGGGAAATTGAATCGATTGGATTGGACTGCTATTTAACAATGCTAAATAAAGCAATTGAAAAAAAAATGGGGAAAATCTCATCAGAAGAAGAAGTTGATATTGAAATTAACTATAGCGGTTTTATTCCTGACAATTATGCAAAAAATGAGCAAGCCAAAATACTAATCTACAAAAAAATCTTTGAAATTCAAACCGAAGAAGAAAGTAAAAAGATAAGAACGGAAATCCACAACAACTTTGGCCCAATACCTAAAGAAATAAATAGCCTGTTAATGTTGGCTGAACTTAAAATTTTAGCAAAAAAATTAAACATAAAAAAATTAAAAGAAACAAATAGAACTTTGGAAATAGAATATAAAAATACAGAAAGCATTCCTATGAACAAAATAATAGAAATAGTTCAAAAGCATCCTAACTTATTACTATTAAATCCATCGTATCAAAAATCAATATTTTTAAGCTTTAAAAATATTGAAAAATCTGACAAAATAAATTACATATATAAAAACATTAACTTACTAAAAACAAACACATAGCTTGTCAAACATAAAAGGAAAAAAAATGAAAATATTAATCATAAACACAGGAAGTTCTTCATTAAAATTTGCTATTTATCAATATGAAAATTCAAAAAAATTAATATCTGGAATTATTGAAAAAATAAAATTACCAAAATCAATCATAAAAATTATAAATACCGACGGATCAACAACAGAAAGATTTGAAAAAGGAATTGAAAATCACCAAAAAGCAATAGAGAAAATGTTTGAAATATTGTTAAATAGTAACTCAAAAATCATTAAAACTATTAGTGAGATTAAAATAATAGGACATCGAGTTGTACATGGAGGATCAAACTTTAAAAATTCAGTAATTCTTACAACTAGCATTTTAAATAAATTAAAACAAATTTCTGAACTTGCCCCACTTCACAACCCAAGCGCAATCACCGCAATAGAAGCGGTACTTAAAATTTTACCACGCACAAAACAAGTTTTATGCTTCGATACATCATGGCATCAGACTATAAAAGAACATGCTTTTCTTTACGCAACCCCATATTCTTGGTATAAAAAACACAATATTAAAAAATATGGCTTTCACGGCCTTTCTTATTCGTACATAACAAAAAGATCCTCAAAAATTTTAAATAAAAAAATAGACAATCTAAATTTAATAATATTACATCTTGGAAATGGAGCAAGCATCAATGCTGTTAAAGATGGAAAATCTTACGACACAAGTATGGGAATTACTCCACTTGAAGGCCTTGCAATGGGAACAAGAAGTGGTGATATAGACCCAGCAATTATTAATTTAATGAGCACAATATTAAATAAAACCACTAAACAAATTGAAGAAATATTAAATAAAGAAAGCGGTATACTAGGAATTTCTGGAAAATCAAATGACATGAGAGACATTTGGAACCAAATTGAAGAAGGAGAATATCAATCAAAACTTGCAGTAGAGATAATGACATATAGAATAAAAAAATATATTGGCTCTTACATTGCCATTCTTGATTTTAATATCGATGCAATAGTTTTTACAGGCGGGATTGGTATTGTCGATTATGGGGTAAGGAATCTTGCACTAAAAGGGTTTGAAAAAATTGGAATAGAGCTGGACCTTGAAAAAAATGAAATGGCTCAAAACAAAAATTTGGAATCCGAAATATCAACAACTAAGAGCAAAGTAAAAATACTAGTAATACCAACAAATGAAGAATCAACCATTCTTGAAGACATTTATAATTTAATTCCAAAAAATTTATGATTTTTAATTTAAAAACTAAATTTGATTTATTTATTAAAGCCATTTTAAATAGTTTTATATTTAACCGTCACAAAGTAAAGTTGCTTTTTTAACATTTTCCATTATTTGCCTTCCCTTTACCATTTCAAGAAGAGTAAAAGCAAATTCAAATGAAGTTCCAACTCCTTTAGAGGTAATAAAATTATTACTAATCACAACATTTTTATCTACAAACTCACCATCAAATACATTTTTTTCCAAACCTGGATAACATGTAAACTTATTGAATCCTAGAAGACCTTTAGCAGCAAGCACTACTACTGGAGAAGCACAAATAGCTGCAATAAACTTACCTTTAGCATTCATGTCTTTTAAAATCAAATCCAATTCTTTTGAATTAAAAAGATTGGTGGCTCCAGGCATGCCTCCTGGAAGAATTATTAAATCAAAACAACTCTCTTTACAATTTGATATTACATCATCTGTTAAAAAAGAAACACCTTTTGAACTTATCACGACATTATTATCATTTGCACTGATAACTTGAATATTAACATTGCCCCGTCTTAAAATATCAATTGGGACTATAGCCTCAATATCTTCAAAACCATTTGCAAGAATAATTCCAACTTCCATTAAAACTCCTAATGCTGATGGAGGGACTTGAACCCACGACAACTCGGATATGAGCCGAGTGCTCTAACCAACTGAGCTACATCAGCTTAAACTTTTATTAAGTGTATAAATTTCAATAATGCTTTGTCAATGTTATTATTAAAAAGCATTATTATAAAGTATAATACAAAATGATTTGCTAATAAACATAGATGCTAATATTAGCATTTATTATTCGTATGGTTAAATGAGAAGAAATTTTTATTTTATTGTCCTTTTTATAACTAACAACTGCTTCTCCATTGATTTTTGGGACACAATGGAAAGAGAAAAACTAATAAATGAAATGGTAAGCAAAATGCAAGACCATGAGCTACTAGGACAAATGTTCATGATAAGCTATCCCAATCAATCAATCACAAATTTTGTTCTTGATTTTATAAGTAAAAAAAACCTTGGGGGAATTAAAATCTTTGGATGGAATGCAAAAAATTTAAAAAACTTAACAGAAAGTATTAGTAAAGCTCAAAAAACATCTCAAAATAATAAATTTAAAATTCCTTTATTTGTAGCAACAGATCAAGAAGGAGGGTTGGCACAACACATAAAATCAAATACATCAGAGACAATTGGTAATCTTGGAATTGCAGCATCTCTGTCCCCAAAAGATTCTTATAACACGGGATATTATATAGCACAAGAACTAAGTCGGCTTGGAATAAATTTAAATTTTGCACCCATAGTAGATATATATAGTAACGAAAATAATTTCGCAATAGGGCCAAGAACATATTCAGATAATCCTAAAATAGTATCACTTCTTTCTCTGGCCTTTTACAAAGGACAAAAGCAAGGGGGAATAATTTCTACCGCAAAGCATTTCCCAGGACATGGCAATACTACTCTTGACTCTCATATAAGTATTCCAATAATAAATTCTAATTTTCTAGAAATAAACTTAAATGAACTTTTGCCATATAAAATATTAATCCAAGAAAACATTCCGGTAATAATGACAGGCCATCTAGCATATCCAAAGCTTACAAATGAAGAAAATATTCCTGCATCATCCTCAACAAAAATAATTAAAGATATACTGAGAAAGAAATTAAAATATAATAACATAATAATTACTGATGACTTATTAATGAACGCAGTAAAATACAATAATGAGAGTATTTACAATACAATTGAAAGAATAGTTAGAACCAAAAGTGACATTTTTTTAATATCTTTAAATGAAAATATACAAAAAAATGCTTACAACATGTTACTAAACTTAATGAAAAAAGATTCAGAAATAAAAAACAATATTATTGAATCTAATAAAAGAATATTAAGAATAAAATTGGCATACTTAAAAGAAAATAAAAATCAATCTGATCTTTATCCTAATTTCAATAAAGATGAGAAAATATATTCAAAAGAAGGTGAAAAATTTTTTGAACAAAATACATTAAGGAGTATTACAAAAGTAAGAATAGAAAAAGAAATATCTAAAACTAAAAAAACTCTTATAATATCTCCTTACTACAAAATGATTGTAGAAGGCAAAAAAATATTTCAAAATACATATGCTTATTATTACGACTATTATCCCCTAAACAGTATCAATCTTCAAAAACTTGATGAAATTAAAAAATTAATTAAAAAATTTGAGCAAGTCATCTTTAGTTTATCAACGCCTGGAAGCTTGAAATATTTAGAAAATTTAAAAGAATATAAAGACAAAATCAGTGTAGTTGTATCTCTTACGCCTCAGCATATTAAAAAATTAAATTGGATAAAAAACATAGTAATTATTTATGGGACAACGCCTCTGGCATTTAAGTCTGGATTTTTAACACTAACTAAAGACTTTGATCCAAAAGGAACCATCCCTTTAAGAAATATTATAAATAAATATTATCCTTAATGTATGCTAGCATTCGATTTTTTACAATATCTAGAGAACTTTGTTTAATTCTAAACCCACTAGCATTTTTATGCCCTCCACCTCCAAAATCTTCTGCCAATTTTCCAACATTAAAAGAATCTTTAGACCTAAGTCCAACTATAATCGAACCGTCTTCCATTTCCTTTAAAATACCTAAAACTTCATTATTCTCAACATTGCTTAAAATCATATAAAAAAGCTCATTAACCCCACTAATACTACCATCTTTGCTAGAACTAGAATAAGATAAAAATGTAAACAAAACCTTTCCATTCCAATAAGATTCAAGATTGTTTAACATTAACTTAAGAATTTCTATTGATTTTAGACTTTTGGTTATTTCTATATAACTGTAAACTTCTTTAAGGCTTATTCCTTTTGAAACCAATCTTGCAACCATTTCAAAAGGCTCTGGATCACTTCTTGAAATAAATTTAAAAAAACCAGTATCAGTACAAAATCCTACTAAAATATACCAAGCCTCTTCTTTTGTAATCTCATATCCAAATTCTCTTATCAATTTTTCAATTAAAAAAGTAGTAGAGGGTGCAAAAGGATCAATATAACTTGCACATTTTAATTTTTCACCAGACATATGATGATCGATTACTAAAATAGGCATATTCTTTACATAAAATATAAATTCATCACCTATCCTATCTAAAATCGAGCAATCTAAAATAATAACTGAATAATCTGAAAGCTCAATATTAGGCCATTCGGATAAAAATTTATCCCTAAAAGGAACTATTTCTTTTCTAACAAAAGGACCTTCATTTAATAAAATAGAATTTTTGCCAATTCTTGAGAGAAAAGATGATAAAGCTAAAGATGAACCTATGCAATCAAAATCAGGATCTTTGTGCCCAATAATAATGAAATTATTGTATTTTTTAATAAAATTAATAACATCTCTCATAATAAAGTGCGCGAACCTTCCGCAAAACAAATTTTTGGCTTGCTTTACATTGACTATATTACAATATTTCAATAAAATAAGCCACAAGAGCTAGTAAAATATAATATACGGGGGTAATTTTGAAAAAACCAAAACAAGAAGATATCGAGAAAGCATTTTATATGGCAGAAAAAGCAAGAAACAATTCATATTCTCCATATTCAAAATTCAAAGTAGGCGCCTGCATTAAGACTAAAACAAACGATTTTTTTATTGGAACAAATGTTGAGAATGCAAGCTTTGGAGCAACTTGTTGCGCAGAAAGAAGTGCGATTTTAAATATGATTGCAAAAATTGGCGTACAAGAAATAGATTTTTTATTACTTAATACAAGTCCTGAAGCTATTCCATGTGCTATATGCCTGCAAGTAATGGCAGAATTTTTTGATCAAGATACAAAAATAATAACAACAGAATCTAACTCATTTAATGAAAACAAAAAACCAATAAAAATTTATACATTAAAAGATTTGCTTAAAGAGCCTTTTAATAGAAAAGAGCTGCTTAGAGTAACAGCAACATAATCACAGCCTATAAAAATTAAATTAATCTAATATCTTCAGAGAAACTACAGCACTTGCAAGCCTATTTAATTTATCGCTTTCAAGAGTATTAGCAGATAAATCAAATACATTTAAAATAAGTTTTTTTTCATCAAAATTAAAATTATATTCCAAATCATCAAATAATAAAAAATCAATAATTGGGACAAATTTTTCTACAAAGCTGTATAAACTATTATTAAGATCATAAGATTCATAATAATAATTGAATACATCCTCTAATGACTTCCTGTCAAACTGTTTTAAAATCTCACAAAAAATATTTTTAATATTATCAATTAAGCTGTGCAAATTATTATTTAAAATAATTTTTTTACATTTTTTCACAAAAAAATCCGATTGCTTCATAAAATATTCCTTACTTTTGTCTTAATAAACCAAGATTGAACTTGAATTTAATAATTGGTAAAATGTAGCATTAATGTCTACATTAATAAAATTATGCAACAACTAGGAGAATGTTACAATTATGGTTAAGGTAATAAACTTAAAAAACATCCATAAATTTGCCTATTTAAAACTGGATTCTTTAAAAAAAGAAGATATCTGCATCGTTTATCTTGAAAACAATTCAAGATTAATTGCAAATTTTAAAGCAAAAGTAACAGCTGATCAAATTGAAATAATTCATTTTTATATTGATGATAATTTTAAATCAGAAGGCATAGAAAGAATAATGATTAGTAATTTAATTCACTACGGCAAAAAAAATAAATTTAAAACAATTTCATGCAAAATTACTGAAATACAAGAAGAGCTTTTAAGCTTAGGATTTGAAAATAAAGATTATCAATATGAAAAAGAATTAGCATCTGAAATAGAAGAAGATAAATTTGTAATGGGAATAGGAATAATCTCTATATTCACCGAAGTGGCATCAATATCCTCTAAGCTTACTGTTGGAATACTTTTTAACTCATTTGCGCTTATTGCTGATGCTTTCCACGTCATGGCCGACTTTGTTTTATCTACAATAACTTACTTTAGTTTAAAAATCACAAGCAAACCTGAAACTATCCATTACCCTCATGGACACAAATTAATGGAAAGCTTAATAGCTTTTATCATGGGAATAATCATAGTTATGGCGGGATTTACACTATTTTTAAATACAACCGGATTAAATAAATTCATCACTCTTGGGGGAGAGTCAGGATTTAATCTACACATACACCAAAACAAAAATAAAAATGATAATATACATGACCACTCGCACAATCACAATCACGACCACAACCACGATCACCCACACAACCACAGAGAAGAAGATAAAAAAAATATACTAGAAATATTTTCAAATAAATCCCTTAAAAAAAGCTTGTGGATACCAATGACCCCATTCATTTTTTTTATAGTGAAAATAATAGAATATTTGACAAAATTTCAAATAGGGAAAAGATACAACAACCAACTTCTCTTAGCATTAGCTTCGGCTGATAAAAACTGTATATTCTCGCATGGTGGGATTACATTAAGCTTACTACTTGCAACTTACATGTGGAGTGGCTTTGACAAAATTATGTCTATATTCATTGGCTTTATAATAATAAAAGAGGGACTTAACGTAATAATAAATAACGCAAACAATTTGCTCTCAAAACAAAATATAGATCTTAAAAGAAGCGTAAAAGACACCTTAAAAAATTTACATATAAACTTTAAAACACTCAATTTTCACAATCAAGGTAACAAACTTGTGCTTTACATAAAAATAAATTTGAATTCAGAAAATGAGTTTCAAAGTTTTATAAATAAAACACAAAATATTAGAAAAATTGTAAAACAAGAATATAAAGAAATAAATGATATATATTTCTTGGTCTAATTAAATTAATAACAAACAAATAATTGACACTTATAATAAAGTTGTGTTAACATTTTATACTGTAAGACGCAGGGTAGAGCAGTTGGTAGCTCGTCGGGCTCATAACCCGAAGGTCATAGGTTCGAGTCCTATCCCTGCTATATTTTATTTTTAATATGTGAGGAATTGATGAATAGAAAACAAATAGCTAAAGGCAAGCTGGTAAGGAGATTTGGTATTAATATTTTTGAACAACCAAAATATGACAAAATACTTAAAAAAAAACCACATCCTCCCGGAATGCATGGAAAAGCCAGAAAAGCTAAAATCACAGAATATGGAAAACAATTGATAGAAAAACAAAAGATAAAGTTTACTTATGGTGTAAGTGAACGGCAGTTAACCAACACTTTTAAAGAAGCAAGAAAACATCACGGTGTTACCGGAGATAACTTACTCTCAATACTTGAGAGAAGAATTGACAATATTGTATATAGGGCTGGATTTGCCATCTCAAGAGCACACGCAAGACAAATAGTTTCTCATGGTATTATTATATTAAATGGAAGAAGAGTTACAATTCCTTCAATCATATTAAGAGCAAATGATCAAATTCAAATAAAAGAAAAAGACAGTCTCAAGAAATTAATAAGATCAAATATAGAAAAAACTTCATCTCTTAGAAATTTACCAACTTGGATAGAAGTAAACGCTGATGATTTAAACATAAAAGTAAAGCATGCTCCATCAAGAGACGAGATACCTACACTTGCTAATGAGCAAATGGTTGTAGAGTATTATTCTAAGAGAGCATAACATACCTTTTATTTCTGTATTGTAAAATAAACAAAAAGTGGCCAATTAAAGCCACTTTTTTATTTACCCTTTTTTTTACCCTTTAAAAAATTTTTTCCTAAATTACTTTTAGCAAAGCAAGAAAAACTGTTATTCTTTTTTAAGCTTTTGGTATACGGCTGCGCACTAAAAGACGCCCTGCTCCCTGAAGGTTTTCTAACTCCATCTTTCATATATCTACTCCTAAAATATAAATTTAAATATTTAATTATTTAAATTTTTAAATAATATTCAAATAATCAAAAACTTCTTCCAAATTAGAAACAAACTTAACATCTATATTATCCTTAACTTCTTCTGGAAGTTTAAAATAATCTTTTTCATTGTCTTTGGGTAAAATAACTTTGTTTATGCCATTTCTATAGGCTGCTAAAACTTTTTCTTTAATTCCGCCCACAGGAAGAACAAAACCTTTTAAAGTTACCTCACCGGTCATTGCAAGATCCAAAGGAACTTTTTTGTCAGACAGTATTGAAGCAATTGCTGTTGCAATGGTAATACCTGCAGAAGGTCCATCTTTTGGTGTTGCTCCTTCTGGAAAGTGTAAATGAATTTCGGGACTTTCTTTTACGTCAAAATTAAGCTTAGAAGAATAAGTTTTAACTATAGAATATGCAAGCTGTGCACTCTCTTTCATAATAGCCCCAAGACTACCTGTTAGAATAATGTCTCCTTTTTTCTCAAACTTAGTTGCCTCAACAGGAAGAACTGTACCACCATAATTTGTCCAAGCAAGTCCATAAACAAATCCAGAAGAGTCAATTTTAATTAAATCCAAATTATACTCAGTATCAACGTAATTATAATAATTATTAATATTAATTATTTTATAAATACCTGGAATATCAGGATCATGAGTAAAAAGCGAATTATTTCCATGCATCAAAGAACTTGGTGAATAAAAATTGCCTTTGATGATTTGATCTTTAGAATACTCATAAAGCAACTCCCTTACAAGTTTTCTAATCAAGTTAGTTAAAACTCTCTTTAGACCCCTTACACCTGATTCCATAGTATAGTTTCTAATTAAATTAAAAATAACATCATCTTCTATTCTTATATAAACTTTGTCTAAAAAGCTCTCTTTAATTATACTTGGAATCAAAAAAATCTTAGCAATTTCTAACTTTTCAATATAAGAATAACCCTCAACTTTAATTATTTCCATTCTATCAAGAAGTGGCTTTGACATGCCATGAAGAGAATTGGCTGTTGTAACAAATAAAACATTAGAAAGATCATAAGGAATTTCTAAATAATGATCTATAAATTTATAATTTTGCTCGGGATCTAAAACTTCTAAAAGAGCAGATTCGGGATTCCCCTTGTAACTATTATTAATTTTATCTATTTCATCAAGAAGAATAACAGGATTAGACTTGCCCGATCTTTTCATTGCACTAATAAAAACACCTGGAAGAGAACCAACATAAGTTCTTCTGTGTCCTCTAATTTCTGCCTCATCTCTTAAGCCACCAAGAGATATTTTAACAAATTCTCTAGAAAGAGATCTTGCAACAGATTCTACAAGAGATGTTTTCCCAATACCAGGAGGCCCTACAAGACATAAAATAGGAGCTTTAACCTTGGAATTAATTTGATAAACAGCTAAAAAATTTATTATCTTTTCTTTTGCTTCATCCATACCATAATGAGAATTTCTTAAGATAAACTCAATCTCGCTTAAATGATTTTTCATAACAGTATTTTCATTCCAAGGAAGATCCAATATTAATTCTATATAACTTCTAATAATATTAGCATCAGGAGAATTCGTCTGCATTTTAGATAATCTAGAAATTTCTTTTTCAATCTTAGATTTAACATCTTCTGGAATATTTTTAGAATTTAGTCTGTCAATATAATCATTTTCATCTTTACCTAATCTTTTTTGTATCTCTTTAACTTGCTCAGAAAGAAAATAATCCCTTTGCCCCTTATCCAACTTAGCTCTAACCTTAGAATTAATATCTTTTTTGAGATCTAAAAGGTCAATTTCAATGTTTAAATTAACAATTAACTTTTCTATTCTGGTTTTAACATTTAACTCTTGCAAAAGCTCCAATTTTATACTATTTTCCAAATTTGAATTAGAGGCTATAATGTCGACAAGTTTACCTGGATTCTCGAAATAATTAATTGGCTCATTATCACTATCATAAGATTTTAAAGATAAGGAATTTCTATAAACTTCGTAAGTTTCTTTTAAAAATTTAGAGTAAGCAAAAAGCTCTCTGTTTAATCCATCAGCATCAGGCACAAAAGTAACTTTGGCTCTCAGATAATCATTTTTTTTTGAAACGCTGCCTATAAGGACTCTGCTTTGACACTCGACCAAAACCTTTATTACGTCTTTACTGACCTTTATAACCTGGATAAGTTTAGAATAAGTGCCTACAGAACATAGGTTCTTTACCCCTTCTCTACTAGATTCATCATAATTAGATTCATTTGGATAAGCAAAAAGAATAAGTCTTTCCTCTAACATAGATTGAGCTATGGAATTGATTACATATTCATTATCAAAAGTTACCCAAAGTGTTATATTTGGGAAAAGAACATTTTCTTTTAAAATAACAATTGGAAGATCTTCTTTTTTATTTTTTATCATATTTAAGATTGATTTCATATAACTCTTTTGCCCAAGGTTTCTTAGTTGCATTTCCCACCAAAATTAATGGGTTAATATCTGCATTTAAAACAGATTCTTTTGTAACAACAACCTTCTTAGTCCTACTAATCGAAGGAACCTCAAACATAACATCTTTAAGAAGACCCTCTAAAATAGACCTAAGACCTCTTGCTCCAGTATTTTTTAGAATAGCTTCATCTACAATTGATTCTAAAGCATCTTTTTCAAATACTAATTCAACATTATCCATTTTAAACATATGATAATACTGCTTAACAATAGAATTTTGGGGATCAACTAATATTCTCATCAAATCTTCTTTATTTAATTTTTCAAGATACGAATGTACAGGAAGTCTACCAACAAATTCTGGTATCAAACCAAATTTAATCAAATCTTCCATTTCTAAATACTTTAATGAAGTATCCTCTCTTATATTCTTTTTTTCAATTGCTGAAAACCCAATAGAACTCTTATTTATTCGATTCTTAACAATATTTTCAAGTCCAACAAAAGCACCACCACATATAAAGAGTATGTTTTGAGTATTAATTTCAATAGTATCCTCATAAGGATGTTTTCTACCACCTCTTGGGGGAACATTAGCAATAGTACCCTCAATTATCTTTAACAAAGCCTGTTGAACTCCTTCTCCAGAAACATCTCTTGTTATTGAAACATTTTCATTTTTTTTAGCAATTTTATCTATTTCATCTATATAAATTATCCCTTTCTCGGCTAAACTAACATCTCCATGAGCAGCATGTATTAATTTAAGCAAAATATTTTCTACATCTTCACCAACATATCCAGCTTCTGTCAAAGTTGTAGCATCTGCTATTGCAAATGGCACATTCATCTCTGCAGCCAATGTTTTTGCAAGCAAAGTTTTACCACTGCCCGTTGGCCCAACCAAAAGTATATTGGATTTTTCAATCTCAATGCCATCATCATATTTATTATTTTTCAATATTCTCTTATAATGATTATAAACAGCCACAGATAAAACTTTTTTTGCATCTTCTTGCCCAACAACATGCATATCTAAATGATCTTTAAGTTGTTTGGGGGTTGGTAAACCATTAGACTTAGAATCTAGTGGCTTACACAACTTTTCCTTAAAAAGATTGTGACATATTTTAGAACATTCAGGACAAATTGCTACTCCATTAGATATAACAACATTACCCCCGAGCTCAGCAACACTAAGCCCACAAAAAGAACACTCTTTTACTTTTTGACCTTTTACTCTTGCCATAAAAATTTTTACCGAAAATAAAACTAATCCCTCATCAAGATACTATCAATAAGACCATATTTAAGAGCATCACTTGAAGTCATAAAATAATCTCTTTCCATATCAAGAGCCAGTTTTTCCTTATCAACCCCTATCTGATTAGACATAATATCTATTATTAATTTTTTAAGTCTTAAAATTTCATTAGCTTGTATATTAATATCGCTAGCCTGACCACTTATTCCACCCCAAGGCTGGTGAATCATTATCCTAGAATAAGTTAAAGATTCTCTTTTGCCCTTAGCACCACTAGCAAGCAAAAAAGCTCCCATTGAAGCAGCTTGCCCAATGCAAATTGTCCTTACATCAGGTTTTATATATTGCATAGTATCATAAATTGCAAGACCTGCAGTAATACTGCCCCCTGGAGAATTCAAGTAAAGATAAATATCTTTGTTTGAATCTTCTGATTCTAAAAACAAAAGTTGAGCAATCACGGTATCTGCCTTAGGATCATTAATCTCACCACTCAAAAATATTATACGCTCTCTAAGTAATCTTGAATATATATCAAATACTCTCTCATAATTTCCTGTATGCTCTATCACAGTGGGTATTAAATTATGCATAAACTCCATTTTTTTACTCACTAAATTTTATAATTAACAAAATCTTTAAAAGAAACTTGCTTGCCTTTTACTTCCTTAAGATTTGCTAAAATTTTTTTCTTAACTCTTTTTCTTTTGATATCATCCTTTAAATAAGAAATCAAATTTTGATCTTCATAAAATTTTCTAATTTCCTCATAACTTACACCCGAATTCTCAGACTGCTTAGTCATATCATCCTTAAGATCACTCTCAGTAACTTCAATTGGATCTAAATCCACCATTTTCTGAATTATTAACTTAGATTTTAAATTGCCAAGAATTTCATCTTTTAAATTATTACCATCAACATATCCTGAAGAATAAAACACACCTTTAAACTCTTCAAGACTCATCTTACTTTGTTTTGCGATATCCTTAAAAGCAATTTCAATTTCCGCCTCAATCATTGAGCGGGGAATATCTATTTCTAATTTTTCAGAAATAGTAGAAAAAAATTTATTTAGCTTTAAAGCTTCTTTCTTTTCTTCAATAAGGTCTAAGATATTAGATCTTATAAAATTTTTAAGATCATCTAGCGTATTATATCTATCGCTAATATCTTTTGCAAACTCGTCATCTATTAAAGGGAGATCTCTTTTTTTAATACTCTTAATCTTAACCTTCAATTTTCTTGAAGAGCCTGCAAGTTCTTCAAATTTGTAATCCGTAACATAAGATTTTTCTATAAGCCTTTCCTCATTTATTCTCATGCCAATTACATCTCTGTCAAAATCATAATAAGTATCAGATTTTCCAACTGTAAAAACAAAATCTTGTCTTTTTGTTGATATTATCTCATTTAAAACATCATCAAGTTCAACAAAATCTACTTTAACAATGCTGTCTTTCTTGACAATTTCTTCCTCATCTTCAATAATAATTGAATTTTCTATTTGAAGACGCCTAATCTCATTATCAATATCAGAATCATCAATAAAAACTTCAGGAACCTCTACTTTAATATCAATATCCTCAAAACTTGGAATTTTAAATTCAGGGTAAGTCTCATATACAAAAGTAAATTCAAAATCTTTATCAAGCTCTAATCTTAAATCTTTTTCCTTTATAGTAGGAGAAGCATAGCTTAAAGGCCTTTTAGATTCTTCTTTAAAAAATTCTTTAAGAGAATTATTAACCACCTCTTCTAAAACAGTAGCTCTTAAGCCCTCAGAATATTTACTCTCAATAATATTAATAGGAACTTTTCCAATTCTAAAACCTTGAATCTTAAGCCGGGAAGAATAATTCTGCAATAATGAGTTGTATTTTTCCTGAATAATATTTTTTGAAACTCTAATGACAACCTCAACTTTTGAACCCGGAAGAAGCTTAATATCTTTACTCAAAATCACTGTTACTGCCTCAATTAAACCTTATTGACAATTATTAAAAAGCGAAAGACGGGATTTGAACCCGCGACTTTCACCTTGGCAAGGTGACACTCTACCCCTGAGTTACTTTCGCAATTTTACAGAAGGTGGGAGTCGAACCCACACGCCAAAGGCACTAGATCCTAAGTCTAGCGTGTCTGCCAATTCCACCACTCCTGCATACTTCATACTCAAACTAGTATACAAAAACTTAAAAGCTTTTGCAAGTATGCCTAATCTAGCAAATAAATAATATTTTCGCACTCAGCAGGACTCGAACCTGCAACCTTCGGATTCGAAGTCCACTGCTCTATCCAATTGAGCTATGAATGCAGTTAAAATAAAATTGATTACAGGGTGATTGACGGGGCTTGAACCCGCGACATTCGGAACCACAACCCGACGCTCTACCAACTGAGCTACAACCACCAATAACGAGTGACTATGATTACTATAATATTTTATAGATATTTAATTTCTAAGTCAATAAAAGATAAAAATAATAAAAACTATGCAACTTTTATTGAAAAATTTATATTAAAACACTAAACTTTTAAAAATTTTTCTAAACTTTTCTTCAAAAAATCATAAACTCTAATAGTTGAAGAAATGTTTACTCTTTCTCTAGTAGTATGAGGCGATTCAATCCAAGGCCCAAGAGTAACAGATTCTATGCCCCCTAACCTAGAAGATATTATTCCTGTTTCAAGCCCTGCATGTATTAAAGAAACATTAGCATCTTCAAGATACATCTCTTTATACACGCTTTGAAGATGTTTTAAAAGATTGCTATTCTTATCAGGCTGCCAAGAAGGATCATCATAAATTACACGCGAATCAGCTCCTGATAAATTACCTATTGATTGCAAATGATTAAAAACATACTCTTTGTCCAAATCCAATAAAGATCTTATTAAAAAAGTAAAAATATAGTTATCTTGCACCCTTAAAAGACTTGAAAAATTTAAAGAAGTCTTAATAAGCTTATTCTCATAATTTTCTACTTTTTGAACTCCATGTAAAAATCCCATTCCCATATTTAAAATTTTGTTTTTGCTATTTTCATCAAGAACTTTCACTGATGAAAATTCTCTTTTATTAACAACAATGTCAAATTCATTTTCAAAAGGATACATACTTTTAACTTTCGATACGAAAAGTTGAAGCTCTTTATTCAATAAATCATAATCACTATCATTAATAAAGATTAAAGCCTTAGCTCCATTTGGAATTGCATTACTGCTGTCTCCACCAAAAATATTTTCAATCTCAAAATCAATATTTGTTTTAATTTCAAAAAGAGCAAAAAACATTAATTTTAAAGAATTTGCCAAATCTAAATGAATATCTGCACCAGAATGGCCACCTTTAAGCCCTTTAAACGAAATTTCTACTTTTGTTTTTTTTGTTGCAAGACTATACTGAGGAGAAAAAACAATCTCAACAAGTCTTGATCCCGCACAACCAACTAAAAAATACCCCTCCTCTTCTCCATCAAGATTAATAAGGCTTTTACCACTGCATAACTTAGGATCAAGATCAAGAGCACCTATTAAACCTATTTCTTCATCAACAGTAAAAAGAAGTTCTAAATCGGGATGAGGAAAACTATTAGCCTCACTCATAATGCCCAGCATCATAGCTACCCCAATCCCATTATCAGCTCCAAGAGTAGTCCCCATTCCTTTGAGATACCCATCTTCTTCAACAATTTTAATTGGATCTGTTTCAAAATTATGCGAACTGGACTCGTTTTTTTCACAAACCATATCAACATGAGATTGTAAAATAATAGGATGCATATCAATGTTATTATTGGATTTTATCTGCACCACAACGTTACCAACAGCATCTTCTTTAAAAGGATAACCAAATTCTTTGGATCTATCCTTAATAAAATTAATAATTCCTTTAACATTTTTTGAACATCTTGGAATTTTTGATATCTCTTTAAAAAAATCAATTACAATACTCATAACAACTTTCCTTTCCTTACAATCAAATTCATAAACATGCTTAGATTTAATTATAACTACTCATATAATATACTAAATCAATCTTAAAATTCATTCAATAATATTAAATAATGCTCATCAAGCTTTATTTTCAATAAAACTTGCATAATAATTAAAATTTAAAAATTCTTTGGGAATTTCTGAAATGAATCTCGAAGGCAACTGCTCAAAAATTTGCTTATCTTTTTTCCGCTTATTAGCCATAGTGATAATAAGAGAATCTTTTGCACGAGTTAATGCAACATAAAAAACTCGTCTTTCTTCTTCCAAACCAATTTCACTATCTTCAATGATTCTATGGTGCGGAATAATATTGTCTTCAACCGCAATAAAAAATACATAATCAAATTCTAAACCTTTAGCAGAATGCACTGTCATTAAATTAATATTAATATTTTCAGATTCTTCACTTACTTCATTAGATTGAAGAACTATATAATTTAAAAAACTGCTTAAATCTTTCAATTCGCCAAATTGTTTGGATTCCCAATTTTTAATTATGCTTAAAAACCCTTCTATATTTTGATATTTATATTCAGCTACTTTGATTGAATTGGGATTTTCACTAACTAAAAACCCCCAATATTCAACACTTTCTATCATTTCTTTGATTATATTAGAATACGTGTTTTTCGTTATACTAAATTTATATTGATACTCTTCAATAAAAGATACAAAATCTTCTATACTTTCAATGACCTGCTTATTTAAAGCCTTTTCGTAACTAGAAATGCCTGTAAAAGAAAAAGCAATATCACAAAGAGCATCATAAATACAACAACCTTTCTTATCTGCTATATCTCTAATTTTTTTCAAATATTCCTTGCCAATTCCCCTTCTTGGAACATTAATGATTCTAAGCAAATCATAATCACTTTTGGGATTTATTATTACATTTAAATAAGAAATAATATCTTTTATTTCTTTTCTCTGAAAAAAAGATGTTCCCCCCGAAACTTTGTATTTTATGCCCTGTCTTCTAAAAATCATCTCAACGTTTTTAAAAAGAGCATTAGTTCTCATAAGAACCCCTATCTTTTTAGATTGAAAACCTTCCAATCTTGAAAGCTCTATGATTTGACTTGCAACAAACTCAGATTCTTGAATTTCATCCTCAAATATAAAAACATCTATAACTTTGCTACACATCTTTGAAGACCACAAAGTCTTTTCTTTTCTATTTTTATTATTTAAAATCACAGAATTGGCAACATCTAAAATATTTTTTGCAGAACGATAATTTTGCTCAAGCTTTATTTCTTTAACGCTGTAATCTTTTTCAAATTGCAACATATTATTGTAACTGGCCCCACGCCAAGAATATATTGATTGATCATCATCCCCAACACAGCATAAATTACTGTGATTTATTAAAAGGCGAATAAAATTATATTGAATCAAAGAAGTATCTTGAAACTCGTCAATCAAAACATACTTATATCTTTTAGAATATTTATTTCTAATATCAGAATTATTACTTAACAATTCTTTTGGTTTTAAAATCAAATCGTCAAAATCAAAAGAATTATAAAGCCTTAATCGCTCTTCATAAAGTCTAAAAATATTTATATCTTCTTCCTTTAAATCATTAAGGGTGAGAATCCCATTTTTTAAAAGTGAAATAACATTACTAAGTGAATTTAAAGAAGCTTTTTTATTGAAAAGACCTTCATCAAGTAAAATCTCTTTAAGAAGAGAAATTTTATCATTATCATCATAAATGCTGAAATTTTTTCTATATCCTAATAATTTATAATTTTCTTTTAAAAAGAAAAGTCCAAAAGCATGAAAAGTTGAGACCATAAGATTGCTAAGAGGACTTTTTAAAATTTTTCTAATTCTATCTTTCATTTCATTAGCTGCCTTGTTGGTAAAAGTTAAGGCTAAAATTTCCTTCTGAGCAATGCCTTTTAGAAGTAAATGCGCTATTCTATGAGTAACAACCGTTGTTTTTCCACTACCAGCACCAGCAATAATTAAAAGAGCACCTTCAATAGTGGTAACCGCTTCATATTGGAATTGATTGAGAGAATTTTTAAAAAAATCATCAGGCAAGATTAAAAAACCTTTGTTCCATCTGGATATTCCACAATAACTTTAAAGTTTTCAGGAAAAGCAAAAATCTTTCGTGACTTAGACTGATCAAAATCTCTAGCTAAGATTGGAATACGATACTTATTCAACGCATTAACGGCAAATTCTGAATTTTCAAGTCCTACTTTAACAGATCCTTTTGCCATAAAATTAGTTCCTCCAAAAAGCTTGGCCTTAAGGTTACTTTTATTAGCCCCATTTTCTAACATTGCATTTATTAGCATGGGAATAGCATAAGCCCCATATCTTCCCCTTTGAGCAGGAGATATATCAAGATCTGACCTAACTAAAACATAATGATTCATTCCAATTAAATTACTTGATTCATCAAAAAGCACAACAGCAACACAAGAACCAAGGATTGTAGAAATAACTCTTTTATTTGAAACAAAAGCTTCACCCGGAACTATTATTGTAACATCTCGTTTTAATTTAAAATTAAAATGATTTAACATAAAATTTAATACTCTCTTAAAAAAAATTTCTAAAACTCTTATAAAGCCATTGCCAAAGCCCTAATTTATTTACTTTACTACTAAACAAAGCAACATCCCCTATTTTTTCCTCTTCTAAAAAAATCATGGCCCTCCCCACAGGCACATCCCCACTAAGGGGAGCAACCAACTTATCAACAGTATAACTTATATTAATTTTATCAAATTCATCTTTAGTTAAAACATAATAAAAAGGCTCTTTAGAAAAAAGAGCAACTGTATCTACTGTACCATTATAGACTTTTTCTTTTAATTTTACTATTAAAGGAAATTTAGAATATTCATTAAATCCATACTCAAATAAATTTCTTGCAATTAAAGCTCTCATTTTCTCTCCAGACCCATTAATTCCTTTTTTAACCCCCAATACAACTGCTATTAATCTTCTCACACCCTTTAAAGCAGTAGCAACAAGATTTAAGCCTGATTCCTTAATATATCCTGTTTTAAGACCATCTGAATAAGGATATTCATATATTAATAAATTAGCATTTTTTTGTTTTAAGTTTAAAAATTTTGATGATAAAGTAGTTCCTAAATTTTTACTCTTTGGATAAACAAAATACTTTAAAGAATGAATATTAAGCATAAATTTGTACTTTTCTATATAAGATTTTACAAAAAAAGCCATATCTAGTGCTGTAATTTTATTCTCTTTGCTATATCCAGAAGGTTCAACAAAATGCATATTAAAAAGTCCTAAATTCAAAGCATTAATATTCATCAAATTAACAAAGCTATTTACATCGCCTACTACAAATTCAGCAATCGCAATAGAAGCATCATTGCCCGACGAAACTGAAAGTCCCTTTAAAATCTCTTCAAAATTAACAATTTGACCTTTTTCTAAAAACATTAAAGAAGAATTCAAGGGCGCATTATAATATGAAGCAGAATCACTAATAGGAACTATGCTTTTTAATTTTATATTTCGCTTTTCAGCCTCAATTAACGCAGTATAAATTGTAACAATTTTTGTAAGAGATGCCGGGGGGAAAATCAAATTGGGATTTTTAGAATAAAGTATCCGCTTAGTACCAAAATCCATTAAAATTATTGATTTTGCATGCTTTGATAATTCATTAATCTCCGTCAAATTAACTGCAAAAAGATCTCCACAAAGCAGAAAAAAATTAAAAAATAAAGTTAATAACAATTTTTCAATAACACAGATACTATTCATGTTGTAATATTAAATTATATATTATTTATTGATTGTTGATTATAATACAATTAAAATAAAAAGGAGCCATTTTTTATGAATTCTTATGATTTTATGGCAGCTTTGGTACCAATAATCCTAATAATTATTGGCCTTGGCATAATAAAGAAGCCCGCTTACTATGTAATACCTATATCATTAATAACAACTGTTGCTATTGTTATATTTTATAAAAACTTGGGAATAGTAAACACAAGTCTTGCAATGCTTGAAGGCGCCTTAATGGGGATATGGCCAATAGCAACCGTAATTATTGCTGCTATATTTACATACAAAATGTCAGAAGATCAAAAAGACATAGAAACTATTAAAAACATTCTATCAAACGTATCTTCTGATAAAAGAATTATAGTCTTGCTGGTAGCATGGGGATTTGGAAATTTTTTAGAAGGAGTTGCTGGATATGGAACTGCTGTTGCAATCCCTGTGTCAATATTAATAGCAATGGGATTTGAACCATTTTTTGCTTGCTTAATCTGTTTAATAATGAACACCTCATCAACCGCTTATGGATCTGTGGGGATTCCTATAATATCTTTAGCTCAAGCAACTAATTTAGATGTTAACACTATTTCGTCTGAGGTTGCATTGCAACTAATACTTCCAACCTTAACAATACCTTTTGTATTAGTAATTCTTACAGGAGGAGGCATTAAAGGATTAAAAGGAGTATTCCTTCTTACCCTACTCTCAGGAATGTCAATGGCAATATCTCAAGTATTCATATCAAAAACTTTGGGCCCAGAACTTCCCGCAATCCTTGGAAGCATCCTTTCTATGACAATAACAATAGCTTATGCAAAGCTTTTTGAAAATAAAGACACACACAATCGACAAAACAAAAGTGTAATACCCTTATCAAAAGGAATTATTGCTTGCTCACCCTACATTTTAATAGTAGTATTTATAATACTCGCATCTCCTCTTTTTAACAAAATTCATGAATACCTAAAAACTTTTCAAAGCACTATTAGCATTTATCCAGAAGCAAATCCCCTACACTTTAAATGGATTGCCTCTCCGGGCTTCTTAATCATGCTTGCAACAATAATATCCTATTCAATGCGAGGAGTCCCAATATTAAAACAATTAAAAATATTTATACTAACATTGAAAAAAATGGCATTATCTTCATTTATAATCATATGCATTGTTGCAATATCAAGATTAATGACACACAGTGGAATGATAAGAGATCTTGCTAATGGAATCTCAATAATAACAGGTGCATTTTCCCCATTCTTTAGCCCACTAATTGGAGCTATTGGGACATTTTTAACAGGAAGTGACACAGTTTCAAATGTTCTTTTTGGACCTTTGCAAACACAAATGGCAGAAAATATTGGAACAAATCCTTATTGGCTTGCAGCAGCAAATACAACAGGAGCAACTGGAGGAAAAATGATTTCTCCTCAAAACATCACAATAGCAACAACAACTGCTGGATTAATTGGGCAAGAAGGTAAACTTTTATCAAAAACAATAAATTATGCTTTATGCTACATTTTAGTAACGGGATTATTAGTTTATTTAGTATAAATTAACCATTTAAAATAAATAAGATTAATTGATAATAAAATTAATCTTATTTATATATTTGAATAATATTAAAATCATAAAACAATAATGTGCTCTTGAATTTTTACTCAATATTTTAATATTATGTATATTATATACATGCTATTATGTACAATGTAATAACACGTATATAATATATTTATTAATACGTTTAATAAATAACTAGAACTAATAAAAAGTTTATAGTTACAACAGGAAGGTATAATTATGAAAAACCATATTTTATATAAATTAATTATATTTTTAACTACATCTGTAGCAATATTTGCAGCAGACGCACTAAAGGAAAAAGATATATTTAAAATAAACCCATGGATACCTACATTTGGATTTGAAAACACGAGTGAGTTCAGATTAGATATAGATGAGCTTGTTCCTGGGTTTGAAAACAAAAGCAAAATTACTATTAAACTTAAACCATTTGAAGTTAATCCCGAATTAGGCAAAGACGATCCTTTCTCAGCTTACATTAAAGTAGAAGATCTTGCATTAAAAGCAGAAGGCAAAAAAGGCGATCAATTCAAAATTGACGTAGGAGATATAACAGCCCAAATCAATATATACGATTTTTTTATTAAAATAAGCACTATGACAGATTTTGACTTTAATAAAGAATCTTTATTTAGTTTTGCACCTATGACTGGATTTAAAAGCACTTACTATGGATTTCCAAGCAATGATAGAGCAGTAAGAGGGACAATTCTTGCAAGAGGTACTTCTAAGCAAATAGGAACAATTCAGCTGGGATACAAATTCCCGCAAATCGATCTTACATTCGCAATAGGAGGAACTGGCACGGGCAATAGAAATCAAGAGAACGACAAAGACACTCCATACAATAAAACCTATCAAGGAATACTTTATGGAATTCAAGCAACATGGAAGCCAATAAAAAATCTACTTGATCAAAACGAAAATACTAAATCTGTAATTGCAGAAACACCTTTTGAATTAAATTTTGGCTTATCAGGAGCTTATGGAAATGAAACATTTAATAATTCATCAATAACATACTCTTTAAAAGATAAATCCGTAGTTGATAAAGATTTGCTTAGTCCAACTTTATCAAATTCTGCAATTTTAGCATCTTTTGGAGCTCAGTATAAGCTTGGATTAACAAAAATCAACGATAAAAATACCTATCTTATTTTACAAATGGGTACTGATTTTGGAATAGATCCTTTTGCAAGCGATTTTTCTGTATTTGGACACATCTCAAAAGCAGCAAATTTCAAAAAAGGAGTATCCTCAGATCCTAGCAAAAAAGCCGAGGATATATTTGATCCGAATGGTAATGCTCTTAATTTCAGTAAAAGTAAAGAACTTGGCATTGCATTTTCAACAGGAGCAAGCATAGGTCTTGCTTGGAATAAAGACGTTGGTGAAAAAGAATCTTGGAAGATTAAGGGGTCTGATTCCTACAGTACAAGACTGTTTGGAGAGCAAGACAAAAAATCTGGGGTTGCATTAGGAATAAGCTATGGACAAAATCTTTACAGATCCAAAGATACAGAAAAAAGATTAAAAACCATATCCGAAAATGCATTTCAAAGCTTAAATGTTGAAATCTCAAGCTATGAAGACAATAAAAAAGGACTTATGAATGGACTAGGATGGATAACATCTGTCGGTCTTTATGACATTTTAAGACAAAAATCTGTAGAAAACTATCCTACAGCAAGCCCAAGTGCTAATGCAAGCAATCAAGCTGGAACAGATTCAACAAGCACACAAGCTGTAACTCCTAATATAACATTTGAAGACGCAATAAAACTCGGTGTGGCTTTATATTTTGATTACGCAATTCCGATAACATCCATTTCAACAGAAGCACATGTAGTGCCATATATTGGAGCATACCTTTTAGGGCCTTTTAATAAACTCTCAAGCGATGCTACAAAAATTTATTTGAAAACAGGTCTTAGCCTTGAAAAATTAATAAGATTTACAACAATTTCTCTTGGATGGGATTCAAATAACATTATAGAACTTGCTAATAAAAACGCAAATAATGCCGCTATTGGTAGTGCTTTCTTGCAATTCAAAATAGCCTACAGCGGAAGCTAACAGTAAAAGAAGGGCTTTTGCCCTTCTTTTTATCCTTAAAAACAAATTAATAATTTATTACTTTATATTTCTTTCTTTGCAAATTTTTTCATAAGCATCTTGAATCTTAATAAATTTATCATTTGCATCTTTTTGTCTTACGGGATCATTCGCAAACTTATCAGGATGATACTTTATAACAAGACTTTTATAAGCCTTTTTAAGCTCATCATCACTAGCACTATAGGTTAATCCCAAAACACTGTAGGGATTTACGACTTTAATATTAATATCTTTATAAGCTTCATAACCATCAGATTCAAGCTCAAGGAAAACACCAACATAAGAAATAAATTTTTCGGCTTCCAAGTTTTTATGCCTAGAAAGCCTATTAATTTCTTTAAGAGAAGCAAAAAGCCATATAAAAAGATCTTTATGTTGAAAATATCCAAGCTTAAGAGTATACAAAATTTTATCCGCATTATTATTCTTAGTAATAGCAGAATGAAAGATGGTATACAATTCTGATTTACCACGTTCAGACAAATTCAAAGAATTAATGATAAAATTGACATAATTTAGCTGCTCTCCGGTTACAGTTCCCAAAATAGATAGTAATTTAGCCATTAATAAAAAAGAAAGTTTATAAAATTCAAACTCTCTGGATCTAGAATATGAATAATCTCTTGTAAAATATATTCTAAAAACACCTAAAAAACTAAATAATATTAAAAGAAAAGGAAATAATATAAAAAGCATTCCTATTAAAATGGGATTAAAAATAAAGATAAACAACAACACTAAAAAAAACATTCTAATTAAGCTTGGCATTTATTAATCATAACCTCCAAACATAATTAAGGCATGTCAAAATCTCTAATAAATCTCACAACTTCCTTTTTTATTTGTTTTAATTCAATATCAGACTTTGCCTTTAAAGCTCTAACAATAAATTTAGCAACATTTAAAGAGTCGTTTTCATTTAGGCCCCTAGAAGTAATGGCAGCGCCCCCAATTCTAATACCAGAGGCCACAGAAGGGCTTTTTTTGTCAAAAGGAATAGCATTTTTATTTAAAGTAATATTTACACTCTCAAGCAATTTCTCAGCTTCAGCCCCTGTAAGATCCAAGCTACTAAGATCAACCAAAAATAAATGATTATCTGTGCCTCCACTGACAATCCGAAATCCTTCCGATTTAAAATATTCAGCCATAACCTTAGTATTTTTTATTACGTTGGCAATGTATTCTTTAAAATTTTCTTGAAGAGCCTCTCTGAATGCAATAGCCTTACCTGCAATAACATGAACCAAAGGACCCCCTTGAGTTCCGGGAAAAACTGTAGAATTTACAGCATTAGACAAAGTTTTCTCTTTTCCGTTAAAGTTTACTAATTTGTTAAAATCTTTTCCAGAAAGTATTATTCCACCTCTTGGTCCTCTTAAAGTTTTATGGGTAGTACTTGTAGTAAGATGAGCCACATCAATCGAAGAATTATGAAAACCAGCAACAATAAGACCTGAAATATGAGCAATATCACACAAAAGATAAGCAGAAACATCGTCTGCTATTTCTCTAAATTTTTTAAAATCAATTTCTCTTGAATAAGAAGAAGCTCCAGCTATTATTAAATTTGGTCTACAATCTCTAGCTATTTTAAGAACTTCATCATAATCAATCATCTCAGAATCTCTAGAAACACCATAAAAATAGGTATTAAAAAATATACCAGAAAAATTTACCCTACTACCATGGGTCAAATGCCCTCCATGAGACAATTGCATACCAAGAATCCTATCACCCGGGTTAATAAGCGCCATTATAGCAGCCATATTGGCCTGAGATCCGCTATGAGGTTGAACATTGGCATATTCTGCACCAAAAAGCTCTTTTGCTCTTGAAATTGCCAAAGCTTCAATCTCGTCAATAAAAGAACACCCGCCATAATATCGATTCAAAGGATATCCTTCCGCATACTTATTGGTTAAAATACTCCCAACAGCCTGCCTTATCTCTAAAGATGTAAAATTTTCAGACGCAATAAGCTCAATATGTTCTTTCTCTCTTAATTTTTCTTTCTCAATTAAATTAAATATTTGATCATCTCTCATCAAAAATTATCCTCCAAAACAAACTTATACATTAAAGAATACGATCCGTTCGTCAAGCTTTTATACTTTAAAAACCTAGAATCTGAATATCCATCGAAAAATTCATTTTTATCATAGTCCTCTTTGCATCCATATTGAATATAGTTCTCAGACATATTTAAAAAATATTTAGAGCTATCCTTAAATAATACTGCATTTATTATATCAAAATACACAAAACCAACCCCAGGCAAAAAAAATTCAAACCAAAAATGCTCATTCAATTTAAAAGAATTAGAATCATAGTAAAGCCCAACTATATTTCTAAGCGGAATTTCGTACTTTAAAAATAATAAATTGGTAAGAACTGTTAAATTGCTAGATGAAATTTTTCTTTCTTTAATAGAATCCTTTAAACTTAAATTATTCTCAACAATTTTAAAATTTGAAATCAAAACATCAATAATTGCTTTAGCCAGCTTATAAACTGAATTATTCTCGGCAGTAATAGATAAAATTAGAGAATCTAACGATATTAAATCAACAGAGCTGTAAGATAAATAATCTTTCTTCTTGTCTTGAACATACGTTTTGTATTCTTGATTATTAATATCTCTACTAAACTCAATGCTTTCTAAATATTTAGTATCCAAAAATTCCAAATTAAGTTTATGAGTCTTTACCCTAGTCTCAAAAATAAATTTATTTGTCTTCAAGTTTTCAAAAAATAAATTATCAATATTAAAATCAAAACACTCATTAACACAATCTGTAATTTTTTGGCGCTCATTCTCCATTGGCCTTAAATAGAAGATATTAAAATTAATATCTTCAGGGTTTGAATCAAAATTATTACTAATATCTTGAGTAAAATAAATTTCTTCAACTATTGTAAATTCTTTTGAATCACTCAAAGTCCACTTAAAAAAATCATTTGTAACAGAGAACGGAATTTTATTGCTTTGAATATTATCCAATAGAACATAAAGCTTTCCTCCAGAATTTAAAGTTTTAGGAGAAATGAATTCCACCCTATTCTCAGAAACATCTAAAATATTTTGAGGTAAAATTGTATGAAGCTTATCCTTAGTTTCAAGAAAAATTTTAATAGTATTAGAATGTGAAAACAAATTCACACCCCGCAATAAAGTTGAAGAATTTGCATTTAAAATTATTTTATCCTCTGAAAAAATAAAAGGTATATTTTTTCTATTAAGCTTAACAGGAACTTGCCTACTAATAACAAGAAAAAGTTCATTGCTAGTCCCACTTTCATTTTTTACAAAAATAAGCCCAGAATTTACTTCGTCTGTAATTTTGAAAACTATTTCAGTGTTATTCCAACTAATAATACTGCTTTTAACCAAATAATTATTGTTAATATTAATCTCGCCTGCATTATAACCTAAATTGTTTCCTTTAATAACAATAACATCTTTATGTGAAGTGGGAATTGGCGATATTTCATAAATAATTGGCTTTGAATAAAATAAAAATCCAGAAAAAACAAATAAAAATAAAAAAATAATAAAAATCAAGCTTAAATAAAAATATTTGTTTTTAAAAAAAATAGCCAAATACTAGCCTCTTTTAACCTTAGTTCCTTCCTTAGTATCAACCAAAACAAAACCTTTTTTAGCAAAAAAGTCCCTAATCTCATCAGCACGTTTAAAATTTTTCTCACATTTAGCTATTCTTCTTTCTTCAATCAAAATTCTCATATTCTCATCAACAACTACATCATGATTTTCTAAATTCTTCAAAATTTCTTCTCTCAAATTAAGTGACATAATCTCATCAAAAATAAACGCTAATTTAAGCTTTGATGCAAAGCCTAGATTTTCAGATTTAATTATCTCCCATAGCAAAGCCAACCCTTGAGGAACATTCAAATCAAAAGAAATTTTTTCTACAAAAGAATCGTAATATTCTTTTTCTGCACTAGAACTAAAATCTTTTAAATCCTTATTAAGCATATTTAAATCAACTGAATCTAAAGATGCATAAAAATAACTTAGTCTGTTTATCATATTTTCTCTAGCAATCTTGCTTGCTTGAAGATTATTTAATGAAAATTTTAATTGATTCCTGTAGTGTGATGTCAAGCACAAATATCTAAAATCAAGAGGAGAAAAATTTTGCTCTTCCAAGTCTTTAACCGTAATAAAATTCCCACGTGATTTTGACATCTTATTGTAATCCATAATTAAAAATTCTCCATGAACAAAAATATCACACCATTTCTTATTCAGAAAGCACTCTACTATTGCTATTTCATTTATGTGATGAACTCCAATATGATCAACTCCTCCTAAATGAATATCAAGCGTATCTTTGAAATACTCCAAATTCATAGCAGCACACTCTAAATGCCAACTTGGATAACCAAATCCCCAAGGAGAATCCCATTTCATTTCCTGATCTTTAAATTTAGAATTAGTAAACCACAAAACAAAATCGGTTTTATTCCTTTTAAATTTGTCAATATCAACTCTGGAAAAAGTCATATCTTTATCAATCAAATCAATGCCAGCCATCTCTCCATAGCTTTTAAAACAAGAAGTATCAAAATATACATTACCATTAGAAAAATAAGTAACTTTTTTTTCTTCAAGAACTTTAATAACCTCTATCATGATGGGAATGTGTTTACTTGCAATAAGGACTTTATCGGGATATACAATGTTTAATTTTCTACAATCCTTAAAAAAAGCTTCCGTAAAAAATTCACTAATCTCATAAACTGTAAGCCCCTTATCTCTTGCAGCCTTAGCAACCTTATCTTCTCCATCATCAAAATCGCCTGTTAAATGCCCAATATCTGTAATATTCATAGCATAATTAACTTTATACTCTAAAAACCTTAAAGTTTTAATTAATAAATCCCCAAAAATATAAGTTCTAAAATTTCCAATGTGCGCATAATTATAAACAGTGGGCCCGCAAGCATACACTTTAACATCATCAAAATTTGTTAACTCTGAAAAATTCTTTGTTCTAGTATTATATAATTTTAAAATCATCCATTTCTCAAAATTGAAAAAATAAAAAGTCTAATCTATTATTAAGTAAGTATGCTTAAAAGCCTAAATAATTTTTTTAAAAAAATCAATATAAAGCCTCAAACAAAAAATCTGATTGACTATACAACATATAAAATTGGAAACATTTCAAAATTATTTCTTATTCCTAAAAATATTCAAGAAGCCGAAAATATTTTTAAAGCAGCAATAGAAGAAAAAATTAAAATATTTATTCTTGGGGGAGGATCCAATATTTTAGTCAATGACGAGAAAGAAATTGATTTCCCGATAATATATACCGGACATCTAAACAGAATAGAAATTCACGACAATAAAATTGTCGCCGAATGTGGTGCAAATTTCGAAAATTTATGTAAAATTGCGCTTGATAACAGCTTAAGTGGCCTAGAATTTATCTATGGACTACCTGGAACACTAGGAGGCGCTGTATGGATGAATGCTAGATGCTTTGGAAATGAAATCTCTGAAATACTAAAAAAAATTACATTTATAAACGAAAAAGGAAAAATTATTTGCAAAGAATTTAAAAAAGAAGACTTTAAGTATAAAATATCGCCTTTTCAAAATAAAAACTTTTTCATATTAAAAATTGAATTGAATTTAAAAAAAGAAAATAAAAAAATTATCGAAGAAAAAATGAATAAAAACAAACAGGCACGAATAAGCAAAGGTCACTATTTATTCCCAAGCGGTGGAAGCACTTTTAAAAACAATAAAGCATTTCTTAAACCCAGCGGACAAATAATTGAAGAGTGCAAACTTAAAGGACTAAGCATTGGGGGCGCTGCGGTCTCTAAATATCATGGAAACTTTATTATCAATATTAACAATGCCACCTCAAATGACGTAAAAAATTTAATTGAAAAAGTAAAAACTGAAGTCTACTCAAAAACTGGGTTTTTACTCGAAGAAGAAGTTCTTTACATAGGATTTAAAAATCAAAAAAGCTAAAAAAGAATATCTTTGATCTCATCATTAATTTTTTGAATCAATTCCTTTGTCCTTAATATCTTATCCTTGCAAGATTTCACCAAAGATGAATATTCTTGAAGAGAATTTATTGCATCTAAATTCATTTTAGAAACTTTAAATTCTTTTAAATCCTGACTAAAGTTATTAAACTTACCGCTAACAAAAAAATGGTTATTAAATATTTCTTTATACATATTCTTAGCATCTCTGATTTTAGTATCGTGAGACAAATACCTTTCTTTAAACTCGCCAATTTCTTTAAAATGCTTAGCAAGAGTAAGATCTACTTTCTCATGTCTTGAAAAATTGCTGTCCACATTATCTTGAATATCCATAAAATTTTTATAAATTGTATCAATCTCCGAATTAATTACCGCAATAATGCCATCAACCGTTTTAAGCTCATCTTTAATAGTTTTAGAATATTTTCCAGAATTAATAGCAAGCTTTCTAATTTCCTCAGCAACAACTGCAAAACTTTTACCCGCATCACCTGCTTTTGCTGCTTCAATTGCTGCATTCATAGCAAGCATATTGGTCTGAGCTGAAATTGAAACTAAAAGTTTATTTGCACTTTGTAAGCTGTTCGTTTGAGACAAAAGATCTGCAAAATTTTTATTCACGTTTTCAAAAACAATATTTAAATCAAAAACTTTACTTTTAATATTTTCAATATCAGCAGAATTTGTAGTAGCAACTTTATTAAAAATTTCTAAATTTTTATCTATACTATAAAAAAAGCTAACATTCTCTTCAAAATTTGAGGAGATTTCTGACATATGCTTATTGTGGTCATTAATAGGATCGGCAACAGATTCAAAACCTTTTGAAATATCAACGATTGACTTTTCAAATCTAGAAAAAGTATCTCTTAGTTGCTCGTAAGCTAAAACGCTAGCATCTATACTCTCAGTATTTAATATAGCAGTTTCTATTTGCTTCAAATAATTATTTAAATCTTCAGAATAAAATTTTATCTTCTCAAAAGATTCGTTACTCTTAGACGACATACTGTCTAGCTTTGAACTAATATAAGAAACAATAGATGAAGAATACTTAACCTCCAAAGGAGAATCGAGACGAAAAGGATCACTTTTTGATTTTTGATAATCAACAATTTTGTTAAAATCATTAATTAATGAAAAAACAAAAGTATTGCACAAATAAAACATAATAGCAAAAGATAGGAATAAAAATATAAAAAATACAATCCAATTTGACTTAAACATAATAGGAATAGAATTGATATTAAAAATTAATCCTTGAATCAATATATCATCGGTTTTTACAAAGTTTAAAAAATAAAAATCACTTCCATAATTAAAAGTATGCTGAGAAACAGAAGAATCTTTTTGGGTATAAGCTATAACTTTACTCAAAACATTCTCGCTATAAACTGTAGAAGAAGATTTGTCCTTAAGATTATTAAAGTTTAAAAAAATGGGCATATAATTTCTATCAAGCATAAAAAAATTATAATTCTTATTGCTAAATTTAAGAGAAGAATACAGCTGATTTTCAATAATATCAAACAACTCATCAAAGCATATTAAAATCCCTATCACACCCAATGTTGCAACAGAATCCCTAACCGGAAAACTTACTATAGAATAAATTTTTCCATCCATTCTCATGTACCTTGAATAATATTTAGAATTTTTTTCTACAGGAACAGAATAAATTGGATCTAATCTAACATCTTTTAATCCCAAAAATGAAAAATTTGAATTTGATATTAAAACATTCTTCCCTATAGGAATATAAAATATGCCTTCGAGTGAATTTTCTGCCACAGGAATAGTTTTAAAAATTTTATCTATAGCGCTAAATTCTCTTGACTTTAAAAACAAATCACTATTTTCATCTAAACTATCACCAAATTTTAAACTTGAAGACAAAAGAAAGCTCTTTGAAGAATTAACCAGTATACCAAACCTATAGCTATCTTTTACAAGCTCTTCAAGAAACTTAGAGGATTCCAAATACTTGGACTTAATAATAGTAGACACACTGTTTAAAAACAAATTAGAATCAAATTTAAAGCGATCCAAATATTCATTTTTATGATTCACATAAGAATATCCTATAAATAAAAAATTAAAAATAAGAAATCCAAATAAAACTAGATAAAGAAATCGTTTGGTATTTTTCAGATTAACATCGATTAAATTCTCATCGGTCATAAAAGTTCTCCAAAAATAACATTAACGTGATTAAAATCTTAAAACAAAACTTTCACCTTCATAAATCATATATAAATAATTACTAATAACAATTAGCAAATTAGACTTTCTTTCTGAATCTTAAAAATTAAATCCCTAAATATTTGCGAATAATTATTTTATTATTTAGTTACATGCATATATAATTATATAATAAAACATGTAGAATACTAAAAATTCAATATTTTAAAATTTTATGAAAAATCAAAATTTTGAGGGGACTTAGTGAAAAAAAAGAAACTTAACTCCAACCTTTTTTATAAATTTAATTTTATAATTCTGGCATATACAATAATAATTATTGCAACAACCTTTTTACTACTAGATCAGGGTTACAAAAAAATTATAACAAAAGAACTTCAAGACTTTACAAAATTCATTAACCAAGCAATGATTAAAAGCTTTTCTGATGAATCTAGAGAAATAATAAAAGCTTTAAGTACATTAACAGCTAGGTATGATTACAAATCTGCAATTCTAAATAACAAAAGTGAAGAACACTTAGTATCTGACAAGATTTTAGTTACACTTCCGTCCTTTATTAAAATAATAGAGTATGCAAACAAAGATGGATACATAATCTCATCAAGTGAAAAAAAAAGAATCGGTCAATATATGAGCTTAAAAGAATTGCTCTTGGGCAAAGCTATAACTACATTTCAAATTTCAATTCTTCACAACAGTTTAGCAAAAATAAATAACAATTTTTATATTCCAATAGCATATAAAATAACAGATTCAAAAAAATCTAATATTGGATATATTATCTTATATGCTGACATTTCAGAAAAAATTGCTGAACTAAAAGAATATCTTTTACTGCTTTTGGAAAATTCGTTACTAGAACAAAATGCAAGCAGCCAAAATTCATCAAAATACTTTAATGTATACATAATAAACAACAGTGGAGATGCATTTGGAGGAAAAGATGAGGTTTTGAAAAACATAAAGCACATATTTGGCTTTAATTTAAAAACATTAACTCAAATATTAAACGCATTATCTCAAGGAAAAGCAAATTACAATACAAGCAATTCAAATGAAATAATCTCCTTAGCAAGAATCGCAACATCTCATTGGTACTTGGGAATAAAAATAGATTATAATAACATATTTTCAAAAGAATTTAAAAATATGAGATTAGTTTCACTTTCCATTATATTTATCTTAGTAATAATTTTTATATTAATAATGATATCAACCATAAAAACTTTAATAATATCAAAAATAGATAAACTTAATGTTGTCATTCCAAAAGTTAAAAACGGCGACTTAACATTTAAAGTCGAATCAAAAGGCAAAGATTCAATAAGTTCAACAATAAATCTTTTTGGTCATTTTATTGAAAATCTAAAAAATGTAATCAATTCTCTACAAGAACGAGTGAAACTGTTGAAAGAAAACGGAGATCATTTATTTAGCGAAATAAACAAAACTCACAATACAATAAAAAATTCAAATCAATACATAGAAAAAACACAAGAAGAAGTAGAAAAACAGGTAGAATTCATATCTAATACAACAAACGTAATTGAAAGTCTTTCAAAAAATATTTCATCTCTTGATAACTCAATTGAAACTCAAGCCGCAAGCGTTGAGCAATCCTCATCAGCTATCGAAGAAATGATAGGAGGAATACAATCAATAACAGAAATAACTCAAAAAGCTGCAAAAAGCACAGAAGAACTAAAAAGATTCTCTGATGATGGGCGAAAAAAACAAGAAGAGGTTATTACTCAAATTAAAGAGATTTTCAAAAACTCAACAAGATTGCAAGAAGCAAACTCTCTAATTTCATCTATAGCTAGTCAAACCAACCTGCTTTCAATGAACGCTGCAATTGAAGCATCTCATGCTGGTGAGGCTGGAAAAGGATTTGCTATTGTTGCAGAAGAAATAAAAGACCTAGCAGAACAAGTAACATCACAATCAGAATCTGTTGCTTCATCAATTAACGAAATAATGGATTCAATAACCAAAACCGTAAATACTTCTGAATTAACAAATAAAGCTTTCAACCAAATATTCGATTCAATAAATCTAGTTGTTCAAGTAATAGAAGAAATAAATCATACAATGCAAGAGCAATCAATAGGTAGTCAAGAAATTTTAAAGGCTTTAAATACAATGAGAGAAATAACATATGAAGTAAAAATTGGCTCAAATGATATGTTTAGAGGCAACAAAGAAATCATTAATACTGTTAAACTATTAGGAGAAATTAATATTACGGTCTCAAGCTCAATGAAAGGTTTAAAAGAAGAGATTAATAAACTAGTAGAAGCAATTGGGCGCATTAAAGTTTTAGGCACTACAAACTCAAGTCATATTTCCGGAATTAGTGAAAGTACAAATCAATTTAAAACTAAATAAAATAGACAAAAAGGAAATAATATGCAAAAAAACCCATTTTATATCACTGAAAAATATCTTAAAAGCCACTTAATGTTATTTCCTATTTTTGCTTATACAAAAAACTTTTTAGATGCTAGTATCGTATCCATTTGGATTTCACTATGCATTATATTACCTGCCTTAATAATTAATCAAATAGAGCTTAAAAACCATAAAAGCCATATATTAGGAATATATCTATTAATAATAGGAATTTTCACTAGCCTAACTTACTTATTTATGCTCTATTTAACACCAACCTTATATAAAGAATTCAAATTTTCAATACCCATTTTAATAGCCATAATAATATCATTTCATAAAAACGAGCCCTTTAAAATCCTAAGAAATCCATCAATGGTAATTAAATACTCTAAAAATCCAATTTTAATTTTCATTACTCTAAGCTCAACAATTTCACTTATTAGAGAAATATTAAACACAGGGAATTTAAAACTTTTTAACAAAGAGATATCAATAATAAAAGAGCTTATAAATGTAAAAATGCCAACTCACAGCTCAAACATTTTTATTGCAGCGTCTTTAATTTTATTATTAATCAAAATATTAACAAGTGTTAAAGAGGAAAAAAATGATTAAAAGTGTTAAAAACCAGATTAAAAATGAAATTAGTACTATAGTTGCTAATCTAGCATTATCAAAAAATATAAAGATAGACAAAATCAATATAAATATTCAAAAACCCCCTAAAAGTGATTTAGGAGATATCTCCATATTAATATTTGAACTTAGCAAAACTTTGCAACTTCCTATTGCAACTATCTCTAAAGAAATAATAAAAACTCTTAAGGCTAAATACGAAATTAAAGCTATGGGGCCTTACTTAAACATTAGAATCTCTAGAAAAGAATATATAAACAATACAATACAAATGGTAAATGCCCAAAAAGATACCTATGGAACAAGCAAATATTTAGACAATAAAAAAATAATATTAGAATTTTCATCACCAAATACAAACAAGCCACTGCATGTGGGACATCTCAGAAATGACGTAATAGGAGAAAGTCTGTCAAGAATATTAAAAGCCTTGGGTGCAAAAATTACGAAAATAAACTTAATAAACGATCGTGGGGTTCACATTTGCAAATCAATGCTTGCATACAAAAAATTTGGAAATGACATTACCCCCGAACAAGCTTTAAAAAAAGGAGACCATTTAATTGGCGATTTTTATGTTAAATACAACGAATACTCTCAAGACAATGAAAATGCTGAAAAAGAAATTCAAGATCTACTCCTAAAATGGGAACAAAAAGATGCAAGTACAATTGAACTTTGGGAAAAGCTAAATAAATGGGCAATTGAAGGAATAAAAGAAACATACAAAACTACAAACATCTCATTTGATAAAATTTACCTTGAAAGTGAAATTTTTGAAATTGGAAAAAATGTCGTGTTAGAAGGACTTGAAAAAGGACTTTGTTATAAACGAGAAGACGGCGCAATATGCATTGATTTGCCCTTAGATTCGGATGAAAAAGTAGAAACTAAAGTAAAACAAAAAGTACTAATAAGATCAAACGGAACATCTATCTATCTTACCCAAGATTTAGGAAACATAGCAGTTAGAACAAAAGAGTTTAATTTTGAAGAAATGATTTATGTAGTTGGAAGCGAACAAATTCAGCATTTCAAAAGTTTATTTTTTGTATCAGAAAAATTGGGAATTTCTAAAAATAAAAAACTTATTCATTTGTCACACGGAATGGTCAATCTTATTGATGGCAAAATGAAATCAAGAGAAGGCAATGTAATTGATGGGGATAATTTAATCTTAGACCTAACCGAATCAATAATGCCTGAAATTACACAAAAAATTGAAAATAAAGAAAATGCTAAAAAAAACGCTTTAAATATTGCACTAGGAGCAATTCACTATTATCTACTAAAATCAGCTGTACATAAGGACATTGTATTTAACAAAAAAGAAAGCCTATCTTTTACAGGAAATTCTGGACCATATATCCAATACGTTGGAGCAAGAATTAATAGCATTCTTGAAAAATATAATGCACTTTCAATTCCCATAACGGAAAAAATCAATCTTGAACTTTTAAAACATGAAAAAGAGTGGGAAATTATTAAAATAATATCAGAATTAGAAGAAAATATAATCAAATCAGCAAAAGATTTAAACCCTTCAATACTTGCCAGCTATTCATACTCGCTTGCAAAGCATTTTAGCGCATACTATCAAGAAGTTAAAGTAATAGACATAAACAATACTGATTTGACAGCCGCAAGAATCGAATTTTTAAAAGCTATATTACAAACAATAAAAAATTGCATGTACCTGCTCAATATTCCTTATATGTTAAAAATGTAGACAAGAAAATGATACAAAATCTTCTTGTCTAATATCCGTTTAAATCTAGGTCACTTTTACTAAAAATTAATCTTATTTTATCTTCATACTTTTGAGATATATAATATCTTTTCAACTTAAGAGTATTGGTAAGCTCTTCACCAATTGAAAAAGAATCCTGAAGTAAAACAAAGCCTACTATTTTTTCAAAATTCTTAAAACCTAATTTGGTATTAATAGTATCTGAGATATGCTTAGAATAAAGTTTGTTAACATCCTCATTAACTAATAAATCACTCCTAGAAGAATAAGACACCCCACTAGAGTTTGCCCACTTTTCAAGATTATCAAAATTAGGCACAATAATGGCTCCTAAAAATTTTTGATCCTGACCAACAATCATAATATTTTCAATAAATAAAGATTTACCTAAAACTCTCTCAAGGGGCTCAGGCTCAATATTTTCTCCTCCTCTGAGAACAATTGTATCTTTGCTTCTACCAACAATTGAAATTTCATTATTAATTGTCAATCTAACTAAATCCCCAGTGTTAAACCAACCATCTTCTGTTAAAACTTCACTGGTTTTAGCCTTATCCTTAAAGTAACCGCTCATTATTTGCGGTGACTTTACCCAAAGCTCACCCTTCTCTCCATAAGACAAAACTTTTCCATCAATTCCAACTACTTTGTATTCAACATCTGGCAAAATAGGCCCTACAGTTCTTGCTACGGGCCCCTTGAGACGCCTAACACTTAAAATAGGACCCGTTTCGGTAAGACCATAACCTTCAAGAACTTTAATTCCTACAGCCTTAAAAAAATAATCAACATAATCAACCAACGCCCCCCCACCAGAAACGCCAAATTCAAAATTTTGTCCAAGGGCATTTTTTATTTTTCTAAATACCAAAATATCACCTAATAATTTAACAGGGAAAATTAAAACAATCCCACCAAATAAAAATAATTTTGAAAAAAGCACAATAAACAAATTTGATTTTTTATAAACAGGTGAAAAACCTAAAAATTTTTCCTTAAACTTTGCATAAACAATTCCAGTTTTTAAAAATCCTCCAAACAGAAGTTTCTTAATCAAAGATTCTGAAACTTTTTTAATAATACCTATTCTTATGCCTTCCCAAATTCTAGGCACAGAAATAATCATCTGGGGATTTAAAAGTAAAAAATCTTTTAACAAAACCGGACCTATGGGCTTTGAATATGCAATTGCTATACCCTTTAAAGCAACTATATACTCACAAGCCCTCTCAAAAGAATGCCAAAGGGGAAGAATAGAAATCATTATCTTGCCGGGCTTAAGTGTTGGAAGATAATCATAAAGTCTGTCCAATTGAAAAATAAAAGATTCATGTCTCAACATTACTCCCTTTGGCATGCCCGTTGTACCAGAAGTATATATTATAGTTGCAATATCTTTTGAAGAACCTTTTTCAATCTCCATATCAAATGATTTTGGATTAGCCCTTAAATACTCAGCTCCAAGCTCTAGTAATTTTTTGTAAGAAAATACGGTAATATTACCCATTTTTTCTTCATAAGATTTATCATTATCAATAACAACAATACATCTCACCAATCTAAGATCATGTTTTTTGGATAAAACTTTTTGGAGCTGTTTATTATTTTCAACAAAAATAAAAGTAGATTCGGAATGGTTAATAATATAAGCTAATTCATCCTCAGAAGAATCATTTCCCCTGGGAACATCAACACAGCCCAACCCCAAAGTAGCAACGTCAATTATTATCCATTCCCTTCTAGAATCAGAAATAATTACAACCTTCTCTCCCCTTTTAATGCCATAATGCAAAAGCCCAGAAGCAACTCTTTTTACCTCATTCCAAAAATCAGCGTATATTTGCTTCTTAAAACTTTTAGACTCCCCTTCCTTATATAGAAAAATATCAAGCTCACTATAAAGAGCCACCACCTCTTTAAAACGTTTAGGCACAGTATCTCTCATAAATCCCCCTCAAATCAATTTACAATTAATTTAAAAAAAGCAACAGACTACTAACAATAATATTATAAAAACTATGTATAAAAATCATATAATATACATTTTTATACCTTAAATAAGCAAAAGCAAAAAATATTCCTAATATAAATGTAACCAAAAATCCCGAAATTCCATAATATAAATGCCCATAAGCAAAAAACATACTACTGAGAAAAACGGTAACTACAACAGGAAATCCCATTTGTGTAAACTTGGTAATAACAAAAGCCCTGTAAAACAACTCTTCAAAAGCTCCTGTAAAAAAAGAGGTAAAAATCATTAAAAACAATGCTGTTTTACTGCTAATTTTCCAATTAAATCCAACATTGTCTTGAAAATAATAGGTAAATACCCATTCTGGCAACAGATATTCAAGTAAAAAAGCTATTGAAAAAATGAATATCATTGCAATCAATATTGTTTTAATAAAAATTAAAACAGATTCCCAAATAAAAATAAATTTAAATTTAGGAATAAAATACTCTACTCTAAAATCATCATAAGAACTGGTAAGTTTAAAAAAATAAATTATAAAAATAATTAAAAAAGATCTTGAAATCCAAAAATAAAAATGGTTTTTATTAACATTCCAAAATTCTGAATTAACATTTTCAAAAGGAGAAGCAAGATAAATAACGACATAGACCAAAAAAAGATCGAGCAAAGCTCGTTTGAATGAATATTTATTTTTTAACAATTGCATAAAGTATTGTAATTAAATAATTATTAATTGTCAATGAATGATTATTGATTGATTAATCAAAACAAATTAAAATTCAAGAGATAATTATTCATAAATAAAAAATGGAAATATTATAAATGATTTTAATATTTATCCTTATTTCAATTAATTTATCAATTCAATATTATTTAAAACTTAATTTGATTTATTTTAACACAATATTAGCATTATTTTTTATAATAAAAAATAACAAACACTTGGCATTTAGTTTTGTTTTTTGCACAATATCGCTATTAAGTTTTCAAGCTAGATTAAATTTTAAAACATTTAAAAAAAATATTTATCAAATAACAAACATTAAGAATTTAAAAAAAGATTCAAAAACCATTATCGAAGCAATTGACAATAAAGCAAATACATACAAATTCAACTTCAAAAATATTGAAAATATTTACAAAATCGGAGATACAATTAAAATTGAAAACCAAAAAATAAAACTTATCAAAAGACCCTTTTTTGCCAAGCTTAGAGAAAAATATACAAACACTTTAAATAATTTTTTTGCCGCATTAAATCCTAGTTATTCCCATTTTTCAAAAACAATAATTTTGAATATCAAATCAGAAATAATAAAATATGAAAAAACATTATTTCAAAATGCAGGCATTGCTCACATTTTGGTAGTGTCTGGACTACATTTTTATCTAATAAGTTTAATAACTTACTATTTACTTTTAATAATCACAAATGAAAAATTAAAATACTTGATACTAAGCATAATTTTATTAAATTATCTAATATTAACTGGATTTACACCCTCAACACTAAGAGCATTTCTAATGACAGAATCTCTTATAATATACAAACTAATTTATGGCAAGATTAATTTAATAAGCTGCATATCTATTAGTTTTATAATAAATGCCATTGCATTGCCCGAAACACTAAATTCAATAGGATTTCAGCTCTCCTATCTTGCAACAATAGGAATATCAGCATCGGTTTATCTAAAAAATAGATACAATCTTAACAAGTTAACATCATCAATGCTTACAACATTTTTTATTCAAATATTCACCTCACCGGTAATTTATGTTAACAATTTTGATCTAGCACCAATCTCAGTATTGTCAAACTTAATAATTATTCCATTAACATTAATTTTCTTAGCAATAACAATATTAAGTTTAATAACTTACTTTTCAAGCTTGAATTTATTTTTTCTATTTGACCTTATAAATGCCTACATATTCCAAACGATAAAAATTACAGCAACATTTTTTAGCAAATTCTTTATAGTCAAGCAGCACCAAATACCTATATTTTTAACATTAAGTATTCTCCTTATAACTTGCATTATTTACAATAACGAAACTAAAAAAATCAAAATAATTTAAAATAGCTGTCAAATAAAGAATAATATGCTATTATCTCTTTTATCTATGAATATCAACTATAACAGTATAATTAGCATAAAACAAACATTAAAAGAAAAAAAAATAGCTCCAAGAAAATTGTGGGGACAAAACTATCTAATCAATGAAAACATAAGGCAAAAAATAATAGAAAGCTTGGATATAAAAGAAAATGAAAAAATCTGGGAAATTGGTCCAGGCCTTGGCGCAATGACTGATATTTTATTAAAAAAAACCAATCTTTTAACCGCATTTGAAATTGACTTAAAATATTCAGAAATATTAAATGAAAAATTTGGAAAATTTAAAAACTTTAAATTGATAAAAGGAGATTTTTTAAAAAAATACACAAGCGAAAATAAAGATATTGATAAAATATTTTCAAATTTACCATACAACATTGCATCAAAAGTAATATCTAAATTAATTGAAGAAAATTTTTTAAAAGAAATGGTACTCACAGTGCAAAAAGAATTGGCCGACAGAATAACTGCAAAAATAAATAGCAAAAACTATTCTTCATTTACAGTCTTAGTACAATCACACTTCACAGTAATTAAAATAATAGACATAGGAGAAAACAATTTTTATCCTGCACCTAAAGTTAAATCTACAACACTAAAACTAATTCCTAAAAAAAACAATATAAAAGACTTCAAAGCATTCAACAAATTAATTAGAACTGTATTCTCAAGCAGAAGAAAGAAATTAAAAAACACTATTATTAATTTCATTGTAAATAAAGATACTCTAAGAGAAAATTTTTTAAAAGAATATTTAGACAAAAGACCTGAAAACATTTCTGTTGAAGAATTCATACAAATTTCCAACATTTTAACTGCCTATCATTAAAGCACTTGCAAATACAATTTCTTCAACAGAACAACCCCTTGAAAGATCACTAATAGGCTTGGAAAAACCTTGCAAAAAAGGACCGTAGGCCTTAGCAAAAGCAAATCTCTCTACTAATTTATAACCAATGTTCCCAGAATCTAAATTAGGAAATATTAAAACATTCGCAGAACCCGCTACCAAAGACTCTCTGCATTTTTTCTCTGCAACACTTTTAATTATAGCTGAATCAAGTTGAAGCTCCCCATCAATAAGCAAATCACTCTCTTTATTCTTAACAATATTTAAAGCATTCTTTACTTTTTCAGTTTCCCTAGCATTGGAAGATCCCTTTGTTGAAAAACTTAAAAGAGCTACCTTAGGCTCTGCATTTAAAATATCTTTAAAAGATTTAGCACTTTGCAATGCAATTTCTGCAAGCTCTAAAGAATTGGGATTTACCACTACAGAACAATCTGCAAAAAATAAAATTCCATTATGTCCAAAACAAAAATCAACATTACGAGCAATACTTGAAGTATCCATAATCATAAAAGATGATACAATCTTAACATCATCCAACTTAGGAATTATTCTCAAAGCATTAGACAAAACCTTAGCAGAAGTTGAAATGGCGCCACAAACACAAGACTTGGCATAACCAAGTCTTACCATAAGCATAGCAAAAGTAATTTCATCTAAAACTTGAGTTTTTAAACTTTGCTTTGTAGCTCCAACTCCCTTTAGCTTCAGCAAACTCAAATATTCATCCAAATACATTTCAATGTCTGGAAAAGAATTAGGATCAACAACCTCTATTCTTTCTAAAATATTATTACAATTAGAAAATTCTTTTAAAGAATTAATAACTGGATCTTTTTTACCTATTAAAATAATTGAATTCGCAAGGTTTCTTTGCAAAATAACAACAGCTGCCTTCAAAACTCTAGAATCACCACTTTCGGGGAAAACTACACTGGCTTTATACTTATTCTCTTTTACAAATATTTTTGCCTTCTTGAAAACATAATCTTTTAAACAAAACACTTTATAAAAAATAAAAACACAAATTTATAAACACATAAAAAAGGATATTTTTAAATAAAAAAATCTTTTTTCATGCATAATTTCCAATTATAAAAGTTAAATATTTCTTAAAGAATTTTTAAAATTTCTTGTACAATTTTAGCTGAATTAAAAGCAGCTAATTTTAAAAATTTACTATATTCAACTTCATTTCCTTTTTTATTTACAATGTCAGATATGGACCTAATAATTATAAAAGGTACATTAAACATATGAGAAACATGCCCTATCGCTGCACCTTCCATCTCAACAGCTATTACATCTTTAAAGTTTCCTAAAATTTTGTTCATATAAGCTGGGTCAATAAACTGATCTCCTGAGACTATTAATCCTGAATATGCATTAGAATCTTTAATCTTGGATTTAACGGCCTCTCTAGCTTTATTAACCAAATTTTTATTGGCAATAAATTTTTGAGGCAATCCCTCAAGCTGACCCACCTTGTATCCAAATTTAGTCAAATCAACATCATGATATGCAACCTCTGAAGACACTACCACATCCCCTACTTTAATATTTTTGTATTTATCACTAACAAAACCCCCAGCAATTCCAGAATTAATCACATGACTTATATTGTATTTTGACAAAAGATAACTAGTAAACACACCCGCATTAACCTTGCCAACCCCACAAACAATAACCATAACATTGCGATTAGACAGCTTCCCCTTTAAAACCTTTTTATTAAGACCATACTCCTTAAGAACTATTTCTTCCTTATTAGACATAAGCTTACTTATCTGCTCAAATTCAGAGTCCATAGCAGTTACTATTAAAACATTGATGTTTTTAGAAAAAGCAAAATAGCCGTTTGTAAAAACTAATAAAAAAAGAAAAAATCTTATAATAAAATGATTCATAAACTCACACCCCTATAATAAAAAACATTTATATCATTTTTTACAGAAAAAATCAAAAATGGGTGAATTTTGAAAGAATTTTTATAAAAGGTATTGAAAAAAACTATCCTATACGTATTACAATATTAATAGCTTACTCAAAAGAGGGGGAAACTGAATGAAAAAAATGAATCTGGTAACAGCTGCTCTACCCTATGTTAACAACATTCCTCATCTTGGAAATTTAGTACAAGTATTATCAGCCGATGCTTTTGCTAGATATTCAAAAATGTCAGGAATTGAAACTCTTTATATCTGCGGAACAGATGAATATGGAACAGCCACAGAAACCAAAGCATTAATTGAAAAAACTACCCCTTTAGAACTTTGCAATAAATATTATGAAATACATAAATCAATTTACAAATGGTTTAATATTGAATTTGATGTCTTTGGTCGCACAACCAACAAGCATCATCAAGAGATTGTACAAAATTTTTTCCTAAAATTAGAAAAAAATGGTTATATAAAAGAGCGAGAAACTGAACAGTTTTTTTGCAACAAAGATTCAATATTCTTGGCTGATAGATATGTAATAGGAGAATGCCCAGAATGCCAAAGCATAGCTAAAGGGGATCAGTGTGACAACTGCTCTAAGCTTTTAAATCCAATAGACCTAATAAATCCAAAATGTATAATTTGTAAAAACAAACCTATCTTGAAAAAAACCAATCATCTTTATATAGATCTTCCCAAAATAAAAACAAAACTTGAAAAATGGATAAAAAATCCAACTACTAGTAAGAATTGGAATACCAATGCCCTTAAAATGACAAAGGCTTTTTTAAGAGATGGTCTTAAAGAAAGAGCAATTACAAGAGATTTAAAATGGGGAATTCCTGTACCTAAAAAAGGTTATGAAAATAAAGTATTTTATGTCTGGTTTGATGCCCCAATAGGATATATTTCAATTACCAAAAACATTGTTAAAAATTGGGAATCTTGGTGGAAAAATAATGAGCATGTAAATCTTGTACAATTTATTGGGAAAGACAATATATTGTTTCATACAATTATATTCCCCTGCATAGAAATTGGAAGTAAAGAAAACTGGACAATATTAAACCAGCTCTCATCAAGCGAATACTTAAATTACGAAAATCTTAAATTTTCAAAATCGGAAGGAACAGGAATTTTTGGAAACGATGCTATTACCACAGGAATCCCTTCTGATGTTTGGCGATTTTATATCTACTACAACAGACCTGAAAAATCTGATTTTCAATTTATGTGGCAAGATTTTATGGAAAGAGTGAATACAGAGCTTATTGATAATTTTTCAAACCTTGTAAACAGAGTATTAACATTCCAAAAAAAATTCTTTGGAGATGTTGTAGAAACAATAGAAATGCAAAATAAATTTTGGAAACAAATAACACCAGAATATAATAAAATACTAAATCTTTTTAAAAAGACAGAACTAAAATCTGCGCTAAAAGAAATACTTAAAATTTCGTCCCTCGGAAACAAAATATTTCAAGATAACGAACCGTGGAAAAGAAAAGACAGCTTTCCGCAAGAAACAAAAGAGCTAATCTCAAACTTAATATACTTAATCAGAGACTTGTCTATTTTAATGATGCCATTCATTCCCGAAACAAGCAAAAAGATACAACAATTCTTTGGCAACAGCTATCAATTTTCTACCAAAATTCTTGGAACTAAATCGGGAATTAAAAAAATCGAATTTACAGAAATATTGTTCAATAAACTAGAGCAAAAAAAAATCAACAATTTAAAACTAAAATATTCAGGAGAGAAAAATATGCAAGAAAAAGAACAACCGGAAAACTTATTTAGAGAAAAAGTGCTCTTAAAAGTTGTGAAAATAAACAAAATAGAAAGAAATCCCGAGGCTAAAAACTTATTCATATTAAAAGTAGATGACGGAACTAATGGGGACAAACAAATAGTTAGCAGCCTTGAAGGGCATTACAAAGAAGAAGAGCTTCTAGGAAAACATATAATAATAGTAGATAATTTAAAGCCTGCAAAGTTCCGAGGAATAAAATCTGAAGGAATGCTAATAGCTGCTGAGGATAAAAATAAAAATTTTAAAGTTATAATTGTAGAAGATTCAATAAAAAATCCTATTGTTGGGGAGAGAATAATACTTGAAAGCGATCAAAATAAAGATCTTATCTGCCCACCTAAAATTGACATAAATAAATTTTCAAAAGCTAATATAGTAACAGAAAATGGAGAGCTTAAAATAAACGGAATAAACTTAATATTAGAACATTCTAAGAACAAAATCTTATCTAAAGATATTCCAAACGGAATAGTTTGCTAAGAGCTATTAATGACTATTGAAAAAATAAAAACAAAAGAAATGGAAGAAAATTATCTTCAAAGCGAACTGTGGGCATTAATAAAAACAACAAAAAACAATAATTGGAAAACCATAGCATTTAAAAGTGATGTTCTTGGCAAAATTGTTGTAATGCAAAGAAGACTATTTAAAAATTTTTACTTAGCATACATTCCGCATCCAGAATTTTCAAACAAAACTATTGAGAACACTAATATTGACAAGATAAGCGAAAATATTAAGGAATTTAGCACAAAAATAAAACCCTACTTACATAAAAATACAATTTTTTTAAGATTTGATTTAATGTATTACTATCAAAGAACACTAAATGATAAATATTCTCCACTAAAAATTAAAATCAAATATCTAAAAAAATCATTTGATGACATACAGCCTTCAAACACAACAATATTAAACTTAAATAATTCTCTTGAAAATATTTTGCTTAATATGAAAAAAAAAACAAGATACAACATAAAGCTCAGTGCAAAAAAAAATCTAAATATAATAATAGATGATAAATTCAAACATTTAAATGAATTTTACAAACTCTACAAAGAAACTAGCAAAAGAGATAAATTTACTATCCACTCAGAAGAATATATCCAAAACCTCATTAAAATATTCAAACAAGATAAAAATGCTCAAATAAAATTAATAATTGCATTTTACAACAACATAATTGTTTCTGGCATAATAGTGGGAATTTACAAAGAAAAAGCGGTTTATCTTTACGGAGCTTCCAGCAACGAATATAGAAATTTAATGCCTAATTACGCAGTGCAATTTAAAGCAATACAAATTTTAAAAAAACTAGGAATAAAAGAATATGATTTATTAGGAATCCCCCCAACTGCAAATAAAAAACATCCCTTATCTGGTCTTTTTGCTTTTAAAACAGGATTTGGGGGAAATATTATTCACAGAATTGGCTGTTATGATTTTACTTACAAAAATTTTATTTACAAGATTTATGCAAATCTTGAAAAACTCAGATACTTTTATTACAAAGTAATAAGGAAAAAAATTTAACCAAGCATATTAACTAAATTTTTAAATTGCAGACCTCTATCAAACTCATTATTAAAAAACTCAAAAGAAGCACTGGCGGGGGAAAATAACACAATGTCACCTGGACTTGAAATCTTGAGAGCATAATTTACTGCACCTTTTAAAGAATCAAACACAAAATATTGTATGCTACTTTTTTCTAGAATCTTAATAATTTTTACAGTTGCACTACCTTGTATCAAGATCCAAGTTTTCACACAATTTATAATCTTGCTAAAGCTTGAAAAATCAAGCTCTTTATCAGTTCCTCCAACAATTAAGTTAATATGATTATCATTTGTTTTCAAACTTTTAACAGATAAAACCGTAGAATCAGGAATAGTTGAAGCTGTATCATTATAAAACATTACATTTTGAACTAATTTAACAAACTCTAATCTATGCTCAATGCCTTTAAAATTATTTAAAATCTGAAACGTATGATCAAGGTCTATATTTAAATAATACGAAACAAAAAAAGCAATAAGCTTGGGAATCATAAAAACAACTTGTGACTCAGAAAAACTTCCAATCAATTTGTTATTGAAATATACTTTACCTTTATCGCAATAAAAAACATCTAAATCAAAATCACAAGGATTAAATTCGGAAAATAAAATAACTTTGGCTTTTGATTCAAATTTTGAAAAATATTTGTAATAAGCCTTATCCTGAATAATTACAATTCCTGAAGTTTGGTTTACAAAAATTTTTGACTTATCGGCAATATAGTCATCAAAATTCAAATAATAATTTTGGTGATCGTTATAAACATTTGTTACAATGCTAAGAATAGGATTAAAATTCTCTAAAGATTGCAACTGCCAAGAAGAAAGCTCTAAAATTAAAGGAGATCTTCCATCAAGTTGATCAAAAAAACTCAAAGGAGATACACCAATATTACCCCCAAGCTTTGCTCTTGGGTATTTCTTTTTCAAAACCTGATACAAAAGAGACACAAGAGTCGATTTGCCCTTAGTGCCTGTTACTGCAATTATAGGATTCTTGTTGAATATCAAAAATAAACTAATATCCGTTTCAACTCGTTTTGCAAACTTTAAATATTTATTATTGGGCTTCACACTTGGATTTTTCACCACAATATCAGCTTTTTTAAAATCGTTTGCATCGTGTTTGCCTAAAACATACCTAATTTGATCATCAAAATCTCTCAAAGAATCAATACTTAAAGCTAATTCTGCTTCACTTTTAAGGTCAGTAATTACTACCCTTGCACCATGCTTTAATAAAAATCTAGAAAGAGCTACTCCTCCTCCATTAAGACCTAAGCCCATGACTAAAAAATTTAAACCTTTAATTTCGTCTAAACGCACAATAAGATTATATCAAACCTCCCAACCTGTTTTAATAGATTTAATCCACCTTTCACTATAAAAATAAGGAAGTGAAATAGCAAGTTTGATTGCATCCTCAAGAGCTGGAATAAAAACAATAATTTCAAAAGGAAAATTTGTATAATTTGCTAAAACAAAAGCAATAGGAATAGTGTAAACAAACGTTACAGAACCTTCCATAATAGCACCAAAACTTGGAGATGCTCCTGCACGAAAAAATCCAAAAAGATATTGAAAAGCAAGAGCCATAAAAAAGGCAGAAACAGAAGAATACCTTAAAATAATTCCTGTAAGGTGCGAATATTTTAATGTATAAAAAATATAAGGAGCAAAAAATGAAAACACAAACAATGCAAAAGATGTTAAAAACGCAAGTTTTAAGCCAATTCTACCTAAATAAATTGCAACTTTCATAATTTCTTTTTTACTATTATGCATTTCATAGCCCATCATAATATTTAAAGAAATACAAAAAGAATTAATTATATTAAAGATAATAAAATAAACAGAAAAAGATATGCTGTAAGCAGCATATCTATGAGTATCAATTCCTATAAAAATTGACGTCAATACAAGATAGCCAAAAAACCAAATAAAATCATTTAAAAGAATTGGAATAAAAAATTTAATTAACTGAACAAACAACTTAACATTAATATTTAAATCATCAAGCTTAAAGTGCAAAATTGAATTCTTGTTAAATACCGTATAGAAAAGATAAATAATAAGCTCTAAGGTGCGAATAACTGTTGTTGCAATAGCAGCTCCAACTACACCCATATGAAAAACAAAAATAAAAATATAATTTAATATTAGATTTAAAAGCACTGAAAAAATAGAAATGTAAACTTGAAATTTAACAATCTCAACAACTTTAAGAGCATTAGCAACAAGCCCTTTTATGATTGCAAATACAAAAGAAAAAATAGCTATGTTTAAATAAATTGCGCCATAATAAACCGCCTGCACATCACTAGAGATCAATCTAAGTAAAAAAAAAGGGTTCACTCTAGAAATCAATATAAACGGGAAAGAAAATAAAATAATAGTTAATATACTAATAAAAAATGTATTTTTAAAACTCTTGAAATCGCCCTGATTGTATTGTCTTGTAGCGATTATATTGTAAGCTCCTACCATAGCAAACCCAATAGTAACAAACAGTTCAAAAAATTTATTTGCAAGAGAAACTCCTGCAACAGGATAGTCGCCAAGATATGCAACCATAGCGTTATCTGTAAGAGAAATAAAGTTAAATAAAAAAAACTCAATAGCGGTTGGAATTGCAATTTTTAAAAGATCTTTATAAATTTTATCTTTTTTTGATGCACTTAATGAATACATAAACTTCTCCGAATAAAAAATCAAGATTTTTGCAAAGACGAATACTAAAATACTACAATAAAACAAAAGGAATTGCTTTTAAATCAGTATAATCAGAATGAATTTCAGATTTATCAAGATCATTTAAAATTTTTATTAATACTTAATATATCACGCTACCTTATGCTCAATCAAGCTCTTCATAATCAATCTCTCGTATCCAATCATCATGAAAAAATTCAATTATGATAAATATATTTTTAATAATCTCTTCCGCATTTACAATAAAAACCACTATTGGCAAACTTAAATTTGTATAAAACACTAATAAATACGCAACTGGAAGCGTATAAAAAACAATTACACCTGATTCAATAAAAAAACAAACATTTGGTATACCACTGGCCCTAAAAACTCCAACAAGAACTTGCGCCGTAAAAGCTTTAAAAACTACAATACTTGCAAAAACATAAATAAATACACTAACAAGTTTGGGGGAATTTAAATTACTAAAAATATAAGGTGCAAAGCTTGATATTCCAATAAGCAAAATAACTACAAAAATGCCTAAAAGAAATCCTAAAAAAGATAAAAAAAATCCAACCGATCTAACATGTTTCTTATCATAAACCATTAAATGCCCAATAACAACACCTGTTGCAAGCCCCATACCATGAAGCAATACAAAACAAATGTCAAAAAGATTTGATGCAATAGCAAATGCAGCGTATTCAATACTCCCAACACGAGCATAAAATGCATGTAAAATAGTTATACCTAAGACCCAAAAAATCTCATGAGACAAAACGGGTATAATCAGCTTTAAATTGGCTTTAGTAACTATCTTTGAAGCAAAAAAATCGCTAAACTTAATCCGATAATATGAATTATTGCTTATCAGACTATATGAAAAATAAAAAACAAATTCAACAATTCTAGCAAGCACAGTAGCATATGCAGCACCTTTTATTCCCATGCCAAAACCAAAAATGAAAATATAATTAAAAACAATATTTATTAAAACAACAATAGAAGTAACATATAAAGGTATTTTTACTTCCTTGGCACTCTTGAACCCCATAGCCGATAAAAAAGAATATGCCATTAATACATAAGACCATGAAATAATTTTTAAATACTCTGATCCAAAATTTAAAGAATTTTGATTAGTTGTAAATAGCTTGATAATGTTTTTTGGGAAAAAAAATGAAAATATAAAAAAAATTATTCCTATTGTAGTTCCAATTGACAATATATAAGCAAAAGATTGTCTTATTTGAAGAAACTTCTTTTTTGCAATTGCTTGGGACACGTAAGCGCTTAAAGCTGTACCAAGTCCAAATACAATAATAAAAAAAAGAAAAGTTACTCTATTTGCTAAAGAAACTCCAGTAACGTGAAAAGAACCTAAATAGGAGATCATAAAATTATCAAAAAAAGTTACCATTTGAAATAAAAGCGATTCAAAAGCCGTAGGAATAGCTATAATAAATAGCTCTTTTATTATTTGATCATAATTTTTAAACTTTTTGATCATACTCCCTGTGCACACTCTCCTTTATTTATTACTTTTAATTAAATTAAACCCAATCTAGAATATACATATATTTAGAATTAACTATTTATTATACTAAAATATATTATAATTAAATAATATGAAATCAATCTATGTTTTATTACTTCTATTTATTAACCTATCTTTATTAGCAAACAACATTTCAAAAAAAGATTTAACAATACTGCTTAAGATTACCAAAACAATGAATGAACAGCACAAAAATTTTATTGAAAAAAATCCTATTCAGTTCTTAAAAGAAATAAAACCTTTAGTAGATGCAGAAAAAAACAATCTTTTAACTTTAATAAATAAAAAAATACCAATTCCTGCAGACTATAAAGTACCTGATCTAGTAAATGTTAATGATTTTAAAGATCTTAAGAATCTTGGAGCAAAAAATCTCAAGGCAAGACGAATCTTAATCGAAGACTTAATTCAACTAGTAAAAGATGCAAAAAAATTTGGAATTGAGATTAAAATCAAATCCGCTTACAGAACACAAGAATACCAAAAATTTTTATTTGATTACAATGTAAAAACTTACGGCAGAAAAGTTGCAGAAAATCAATCAGCAATTCCAGGCCATTCTCAACATCATATGGGAACAGCAATAGATTTTATAAATCTAGATGATAATTTACTAAACACAAAAGAAGGAAAATGGCTTTACGAAAATTCTCTAAAATATGGATTTTCTCTTTCATACCCAAAAGGATACGAAATAAAAACTGGATATAAAGCAGAGCCTTGGCACTACTTATACATAGGACCTAAGCCGTGCTTTATTCAGAAAAAATATTTTAATAATTTACAATATAAGCTTCTTGAATTTTGGAATCAAAATAAAACAAATCTTATTAGCCTAATTGAAAAATACGCAAACTAAATACTTCTTCCGGCATTCAAATAAGAACAAAAAAGATTTTCTAGTAAATCAATATCAAGCTTATCGTAAGCAGAATTATCATGAAAAAATAAGTCGAGTTCTTCTCTAATCAAGACTATGACATCTCTATCATCAACAAAATTAGATATTTTTAATTTTAAATATCCTGCTTGCTCAAGCCCAAATAAATTACCAGGTCCTCTTAACCTTAAATCCTCCTCTGCTATTTTAAATCCATCTAAATTTTCTTTTATGGTTTTTAGTCGAAATTTTCCAGTACTTGTCAAAGGTTCTTTATAAAGTAAAAAGAAAAAAGATCGCAAATTACTTCTACCAACTCGACCTCTAATTTGGTGTAAAGTAGAAAGTCCAAAACGCTCAGCATGCTCTACAACCATACAAGTTGCATTTGGACAATCAATTCCAACTTCAATAACACTAGTAGCAACCAAAATATCTACTTTTTTCGAATAAAAATTTTTCATAATTTCCTCTTTCAAATCAGATGGCAACTTAGAATGAAGCATGTCGACAACATATTCGCTAAACACTTCCTTCAATTTTAAACACATATTATTAACATCTTTTAATTCAAATTTTTCTGAAGATGAAATTAATGGATAAACAAAATAAACCTGATGACCCTTTATGAGCTCTTTTTTTAAAAACTCATAAACTTTATCTTCATTGCCATGTTTTGCTAAATAAGTAGTAATAGGCAAACGACCCTTGGGCAAGGTTTTAATAAGCGAAACTTCAAGATCACCAAAAAGTGTTAACGCAAAGCTTCTAGGAATAGGTGTTGCAGACATTAAAAGCATGTCCACTCCTTCTCCTTTATTTTTAAGTTCTTCTCTTTGGACAACTCCAAATTTATGCTGTTCGTCAATGATAACATATGCCAATCTTTTAAATTCTGTACTTTCGTAAAAAATAGCATGTGTTCCTATTATTAAACCAGAAGTTCCACTTTTAATGCTTTCTAACGCTTGCTCCTTATCCTTCTTTTTTAAACTACCAGTCAAAAGAGTCACTGAAACATTAAAAGACGACAATATGTTGGATAAATTATCATAATGTTGACGAGCCAAAAGATCAGTAGGAGCCATAAATGCCACCTGATACCCAGCTTCAATTAAAGGAATCCCTGAAAGCAAAGCAACAAGGGTTTTGCCACTTCCAACATCACCTTGAAGCAATCTATTCATTGGCTTAGAAGAGCTAAGATCAGAGAATATCTCATCAATAGAAACTTTTTGATCTTCTGTAAGTTCAAAAGGCAAGCTTGAGACAACCCTTTCAAGCAAATCTTTTGATAAATGTTTTTTTTCTCGGAAAAGAACCTTAGAAGATCTATACCTTGAAAAAAACTGAAGTAAGAAAATTTCTCTGTAAATTAAAGTTTTTTTCGCCTTTTCAAGCATTTCTAATGAACTTGGAAAGTGAATCTCTTTTAAAGCCTCGCTCAACGATAACAAAGAATACTTTTCTATTAAAAATTTAGGAACATCTGTTTGCCCAAACTTAAAAAAATATTCAAGGGCTTCTTTTACATATAATGAAATCTTCTTTGATGTCAATCCTTCTGTTAAAGAATAAACCGGGAGAATTTTTTTAAACCTTTCGGGATTATCACTAAAAACTTCACTGTCAAAATTAGAACAACTCCATAAACCACTATAATCGTTGTAAGTAAATTTAGAATAAATATAGAATTTTTTATCTATTTTAAAAACATTTTCTAAAAAAGCCCTATTGAAAAGTAAAATTTCAAAAGGTTCATCATTTACACTTCTAGCCGTTAACTTCAAATTTTTTTTAGAACTATCCCCAAATTTTTTATGCCCCACAACAGTGAACACCGTCATCATATCACAACTTTTCACCTTAGAAAAATCCGGAAAAGTTTGTATATTTTGACGATCCTCATATTTTACAGGAAAAAACTCAATAAGATCTTTAACATTTAAAATTTGCAGATTATTTAACCTTTCAACCCCTTTCTCACCAAGACCAACTATACCTTTAAGCTCATATTCAAACTCATGTAAAAACATTTTAATCTCCTAAAAAGGCAAATATGTTCCTAAAACTCTAATAGCAAATACAACTTGTTCAATAATAATTATAAATGCTATCATTAAAGCACTCCCAACAATCAAACGTAAAGTATAAGACATATGTTTGTCAGTAATTACACCACTTATCTTAGTAGATAAAGGAAGTAAAAATGAATCGACTGTTTTAAAAAAGTCTGAACCTTGGAACAAATTCAAAAGCAGTAATAATAATCTCAACAATAAAAAGAAAACTATAGCAATAAAAATGCTTCTAAATATCCCCCAAATTTCAACAATAAATAAAATAATAAATGTAGAAAGCTTATAATTCCCATAAACCAACATTCTTTCAAAAATAGTTAAGGTTATTAAAGCTGCAATTGGAGAAAAATCAAACATGCCAATTGTGAAAAAAGGAATTCTTCTGAAAAAAGATAAAAATGGTTCTGTGACAATATGTATAAATCTGAAAAACACATTGGTATTAATTCCTGAAGACACAAGCCAGCTAAGAATGATCCTAATTAAAATTAAAATCCTATAAATCTGCAAAAATACCATTAAAGTTTCTATTAAAACAACTAACACGGCACCTCCTTAATCAACCCAAACATCTTCAACTATCACACATTTTCTCAACTTATCAAGCTTGTCTTCATCTGGCCTAAAATTTAAAATTGAATTCATTTTTAATTTTAAATCCTTACCATTTTCCCTTAAATAAAAATAAACATTTGAAAATCCAGAATTGTCCTCAAAATTACTTATACTTTCCTTCAAAGAATTAAGTAATTGCAAGTCATTTAATTTGTTATTTAAAAATTTAATATGAATATTATTTACTCTATCTTCAGATAATCTCTCAATATTTACAACTTTTTCAACTACAATCGAAAATTTGTCTCTGTTAAACGTAAGTCTGCCCATAACTCCAATAACATTGCCTTCAAGTAAAAAATTCTTATACCTTTCGTAGCTTTCTGTAAAAACTACAATATCTATTGCACCTTTAAAATCTTCAATAACACCAAAAGACATTTTTGCATTATTTCTTTTAGTTTGAATAACTTTTACTGAATTTAAAATGCCAGCAAATTGGACAATGCTATCTTTTTTGACAGCAAGATCACTTAAAACATTTAAATTGGAAAAACTATTAATTGCCTTTTTATAAGGATCAAGAGGATGCCCTGATACATAAAATCCTAAAAGCTCTTTTTCAAATCCTAAAAGCTCAGAATAAGAATATTCTTTAAAAACCTGATAATTAAAACTTTGCTGAATTGGATTTTGACTTTCAAGAGCATCAAACAAACTATTTTGACCAAGTTTTTTATTATTTTTATCTTCCGAAACAACTTCAATCAATCGATCAAGATTTTCAAATAAAGTTTTTCTATTTTGATCCAAACTATCAAAAAGTCCAGATTTTATTGCAGATTCTAAAAATTTCTTATTGATTACTTTATCATCTACACGTCTGATAAAATCCTCAAAAGAAATATATTTACCGTTTTTCTCTCTCTCATCAATTATTAAATCAACAACAATTCCTCCAAGATTTTTAATCCCATTAAGCCCATAAGAAATTCCAGAGTCGGTTACACGAAATTCTCTAAATGATCGATTTATATCGGGTTTGAGCACGTTTATGCCTATAGCTTTTGACTCCTCAATGTAATAAGAAAGCTTATCATTATTATTAATTTCATTTGTCAAGTTAGCAGCCATAAAACACTCAGGATAATTAGCCTTAAGATAAGCGGTTTGATATGCTATTAAAGAATACGCTGCTGCATGTGATTTATTAAATCCATACCCCGAAAAAGGCTTTAAAAGTTCAAAAATTTCACTAGCAACTTCTTTGTCATATCCCTTCTCAATAGCTCCTCTTAAAAAGTCGACCTTCATTTCATTCATCTCGTCTTCTTTCTTTTTGCCCATAGCACGTCTTAAAATATCAGCCTTGCCAAGAGAAAAACCTCCAATTATTTTTGCAACTTCCATTACTTGTTCTTGATAAACAATAACTCCATAAGTCGGTCTTAAAACTTCTTTTAAATCTGGATGAGGATACTTAATTCTCTTGACACCTTTTTTAGCAGCAATAAATTGAGGAATAAATTGCATAGGGCCTGGTCTATAAAGAGCATTTAAGGCTATTAAATCTTCAATATTATCGGGCTTTGCGTCTTTTAGAATTTGCTGCATTCCCTCAGATTCAAACTGAAAAACAGACGCGCTTCTTCCTTCTCCCAACATCTTAAAAGTCTTGGCGTCATTATCCGGAATATTTTTTATCTTAAAATCTGGATTTACACTTCTAATAAGATTTTCTGCATTTTTTATTAAAGTTAATGTTTTCAAGCCAAGAAAATCCATCTTAACAAGTCCACATTCTTCAAGCAAATCCATTGTATATTGAGTGGAAACAGAGCCTTGCTTATAATCCTTATAAAGAGGCACATAATCGGTTAAAGGGGTTTTAGAAATTACAATTCCAGCAGCATGAGTTGAAGCATGCCTATTCATTCCTTCAAGAACCAATGCAGCATCCATTAATTCTTTATAAACGGGTTTGCTGGTAAAATACTCTTTCAAAGAATTGTCATCTAAAACCTCTTTTAAAGAAACTTTAGGACCATCAGGAATAAACTTAGTAAGCTCATTAGATTCGGCAAATGGAATATCTAAAACTCTAGCTACGTCTTTAACTACAGCCTTAGGCTTTAAGGTCCCAAAAGTAATTATTTGAGCCACCTTATCTTCTCCATATTTATTAGTAACATATTTTATAATCTCATCTCTGCCTTCAAAGCAAAAATCAATATCAAAATCGGGCATAGAAATACGCTCAGGATTTAAAAATCTCTCAAAAAGCAAATTATACTTTAAAGGGTCAATATCAGTAATTCTAAGAGCATAAGCTACAATTGAACCAGCACCAGAACCACGCCCAGCTCCAACAGGAATATCGTGATCATGAGCAAATTTAATAAAATCCCAAACAATCAAAAAATAGCCTTCAAAACCCATTCCAATTATCACGCTCAATTCATAAAAAGCCCTATCTTTTATTTTGTTTGTCAAAGTTTTATATCTAAATTTTAACCCCTCAAGAGTGAGATATTCTAAATATTCACCAAGAGTATTAAACTCAACAGGAATTTGATAATCAGGCAAAATAGGACCTGGAAAAGTTATTTTAAAATCATCACACTTCTCTGCAATCCTTACAGTATTTTCTAAAGCTTCAGGCAAATCATTAAAAAGTTCACACATTTCCTCTTGAGATTTAATATAAAATTCATTGGTTTCCATTTTCAATCTATTCTCATCGCTTTTCTTAGCACCAGTGCCAATACAAACAATAATGTCTTGAGCAGCCGCATCTTCTTTATTAACGTAATGAGAATCATTAGCTGCCGTTAAAGGAACTCCAAGCTCCCTAGAATATTCAACCAGCTTTTCATTCACAATATCTTGATCTTTAATGCCATGCCTTTGAAGCTCAAGATAAAAATCATTGCCAAAAACTTTTTTAAACCAAAGAATTTCATTCTTAGCGTCTTCAAATCTATTGGCCAAAATAAGTCTTGGAATCAGCCCTCCAATGCAAGCTGAAGTACAAATTAAACCTTCTGAATACTTTTCAAGATCCTCTTTATCTATCCTTGGACGATAATAAAACCCTTCAAGATAAGAAATGCTTGTTAACTTTAATAAGTTTTTATAACCCAGCTCATTCTTGGCAAGCAAAATTAAATGGTAAGACATTTTTCCAAGATCATCCTGTTTTTTTAAAAACTTAGAAGTTTTTGCCATATAAGCTTCAATGCCAATTATTGGCTTAATTCCTGCCTTTTTAGCTTCTTTATAAAATTTTATAGCTCCAAAAAGATTGCCATGATCTGTTAATGCAATATGTGACATATTACATTTTTTTGCTTTTGATATAATATCTGAAATTTTTGCAGCTCCATCCAAAAGAGAATAATCTGAATGCACATGAAGATGAATAAACTTAGCCCTAAAACTCATACCTAAAATTATTTTATCAAAATAAAACTTGATTTTTAATAAACCCTAGTCAAATAAATAAAAATTTAAAAACCCATAATAATTTTAAATTTCTAATTTAAATTATTGCAACAACTCTTATTAAAAGAATCAAGAAAAAATATTAATTCCTTGATTATCCAATTCAATTACCATTTTTTTAATATGCTCAAGTTTTCTGACAATTTCTTCGGATAAACTCTCGACTTGAGACAAAAAATCTTTAGCTTGCCTTAAACCACTATCATTACAATTCTCTACCCTAAATATAATCAAAATTTCAGCTGCAAACTTATTAATATTTAAATAAGGAATATATACTTCTTCCCACAACTGCTTAACAGCATCATTCTTAGGAGACAATCCTTTATAAAACAATCCAAACCCATGTTTGGAAGCATCCGTTTGAATGAATAATCTTTGCCCTTCAACAATTAATCTCAAATTATTAATCCAAGAAAATTGCTCTGAGAGAATAAATTCTAGCTCTTTTAAAAATTCATCATTAGAAAGCATAAAAGTATCAGAACTAATCAAAGAATCACAGTTCCTTGAATAATAAGCCATATTAGCATCTATGCTATCAAGATTTTCAAGCAAAGAAGAAAATTCCTCTTGACTTTTTGAAAAGCGTTTAAATATACTCTCAAGATAATTAAGCTGTTCAAGAATTTCGGCAAAGAACTTATCAATATCAATCTGCAAATCCTTAAGGTTATGAGAAATTAAATCTTTAGAAACCTCCTCAATTTCCTTTACAGAAATCATATTCATAACACCTTTCGCCTGATCAGAAAGTCGTTTAATCTCATCTGCAACAACAGAAAACCCTTTACCATATTCTTTAGCCCTTGCGGCTTCAAGCTTTGCATTAAGAGAAATCATATTGGTAGCACCCAAAAAATTACTTATTGTTTCTAAGCTTCCCTGAATTCCAACAATAACAGAAGATATTTGATTTAGTTTTTCCTTGTTATTTTTACCAAGATCACTAAAAATATCACTTATCTGATCACGAGCATTATTTGTCATCTTAACAAGAACGGAAAATATATGGTCAAAATCTTCTATTCCAGAAAACAAAATTCTTTGCAATGACTCAAATCCTACTTTTAAAGTAGCAATAGAAGCTTTGGTATGATAAAACCCCTTTAGCATTTCCTTAACAGGAGCTTTATATTCATACGTACTCAAATCTTTTTTGTCATTGTTGACAATATTTAAAAGGTCTGAATCCAAAGCTTTTTCTTTCTTTTTTTTAAAAAACGGAAATTTTTTCATAAAGGGATTCTACCATAATTTTTTTTTTTTGAATAGAGACGAAAGTATTTAATTTGACACATTATTCCAACTTTAATATCAAACCAAATACATCAATAAACAAAAAATATTTTTACATTTAAATACTAATAAACAGTAAAAATTAACAATCTGACATAAATTTAAGCTTTCATCTTAAACCATAAAACCATCTAAAGATACAAATCATTCTCCTTGTTTAATTAATTATTCACTTCCTTTTTACCCAAGAATAACGCCCACTAACCTTATTATACTCGAAAAGAGCATCTCTGTAAGAAAAAAAACATAAGAAAATATTGATAAACTCTTCTAATTTAGCTTTAACTTTTGGCAAGTTAAAATCGTTGTCAAAATTAAAAATATCATCTGATTCTGCTGTAAATAATTTATCATCTTGCTTAAGAATAACTTTTTTGGGCTGCCAAAAAAGAACATTGGTTTTTTTGTCCTGAAGAAAAAATCTATTAACTTCATAATCAAGATCAACTTGATCCGTTTTTGCTTCAACAATTCCAACAATAACGCATCTTTCATGATCAATTCTTTTAATCAAAACAGCATCCGTAAGCACAACTCTCTCACCGACTTCAAGAGCAAACTGCTCTTCTATCTCATATTGTTTATTAAAAGGAAGATTTGCAATTTTCCTGAAAAGATTGAGAAGTATGTATTTGGTACTCATCTCTTTATTGCTTATTCTAAGACAAGGAATCTTCATCCTATACTTAAGCTCATCAAAAAAATATTTAACTAATCTTTTCATTAAAATTGTTTTTCTAATGTCTTCTTCCTTCATTCAATCCTCCTAATAATAACTGCCAAAAATTAAAACCATTATACAAATATAATAAAATCAGAATCGTACCAAACAAATCAAAATTTTTTATATACTAATTATAGTTAAATCAATACCCAAAATGAAGGGGGAAACTATGTTAATCAAATTTATGTTCTCAAATATTAATTTAATGTTAATAGTAAACATGACTTTATTTAAAATATTATTAGAAATAATATACCAAAAAATATTACTAAAAAAAATAATTAGTAATGTCGAAACATTAAGCACTCAAAACAAACAATATAAAATAATTATTATCGTCGTTTTAACTTTAAGTCATTTATTGCAAAGTTTTTTAATCAGCGCTCTTATCAATTTATTTAACAATTTAATAACCCTAACTAACAACTCTCTTGGAAGCTTAACAAGCTTAAATTACAATATATTATCTGCAATACTAATATCTAGCATAACTTGGCTCGCATTTAGCTTACCCAAAGCAATAAACGACATAATCTATGAAAAAAGACCATTTAATTTAACAGTAGCTAATGCTTTTTTTGACTTTTTAATAATAATATTGCTAACTATATTCTCTAAATTATTTTTAAGTTACAAAATATTGCAATTTGAGAACACTACAAACATTAATTTTGAAAACTTGCCCACTCATTAAATAAATAGACACTCAAATACAAGCTTTAATTAGCCCTAAAAAAAGCTTGGCTGGATTTTCTATCCTTGTAATAAGTTCTGGATGAAATTGACAAGCTAGAAAAAATTTATTTTTAGGAATTTCTATTAATTTTGCCATTTTAAAATCACTTGAAAATCCAGATACTACAAGTCCATTTTTTTCAAATAAATCTATATAATCATTATTAACTTCATACCTATGTCTAAATCTCTCAATTATCCTGTCTTGACCATAAAGTTTAAAAGCTATTGTATTCTTTTTAAGAATCACAGGATATCCTCCAAGCCTCATTGTAGCACCCTTATCTTTAACTCCCTTTTGCTCGGGAAGTAAATGAATAACAGGATTTTTTAAAGGTTTATCTTTTTCTAAATTTTCCTCCGTATCAGCATCAAGTATCCCACAAACATTACGAGCAAATTCTATTACAGCAAGCTGCAAACCAAGACAAATTCCAAGAAAGGGAATATTGTTCTCACGAGCATATTTAATAGCAATAATTTTACCCTCGTACCCTTTGCCTCCAAAGCCACCGGGAACAATAATGCCATCAAACCCTTTTAAACAGCTTTCATTTAAATCATTAGAATCAATTAGGGTGCTTTTAATAAGTAAATCCAAATTAGCTGCAACATGGACCAAAGACTCTCTAATTGACGCATAAGAATCATCAAGTTCAGCATACTTGCCACAAATAGCAATATTAATAATTTTTTTAGGCGCAAAAAAATTAGATTTTATAACTCCTACAAGCTTTGAAAGCTCTTCTATTTTCGGATCAACTTTAATATTTAACTTAGAACTTAAAATCTTATGCACACCTTGTTTATAAAAAGATATAGGAATTTCATAAATAGTAGAAACATCAACATTATCAATAATAGAGGTGCTCTCAACATTACAAAACATTGCCACTTTTTTTCTGATTTGATCTGTTAATACTTGAGAGCTTCTAGCAATAATCAAATCGGGGAAAATGCCTGCTTTATTTAAAGTTTTAACACTCTGTTGAGTAGGTTTAGATTTTTGTTCATTAATTCCAGTTGGACTAGGCACATAGGTTAAATGAATAAAAGAAATATTGCCACTTCCAATCTCATGTCTTATTTGCCTTACTGTCTCAATAAATAAAATATTTTCCATATCTCCTACAGTTCCACCAATTTCAATTATCAACATCTCACTATTCTCAGAATTTGCAATCTGAAAAATTGTAGACTTGATTTCATCAGTAACATGAGGAATAAGCTGAACTGTTCTTCCCAAATATTTACCCTCTCGCTCATTTTCAAGTATCTTTTTGTATATTTTGCCCATTGTAATGTTCCAACTAGACTTTGCATTAAGATTTAAAAATCTCTCATAATGACCAAAGTCCATATCAACCTCTCCTCCATCATCAAGCACAAAAACTTCTCCATGCTCAACAGGATTAATAGTTCCAGGATCAGTATTCAAATATCCATCACATTTAATTGGAGTAACTTTAAAATCATATCTAAATAACCTTGCAATACTTGCCGATGTAACTCCTTTACCAATCCCAGAGATCACGCCTCCTGTTATTACCAAAATCTTTAAGTTTTTTTTCATGTATACCCCAAAATTAAACCTTTAAATTTCAAACCAATTAAGCTTACACTTAATAAAAACACATAAATCGCATATAAAACATGCTTACTTACATTAACAAACAAAAATATTAAACTAAAATAAAAACTTATTAATGCTTAAAGCTAAAAGGCTATTTTTAAGCCTTTGCTCTAAATCTTTTAAACTGTTTTAATTATAATTAACAAGGCAATATAATGAGCCTTTGGTTAAATAGTAATAATTAAACATTGCTAAAAAAAATAAAAATCCTACAATAGCAAACAAATTGCTTTTTTTCCTAATACTTCCAAACTCCAATATCTTAAAATATGAAGCTAAATATAAAAAAAATACCGAACTATAAACTATTTTAAAAAAAAGGTCGCCTAAAAATCTATCAAAAGAAAAAATTAAATCTGAAGAACATGGTGAATATTTAAAGCCCGAATAAAGAAAAGACGTGAAAAAAAATAACAAAATAATAGTCCCTAAAAAGAATATGAAAACTTTAACAAAAGGATGTGTTTTAAAAGCTATTCTAAAAAACATGAAAATTGGGAAAATTGACAAAAAATTAAAATAACGAAAAAAGAAAAAATCAGAAAGATATCTAAATTCTAAAAATGCAGCACCCTCACCACTTCTTAAAAAGAATGCATTATCTAGGAATAAAAAAATATTTAACCCTAAATAATAAAAAAATATTAAAATCAAAGGCAACGCAAATAAATATTTAATTAAATTGAAAAAATAATGTTCAAAAGTTGAAACAGGCAAAGATAAATAAAGAATATTTCTAAACGGATCGTGAATTACTTTGTAATAATCACACATGGCAAACATCGATATAATCAGGGTTAAAATCAAAATTTTAGGAACAAAAAATTTTAAAAAATCAGCTGCTGTAAAATTAAAATAAAATCTAACAAGCAAATAAGATATAAATATCATTCCTAAAATTTTAACTATTAATAAAATGTAGAATTTCTTATTATAAACAAAATCAAAATAAAATAAATTTAAAAATCTTTTTAAGCTAAACATCTCTTATTACCTCTCCTTTTTATTTTCAGTAACATATAAAAAGAAAAATTCAATATCAATAACTTCATCTCCACTGCTACTCTCAAAATAAAGCGCCTTAAACCCATCTTTATTTTTTTCATAATACAATTCATTCCCATTCAATTCGCTGACAATTTTAATCTTATAATTTTCATTAATATAAGATACTGAATTGGAAAAAAGAATTGACTTTTCTCCAACAATAATCAAATAATCTACAACTCCTGTTAAATCCCTTACATTGTGCCCTGTAATAAAAATTACTCTATCATTTAAATTAGAAAGCACGTTTCTAAAAACATTTTTTGAAACAATATCAAGACTATTTGTTGGCTCGTCAAACAACAAGCAAGAAACATTTGTAGCTAGAGAAAATGCAATAATGCTTTTTTTCTTTTGTCCAAAAGAAGCTGAAGATAGATCAAGAGAAATATCAAGATTAAAATCCAATAAATATTTTTCAAAATCTGCCTTACTAAAATTTGGATAAAATCTAGATAAAGCTTTGCTGTATTCGGCTAAAGACAATCCAGGAAGTGAAAATTCTTCAGGAACAAAGAATAAATTTACTAAATTCAAGGGATTTCTTGGAAAAGCTGCTAAAGAGTTAAACAAAACTTTCCCTTTTAGTGGCTCTAAAAGCCCACTTACAAGTTTAAGCAAAGTTGTTTTTCCAACTCCATTTTTTCCAAGAAGCAAATAGGTTTGGGGGGTCTCAATGTTTAAATTTAAATCAGAGTAAACTTCTTTTTCTTTATAGGAAAATTTTACATTAACAACTTCAATAGACATAAATACTCCTTATTAAAGGTCAAAATATGAAAAAAATTAATTACCCCAAAAATATAAATTCAATTTTTTATGAACAGTTTATAAATAAATATAGAAAAATTTACATAAAGTCTTGAGCTAAAATTCCAAACTTTTAGCATAATCCTGGGCAAAATTTGAATTTCGTTAAATCCAAAATTTTTTACATATTCATAACAATCTTGAAACTCGGATAATCCTTTAATCTCATCAAGAACAGAAATAAGCTTTTCCTTGTAAGCCCTATAAACAAGCTTATCGGAAATATTCCAACTAACAATATAAATTTGCTTAAAAGAAATAAAATAATAAAATTGCAAGAAAAATCTTTTATACAAATGTTGACATTCATTAAAAATACCCTCTCTTTTTAATAAAGTTTCTATTGTATTAAGAGATAATTTAGCTTTATGCAAAACACTAATAGAAGAGCTCATACTTCCCATTCTTTGAGAATTAGTATAAAAATAATTATTTACAAAAGAAACCTTAGAAGCTTTTAAAAAAATTTGCATAACAAAAACTATATCTTCAAATACTACATTTTGCTGGTGAATATTATTCTTTAAGATTAATTCTCGTCTAATCAATTTATCCCACAATGTTCCAACAACAAAATTTTTCCTTCCAAAAGTCGCATAAACAGTAAAAAGCAAATTTTTAAATGCCTCTTTACCTGTTAATGGATAATTGGGAAAAGGAAGCAGAGATTTTCTTTTTACATTTATTGCAAGAAAATAAACATAAAATTGAGAACAAACAATATCAGAATTGTCTGCCTTTGCTCTATTATATAAAACTTCAAGCATAGTGCTCTCTACAGAATCATCACCATCCCAATAAATGACATACTCTCCTTGAGCCTCAGAAAGCCCCTTATTTCTAGAAGCAGCAAGTCCCATATTTTTTTGACTAAAAATTTTAATAAAGCTATATTTACTAGCATATTTTTCTGCTATCTCTAAACTATTATCATAAGAACCATCGTTAATTAATATAATTTCTTTATCTTTTAATGTTTGATTAACAGCGTCTTTTATCATTGAATCAAGAGTTTCAGCCGAATTAAAAAAACAAATAATAACAGAAACTTTATACTTATGCACAATATCCTCCAAAATTAAAACTACTAAGCTAAGACACTTAACAACCAATTCTTCTAATTTTTTGCATAACAATTAAATTGTAATATATAATTAACAAGTTTGTATTGTTTTAAATTCATTTTTAATGAAAAGTTTAGCAGAAATTGCTATATTATTAAAAGCAAAAAATTTAAAAACATTAGCCTAAATAAGGAGCTTGAATGCTTGAGATAATAAGTCTTGGAGGAGGAGTAATAAATTCAAACCAAATCAACATAGAATTCATTAAAAACTTTAAAAACTTTGTTTTTAAATGGTTACTAGAAAATGAAAAAAGAAAAATCATTTTAATAGTAGGTGGAGGAAAAGTTGCAAGAGAATACCAAGACGCCTATAAAAAAATCAACCCTGATTTTAAAGTTCGTGAGCTTGATGAGATTGGAATAATGTCAACAAAGCTAAACGCAGAATTTCTGTGTAAAGTAATGAATCCCTTTTGTATAGACAAAATTGTCACCAATCCCTTAAAAAATTTTTCCTTTAAAGGAAAAATATTAATTGCTTCCGGCTGGAAATCGGGATTTTCAACAGATTACATTGCCGTAAAATTTGCAGAAAAATTTAATAAAAAAGATATCATAAATATAACAAATGTAAATCAAGTTTATGATAAAGATCCAAAAAAATTTAAAAACGCAACAGCTTTTAAAAAATTAAATTGGAAACAATTGCAAAGCATTGTAGGTCAAAAGTGGAATCCAGGCTTAAATTTGCCTTTTGACCCAATAGCAACAAAGCTTTCTTCAAAACTTGGACTTACCCTTTACATAGTAAATGGAAATAATATTGAAAACCTAGAAAAAGTTTTTAATAAAAATAATGATTTTTTTGGTACTGTTATAGTAAAATAAAAATTAATGCCGGTATGGCGGAATTGGTAGACGCGTCAGACTCAAAATCTGATGGGGGCAACTTCGTGTCGGTTCGACTCCGACTACCGGTATTCTAATTGCTTCTTTTAAGCAAAATCTAACTTCATAAAGTTTATACTAATAAGAATTACAATAGAAATAAAATACTTCCTTTAATATGCTATCTTTATTCTAAAATAGCATATTAAAAATCATTTTAATTTATAACAAAACTTTAAAATCTATAAATTAATTGTAAATAAAAACTTAAAATATCTTTGAGATTGTTTTCATTAAAGCTTCAGGATTAAAAGGCTTAACAAGCCAGCCAGTAGCACCCGCTTTACGACCTTCATCAACCTTAGATTGCTCAGACTCAGTGGTAAGAACAAGTATAGGAACAAAGCTGCCAAATTCTCTTATCTGTTTAATAACACCAATACCGTCTAAATTAGGCATATTGATATCTGTAATAACAAGATCAAAATCTTTATCTCCTTGCCCAACTGCTTCTTTAAATTTTAAAACCCCTTCTAAACCATCCTTTGCTTCTGAGACTCCAAAACCGTTTTGTTCTAAAATATAAGCAACGCTTTGCCTTATTGCCCTATTATCATCAATAACCAAAATTCTTTTTTTCATCTAATTTTCTCCTAAAACCCTCCCAAAAAAGTATATAAAAATTAAAACAAAATTACACTACCTTCATCAAAGGATCGAACATCCTTAGCTTCCTCTATTAAAGATAATAAGTGTTTTTTATGAACAAATAAAGTAAATCGATTAGCAATCCTATTAACAAATTCTTTATCTTCAATTTCAACAGATTGAATTCCAACCTTAGATAACTCTAAATTAAGATTAAAATTTATTTTGCTTTCCATATTGCTTAAAAAGTTGTCTATATCCAAAAGAGAATTTTTCAAATTTCTAACATTGTAAACTTCTAATTTCATTTCTTCAAATATTTCCATAAATTCAATTGAAAAAACCTCATAAGACAAAATATTATCAATAGCTACGTTCTTAATATCTAGAATATCATTTTTAATTTCCATAAATAATTTTTTAAATTTGTTAAAATAATTCTTTTCAAGATAAAATCTATTGTCATAATCCTTAACAACTTTTTCAAGAAAAAAGATTATTTGATCTAAAAATTCTATTCCCTTAGTAATATTAGAATCAATTTCTTTGATAATTTTCGACATTTCCGAAATATTACCCTCCATAGCTTTAAGTTCCGACCTTTTGACAACTTCTATCTTTGACGCTATGTTAATATTTTGAAACCTAGCAGAAATAGCTGAAATATTTGAAAACATTAACTCTAATGATTTTATAAGCTTAACCTGTTCATAATATAAATTCAAAAAATTAGAATTATTTTTCTCAACATCATCAATTCTTCTAAGCAGATCAGACAAAATACTAGAAAATTGTTCTATTATTTTGGGGATATCTATGTATAAAGAATTATCAGACCTTAAATCGTTAATAGTTTGAATAGAACTAAGAGAAGCATCAATAAATTTTTCAAAAACAGTATAATTTTTTTCAAGCTTTTCAAGAACATCTTTTACTATAACTTTTGATGTATCAGTAAAAACTGATAAAATTTTTAATTTTTGAATCTCGCTTATATCTCTAAATTTAAAAACATCAATATTAGAATACATAATATTTAAATGTTGCAAAGATTGAGTTAGTCTGTCTTGGAACTGAAGATAAGAAATAGAATTTACAAGTTTAAACTTAAATTCTAATAAAACTTTTAAAATATCATCGTAAAGAGCAATGACACTTCCTATTCCATCTGAAAAGGCATCTATGTTTTTCATTAAATTATTTCTAAATTCTTCAAGAATTTTATTTTCAGCCGTATTGCTTTCATATACTTGATTTTTAGCCCTATCTAGACCAATTTTAACTTCACGCCCCTTGCTGGTAAGTTGATCTGCTTGTTTAATCATAGATTGAGTTAAAACCTTAATTTCACTAGTAATATAAGAAAAGGCCCCACCAGCTTTACCAGCTCTCATAGCAACTGTTAAAGTATTAATAGACATTATTTCCATATCAAGAGAGCTTTTTTTCATTTTTTCAATTACATCTTCAAGTATTTCTATATCTTTAACCTTACTTCGTATTACAGTAAACTGAGATTCAAGAGAAGTTGTCGAAGAATTAAAGTAAGCAACAAAATCATCTAATGCTCCTATAATCTTAGCTATGAAATTATTCAAAGAAGAATCATTATCAAGATCAAGATTAGAAATTAAGTCAATACTAAAAGACAAATCCTTAGAATCTTTAGAAATTTTTTCTATTAATTTAGGAATTGATTTACTTAAATTTGAATAAATATGCCTTGCACTCTCATCAAAAGTCTCAAGTTTATAAAATAAAGTTGCCAAACAATCATTGGCATCAAAAAAACCATTATTGTCATTATCCATTACTAAGATCTCCTTAGAACATGATCAGCTATTTTGCTTAAAGGAAGGATTTTGTCTACAGCTCCTATTTTTATAGCTTCCATTGGCATACCAAAAACAACAGAGGTTTCCTGATCTTGGGCAATAGTATAAGCACCATTTTTTTTCATCTCAAGCATACAAACAGCACCATCATCCCCCATGCCTGTAAGGATAACTCCAATAGCATTAGAACCTGCATACATTGCAGCAGACCTAAAAAGTACATTTACAGAAGGCTTATGCCTACTAACAAGAGGTCCATCTAATAAATTTACAAAATAATTTCCACTACCATATTTTACAATCAAATGATAACTTCCATTAGCAATTATTACAAGACCTGGACGAAGAATGTCTCCATCCTCAGCTTCTTTAATATCAATATTAAACTCATTGTTTAAGTTTTTTGCAAAAGATTTTGTAAATCCTCCCGGCATATGTTGAACAATAATAATTGGAGGAGAATCTTTTTTAAAAGAACTTAAAAAAGTTCTTAACGCCTCTGTACCACCTGTTGAAGAGCCTACAACAATAATTTTGCCAGTTTTGTGCTTATTGAGAAGACCTTGATATTTAATAATAACATCAGGATCATTTTTGGGAGCAAAATTAATAACATCAGAAACTCTATAACTTTTTCTTATACTTGAATCATCTAAATTATTTTCTCTCAACTCTACTTTAGAATTACTAGAAAAATCGGGTGCATAAATCCTTTTAACTTCATAAGAAGATATTAATTTATTTTTGCCTAGATTTTTCAATTCAAGCTTTATTAAAGCTAAATACTTACTACGGAATAAATCAACTGTAAGCTTAAAATTAAGTTTATTTATTATTAATTTAACCTTTTCTTTACTTTGCTCAAGATATCCAAAATTTGGAAACATTTCATTTTGTGCAATAAATACAACTGGAAGAGATATATTATTAAGAACATTGTTTAAAGAATTTCCAAAATTAGATCTTGCCGTATTTTCATCAATAATAACCAAGTCCGGAAATTTTTGTAAAAATACATTAATAAGATTTGAAGAATTAAAGCCAGCATTTAATATCTCAACATCATTATCTTTAGAAAAAGCTCTAACAAAAACCTGCTTTATAAGACCTTGAATATCAATTACTAATATCTTCATTATTATATTTTAATATTTTTAACCTTTAAAACCAAAAATCTGTATTTTAGATTTTTTTATCTCATAAGCTTAGTTATTGCATCTATATCAACAACTAAAGCTAAACTTCCATCACCAAGTATAGTAGCTCCAGAAACCCCTTCCACTCGAGAATAAATTTTACCCAAAGCTTTTATAACAGTTTGATGTTGACCTAAAACTTCGTCAACCACAATTCCCATTTTTCCACTATTTGTGTTAACAACAACAACTTGTTCATTAAAACTCTTCTCGCTAGAAACTTGAAAAAACTCCCTAAGTCGAATAAAACTAATCATGCTACCCCTATAATTCATTACATTGCTTTTAGTCTCAACCCCATCTATTTGAGAAATTAACTTATTAGATTCCAAACAAGACTCAACATTAGAAAGAGGAACAATAAAATGCTCATCTTTTACTCTAACAAGCCAGCCCTCAATAATAGCCAAGGTTAATGGAAAAATTAACTTAGTTCTAGTATATTTACCAAGCTCACTTTCAAGTACAACATGCCCTCTTAGGGATTCAACCTGCTTCTTAACAACATCCATACCAACTCCACGACCTGATATATCAGTAACAGAACTTGCAGTTGAAAATCCAGGCTCAAAAATCAAATTATAGGCATCAATATCTGATAAAACTTTGGCAACTGAGTCAGAAATTATATTACGCTCTATGGCCTTTTTAAGTATCTTATTCTTATCAAGACCTCTTCCATCATCTTCAATAATAACAATAACAGAATCCCCGGATTGACACGCTGAAAGCTTAATATTGCCTTTAGGATCCTTTCCCAACCTTTCTCTCTCTTCAGACGATTCAATTCCATGATCTATTGAGTTACGAATTAAATGAACCAAAGGTTCATTAAGCTTTTCAATAATACTTTTATCAAGAACAGTGTCGCCCCCATAAGCACGATAAATAATTGACTTACCAAGACTAGTAGACAAATCTTTTACTATCCTTTGAAATTTTACAAACAAAATCTCAATAGGAACTGTTCTAAGTCCTGTTGTATAATCCCTAAGTTCATTAATTAGTAAAGAAAATTCTGCTGATATTGAATTTAAAACATTGCTATTCCTATTTTCAGCCTCTTTTGAAAGTTTTGATTGTATTGTAACAAGTTCTCCAACAAGATTTACCAAATGGTCAAGCTTTTTAGAATCTACCTTAATACTAGCAATATTAACCTTACTTCTAACAGTATCATCTTGAACATTAGTTCTACTTTTATCTCCATTAAAAAAGGATTTCCCAATAAATTCCGATTTTTTAAATGAAGAATTAGCAGGATCTTTAGTATTTTTATCCAATCGCAATAAATCAAAACTTTCAAGCCCTACATTATCACCTTTATCTGCCGCAAAACATTTATCCAATTCTTGAATATCAATTTTTGATTGAGAATCTAAAAATAAAAAAATATCTTCAATACTCTCTTTGCTCTCTTCTGTATCTAGTCTTATCTCCCAATCAACATAAACATTATCAGGAGAAATAAGCTCTAAATCGGGAATGTTATCTACTTTAGCTCTAACATGGCCACTGCCCAAATTAATCAACTTGCTCAATAAATTTATAGGCTTATGTCCATGAAACAAAATGCCTTTAGCAGGAGAAAAAAGAATTTTATAACTCTTAAATTCAGATTGCAAAGCCTCATCATCAAATTTATTGTCTGAATTTACTTTAACATCTTTTAAAACAGAACTACTGTTAGGCTTTGGAAAATCATTTCCTAAAGCTTCTTGAAAAGCCCCTTTAACATTAGAAGTCTCAAGAACCTTTTTAAGTTCACTTACCAAAAACTGCTTACGCTTATCAAAGTCAATCTCAGGAATTGCTTCATCGCCTTCAATAAGCTCCCTAATAAAATCAACAGACATTAAGGTAGCATCAATAGCAGCTTGATTAAAAGTAGCCCCACCATCTTTTACAACATCAAGAACTGTTTCTATTTCATGGACAAGCGATGCTGTAAAATTAAAGCCAAACATACCAGAACTTCCCTTTATGGTATGCAAATTCCTAAAAATAGAATTAACAATGTCTTGATCTGAGCTTACCTCAAGATTAAGAAGTGCTTGTTCAATATCTGAAATATTTTCTATTGATTCCTCTTTAAAGGAATTCTTAAATTTATCAATCACATCACTACTATCCATAAGCTTTCCTTAAATCTAAAATCCAACTAAATTAAGTCCCAAATCAAAGCTATCAACATCTTCAATATCTACCAAAAAACCGCCATATATTAATGAACTTAAAACCTCATCGGATGGATACTCAATTTTTACAAATAAATTTCTATTTTTAGCATATTTATTAGATGCATACAAAATTTGTATAAAAGTAATATCTATTTTTTCAACATTTGAAAGATCAATGATAAGAGTATCCCCTTCTTTCATTTTTTTAAAAATATGCAACAAATCTTCTTTTACCTTAAAAATACTATTTATTACAAGCTCTCCTTCCGGCCTATAAATCATGACTAAAAACTCCTATTGTTGCTGATGTTCGGGATCATATATTGTTGTATTTCTAAATTTAGAAAGCTCTCTAACGTCAAATAAATTTTCTACATCTAAAATAATAATAAACTTATCATTACTCTTACCAATTCCTGAAATAAATTTTGAATTAAACCCCGATCCAATCTTAGGAGCATCATCAATACTAAATGGATCTAATTCAAGAACTTCATTGACATAATCTACCAAAATTCCAAGATTAAATTCATCTCCCTCATAAACTAAAGTCAATATAATAATATTTGAAATATTAACTCCCTTATTTCTCTTTTTATCATCCTCATCAACAACGCGATCACTCATTCCAAATTGTTTTCGAATATCAATTATTGGAACAATTTTGCCCCTATTATTTATTATCCCCGCCATGTAGCTGGGAGTCCTTGGGATTTTTGATATCTTAGTATATTCCAAAACCTCAACAACATATTTAATCTCAATGGCATAAAGTTCGTCCAAACTAAATAAAAGATACTGACTTAAAGAATCTTGCATGTCTGAATCCATGCCCATAAGCGCCCCTTTTAAATGCAATTTAAATCGCAAATAGAATACAATATCAAGATTAATATTACCTCATATATTCATAAATACAAATTGGAAATTACTAAAATTTAATTTCCAATAAACAATAAAAGGCATAATTTTAAAGAATTCTATCTTATAATTTATAGATATAAAGTTATATTTTAATATCGCATAAAAAGTTAACAATGAAGAGTAAAAACAAGCTAATCAGAGCATTAATAATAATTACATTATTTTTAAATGCTGAGAATATTTTCACAAACGAAAAATCTAAAAACAGTACAACTAGTCCAAAAATAGACAGCTTAAAACCAAAACCCAAAATAAAATTTGGCTTTATTATGCCTTATCCTACTGCAATAGAATTTAGCATTAATAATTTTGATATTGGGATAGGAGCAACAATATTGAGCATCTCGGAATTTTTTCCAAAATCACCAGTAGTATTGCTATTTAAAGCATATTTTGACTATATGTTCTTAAATTTAAGAATTAAAAATTCAAATTTTATCTTTTTCTTAGGATTTGGCCTATTTTTTGAAATAGGCAAAATTACAAACTCAAATTTAACAAATGGTTTTTCTGGGATTACCTATAAAATCGGAGTAGGTTTACCCTTAGGAATAATATATGAGGCTTATTATGACGTTATTGAAATTATAATAAAAACAACACCATCAATTTTTATTGGCCAATTGCCTAACGGAAATTTAATATTCCCAATAAAAGGTAACTTTTCTATTGGAATTAAAGGTTCTCTTAAGATATAGTTTTCGCTTTTTAGATAAAAAAAAATATTGAACTAAAATTGTTTTAAAAGCTAAAGTGCTACACTTAGGAGGTAAAAAACAATGAGAACAAAAATAATAATTATCACGTTAATTATTATTTTATTAGTCCCAATCTCAGGGTTTGCTAATTCAACAAAATATGCAAGGGGTAAGTATGGAGCGGGGATCATACTTCCATTACCAATTGCTTTACACATTAATCTGGGAAACTTTGATCTTGACATTGGTCTTTACAGTGGAGTAAATAATTTATTTACAGACTGGAAAACACTGTTTATAGCATTGGATTATATTTTCTACACACATACATTCCCAGGGTCTGCTAACATTTTGGATTTTTCAGTTGGAGCTGGGGGGTATGGAACAATATGGTTTTCCAGATTTAGTGGCAGTCAATCGGGCTCTGGGCCAATAAGCATTGGAGCAAGATTGCCTTTGGCTTTAAATATTGCAGTATTTAGAAAAAAATTCGACATATTTTTAAGAATAGCACCAGGACTCGGAATGAATATTTGGAGCAATGGAATTGGATTTAGATGGGAAGTATTCGCGGGATTGGGACTAAGATTCTGGTTTGCTTAAAATACAATTTAAAAAAACAATTTTTACAATTGTAACAATTGTAAAAAACCGAGCAACTCAAAAGAGTTTAAACACAAAATTTAAATGGTCAAAGGTTTTTTTTATTGTTTTAAAATTCAAAAATAAAATACTATAATAATAAGACAAAATTTGGGAGACAATCGTGAAAAAAATCTTCATGTTCATGTTATTCATCATGATTGCAAATATATCCACAAATGGTTTTGCAAAAGATTCATATTTAAATAGAGGTATTGGCTTTGGAGCAAGCATTGGAAATCCAATTATTAACTTAATAATGTCACTCCCTTTTATTGACTTTGAAATAGGCTATGGCGGTAGCAATGGAATAAATTTATCGGGATTTAAACTTGAATCAAAATTTTATGATTTTAATTTATTAGCAATAGCAGTACTTGATTTCATTTTTACAATATCTTTGATAAAAAATTTAAATTTGGGAGTTGGAATAGGAGGAAATATAAGCCTCTCGTCTCACACATCTAAATTAATAAATATAGAATTAGGATTTGGAATAAGAATTCCATTAGTTATTTTTTACGACATTACAGAAAATTTAGAAATAGGTATAAAAATAGCACCTTCAGTAGAATTAATCTCAAACACAAGATCTCTTGCACATCACAGAACCTACTCAGGAATAAAATCAAATTTTGCCGGGGGAATATTCGCTAAGTACTATATCTAGATCCACACACCACATTAAATTTATTGCCAAGCACTATGAAAAAATTCACCTCGTTTTGAATCCAATCTTTCAAAAGAATGCGCACCAAAAAAGTCTCTTTGTGCTTGAATTAGATTAGAAGGTAAATAATTAGTGGAATAAGAATCTAAAAACGAAAGACTGGCATAAAATGCTGGCAAAGGAATCCCAATTTCACTAGCCTTTGAAATTATTCTTCTTAAAGATTGATGATTATTTTTTAATAAATCTAAAAAATAATCATCAAAAAGCAAATTAATAAGATGGGGATTTTTATCATAAGCTAATTTAATCTTATCTAAAAAACTGCTACGAATAATACAACCTTCTCTCCAAACTAAAGAAATTTTACCCAAATTTAAATCCCAACTATAATTCGCAGATGCGGTCTTAAGCATCATAAATCCTTGAGCATAAGCTACTATTTTTGAAACTAAAAGAGCATAATAAAGATCCAAAATCCAATCACTAAGCTCAAACTCAAAAGAAGCGGTATCCATCTTAAGCAAATCACTAGCAATAATCCTTTCGTGTTTTAAACCTGACATAAATCTTGAAAAAACAGATTCAATAATTAAATTTACAGGCATGCTAAATTCAAGAGCATCAATAGATGTCCAAACGCCAGTACCTTTTTGATTGGCAATATCTAAAATCTTATCAACTAAATATTCATTATTTTCCTTATACTTAAGAATCTTAGAAGTTATTTCCAGCAAATACCCTGAAAGATCTCCTTCATTCCACTTTTCAAAAACTTCAGAAATTTTTGAATTATCTAAATTGAAAGCTTTTTTCATGAAAAAATAAACTTCGCTGATAAGCTGCATATCAGCGTATTCCACCCCATTATGTATCATTTTAACATAGTGCCCAGAACCATTCTCTCCAATATAAGCTGAACAAACATCGTTGTTTTTAGTTTTAGCCGCAATTTTATTTAATATAGGTTCAAGAATTTCATAAGCTGATTTACTTCCTCCATACATTAAAGCAGGACCAAACCTTGCCCCCTTTTCTCCTCCAGAAATTCCAAGACCTGCAAAATAAATATCCTTAGCAAACAATTCTTTTTCCAATCTCATTGTACTCTTGTAATGAGAATTTCCACCATCAATAATTATGTCCGATTTATTCATAAAGGGCAAAATTTGGTCAATAACCTTTTCTACAGCCGAACTTGTCACCATTAAGATGATTTTTCTTGGGGGTTTTAAGCTTTTAACAAAAGATTCAACATCTTTAAAGCCATTTATCTTCTTATGAGAATTTTGTTTAACAAAAATTTCAGTTTTTTCACTATCTCTATTATAAACAGAAACATTAAAACCGTTATCAGCAATATTTAGAGCCAAATTACCACCCATAACACCAAGACCATAAATTCCTACATCCATTGCATTCTCCTTGATTCTAATTTTCTATTTTAAACAAACTGCTTTATTTATTATTTTTAGATTATGTTATATTATAAAAAAAGTAAAGATTAAATTGAAAAGGAAAATTTACATGAAAAAACAATTTGATACAGAAGTAAATGATTTGCTTTATTTAATCATTCACTCTCTTTACTCTCATAAAGAAATATTTTTAAGAGAATTGATATCAAATGCGTCTGACGCCATTGATAAACTCAAGTTTTTAAGTTTGACAAATGAAAAATTCAAAAACATTGTTTTAGAACCAAAAATAGAAATAACATTTGACGATAAAAGTATCCTAATTAAAGATAATGGCATCGGAATGAACGAAGAAGATTTAACTAATCATCTTGGGATAATTGCAAAATCAGGAACTAAAGAATTTATTAACAATTTAAAACAAGATGAAAAAAAATCTGCAAGTTTAATTGGTCAGTTTGGAGTTGGATTTTACAGTGCATTCATAGTATCAGAAAAAGTAGAAGTTACATCAAAAAAAGCACTAGAAAGCGATGCTTACATTTGGTCTAGCGATGGCAAAACAGGATATGAAATAGAAAAAGCAAAAAAAGAAGAGTCCGGCACAGAAATAAAGCTTTATCTTAATAAAGAAGGGCTTGAGTATGCTAATAAATGGAAAATTCAAGAAATTATCAAAAAATATTCAAATCACATAAATTATCCCATTTATATAAAATACAGCGAACCTATAATGAAGGACGGAAAACAAGAAGGAATAGAAGAAAAAGAAGAAAAATTAAATGAAACCACTGCTCTTTGGACAAAAAATAAAAGCGAAATTAAATCAGAAGAATACAATGAATTTTACAAAAATACAACCTTTGACTATGAAAATCCATTGCTGCATATTCATACAAAAGCTGAAGGGAATTTAGAATATACTAATTTATTTTATATTCCAAGTAAAGCTCCTTATGATTTATATTACCCAAACACTAAACCTGGGGTAAAGCTATTTATAAATAGAATCTTTATTACAGATTCTGAAGGCAGTTTGCTCCCAAACTATCTAAGATTTATAAAAGGAATTATAGACTGCCAAGATTTACCACTCAATGTAAGTAGAGAAATTTTACAGCAAAATAAAATTTTGTCTAAAATAAAATCATCTTCTGTAAAAAAAATACTAGGCGAGCTTGAAAAGCTAAGTAAAAAAAATCCTGAAAAATTTTCAGAGTTTTCCAAAGAATTTGGGAGATGCATTAAAGAAGGTGTTTATTCTGACTTTGAAAACAGAGAAAAGCTTATCTCATTGATAAGATTTAAATCTTCAAGCGTAGATGGATTTGTGTCTTTTAAAGAGTACAAAGAAAGAATGAATGAAAGCCAGAAAAGCATTTACTATATAACAGGTGGTAAAGAAAATATATTAAAAGAAAATCCAATAGTAAGCGCCTATAAAGAAAAAGGATTTGAAATCCTAATCATGGACGATGAACTTGATGAGGCTATTTTAAATCTAATTCCAGAATACGAAGGATTAAAATTAAAAGCAATAAACAAAAATGAAACTAGCAATGAATTAAAAGATGAAAATTTCAAAAAAATTGAAGAAGAGTTCAAAGATATTCTTACAAAAGTAAAAGAAATCCTTAAGGATCACATAAAAGAGGTCAATCTTTCGGCAACATTGATAAAAGAACCTTCAGCAATAATTGTTGATAGCAACGATCCAACTTACCAAATGCAGAAAATCATGCTGTCAATGGGACAAGAGGTAAAAGAAATTAAACCAATACTTGAATTAAACCCTAATAATAAAATAGTCCAAAATTTAAAAAATCTAGAGCCTGAAAAATTGGAAAAAATAAGTATTCTCCTTTTTGAGGAAGCTATGCTAACTTCAGGAATGCCTAGCAAAAATCCAGGAAAATTTATAAACATAATAAACGAATTTTTAGAAAAAGACTTGTTATGACTAAAAACAAAAGAGAGGGTTTAAAACTCTCTCTTTTTACTTTTTAACTCGCAACACTAAATCTTTACCTGCAGTAACAGGCTTTGTTTGAGATATTTTATGTCTAATTTCCTCTGTCAAAACAGTTGAAGACAGCAAAATATATTCGGCCTCATTTTCAAGCTTTCCAAAAGAATATTCTATACTTGAAACTTCATCGGAATTTGCAATAACAACCGGAGTAATAACGGATTCCGAATGCTCTTTTAAATATTCAAGATCGAGCCTAATAATAACTTCGCCTTGCTTGACATTAACGCCTTCTTCAGCAACTCTTGTAAAACCTTTGCCATTTAAATTAAGAGTATTAATTCCAAAATGGACAAAAATTTCAACACCTTCTTTGGTTTCAAGGCTAAAGGCATGATTAGTTTTAAAAATTTTACCTATTTTACCATCACAAGGCGCCAGCAACTCATTACTTGTTGGAAGAATTGCAATTCCATCACCGACTATTTTTTCAGCAAACGCTTCGTCGGGAACCTTATCAATTGACATAACTTTTCCACTAATCGGAGCAATCAAATCCAATGTAGCGGTTTTTTTAAAAAAATCTAAAAACCCCATATAACTAATCTCCTATAAATTTATCAAAATAACTTAAAGTTTCTTGCTCAGAATCGCTATTTAAAACCCTATTTGCCAATTCTTCCAATTCCATTATTGTATACTTTTTAAGCAAATATTTAATTCTAAGTGTAGCACTAGGAATCATACTCAAAGATCTAAATCCAAGACCTACAAGAAGTAACGCTCCAGCATCATCTCCGCCAAGCTCGCCACAAACAGATACATCAATTCCAGAACTAACTCCATCGTCAAGAACCTTTTTGATTAATTTCAAAACAGCAGGATTATACTTATCATATAAATTTGATATTTTTTGATTACCACGATCAACAGCTAAAACATATTGGGTTAAATCGTTAGTTCCTATACTAAAAAAATTCAATTTATTAGCAAGTTTAGAAGAAATTAAAGCTGCAGAAGGAACTTCTATCATGCAACCCACTTCCAAATTTTCATCAAAAGGCAAACTTCTAGACCTCAAATTGATTTTTGCATTATTCACAAAATATTCGATCGTTTCAATCTCTTCATATCTGGTAAGCATAGGCACCATTACCCTTATCTTCCCATAATGACTGGCTCTAAAAATAGCATTAAACTGTGCTTGGATTAATTCCTCATATTCCTTATACATCCTAAGCGCCCTAAAGCCCAAAAAGGGATTCTCCTCTTTTTTAAAATTAAGATAGGGAATTTCCTTATCCCCACCAACATCAAGAGTACGAATCGTAACAACCCCTTTCTTTTCCATTGTATCTATAACTCTTTTATAAGTTTCAAACTGCTCATCTTCTGTTGGGGGCTGTAAAGACTTCATATATAAGAATTCTGTTCTAAAAAGACCTATTCCCTCAACACCGTATTTATTAACATAGGTAACATCAACAGGTGTTCCAATATTTGCCTTTAAAAACACTTTTACGCCATCTTTTGTTTCAGCAGCTTTATCTTTTAAAGAAAAAAGCTCTTTTTCCATCTCTATTTGACGCAAAATCTTCCCTTCATAAAGATTAAGCTCATCAGAAGAAGGATTTTTAATAACAATAGAAGATATTGCATCAATGACTATTTTATCACCATCCTTTAACGCATCAATGTCTAGTAAAGTCATAACAAGCGCTGGAAGCCCCATTGTTCTTGCCAAAATAGCAGCATGAGAAGTTTCTCCTCCAACTGCAGTTAAAAATCCTTTAACATAATTTAAGTCAAACTGCATGGTATCAGACGGTGTTAATTCCTCGGTAACAAGAATAACATCTTTATTAATCTCAGAAAAATCGGTTACTTGACCTAAAATGATGGAAATTAATCTATTTCTAATGTCCTTATAATCAGATGCTCTTTCTTTTAAATAAGGATCTTTATAGTCTTCCACGCTTTTAACCAAATTTTCAAACGCCAAATAAATAGAATAAGCAGCGCTATAATTTTCCTTTGTAATAAACTCAATAACAAGCTCAGAAAATTCATCGTCTTCAACAATCAACACTTGACCTTCAAAAATACCTTTCTTGTCATCTCCAAATTGAAGCACGGCCTTTCTCTCAAGATCCTTAAGCGCTTCAATTGCTTTTGACTTAGCTTTATTGAATTTTGATATCTCACTATCAACTTGAGAAAAATCGATTTTTTCTCTACTTACAATTTTATCAAAATTTTTCCTAATACAAAGAACTTCTCCAATGCCTATCCCTTTAGATATTCTTTTACCCGATAAAGTCATAACTTAAATCCCTCTAAAATTCATTCCTTAAAAGATTCAATAAGCTTTGCAAGCTCTGAAGCAGCAATCTCCTCATCCTCACCCTCAGCACATATCAAAAGCTTTTTACCTGATGACAATTCCAAAGTTTGAAGCCTGAATAAACTCTTTCCGCTAACAGACTTCCCATCAGATTCTATTGTTATCTCACTAGAATATTCTTTAGCTTTTTTCACAAAAGTTGATGCAGGCCTAACATGTAAACCATTTACAGCCTTAATAATTGCTTCTTTTTTTACCATAAGTATAGAAACCCCTCATTATGAATATTATTTTTTGATTAACTTTTTACATTATAATACATAAAAATAAATATATTCCCTTTATATAAGAAATATAGCATACTAAAGATAGTAATTAAACTTATTTGGACCATTAAAAACTAAAACTCATTAATATATCTAAATAAAAATTCTTTATTAGCTTTAAATTTCTCTCTCCTATATTAAAATTTTTAGAATCTCTTATATTTTTATCCAACATTTTAAGAGAATTTTCTATTTCAGAAAATGAAAGCGGCAAAGATTTGTTTAAAAGTAAAATCTGAAAATCCTTTATGACGATCACTTTATCATCATAAAATATTTTTAACAAAAAATCATTTATAACATCTCTTTTTATGTTTAAAAGAATACATATAAAAATAATGTCCGTTTCTTCTAAAATGTCAAAAGACGAGGTATTGAAAAATACTTTATGATAAAAGCTTCTGTTCCATAGATTCATCATTGGAAATTTAAATTTAGTAACAAGAACAATACTTCGGTTTGCAATATACTCAACCCTATTTAAATTATAAGCACTAAAAACATAGGTTTTTTTAGTCAAAACATTTTTAAATTCAATTTGAGCATCAAGGCTCAACAATAAAGGATAAATATCAAAAATAGTATTTTTATAATAAAACCCATTTGCAAGGTTAATGCTATTTAAATATATTTTATCATTAAATTTTGAAATAAATTCATAAAGCAAACTTGGAATATTTTGCTTACCAATCTGAAGTATCTCGTTATAAGTAACGCACGGTCCCATTTCAAGAAAATTACCCCTTAAAGACACTTTATTAAATTTTTCAAAATTACCAACAAGAAAAAAATTATCAATGTGTGTTTCTTTATTGAATAAATTAGGATTTTTTTTAAAATCTAGCTCATTATAAATGATATAATTATTTAAATTTTTGTTAAATAAATTAGCGAGTATATTAAAACTTTCAGGATAATAAACCTTAACATTAACCATTTTTTCTATACAACTCTTCAGCTTTCAAATAGAGAGATAAAAAAGTATTAACATCCATACAATTACATTTTAATGAATTTCTATAGGCTAAAATATCCGATTTGCTTACAATCTTATTTTCCAAAAAGTAATAAAACAGCAAAATATTGGATTCAAAACAATTGCTACAAAAATTAAAATCATCTTCTAATAAAATCTTTTGCATGTACTGATAAAAACTTTTTTTCTTGAGTCCTTCAAGAGTAACTACACTACGACCATTTAAAATAAAAGCGGGAATTAAATTAGAATAAACAAGTCTAGAATCTAATAAAATTAAAAAAAATCTGTTATTATTAACGTACTCCAAACTATTACTCTTAGCAAAAAATATAGACTCCAAGAGACTTCTAGTCGCCAAAGAAAGACTAATCTTTTTTGAAACACTCTCCCCATTTAAATTGAAATTAATTAATATCAATTTTTACACTCCAGCTATTTAAAATTTCTTCAAAATCAAGAGGCGTACTACTTGTATTAAAAGCAAACATCTGGATCAAAGCAGTTCGAATTGCAGAAACAGAAACGATAAAAAAACTTCTAAAAGAAAAAACAAACTCGCCATCTTCAATAAATTCTAAGCTCAAACAATCTTTAATGTTGTAATTTACATTAGCACTGCAAAATACATAATCAACCGCTAACCCAAATATTGTACGAATTCTTTTGTTATTTAACTTAAGCTTGACAAATTTGCCTTGCTCTACAAAAAAGCTTACATTGCTAAAAACAACACTAAGAGAATAAAATTCAAATTTAAGCTCAACAGAACACCCAAGCATACAATCATTAACATAATCAACAGCTATTTTTTCTTTAAAAATAACAGGATATTCATTTATAAGATCTGCACTTATCAAAGAAGAAAAATTGTCCTTAATGCTTAAAATTGCTTTTTCAATCAAATAGGGATCTTTAAAAAGAAGACTATGAAAATCAGCAAAATCTAATACACTCTCATCTATTAAAAAATTTATGCTACTATAGGCCAAGCCCAATGTTTTTGCCAAACTATTTTTCAAATAGTTGCTTAAATTGTTGTCAATAATACTGTAGGGTAAAAATATATTTAATCCGTCCTTATATAAGAAAGCAACAACGTATTGCTCTCCACCTAAAAAATAAGTGTTTGAATTCAAATACGCAAAACCAACTCCCCTGCGACTAGTATCAAAAATATTGTAATTTTTATTAACACTTAAAACAGAAGATTTCTTTATCAAAGAATTCTTTAAATCTAATTTTTTAAAAATTTTAAAAAAACTACTATAATCACCTTTAATTTGCGTAAGCAAATAACCTATTGGCTCACAAGACATCACTAAAGCAAGATTGTAAAAATTGGAATAAATAAAATTATAAACAGAGGTCTCAAATGCCAAAAGATTGTCATAAAAAAATATGAAGTCACTTTTATCCTCAACAAAAGAAAATTCTAAAAATCCATCAAAAAACAAATTTTTAAAAATATTATTAATAAATTTAAAATAAAACTTATATAAAAAATTTAAAGGTCTATTTATTACAATTTTTAAAATAATCTTTGAAAGCTTGCCACCTTCCAATAAACAATTAGAAACTGAAAAGGTTAAATTTAAATTATCTAAAACTCCAAAATGCCTTTTGTAATAAACAACATTAACCTTTTTATTAATTCTTTTTGAAATTACAATGCCTTGCAAAATTGCATTAAAAGAAATAGGAAAAATAGAACTAGACCAGTAATTATTAATAGAATTGATTTTTATTTTGTCTTTATTCACACCAAAATTTTCACTAATAAAAAATTTCAAAAAAGAAATATTGTCTACGTTAGCATCAATAATTAAATTTTCAGAATCAAAAAATATTTTAACTAAAATAAAGTCGTCTGGAAAACTATTGTAATCACTAAATTCATAACAAGCATTCAAAGCATTGCAAGTTTCTGATTCTTTCTTTTCAAATCCAGAAGAGTAATTATTACTCCCATCGTCAATTCTTAGATTAAAAAGAACACTTTTTTCTGCTTTTAGTAAACAATCCAAATTATCTGAATACAAAACCAAGGGAATTTGACCTTCAAAGCTTATTTTATTATCAAAAAGCTTTAAATTAAATTCATTAGAATCAACAAAATCTCTAAACTTTAAAGTTATATTGTCTTTATAACTGATACTAAAAATTGAACTTACATGTTCATCTACAAAGCTAAAATCTTCAATAAAAGAATCTTTAACATTACAACAAACTGGCAAAGCCCAAAATTCATATGCATCTGCATTTGTCAAATTCACAAACTCCAACTAAACAAAAAAATTAAATCAGCAAGAACCTATCATTACATAAATAAAAAGGATTGGAAAATAAAACTTCAAAAACAGCTGACCTTGCCAACATACGTAACAATTTTAAAGCAACCTAATAAGAAATTCACTTAAAACTAATTTGAAATTAGTATCCACTTGTCAATAAAAATAGCATCTTCGTTGATTTTTATCGCTTTTGATAAATGGACAAACTATGCTAACATTATAAATTATAGATGTTTTCTAAATAAAAACAAGGACTTTATGAATAAAACAAAAAATCTAAGCTTTAAATACTTTATAATACTTTCATGTATATTATTGTTTGGAGCTAATAATACAATAAGCTACTCTAGCATTGAAATTCCCTTTGAAGACTTAAGTGAAGAATTCAAAGATACTGGGAATAAAAACGATCAAATAAATACCCCAAAACATTTAAACAAAAACATAGTTTCTTATAAAGACCCCAAAAAAGGTAAAGATCTAAAGTTGCCAGAAAATATAAGAGACAAAAAACTGTTTAAAAAAAGAATGGATGAAAATGATCTAAAATCTGTAATTGAAAATTATGAAAATAAAATTAAAAACATAGAAAAGCTTTTAAAAAACAAAAATCAAAAAGTATCAGCAAATGAAAAAGAAAAAATAGAATCAATTGAACGAAAAGCAAAAAAATATGAAATTTTAACCAATAAATTAAAAAACGAAATATTAGAAATAAAAAAGCTCCTTAACGAAAAACTCGGACCTAAAGAAGATGAAAATTATGAAAAAATAAATACCGAAAACATTGAAGAAGAAGATGATGATGATGATGATGATTTTGAAGAAAATTATGAATATAATGATGAAATTGAAGAAATAAATGAAGACAACCGTCCTTCTAATGAAAGAATAATAAACAATCTAAAAGAAACCCTTCATGAGAACGAAAAATATTTTGCTATTAATGAAAAAAAATTTGATGAACTTGAAGACAGAATTAATGATAACGAAAATACTATTTTGGACTTGCAAAGAGAATTAAGAAATTTTAAAAAAAAAGATGACTCAAATAAAAACTTAGAAGAAATTGAAGAAAACTTATCTTCAATAGGGAAAATAATCAATGACCTGAGAAAAAAAATTAGCACAAATGAAGCAATAAACAAAGAAAATCAAAAAAAAATAAGAACTGATAAACACAAACTCAAAGAGCTAGAAGATAAAATAAAGGAAAATGAAGAGACTATTTTAAAACTTCAAAAAGAATTAAATAATTTTAAAAAAAAAGAAATTTCTCAAAAATTATTTAACGAAGAAACTTTCGCTCCTCCAGTCATTACAAATAAAAATGATGACTTAGAAGAAAATAACGAATTAGAAAATAAATATTTGAAGCCTACTAGGCCCACAGAAAAAAATGAAAACCAAGATTTAGAAGAAAATACTAAAAGCACCCCCAAAACAACTATGATCAAAACAGCAGATTTTCAAATCTACCCTGACATATACCTTAATAACTATAAATTTAAAGAAAAAGGAGATCAATTTGCATTTAAAAAAGAAAACACATACTACATTGAAATAGATCCAACTAATAATTTAAATGAGGCTTTAAAAAATCATGAAATAATCTCAAAATATAAATTCGAAAAATATTTTATTAACCCTACTCTAAAAAATAAAGAAGAATTTTTTAGGAACTTAATAGAAGTCAAAAATATCCACGAACTAGGGATTATGTATAAAAGTCTAAAGCCTGAATTTAAGCAAATAAAAATAATTAAATAAAAATCAAACTCTCTTAAATCTAATTTAATCTAAGTAATTCTTAATGTCCTCAAAAGACATAATTTTTATGTTCAAATTCAAAGCTTTTTCAAGTTTTGACCCAGCTTTTTCTCCTACAACAAGAAAATCTAAATCCTTAGTCACACAAGCTTTAAAAATTGATCCTTTATTTTTTAACTTATCAATAATAATGGACCTAGAATAACCATTAAAAGCTCCAGTAATGCAAAACTTTTTATCAGCTAATAAATTGCTTTCATCATCAATCACAATACACTCTTCCATTTTAAATTCCAAATTTTCAAAAAATTTAAACTTATTAATCATTATTGAATCATTAAAAGCTTCAATAATATTAAAAGCAATTTTTTCTCCGATGCCTTTAATTTTCAACAATGTTAAAAAAGCAAAATCCTTATCTTGACAAAGCCTAAAAAGTTTTGAAAATGAATTTAAATTATTAAGAAATAATAACCTTATTGTGTTTTCCCCTAACTCTTTAATTCCCATGCTAAGAAGCAATTTACTAAATGGTTTTTTTTTGCTAGCTTCAATTGAATTTATCAAATTATTTATCCTTCTACCTTTAAACCCTTTAAATTTAAGAAGTTTATAAAAATCAAATGTATAAAGATCAATTTCTGAAGAAATAAATTTATTCTCAAAAAGAAAAGAAATAATCTTATCAGAAAATCCTTCAATATCCATACAATTTTTACTGCAAAAATATTTGATTCTCTCAACTGCTACTGAAGGACAATTATTATTTGTACAAAAAAAATGCGCTCCTTCTTTTACTACAACCGTTTTGCAAGCTGGACAATTCTCAGGAATCTTAAAAAATCCTGTTGAAAATTTATTTATCACCATTTCAACAGCAGGAATTACATCTCCCCTTCTTGAAACTTTAACAACATCACCAACATTTAAATCAATTGACATTATATAATCTTGATTGTGCAATGTTGCATTAGTAATAAAAGCTCCTGAAACAAAAACTTTATCAATATTAGCAACCGGAGTAATTTTACCACTACGCCCAACCTGAACAACAATACTATTTACCTTACTAAAACCTGAAAGCGCTTCAAATTTGTAAGCCATTGCCCATTTAGGGTGATGTGAAGTATACCCCAATCTTTCTCTTAGCGCAAAATCGCTGACCTTAAGAACAACTCCATCTATTTCATACTCAAAAGAATTTCTTTTTTTTGTTATATTTGCTATATAACTTAAAACTTCTTCGATTGAACTTTTTTGATCAAAAAACCTAATCAAAGGATTAACCTTAAAACCCAATTTTTTAAGTCTTGCAGTAGCTAAATTATTAGTCTTAAACTCCAACCCAGCATTCAAAAAATCATAAATGAAAATATTTAAAGGAAAATTAGCAACCTCTCTGCTATCAACCCTTCTAAGTATTCCCGAAGCTAAATTTCTAGAATTAGTGTAAGGCTTTTCCAAAGATTTATTTATTTTAAAAAAATTTTCTTTAGTAATATAAACTTCTCCCCTTAATACTAAATCAACCTTTTCATCAATAAATAAAGGAATATGCCTAATAGTTCTAACATTCTTAGTAACGTCATTACCAAATTTTCCATTACCCCTAGTAAGAGCTTTTTCAAGAATGCCATCTTTATAATAAAGAACAATAGAACATCCATCAATCTTTGGCTCAACAGAAATATTAAAAGAATCGTTAAAATCAATCTTATCTATCCATGTTTTTAGCAAATTAAGATCATAAACCTTATCAAGACTTAATATAGGAACAGAATGTTCAACCTCTTTAAAGTCATTCAAAAGATCACTACCAAATTTAAGAGTGGGAGAATCTAAAGTTTTGTATTCGGGATACTTACTTTCTAACTCTTGAAGCCTTAAAATATGCTTATCATATATAAAATCTTCAACACTAGGCAAAGAATCAACATAGTACTCTTTATCCCACTTTCTGATTAACTTCTTCAGGTCTGCAATTTCTTGCTGTACTTTGCTGGTCATAGGGTAAAATTTAACATATTCTTTATTATTTTATCAAATAATCTAAATTCAAAAGAAAAGCTTACTTTTTTATTATACAAATTATAAAAGAACACCAAAAAATATATATTATTTTTACCTATGTTTAAACTAAAATAATCTTTAAATAAAAATATCAATAAAAAGACAAAATTATAAAAAATGTGAATTATACTTTAATTGTCGTTAAAGATATTTTAATATGTTAGAATGAGTAAAGGAGCACTTGTTTGGAAGAAGGCAAAAAAGCTTTAATAGCTGATGACTCACTTTTTATGAGAAAAAACTTAATAAAAATCTTAAAGCAATTGGGATTTAAAGAATTTTTAGAAGCCGAAGATGGAATTCAAGCTGTTAAAGAATTTGAGAAGCAAAACAATATTGATTTAATAACACTCGATATAACAATGATGGGAATGGATGGAATTACAGCTCTTGAGAGGATGCATGAAATTAATAAGAAATTGACTAAAAAGCTTAATATATTAATGGTTACAGCTATTGGAAAGCAAGAATTAATACAAAAAGCTTTATCTCTTGGAGCTAGAGGATACATTACAAAGCCTTTTAAACAAGACCAAATAATAGAACAAATTAAACTTTTGGATTAGAGGGAAAATTTTGATAGCAAAAGAAAAAATATATAAACAAACGCAAATAAACACATCAAACCCCCTCTCAATATTGATAATGCTTTATGACAAAGCAATACAGGATTTAAAAGTTGCCAAAGAACTTATACAAGATGAAAATTGGCAAAATAGAATTAAAGCTAATGAAAAAATCTTTCATGCACAAGAAATCATTACTGAATTAATGTCAACCTTAAATTTTGAACAAGGTGGAAACATCTCTACAAATTTACTCTCAATATACTCATTTTTAAATAAAGAGCTCGAAAATGTTCTTTTAAAAAAAGAAATACACAAAATTGACAATGTTATAAAACAATTGCAAATATTAAGCTTTACCTGGAAGCAGCTAAAAAAAGAAAATAATGTTACTCAAAATAAATTAGGAATCAATATTGTCAGCTAATGAAATTTTAAAAAAATATTTTAGCAATTTATTATTAGAATTAAAAGAATTAAAGTTAATATTAACAATAGAAAGTAATGAACTGCAAAGAGAAGAAATAGGAATATTAAACATAACCAATCCTAAAAAAGATTTAATATTAGAATCAATAACAAACTATTATAAAACAATAAATGCATGGTTGAAATCTAAAAACCAAAAATTGGATAATTTCGACTATTTGATTAAAGAAATTAACTTACTAAAAGAAGAAATATATATTAAATATCAAATTTGTTCTAAAATATTACAACAAATTGTAAATGCAAAAAGAAAAATCCCAAAAATCAAAAAACATCAAAACCGTATTACAGTAAGCAATTCGCCTATAATGTTAGATATTAAAATATGAAAGAACTTTACCTAGTTGACGCATTAAACATAATATTTAGAAATTATCACGTAATGAAAAATTATCCGCTTTTAAACACGCAAGGAGAAAATGTAAACGCATTTATTGGCTTTTTTAAAACATTATTTTTCATAATAAAAGAAAAAAATCCTGAACATTTGATTATTACATTTGACTCAGAAATACCAACTTTTAGAAAACAAAAATATCCAAACTACAAAGCAACAAGAGATGCACCTCCTAATGATTTAATACCTCAAATCGGATGGATAAAAGAAGGTCTTTTAAAGGCAAAAATACCAATCTTTGAGATCGAAGGCTACGAAGCTGACGATCTTTTAGCTAGTTTTGCGAAAAAAGCTGCAAAAAACAACTATTTAACTTACATTATTTCCCCTGACAAAGACTTGCTACAAACAATGTCAGAGCACATCAAAATACTTAAAATTGAAAACAACAGCTTTATTGAAATGAATAATGAATACGTAATAAAAAAATTTGGAATAAATAGCTCTCAAATAAAAGATTATTTAGCTATTGTTGGAGACAGATCTGACAATATACCCGGAATAAAAGGCATTGGACCAAAAGGAGCAGCAAATTTATTAAGAGAATTTAAAACATTAAAAGGAATATATTCAAATATAGAGCGAATAAATAAAAAACATCAAGAAATTTTAATCAGAGAAAAAGAAAATGCTTTTTTAAGCTATGATCTTGTAAGTCTTGAAGAAAATTTAAAAATTCCAGAAATTGAAAACTTCGCCTTAAAAAATTTTAGTGAAGAGATAATATCTTTGTTTGAAAAACATTCAGCAATTGCTCTAATAAAAACTTATAAAAAGGACATCTTAAAACAAGAAAAAGAAAATGTAGACCAAAAAAGCTTATTTAAGCAAGAACCTACTATCAGCAACTTAGATACCCTAAATACAATTGACACAGAAAATGTCAAATACCATCCAATAACAACAAAAAAAGAGCTTGACAATTTAATAGAAAGCCTTAAAAAAGCTAAATACGTATCAATAGACACAGAAACATCTTCGCTTGACACCTACACAGCAAAATTAATTGGGATTTCCATTTCATTTAAAGAATTTGAGGGTTACTATATTCCAATCGAAGCTAAAGGAAAAGTTTACATAGAAAAACATTATATAATACAAAAATTTAACAATCTATTTGAATCAAAACCAAAAATAATTGGTCAAAATTATAAATTTGACTATAAAATACTTAAAAATAATGGATTTAACCCTATACCACCTTATTTTGACACAATGATTGCAGCATACCTTATTGACACAAACTCAAAAGTATCGCTTGATTTTCTTGCAGAAAAATATTTAATGCATAAAAATATTAAATATGAAGATGTAATACAAAAAACCGATAACTTCGCAAATATATCTTTAGAAATGGCAACAAGTTATGCATCTGAAGATGCTGATATTACATTTAGATTATTTAATGTATTTAACGAAAAATTAAAAGAAGACGGACTCGATAAGTTGATGTACGAAATAGAAATGCCTTTTAACAAGGTAATTATAGAAATGGAAGAAAATGGCATTTACCTTGATAAAGAATATTTAAAAGAATATGGAAAAGAACTTGGAAAAGAATTAGAACTAATCGAAAACGAAATAATAAAAAGCATAGGAATTGATTTTAATCTAAATTCTCCAAAACAAATGCATGAAATTTTATTTGAAAAATTAAATCTAAAATTACCAGAGAAAATGAAAAAAGATTCAACTGATATAAAAGTGCTTGAATCTCTAAAAGGACAGCATGAATCAATTGAAAACCTAATAAAACACAGACAAATTGCAAAATTGAAGAGTACTTACACAGATAATTTGATAGAACTAATAAACTATAAAACAAATAGGCTGCATACAAGCTTCATACAAACAAAAACAGCAACTGGTAGAATCACCAGCATAAATCCCAACTTACAAAACATACCAATAAAAGAAGAGAAAGGTCGAAAAATAAGAAAAGCATTTAAACCGGAAAATGGAAATATTTTTATTTCTGCTGATTATTCTCAGATTGAGCTTGCTATACTTGCTCATTTATCACAAGACGAAGTCCTTATTAAAGCATTTGAAAACAATAAAGACATTCATGCAGAAACTGCTTCTAAGCTTTTTAAAATAGAGGAAAAAGAAATTACTCCCAATTTGAGAAGAATAGCAAAATCTATTAATTTCGGAATAATTTATAGAATGTCAGATTTTAGACTTGCAAAAGAACTGGGAATTACAAAAGAAGAAGCAAAAGGATTTATAAACTCTTACTTTGACTCTTATCCAAAGATCAAAGAGTTTATAACAAATCAAATAAACTTCGTAAGAAATTCTGGATATAGCGAAACAATTTTAAAACGCAGAAGATATATAAAAGAAATTAATAGCAATAATTATCTAGAAAGATCTGCCGCAGAAAGAATCGCAATAAATAGCATAATTCAGGGAAGTGCCGCTGATATCATGAAAATTGCAATGATCAAAGTATTTAATGAATTTAAAAGTAAAAAAATGAAATCAAAAATATTATTGCAGGTGCACGATGAAATGCTCATTGAATCCCCTATTGAAGAGGAAAATGAAACAAAAAAAATATTAAAAAATATGATGGAGACCGCTTACACATTAAATCTACCTTTAAGAGCAAATATTGAAACGGGTAAATCATGGGGAGAAATCCATTAATCATTGGAATAACGGGAAGAATTGCATCTGGAAAAGATGCTGCTTCTAAAATAATTAGCAATAAATATGGATTTTACGAAATAAATGCAGACAAGCTTGGACATTCAGTCTTACATGAAAAAAAAGAAGAATTGGTTAAAATATTTGGTCAAAAAATATTAAATACTAAAAATGAAATAGACAGACTCTTAATAAGAAATCTTGTATTTAATGACAGTGGCGCATTAAAGAAGCTTGAAAGCATATCGCACCCAATCATACTTAATAAAACAAAAAAAATCCTAATTCAAAGCCAATCTACAAAAATACTAATCAATGCTGCTTTACTTTTTAAAATAAATTTAGAAAAACTTTGCGACTATATAATCGTGGTCAAAGCCAAGACTTCTATAATAAAAAATAGATTATCATATTCTACACCAAACATAGACTTAAATATAATCAATAAAATACTCAAAATTCAAAAAGATATTTTTTTTAAAAAAAATATTATAAACTTAAGAATAATCAATATAATTAATAATAAGAATTATGCATATCTAGAAAAAGAAATTGAAAAAAAAATGCGGGGGATCATTAACTATGAAAGATTTGAATGAAAACAATGATAACAACAAAGGATTTTTTGTAGCACTAACCTCGATTGCAACAGTTTGTATCATAATCTTTCTTGGGACAATTATTTTCTTTCCAAACAAAAATTTGGCCTCAGATATTGCAGAGAAAAATATTGTTTTAGAAGAAACTAAAGATGAAAGCACTTTAGAAAACGTTGACCAAAATGAAAAATCTTTAAAGGTATCTGAAACTCCAAATGAAATAATCATAGATTTAACACAAGATTTAAACAAAGAAAAAAAAACTACGACTCAAAAAATACCTAATGCTTCTCAAAAATTAAAAACCATTGAAAAATCTCAACCTACAACTCAAAAAATACCTAATGCTTCTCAAAAATTAAAAACCATTGAAAAATCTCAACCTACAACTCAAAAAATACCTAATGCTTCTCAAAAATTAAAAACCATTGAAAAATCCCAATCCTTAGCACAAAAAAATTTAAATATTGATAACATATATGACCCCAATACAGAATATTACATACAATTTGTATCACTCTCAGACCCAATCAATGCAGACAACTATATTCAAAAATTACTCAAATATAATATAGTTGCCAAAATATATTCTGCAACAGTAGATAATAAAGATATTTACAGAGTGAGATCTGGCCCTTATAAGACCAAATCAGAAGCAAAAACAGACCTTAAAAAAATAGCAGGAATAAGTGAATTTAAAGAAACTTACATATTACCCGTTAACAAATAAGCTATAATTATTAATATATTTTTGATATTTTTCTAAATATTCTTCATGAACCTCGATAATAGGCGAAACAACGTGCTTAATCTTTGCAAGCTTTAAAAAAGAATCATTTAAACTGCCAAATTCTTTTAACGAATAGAATACTTGAATTGCCCCTCCAATAATCTCTGAATGCTTAAAATCAAAAATCTTCAACTCTTTGCCAAGAATATTTGCTTTTATTTGATTTAAAAGCAAATTATCGGAATTAGATCCACTAACAAAAATACTTGAAATTTCTTTTTTACAGGCTTTTAATTCTACTAATCTGTTGTAAAAAGCAAAACATACAAACTCAAGTATTGCCAAACCAATCTCTAATGGATTTTTAATACTGCCAAAAATTCCTTTACTTAAATCTTTACTAATATAAGGATCTAAAATAAACAAATCATTAAAAAGTTTAATTTTGCTTGGATAAAAGTATACATCATTTAAAATGGCACTTTTAACAATCTTTTCTAAAAGAAACTCAAAAGTCAAACTTTTTTTATAAAAGCTGTCTTTTAATAGTTGAATCAAATATCCAAAAGGAACGATTCTCCCAACAATAAAATATCCTTCTAAAAAATAAGGATATTCCAAAGAAAATCCGGGTAAATATGCGCTTGAAACAAAATTAAATCCTTCACTTGTACCCATTCTATTTGACACAATCCCTTCTTGAAAAGCACCACTTCCCATCAAAACACTCAAATAATCTGATCCCGCATTAATTACACTAATTCCGCTACTTAGTCCAAATTCAACTCCTGCTTTATAAGTTACAACACCAATATTTTCTCCCATTCTTATGAACGGAGGGAATTTGTTCTTATCAAGCCCATATTTTTTTATCTCCACATCGTCCCAAATAAAAGGAATATAATCTATACTTGGAAAGCTTGTAAAAAGCTTTCCAGTAAGCAAATAAATAAAATACTCAAAACAAGAAACAAAATAGCTTATTTTAGAATATGTTCCTCTTTCAACAGTACTAAGCACATAGGGCAAAAATACAGACTTCCCCCTAAAATCAGGTTTAATTTTAAGGGAATTCCAATGTAACACTTCCAAAGGAATTAAATTTGAATTTAAAGCAATTAAACATGGTGAAATACCACTAACAGAAATGCAATCTATTTTGCTAGACTGAAAGTTGGATATGGCTTTTTTAAAAGAAAAAAGCCATATATTAAAGTCAAAATTTTCGAAATCGACATCAAAATAATCTGAATAACTAATATCGATATAGCTTAAAACTCCATTTTCAGAACTAACTAATGCTGCCTTTAAAACACTAGTGCCAATATCAATACTAAGAGCATTCATAAATTAACCTTTGGCAATCAATTTTTGAATATCATCCCTTCTGTCAAGAATTTTTTGTAAACCAACTTTATTATAAATTGCAAAGATTGCATCTGCAAAAAGATATGCAACATTAGCTTCATGATACCAAGGCTTATTTATTAATTCATCATTATGATAAACAGCATTTGTTCCAATTATTTTATAAAAATACCCTTCCTCATAAGCTTTGTCAAAATATTTAATAGCATCTCCATTAAAAAATGGCAAACTAATCCCACATACAATCTTTTTAGCGCCCATGCTTTTAAGCAATTTCATTGCCTTGATCAGAGTACCCCCAGTAGCTAACATATCATCACTCATAAAAACATTCTTACCTTCAACGTCTCCTAAAAGTTTGGTTACAGAAATATTTGAATCGGCAGCATCATTTGAAACTCTTGAATAATCTCTCTCCTTATAAAGCAAGGCAAGAGGACTCTTAAGGCTTGATGCAAAAAATTTATTCCTACTTACAGCACCCGTATCAGGTGAAACAATAACTAAATTGGAATCTTTAATGTCGAGCAAATCCCTAAGAGACCTAAAGATTTCATAAGAAACATTTAAATTTTCAAAATAAACCTTCCTAAATACATTCTCAATGGCCTTTGAGTGAATGTCTAAAGTCAAAATATGTCTAATCCCCAGTTCTTCTAAAAATCTTCCAATAAGACTTGCCGTTAAACATTCTCTTGAATGTTTTTTATCTTGCCTTGAATAAGGATAAGACGGAACAATAACACTAACAGAGTTGGCTTTAGCCTGCATGCAAGCATCTATTGTCGTCATTAAATTCATTATGTGGTCATTAACTGTCATAATTATTTTTTCATTACTATTTATTTCAACTTCGTAAGTATTAGCAACATCTTGAACAATAAAAATATCCTTATTCCTGATTGTTTTTAAAATTTCAGTTTTAAATTCACCATTGGCAAATTTAACAAATTTTACAGGAATTTCTAAAGGCTCTTTACTCTTAAGGGTAGATAAACTAAGGCCTTCTAAAAAAGGAGATAAAACTTTTTCAATCTTAAAAATTTCTTCCTTTAGAGCTTTAGAATCTTGGCATATACTATCTAAAATATCATTTTCAACATTTATAAATATCCTTTCAAGCTCTTCTATTATCTTACTGGCGAAAACTCTACCCCCAGGACAAGCAATAATTCCTATTGATTTTTTTTTAAGTAAATTCACCTAACTCCTCGTTTTTTTATAAGAAATATTTATATCTCAACAGTCTTAATTTGATAGTTAACATAATTTATACGCATAAAATAACTAAAAATTTTTAAAACAAGGTCATTAAAACATTTTAGCCTCAATAATAAAAAGAAAAATCAAAAAATACTGTGTGAATTACACAATTCCAAATTCAAATCCTATTCCAAACTTGAAATCAGAAAATTTAACGTTTTGAATATTCCAAACATAGTAACCTTCAAGAATTAAAAAAGAGAATGAAAGTCTAGCACCAATATCCCAACCCATTGTTCCCAATTCTGCTAAAACAGAATCTGCAGCAGAAGTAGCTATATTAATCTTAGGCCCAGTGAAAAACGCTAAAGCTAAAACAAAAAAATCTAATTTTGTATAAAATCTCGGTGTTATTGCCATAATAAACGAGAAATTTTCATTTGCGGTTCCATCTGAACGCTTTATTACTTTAAGAAGATTCATGTCAAACATGAGCTCAAATCCAACAGAAATAAAATCATCAAATTTAGCACCAAATTGAGCATAAGTCCCATATTTTACTCCAGCTTTAGCAATATTAGCCAAATCGGAAAAATTTTGGACTATCTCTTCTTTTTCTATTGGAGACAAATTTTGCTTAAGCTTCTTATTAATCTCTAAAGCCTCATTGTAAAAACTTGAAAAGGGACTAGCGGGAAAAGAAACACCACCACCAAAATTTAATTCAAAATTAGTATCTGTAAAACCATTAACCACAAAAATCCCAAATAAACACAAAATTAAAACTTTAAGCCTAATCATATACAAGCTCTCCTACAAAAATTTATGAAATTATGAAAAATAAAACAGGGTTTATATTGCACACCTTATTATATAATAATTATCATAAAGTAAAAAAGTAAAAAGTAAACAAAAAATTAAAAAATTAATTCTTAACAACAGAAGAAACCATTTCTTCTGCACCACTTGGTATAGGATGATTTAGCTCTTTATATCTTAAAATATATTTTTTTGCATTTTTTTTGTCGTTCTTTAAATGATAAATGTAAAAAATATTAAATAAAGCCTCTTTATTTGCAGGCGCAAATTCTAAGGTTTTCAAATAATAAATCAAAGCATTATCTAAATCATTTTTCTTAAAAAATAAATATCCCTTCAAATTAATTAACAAAATATTTTCTGGATCTTCTTTTATGATGGAATTAAGTTTCAACTCAGCTTCTTCATATTTTTTCAAATTAATGTAAGCTAAAATAAAATTGTAACTTGAATCATCACCAGCATTAATATTAAATTTAATAGATTTTTCATATAGCAAAACAGAAGTCTCATCATTACCAAGCTCTTCATTTAATTTTGCAAGCTTATAATATTCATCCGATATATTTTGATATTCCTTAAAAATAGAGCTACAAGACAAAACAAAACCAATAATAAACAACAATTTATACATAAAAAATTTACTTGAATCCTTAATATTATTTAAATTATTCAAAGCAGCAAAATAGCACTAAATTTAATAATAATCAAAATATAAAACTTCAACACTATTAAACTTTAAAATTAAACAAATCATATTGATGATTATAGAATAAATAGAATAAAACTTATCACTCTGCAAGCTAACTATAAATAAGCCCTCCTGTTTAAAAACAAAAGGGCTTTTATACTATCTAAAAAAACAAATTAAAGCTTTTCTTGGTCATACTTGTTAAATATATTTTCTGTTAAATATTTACCAACTGATCTTTTGTCCTCAATAAGTTTAGATATTACACTAAAATGTCTTGGTTCAATCTTAAAATATTTATAAGCTCTTCCATCCTTAAAAAATACAGAAAGCTCAGACACAGAAGAATCATAACCTACTTGCGATATTTTGCTTAATTCATTAGATATTGTTAAAGTTTCCAACTCAAATTCCTCCAAATAATTATTTTAGGAGTATAATAATAAAGTAAGAGTTAATTCACTAAATAAAAAGTTTAATCAATAAAATCAAAATCTACTAAATGATATATTCCCTAATATAAGGATATACATTAATACAACTTTAATCAAGCAAACTACAAATATGTTCTTAAATAGTTCAAATTTTAAAAGATTTAATAACATAAAATGATATAAGATAGATTTTTAAAAAAAAATTTTGTAAAATTACTAAGATAGTTAATCTTTTACTCACATATCATCAGGAGGGATAATGTCTAATGGACTACAATAAATTACGAAACATCGGTATTAGCGCTCACATCGACTCAGGAAAAACTACTCTTACGGAACGAATTCTTTTTTATTGCAATAAAATTCATGCAATTCACGAAGTAAAAGGCAAAGATGGAGTTGGCGCAACAATGGACTCAATGGAACTTGAAAGAGAAAGAGGAATCACAATAGCATCAGCTGCAACTCACGTTGAATGGAAAGATTTTCCAATAAATATTATTGACACACCAGGTCACGTAGATTTTACAATTGAAGTTGAAAGATCTCTTAGGGTGCTTGACGGAGCAATATTGGTTCTTGATTCTGTTGCAGGAGTTCAATCCCAATCAATAACCGTTGATCGTCAACTTAAAAGATATAGCGTACCTCGCCTTGCATTTGTAAACAAATGCGATAAAACTGGAGCAAATCCTTACAATGTAAAAGATCAACTAAGATCAAAACTTGACTTAAACTCCGTTTTAATGCAAATCCCAATTGGATTAGAAGACAAACATATTGGAGTTGTAGACCTTGTATTAATGAAAGCTTACTATTTTGAAGGAAAAGATGGAACCGAAATAATAGAAAAAGAAATACCCTCAGATATCTTAGAAGAAGCAAAAAATAAACGAGAAATAATGCTTGACGCTCTTGCCGACTTTAATGATGAGCTTATGGAATTGCACATGGAAGGAAAAGATGTCCCTGTTGAAATAATATATAATGCAATTAGAACAGGAACATTGGCTTTAAAATTATGCCCTGTATTTATGGGGTCTGCTTATAAAAATAAAGGGGTACAATTACTCTTAGATGCTGTAACCAGATTTTTACCATCCCCTCATGATATAAAAAACACCGCTCTTGACCTTAATAATAATGAAAAAGAAATCGATCTTAAAATTGACAACGATCTCCCAACTGTTGCTCTTGCATTTAAACTTGAAGACGGACAATACGGTCAATTAACCTATGTCAGAATATATCAAGGAACCTTAAAAAAAGGACAAGAACTTATCAACTCAAGAACTTCTAAAAAATTCAAAGTCGGAAGACTTATCAGAATGCATGCTAATAATACAGAAGATATTGAATTTGGAGGAAGTGGCGACATTGTTGCTTTATTTGGAATAGAATGTGCATCAGGAGATACATTTTGCGATCCGTCGATCAGCTATTCAATGACATCAATGTTTATTCCAGACCCAGTAATTTCTCTTTCTGTAAAACCGAAAGACAAAAAATCTGCTGACAATATGGCTAAAGCTCTTGGGAGATTTACAAAAGAAGATCCAACATTTAAAACTTATGTTGATATTGAATCAAATGAAACAATAATTCAAGGCATGGGAGAACTACACTTAGAGGTTTATATCGAAAGAATGAAAAGAGAATTCAAAGCAGAAGTTGAAACCGGAATGCCTCAAGTAGCATATAGAGAAACAATTACGGGAAAAGCTGAATTCAACTATACTCATAAAAAACAATCTGGAGGAGCTGGTCAGTTTGGACGAGTTGCCGGGTTTATGGAGCCTCTTAATAAAGAAGGAGAAACATACGAATTTGTTAATCTGATAAAAGGGGGAGTAATTCCAACAGAATACATCCCGTCATGTGACAAAGGATTCCAAAAGGCAATGGAAAAAGGGACATTAATTGGTTTTCCAATAGTTGATATAAAAATTACAATCAATGATGGCCAATATCACATTGTTGACTCATCTGATATTGCATTCCAATTAGCAGCAATTGGTGCTTTTAGAGAAGCTTACGAAAAAGCAAAGCCTACAATCCTTGAGCCAATAATGAAAGTTACCCTTGAAGGGCCTACTGAATTCCAAGGAAATATGTTTGGACTTTTAAACCAAAGAAGAGGAATAATAACGGGTTCACTAGAAGATGGAAGTTTTTCAAAAGTTGAGGCTGAAGTGCCTTTAAGCGAAATGTTTGGGTTTTCAACAGTCCTTAGATCCTCTACCCAAGGAAAAGCAGAATTCTCAATGGAATTCTTAAAATATGGAAAAGTTCCAAGCGCTATATTTGATGAACTTCGCAAAAAATTTAACGATCAAAACAAATCTTAATAATTAATATTAATAATAAGGAGGCTTTATTATGATCGATTTAACACAAGAAAAACAAGAGATATTAATAAAAAACAAGTTTTTAGCCAAAGTTTTTGGGCTTATGTCAATTGGACTTTTAATTTCAGCAATGTTTGCATATGCAACCTCAGAAAATCAAACAATCAAAGCAATGATATTCTCAAATCCAATGTCATTTATGACTATAATACTTATACAATTTGGACTTGTATATGCAATAAGCGGTGCTCTTAATAAAATATCAAGCAATACCGCAATAGCTCTTTTCTTGCTCTACTCAGCACTAACAGGAGTAACATTATCTTCTATATTTATGATTTATACACAAGGATCAATAGTATTCACATTTGGAATTACTGCTGGAACATTCCTTGGAATGTCTGTTTACGGATACACCACAACAACAGATCTAACAAAAATGGGAAGCTATATGATAATGGGCTTATGGGGAATCATTATCGCATCTCTTGTTAATATGTTTTTTAGAAGCTCAGGCCTTAATTTCCTTATATCTATTTTGGGCGTAATCATATTCACAGGACTCACAGCTTATGACGTTCAAAATATTGCTAAAATGGATAACATGCTTCAAGACGATACTGAAATAAAAAATAGAATGGCAGTTGTAGCATCACTTAAGCTTTATTTAGATTTTATAAATTTATTTTTATATCTTTTAAGATTTTTGGGCCAAAGAAGAAACGATTAAATAATAATAAAAAAACCATTTTTATAAAAAATTCAATCAAAAATGAATGCTTATATGTTAAAGCATTCATTTTTAGAGGTTTTAATGAGCATAGATAGCTTAGAATTCGAAGAAAGTAGCACTCAAAATGTAATAAAAAAAAATTTTGAATTTGAAGGATATATTGAAAGTAATAAGCCAATAATAATAGAAGGAAAGCTTAAGGGCTTTATAAACTCATCAAACTCAATCTATCTAAGGGAAAAAGCTAATGTTGAAGCAGAAATAAAATGCCAACATTTACTAAATCATGGCAAAATAAAAGGAAATATTGAGGCGTTAGAAACAATTAAAATCTACAAAACTGGAAAATTAATAGGAAACATTAAAACCAAAGAACTTTTTATTGATTCTGGAGCAATATTTAAAGGGAATTGCGAAATGGAGGATTTTGAAGAATGAGATTTTTTTTTCTATTACAAATAACTTTAATTCTGCTATCCAATTCAAGATTATTATTCGGACAATCACAACTTAAAGATAAAGAAGACTCTTTCCTTCTTTATAAAGAAGGAAAATTTAAAGAAGCTATTTTAAACACATTAGAAGAAATTCGGTTAAATCCTAGTAACTTAGATGCTAGGACAATATTGATATGGAGTTTAATAGCTATAGGAGAATACAAAAGAGCCGAAAAAGAGGCTATTATAGGCCTTGGTATTAAAAAATATGACATAAGAATTATTCAAGCACTAGGAGAAGCTTATTTTTTCCAAAAAAATTATGAAAATGCATTAAAATATTTTCAAGAATATATTAGTCTTGATTCTAAAGGAGCAAGAATAATAAAAGTTTATAATTTGATTGCAGATTCTTTCTATGAACTAAAAAGATATAATGAAGCGGATTTTGCATACGAAAATGCATTACGATTTGCTCCTAATAACCAAAACCTATTAATAAAATTAGCAAGATCAAGAATAAATGCAAAAAATAAAATATTAGCAAAAGAGGCACTAATTAAACTTCTTACAATCTATCCTAATAATCTAGAAGCAAAAAATTTACTAGAAGAATTAAAAAAAAGCAGCAATACGCCTTGACATTCAATTTATAAAAACTTATTCTTATTGTTAGCAAATTAATAAATCGGGCTGCTAGCTCAAGTGGTAGAGCATCGGACTCTTAATCCGTTGGTTACAGGTTCAAGTCCTGTGCAGCTCAAATTGTTAAGTATCTTTTTGGTATAAATTGCTAATTTTATGCCAATTTAACTTGACATTATTGGAAATTAAATATATCATTACTTTTGATGGTCATAAAATGACTTTTGGGCTCATAGCTCAGGTGGTAGAGCAGCGCCCTTTTAAGGCGTTTGTCGTAGGTTCGAGTCCTACTGAGCTCACTTTTGTCCTCTTCGTCTATCGGTCAGGACTCCAGGTTTTCATCCTGGCAAGAGGGGTTCGATTCCCCTAGAGGATGTCTCGTTAAAAAAATCGCATTTAACTTGCTTTCTAATAAACTTAGAAAGCAAGGGTTTTGTTTCAAATAGAATAAGCTATTCGGGTATTAATAATATTTCTGCTCTTTCGTCAAGATTAATTTTCTTAAAAAATTCATTTATCAAATCTTTGCTTAAATTTGTCTCTACAAACTTAACGCCAAAATTATTTTTGAATACTTCATACCAGGATAATGATGCCAATATATTTGAAATCCAATAACTATTCTTCTCTGAATTTATTTTTGTATTTTTAATATAATTTTTCTTAACATAAGAAAAATCTTTATCATTAAAATCTATTTTTTGCCTTTCGCTCATATAGCTATTAATAGAATTTAAAACATTATCCAGCTCCTTAGGCTCAGTAGTAAAAAATATAGACAAAATGCCATCAGAATCTGCATTTTTCCTTAAATTGGAATCAAAAGAAGCCTGAATTGCATAAACACTAGACATTTTTTCTCTAATATTTTTTATAAGGCCATCCGTTAAAAGATCCGCTAAAGCATTTAAATTTAATGAGGTCTCTGCTAAATAATTAAATTTAAAAGGATAAACTACATACGCAAAGCTAGTTGAATTTTTTCCCTTTCTTACAATTATTTTATTAAAATTTTTACTGTAAGAATAATCTAAATCTTTGTATTCGCTTATTTTTTTAAAGTCAAGATTACCCAAATATTTCTTAGAATAAGCTTTTATTGTTTGAATATCTGAGTCTCCAACAAAGACAAACTTAAAATTATTTGCATAAGTAAACCTTTTCTTATAAAAAGATAAAATATTTTCTTTTGTAAAATATTGCAAATCACTATCTTTTACATCTCTAAATCTAGGATCATTATTGTTTAAAAATTTACTAATAGCTTTTTTAAAATGATAATTAGAACTATTCTCATTGCTTTTTATTAACGCTTTTATATTATTAATAGCATTTTGCAAAAAAACATCATCTATTTTGGGTTCTTTAAAAGTAAAATATATAAGCTCAAAAAGAGTTTCAAGATCTTTTTTATCTGAACTTCCAGCAATATATGATTCTTGAGCCCCAACAGCAACACTCAAAGAAACAGCTTTATTTGATAAATATTTTTCAATCTGTAATGCAGAATAATCACCATATCCGGAACCAGATACTACCCTAGGCGCAAAAGATAGCACAGGAATAAGCCTTGAATCCTCATTGAGTAAACCGCCCCAAGAAGTTGCACTAAAATCAATTACACCTTTTTTTTGATCATTATATTTAAAATAAACTTCAACCCCATTTTCAAGAATAAATGATGAAATTTCATTTTCAAACTTATTTTCTTTAATAATATCTTTACTATCTAAAGACTTATTAAAGAATTTACCTTCAATTGAAGAATTTTCATAAGACTTAAATTCTCTTTTTAAAGCTATCTTTTGGAGATTATCAATATCTTCAAAAGCCAAAGTAGGATGTACTTTCCCATAGTAAGAATAAAAAATTGCACAATTTTCCACATCAAACTCTTTTTCTACAAGATTATTTATTGTCTTTAAATCAATTTTTTCCAAATATTGAACAGAAAGATCACAATATTCACTCATATCGAATTTATTAGAACCATCAATAGCAATATCTATTAAATCTTGAAAAATGGTCCATGAATTTGTTTTATTTATATTCTTTTTTCTTAATTCCAAAGATTTGAAAAATTGAGATTTAATTTTTTCAAACTCACCCTGGGTAAATCCAAATTTTCTTATTCTCTCAAGCTCATAAAAAAAATCTTCTATTCCTTCGTTCAAATAATCTGGATTAAAGCTTAAGGAAATCGATCTTGCAACAATAATATTGTTGTCTGATTTAAATGAAAAAAAATCTTTATTTGAAACATTTTTAAAATGCTTTACACCAGCGGTCTTTAATTCAGAAAATCTGTTTTCAAAAAGAGCCGCCAATAAAGACCTTTTAAGGTCATTTAAAACGTCATCTTTAGTTCGAACAAGGTTAACAATATCCTTTTTAAAGAACATTAAACCGGGTTCCCCTACTTCTAAATCTTCTAAAAGTAAAAACTTATCTTTAAGCTTTACATCTAAATTTACTTTTACCTTTTTAATTTTATCAGTTGGATTTTCCCAAGAAATAAATTGTTTTTTTATTTTCTCTTCAATTTCTATAGGATCAATATCTCCTACCACAATAACACTTGCAAGTTCTGGCCTATACCACTTTCTATAAAATTTTTTGAAATCTTCTGCCTGAAACGACAAAATCTGCTCTTCAAGTCCAATAGGATCTCTTAATTCATAAATACTTCCACTTGTCAAAAACTTATACATTTTTTCATAAATCCTTCTAGGATAAGTTTCACCAAGCTTTTTTTCCTCAATAATAATATTGCGCTCAAGATCTATTTCTTCTTTCATGAAACTGATTTGAGAAGCCCAGTTCTTCAAAATATTCATAGATTCATCAATTTCATCTTTATTATTACCGTCTGACAAATCAAGCCTATAATAAGTGAAATCAAAACTAGTAGCCGCATTAATATCAGCACCAAATTGCATTCCAAATTTTTTAAGAACATCAACAATAGAATTCCCTGGATAATCTTTTGTACCATTAAAAGCCATATGTTCAAGATAATGAGCTATGCCCCTTTCATTATCTTCTTCATTAAGAGAACCTACATTAAAAACAATTCCCATATTAACAGCATTCTTTGGGGTTTGATTTTTATAAATATAATACCTCAGTCCATTAACAAGCTTTCCCCTTACCAAACTTTTATCTAACTTTAACTCATTAGAAACACAGGAAAACAAAAAAAATAGTAAAATACTTGTAAATTTACAATAATTTTTAATTTTTTGATAATTCATTTGCACTACTCCCTCTTCTTGAATTTATTTTTTCAGAATAAATTTTATTTAATGCTTTTAAAATAGATGAAAATCCAAAATCATTCCAATCTTTTAAACTCCTTAGCTTAGAAACTGGAAATAGTTCGTAAAACAAAAACAACAACTCTTCTTTGCTTAATTTTGGAATATCATTTAAGTAAACGTTTTTATTAAAATCTTCAAGATAAACAAAAGGATTTGATCGATTATCTAAAAGAAATTTATTTAAATTGGGCTTTAAAATGCTTTTATTATAAATTTCAATAGTAGTATATTCATTTGATACATCATCATAAAAATAGTTATTTAAAAAAGAATCTAAAATAATAAATTTATTATTCTTAACACCTACATTCCTTCCATCTAAAGTCTTTAAAAGCCCATCCTTGCCAATATGAACTAAAGTATTTAAATCCTTTGTAGCGTTAAAAATAAGCCTTGTATTATTGTAAGTCTTAGATTGTCTTAAATGCTTAATATTGCTATCTACTACTAATTCTTTGTCATTTTTTAATAATGAATTTATATTTTTTTCTTTTAACGCCTTATAAGCTAACTCAATATACTCTAAAGCACAACTATTTGCCAAAGTAAGTTGCTCTCTTTTTAGCAAATTAATAAGAAAGATCAATTCTTCCTTTTCAAGACTACGGTAAAAATCAAAATCATTTAAATCAATGCCAAAACTAAAAGTAACAATAAATATTAAATAAAAAATTGCAATGTTTTTTTTCAATCTAGCTTCCTCCCTTTAACTAACTGCATCAGCCAACTCTAAAAAAACAGGACAATGATCACTTCCTATTACTTTGTCTAAAATTAGAGATTTTTTAACATTTCTCTTAAAAAATTCATTAACAATAAAATAATCAATTCTCCAGCCCATATTTTTCTCCCTAGCTCCTGTTCTATAACTCCACCAAGTATAATAACCAGGCTCCTTATTAAATATCCTAAATGTATCTACATATCCTTTGTTCAAGAAACTATCCAGCCACATCGTTTCTTCAATATAATATCCGGGAGAGTCTCTATTAGAATCAGGATTTATAAGGTCAATCTCGGTATGAGCAATATTAAAATCACCACAAATTATTACATTTTTTCCGTCATTTACAAGAGAATCTATAAGATTCTCAACATAAGATAAAAAATCAAGTTTATAAACAAGCCTTCTTCTTAAAGCCTGAGAATTAGGAAAATAGCTATTAATCAATACAAAGTCATTGTAGTAGGCTATTAGACCTCTGCCTTCATTGTCAAAAATTTCTTTTCCAAGAAAATTTACAGCAATAGGCTCAACTTTGGAGTAAATACAAACGCCACTATAACCTTTAATCTTTGACTTTGAAAAATAAGAATAATAATTTTCAAGAATTAAATCCTTTGGCAACTGTTCTCTTAAAGCTTTAGTTTCTTGAACACATAAAATATCTGGAGCATATTCTTTTACAAATTCAAGAAAACCTTTTTTTAAAACAGCTCTAATTCCATTTACATTCCATGAAATTAATTTCATAAATCCTCTCTAAGCTTAAATCAAATATAAATCTTTAATCCATCATAAGCCAAATAGATATTGTCTTTTTCTAAATAATCAAATTCTTCATGCATTATATCGTGTGCAATATGTGTAAAGTAAGAAATTTTGGGATTGATTTTTTTAACCTCACAAATAGCCTCTGAAAAATTTAGATGAGCAGGATGAGGTTTAATCCTCATAGCATCTATTATAAGTAGATCTAAATTTTTCAAATAATCATAGGACTCTTCGGGAATAAATTTAACATCAGTAAGATACGCTAAATTGCCTACCCTATAACCCAAACTAACTATCTCTCCATGAATCAAGGGAATTGGTATTATCTTTAAACCTTTAAAAAAAATGGGCTCAAAATCTCTAACCACATTAGGAATAACATCTGCCTTTCCACTTACAGAAGGTTTGGATGAAAAATTATGCGAAAAAGCATTCATTATGTGAACCATGGCAGTATCTCTAGCATAAATGTTTAAAGGAGCATTTCGTGTATAAAACTTAATATCATCAAAACCCATAATATGATCATAATGCTCATGGGTGTACAGCACCAAATCAAGCTTATCGATATTTTCTCTTAAGAGTTGTTGCCTAATATCAGGACCTGTATCAATCAACAATTTGATGCCAGAAGATAGCCTAAGAAAAAAAGAACTTCTCAATCTTTTATTTTTGCTAAAACTTGAAGCACAGACTCTACAGTTACAATTTAACATAGGAACACCACTTGAAGCTCCAGTTCCTAAAAAGGTTCCGACCATATGTTACTACCTTTCGCCTGTAAACATAATTTATTTTAGCACAACATTTTATATTAAACAAAACTAAACTTTATTAATCAAAGCTCTCCCCTTAAATCTAAAATTATTGTTAAATTAACGCTATTAAATAAGCAATTCTGTAGCCTATTTTGGAAAAAGCACTTTTATGCTTATAATTATTTAAGGAAAAATTATTTTTATGGATACGCAAATTTATGAACTCATTTTCTTAACTAGTTTTAGCATATTTTTAATAGTAAATTTATTTAATTTTAAAAAAGAATTTACTTATGAAGACTACTTCATAATATTACCGGGTACATTTTTTGTAATAACTTTATATTTCACAGAAATCAAACCATTAATGTTGTATATTGGCAGTATATTCTTAATCTTTATGATAATCATCTTCTTTAAAAACATAAAAACAATAGTAAATAGAAGAAGACGTAGCAGTAGTAACAATAAACCTGTAAAAAAATCAAAAGGAATATTTTTTTCAATTTTGCTAAAAACAATACTTGTAATGCCCTCTATTTTAACTGTTATTATTGCGACCATTTTTTCATACTTAGCGCTTTTTGTAAATTATCCTAAAGATGAAAACAATGGCTATCAAATCGGATTCATAAGAATTAAAGATCACAAAAATGATTTAAGCTTATCGATTTGGTATCCTGTAAGCTCAATATTGGGCCTAAAAAAACAAAATCCATTTCTTTTATACGAATTTAATCCTTTTTTCATAAACGAAATGAATTATTTACCAAAGCAGAATAATGTATATAAACAAGCCTTTATTAGCGATAACCAAAAACTATATGATTCTATTTTGCTTATACTTCCTTATTATTCTCACGATTCAATGTTCAAATCCTTAATCAGCAGGCTTGTTAAAAAGGGCAAAATTGTTTATTTATATTCACCAAAATATAAACATATGAAAAGCTACGATTTTATTAAAAACAGCCATAAAAGTATATTTAGCTATGCAATCAACAAAAGCATTAGCTATTTAATTGAACCTGCCAACATCTTTAATGAAAAAGCTGATATCGCATCTAATGAAAATGATATTCAAAACATTATTGAACTCGCAAAATCAAGCCAAAGTTTAAAATTTTTAAATTCAAAAATGAACCTTAATAAATTAACGTTAATTACACTGGGAAATCAAGCAAATATTGCTAATTTTATCCTTGAAAAAAACACAAATATAACAAAATATATTAATATAGGAGGTAAACCACAAACAATAAAAAATTTAAAAAACCTGCAACTAATTCTAAAAGAAAATGAAAAGGAACTCCCTACAAAAGTTACTAATATAAATTCTATAAAGCCAATAGACATAAATAATATTGCAGAAATTTCTGATCTTATTTTTAGCAGGAACTATTTAAAAAGTTTTAATTTTCTAAAAAACAAAAAATCAATGCTATCAAAATTCAATTTTATAGTTACTGAAATTAATAAATTTATTGAAGAGGGAAAATAATAATGATAAAAAAAATTTTGCTATTTGTAATGATTAACATCTTTTTAACAAATAAAGCTCATAGTAATGAAGAGGTAATCGAAATAAGTACTGAAATAGAAAAAGAAAAATACATTCCCTTTCTAATAAGTAGAGGAAAAACTCAACTTGAAGACCTTGTAAAATATACTCTAGAAATAAATCCAGACCTTGACAAAAACTATGTAAATACTATTGCTAAAACTTACATAGATGAGTCTTTGATTGAAGGAATTAATTACGACATTGCTTATGCTCAAATGCTACTAGAAACGGGAGTTCTAAAATTTAATGGAATAGTCTCAAAAGAGCAACATAATTTTTCAGGAATAGGCGCTACTAACAATCTTACAAAAGGAAATTCTTTTTCCAATATTACAGAAGGAATTAAAGCTCATATTCAACACTTAAAAGCTTATGCATCAAAACAAAATATCAACTCAAATGTGGTTGATCCCAGATTTTACCTTGTTGAAAGAGGATCTGCCCCAACAATATATGATTTGACTGGAAAATGGGCAAAAGACAAACTTTACGATAAAAAGCTTAAAAAAATATTATTAGAACTATTAAAATATAATAATGCAAATAAAAGCTAAAAACTCACTATATGATTTTCTAGAAGAAATATATTCAAAATATAATAAAAAAAAATTTATACATCCTGATCCTTTAGAATTTTTATACAGATATAAAGAAAAAGAAGACATTGAACTTGTAGGCCTAATTAGTTCTTCATTGTCACTCGGAAGAGTAGAAAAAATTTTAGAAGCAATAGAGAAAATACTCAAGCCACTTGGCAAATCCCCTTCTGAGAACCTTAAGCTAGTAAATAAAAAAGACTTAAAAGAAATATTTAAAGGATTTGTTTATAGATTTTTTAAAGAAGAAGACATTGTAAACCTACTACATACCCTCAAAATAATAAAAGAACAACATCATACACTTGAAAATCTTCTTTACAGTATTTATTATAAAAATCAAAATTTTATACTTAGCATAGATGAATTAATAAAGCATATGGAAAAAATAAATGGAAAAGAATTTGGGATGCTACTTCCAAAGCCTTCAAAGGGAAGTTCTTGTAAAAGACTTTTTTTATTCTTAAGATGGATGATACGCAAAGATGACGTCGATTTGGGCATTTGGAACAAATTTAATCCCAATAATCTTATAGTACCAATGGACACTCATATGACAAGCATTGCCTCAAAACTATTTAAAATCAAAGAAATAAAAAACGTAAATCTTAAAAAAGCAATAAAAATTACAAGCTATTTTTCAAAAGAAAATAAAGAAGATCCTGTAAAATACGATTTCTCTTTAACCAGATTTGGAATAAATAGAGATTTTAATAAAGAAAAATTATTAAAAAATATTGACAAGTTGTAAAATTTTATTTACAAAACCTTTAAAATAAGAAATACTTAAATCATTAAAACAAAACCGCCGTTTATCATAAAATAAAAAGGAGAATCTATGAATAATCTTAAAGAAGAAATAAATACTTATAGCAAACTAATTTTGGGGTCTTGGCAATTTGGAGGAGGATATTTTAAACAGGTTGAAAAAGAAACCGCCAAAAAAATATTAAAAAAAGCATATGATCACGGGATTAGAAATATTGATACTGCAAAAGCTTATGGAAATGGAATTTCAGAAAAAATAATTGGTGAAATAATATCAGAAGATCCAACAATAAGAGAAAATATTTTAATTGCAAGTAAATGCTATCCAATGGAAATTTCAGAATATACAAAAAACTTTAATGAAAGTCTTAAAAATTTAAAAACTGATTATATAGATATTTACTATATCCATTGGCCCAAGAGCAATTTTGACCTAAGACCAATCGCATCATTTCTTGAAGAAATGAGAGCAAAAGAAAAAATAAAATATGTAGGTGTAAGTAATTTTGAAATATCACACATGGAAAGCATAAAAAAAGTTTGCAAAATTGACGTAAACCAAATAGGATACAACCCCTTATTTAGAAATAAAGAAAAAGATGTAATTCCTTACTGTGAAGACAACAATATCGCCATCATATCATATTCAACAATTGCTCAAGGACTTTTATCTAAAGATAATATAAAAGACAAAAGCAAATTTAATGATAATATAACAGGAAAATTAATACTTTTTAAAAAAGAAATTTGGCCTTATACTTTAAAAACCATAAATGAACTTACAAAGATAGCAAAGAGAAACAACTTAACAATTTTAGAATTAACATATTCATGGCTTAAAAAAACAAAATTAAGTGGATTTATAGTGGGGTTCAGCAAGGAAAGTTATGTAGAATCAAACTTGAATTCATTTAAAGCAGAAATTAATGAAGAGGTATATAAAGAGATCACATCAATTTTAGATAATTTTAATCACCAAACAAAAAATTTCCCAAACTTATTTAACAAAAAAATTTAAAACTTTATAAAAATAAATATTTTAATTAATAAACTTAAAAGACAATAGAATTTCCTAAAATTCTAATACCTTCTACAGTTAAATGAATATTAAAAATAAACTCTAACTCAATTAATGGTAAAAGCAGGTTTGCATTACCCCCAGTAATTATTAAATTAAATTCTTTTCTATACATCTTTTTAATATCACGATAAACACCTTCTATTAAATATTTATATTGATAAAACAAACCGCTGTTTACACTCTCAGATGTAGTTCTCTCTAAAAGATTACATGGGGTGCTAATGGGAAATTTCTTCAAAAGATAGGCATTATCTAATAAAGAATTAAAATTTATCAAAGGACCAGAATTAATAAGACCACCAAGTATTCCATCCTGCCTACTAACAGCAAAAATAGTACAAGCTGTTCCAAGATCTACTACCAAAGCATTCTCCAATGAATAATTTTCAATAGCTGCCACAAGATTTGCAAAAACGTCTGAACCTAATAAAAATTTACCACTTTTGTAAGGATCAAATGTTAAATCATAATCCAAATCAAAACTAATAAACAAAGGTTTTATCTTTAAAAAAGAAAAAATGACATTTTCAAATATTCCATTAAGAACAGGAACAACACTACTTATAAAAACTTGATTTACATTAAAATTAAAATTTTCTTCAAAAAACCTACAAGCCTCATCATACCTTAACATAAGATTTGTCTTCATTTTAATAAATAAATCAACTTTATTATCTTTAAATAAGGCAAAAGCAATGCTAGTATTTCCAATATCAATTATTAATTCTAATAATAAAGGCTTATTCATAAATATTTATTTTTTTTGCAATTTTGTCAAATCTTAATAAAAGATTAAAGATCTTCTTTTTCTTAGGTGTTGCTTTAATAACCAAAATTTTACTCAAAGGATAATACTTCCAACCATCAGAATATACGTAAAACTTATAATCTGTAAACCAATCAATTTCTCTAAATCTAACTAATGTTGGATTTAATATATTTCCAAAAAATATATAGTTTGAATAATTAATCTCTTGATCAAAATTAATTATAACTTTGTCATCAGTAATTTCACTATTTAAAACCCTAGACGCAGCATATATCCATCTGATAGATCCACGGTCAGAAATAAAGATAAATTGGGGCATGTATTTATTATCAATAATATCAGAATAATAGCTTTCATAAGGAATTTCTTTAACATAATCACTAATTAAAGAATAATAAATCACATTAAATGAAAGCTTTAATATTAAATTATCTTTCAAATAAGATGATATTCTTTTAAGAACCCCAGAAATTTTTAATGCATACTCAACAACATCAGATGAATTAATATTATTATTTAAAATATACACTTTTCCTTCATCTGTAACACCAAATAAAGTAAATACAAATTTATAAAGTTCCTTTTTAAAACTTGAATAAACAGAATCATCATTGCTAATCTTAAGAAACGTAAGATAATTAGATAGAATGTTGTAAGTTTGGCTAAAATCAAAATTAGAACTTAATATTTTTTTAGGATTTTTGAGAAGATTTAAAGCATAGTCCAACTTGGAAACGTTTTCTGATAAAAAAATTTTTTCCAAAAGACGAGGATCTTCCTTTAAATAAACCATAAGTCTGTCTTTCTCAAGAGAGTCAATAAAAGTTTTATTTCTTGATAAATAAGAAAAAAATTTATCAATTTGATCTGAATTAGCATAATAATTCAAACTTAAATAAGTAAGTTTATGTTCATTTTTAACTAATAAAGAATCTAATTTTAAAAATATTGATTCGTGCTCTCCTCTAATTAAAGATTCTGCTAAAAAACAAACCATTAGATTTTCATCAAAGCTATAAGCACCGTATTTAAGCCATCCCCCCCTTGAAACATTCAAATTAACAGGATTGTTCCAAAAATCATAAGCGCTTTGTCTAAAATTATTTAAAGTTTCATTAAAAATTTTACTATCCACCTCTTTAATTTTTGAATGCATAATAGAATGATCTAATATATTGCTTTGATTACCCTCTATAATGGAACTTGGAATATTTTTCTTTGGCGAATCAATATAAATAGCATTTCCAATTTTAAATGTTGACTGGGGAAAAATTAAAATATCTTTTTTTCTTATTTTTACATTTTCTCCTAAAAAGACTTTATATTCCAAATTTTCTCCTTGCCTTATTGAAATAGTAGGCTTATTTAATAAAACTTCATAATGATCTTCAACCTCATAGCTTAACAAAAAGCTCTTAGAGAGATTTGATTCAATACTAAAATTATTTTCTGAATCAAAAAAAAATCCTAGAAAAATATTATTTTCAAAATAAACATAAATACCCATGTCTTGCACTTTATAAGATATGGGTAAAAGATTTAACCCTGTTTCTAAAACAATAAGTGGATTAAGTTTGGACAAAAGTATCCTAAGTCCCCTAACATTAACAACAATATCATTTAAAATATATTCGCTATTTTCAACCTTATTATTTACTTCTAATTTTACATCTTTTAAAAAAAATATATTTACGTTTAAATTCCTAAATTGCAAAAATATAACAACAAATAATATTAAAACACCAAGTAATAAATTAAAAGCTACCGCCTTTAAAAGCCCCTTCATATGATGATTCTAATCATAAAAAATCAAAATATCAATATTGATTGCATAAAAACAAAAAAAATAATAAAATGTATAGGTTAGTTAATCGAGTAGGAGCATAAGTATATGAAAATTCCTAAAAATTATATTCCAGGAACAAATCCTTATAAGTCTCTACCTAAAAAACCTGTTATTGAAAATAAGAAAAAAATTACCAAAAAACAAGAGCAAATTAATTCAGAAATTATGAAATCGCAAGAGCGTATTTTGAAATTATATATGAGACGCTTGCAAAAAAAAGATCAAATAACTCTTCAAAATTTTATTCTAGAAGGACATAAGATTGGTTCCAAAATTTTCAACAATTTGCCAAAAACATTAAAAGAAATAATAGCTTTAATGAACATGGAATCTTTAAAAGTGCTCAAAAAATATACAAAAAATCCAATTAAAATGCTTTACATAAAATTTTCAAGCTGGACCTTAAATAAGCTAATCAAAACACTCGACATTGAATCTAATAATAAAACTGCAAAACATAAATAACTATTTTCAAGTTATTTTTAAATATCTTACTTATTAAATTTTTTATTCGCAATTTTTCTTACAACGTCTATTGTTGATTTATTATCAGAATAAATAAAAAAATCTTTCAAGGACCATCTTTTATGATTATTAGACTCTAAAATGTACATTGAATCTAGGATATCCAATGTCATTTTATTGCCACAATAAAATTCACCAACCATACCCAATTTATCCCCAATGGCTAAACACGCTGCAATATCCCAAAGTCCTACAAAAGAAAAATAGGCCTTATAAGAACCTGTAAAAAGTTTAGCAAAAGAATATACACAAGAGCCATTAATATGAATATGAGAAGAAACATTAAGATTAAATGACCTTATAATAGACTTTGAAATTGCAAGCAAACTGTGGGTATTATAACATTCAGAATTGGTAAAAATAAACTTACTAAAATCTTTTCTTAAAGGATAGCTACCAATGTTTTTTTTAGCATAAAATACACTGTCTTGAAAGGTAATAAAAAACTCTCCGCTTAAAGGAAGAGAAATAGCTCCTTCAATAATTTTTCCACCACTAGCAAAAGCTAGCGATATTCCATATGAAGGAAGACCTGCTGCAAAAGAGGAAGTTCCATCAATCGGATCAATAATAAAAGTATTCTTTGACATTAACGCATCTTTAATATACTCTTCTCCATAAGTAGATATTGTTTCTTCCCCAAGAATAAAATTACCGGGCTTTTTGATTTCTTTGGATAAGAATTGCTCAATTTGCTTATCAACCTGAGTTACAATAGACCCATCAGATTTAAAATCCAAACTTAATTTATCACAACCACTTAATGCAAGCCTAGTTGACTCATTTAATAAAAATATAATTTTTTCAAAATCCCAATCCATTTTTATCTCGATTCTTTTATTAATAATAAATTTTAAAATTGAAAAATCATCTCTAAAAGCATAACTTTGACAAATTAACTATTTTTTAATAAAGCATTTATAAAATAAAATGTTCTAAATTAAAATAACTTTTACTAAAAATAGTATAAAAATCATAAATATCCATACCCCCCAAACTTTTTTATTCTCAATCTCATAGATCATTAAATACTAAAAGCTGAAAAAATTTATTAAACACAAATTCTTTTTTCTCAGGCATACATAGTTTCCAATTACAAAAGTAATACACATAACACTTCTAAATTCAATAAAAATAAATATTACTAAAAGTCTTCATCTACTTTATTTAAAAGTATATAAAAATTCAATTTGAACTTAAAAAGCTGTTTTAAATTTTTTGGTAAGTAAATTTTCAACATTGCTAACCAAATTTAATTATATTAATATCAAGGCACTTTGTGCTTTCAAATAATAACTTTAAATACTTTTGTTATTAAACTTTTAAAAAGTAAATACTCTGTAATTTTTTGATACAAACAGCATCATGATATAAAATTTAAATCCTATTGCTTTTTTGAATTGTATTTTTTTTATTTTCAAACACATTAAAAGATATTAAATCTCAAATTTTTACCGTAAAAAATACTATTAATAAAATTCTAAAAAAGAAAGAGAATTTAAAAAAAACTAAGCCTATCCATAATTTCAAACCATATTATTTAAAATAGGAATTGAAAGTTCAAAACCAAAGGTCTTTTTAGAAACCTTAACTATAGGAACTCCTTGTCTTCTTTTGTATTCATTTTTAAAATAAAGATTTAAAACTTTATCGACTATGCCTTTTTCAAAATTAAGATAAATTGAATCTACAGATTCATTGCTAATCAAATATCTATTTAAAATATCATCAAGAACTTCATATACTGGAAGATAATCACTATCTTTTTGGTCAAACCTTAACTCAGCCGAAGGTTCCTTTAAAATAATATTAACAGGAATAATACATTCATCAAACTTTGCATTAATATACTTTGCAAGATCATAAACCTCCCTCTTAAAAAGATCTCCAATCAAAGCTAATCCCCCACAAGTATCTCCATATAGGGTACAATAACCAACTGCTATCTCACTTTTATTGCCAGTATTTAAAAGCAAAGAATTTTGAGAATTACTATAAGACATTAATAAAAGTCCCCTTAATCGAGCTTGTAAATTTTCTCCAGTAACGCCTTTAACATCAAAATACCCTTCAAAAAATCTACTACTTACCTCAAACAAGTCTTTTATTGGCATTTCAATCAATTTAAAACCTAATTTTCTAGAAAGCTCTTTGGCATCAGAAATAGAATCTACTGATGAAAATTTACTAGGCATAGAAATTCCAACAACATTCTCAGCGCCCAAAGCAAAACATGCAAGACACGCAACAAGGGCAGAATCAATACCACCAGATACTCCCAAATGAACCTTAGAAAATCCCGAAAAATAAATATATTCTCTTAAAACAAGAGATATTGCTAAAATAATTTTTTCAAAAAGCTCATTACATGTATCAAATTTTAAATCTTGAAATGCATCATTAGATATAAAATCAAATTCAAATCCTTTAGCTTGTTTTAGCTTCCCAAAACTATTAATAAAAAAACTACACCCATCATAAACTGCAGAATCTTCAGTTCCATAATAATTTGAATAAACAACATCCAAATTATTCTCAACAGCAATTCTTTCAAAGAATTTTAACCTAAGATTATTCTTTTCCCTGGTGAAATAAGATTTGGATGGTACTATTAAATACTGAGCCTTCTTTAAATTCTCACCAAATTGAGGATTTAATTCTTCAAATAACAAAGAATCCTCAAAATTTAATACAGCAAACACATTGTCCTTATAATTAAAAAACTCGGGTAAATTGTATTGTGATACAGTTAGAATAACTTTATGATTACTGATGACAGAAATAATATCTACAAATTTGCCACCCTTATAAGCACTATGACCAAAAACAATTAAAGTTCTATCATTAACCTGTTCTTTCATAAATTCAATGAATTTACATATATTTTGATAATATTTAGAACGCTCAAACAACTCAACATACTTAATATTGCCTAAAAACATAGAAGGGAAAACTAACACGTCTGATCCTTTTAACAAGGCTTCACCATAATTAATTTTAAAATCAGCAATACATTTATCAAGATCTAAAACTCTGTATTTCGTTTGAGCAATGCTTATTTTCATAGGTAAATAATAAGCAATAATACATTAAATTACAATAAAAATTTAATAGCTTAGCAAAACCAATACTGATCCATATTTTAACAATATCCTAAAATTGCGGGTATCTATAAACTCACAAAAAACAAACAAAATCAAAAAATGATCCCAAAAATATTCTAATAAATAAAAAAATTAAAATTTTTTATTTTGACAAAAAAATACACACGAACATTTTTGCCAAATAACAATATGTATCAATACAACACTATTACTAAAAGCTTAAGAAAAATATATATCTTGCAAATGATCAAAATGAATCAATTTTAGTAAATTTTAAGAAAGAAAAAAATTTGTAAAATATTTTTTTTAAAGATAAAATGCTTTATCAAAGGAGGGAAAATGGAAAAAAAAGAAACTAAAACCGAAACCGAAAAACCCAACAAACAAGATAACAAAAATACAAAATCTCAAAAAAAAGAAAACTTAAATCTGGTAAATTCTGATAAAAAAATTACCGAGCTTGAAAATGAAATTTCCAATCTTAAAGATTTGTATTTAAGAAAACAAGCAGAATTTGAAAACTTCAGAAAAAGATTAGAAAAAGAAAAAGACAATTTTGTTAAATTTGCAAATGAAACAATAATGAAAGATGTCGTTAATTTTCTTGATAACCTAGAACGAGCTATTAACTCTTCAAAAAAATCTAAAGATTTTGACAACCTATTGACAGGAATCAGTATGATTGAAAATGAAATACTATCAATCTTTGATAAAAAATATAATTTAAAAAAATTTGGAGAAAATGGTGAAAATTTTGATCCAAGTCGTCATGAAGCAATAAGCATTGAAGAGAAAGAAGATCTTAAAAATCCAGAAATAGTGGAAGTATACCAAAAAGGTTATTGCTACAACGACAGAATATTAAGAACGGCAAAAGTTAAAGTTGCTCAAAGTAAAAATTAATTAGAAAAGAAGGAGGTTTATAATATGGGCAAAATAATAGGTATTGACCTAGGAACAACAAACTCATGTGTAGCTATAATGGAGCATGGAAAGCCAGTTGTAATACAAAATTCAGAAGGAGGTAGAACCACTCCATCTATTGTTGCATACACAAATAAAGGCGAAAGACTTGTAGGACAAGTAGCAAAAAACCAAATGGTTACAAACCCAGAAAACACAATTTATTCTATTAAAAGATTTATGGGAAGAAGATTTGAAGAGGTTGCAAGCGAAATAAAAATGGTTCCTTATAAAATAGAAAAAGGACTAAATGGCGATGCACGAGTAAACATTTCCAATATAAAAAAGCAAATGTCGCCGCCCGAGATTTCAGCAGCAACTCTTACAAAAATGAAAGAAACAGCAGAGGCTTACTTAGGTGAAAAAGTTACAGAAGCTGTCATTACAGTCCCTGCTTACTTTAACGATGCTCAAAGACAGGCTACAAAAGATGCTGGGAAAATAGCGGGTCTTGAGGTGAAAAGAATTGTTAACGAACCAACTGCTGCTGCTCTTGCTTACGGAATTGAAAAAAAACACGAAGAAATTGTTGCTGTTTACGATCTTGGTGGAGGAACATTTGACATTTCAATATTGGAGCTTGGAGATGGTGTTTTTGAAGTAAAGTCAACCAATGGAGACACACACCTTGGAGGCGATAATTTTGACGATGAAATAATAAAGCATTTAATTTCAGAATTCAAAAAAGAAAGCGCTATTGATTTGTCAAACGACAAAATGGCTCTTCAAAGACTTAAAGAGGCAGCCGAAAAAGCTAAAATAGAACTTTCAGGCGCACAAGAAGCTTCAATAAATCTTCCATTTATTACAGCAGATGCAAATGGTCCAAAACACTTACAACATACTCTAACAAGAGCAAAATTTGAACAAATGGTAGACCATTTAGTTCAAAAAACAAAAGAACCATGCCTTAAAGCTATTAAAGATGCTGGACTTAAAGCTTCTGACATCAATGAAGTAATACTTGTAGGCGGATCAACAAGAATTCCTGCTATTCAAAAAATTGTAAAAGATATATTCGGACAAGATCCTAACAAAGGAGTAAATCCAGATGAAGCCGTAGCAATTGGAGCTGCTATTCAGGGTGGTATTTTAACTGGAGAAACTAAAGACATGGTACTCCTTGACGTTACTCCACTCTCACTAGGAATAGAAACACTAGGTGGTGTGATGACTAAACTTATTGAACGAAACACTACAATTCCTACAAAAAAAAGTCAAGTATTCTCAACAGCTGCTGACAATCAAACCTCTGTTGATATTAAAGTCCTTCAAGGTGAACGTGAAATGGCAGCACAAAATAGAATACTTGGTAATTTTATACTTGATGGAATACCAGCAGCACCAAGAGGAGTGCCTCAAATTGAAGTCAGCTTTGACATTGACGCTAATGGAATAGTTCACGTGTCTGCAAAAGATATGGGAACAGGAAAAGAACAAAAAATTAGAATTGAATCATCATCGGGACTCTCTGAATCAGAAATAGATCGCATGGTAAAAGATGCAGAAGCTCATGCGGAAGAAGATAAAAAATTAAAAGAAAATATTGAAGCAAAAAATACAGCTAATTCTTTAATTTATCAAACAGAAAAATCATTAAAAGAATATTCTGAAAAAATTTCAAGCGAAGACAAAGAAGCTATTGAAAATAAAATAAAAGAATTAAAAGAAAGTCTTGAAAAAGAAGACATCTCACTTATAAAATCTAGAACAGAAGAACTTCAAAAAGCTTCTTACAAGATAGCTGAAATGATGTATAAAGATTCTTCTCAGCAAAATGCAAGCAGCCAACAAGAAAATAGTACCCAAAGCAATACAAGCGAAGAAGGCAAAGAAGCTGATTACGAAGTTGTTGACGAGGATAAAAAATAGTGAAAAAAGATTATTATGAAATTTTGGGGCTCTCGAAAGGAGCCTCAAAAGATGAAATAAAAAAAGCTTATAGAAAAATAGCAATTAAATATCACCCCGACAGAAATCAAGGGAATGAAGAGGCCGCTTCTATCTTTAAAGAAGCTACTCAAGCTTATGAAATTTTAATAGATGACAATAAGAAAGCCAAATACGACAGATTTGGACATTCCGCTTTTGAAGGAGGAGGATTTGAAGGGTTTTCAGGTGGATTTAGTGGATTTTCAGATATATTTGAAGATTTTGGCGATATTTTTGATTCATTTTTTACTGGAAACAAAGGACAAGAAAAAAACAGAAAACATGCAAAAGGTGAAGACGTAGGATATAACATAGAAATATCTCTTGAAAATGCATACTTTGGTTACAAAAATAATATAAACATAACAAGACAAATACTCTGCCATTCTTGTTTAGGAAAAAAATCCGAAAAAGGTTCAAGCCCTTCAATCTGTAACATGTGTAATGGCAGCGGAAGAGTAGTACAAGGCGGAGGATTTTTCAGAGTTACAACAACATGTTCTAAATGCTACGGTGAAGGTAAAATAATATCAAACCCTTGTAAATCTTGTAAAGGAAAAGGAAGCCTTACAAAGCAAGAAACTATTCAATTAAACATTCCTTCAGGTATTGATAATAATCAACAAATAAAAATGAAAGGCAAAGGAAATGTTAATCCAGATAACCAAGAATATGGTGATCTTTATGTAAAAATATTAATAAGATCTCATAAAATATTTAAAAGAAATGGTAAAGATCTCTACGCAATGCTTCCAATAAGCTTTACTCAAGCAGCCCTTGGAAAAGAAGTAAGAATAAAAACAATCGCTTCAAAAGAGATCAAAATACAAATTCCAAAAGGAATAGAAAATGAAGAACAAATTTTAATTAAAAACGCAGGAATGCCAATTCTTCAAACCGAAAAGTTTGGAAACTTAATATTAATCACCAAAATAAAAACACCTAAAAATTTAAATTCTAATGCTATCAAACTTTTTGAAAGCTTGAGCAAAGAAATAAGAGATGGTGATGAAATAGATTTACTCAAAGTATAATATGTATATAACTCATGCCAATTCAATAATTGAAAGCATAAAAAATAATAAAGGATTTGAACTTTATATATCAAAAAAAAGTTCAAAAACTAAAGAAATTGAAAAACTGGCTAAAACACAAAATATAAAAATAAGAAGAATAAGTATAAATGAACTTGACAAAATTCTTAAAAACAAAGACCACAGAGGATTTGCATTAAAATTAAAACTTGAAAAAAATAAAAATGTAAAAACACAAACCAAAGACTTTGAAAATTTACTAGAAACATTTAAAAAAAAAGAAAATGCTTTCATCTTACTTCTAGATGGAATAGAAGACCCCCAAAACTTCGGAGCAATCCTTAGAACAGCAGAACAGTTTAGCATAGATCTTGTAATTACTACTCAAAAACGTAGCGCAAAAGACAATTTGACAGTTTTGCGCACTAGCTCTGGTGCAAGTCAATATGTAAAAAAATTAACAGTGGCAAACATAAACAATACAATAAATTTTTTGAAAAAAAATGGCTTTTGGATATACACTGGTGATGTTAAAGGACAAGATATAAACAAAATTAAAATAAACGACAAAAAAATTGCACTTATTTTAGGAAATGAAGGGAAAGGCGTACACAAGCTAATAAAAGAAAACTCTGATTTTTTAATAAGGATACCAACTAGCGGCAAAATAGACTCACTTAATGTTTCCGTATCCACAGGCATTTTAATCTTTGAAATCAAAAGGCAACTAAATCTACTCTAAAACATTAAATTAAATAAAAACTTCATTTAAAAAAAACAAAAAACCATTTTAATAAAAACTATTTTAAAAAATTTCCTAACTCAACAGAAGCAATAAACCCCTCAGCAGCAGCAGTAATGGCTTGGGCATAAAGTTTATTACTAACATCTCCACATGAAAAAACACCCTCTACGCTTGTTTTAACAACATCCTTAGTTACAATAAACCCTTCTTCATCTAAATCTAAAAACCCCTTTAAAAATTCTGTATTCGGTTTATAGCCAACAGCCATAAATACAGCATTTGCTTCTAATTCATAAACAACATTATCTTTTTTATTAAAAATCTTAACCGAAGAAACAGAAGATTGGCCATCTACTTCTATGGCTTCTGAATTATACAAAATTTCAACATTTGGCAACTTCGCAACACTATCTCTTAACATAGCAATAGCTTTAAGATAATCTTTTCTCACAATAATATAAACCTTATCCGCTAATTTGCTTAAATAAATTGATTCTGAAAGGGCAGTATTGCCTCCACCAATTACCGCAACCCTTTTCCCTTTGAAAAGATGTCCATCACAAATAGCACAAACAGAAATACCCTTATTCCAAAATAAATCCGAATTTTTAAGAGTTTCAAGTTTTTGGGGTTTTGATCCTGAAGCAATAATAACAGCTTTACTTTTATAAACATAATTTTCTGTATAAAGGTAAAAAATACTATTATCCCTTTTTATATACAAAACGGTTTCGAGAAAAGTTTTAGCTCCAAGATTTACCGCTTGCTCCCTCATATTTAACATCAACTCTCTACCACTTATTCCATTTTTAAAGCCAGGATAATTATAAACTTCTGTGGTTGTAGTAAGCTGTCCCCCAGGTTCAGGACCTTCTAAAATAGCAACTTTATAATTACTCATAACAGAATAAATCCCAGCTGTTAATCCAGCAGGACCAGATCCTACAATTATTACATCTTCAATAAATTCTACCTCTTTTTGAGATGAATTTTCCTTTTTAATCAAATTTATATCAATGGTTTCAAATTCTAACATATCTAAATTTCAAGTTTCTCTTAAAATCTTTAATACAAATCTTAATATTGCTGAAATTAATATTCAATGCTTAAGATTGACTCATAAGTTTATTGATATTAACCTCAAAAACAGAACATGGAATAAAAATGCCAAAATTATTTAAAACATAAGGTGAAATTTCACCAAAACTACCTACATTAAAGCCTTCAATCAAAATATCTGCCCCCCTGCCACTAATATAAAAAGTGGTTTTTGATTCTCTTAAATTAATCTCAATATTTAAATAATAAAAAAGTGTTGCAACAATTGAATTAATCTCATTAAAAGAAATTTCTTTACCGGCCATTAAAAAAGCTAAATTGGTAAAAGTACTTGTTCCTTCAATAGTATCCAAATTTTTTAAAGCCACCTTACCAACTTCAAAAATTTTATGTGGATAAGGAAAATTAGAACTAATACTTTCTGATTTTAATAAATTAGGAATTATTGATGCCCTAATATATTCATAATTCTCTGTCATTGGATTAGATACTTTTAGAAAATTTTGATCATTAATATTCATTCTATCAATAAAATCTTTCTTAGAGCCCATATAATTATAAATCATCTCTTGAAATCCCATACCCACCATCAAATTTCTAACATCCCTTGAAAACTCTTCCAAAGCACTAAGCTTTCCCACTGTAAAGGATTTGGGAAGATCTGGACGAAAACTTGCAAGACCTTCCCCTATCATTACATCTTCAATTACATCAACCTCATGAAGAAAGTCGTTTCTATAAAAAGGTGGAATAACATAGTTTTTTAAGTCTTTAGAATAAGAACTTACTCCCATTTTCTTTAAACTAAGGCAAATACGTTCTAATGTTAAATTGCTTCCAAGCAGTCTATTAACATTTTTTACATTAAACTCTACTTCTTCTTGAAAATAATAAGGGCATACTAATTCTTCAAAACCTAAATCAAAAGGCTCTCTAAACACAGTTTTTACGGGCAAAATTTCAAAACCCATATCATAAAAATCACAAGCTGCTACAGATAACGCTAACAAAGTTGCTTCAAAATCAATACCCGTAACCTCAATAAATAAATCGGTATCACCAACCCTTAAAGATCCAATATTGTTAGAATTAATTATTGGGGGATAAGAGACTACATTGTTATTATTATCTAATAATAACGGATACTTATCAAAATTTTTAATAATATGGGAATATTCTAACCCTTTGGGATGCTTTTCATTTATTTCTAAAAGAGAAAGTTCAAAATCCATTCCCAAGGGAACAAACTTGTGATTAGGAGATGAAGCAACATAACTTATTGGAAATTCAATAAAATTAGAATTATACATCCCCATTGCGACTCTTCTTCTTTTTTGTCCATAATTTTGACAAAGTTTTTCTTGAAATTGAATTAGTGTCTCAAGCATTCTGTCATTAATAATTAATCCTTTTGCTAAAAATCCAAAAATAAACGGCCTGATTTGAGACATTTTATTATCAACTAAAATTTCACCATAATGCCTTTTAAAATCTCCTTTTTTTGAAAAAAAATCATAATAAGGCATTTCTCCAAAAAAATACGTTTTTATTTGACGCGCAAGTCCAGTATAAGACCACAAATCTGGTCTATTTGTATCATTAAATTCTATTTTGATTTTTCCCGAACTTTCATCAAACCCATCAAATTCTGCTTTAAATGGTTCAAGTAATTCTGAAATTTCTAAATTTGTAAAATTTTTTCCTATTTTATCTAAAAAAAGATTTTTGTAAATTTCTACCTTTGGCATCTCATCTTTCCTCGTCTTAAAATAACATCGCCAATATCATAAGTAAAAAGATCTCTTAAATCATTTAAACCTAAGTGCATTAAAGCCATTCTATCTATTCCAATCCCCCAAGCAATAACAGGAAGATCAATGCCCAAAGGCTTTGTAACTTCTGGTCTAAAAATTCCACTTCCTCCAAGTTCAAACCAACCAAGAACAGGATGTTTTACATGCATTTCAATCGAAGGCTCAGTAAAGGGAAAATATGCGGGAACATATTTAACTTCTGTAGCGCCCGCAAGCTCCTTGGCAAAAATTTCAAGAAGGCCCAGCAAAGTTTTAATGTTAGCGCTATCCTCAATAACAATCCCTTCGGTTTGATAAAAATCGACTCCGTGAGTTGCATCTACTTGATCATATCTAAAACATCTAATAACTCCAAAATATCTACCTGGGTTTTTGGCATTAATTAATTGCTTTGCAGAAAGAACAGTACCCTGAGTTCTTAAAACTAATCTCTTAGAAAGATCTTCACTAAAACTATACCTCCAACCTCTTGAACCTGTTGCATATCCTGTTTCATGAGCTAATTTTACATTAGAAAAATAAGGTTCGGGTAAAGATTTTTGCATACTAGGATCTGAAATATAATAAACATCCTTAATGTCTCGAGAAGGATGGAATTGGGGCATAAAAAGAGCATCGTTGTTGAAAAATTCTGTTTCTACTAAAGGACCGTCAAACTCTTCAAAACCAAGACCTACTAATTTGTCTTTAATTTTAGAAATATAATCTAAATAAGAATTAAAGCGCCCAATAAAAGTTTTAGCTGATGGAATATGAATATTATAAGCTCTAAATTTTTTATTCTCATACGTTTTATTCTTTAAAATTTCGGGAGTAAGCTTAGTAAGCTCATCTCCTGTCAATTTACTTTTCATTAAAAAATTTTTTACTTCCAACCCAAAACTAGATAATCTAAACTTCAAATCAAGTTTTTCTATTATTTTAAAAAATACAGAATCTGCTCCTTTTTTTTTAGAAAAATTTGATATTAATAAAAGCTCTTCAGTTGTCAAACTTTCTCTGAGAAGATCACCTCTTTTTGCTCTTTCTAACAAAACACGTATTTTTTGATAATTAGCCTCTATGTCGTCTAAACAATTTACAATAATCTGTTTATTTGAATCAAGAGAAATAATGCCTTCTTTTAATAAATTACCAAACGCTTTTCTCACCTCTTTAACATCAAGATCAAGCTCTAAGGCTAAATTTGAAGCCAACACTGCTTTTTTAGATACCAGATTTATTATTTTTTCCTCAACAAATCCAGTTCTTAAAGCACCAAGACCCCTTTCTGTTGCTTTATAAAATACATTCAATTTTCTATAAATTTCTTCAATAATTCTTTTAGAATTTAACCATTCAATTGTTTTATTTGCTTGACCTTCATTAAACCCCAATTTTTCAATAATAATTGAAGCAGAAATATTATCCTCTTTTTTATTATTTAAAATTACTTTTATTTCAAGAGGATGTAATGTTTTTATTAAATTTAAATCTGCCTTCATAAATATAACCCTTAATCACCCTTGTTGCTTATACCAAGCTCTAAAATAAGCTCAACTTCTCCAATAGATAATTTAGTAGCTCTAGAAATTTCTTCAGCACTCCATCCCTGCCTCATTAATTTTATTACAGAATTTCTAACAGTTTCATTATTAAGACCAACATTATCTTGATATTTAGAATCTGTTTTGACAAGAATGCCAAGAGTTTTGATTCTCTCTTCTGCTGCAAGATTTAAATTCTCTAGCCTTGTTTCAGATTTCACTACCTTCTCTCTCATGGTCAAAGTGTTTTGCAGCCTATTTTCAATATCTAAGAGCATTTCCTTTAAATTTTGAGCATTAATCAAAACTTCTTCTGACAATCCTTTGTTTAATAAGAGATTTGAAACAATATTTTCCATATCCTTGAGATTGTTCTGAAACTTAGTGCTCTCTTTACTTAAAGCATTAAATCTTTTCTCTACTTCATTTATTAAATCAAAATTTTTATCAACAGACTCTATAGTATTCTTTAATATACTCTCTTTGTTGCTAATTCTTTCATAACTATCAAGAATAGTTCTCTGCTCATCAGCTATCTCTTTTATTTTGGCTTTATAAATTTGCATTTCATCATAAGATTCGATTAAGCTCTTATATCTACTGTCAAATGAAGAGTAAAATTCAAAAAATCTATTAAAATCATTCTTAATAGCCTTAATAGATTCCTGCTCTAACTTTAACTCATTAAAAGTTTCTATGATACCTAATGTTTCTTTTTGAATACTATAAAACTCTTTGTTAACGTTTTCAAAATTATTTTTATATTCCTGAGCAAGATCTATCTCATTTTTTAAAGTTTTCCATAATTCTTCCAACTTGTCCTTAAGAGAATAAGCCTCCAAAAATATCGAATTATTTTTTTCAAGCTCAGCGTCTAGTTTTTTAAAATTTTCAATTTGAAAATTTATTTTATTATAACTCTCTTCAAATTCTTCTCTCAAATCAGCTTTATATTCAACCAAATTGTCTTTAATATCACTAACAAATTTATTAAACTTAACATCACAATTTGATATTTTAGATTCAAGTTCTAAAATATTAGTATCCACTTCTTTCAATAACTCTTTATGATTTTTCTTAAATTCAACCTCAAATTTATCAATTTGTTTTTGTAAGTCATTCTTTACGGTTTCAATTTCCAAAGTTGAATGTTTTAAACTTTTTTTAAGCTCATCCTCAAATAAACCAAAATCTGATTTTATAGATTTAGAAAACGAATTATATTCATTCTCAATTGATGTCTCAATACTATTTCTGTATAAACTAATTTTTTCAGAAAATTCTGAAATATTTTTATGCATTAATTCAATTTGCCCTTCAAAGCTTTCTTTATCATTAGAAATTACATCAACCATTTCCCGCCTTACTTTATCAAGATTAGCAGACAAAATTGTAAACTCTTGCTCTAATTTTTGATTAAGCTCAAAAATCCTATCTTCAAGATTCTTTTGTTGAGTCAAAAATTTCACTTCTGCTTGAATTAATATATCTTCGGTTTTCTTATTAACCCTTTCGTCTATTTTTTCTACTTTAAAATCAACAAATTTTTCAAGATCTAAAACTTTAAGATTTAACGACTCACCAATATTTTTAAAATCAATATGAACTGATTGTTCGATTTTTTTAGCCTCGCTTTGCAAATTGCCAAAAATCTCTTCAGCCTTAATCTCAAAACCATCTTTAAAAGATTCTAAGCCAATTTTAACATTAAGAATATCATTCTCAAACGATCTAATTCCAAGTTCAGCAAGATTTATTCTCTCCTCTATTGCACTATAAGATTTTTCTTGCCAATTTTTTACATCATCTTTAATATTTAAAAACCAAGAATCAATAATATTTTGTTTATTATTTACAAAATCAATAAATTCATCTACTCTCCCAGTAATATTGGTTTCCATTAAAGCTATCTCGCTCTGCATATCTTTTTTTTTAGAAGAAAATTCTTTAGTAAAATCCAAATAAAAATTTTCTTTATCTTTTTTCATTTTTTGTTCAATATCTAAATGGAAACTTTGAATAAGCTCTGTTTTGTTTTCCAAATTTTTAGACAAATCGTATTCTAAATTTTGAATTTTATCATTATATGAAGCAATAAAATTTTCCAAAGAATATTTAAGCTCTTCGCCTCTAATTTTCAAATCTTTAAAAAAATCTTCTTCTAATAACTTAAGATGCGACGAAACATTGTGATAAGACTCTTCTTTTAATCTAATAATATCTTTTTCAACATTATTTAAATTAGATTCTAGATTTTTAAGATTTTTTAGTTGAGATTCAAGTTCAAAAATCATATCTTTATTTGAATGTTTAAATTCCTCACTTAAAGTTGTAATATAGGAATTTGATCTCTCTAAAAACTCATCGTACATATCAGCATACTTTTTCTCAAGACCATCATATTGACTTAAAGCTAAATTATCAATGGTTTTAATTTTGCTATCAATTTTACTCTCCAAATTTAATTGCCCCTCATTGCACCTTTCTTCAAGTTCAATATACTTAAGATTAAAATCATTAGTTATTTTATCAATACATACATTCACCTTATCATTCAAATTTTTCTCTATGCTATCAAAAGTATTTTCAATAGATTGTAAAGAATCAATTCTCTTATGAATTTCATTTTCATACTTTACAATGTCATCATCAATTAAAGTGTTTGCCTTTTTTATACAAAACTCAAAATGATTTTTTATATCCTCTTCAACGCTTGCCTTAATCTCTCCAAATTGAGAATTTATAACACTGTAACAATCCTTAATTTTATCTCGCAATTCCTTTTCAAACTCTAGAATATCTTTTGACCTTTGCTCTATTATCTCAAAATTATGATCCATTTCAGAAATCTTAATCTGCAAATTTTCATCATTATTTGTAAGTGTTTTATAGATTTCATCTCTAATTTTTGAAATAGCTCCCTCACTTTCAATTAAAAACGTAGAATATCTCTCTTCAAAATTGCTCTCAATAAGTTTAAATCTTTCCTTATAAAGATCGTTTAAAAACTCAGACTTACTCTCAATATTATTCTTAAGATCATTTGTTATCTCTCCAAATCTCTCTTTTGCTTGCATAATATCACTATCAATCATTCTCCTATAATCAATTGCTTCCTCTAATCTAGATTTATAATACTGTTCAATCTCTTTGACAAACTCACTAATTTTTGCCTCTCCATCATCTGTTAGATCTTTAATTTTTAATTCAAATTTTTCAACTTGATATTTTGATACATCAAAAGATTCCTTAAGTTTTTGAAGATTTTCATCCATACCTTTGCTAAGACTATCTATTCTATCTGTTAATCTTCTATTTAGATTTTCAATCTCATGCATTATTTCATTTTCAAGTTTACTAGAAATATTTTCTGAATACCCTCTATAATTAGATATAACCTCATTATATTTTCCATTAATTTCTTTGTTTATATCATTAAACTTTACACTAAGAGAATCAAGAGTAATGTCTATATTAGCCTGAAAAGAAGCAATATCGGTTCTTTTATCCTGTAATAGACTATCAACCTCTTTAACAAATTCCTCTGAATTATTTAAAACTACAGCAAACTTTTTTGACAAATTTTCCTCAAGATCTCTAGTCTCTTTATTGAAATGGTTCATTATATCCTGCAAAAGCTCATCAGAATATATAGCACCTTGATTTCTAAACTCATCTATTTTTTCAAGATAATAGCTCTCAAGACTTTCTATGGAAAATTTAAGCTCTTTAATTTTTGTAGTCACCTCAGAATCTATTAGATCCAGATCCACTTTACCCGAAGACAATAAATTTTCAATTTTAACGGTTATTTCGTTTAATTTGCCTTGCCAATCGCTAAGCTTGCTGTCTACTTCGTTGTTAATTGAATCTTTCCTATTTAAAATATCTTTAGAAATTCTATCTAAAAAATCATCAATTTGCTTCTGATTGTCCGATTTTATATTAGAGACAATCTGTAGTTTTGATTCAATAAATTCATTAAGATCAGATTTAAAATTATTTAAAACATCTTCTGATTCAATCTTGAAATCTTTTAATTTATAATCACATTCTTCAATTTTACTGATAACAAAAGCGTTCTTATCATCAAATTTTTTGTTCAAATCTTCAAGCATAAATACACTTTTATCTTTAATTATTTCTGTTTGCCTATTAATAAATTCTTTAATTTCTAATATAGCCTCATCACTTTGTGAATATGACATATCCTTTAATTCTTTATATTTTTCTATTACTAAACTCTCAATATCACCTGTTTTTAACAAAACATATTCCATTCTATCATTAACATCTTTTTCCAGATTTTCTATTTTTAAAGTAGCAGATGAAAGTAGCTCTTCACTAGAGATCTTAATATCAAGCAACGATTTATTTAAAGCAATAAGCTCATCTTTCCAACTGCCATGCATATCCATAGCTTTTTTTTGAATATGATCTGAAAGATCATTAAAAACATTCTCACTAAGCTCTATTCCTTTGTCTTTTTGAGTCTGAATTAAACTTAGAAATTCTTCATTTGTTTTATTTATTTGAGATTCAATATTTTTTAAATTAGAATCCATTTCATCTTGCCACTTTGAATATTGAAGCTTACTTTCTTCTAGCTGACGAACAAAAATATTTACCTCATCGTAATAACGATCCTTAAACTCTAATATATTTTTTCCAATTTCATCTTTAATGTTAATTAAACTAGTATTAAAATCTGATTTTAAAATCTCTTGGTTTTTTTCAAAAAAATTACAAAAAGATCCAATTTCATCTTCTAATTTTTTATTTAAATCTTGAAATTCTTGATAATTATTAGCCGCTTCTTGAGAGAGTGTGTCAAATTTTTCACCATAAATTAAAGAAAATTCATCCATTTCTGCTGTTAATTTATCTTTAAAGCCTTTATATTTAGATTCCATTTGATCCTCAAATTTAGAGCTGGTAGAATCCAAAGATTCAAAAAGAGTCTTGTACTTGGCATTTATATTATCACTTAAATTTGAATAATTATTATTAAACCTGCCATCAATTTCTTCAAAATTAAAAATCAAATTATCATTAAGCTTAATAAGTTTGTCTTGAATATTTGAATCAACATCTAAAAGTTGAGATTCTAATTGCATTTTAAGTTGACTAATATCATATTTAAAACTTTCACTAAACACCTCAATATCTGATCCAAACTTATTTTTAAATTCAAGATACATTCCATTAGAATCATCTTCAAGCTTCTTCATTAAGTCAATAGCGCCTACCTGAACACTTTCCATTTTAGAATTCAAATCTAGCAAACTAAGCTCTACCCTTTCTCTAATGTTCTTATCAACTTGACTTATTTTATCTTCATAATCTTCATAAATATTTTTAAGATTCAACTCAAGTTGAGATCTAAATTTATCAAAAACATTATCAACTTGCTCCTCATACTTTCCCATTTCTATTCGTATTGACTCTTCAAGTGAATTGATCCTTGAGTAAACATTGTCTTTGAAAGAAGAACTCATGGAAGAAATTTCATCATCCACCAAAATTAATTTACCCTCAAGTTTATCTTGAATGTCCTTAGAACGATCATCAACGTATGTAAAGATATCCTTAAATTTATTTTGCAATTCCTCATTCAGTCTATTTAGAATAAAATCCTCTTTCTCATTAATTTTATTCTTTACACTTTCCATAATAAGCTCTATAGAATCTTCTATTAACTTATATTTGTTTTCATAAAAACTAAAAGAACTTTCTATCTCTTTGTTATATTTGCTAATATTAAATTCAACTTTTTCAAGAAAATCTTTAAATTCTAAATCTAATTTCTCATTGCCCTTAACTAAAATATCCTTTTTTCTCTCTTCAATATTTACCAAATCTTTTTCATAAAGAGCAATCTCTTTATTCAAATTATCCATTTTAAAAACAAGATCCTTAATATTAAGATCAAACTTTTCCCAACTAGCAATTTTAATAGACTCAAGATTTTCTTTATTGGTTTTGTCAAATTTCTCTAACACTGAATTCAAATTTGATTCAACAGAATCGATCTGTGTATTAAATCCTTTTAAAGTTTTTGAAAGTTTATCTACTATTTTCCCATCAACTTGTAATCTTTGTATGTTCTCTTGAACTTTAAAGGACATTTCATCAAGATCCTTAAGCATAGAATCATGATAAGCTATCTTTTTTTCAACCTCTGCAAAATCATTGCTTTTGTTTTTAATCTTTTTCTGAACTTCGTCAATCTTTTTTATTATTTCTATACTAGATCTTTGATAAGCTTCCATATCAACAGCAAGATCATTAATTTCTTTTGTTTTATCTTCAATAAAATCTTCAAGATTAACCTTTGCAAGATCAATGAACTTTTTAATTTTATCTAAAGCTCTAGAACGCTTATCATATTGCCTATAGACAAACAAAACTATTGAAACCACAAAAAGGTTAACTAAAATAGTCGCAAAATCTATCATAAAATATTTTACCCATATTCTATATATTCAAACGTATATATTCCCTTAAGTCTTTATAATCATGAAAAATAAAATCAATCATCCCTTTGCAATTTATACTCTTTTTTGAAAAAAAAGCTGCTTTCATTGAAACATTTTTAGCACCTAAAATGTCATACTCATAAGAATTCCCTACATACAAAATATTATTACTACTTAAATTCAAATCCTCAATAACTTTTAAAAAAGGTACTTTATGTGGTTTTAAATATCCAGTATCTTCTGAGGAATAAAGAATATCCCAAAAACTGTCTTGAATGCCCAATAAATTTTTGACACGATCCAAAATAGGAAAGTCTGACATTACACCCAATTTTATTCCCTTAAATTTAAGCCAATAAATTAAATCTTGAACCCCACGATATGGCTTGAGCTTTTTAAACTTATCGCTAAAATTTTGACTGTAATATATTTTATTTAATAAAAAAGCACACCGATTCCCATCAAGATTTAAATACTGAGAAAGCATTTTAACCTGAAGGGAAAATAATTCATCTCTATTTGAAGGCAAAAATTGATTATTTTGTAAAATTCGTATTTTTTTTCTAATCTGTTTAAAAGCTAAAAAAAACTTGAAATTAGTTAAAAATTCAAAAAACATTAATTTATTTCTATCCACCTCAGGATATAAGGTGCCATCTAAATCAAATATTACAGCTTTAATCATGATGATTGATTAATTGCCTTTATAGGTATAGGCACTATCGATAAATTTTCAGGAACCTTAACTCTAACTAAATGAATATAAGATTTTGGATATCTTTTTTGAAGAGACTGAATTGAAGTCTCAGCATTAACCTCATTAACAGAAACTCTAAAAATCCTATTTTCATCAAGAAATGGAAGAAACAAAACAACATGTTTATGAAGCACCATATTTGATAAATTGTCGACACCTGTGCTAATAGATCCAAAATAAATATACCCAGGCTCATCTAATGCCAAACTATATAATAAAAACTCTAAATTTTCAATTTTATAGCCACGATTGTCAATATAATCAAAAAACTTAATATTATTGACATCATTTTCCTTAACTTTAGATAAATTTAAATTCACATTAATATTATTTATTCTATAGGCAATATTACGAATCCAATCAAGACCAAAAAAAGGATCCTTATTAAATTCCTGACTTTTAGTAAAAACAGTGCCTCTAACTCCAATATGCTTAAGCTTAAGATCATCAATTTTTAAAAGTCGTCCCGTAATTGATTTATAAATCGAATCTGCTACCCATTTAACAAATCCTGAACAATTAAATCCCACAGGATCTTTTTGCAACAACCCAGTTTCTATATGTACCATTTTGCCATATTCATCCATTGCACCATCAACAACCTCAGCAATAGGAAAAGATGCAAGAGCTTTCCTTAAATTAACTGCCATATTAGAAATATTTTGATAAATATCAAAATATTCAGGAATAAAATACCTAAAATCAATAACTTTACCAATATAATTTATTATATTGCCAAGAGAAATTACTGCAATATCTTCAATCTTAAAAGGCAATTTAACGTCTTTATAAATTAAAGTATTTACTAAATAAAAATCAGCACTAGAATAAAATTTTGCAGACTTTATCCTAATAAACGTATCACCTCTGTTTATAAAAAATATTTTTATCTGTTCAATACCGTCTTTGCCCACTTTAATTACATAAGACCCTGGGAAAATATAGTCCACATTCTTTTTTTTATTAAAAAAAGAATAGTAAACATACTCAGAAGAAACTGCACTTGAAACTTCAATGTAATAATTTTCTGCAATAAAATGCTTTATTGGACTTATTTTTTTTTGCACATAGCTTGAATTAAAATATTTTGAATACTTAGTCCTTATATCAAAATCATAAAAAAAACTCTCAAGCGCAAACAGATTTAGACTCTTAATTATTAAGAACAAAAATATATATTTCACTTTAAATCTCTTATTTTCTCCCTCAATTCTACTAAAATTGGAATATTTTTATACCCAATTTTACGCAAATTATTTACTAAATAATTATAGTAAGAATTTGGAAAATTTTTTATTTTATTTGCAAAAAGAATAAACTTAACAGGATTAGAACTAACTTGTGTAATGTATTTTATTTTATGAGAAATATTTAAATGATAATCTTTGATCCACAAATTCAACATTCTATTTAAATCTGGGGTACTGGTTTTAAACTCAAGCTGATCTTTTAACTTAAAGGCTTCTTTAAAAAGAGAATTCAGGCCTATCTTTTTATGAACAGAAATTCTAAATATAGGAGCAAAATTTAAAATAGGAAAAAAAAATTTCACACGACTCTTTAAGGCTTCAAAATAACCTTTAGATTCCTCCACAAGATCCCATTTACTAAATACAATAATAATTCCTTTCCCTTTTTTAGCAACATAATGGGCAATCTTTTTATCCTGAGAAGTCAATTCTTCTTTAACATCAATCAATAAAAACACAATATCCACCATGTCGATTACTTTTAATGCCCTATTAACAGAATAATATTCAACAATTTCATTTACCCTTGCCCTTCGCCTTATCCCAGCTGTATCAATAATCTGAAAAACTTTCCCATTTCTAGTGAACTTAGTTTTAATAAAATCTCTAGTAGTACCGGGTTGATCTGAAACAATTGAAATTTCATTTCCAGATAAATAATTAATAAGAGTAGATTTGCCTGAATTGGGCTTGCCTATAATCCCAACCTTAATATCAACTTCATCCTCAACATTAGCTTCGCCAACTTCTACTTTTAAAAAATCTCTAAGCTTAGCAATGCCTCGGCAATGAACTGCACTAACTAGAAAATAGCGCTTGAACCCTAAATTATGAAATTTATAAGCTAAAAATTCCTTATCTTTAGTATCTACTTTGTTTAAAACCAAAATTACCTTATCAGTATATTTTCTCAGTTTTTCAATAATCTGATAATCTTCAAGTAAAATTTCATTAACATCTAAAACCAATAAAATTAAATCAACTTTTTCTAAAGAGCTTAAAACCTTTTGCACAACAATTTTGCTAATCTCATCTTTTAGGATCGTAAACCCACCAGTATCAATTAATTTAAAACTAAAAGATCCAACCTTACAAACCTCTTCAACTAAATCCCTAGTAACACCGTAAGTACTCTCAGTAATACTTCTTTTTGTATCTAAAATTCGATTAAATAAAGCAGATTTCCCAACATTTGGTCTACCAACAATAAGAACCTTTTTATAACTAAGCAAAGAAAAAACACCTCTTTATTTATTCCGATATTTCCATTATAATATCAAATATTAGTATTTATGCCAATTGCACATGAGTGTTTATATTGAAAAGAAAAAAAAGTTCAAGCTCAACAAAATCAGACATACTTTTAATTTTAATTGCTATTATTTTAACAATAATTAGCGCACTATTAATAATCAAAAATTCGCTTATTATGCATATTTTTAAGGAAAAAAATAACGATAACGGTTTATTTGAATCAAGTCAAACACAAGATAATAAGTTAATTGAAGCTAAAAAAACCACCAAGAAAAATACAAATATAAAAATACTCAAAAATGAAAATTTTTTAATCCAACCACCAGAAATAAAAAAACTTGAAGAAGAACTCAAGCAAAATCAAAGAAATAATAACCTTAAAAACAAAAAATTTATTAAACTTTATTTTATAAAAGTTACCCCAGAGGGATATTTTTTAAGACAAACTGTCAAAAGAGCTATATATTACGACAAAAATATTCTTGAAGAAACATTAAAATCTTTAATTAAAGGGCCAAATGAATACGAGCTAAAAAATAATTTTTTAAGTTTAATTCCTATAAAAACTAAGCTATTAAACTTAAGCCTAAGCGAAGGAATTGCCAAAATAAACTTATCTAAAGAATTTTATGAAAATAGTTTCGGAATTGAGGGAATAATTAATCAAATCGCTCAAATAACCTTAACATGTCTTGAAATTAAAGGTATTACTGGAATAATTTTAACAATAGAAAATAATCCAATAATACTTGAAGAATTAAACTTAAATTTCTCAGGAATATTAAATAAAAAGACTTTAGATAAATATTAAAATTCAATATTGCTAAGCAATTGCATAGAGCTCGCAATATTTAAAACACTTGATCTAGCAACTAAAAACATAAATTCTTGATTGCCTTTTTTACCCTTGGTTTTTAACCTTAATATATTTTTAACTTGTAATTTATTTTTATAAAACTTTTCAATTACATTTTGCAAAATTATCTTCAAATACTTCCCATTCACAACCCCACTAAAATTTTCTATATCTAAATTTAAACTTTTAAACTCAAACTGGGGCTTGATCAAAACTATAATAAAATTATCAGAAAGTTTATCTATTAAATTTACACATATACTTATTGATGATCTAAAAGAAACATCTACAACAGCAAAATTAGGCACAATTTTAAATTCTGTAACATCAAAAATATTAGTTCTCTCTAAAACTTTAACTCTTGGATCAATTCTCAATTTATAAGAAAGTTGATTAATGCCCACATCAATTGAATAAACAAAATTGGCACCATACTGCAGCAGACAATCAGTAAAACCACCGGTTGAAGAGCCAACATCAACACAAATTTTATTTTTAACTTCGATCTCAAAATATTTAAGAGCTTCTAAAAGCTTATAGCCTCCCCTTGATACAAATATTTGACAAACATTATCAACCAAATCTATTTTACTTGTTTTGTTTATTAATATTTTAGGGTTTTTTTCTTTATGAGAATTTACATATACATTGCCCGTTAAAATCAAAACCATTAATTCTTTTCGTGTTTTTTCTGGATACCTTTTACAAAGTATATTTAATAAATTATTTTTGAATCCTTTCAATTTTTAAAGCACGACCTGTCTTTAAATTAGAAGTAATAATAACTCCTTGTAAAATTGTGTCATCTTCTACAACTTCAGCTCTTAAAGGGGTGTATTCAAGCAAACTTTTAATAGAAATATCGGGATTAAATCCTATTACAGAATTCAATCCCCCTGTCATTCCAACATCACTAATATAAGCTGTCCCTTTTGATAATATTCTTTCATCTTTAGTCATAACATGAGTATGAGTACCAACCACACCTGTTACAAAACCATTTAAAAAATATCCAAAACTTTCTTTTTCATAATTACTCTCAGCATGAAAATCTACAAAAATGGTTTTAACCTTATTACTTAGCATATTAACCAATTTCTTTGCATTATCAAAAGGATTTTTAACAATAAAATTCATATTTAAAACCCCCTGAACATTAATCACAGCAATCTTTTCATCTCTAATAGTAAAAAAACAATAGCCATGCCCATCTAACAAATCTGAGAAATTATTTGGCCTTAAGATATACATCTGCTTATTTAGGTAGTCATTTATTTTACAATTAGAATACACATGATTACCTGTCGTAATAACATTAACACCCGATCTAAAAAGATTATTTGCTATTTTTGGAGTTATTCCAAAACCATTTGACGAATTTTCTCCATTAGCAATTACCAAATCTATTCTATATTTATTCTTAATATTTTTAAGATTAAAAAAAACTTTTTTTAATCCACTCTCGCCTATTATATCCCCAATTATCAAAGTTTTAATAGTGCTATCTTGCATATTCAATAACTCTGGTTTCTCGAATAATTGTAACTTTAATTTTCCCAGGATATCTCATTTCAGTTTCTATCTTCTTAGCAATATCTCTTGCAAGTACAATTGATTTTTCATCATTAACCAAGGCATTGTCAACAATAATTCTAACTTCACGACCAGCTTGAATCGCATAACATTTTTGAACACCTTCAAAACTATAAGCAATGTCCTCAAGTCTTTTAAGTCTATTTATATAGTTATTTAAACTTTCCCGCCTTGCTCCAGGGCGAGATGCAGAGATAGCATCTGCTATTTGAACAACAATAGCCTCAAGACTCTCGGGTTTCACTTCATTATGATGCGCAGCAATAGCATTAACAACAATTTCGCTCTCTCCGCAACTTTGAGCAAGTTCAGCACCAGTAATAGCGTGTCCCTCGCTATTATCAGAAATACTTTCCATCCCCTTGCCAATATCATGCAAAAGGCATGCTCTTTTTACTACAATGGGGTCTAATTTCATCTCTTTAGCTAAAATTTCTCCTATTATAGCCGTTTCTTTCGAATGGCTTAAAACATTTTGACCATAACTACTTCTAAAATAAAGCCTTCCCAGTCCTCTAATAAGTCTCTTATCAAGCCCATGTATATTAAGATCAAAAACTACTTTCTCACCTTCTTCTTGAATAATGCTATTTATTTCATTGGTAACATTATAGACAACTTCTTCAATCCTAGCAGGATGAATTCTACCATCTGTAACAAGTCTTTCTAAGGTCCTCTTAGCAAGCTCTTTTCTTATTGGATCAAAACAAGATATAACAACAGCTTCGGGAGTATCATCAATAATGATATCGGCTCCTATTAAAGTCTCAAGAGCCCTAATATTGCGCCCCTCTTTGCCTATAATCCTCCCCTTCATCTCGTCATTAGGCAATTCAACAGAAGCTACTGTAAACTCCGAGCTTACCTCTGTAACAATGCGCTGCATGGTAGATACTAAAATATCCTTTGCGACTTTATCTGCTAATAACTGAGCTTCCTGTTCACTTTTATTGATAATAACTTGAGCATCTCTTTTAGACTCATGCTCAACCTTTTCAATTACAATTTTTCTTGCATCTTCTCTTGTAAGACCAGAAATACTCTCCAATTTTTTAACAAGATCGGCCTCTTTTTCTCTTATTAGTTTTTCTTTTTGTTCAAATTCTTTAATTTTAAAATCAACTCTAGACTGCTGTTTATCAAGAGCAGATATTCTCTTATCTAAGGTTTCTTCTCTTTGTAATAATCTTTTTTCCAGATTAACAATCTCATTTTTTCGATCTCTTATATCCCTATCTTGCTGGTTTTTTTCTTTAAGCATTTGAGATTTTGCATTAGCAATAATTTGCTTTCTTTCATTTTCTATCTCTAATTGTGATTCTACCCTTACTTTTGTCAGATTTTTTTCTAAATCTAATAAAGACAATCTACCTAAAAAAACTCTTACTAAAAATCCTAATATAAAGCCAGCAAAAATAGAAGAAAAAATAATATATATCATATCATTTAACTCCTATGCTGTTTAAAAGCAATTTAAACTTTAATCTTTAAAACAGTGTGCTAAAATTATCAATTATTCAACTTTTAAAGGCTTTTCAACTAATTCTAGAATAGCCATTTCAGCCGCATCTCCATATCTTTTCCCTAATTTAATCATCCTAGTATACCCACCACTTCTTTGTCTAAAAACAGGAGAAATTTTGGTAAACAGCTTATTCAAAATATACTTATCATGTATAAATTTTGATAATTCTCGCCTATTATGCACAGTATCAACTTTTGCCTTTGTAATTAATCTTTCAGAAAATCTTTTAACTTCAAACAACTTTGCCTTGGTAGAAGAAATTTTTTCATGTTTTAAAAAAGAAATTACCATATTTTTTAAAAGTGCTCTCCTGTGACTAGATTTTCTACCTAACCTATTAAAACCCAATTTTGTTTTCATGTAACAACCTAAGCTCTCCTTTTATTCAGATATTTTAACATTCTTACTCAATACAGATAAAGCATCTTCTTTAGACATTCCTAAAAACAAGCTATAAGAACCAAGTTTTTCAATTATCTCTTCTAAACTTTTTTTCCCAAAATTTCTCGCCTTAGAAAGCTCTTCTGCATTTTTACTAATCAGTTCTCCTAAAGTTCTAACATTTTCTTTTGCTAAACAATTTAAAGACCTAACTGACAAATCCAATTTCTCAATACTCATATCAAGTAAGTTATAACTTTCTGATTTTGATTTCTCAAAAGATGTATTAACATTATCTTCGAAATCTACAAGGGGAAACAAAAACTCTCTTACTATTGATGCGGCCTTTTTTATCGCATCTTTGGCAGAAATAACACCTGTAGTCCAAATTTCCATTACAAGCTTGTCATAATCTGACCTTTGACCAACCCTAGTATCTTCTACAGAGTATGAAACTTTCTCTATAGGCGAAAATATAGAATCTAAAGCAATAACATTGACTTCTTCTAAATACTTAGAATTTTGCTCAGAAGACACATAGCCCCTACCATAATTAATTTGAAATTCAAGGTCTAAATTCGCATCATGTGACAAAGTAGCTATAACTAAATCTTTATTAAAAACCTCAATTCCATCTCTTTCAAAATGAGAAGCTTTCAAAACATTGGTTTCTTTGCCGCTAACATTAAAGCTTATTGTCTTTCTTTGCTCCCCTTCTCCAAGTTTCAAATGTATATTTTTAATATTAGCAATGACCTCAAGAGTATCTTCAGAAACCCCAGGAATCAAATCGAATTCACTTGAAACAACCTTTGACGAAGAGTCTTTATTATTAGACTGAACTCTCATAGCGGTAATCGCATACCCTTCAATAGAAGAGAGCAACACGCGCCTTAAAGTATTGCCTATAGTAACCCCAAAACCTCTTTCAAAAGGATATATCGTAAATTTACCATAAGATCCATCATCTTGGCTTTTCAAAAATTCAATTTTTTCAGGTATAGTGAAATCTTTCAAAAATTTTTCCACAGGCATTCAATAACTCCTTCTAGCTAAACTCGTCTGGTTTTTTTCGGTCTGCATCCATTATGAGGAATAGGGGTAATATCTGAAATTGATTTTACAGTCATTCCAGTCGAACCAATAGCTCTTATTGCAGATTCTCTGCCAATACCTGGTCCTTTTATATACACATGAACATAATTAATTCCAAAATCTCTCACTTTATTTAAAGCAGATTCTGCTGTTATTTGAGCAGCATATGGAGTCGATTTTTTAGCTCCTTTAAAACCCATCCCACCAGCACTTGCCCAAGCCAAAGCATTCCCCTTTATGTCAGATACAGTAACTATGGTATTATTAAAAGTAGCTTGTATATAAACGTTTCCCTCTCCGATATTTCTTTTAATTTTTTTTTTGCTATTAGTTGATAATTTTGCGCTCAACTTGCCCTCCAAATCTTAAAAACTATTTTATTTGCTAGCTATTTTCTTATTAGCTACAGTCTTTCTTTTTCCTTTTCTAGTTCTTGCATTCGTTTTAGTTCTCTGTCCTCTCAAAGGCAATCCTTTTCTATGTCTAACACCCCTATAACATGCTATATCCATAAGTCTTTTAATAGACATAGCAACCTCACTTCTAAGTTTTCCTTCTACAACATAATCACTCTCAATTACCTTCCTAAGTCGATTAACCTCATCATTATCCAAATCTTTAGCAATTTTACTTGGAGAAATACTTGACCTATTACAAACTTCCAAAGCCCTTGTTCTACCTATACCATAAATAGAAGTAAGCGCTATTTTTAATTGTTTATTACTTGGTAAATCTATTCCTGATATTCTAGCCATCTTATTTCCTTTAATTTTTACTTTTGTCTTTGTTTGTGCTTTAAATTATCACAAATAATCCTTAATACACCTTTTCTTTTTATGACTTTACATTTTTCACAAATTGGCTTTACACTTGCCCTAACCTTCATAGTCAAACACTCCTAAATTTTTTGCAAAAATGCATAATTCTTTTTATTTCTATGAGAAAATCCCTGAGTTTTCAAATAAGCATCAATATGAATTAACGTATCAAGCGCAACTCCTACCATAATAAGTAAAGAAGACCCTCCCATTATCCTAGAAACATCATGCGGAAATCTAAAAATATTTTGCACTAAAAATGGAATAATTGCAATAATTGACAAAAAAATAGATCCCGAAAATAAAGTTTTATTCATAATTTCATCTAAATATTTTTCCATCTCATCAGACTTTATTCCAGGAATAGCGCCCCCATTCTTACGAATATTATTACTTATATCTTTAGGACTTAACTGAATTTTAGAATAAAAATACGTAAATCCGATTATCAAAATTACATTCAAAAAAGTATAATAAAACCCGTTAGGCCTTAAATAAGATAAAACTTGCCTGGCTATAGAAGAAGTTTCTGCAAAACCACTTAAAATTTGTAAGGGCAAAGTAATTAAAACAGAGGCAAAAATAACGGGCAAAACACCCGATGGATTTAGTTTGATTGGCAAATAGGAACTAACCGTACTATTAGAATTTGCCCTAGCATAATGAATAGCAATTCGCATTTGAGCTTTATATTCATATATAATCAAGATAACAACTAAAATAAATATACTTATAACAAGTATCACAAAAACAGGATTAACATTTTGAGAAGGATCCTGCATACTTTGGAATAAGTTAAACAACGCTGCTTGCAGTCTAACCACTATGCCAGAAAAAATTATCAAAGATGTTCCATTGCCCACACCTCTTTGATTAATTTGCTCTCCAAACCACAAAAGAATAAATGTTCCTGTAGTAACTGTTAAAATAGCAATAAATATATATCTATAAAAGGGAATAGTAACAGCGCCCGGAATACCCTTAGCATAAAGACTTGTTGCATATCCTTGAACTACAGCTGCAACTATTGTTAAATATTTTGTATATTTTTTAGTTTTTTGTCTCCCACCATCACCCTCTTGCATCTTTTTCAAAGAAGGAAAAGAATAAACAAGAAGCTGCACAATAATGGATGCTGAAATGTAGGGCCCTATACTAAGCATAAATATAGAAAAATTACTAAAAGCTCCACCTGAAAAAAAATCAAAATAATTAGCAATTGAAAAATCTGATTGCGATTTGAAATAGCTTTTAAGCGCTACAGAATCTATTCCTGGTATCGGCAAGTACGAACCAACTCTAAAAAGAAAAAGAATAAATAAAGTAAACAAAAACTTATTTCTCAAATCCTTAATAGTAAATAAATTAAAAAACAACTCTTTCATTTTTATTCCAATTTAAACTAATTTAATAGTACCACCAATTTTCATTACAAGGTTTTCAGCCGATTTAGAAATTTTAGAAACCTCTAAAGAAACTTTTTTTGTAAGATTGCCATTAGACAAAATCTTTATTTTTTTATTTTTCTTTCTTATAAGTTTATTTTCAAGTAAAGTATCATAGTTGACCAATTGTCCATCCTTAAATTTTTTATCTATATCTCCCAGATTAACAATTGTATATTCCAATTTATAATCACTATTAGAAAAACCTTTCCTTGGCAATCTTCTATAAAGAGGAGTTTGGCCACCTTCAAATCCAAGTCTTGGTGAAGTATTTCTTGCTTTTTGGCCCTTTTGACCTCTCCCAGAAGTTTTACCAAGTCCTGAGCCTGGACCTCTGCCAACAATTTTACGTCGCTTACTAGCACCCTTGGGCTTTAATAGGTTATACATTACTTACCTCGCTTAATAAAATCATATTAATAGTCTCATTAAGCATGCCCTTAATAGGTTCATTTAAAAAATGAACCTTTTTATCGCCTATTTTATTTAAACCCAATGCTTTTAAAACTTTGACCTTTTTATTTAATTTTCCAATAAGACTTCTTACAAGAGAAACTTGCACATTAATATTGTTTTTAGAAATAATTTCCCTATTCTTTTCCATTCTTTTAATAAAAGATTTATTTTTAGATCTGGACCTTGAAGCATTAAACCTAGCTTTCTTTAGCTGTAATCTTAATTTCCTTTTAATCATATATTAACCCCATAAAGTTTTAAAAGTTTTTCCCCGCATCTCTGCTACTTTTTCAGCATCCAAAACTAAATCAAATGCCTTAAAAGTTGCCTTTACTACATTCATAGAATTATTAGAGCCAAGAGATTTGCTCAAAATATCATGCACCCCTAAAGCCTCCATTACAGCACGAACAGGGCCTCCTGCAATAACACCAGTACCATGAGTAGCTGGCTTGATTAAAACTTTAGCTTTTTTAAAACAACCAATAACCTCATGCGGTAATGTTCCTTTTCGAATAGGAACAAATCTTAAATTTTTCCTAGCACTTGTTAAACTTTTTTTTATTGCATCACTAGCATCATTAGCTTTGCCAAAACCCCAACCAACATGTCCTTCTCCATCTCCAACAACCATGAAAGCAGCAAAAGAGAATCTTCTCCCTCCCTTAACAACCTTAGTAACTCTGTTGAGTGATATTAATTTTTCTATCTGCTTTCTCTGAGCCTGAACATCTACCATAAATACACTCCCTTAAATATTAATACCAAACTCTCTCAAAGAAGTTGCAAAACTTGCAATAAGTCCGTGATATTTATAACCATTTCTGTCAAAAATAAGACTATTTATATTTTTTTCCTTAAGCCTTTTAGCAAGAACTTCTCCAAGTTTTTTCACATCATCAATATTTTTGCTTAAATTAAGACTTTTTTCAATAGTAGAAATACTTGCAACAGTATGCCCCTTACTATCATCTATAACTTGCGCATAAAAATACTTATTAGATTTAAATATAGTAATTCGCGGTCTGTTAGCTACTCCACGCCCTATTTTATTCTTTATTCTTTTTTTACGCTTAAGCTTTCTCTGTTCTGCTTCTTTTATTTTTTTCATAACTACTTAACCTAAAATTTATTTTTTCACACCAGATTTTCCAACTTTTCTTCTAATAACTTCATTATCATACTTAATGCCCTTCCCTTTATATGGCTCTGGTTTTTTTAAACTTCTAATTTCAGCAGCAACCTGACCAACCTTAAACTTGTCTATTCCCTCAACAGAAATTTTAGTATTGCCATCAAGCTTTACATTAATACCATCTGGAATAACATATTCAAACTGAGTTGAATAACCAAGACTTAAAAAAAGGCTATTGCCTTGTTGCTCTGCCCTATACCCTATGCCATTTATAGTAAGAGACTTGGAAAATCCTTCGGTTACTCCTTTCACCATGTTAAAAATCAAACTTCTGTAAAGACCATGGTAAGCTTTTGCTTTTTTATCATTAAAAACTCGATCAACAATAACGCTACCATTTTCGACTTTAACTTTAATACTGTCTTTTATATCTTGAACTAATCTTCCCCTAATACCTTCAACTATTACCAAATTATCTTTAACATCAATCTTAACAGTATCTGGAATTTTTATTGGAAGTCTTCCAATACGTGACATATATCCCCCTATTAAACTACCAAACTGAGCAAATCAACTCACCACCGATTTTTTTATCTTTAGCTTCCTTACCGGTAATAACACCTTGAGAAGAAGATATAATTAATATTCCATATCCATTCTTTATTCTTGGCATCTTTTTATATGAAGAATAAATTTTTCTACCAGGAGTGGAAATGGCATCTATTTTGTTTATAACAGGATTTCTTTTGTTATCATACTTTAACAAGACTCTAATAAAAGCAATTCCTTCTTTTTCTAAAAAACTAAAATCCTTGATATAGCCCTCTTCTTTAAGAATGTTTAATATTGATTTATTCATATTAGACATCTTTAAGTCTACAGATCCATGCTTAACTCTACTTGCATTTCTTAATTTAGTTAGCATGTCCCCTACTGAATAAGTAATCGCCATAAAATCCCCTTACCAACTTGATTTTGAAACGCCAGGAATCAATCCTTCAGACGCATACTTTCTAAAACATATTCGACACATACAAAAATCTCTCAAATATCCTCTTGGACGACCACACAACTTACATCTATTATTCTGCCTTGTCTTATACTTAGGCTTTCTTGAAGCCCTAATAATCATTGATTTTTTAGCCATATACCTTATAAATCCCTTTAATTACTAAACGGCATTCCAAATTTCAAAAGCAAAGCTTTACTTTCTTTATCATTTGAAGCTGTTGTCACAATTGTAACATTCAAACCAGATATTCTCTCTATTTTATCATAGTCTATCTCAGAAAATATTATTTGCTCCGTTATCCCAAAAGAATAATTTCCATTACCATCAAAAGCATCGCCATTAATTCCCCTAAAATCCTTAACCCTTGGCAATGCCAAATGAATAAGCTTATATAAAAATTCATACATTACATTGCCTCTAAGTGTAACTTTAGCACCTATTTCTTGTCCTTGTCTAATTTTAAACCCGGCTATTGCTTTTTTTGCTTTTGTCTTTACAGCCTTTTGACCAGTAATCTGAGCAAGCTCTAAAACCGCAGAATCTAACAACTTCTTATTCCTAACAGCCTCACCAACACCTACAGAAATTACTATTTTCTCAAGCTTGGGAACTTGCATTATAGATTTATATTCAAATTCCTTAACAAGCTCTTTTATAACAATGTCTTTATAATATTTCTTCAATTCAGGAACATAATTCATAAACTCTATATCCTTTGTCCATTTTTCTTAAGATATCTTATTTTCTCATTATTTTCAAATCTAATACCTAATCTTGAAGAAGTTCCTTTGATAAATATCATCACATTTGAAATATCTATAGCGGCCTCCTTATCTATTATTCTACCTTTTTCTTGGGGTGTCCTAGCTTTAATAACTTTTTTAACCATATTGCAAGATTCAACAATAACTTTATTTTTTTTTCTATTTATACTAGCAATCTTGCCTATTCGTCCCTTATCTTTTCCAGAAAGAATTTTTACGCTATCACCTATCTTCAACTTTGTCTTCACAAAACCCCCTTTTGCTATATCACCTCTGAAGCCAATGATACTACCTTCATAAAATTAGCATCCCTAAGCTCTCTTGCAACAGGTCCAAACACCCTTTTACCTCTAGGGCTCAAATTAGCATCAAGTATTACGCAAGCATTATCATCAAACCTAACATAAGTTCCGTTCTTACGTCTTACTTCTTTAGAAGTCCTGACAATTACAGCTTTATAAACATCTCCTTTTTTAACAGAAGAATTAGGAATTGCTTGTTTTACTACAATAGTTATTATATCTCCAATTTTGGCATAACGCCTCTTACTACCACCAAGCACTTTAATACATTGAGCCACCTTGCCACCAGTATTATCGGCAATTGTCAAATAAGTTTGCATTTGAATCATAATCAACCTCCTATAGAAAAATCAAAACTATTTTAATTTTTCTAAAACCTCAACAAGAGCCCATCTTTTATCTTTACTAATAGGTCGAACCTCAATAATTTTTACCTTATCGCCAACCTTTGAAACTTCTTTATCATCATGTGCTTTGACTTTCTTGCTAACCTTTAAATACTTATGATAGATTGGGTGCATCTTTCTTTGAACAATTTCTACTACTATAGTCTTAGACATCTTGTCACTAACAACTCTGCCAATTAATTCTTTTTTATTTTCTCTTGCCATATTTTAAACCTTTCTAATACCTAATTCATATTCACAAATCATTGTATTAAGCCTTGCAATATCACGTCTAATCTCTCTTTTCTTTAAAGGATTTTCAACATGACCAACAACGGATTTAAATCTTAAATCAAAATATTCTTTCTTTAATTCCAGCCTTTTAGCTTTCATGTCCTCAAGAGTAAAATTCTTAAAATTTTTTAACATAATTACCTCAAATCTCGCCTTACAACAAACATGGTTTTTACTGGAAGCTTAGAACTTGCAAGTGACATAGCCTCTTGCGCAAGCTCCTCCACAACTCCAGCCATTTCAAACATAACAGTGCCAAGCTTAACAGGAGCATTCCAATGATCAACACCCCCTTTACCCTTGCCCATTCTGGTTTCAGCTGGTTTTTTAGTATAAGGAATGTCAGGAAATATTCTTATCCAAACTCTTCCACCTCTTTTTATTTTACGAGTCATTGCAATACGAGCAGCTTCAATTTGACGAGCAGTAATAAAATTTGTTTCCAAAGAAACAAGTCCATATTCACCAAAAGAAATTTTATTGCCCTTCTGAGCCTCTCCAGACAATCTTCCTCTCTGTTTTTTTCTATATTTAACCTTTTTGGGACTTAACATCTAATTATCCTCCAATATTCTGCTCATTAGAATCTACTCTTTCTTTAGAAAAAGGCGAACTAAGTTTATTTAAAAGACCCGCTTCGTCTTTAGATAATCCATCTTTTTTATTTAAACCTCTAGTTTGCTTTTCATTAGCCTTCTCTCTACTATTTGAAATTTTATCAAAATTTTTGACAGCCTCGCCTCTTTCCCTAAAAGGCTTTCTATTTATTACCTGACCAGCATCAGAATTGGTTTGTCTACCTAAAACTTCACCTTTAAATAACCAAACCTTAACTCCAATAATGCCATAAGTAGTTTGAGCTTCAGAAAACCCATAATCTATATTAGCTCTAAGAGTATGCAAAGGAACCCTACCTTCCTTAACTTCAAAGCTTCTTGCAATCTCAGCACCACCAAGTCTACCGGCAATCTTAATTTTTAACCCTTGAGCACCTTTTAACATAGACGTAGAAAGAGATGATTTTAGAACCTTCCTATAAGACACTCTATTTTCTACTTGCTTTGCAATCCCATTAGCAATAATTTGGGCATCAAGCTCTGGTCTTTTAACCTCTTTAATCTTAATACTAATTTTTTTAGAAATTTTTTTAGTTAACAATTGACCAATCTTTTCAAGATTAGAACCTTTAAGACCTATCACAGAACCGGGCCTTGGAGTAACAATTACTACTGTTACTTTTTGAGGATTATTTCTAATTATTTCTATATCAGAAATATCAAATTTAATCCCTTTGAGAAACTTCATAATTTCTAGTCTTATTAAAAAGTCTTCATGAAGAATTGTAGAATACAATTTTTTATCAAAATACCATTTTGATTTCCAATCCTTATTAATTTTTATCCTTAAGCTATATGGATGTACTTTTTGGCCCATGCTTTATCCTTTAATATCTTTTTTTTCATCAACTTCAACAAAAATATGACAATTTCTATTAACAAGCCTATCAGCCCTACCTCTAGCTCTAGGCCAAATCTTTTTACGACGACGCCCATCATCAACCATGACCATTTTAACAAATATCATATCCTCGGAAAGATTTTTATTATGATACATTGCATTTGACGCTGCTGATTTAACTACTTTTTCTAAAAGCTTAGCTCCTTTATTAGGCATAGAACAAAGCACCGCAATAGCTTTAACATAAGACTTCCCTCGTATATTGTCGGCTATTGGCCTAACTTTTTTTGGAGAAGAGGGTAAATTTTTGCCCCTTGCTGTATATCTTCTATTTACCAACATAACTACTTTACTTCCTTCCCTTTTTATCTGACTTAGCATGTCCTCTAAAAATCCTTGTAGGTGAAAATTCGCCAAGCTTATGCCCCACAAGATCCTCAGTAATATAAATAGGTATAAAAGTCTTTCCATTGTAAACAGATATAGTAAGACTTACCATTTCAGGAATTATTGTTGAAGATCTGGAGTAAGTTTTAATAACAACTCTCTTCTCACTTCCAAAAGATGATAAAACTTTTTGATAAAGACTCTTTTCTATAAAGGGTCCTTTTTTAATAGATCTTGCCACTACACTCTCCTACTTATTTCTTCTTTTAATAATAAATTTATCTGAATATCTCTTCTTCTTGCGAGTCTTATAGCCTTTAGTAGGCTGTCCCCAAGGAGACACGGGATGGCGACCTCCAGAAGTTTTTCCTTCACCACCACCATGAGGATGGTCAACAGGATTCATAGCAACACCTCTAACCTTAGGTCTTCTACCAAGCCATCTACTTTTACCAGCTTTCCCTATAGAAACATTAACATAATCTTCATTTCCAATCTCACCAATTGTTGCAATACATTTTTTGAAAATTAACCTCATTTCACCAGACGATAATTTTACAGTGACATAATTCCCGTCAGAAGCAAGTATCATAGCATACCCGCCAGCACTTCTTACAAGTTGCCCACCCTTTCCTACGTTAAGCTCAATATTGTGAATAGTTCTTCCAATAGGAATGTTTTCAAGAGGCAAAGCATTACCAATTTTAATTGGGGCATTCGGACCACTTTCCAAAACATCTCCAACCTTAATGCCTTTTGGAGAAATAATATATCTTTTTTCTCCGTCTTTATAAACAAGCAAGGCTATATTAGCGCTTCTATTTGGATCATATTCAATAGAAGCAACTCGAGCAGGAATGCTAAATTTATCTCTTCGATTAAAATCAATCAACCTATACTTTCTCTTATGCCCACCACCTCTTCTCCTAACAGTAATCCTACCAGAAGAATCTCTGCCTGATTTAAATTTTTTACCTTTTGTTAAAGATTTCAAAGGATCATTACCTTTGCTTAAATCATCAAAAGATAAAGTCGTCTTATAGCGCAAAGAAGAAGTTTTTGGCTTATAAGTCTTAATACCCATATTTATTTTTCTCCAAAACCACTAAAAAATATCTATTTTATCTTCCTTTTTGAGATAAACATATGCCTTCTTCCATGAAGAAGTTTTCCCCTTACCTATAGGATATCCTCTTCGAGACACCACAACCTTGGCTTTACTTTTAATATTAAGCAAATTACACGATACTGGAGTAACATTGAAAAGTTCTTTTATTGCTGCACCAACCTCTTTTTTATTTGCTCTCTTATTAACCTTAAAAACATAAACATTAATACTTTCTCTTTGAGTATTGGTTTTTTCAGTAAGCATAGGTGAAATTATTATATCATAAGCTTTCATACTTATCCTCAACATCTTTTTTATTTAACGTAAAACTCATTGAGTTTGTTAACAGCAGATTCTAGGGCTATTAAATTCTTTGCATAAAACAAATCAACAACTCTAAGTTTATCAAAAGACAAAATCTTTAAATCTCTTATATTTTTACCAGCCCTTTTGATCATTTGATCATCATTACCTAAAAGAATAACCACTTTACCATTGAAACTTGCAAAATTCTTTATTATTAAAGCAAGATCTTTTGTTTTTCCCGATTCAATATTAAAATTCTCAATAACTTTAAAACTATTTTCATCAGCAGCACGTAAACTTAACACAGACTTAAATGCAAGCCTTTTTACTTTTTTAGGCAATCTATAGCTATAATCTCTAGGTTTTGGCCCTAATGCTATACCTCCGCCAATCCAAATTGGGTTTCGCTTTGTACCCACTCTAGCTCTACCAGTTCCTTTTTGCTTCCAAGGCTTTTTAGAACTACCTCTGACCTCTGATCTGGTTTTAGTTGAAGATGTTCCAATCCTAAGATTAGACAACTCATTTTTTATAGCATTATAGATAGACCCATGACTAATTTCTATATTAAAAACTCTATCATCCAAATTTATAGTTCTAATCTCTTTCCCATCCTTAGAAAAAACTTTTCTTTCCATACTAAATACCTACTTTTTAGATTTCTTAACAACAACAAAAGAACCCTTAGCACCAGGTACAGCCCCTTTTACTAGAATAGCTCTCTTTTCTTCATCAATTAAAACAACTTCAAGATTTTGAATAGTTTGTTGATTTCCACCCATTCTACCAGCCATTTTGGTCCCTTTAAATGTTCTTGCGGGAGTAGTAGCTTGTCCTGTTCCACCAAGATGTCTATGGAATTTTGATCCATGAGAAGATGGCCCACCACTAAAATTATGCCTTTTCATAGCCCCTTGAAAACCTTTACCCTTAGTAGTACCTGTAACATCTACATACTTAACTGACTTAAAAACATCAACCTTAATCTCATCACCAGCATCATATCCATCAAGATCCTTAAGCTCTATTACATATTTTTTAGGCTCAATATCTTTTAAACTTTTATACTGGCCTTTTATGGGCTTTGAAACTTTAGAGCTTTTAAGATCAACAGAACCTGCTATAAGAGCACTATAACCATCTCTATCAACTGTTTTCTTCCCTATAATATAATTGGGCTGAAACTCTATAACAGTAACAGGAACCACAATGCCATTTTTCTGAAATATCTGAGTCATGCCAACTTTTTTTCCAATCAATCCCAACATTAAAACACCTCAAATTCATATACTTAAAATATCATTTACTGTTTAATATCTACCTCAACACCTGCTGGAAGCTCTAATTTCATTAAAGAGTCCATTAAAGCAGAAGTGGGCTCTAAGATATCAATAAGCCTTTTATGAGTTCTCATCTCAAATTGCTCTCTTGACTTTTTATTGACATGGGGAGAACGTAAAACAGTATATTTTTTTATTTTCGTCGGCAAAGGAATTGGACCTTTAATCTGAGCCTTAGCCTTCTGAACAGCTTTAACAATAGATTCGGCACTCTGATCTAATATTTTAACATCAAAACTAAATAATCTTACGCGTATCTTATCTTTAGCAATCAATTTATTCTCCTAAACTTTAGGGAGTATTAAATTAAATATATCCCTAAAGTCTTAAACTATTCCAATATCTCAAGAATTCTTCCTGAGGCAACAGTTCTCCCACCTTCTCGAACAGCAAATTCTACATTTTTATCCATAGCTATTGAAGAGATCAGTTCAACAATAATATCAACATTATCCCCAGGCATAACCATTTCTTTACCTTCTAAAGCAACAACGCCAGTAACATCGGTTGTTCTAAAAAAGAATTGTGGCCTATACCCTGGGAAAAATGGCTTGTGCCTACCGCCTTCTTCTTTAGTCAAACAATAAATTGAAGCTTTAAACTTTTTGTGTGGAGTAATTGTACCTGGAGCTGACAAAACTTGTCCTCTCTCAATATCCTTTTTATCAACTCCTCTCAAAAGAAGACCAACATTATCTCCTGCTTGACCTTGTTCAAGAATTTTTTGGAACATTTCAACACCAGTAACAGTAGTTTTTCTGGTTTCTTTTATACCAACTATTTCAACTTCTTGGCCAACCTTAATAACACCCCTTTCAATACGCCCAGTAGCAACAGTACCTCTTCCTGAAATGGAAAATACATCTTCAACAGCAAGCAAAAATGGCTTGTCAATATCTCTTTCTGGAAGATCAAAATAATTATCCATAGATTCAAGAAGCTCTTTAACACATTTTGTAGACTCAGGATCTTCTGGATTTGACATAGCCCCAAAAGCCGAACCCTTGATTATTGGGGTCTCAGATGAAAAACCATATTTTTCAACAAGCTCTAAAACTTCAACCTCAACAAGTTCAACAAGTTCAGGATCTGCCAAGTCTAATTTATTTAAAAAAACTATTATTTTCTTTATTCCCATTCTTTGAGCAAGAAGCAAATGCTCTTTTGTTTGGGGCTCAGCACCACTATCAGCAGCAACTAAAAGTATCGCTGCATCCATTTGCGCTGCTCCTGTAATCATATTTTTTATATAATCAGCATGACCTGGACAATCCACATGAGCATAATGTCTATTAGCTGTTTCGTACTCAATATGTCTAGCATTAATTGTTATTCCCCTTGCTTTCTCTTCGGGTGCATTATCAATATCTTCATACTTTAATGCTTTTGCATCTTTATTTAATTTTGAACAATAAATACTAATAGCCGCTGTCAATGTTGTTTTACCATGATCAACATGTCCTATTGTTCCAACATTCATGTGCGGCTTTGTTCTTTGAAAAACTTCTTTTGCCATGATTAACCTCCTAAATTTCACGTTCTAAATAGCTACTTACATTTAATCTCTTTTAAAAATTTTAACAAATTCAATCTTATTAAAATAAGAAAATAGCTACAAATAATCAAAAAAATAAAAAATCTATTTTTAGAAATTGACCCGCACCGCGTGTTTTTCTAAAAAATTTTAATAGCTTTAAAATTTTACACATTTTATAAAATATAGTCAACACGATTTAACTTTTAAACTCAATCAATCTTACAACAATGGTATTAAGAATTAAAATGAACTTTATATCATTAAAGAAAAGCTCAAAATACTAAAAAATAAAGTTTAAAAACAACTATTTAACATAAAGAAATGTTCAACCAATACATTTAAAGCCATGAAATTCAAAAAAACAGTAAATAATTTTTGAAATCTAGTCATCAATTAAAATTGATCAAAAATCTTTATTTTATCAAAAAGATTAACACTAACCCAATAAAAAAATATAATAAAAATAATGAAAACTAAAAAATTTAAGCTTAAATTACTACCAATATTTACAATTCCGGGCATTTCAATTGTTGTTATGTCTTGCATGAAAACAAGCACAATAAAATCAAAAGAACATGCTAAAGAAATTACATATCTTATTAGCACTATAAAAACTAATAAAAAAGTAGAAATAGTAAACTATAAATCCGACAGCAAAAACAATCTAATAATTACTCTAAAAAACAAAAGTAATGATAATATAAATGCAAATTCATTAGCAATTTTTAAAGAAGGCAGCAAAACAGGTGAATTAATTAGAGAAAAACTCAATGGACTTGAGACCAAAACTTTTCATTTAAAAACTAAAATTAACACTAAAAGAAAAAACATATTATATATTTTTGAAAAACAATAACAAAGAGAAATGGTTTAAAACCAAATTTTCTTAAAATAAATCAACCATTTCCTTTAGCAAAATACAAATATAAATAAATTTCAAAATCTTAATTGCTATTGTATTTTTTAATCAAAACGGACTTAGTCCAATAACGAGTAGAAGTAAAAACAACTAAAATTATAATCGCCAAATAATTTGAAATTATAAAAGCATAACCTAAAGAATCCTCAATTATACCAAAATATTGAAAAATAAAAACTACTGGAAGGCGAATAAGCCACAACCTAATAAAAACAATAACCATTGCAATTTTTGTCCTACCAGACCCAATAAGTCCTCCAAAAAATACTTGTTGCAGTCCATACCCAAAAGTACCAATAGTTGTTAACAATAAATAATTATTAGCATAATTTAAAACTTCTAAATCACTTGTAAACAATCTCAGTATAAACTGTTTATTAATAATAACAATTGAATTTATTATTAATAAAATTACTAAAGAAATAAAAAATCCTTTTTTCAAAACTTCTCCCACCCTATTGATTTTCTTAGCACCAAGATTTTGACCAACAATTGAAATAATTCCGGTACCAATTCCCATAGCAGGAAGAAATAAAAAAGAAATAATAGTATTTGTAAGTCCATACGCTGCCAAAAATTTTGGACTAATCTCAATAACAATATAATTGAAAATAAAAAAAGACAACGAAACCATTATTTGCCCAAACGTTGAAGGCAATCCTAAATTAACAATTTCTTTAATAGATCTTATATCTATTGCTAAATCTTTCGGATAAATTTTTAATCCTCGATTTAGTCTGTAAGTCAAAAATAAATAAAAAACAACTGTTAATAATTTTGAAAATAAAGTAGCCCAAGCAGCCCCAACAATGCCCATATTAAAACTAAATATTAAAATTGGATCAAGAATAAAATTAACAATATTGGCAAATAAAACTATTATCATTGAAAGGATGGTTTCTCCTTGAGCATTTAAAATATATGTAATTGAAATACTTAAAAACATAATAGGTATTCCAAAAATTGTTACATAAAAATAAACTCTTGAAAGTTCTTTAAGCTCGCCTTTTACACCCAATAAATCTAAAAGGTGTTCAATAAAAAAAAGAGCACAAATAGTAACAAATAAAGATAAAACAAAGTTTAAAACAATAAGTTGCCCTGCATACCTTGAAAAACGAGAAAAATTTCCCTCTCCAATACACTTTGAAATCAAAGAAATGCTTCCTGTAGCCATGCCCATAGCAATCGCCATAATAAAAAAATTTATAGGACCAGCAAGTGAAAGCGCTGACAAAGGCATGGCTCCAAGCTTACCAACATAAAACATATCAGTAAGATCATAAAAAGCTTGAATAATATTGGTTACAACAATAGGAAAACTTATTAAAAAAAGAACCTTATATAAATTGCCATTTAATATCAATTCTCTAGTCTTACTCTTATCTGTAGACATAAAATTTTATCCTTATCTAAAATATTTTTTTATAAAAATCTAAACTCAAATTTATTCATAAATAAAAAAGTATTTGATTATTAATTTCAAAAATTAAAAATCAATATGCAATCTTAAAACAATTAGAGCCAACATGTTATCAACTACACTGGTCAAGATATAAATAGAATCTATTAACCTGCCACTCCAAAAAAATCATACCCAAAAACAAAAAATTAAAACCAGATATAAAAAATTCAATAATGCTGATGTTAATCATAAATAAGCGGTAATTAATAAAATTCAAACCATTCTCACGAATTAAAGCAGGGTAAGAAGCACTTATTTAAAATAATAATTAATATTATAAAGGTAAAAATTCAAAATCAAAAATATCCCTGCAAATTCTTTCAACCTTTCAATATTATTTTTTATATCAAGATTTTTAGACTATAAAATAAAAAAAATTCAATAGTACTAGATAAAATCTCAATAATAAAAATCAATTTAATATAAATTTATTTATAATTCAACTTATTAATACTTTATATTTATTCTCTTTTAAAAACATTTTCCATAAATTAAATATAATATAATAAAGCCCAATGCCAAGCTATTGACTTTCAACTTTTTTGATTTTTGCTCCCAGATTAATTAATTTGCTAACCACATCTTCGTATCCCCTTTCAATTTGATAAACATTTTGAATCTCGCTGCGACCTTCAGCAACAAAAGCAGCAATAAGAAGAGACATTCCTGCCCGTACATCTGGAGAAGATAAAACATTACCTTTAAGAGGAGATTTACCCGTAACTACTACACGGTGTGGATCACAAAGTACAATTCGAGCCCCCATTTTTATTAATTTGTCTACAAAAAACATTCTGGATTCAAACATCTTCTCAAAAACAAGAACTGTGCCTTCTACTTGAGTTGCGGTGACTATAATAATACTCATAAGGTCTGTTGGAAAGGCTGGCCACGGACCATCATCAATTTTTGGAATGTGTCCACCAAAATCTAGCTTAACTTTTAATTCTTGTTTATCTCTTACGTATAAATTTTCTCTGTCATATTCAAAATTAATGCCAAGTCTTGAATATATATGCTTAATTAATCTGAAATGCTGGGGATCTGCTTTTTTAATTTCTAACTCGCCTCCTGTTAATGCAGCAAGACTAATCAAAGAACCAACTTGCATAAAATCGGCTCCTATTCTAAATGTGGTTCCACTTAATTTTTTTACACCCTTTATTTCTAAAACATTTGAACCAATCCCCAAAATATTAGCACCCATTGAATTCAGCATATTACATAAATCTTGAACATGTGGCTCACAAGCAGCATTCATAATAACGGTATTTCCTTCAGCAAGAACTGAAGCCATAATAATATTCTCTGTGGCTGTAACAGAAGCTTCATCTAAAAACATTTCAGCTCCAACAAGCTTGTTGGCCTCCAAAACAATCCTTCCGTCTTTTTTGCTCAACTTAGCTCCCAGTTTACAAAGACCATAAAAATGAGTATCAAGTCGCCTCTTTCCAATCACATCTCCTCCTGGAAGCGCCATATCTATTTTCCCGAATCTTGAAACAAAAGGTCCTAATAAAAGTATGGAAGCCCTAATTAAATCCGTAAGAGAGGAATTTATTTCTGTTTTTACAATATTTAAAACTTTTATTTTTAAAGTACTCCCATCTCTTACAATATCTGCTCCTATATCACTTAAAATATCTAAAAGAACTTTAACATCATTAATATTTGGGATATTTTCTAAAACAACAGCTTCATCGGTAAGCAAAGCAGCTAAAATACAAGGCAAAGCGGAATTTTTATTACCACTAGCTGTAATTTGACCACCTATCTTAAAACCACCTTCTACGATATAACTATGCATAACCCATCCTCCTATACATAAGAAAACTAATAAAATTAAATCACACAGATAAGATCAATTAAGTTTAAAGAATATCTAAAGATATGAATATCAAACAATATCCATATCTTTTAAACTTGATTTACAATCTATATATTCTCTAACAGTCTCTACAGAAAAAGAATGCCCATTCTCATCAATATCAATTAAAACACCGTTAAAACCAAGACCTTCCCAAGATTCATCAAATCTCTGATTTAAAAATCCTTTCAAAAATTTATCCACCTCTAAATTAGGAACATAGCCCATAACGCTATCCAAACTTCCGACTCTACCCAAATCAGTTATAATGGCAGTATTATCTAAGATTCTCAAATCAGCTGTTAAAACCCTTTTCCCAGTTCCAAGACAAGCACTAACTCTTGATTTTAGATAAAAAAACAAAGCATTAACTTCGGCCGTAGTATTTGAATCAAAAAGAACAATAATATGGTTTGTTTGTATTTTGATTTTTTTATAAAAAGAATCAAAACTATAAAAAGGATGATTAAATTTATACTTAGTTGTTCCTGTTTGACCTACAATTCTCATTACAGCCAATTTTTTACCATTAATATTATAAATAAAATAAGAACATCCTTTTAATTTTGCAGGACAATTTAAAGGTTTTAAAATAAAATTATACTTATCAAGATCATTAGATAAATCAGACTTTGCAAAAGCATTTTCACCTAAGGTTAACACATCAACACCATACTTTTTCAATAAAAAGGCATGTTTCTTACCAAGACCCCTTAAACCTGTAGTAAAATTATTGCCAGATATTACAAAATCAATCTTTTTTTCAACTTTAAAGGATGATAAAAAAGATTTTATTGCAATAATCCCAGCTTTACCGACAACCTCGCCAGTAATTAAAACCCTTAAAGACACAAAGCCTCTCTTTTTATTGATCTGATTCAAATAACTTAATAAACAGACTTCTTACAATAAAAATTGACACAAAATACCCCACCAAAACAGCAAAAACAATCATCATAAAAATCAACATAAATTGCAAATAAGGCTTTACGATAATACTAAATTTAACAACTAAAAGAAACTCTAAAAAGAACACTAAAAACATTATAGATAGGTTCATTAACACGCATAAAATAAAACCCAAAATCTTCATACATTAAGCGCTTTTTTTTTTATAAAAAAATCATAAGCCAAAAATAAAATCATTCCTACAACAACATAGCTATCTGCAAAATTAAAAGTAGGCCATCTATCAAGTCCAAAAATTCCATAAAATTTGAAATCTAAAAAATCTACAACCCCAGAAGGTCTAAACAATCTATCAATAATATTCCCCACTCCTCCTGAAAAAATTAATAAAAGTGAAGTCCTGGCAATACAATTTTTCTCTTTCAAAGAAAGAGAAAAAACAAATATTAAAATGAAAATAGGCATTGCAAGAAAAAAAATTTTTTTCAAACTATAATGAATATTAGAACCCATAGAAAATAAAATGCCGGTGTTTCTTACATGTATTATCCTAAAAAAATTATCAAAAAAAGAAAAATATATTGAACCCAATTTGACATACTTTACAACCAAATACTTAGTAAGTTGATCAAAAAAAATTAAACTAATAATAAATATAAAAATTTTGAAATATCGTTTACTTTTAGTGCTCATACAAAAATCCTTATAAATTAGTATTTTTACAAATAAATTTAACCTCTAAATCTTCTTGAATTTTGAAATCTTGCATTAATTTAATTAAACCAAAAGTTTCAGTAAAATAATGACCCGCAAAAATTAAGCTCACATCACATTCTTCTGCTAAAGAATATATTTGATGAGAAGTATCTCCGGTTATAAACAAATCTATACCATGGCATAAAGCCTCTTCAAAAAAAGAGTATCCAGAACCACTAACAATTGCAACCTTATTCACCGATTCTTTAAACTTCTTCGAAAAAAGAATGTGTTTATTTTCCTTTTTGATTTTTTCTAAAATTTCAGAAAAGCTAAAATCAGAATCAGCAATAATTCCTAGATCAAAACCTCCATAATTTGCGAAAGCAAAAGGATTTTTTAATCCTAAAAAATCTGAGAACACTCTGCTATGTGAATAAACAGAATGAGCATCCATAGGCAAGTGTACTGAATAAAGAGCTAAATTATTTTCAATCAAAAACTTCATTTTATCATACATATTAGAAACAATACGCTCTTTTTTTGACCAAAAAATACCGTGATGGGTAATTAAAAAATCATTTCCTTTTGCTTCTTTTAAAGTTGAATAGCTAGCATCAACTGCAAAGGCAACTTTGTTAACCTTGGCATTAAGATTCCCCACTTGAAGACCATTTAAACTTTTATCAACATGCTCATACTTCTTTACATCAAAAATTGAATTAAGTTTAAAAGACAAATCTCTTACGTTCAAATCAAATTCTCCAAATTAAAGCATAACTTTGACCTTCCCTTAATCTTCTATAAGAATAAAGATTTTTCAAACAATACGTACAAAGTTTTGAATTATAAATATTTAAATTAAAACTAGAAAGCACGCTCAAATTAAAACTAGCATTATCAAAGTATATTTTACCGTCTCTTTTAGCAAAAGAAGTATCTAATAAATCTTTGCTAAATTTATTACTTACTTCTTTTAAAAGAACTTCAGAAACTTCATAACAACAAGATCTATTATAAGGTCCAAAAACAATTTTTAAATCTTCAAAAGTTGATCCCATTTTTTCAAACATAAACAACATTTTTAAAATAATCAAGTTAAAGCTTCCTTTATATCCACTGTGAATAAGCCCTATAATTTTCTTTACTGAATCATAAAAGTATATTGGAAGACAATCTGCAAAGTAAGCAACAAGAGCTACATCTAAAGAACTAGATATAAGACCATCTCCTTCTTGAAAATTTATAAAATCATCTTCGGCTTTATAAATAATATCTGTATGCAATTGTTTTAAATATTTTATTTTCTTCGACTTAGGAACAAAGTTTAAATTATCATTACTGAGTTCTCTTAAATTTAGACTAAAAGGTTTTTTAGTATAAATCATTTTAACATCATTAGCTATCCTAAATTCATAATAAAGTTCATGATCTATTATTTTCATAATCTAAATTCTTCTCCCAAATAAAGCTTCTTCGCTTTCTCACTGCTTATTATATAATCAACATCACCCTCATCAAGCACTTGCCCCTGATAAACAATATAAGCTCTATCGATTATATCAAAAGCATCTCTTACATTATGATCAGTAATAAGAACTCCAATGTTTCTTTCTTTTAAAATTTTTATTATATTCTTTATATCCCCAATCGCAATAGGATCAATACCAGCAAAAGGTTCATCTAAGAGTAGGAAATAGGGATTTACAGCCAAAGCTCTTGCTATCTCTGCACGCCTTCTTTCTCCCCCAGAAAGAGTATAAGCTTTTTGGCTTTGTATTCTTTTTATCTCAAATTCTTTAAGTAAATTCACAAGTTCTATCTTGCGCTCAGCATTAGATAGGTCCTCTCTTCTCTCTAAAGCAACCATAATATTTTCTTCAACTGTAAGCTCCCTAAAAATTGAAGCATCTTGGGGAAGATACACAATTCCTATCCGTGCGCGCTCATACATATTAAGAGATGAGATGTTATAATCATTTATTAAAACTTTGCCTGCATTGGGTCTAATAAAACCTACAATTGTATAAAATGTTGTTGTTTTTCCGGCCCCATTTGGACCAAGAAGCCCTACAACCTCACCTTTGTGAATGTTGATCGTAATGCCATTAACAGCAAACTTTTCACCATACTTTTTAACAATGTTGTCTGCTTTTAAAACAACATTATTGACAGAATTAAGATCAAGACTTTCCTTAATCTCTTTTATTTTATTTTTTTTCTTCAGAAACATCATTTTCAACTTGAGTAAACTCTCCCTCAACACTTCCCTCAAGTTTATACCTATTAGTTTTTGTATTAAAAATTATTCTTGAAGCAGAATAATAATTATCTTTCTGGTAAATTACTGGAACCCCTTCAAGAATCATTTCTTTTTCTTCTTTATTATAAGTCCCATTCTCAGCTCTTGCAAAAGTATCATCCTTATATATTTTAACAGAATATTGCATAATATAAACATTGGCTTTATTGCTACCTTCAATTCTTTCTGCTTTAATAACCATATTATTTTCTAAATCTTCAAGCTCAACCCCTTTTTTAAGATAAAAATTATCCAATTTTCTATTAAAAAACAAAAACTGAGCCTTAACATGCATTTTATTCTTATAATCTTCATAAAAAACATTACCCCGAGCTTCAAGATAAGAGCCATTTTCTCCATAAATTTCAATTTCATCTGCTCTAAGTTTAAAATCTGAGGAAATAACCTCTGAATTTCCTTTTAAAACAATTTTTTTATAAAAAGAAGACACTACCCCTTGTGCAAAATCCGACTTAAAGGTAAAATTAGTGCTTTTATCTTCTTCTCCCTTAAGCCTTTCAGATTCAGTCATAGATTCTATTTGCGTTGCGTGAATATTGTTAACAAAAATAATAAAAATCCATATTAAAATCAAATCCCTCAATTCATGATCCCTTCAACCCCAGAATCAAAATAAAAAACATTGCTCCTTATAAAATAAGAAAATCCTTTTCCTTTTATTGTGCTATCATTAAATCTAATTAATACTAGCTCATTTGGGGGAGATTGCAATTTTTTGTCTTTATTCTTCCATAAAAGCCTATTTGAATTAAGCAAATAATAATTATTTTTATCCTCTATTTTAAATTCTACGGAATCTCTCATATCCAAATCTTTTGTAATATAAGATCCTTCCAAATTATTAAACTTTCCTGAAATTTCATTATCTAACGACTGATATAAAAACCTTCCATTCTCTGCCTTATAAATTTTATAGTCATTAAAATAACTAAAACTTAAAGACTCTAAAACAGCTTGTTCTTTGTTATATGCAACATCATAATACTTGATTCCTAATATTTGTATTGAAGGAAATTTTTTAACCACATCAGACCTATTAGAATATTCATCATAATCAAAAGTACAAGCAAAAAACAAAAATAACGAGTAAAGCCTAAGTATTCTCATAAACATTTTTCACAAGACTAGAATTTTTTATTTTCATTAAAAATTTATTAAACATAACATTGAAAACCTTATTAAACAAAATTTATTTATATAATCAATTATAATGTAAGGCATGAAAGGAAAATAAAAACACCACTCTCAAGAACAATCTTTCGTATAAAAATTCTCCTGAAAATGCAAAAAATTAACACAAACGTATAAAAATTGTTCTTATTTTGGATTGGAATTAAATTGGCAATTTCAAACTCATACCTTTAAAGAAATCAATTTATAAAAATTAACAATAATAATGCTCACATTCATCATCTCTTTTGTAGTTTAAAATTTCATTGTCTTTAAACCAAATTGGTATTTCACGAATTGCATCGACCTCATTTGCAGATGCATGAATCACATTATAAATTGAAAAACCTTTTTCATTTGAATATCTAAAACTGTGATGAGAAAAATCTCCTCGTATTGTTCCAGGAATAGCTAATTTTGGCTCAGTAGCGCCACAAAGCTTTCTAACAACCTCAACGCTTTCAACTCCTTCAACAACAAATGCAAAAACAGGAGAATTTGAAATAAATTCAATTAAAGACTTCCAAACTGCCTCACTATGCCTAAAAGCAATATCATCATACAAATAATGTTTTTTTGCTAGACTCTCATCCACAATAAGCATTTTGGCAGCCACTATCTTTAAACCTACTCTTTCAAGCCTAGCAACTACATCGCCAATTAAACCTCTCCTAACTCCATCTGGCTTAATAACACATAAAGTTTTTTGTAATAACATTGAAATACCCCCCTAAGTTTAAAACATTATTAAAAATAATTAAATAAATCAAAATACTTACTTAATACCCAAATTATATCTGATTAATTAAATTTATACGGAATGCTATAGATTATAAAGCACTTAACATTATATTGAAAAATCAAAATATAATTTTTACAAAATTAACAACTACATTCCAAAAGGAAGAGCTCCCATGGTTTTTAACTTTATTTCTTCTTTAACCTTAGAAACAGCATCATTTAAAGCAGATTTAACCATTTGTTCAAAAGCATCATTGTCTAAATCATCAAAAAATTCCTTATTAATTGAAACTTTTTTAACATTAAATTCGCCATCCATCTCAATAGCAACAATATTGCTACCCGCTTTACCACAAACCGTAATTTTAGACATTTCTTTTCTAATATTGTCAATATTGCTCTTAACATTAGACATATTTTTCAAAAAATCTAACGGATTTACTGCCATATTTTATCCCTCCAAAACTTCACTTGCTCCAAAAATATTTTTTACAGTTTCTAATTTTTCAAAATCCTTTTCAAGGTTTTTGAAATTTTTCTGAAATACAATGCTTAAATTGGGAAATTCTTTATAAAATTCAGATCTTATCTCGCCTTTATAATTTTGAAGCTCATTATACTCGAATTCACTAAAAACCTTATAATAAAGAACATTGTCATCAATAACAACTTCTCCTGAATGAACTAAAGTTTGAATATATCTTGAAACAATATAAATAAATTTATCTCTTATATCAATAAAATCATTTACTTCATTTGAATCATCATCTTCAATAAAAATCTCATCAATCTCGTCAATACTATTGGTATTTAAAAGATTTTTATCAATTTTTGTTGACAAATTTTCATCGAAACCAGTTTCCTCTTTTTCTAAAGATTTTATTTCGGGAAATTCATATTCTAAGCTAGGTTTTGTTGAAATAAAAGCTAAATCATCTTTACTATTCTCATTTGCCAAAGTATCCAAACTGTTTGAATCTAAAGACATATTCTCTAACAAATTATCCTCAATATTTTGAATTTGTTTTATTAAAACATGATTTGGAATATAGTTTTTAAGTCTTAAAATTTTAATAAAATTAATCTCAAGCTCATATCTTGGATTAACTGAAAATTGCAAATCCCTGTAAGTTTCAAGCAAAACAACAATAATTCTCTCAAGATAGTTCAAATCAAATTCAATTAATTTTTTTCTCAAATCCTCAGATTTAATCCCAATAAACTCAAAATTTTTAATGCCTATCTTTAAAAATAATGCCTCTCTAAAAAATTCAATTGAATCTAGCAGAAATTGCTCATAAGACACTCCGGCCAAAAAAATAGAATCAAGAACGCAAATTAACTCTTTTACATCTTCACTAAGAATGCTAATTGACAATTTCTCCAAAAATTCATCATTGGTTAAGCCCATCTTAGATCTTATTTGATCTAATTTAATGTCAGAATTAGTAAAAGAAACCACTTGATCAAAAAGAGTATAAGCATCTCTTACACTGCCACTACTTTTATATGCAATCCATTTTAAAGCCTCATCTTCATATTTAATATGATCCTCAAAACAAACCTTCTTAAGCATATTATAAATCTTGTCTAGCGATAAAAGTTTAAAACTAAAATGCTGACATCTGCTTTTTATTGTCTCTGGAAGCTTGTGCGATTCTGTGGTAGCAAAAATAAAAACAATATAATTTGGGGGCTCTTCAATTGTCTTTAAAAGAGCATTAAAAGCAGAATTGGAAAGCATATGAACTTCATCAATAATATATATTCTATATTTGGAAATTGCAGGAGGAAACATTATCTCTTCTTTAATTTGCCTAATATCTTGAACCGAGGTATTTGAAGCACCATCAATTTCAATAACATCAAGACTGCTGTCATTCTCAATAGATTTACAATTGTTACACTTTCCACAAGGCATAACTGTGGGACCATTCTTACAATTTAAACATCTAGCAAAAGCTCTAGCTGATGAAGTTTTGCCAACACCTCTTGGCCCCGAAAAGATATAAGCATTTGCTATTTTATTTTTCTCTATAGAATGCTTTAAAGTCTCAACAACAAAATCTTGCCCTTCAAGAGAGTTGAAATCTCTTGGACGTTTCTTAAGAGCAGTGCCTCTTGAAGACGCCATCAACTTTTTACCTCCCAATACTTTAATAAGCAAAATGTTACAAACATATACTATACAACATATTTATATCTTAGAACTATTACTTTAAAAGAATTACCAAAGAATTTTATAAAGCATAAAAAATATCTAAAAAAGAAAAGATTCCTAAGAAAATAAAACAAGATTGAAAGTTTCAAAAAGATAAATCCATGTCTTAACATAAAGAAAAGCATCACATTTTGGCTCAAAATCAAACCTAAGACTTACGTACTCACCAAAAAAATCGCTTACCGCTGCTACCTTCCAGTCCTGACGGGATTCAGCAACACTTGATAGTACGGGTCCTAGGAATCGGAGAGAATGGGATTCGAACCCATGATACATTTTACTGTATACACGCTTTCCAAGCGTGCGCCTTAAGCCACTCGGCCATCTCTCCAAACTAACAAATTTTTCGTGTCCAAGAGGACTTGAACCTCCGACCTTAAGAATCGCAATCTAACGCTCTATCCAACTGAGCTATGGACACAAACAATTAATTTTTATTGTAATAAAAATTACTATTTATTACAATAAAAATATTCAACAGAAAATGGAGAAGTTGTGAGAACTAAAATAATAATTTTTATTTTAATATTATCTATTTTATCATGCTCTAAATCAACCTTGAATAAGGTTAATTCTGAATTCACAATTAAAACTAAAAATATTAAAGAAAAAGAAATACTAAAAAACAATAATATTCTCAACATAGATGCAAAAATTCCTTTTATGGAAAATACAAACTTTGAATTTGAAAATCTTATAAAAAAATGGAAAAAAGATATAGAAAATAAAATATCAAAAACCGAAAATTCAAAAAATGAATATTTTTATTTTTCCAGCTTTACAGTATTTAAAAATGAAAATATTGGTATTACATCTATTTTATATAAAGAATCCTTTAAAGAAAAAGAATCAAGCACTTTTTTAAAGTACTACTCTTTAAACTTAAAAGGAAACAAAAAAATAGAAATTTCAGAAATAATATCAAAAGATCAGCTAGATTCTCTAATAAAAGTATTAAAAGAACAGGTAAAAAATAAGATTAAAGATCTTAGCGTAAAAGATAACCAAAATCCAAATGAATTGGAAAACAAATTCACAACAATCTTTTCAAGGTACAAATATTACTTTAAAAATAACCAAATTATAATTTTTTATGATCCATTCTTAATTGATTGTAATAACTGCGATAAAATCGAATTTCAATTCCCTATACATGAAAATACAGAATATGAGCATCAGCACAATAAACACACACGCTCTTAATTCTTAAAATCAAACACAACAATTACGGAGAGGGTGAGATTCGAACTCACGGTAGGCTTACACCTACAACGGTTTTCAAGACCGTAGCATTAAACCACTCTGCCACCTCTCCAGAGTTAACATAAATTCTAATAAATAAAGTATGCACTGTCAAGATTTAAATAATTACGGAGAGAATGGGATTCGAACCCATGGTCCCCTTTTAAAAGGACAACTTCTTAGCAGGAAGCCCCATTCGGCCACTCTGGCATCTCTCCTACAACATTAATACATATTATCTTAGAGATATTATTATTGTCAACTAAATAAACTGCAAATATTAGTAATTTCTTCTAAACTCTTTATAAGCCTCTATTAGATTTTGAAAATCCCCAATAGAAATGTCAACTCCAGAATAAATACATTCTTCACGCAAGATCTCTTGAACCATTTTTTCCTCATTATTGCTAAATTTCAATTCAATGTACTCATCTTTAATTCTCCAAATATATGTATTTACCCTTATATTGTGATCAAAAATAAAAATAGGATCTCTCAAATTTAAAGAATTGTCAATAAAAAATAAATACTCCAAATACCAATTTACTCTTAAAGATACTGCAAATTCCTCAAGCAAATTTTCAATTAACATATCCTCGCTAGACTCAAGTAATTTTAAAAATTTTAAATAAGGCTCTGGATTAAGCTCACAAAGTTTTTTCATGTAAAAATAGGCATCCTCAAGATCACGATTTCTAAGAAAAAATAAGGTTGCATACAAATATATCAAATCTAGATTAGAATAATCATTAACCATTCTCTCAATAGACTTTTTAGGAGAAAATTTTAAAAGCTCAATTGTTGCAATATGCATATTATAAATTGTATAAATATTTGAAAAATTTAAAATGGCTTTAACATAAGATGCTGTAGCTTGAGTCATGTTGCCTATTTTATGAAAAATAGTTGCTCTATTGTGCCAAATATACTTAGAATAATGAGAATCTGTTAAAAATTTTTCAGAAAGTCTAATGGCCCTGCTTATTTCTCCAATAGAATATAAATAATACATTAAATAATTAACAACAAGAGCAAGATTGGCACCAAAAAAAATTTCGCTTGCTTTCAAAAAGCTTGCTATTTCAAGAGATTTGATATTTTTTAAAATCCAAATATTAAGCTTAACAAGAGAATTGTTTTGGTCCAAACCTGTAGCCTCAAAAAATAATTTCAAAGCCTCATCCTTGTTGCCCAACATTTCAAATAAAACAGCACTATTGTTTAAAGCTTGTATAAAATCAGATTTTTGCTCTTTAGCTTTCAAAAAACAATTTAACGCAAGTTCATATTCTTTTAAATTAAAATAAAAAACACCCAAATTATAATTCTCAAAAGGACTCAGATCATCTTTATTTTTTTCAACTTTACCATAATCTATAAGCTTAACTAAAAAATTATATTCACTCAAAACAACAGGATAAGTATTTAACACATATAAAAGAGCCTTATAATCCTTTTTCTTAAAATAAATAAGCGCTTTAAGTGAAAGAGAATCAAAATTCTCATCAAAAACATCTAAATTGTCAAGAGCACTTTTAAAGTCACCATTTTTATAAAAATTTAAAGCTTTTTCAAAACTAAAGTTATTCATATTTTTTAAAAATCTCCATAGGCCTTACAGAAATTTCCTTTGAAAAAGAAGTCTTATTAACGCTTTTATCTAAATTATAAGCAGCAATACTAATATAATAAAGTCTTCCATCTTCTAATCCTGTAATCTTAAAAGAAGTTTGATTTCCAACATCAATAGGAGAAGTTAAAACACCACTAGTTTTTCCATGATAATTACCAGAGGCAACGCCAATATAAATATAATACCCTTCAACGCTACTATTAACAACAGGAATCCACTCAATAAAAACTTCTCTAGAGCCTGGAATAACTTTTGTTATCACAGGAGGAAATGGAGCTGCTTCGGGAACATAAGTAATCGACATACTATAAAGAGAAGGACTGCTTACAGAATCCCCACTAGGATAAAATTCAACTTTTATTTGAATATATTTTGATATCTTTGAATCTGGAAAATCTTTTTTAGGATCAAAATGAATCCACGCGCCAGTTAAATTTTTTTTAATATTCCCATAGCTATCTGTATCATAAAATACCTTATTATCTAATCTGTAGTAATAAACAATCTCTGTATCCTTAGGAACATTAGAATCAACATCAAAGGACAATACTTGAGAATAATATTTAGAAAGCTTAATAGGCTCTGTAATAATGTATCCCATATTCTTTGAAAAAAAAGCATTACTAACCTCTTCAAAACTTTTATGTATTTCCAAATTCTCAACTGCACCAGTAAAATAAGTTCCCAAGGTAAAATCAATAAAGTTGCCAATACTTAATAAATATCCTGATCCTTCCTTCTTGTCATTTGTTATATATTCTATTGCCTGGGGTTTAGAATCTATCAAATATTCAAGTATTCCATCTCTTTGCCTATATCTTAAAGTATGTAAATGCCATTTTTTCGGAATAAAATCATCATTACTTTTCATTCTAATTTTGATAGGGTTTTTATTATCTTTTAAAAAAACATTGTTTAAAACCCAAACAAAATTTCCCTCATCACTTTCTAATCTAATAGACTGATCTACCCATAAATTATTAATATTTTTATAGCCATCCCAACTAAAAATAATTTCCCCTGTAACAGAGGTTGTTCGATATACCCAAAACTTAATAGTAAAATCAGAAACGGTATTGCCCGAGGAAAAGAAAGCTTTCTTTGTCAATGGCTTAAACTTAACAGGATTTTGATTTGAATAAAAAATTAAAGAACCGTTAGAGACATTACGAAATTCATTTGAAACTCTCAAGCTTTCTGAACTAACTAAATAGTTTGAAGATGTGTCTTTTAATTTGTTATCCCTTCCTATTTCTAAGCGCAAATCAATATTATTCAAATCTAAAACAGTTTTATATCTATCCAAATAAATACCAAGCAAACCTCGCATATCCCGTTCAAAAGTAATATTGCTAGAATCTTGAATAAATTTAAAATTTTTTTTTGAATCAAGTATTAACTTCAATTCTTGAGATAAAAGAATAGAAAAGCACAAAAAAAATAGCAAGAGCATTAAAATTAATCTCATTTTTGACCTTTTACTTGTTATTATTCATATTTTTAAATACCTCAGAACATAAAACAAACTGTCTTATGATACAATATTATATCACAAGATGATTTTTAAAATCTAAAAACTGCCTGACATTATGAAAGAGAATCTCACAAGTTTATTCGAAAAAGCAATGCAATTACCAACTACAAGCGGTTGCTACAAAATGCTAAATGAAGACAAAAAAATACTCTATGTTGGAAAAGCAAAAAATCTAAGATCAAGAATAAAAAGTTATTTTTTAGAAAAAAATAGTCACAAAATCAAAATACTAATGAAAAATGTAAAATCAATAGAAGTTATTACAACAAACAGTGAATACGAAGCATTACTTCTAGAATGCAATCTAATCAAAACCCACAAACCTGATTACAATGTAAAATTAAAAGACGGAAAAGGTTATCCCATGGTAAGAATAACTCATGAAAAATATCCAAGGATTTTTAAAACTAGAAAAATAATTAATGACCAAAGCGAATATTTTGGACCATTTACTAATGTAAAAAAACTAGATCAAGTGCTAAATTTTATTAACAAAACATTTAAAATTAGAAAGTGTAAAAAAAAATCCAATGCTCCTTGTCTATATTACCACATGGGACAGTGTCTTGGAGTATGCTACAAGGAAAATCTTGAAAAAGAATATCAAAAAGAACTAGATAAGGCAAAATCCATACTAAGCGGGAATATATCCGAAATATTAAGCCAAGTTGAAATGAAATTAAAACTTGCCATACAAAAAGAAGATTTTGAAACTGCTATTAAATTGAAAGAAACTAAAAGCTCCTTAATAGAAATTAATCAAATCCAAATCATTACAAAAACCAATAATTTAAACATAGACTATGTGCATGTTCACCCAGGAGAAAATGTAAATACAATAATAGTGTTAAAATACAGAAATGGAAAATTAGTTGAAAGAGATGCAAACTTCGATGAGAGTATATGTAAACAAAATGAGCTGATTTTACAATTTTTAATTCAATATTACACATCTATTAATATGATAGTGCCCGACAAAATTCATATTTTTCTCAAAGATATTGACACTAAAAATGTTGAAAAACTAATAAATGAAATTAAAAATACAAAAACAGAAATTATTTACAAAGAAACAGAAGAAATTTCAAAAATAATGGAAATGGCTATATCTAATGCTGAATTATCTTTAAGAGAATATGAAAATAAAAGCAACAAAGCACTTGAAAGTTTGAAAATTTTTCTAGAAATGGACAAACTTCCCAAAACAATTGAAGGATTTGATATTGCTCATCTTAAAGGTCAAGAAACAGTAGCTTCTATGGTTACTTTTAAAATGGGAATTCCCTTTAAAGAAAAATACAAGCTTTACAAACTAAACTCGCTATTAAAAGGAGAAATTGACGACTTTAAGGCAATAAAGGAAGTAATCTCAAGAAGGTATTCAGAAATAATCAATAAAAACTTAGAACTACCAAATTTAATTTTAATTGACGGAGGGAAAGGACAATTAAATGCTGCTTTTTCTATCTTAAAAGGATTAAAAATAGAAAACAAAGTTAAAATCTGTTCGTTGGCAAAAAAACATGAAACAATATTCTTAACAAACAACAAAAAAGGAATAAATCTGCCTCAAGGACATCCTGCTCTTAGGATACTGCAAAATGTAAGAGATGAGGCACACAGAAAAGCTAACGGATTTAACAAAAAAAGAAGAGAAAAAATAACCCTATTGTATACAAAAATACATGGAATTGGAGAAAAAACGGCCCAAAAAATATTAAAATCAATTGGAACTTATAAGGATATACTCCCTTTAAGTGAACATGAAATTTCAGAAAAAATAAAAGTAAATATTCAACTTGCAAAAAGAATAAAAGAATTTGCAATAAAAGAAAACTCAATAAAAAACTATAATCACAATAAATAAATTTTAAATTCAATTAAAATTTTACATAACTTATAAATCAACGATAAAATTACAAAATTTTAAGCCAGATTATTATTTATTAATATTTTTTAAAATAAAAACACTATTTGAAATTCCAGGCGACAAAACTAAAAAAAGATCATTAATAAGCTTGTTTCTAACTTGCATATTCAAAACATCCCCTGAAAGCTCTATTTTATAACCTTCAGAAGAACTCTTAACTACTTTAAAAAAATGAACAATCTCGGTGTAATCAAAATCATCTAAATCTTCAATAACTTCATTTATTAAATTGTCAAATATTTTTTTACGCTCTTTTTCTTCTAAACTTTTAATCTTTGAAGAGCTTCCTTCGATTTTATTTAATTTAGCCAAAAATTTTTCTATCCCGTTTTTAAAGTTAATATTTTTAATAATAACTTCAAATTCAAAGCCTTTGGAAATATTTTTTTTACCTATTATTTCATATCTTAGATTATTAAAAAACAAAGGATAAAAAATAAAATCATCCTTGGCCTGAGATTTTAATCCATAAATTTTTGCCCTCAGGTCATCATCGTTTGGAATATTCAAATAACCAAAAAATATTTCGGGACTGCTTTGTAAATTTTTAATAGAATCAAAAAAGTTTATTAAAACAATTTCCGCCAATCTAGATTCAGAGCTACAAGATAAACAACAAAATAACACAATCCAACTTAATTTTTGTTTCATAATTTAAAAATTAAATTTTGATTCTGTAGAACAACGAATTGAAAAATTATTATTAAGATTTAAGATTGAAAATATTAAAAAATATGACAAATTTTGATGAACATTTTTAGAATAAATCCTTAAATATAAATCAAACCTATATAAAATTTTCAAAACAATTTTTATTTCTGCAATCGAATAATTTTTAACCCCTACTCTATAAATTTTATTTAATGAAAAAAAGATTTTATTTTTATTCAATGCACTCTGTAAACTTCCATACATACTATAATCCATCTGCACCTTTAATAATCTTTTAAATTGCCAAATAAGACTCATTAAAATACTAAGCAAATCTTCTCCTTGATCCAAAATAGACTTAATCTTTATTAAAGAATGAGCCATATCTTTTTTTAAAATTGAATTAAATAAAGAAAAAGTGTTTTCAAAACGAACAAAACTAATCCAAGAAGTTATATCTTCCTCATCAATGGTGTTATTCTTAGCAAAAAGCGCAAAAGAATCTATATAAAATTTCAAAATTTTAGTATCTGAATTTATCATTAAAAGCATTAAGTTTATTGCAGAATCTGTAATTTTAATATTAAGATTAAAAAAATTTCTTTTTACAAATGTAAATTTATCATCATCAGAAATCTCATAAAAAACTTTTTTTATAAACTTGAGCTTATTCTTAAAATCAATGTTACATGTATTACTACTAGAAACAAAAATAACAGTTTTATTGATAGACTTTAAAATTGCATTACATACTAATTCTAAATCTTTTCCTGCTTTTAAAAGTTCAGACTCATAAACAATAAAAATTTCTTTTTTTGAAAAAAAAGAATTGGAAAACAACTTATCAGCAAATTCCACAACTGAGAGTTCTGACAAAAAAATTTTAGTAACTGAAACTTCTGATTTAAAAGCATCCATCTTAATTAACAGTTCTTTTAAATAAGCTTCTTTTAACCCTTGCTCACTACCCAACAATAAATAAACCACTTGCATCAAAGTAAATTATAATCCAAGTGCTAAATATATTATACTTAAGCTAGGAGGAGAATATGAAAGTTGCAATATTTACAGATACATATATCCCAGAAAAAAATGGAGTAGCAACATCAATAAAGCAAATTAAAGAAGGATTTGAAAAAAATGGTTATGAAGTTTATATATTTTGTCCAAAATCCAAAAAATCTTTAAAGGAAAAAAATGTTTACAGATGTTCATCCATTCAAATAAATAAAAAACTTGATGCTGTAATAGCTTTTCCCAACAAAAGAAAAATATCTAAAATAATACAAAGCTATAAACCAGACATCATTCATACTCACTCCGAGTTTTCTATGGGAAAAATTGGAAAACAAATTGCATTAAAACAAAACATACCAATAGTTCACACAAGCCATACAATGTGGGATTATTATTTGCATTACTTAGGAATTTTTAAACATTTTATTAAACCAGATAAAATGATAAAAAAACATTATAATAAAATAAAATATTTTATTTACCCATCAAGCAAAGCAAAAGAGAGATATTTCCACCTTTCAAATAATGCTAACTATAAAATAATTCCAAATGGAGTTGATAGAAAACTTTTCATAAAAACTCTAAGCAAAGAAAAAAAAGATGAAATTTTGAAAAAGCACAATATAAAGCAAACAGACAAAATAATCATATTTGTTGGAAGAATAAATAAAGAAAAAAACATAGATTCATTAGTAATACATTTAAAAGACCTTTTAATACAAAATAAAAATTATAAACTTATCATTATTGGCAAAGGAAGCGAAGAAAAGGAAATAAAAAATTTTAGCATCAAACATAGACTTGAAAAACAAATATTGCTAATAGGAACAATTCCTTGGGAAGAAATATGCTACTACTACAAAATTTCTGATATTTTCACCAGTCTATCAAAAAGCGAAGTATATCCAATGACAGTAATAGAAGCATTAACCGCTGGAATACCCGCTATTTTAATAAATGATCATATATATAAAGACGTAATAAAAGAAGGAATAAACGGATTTTTAATAAAAAAGTGCGAAAACTTATCTCGATACATAGAAAAAGTAATAAAAGATGATGAAATACTAAAAACATTTAAACAAAATGCAAAAAAATACTCTACTAAATTTTCAAGTCATTTTTTTACAAAAAAAATTGAAAATTATTACTCAGAAATTATTGCAAGAAAAAATCATTAATATAGCTTTTCAAAAGGTATAAAACATATTGGAAACTTAATTTTCATATCCAATAAAACATTTTTAATAACTTCACCAATAAAATATTGAAAATCCCAAAAAACCTCTGTATCAACAAAAAATCGAACCTGCACAACTATATAACAAGGAGTGTATTTTTTTACAATAAGAGTAGGAGAACAAGCCTCAACATTAAATTTCTTATTATTGAAAATTGCTAAATCCTCTATTTTATCTTTTAATAAGCCAATATTCGTATCATGGGGAACTTGAAAAGAAAACACAACTCTTCTTCTGGGATTTGCCGAAAAATTAACAACAGAATTAGATGTAAGCTTACTGTTTGGAATTTTAATAATTTCTTCGTCAAATGTTTTAAGTGTAGTAAAAAAAATTTGAATATTCTCAACCAAACCTTCAACATCTTCACATTTAATGTGATCTCCACACTTAAAAAACTTAGAATTTAAAACAATAATTCCGCTAACAAAATTAGATAAAATACCCTGAGCAGCAAACCCAATAGCAAGACCTAATGATCCAAATACAGCAATAATAGATGTTATAGGTACTCCAAGATATGGCAATATTATTAAAACAATAACAAAATCTGTTAATATTTTGAAAAAAGATTTTAAAAAGTTAAAAACTGTAACTTCTAATTTTTCCTCTATTCTAGACTTTTCCAAAGTCTTGAATAAGATTTTACCCATTTTATTAACTATTAACTTTAAAAAATACCATAGCGCTACAGCAATCGAAACCTTTAAGCCATAACCTACCACACCCTCAAAAATATGATTAAAATAATCTTGAAATATAAAAAGCTCCTTAAACAAACTAAAATTTCCTTCTAAGCTTCACATAAATTAATTGAATTATAGCATAAAAACCAAACAAACCTTTCCAATAAAAACCTCTAGGAAAAACAATAGATCAATGTTTTAAAGCCATAATAAAGCATGTTTTCATCACCGCTTTTCAATAATAAAATACACATTACAACAAATATTTGTGGTAGAATGTTTACCAAAGGTTTTTACTAAATTTGACAAAACAAATGAATAAAAAGAAACAAAAAAAAATATATGAAATTCTGGACTTGTTTTTACTTGTCTTTAAAACAACAACACTTACAATTGGCGGAGGATTAATAATTATATCTGAGCTTAAAAAAATATTTGTTAAAAAAAGAAAAATAATATCTGAGAGCGATTTTAACAAAATACTAGCAACATCAAATGTTATTCCTGGAGTTACAGCGATTAATTTTGTATTTTTAATAGGAAGAAAATTTGGGGGTTTCCCATGTGCACTTTTACTTGTTATTGCCGGTATTTTACCTTCCATGATTGCAATAATAATGGTTTTCCTTTATCTAAAATTAGTACCAAACAACATACATGTTGAAAAATTTCTTGAAGGTGCAAAAATCTCTTCAATTATTATAATGTTAACGGTTGTTTTAAAATTTTCAAAAAAAATGTTGAATAATTCTGTAACAAAATGGACAATATGTTTTCTTGTAACTTTTGCAATTTTTAAATTAAAAATAAGAATATCATATATATTGATAATCTTCTTTTTAATATACACATTAAAATATATAACAATAAAAAAAATATTAACTAAACAGAAAAAGGACATCGTTTGATTTTAATAAATTTATTCATTACATTTTTAAAAATCGGATTATTAAATTTTGGAGGCGGCAATGGAATTGCAGCAATAATAAACAATGAAATAATCAATAATAAACAGTGGATAACAAAAGAAGAATTTGTCAATATGATTACAATATCAAGAATAACCCCAGGACCTATTGCCACCAACATAGCAACATACGTTGGAATGAAAACCGCAGGAATCTCAGGAGCAATAATTGCTACCGTAGCATTAATAACAGCTCCAATAATAATAATGGTAATGTTACTTCTAATCCTACACAAAATCAATTTTTTAAATTATTGTCTAGAAAAGCTAAACCCTATTATTGTTGCACTGTGGATAATTACAATAATCATTTTGATCGAAAACACATATTTAAAGATAGAAAACGACAAAACAGAATTTTTAAAAACCTTGACTATTGCAGGAATTAATTTTTTTATTTTATTTTTTTATAATAAAATAAGCCCAGCATTAATAATTATACTTAGCGGATTTTTTTATACATTAATATAAATATGATTAAACAAAAACTAAAATTATCTCAAAATTTAAACTCAATTCAAATACAAACAATGAAAATATTGAGCCTTAATAAAAAAGAACTGATACAGCTTATATTAGAAGAAAGTGAAAATAACGAATGCCTAGAAATAGACTCAAATAAAATATTTTTTGAAACATTGAAAACATATAAGTTTAAAAAAAAATTTTACAAAGAAAATGACATAATAAAAAATCAACACGACATAGCTCTTGAAAAAACACAAACAAATACTTCTTTAAAAGAACACCTGTTGCTACAATTAAGAATTCAAAGAATAACTGAAGATGAGCTTAAAATAGGTGAAATATTAATAAACAATCTAAACAACAAAGGTTTTCACATAATAAACCCATACGATCTTTTTGAAAAGGGGAAAAAAGAAAAAGTAAAAAAAATAATTGAACTTATTCAGAAATTTGATCCAATTGGAATTTGTGTCCCTAATATAATAGAATCGTTAATTTTGCAAGCAAAGCATCATAAATTAGAAAGCAATATTATTAAAATTCTTGAAAAAGCAGAACTTCTTGAAAAAACTCAAGAAAAGTTAAAAGAAGAACTTAAAATAAGAAGTAAAGAATTTAACACAGCTTTAGAAATTATCAGGCAAAAACTTAACCCCAACCCAACACTCGAATTTAAAGACCCAGACGACACCAATTTCTATGTTGACCCAGATATATTAATAATAAACCACAATAACAAATTTGAAATTAAAATCAAAGAAGTTAACATCTTTAAAAAAGAACTTAAAAAAACAGCTGAAAATCCTCAAAAACAAAAAAAAGCAAAATGGTTAATCGAATCGTTACGCTATAGAGACGAAATACTTGCAAAAATAGGAATAGCTATATATACACTCCAAAAAGAATTTCTAAGAAGAGGTTTTAAAAGCTTAAGGCCAATGAACTTGGGCATTTTGTCAGAAAAAATAGGTGTATCAAAATCAACAATATCAAGAGCAATAAAAAATAAATATTTAAAATGCGAATGGGGTACAGTATTAATCAAAGATCTCTTTAGCTCTGTTGGTGGAGCAAAAACAAATGAATTTTCAAAATTAAGCATTAAAATAACAGTAAAAAAGTTGCTAGAAGTAAATAAAAAGATGTCAGATGAAGCGATTTCTGCTATACTGAAATCCAAAGGAATCTCTATTTCTAGAAGAACAGTAAACAAGTATAGAAATGAATTAAAATCTGAGAAAGGAAGAACATATTATGGAACCTAAAATTCAAGCAGTTAATTTTAACTTAAATGAGAATGAAAAAATCTTTATTCTCAAAAAGCTAGAAAAATTTGATACTCATATCAAAAAACATGTAGAAAATTTAAAAATTACAATCAAAAAAGAACGCGAACTTTTCGAATTCGACGCACATGCTCACTTTAATTGGGGGAAAATAATACACATAAGAGAAAATGGAAAAATACTTCTTAATCTTATTGATAGCTCAATAGAAAAACTTTACAAAACAGCAACTAAAGAAAAAGAGAAGAAAAACAACAAATAAGATAAATAAAAAATGCAAGAAGTAGAAATTGAAATAATAAATAAAGATGGAACACATTCAAGATCGGCAAACATTATTGCTGAATTCGCAAATAAACACTCTTCGTGCTATATAAAAATAACAACAAAAGATGGCAGAAAATCTTACGCAAAATCTATAATCGAAATTATTATATTAGGCATAATACACAAAGAAAAAGCAAAAATAACAATCATTGGAAAAAAAGAAAAAACGGTAATTAAAAATTTGTTAAACTTACTAAAATATAATTTTTCAAAAGAGCTTGGAAAATGAACAAAAAAAATTTTTACATAATAGTGTTACTGAATTTACCTAATCTTCTATTTTCATACTCAACAAATTATGACATTGAAGCAAATATGTCATCTTTTGTCATGAGTCTGGCAATTATTGTAATCTCATCTATTTCACTAGGTAATCTAGTAGCACAAATAGGGATTCCAAAAGTAATAGGACAAATAACAGCAGGAATAATTCTAAGTCCTAATGCCTTTGGAAAAATTAAAATACCTTTATTATTCCCATTAGGGATAACTCAAATTGGAGAAAATTATTTAATAAATGAAAAAATATTTGCAATCTCTACCATAGCCTCAATAATACTGCTTTTCACAGCAGGACTTGAAACCGACTTAAAATTGTTTATCAAATTTTTGCCACGCGGAGGAATTATTGGAATAACAGAAGTTGTTGGCACCTTTACAAGCTTTGTACTAATGGCCAGCATAATTTTTAATGTTCCTTTAATAAGTCCAACCTCGCTTTTTATTGGAATAATTGGAACTCCAACATCAGCAGGAATCGCAGCAAGTATACTCTCAGCAAAGAAAAAAATGAGTACTTCAGAAGGAGTGACAATAATATCAACTTCAATTATTGATGATGTACTTTCAATGCTCATGCTTACAAGTGTAATAACTATATCAAGATCTATATCGGATCTTGATATAGCAAGCTCTCTTAAAAGCATAATTCAAAACATAGTAATTTGGCTATGCTTAACTTTTTCCTTAATATATGTATCAGAAACACTCTCAAGGCTGTTGAAAAAATTAAACAGTGTCACCTTAGCAACCGTAATAACACTCTCTCTAACCTTTACTATTGCAAGCATCTTCCAAAATCTAGGAATGTCTTTTGTGGTTGGAGCTTACGTATTTGGACTTGCCATGTCAAAAACAGACATTGTATATGTAATTCAAGATAAACTAACAATCTTTGAAAGATTTTTTATTCCAATCTTTTTTACATCAATTGGACTTATGTCAGATATTAATGAAATACTCTCAAAAGAAGTTCTTATTTTAGGATCAGCAATTAGTGCGATAGCAATAATTACTAAAAGTACATTTTGCTTTATTCCAGCACTCTTTTTAGGATTTAATAAACTTGGAGCCTTAAAAATTGCAACTGGAATGGTCCCAAGAGGAGAAGTCTCACTTATTATGGCAAATGTAGCCTTATCTTCAGGATTTATTAGCCAAAAAATATTTGGAATCATAATAATAATGGTATTTTTGCCAACAATCATTGCAACACCCATAATAAACTTTTTATTCAAAATAAACAAAAGCGGACTTAAAAAAGAACTAGCAATAGATCAAAATACACATATATGCGTATCATTTGAATATGACAATTTGGCCAAAATTCTTATATGGGACTTAAAAAATGAGTTAAGAAAAGAAGGATTTTTCACGCAACAAATTAAAAATGATTCTTCACAATATATTAATGCAAGAAAAAACAATATATCATTCTCAATAAAGCGAGAAGGTAGCAAAATCACATTTGAATGCCCAAATAATCACCTAATTATAATACAAGATCTTTTTAGAGAAACAATCTTAAACCTAGAAAAAATAACCAAAGAAGTTGAGACAGTCTCTTTAAGAGCAAAAAAACTAGATTACTCAATAAATTATGATAAAATCCTTAGTAATATCAACCTAAATAAAAGACTAAAAAAGGAAAACATTATTCTAGAATTAAAAGCAAACAACAAAGCTGATGTACTAAGAGAACTCTTAAGCGTAATAAACATTGAAATTGACAAAGAAAGAATATTTCAAGATTTAATGGAAAGAGAAAAATTAATTACTACTGCACTAAAAGAAGGTTTTGCTATTCCTCATTTAAAAACAGATTTAATCTCAAAAATACATATTGCAATAGGAATTAGCCATGAAGGGATCGACTTCAATGCTCTTGACAAGAATTTAAGCCATGTTTTCATATTAATATTGTGCCCAGCAAAAGATTATGTTAGCTACCCCAGAATTTTAGCATCTGTTGTGGGCAAAATTGATCTGTACAAAAAAGAAATTTTAAATGCAAAAACAGACAAAGAAATTTATAATATAATAGTGAGCTAAATTATGTTTAAAGTTATCAAATGTAATGAGTTGAATGAAAAATTAATAAACAAAAAAGTTGAAATAAATGCTTGGGTAAAAAAAATTAGACATCACGGAAAATTTACCTTTCTAAACATAAGAGACAGATATGAAAAAGCTCAAGTTCTAATAGCCGAAGAACACCTTTTAAAAATCGCAGAAAAAATAAAACTTGAATATTGCATTAAAATTCAAGGAATATTGATTAAAAGACCTTCCAATATGATAAACATAAATATGAAAACAGGACATTTTGAAATATTGGCAAAAAACATTGAAATTATCTCAAAATGTAATGAATTACCGTTTATGATAGAAGATGACAATAATGCAAATGAAAACTCAAAACTTGAATATAGATACTTAGATTTAAGAAGAGATTCATTGAAAAATAAGATCATTTTAAGATGCCAGGCAACTCATCTTATTAGAAATTTTTTAGTAAAAAGAAAATTTTTAGAACTAGAAACTCCAACTTTTGTAAAATCAACACCAGAAGGCGCAAGAGACTTTGTAATACCATCAAGGATCCACAAAGGATCTTTTTATGCTTTACCCCAATCTCCACAACTTTATAAACAGCTTATAATGATAGCGGGATTTGACAAATACTTCCAAATAGCCCGTTGTTATAGAGACGAAGATTCAAGAGGAGATAGGCAACCGGAGTTCACACAACTAGATCTTGAAATGAGCTTTGTGAAAAAAGAAAATATTTTTAAATTAATGGAAAGCATGCTTTTTTCAATATTTAAAAATTGCCTTAATATTAACTTACCTAAAAAATTCAAAAAAATAACATACAAACAAGCAATGGACAAATATGGAAGCGATAAACCAGATACTAGATTTGAACTTACATTACAAGATATAAGTCGCAATCTTAAAAATTCAGAATTCAATGTATTCAAAGATACTCTAAAAAACAAAGGCTCAATTAAAATTTTAATAGTAAAAGATCAAGCTGATAAGTTTTCAAGAGCAAAAATAAATAATTTAGAAGAAGTTGCAAAGCTTTACAAAACACAAGGGTTTTATTTTACAAAAATCGAAAACAATAAATTTTCTGGAGGAATTGCAAAATTTTTAAAAACAGAAGAACAGCAATTAATAAAAGCCTATTCTCTAGAAAATAATGACATAATTTTCTTTACAGCTAATAATAAATGGGAAACTGCTTGCAAAGCTATGGGGCAAATTAGAATAAAAATTGCAAACGATCTTGGACTAATAGATGAAAATAAATTTGAATTTCTATGGGTCTACGACTTTCCACTATTTGAATATGACGAAAATACAAAGACCTATACACCAGCTCACCACATGTTCTCGCTTCCCAAAAAGCGATATATTGCCAATTTAGAAAAAAATCCAAACAAAACCATAGGCGAAATTTATGATCTTGTTTTAAATGGTGTAGAGCTTGGTTCAGGTTCAATTAGAATACATAATAAAGAACTTCAACAAAGAATCTTTAACATAATAGGATTTCAAAAGGAAAAATCAGAAGGTAGATTTGGATTTTTTCTAAAAGCATTAGAATATGGGGCTCCTAATCATGGGGGCATTGCAATTGGTATTGATAGGCTAATAATGCTAATGACAAAATCAACTTCAATAAAAGATGTAATACTATTCCCCAAGAATTCTTTTGCAGCAAGCCCTCTTGACAACTCCCCCTCTAAAATTTCAAATGAACAACTCAAAGAACTGGGAATCAATATTGTTGCTGATGACACTTAAATTCATAAGCTTAACCACACCTTTAAAATTATAAAAATCAGTTATCTATATTCCTGAGAATCTTCCAGTAGACCACTATTTTTTCAAGAAATTTAATCTCAAAGCTCAAGTTTATTTTTTACAAACAATAAAAAATTATAAAAACACACAAAGTAAATCCAAAATAAAATGTTTTTTAAAATTTAGCAACAATATTAATTGTCTTCTTCAAGAATAACAACTCCATAAACACAATATTTAACAATCATTCTAAAAATAGATTTATTTTTATTTAAGTTCTTAAAAAATAATCAAAAATAACAAAAAAGATTACTAAATAAATAATAGAAAAAATATACCTAATACCCAATAATTTTTATTCAATATCTAAAATTAATAAAATAATAAAAAAGCCGCTCAAAAAGCAGCTTGCAAATAAAAATTAGTGAATTTTTATTTAATTCCTATTAATATTATTAAGATTTTTGCATGCAATCTTCACACGGTCTTTCATAGAAACTTCAGCTTCTCTTAACCAAACCCTTGGATCATAAAATTTCTTATTTGGAATATCAGCGTCCTTACCATCTCCTAATTGACCTTGCAAGCGATTTTCATTTTTTTTATAATAATTTAAAACACCCTCCCAGGCAGCCCACTGTGTATCTGTATCAATATTCATCTTTACAACCCCATAAGAAAGTGCCTCATTAATCTCATCAATTGTAGATCCAGATCCTCCATGAAAAACATAAGAAACTGGTTTAACAATATTTGTTCCTGTTTTTGATATGACATAATCTTGGCCATCTTTTAACACTCTTGGAGTAAGCTTAACATTCCCCGGTTTATACACTCCATGAACATTTCCAAAAGCTGCTGCAATTTGAAAATTTGGACTAATCTTTAAAAGTTCTGAATATCCATAATAAATATCCTCGGGAGTCGAAAATAGCTCGTGCAGAGCCCTATCCGAATTGTCAACTCCATCTTCTTCACCACCCGTAATCCCAAGCTCTATTTCTAAAAACATTTCAATCTTTGCCATTCTTTCTAAGAATTTTTTAGAAATTTCAATATTTTCTTTAATAGGTTCTTCTGACAAATCTAACATATGCGAAGAAAATAATGGCTTTTTGTGCTGACTATAGTATTTCTCACCATACTCCAAAAGCCCCTCAACCCAAGGAAGCAAATTTTTAGCACAATGATCTGTGTGAAGAACAACAGGAACGCCATAATGCTCTGCCATCAAATGAACATGCATAGCGCCAGAAATAGCTCCAACTATTGAAACTCCTTGTGATTTTTCCATCTTCAACCCTTTCCCGCAAATAAAAGCAGAACCACTATTGGAAAATTGTATCATAATAGGAGAATTGATTTCTTTTGCTGCCTCCAAAACTGCATTAATAGAATTTGTTCCTATACAATTAATAGAAGGAATAGCAAATCCTTCCTTTTTACATATTTCATATAAAGAATGCAGCTCTTTTCCATAAACTACACCTGGTTTAATCTTGTCTAAAACACCCATTTATATGCTCCTTTCTATCTTATTTTTTCTTTTATCAAATGCCTATAATAAATTATACACCTAAGAAGTAGAATTGAATTTAAATAAATAAATAATTATTAAACCAAAAGCGAGTATAAAATTTATTAAAAATCTACCATTCTGCATAAAAAAGTTTAAAATTAAACATTCTCAGTAGACTCTAGCATTTTATACCACTCTGAAAACTCTTTTATTCCTTCTTTAATAGAAATTTTGGCTTCATACCCAACATCATTTTTAAGCTTTAAAATGTCACAACAACTTTCCACAACATCTGCTTTTTGCATAGGCATATAATTTTTTAAAGCCTTTTTATCAAAATTCGCTTCAAGCTCTTTAATAAAATCTAACAATTTAGTTGCATGTCCAGTTCCTATATTATATATTCTGTAAGGGAAAGAAGATGTTGACGAATTTGGATTCTTAACATCAAAATTACAATCACTCTTAGCTGGATTTTTTAACACTTTATAAACACCATTTGCAATATCGCTAACATATGTAAAATCTCTAGCCATATTACCATTGTTAAAAATATTAATGGATTTGCCATTTTTAATTCCATCTGCAAATAAATATAAAGCCATATCGGGTCTTCCATAGGTTCCATAAACTGTAAAAAATCTAAGTCCTGTTGTGGGAATATTAAAAGACGCACTATAAGCATGCGCTATCATTTCGTTAGATTTTTTACTAGCTGCATATAAATTTAAAGGGTGATCCGTAATAGAATCTTCACTAGACGGAATATTTTCATTTATACCATAAACTGATGACGTCGAAGCATAAACAAAATGTTTTATGTTTTCTTTATAAATTCTACATACATCTAAAACATTAAAAAACCCAACAATATTTATTGAAACATAGCTATCAGGATTTTCAAGGCTATCTCTAATACCCGCCTGAGCAGCCAAATGACAAACATGTGTAAATTTATACTCCTTAAAAAGTTCAAGCAGTTTATCTTTATTTAGTATATCAAGATATGCAAAAGATAAGTTATCATATTTTTTACTCTTAATAATCTCATGGGTTTTGACATCCTTAGAACAAAAACCTAAAGCCTCTAATCTTTCATGCTTAAATTTGAGTTCATAATAATCATTTAATACATCTACACCTAAAACTTCATGCCCTTTTTCTGCAAGCTTTTTAGCTACATGAAATCCAATAAACCCCGCAATTCCGGTTAAAAAAATCTTCATATCATCATTCCTCTTTAAAATTTAATACAAATCAACACTATCAATCTATTTTTTAAAACCAAAATCTCTCTTTTGATAACTGCGAGAATTATTGCTGCTAAACCTATTATTTCTAACATAAGACACTCTTATCCTTTTTATATTTCCATCACCCTCGCTTTCAGTTTTGATATCACTATAACGATTTAAAGTTGTATGAACAATTCTTCTTTCAAAAGGATTCATTGATGGCAATAAAATAGAACGTCTGGTTCTTTTGACTTTATGAAAAGAATTTATTGCTAAATTAATAAACCTAGATTTAAATCGTTCTCTATAATCTCCAATGTCCAGTATAACTCTACTAAAGGCGCCAGTTTCACCAATAAGCTTAGAAGCGTAAACATTTGTCAAAAGCTGTAGAGAATCTAAATTTTTACCCTCTCGTCCAATCAAAATATTTGGACTATCTGTCTCAATAGAGATCTTAATGTGCCCTCCTTCTTTGGGCTCTATTGTCAAATTTACAGAATATCCCATTTTGATTAGCATTTCTTTTACAAACTCTAAAATTTTATCACAAATTTCATCCCCAATTTTAATTTCAAAACCGCCTTTTTTAACTTCTTTTACATGAGGAGAAACCCTTATTTTAATCATTTCTTTCTTAAATAAAAATCCAACCCTTTCTTTATCTAAAATTTCTACATCAAACTCACCTTCTTTTAATTCCAGATCTCTCATTGCTTTCTTTATTGCTTCTTGTTCGGTTTTTCCGTAAAATTCATAGCTCATATTATTCCCCCTTTAAGACAAATGTATTCTTATATAGTATTGTTGCAAAATAGTAAAAATATTTGTTGTAATCCAATATATTAAAAGCCCCGATGGCATATTGTAAAGTATGAAAAAAAACATAATAGGCATTCCAAAATATAAAAATTTCTGCTGCGCTCCAAGATTTTTTAAATCAACATTAGAACTAACAATTGTAGATCCCAATTGAGTAAACATCATAATAAAAGGCAAAATTCTAATATCAGTCCAAGAAACAAAATAAAGCTTGTATCCAATATGATATACACTGTCACCAATAGATAAATCATCAATCCATCCTGGAATAAAACTAGCCCCTCTTAATAAAAATAAATTATTTACAAGTGAATAAAGAGCAAAAAATATAGGAAGCTGCAAGATTACAGGAAAACATCCTCCAAGAGGATTAACTCCTTCTTCTTTATAAAGCCTTCCCATCTCTTCATTCAATTTCTTGGGATCATGTTTAAACTTTGCTTGAAGTTCTTTCATTTTAGGTTGAAGCTTGGAAAGCTCTGCAGTAGCTCTAAATCCTTTAAATGTCAAAGGAAATATAAGTATTCTAACAACAATTGTCAAAAAAATAATTGAAAGTCCCCAATTAGGTATAACATCATAAAAAACTTGCATTACCATTTGCATAGGAACTTGAATTAAATGCCACAAACTTTTTTCCACTGACATTCCAAAAGCAATATCAGATAAGCCAAAGGTATTGTCACCATTCTTATCAAAAATGTCTAGATATCTATTGTCCTTAGGTCCAGCATAAATAAAAAACTCATCACTAATATTTTTTTTATTTCCAACATTATTGACAATAAACGACTTGAGGATTTCTTTTTCCTTCTTAAACTCAACTTCCATATTTTCTTTAAAAACTAACACTCCAAAATATTTAGTACTAGAACCAATCCATCTAGGATTGTTAATCATTAGACCATCTTTACCATACTTAAGCTTATTATCATAATAAATTATTTGAGATAAATAATTATTATATTGAAGCTTGGCTTTATCACTCAACCTTTCAATCTCAGAACTAAAAATAATCTTATAAGAATCAATATCAAATAAGTTATCATCCTCAAGACCATTTACAGTAACTTTAAATTTCATCAGGTATTCATTTTTTTTAGAGAATGTATACCTCTTTACATATTCATAAGTTTTACCGTTATTTTTAAAATAAGCTTTAAATTCATGATTAAAATCATCTATTTTCTTATACAAAAACAAATCCTCTACTAAATAGTCGAAACTAACATCAAAAAAAGTTTCATTTTTATAATCAACATTAATCAAATCTGTAGGATCTTTTTCCAAATTTAAATGATTTTTAAGCTTTAATGAAACCAAATTCCCTCTAAATGTCGAAAAAGTAGCAACATATATCCCTGTTTCTACAACAATATCTTGAGACTTATTAATCAAATTAAAGCTATTGCTTTTACTTAAAAACATTTCATTATCATCAAAACTTTTGTTTAAATCAAACTGCACTTCCTTATCAGAAGGCTTAAAACTTAACATTTTGGGGAAAAAAATATCATTAATAAGCATAAAAAGACCTATTAAAAATAAAGACAAATAAACCGTTCTTAAAATTCTTTTACTTTGATTCAATTATGCCCCTCACACCATTAAAACTAAACTTTTCATAAGAGATTCAATACCAAAATACGTAAAATTTAACCTGTTATAAGAAATTACAAAGATAATATCTACAGCTCTACCTTCTGACAATTCCAATCTTTTCCTAAAAGCTTCTTTAAAAAGTCTTCTAACGCGATTCCTTTTAACAGCCCCTCTAAAACCTTTAGAAAAGGTAACAAGAAGTCTAGAATAGATCAAATGATTCGATTTACAAAACATTTTAAGATTAAGATTGCTAAATCTGATCAGATTGCCTTCTTTGAAAATTTTTTGAATTTCTACTTTTGATTTTAGACTAATATTTCTTTTTCTCATCAGAAACAGTTAATTTTATTCTTCCTTTTGCCCTTCGTCTTGCAAGAATAAGTCTTCCACCTTTAGTCTTCATTCTAGCTCTAAACCCAAATTTTCTATTTCTTTTAACACGACTAGGCTGATAAGTTCTTTTCAAAACGCTCCTCCATTAAAAACAATTTCCCGCTAATAAGCTGCAAATTGAACACTACCATGGTATAGCATATAAATGCGATTGTCAATAATAATTACTTTACTAAAACCTTTATATCTATTATTTTAATCCCTGTTAATTCTTTTATTGAATTTATTATCTTTGACTTATTGATTGATATGCTATACAAAATACTTGAATTACTTACCTCAATAAAAAGAACCTGTTCATTTTTAAAATCTAAAAATTTAACATCAGCTGATAAAGCCTCAAAAATTTGATTCCATTTATCAGCAATCAATAATTTTGAACTTATTTTTTTATTAACAAGCAAATTAGATTCTAAATAATCTTTAAGAACATTATCTATTTTTTTAAAAGAAGAATCATTCATAGTAATTTTTTATACCGCAATGCAAAAAACAATATTGAATAAACTTTAGAAAAACTTATTCTAATACTCAAAATCACATTAATAGTTTACTTCAACCCAAAGACATCGGCATTATCAAGTGTGTAAAATCAAAATTTTCAGGTTCACTCAATTTTAATACATTCCCTGAATTAAATTGTATTTCTATCTTTGAAGTTTCAAAAACACTAATAGCTTCAACAAAATATGAAATATTAATAGCCATAACCTCATCTTCCCCATCATACAGATAATTCGGATTTTTAATAAAAAATTCACCTTTTCTTCCAGTAATTAAATCTTCTCCAAGAAGTTTTAATTGAAATTCAGAAAAAGTTAAAACTAACTTTTTTGACTTGTCAACATATAAATTGACTCTTGTAAGTCTATCTTTTAAAATGCCTAGAGAAACCAAAGATTTATTTTTTTGTTCTTTGGGTATAATGCTTTTATAATCAGGATAATTGCCGCTAATCAAACTGCAAGCTATTTTATAATTATCAAATTCAACATAAAATTTTTTATCCGAAGACTTTACTTTAACTATACCTTCTCCTGACATAAGATGTTTTAAAAAGTTAAATATTTTTACAGGAACTATGAAATTTACATTTTCTTCAACTATGACTTCTGTTTTGCAAATAGACATCCTGTGTCCATTAGTAGAAACAAGTAGTAATTTAGAATCTTCATCTTTTGTAAAATAAACACCATTTAATACATTCTTGGATTCATCAAAATGCGCTGAAAAAGCTATTCTGTTTATTATTTTTTTAAGAGATTTTTGTTTTACTTCGATTTCAAAAGTGTAATCTTCGTTAATCATATCATAATTGTAATTTTCTATTTCTTCGTGTGAAAAGGTAGGTTCTTTTAAATGATCTACATACTCTTCTTCTTTTTCATCTTTTAATTCTCCCATAATTTCCAATTTGCTGTTATTTTCATTAAAAACTATTTTAATTTTCTTGTAAAAACTGAATGCTTTTACTGCATCATAAAAATTTGAGGCATTAATTAATACCTTAAAATCTGTTTCTGAAATAATCGGAATTGTGCTTTCAAAAAATATATTTCTGTCTGTTGATTTAATTATGAGATTAGATCTTTTCACTTCAATTAACAATGCACTCCAAATGTCATTCATATTTCTGTTCAATATTATTCCCTTTGCTTTTTCTATCTCACTTGTAATTTGATTTGTTTCGCAAATAAAAAATGTGTTATTTAGCATGATGCCTCCTTATATATTTTATTACATTTTATCTCTGTAATTTTTCATAGATTTTGCATTTTTATTTTTCATAGATATTTATAATAGTAATAGTAGTAAGCCTCTGTTTAATTGTTTAATTGTATTTAATGTCATGCAGTATAAAGAATTATCTTGTTAAATTGTAGGTTATTTTTTGTTGGATTTTTGATAAATTACTTGTTTTAATTGTTTAAAAGAATTTTTGATTTTTCAAATAGGTTTAATTTTTTTTTATTTTGTTCATAAGTTCTGTGATTAAATTGTTAATTTCTTTGTCATTATTTCTGTCTTTATCTATTTTATTTATCGAATAAAGCACTGTTGAATGGGTTTTCCCTCCAATAATTTTTCCAATTTCAACTGTTGATAGCTCTGTAAAATTCCTCAAAAGGTATGCATAAATATGCCTAGCTTTTGTTATCTCTGGTTTTTTACTATGCCCCTCAATGTCTTTATGTGCAATTTTTAGTTCTCTTAAGAGTATTTTTTTTATATTTTCGATATTGATTTTATTGCTTGGTTCGTTAGTTGTTTCTTTTTCGTAAATTATTATTTCTTTGATTATTTTTTCAACAATGTCAATGTCAATTTCTATATTGTCCAAATCTATATATGCTTTTAGTTTTGTCACAGCAGCTTCAAGGTCTCTTACATTTGTTGTAACTTTTTGGGCAACCAAATTGAGTATATTTTTAGGGACCTTTATGCCATCCTCTTCTGCTTTTTTTTCAATAATAGCTACTCTGAGTTCAAAATTGGGTTTTGATATATCAACATTTAGTCCTCTTGTGAATCTGCTTTTTAATCGATCTGTAAAATTTGTAAGTTCAGAAGGAGGTCGGTCACATGTGAATACCAATTGTTTATTGTCTTCATAAAGAGCATTAAATGTGTGAAAAAGCTCTTCTTGTATGCCTTCTTTTTTTTGTAAGTCGTGAATGTCGTCTATAAGTAACATGTCTAAGTATCTATATTTTTTTTTAAATTTTTTTGTTTCATTTGTTTTTATGCTTTCTACAAATTCATTTAAAAAATTTTCAGCAGTAACGTATAATATCTTGAGGTTGTGATGCAATTCTTCTGTTTTATTCCCTATGCTTTGAAGCAAATGTGTTTTTCCAAGTCCAACTCCGCCGTAAATTAAACACGGATTATATTTTTTCCCTGGATTTTTTGAGATTGATAAGCTGGCGTTGTATGCAAGTTTATTATTTGGTCCTATAATAAAATTTTCAAATGTATATCTTTTTTTGAGAAATGGGTTTTTAAAATTTGTAGGTCCTTCTTCTTTTTTGATATACATTTTTATACGATCTTTAATGCTTTGAATTGGTTCTTTAGAGAGTGTGTTTCCTTTGAGCTTGTCTAACTTTGGAAAAGTTTCGTTAAAGGTTGTTTTTTCGTTTTCTTGTTTGCTAGAATAGGTTTTAGGTGGTTGATCTGTAAATACAATGACTGTGTTATTGTAGCCATTTTTTATAAGAATTTCTTTAATTTTTTTTGTAAATCTTTTTTCTATTTGATTTTTGTGAAATAAATTTGGAGTAGATATTTGAATATTGTCACCTATTGATTCTAAAAAGCACAAATTTTCAAACCAAACATAAAATTCTTCTTCCGAGAGTTCTTTTTTTATTTCTGTTAAAATCAAGCTCCATATATTTTTTGATTTTTCCATTTTTTGTCCTTGTTGGTTTTAGTACTATACTTTTAACATTATATAGTATAATGTTAAATTAGGATTCTATTTAAATTGTTTGTGAATTTTTAAAAATTTTTGGTACTTTGTATGTAGTAGATATTATTTTTTTAAATGTAGAATTTATCTATGTCTAGATTTTGATTAAATGAATGGAAGGTTTATGAATTATGTTGCTAGTAACATTCAGGTCTTAAAAGGACTTGAGGCTGTTAGGAAAAGGCCTGGCATGTATATAGGCTCTGTTTCTGTTAATGGGCTGCACCATTTGGTTTATGAGGTGGTTGATAATAGTATCGATGAGGCTTTGGCTGGGTTTTGTGATAAAATAGATGTTATTATCAATTTAGATAATACTATAACTGTAATTGATAATGGGAGGGGAATTCCTACTGATATTCATGAAGAAGAGGGAATTAGTGCTCTTGAGCTTGTTTTAACTAAACTACATTCTGGTGGTAAGTTTAACAAAGGCACTTATAAAGTTTCTGGAGGGTTGCATGGTGTTGGAATTTCAGTTGTAAATGCCTTGTCTTCGTTTTTAGAGGTTTCTATTAATAGAGATGGAAAAATTTTTAGGCAAACCTTTTCAAAAGGTATTCCAACTTCTAAAGTAGAAGTTGTGGGAGAATCTTCTATTACGGGAACTAAGGTTACTTTTTTAGCAGATTCTGAAATTTTTGAAACTTTAGATTATAACTTTGATGTTCTTGAAAAAAGGCTTAAAGAGCTTGCTTTTTTAAACGATAGAATATGCATTTCAATTGAAGATAAAAGATTTGGCAGAGAAAAATCTTCGAAATTTTGTTTTGAAGGTGGAATAAAATCTTTTGTAGATTATTTAACTAATGATAGTAAAGCTTTTCAATCAGAACCTTATTATATTGATGGTTTTATTAGTGATGTTATTGTTAATGTGGGTCTTAAGTGGACTGAAAGTTATTCTGACAATATTCTTTCTTTTGTTAATAATATTAATACAAGAGAAGGGGGAACCCATGTTATGGGCTTTAGAAGTGGCCTTACTAAGGCTATGAATGAAGCTTTTAAAAATTCAAAAATAAGTAAAAAAGATATCCCAAATCTTACAGGAGATGATTTTAAAGAGGGGCTTACAGCTGTTATTTCTGTCAAAGTTCCAGAACCTCAATTTGAAGGCCAAACAAAGAGTAAGCTTGGTAATTCAGAGATAAAAAAAATAGTTGAGATTATTGTATATGAGCATTTATTGGAAATTATTAATTTAAATCCTTTAGAGATAGACAATATTCTTGGAAAAGCAATAAAAGCTGCTCGTGCTCGTGAAGCTGCAAGAAAAGCAAGAGAATCAGAAAGAAAAAAAAATGCATTTGAAAGCTTGGCATTGCCTGGGAAATTGGCTGATTGTGCTTCTAAAAATCCCCTGGAAAGAGAGCTTTATATTGTAGAGGGTGATTCTGCCGGAGGAAGTGCTAAAATGGGTAGGAATAGATTTTTTCAGGCCATTTTGCCATTATGGGGGAAAATGCTTAATGTTGAAAAAACAAGAGAAGATAAGGTAATTACCAATGATAAGCTTATTCCTATAATTGCATCTCTTGGTGCGGGAGTTGGCAAAACTTTTGATATTACAAAACTTCGTTACCACAAGGTCATTATTATGGCAGATGCTGATGTTGATGGATCTCATATTAGAACTTTGCTTTTAGCTTTTTTCTTTAGATATATGAGAGATTTAATTGAAAATGGCTACATATATATAGCAATGCCCCCTCTTTATAAAATAAAGTATGACAATCGTATTTATTATTTTTATGACGAGAAAGAAAAAGAAAAATTCTTAGATTCTATTGAAACTAAGAATCGCAATAGTATTTTTCTTCAAAGATATAAAGGGCTTGGGGAGATGAATCCAACTCAGCTTTGGGAAACTACTATGGATCCTGCGAGAAGAAAAATGAGATTGATGAATATAGATGATGCTGTTGAGGCTGAAAAAATTTTTGTTACTCTTATGGGAGATTTAGTTGAGCCTAGAAAAGAATTTATTGAACAGAATGCACTTAATGTAATTAATCTTGATGTGTAATTGGAGTGTTGATGGCAGTTGGAGAAGATAAAGAACAAATATTAAATATTAAGATAGAAGATGAAATAAAAACTTCTTATTTGAATTATGCAATGTCAGTTATTGTTTCCAGAGCTCTTCCAGATGTAAGAGATGGTCTTAAGCCAGTTCATAGGAGAATACTTTATTCCATGTATGAAATGGGACTTAGATCTGATAAAGCTTTTAAAAAAGCTGGAAGAATAGTAGGTGATGTTCTTGGGAAATATCATCCTCATGGAGATCAATCAATTTATGATGCTCTTGTAAGGCTTGCTCAAGATTTTTCACTTAGATATCCTGTAATACGTGGACAGGGAAATTTTGGATCTATTGATGGAGATCCGCCTGCTGCTATGCGATATACTGAAGCTAAAATGGAAAGAATAACAGAATATATTGTTAAGGATATAGACAAAGAAACTGTTAATTTTAAGCCTAATTATGACGATTCTTTAACTGAGCCTGAGATTATGCCCTCATCATTTCCATTTCTTTTGGTAAATGGCTCTAGTGGAATTGCTGTTGGAATGGCTACTAATATGGCACCTCACAATTTAAGAGAAATTTGTGATGCTATTGTTTATATGTTGGATAATGAGAATGCTTCTATGTTTGATTTGCTTAAGATAGTTAAAGGTCCTGATTTTCCAACTTTTGGAGAGATTGTTTACAATGATAATTTAATTAAAGCATACAAAACTGGCAAGGGAAGTGTTGTTATTAGGGCAAAATATCATATTGAAGAAAGAACAGAAGATAGAAATGCTATAATTGTTACAGAAATACCTTATACAGTAAATAAATCTGCACTTCTTATGAAAGTTGCGTTTTTGGCAAAAGAAGAAAAGCTAGAAGGACTTTTAGATATAAGAGATGAGTCTGATCGAGAAGGCATTAGAATCGTTCTTGAAGTTAAAAGAGGGTTTGATCCCCATGTTATTATGAATTTGCTTTATGAATATACTGAATTTAAAAAGCATTTTAGTATAAATAATTTGGCCCTTGTTGATGGTATTCCCAAACAGTTGAATTTGGAAGAATTATTATTTGAATTTATTAAGCATAGAAAAAATATTATCGAAAGACGTATTGAATTTGACTTGAGGAAGGCAAAAGAGAAGGCACATGTTCTTGAGGGATTGAATATTGCTTTAAATAATATAGATGAGGTTATTAAGATTATTAAATCATCTAAATTGGCAAAAGATGCAAAGGAAAGACTTGTTGCAAATTTTGGCCTTTCAGAGATTCAGGCTAATTCAGTTCTTGATATGAAATTGCAAAAACTTACAGCTCTTGAGATTTTTAAGCTTGAAGAGGAGCTTAATGTGCTTTTAAGCTTAATAAAAGATTATGAAGATATTCTCTTGAATCCAGTAAGGATTATTAATATTATAAGAGAAGAAACTATAAATTTAGGTTTGAAATTTGGCGATGAACGTCGAACTAAAATAATTTATGATGAGGAGGTTTTAAAAACTAGTATGTCGGATTTAATTCAAAAAGAAAATATTGTTGTTATGCTTACAAAGAAAGGTTTCCTTAAAAGACTTTCACAAAATGAGTATAAATTGCAAGGCACGGGAGGAAAAGGTCTCAGTTCTTTTGATCTTAATGATGGAGATGAGATTGTTATTGCTTTGTGTGTTAATACTCATGATTATTTGTTTATGATTTCAAATGAAGGAAAGCTTTATTTAATCAATGCTTATGAAATAAAAGATTCTTCAAGAGCTTCAAAGGGGCAAAATATTAATGAGCTTATTAATTTGGGAGATCGGGAAGAAATCTTGACTATTAAGAATAGTAAAGATTTTACTGAGGATGCCTATTTATTGCTTACAACTGCAAGTGGAAAGATAGCTAGATTTGAATCTACGGATTTTAAAACAGTAAAGTCACGAGGTGTTATTGTTATTAAACTTAATGATAAAGATTTTGTTACAAGTGCAGAGATTGTTTTTAAAGATGAAAAAGTAATTTGTCTTTCTAAAAAGGGTAGTGCATTTATATTTAATTCAAGAGATGTTAGGCTTACTAATAGAGGTACCCAGGGTGTTTGTGGAATGAAATTAAAAGAAGGCGATTTGTTTGTTAAAGTTTTGGCAGTTAGAGAAAATCCTTATCTTTTGATTATTTCTGAGAATGGGTATGGAAAAAGATTAAGCATTTCTAAAATATCTGAGCTTAAAAGAGGAGCCACTGGTTATACTAGTTATAAAAAGTCTGATAAAAAAGCGGGTAGTGTTGTTGATGCTATAGCAGTTTCAGAGAATGATGAAATCTTGCTTGTAAGTAAACGTTCAAAAGCTTTAAGAACAGTAGCTGGAAAAGTATCTGAACAAGGCAAAGATGCTAGAGGAATTCAAGTATTATTTTTAGATAATGATAGCTTGATTTCTGTTTCAAAATTTATTAAATGAAGAATTGGTTTTTCTTATTTAAGAATGTTCCACGTGGAGCATTCTTTTTTTTTATTCTTAAATTGTAATTCAATATTATAACCTGGTAAAATTTTGTGTTGTAGGAGGTTCTGATAATATGGATGGAGTTTTTAAAATGATAGATATTCAACTTTTAGATATTGATAATGATCAGCCAAGGAAATCTGTTAGTCTTGTTGAATTAGAAGAGTTAAGTATTTCGATAAAAGAAAATGGAATTTTGCAACCCATAATTGTTTGTAAAACAAATGAGAGATATAAAATAATAGTAGGAGAAAGAAGGTTTAGGGCTGCTAAACTTATCCAAATGACAAATATTCCTGTTATAGAAGTTGATATTAAAGAATCTTGTAGAGATTTTATGCCTTTGGTTGAGAATATTCAAAGAGAAAATTTTACGCCTGTTGAGGAAGCCTATGCCTATAAAAATGTAATGAATAAATATTCTTTAACTCAAAAAGATTTGTCTGAAAAAATTGGTAAAAGTAGAGCCTATATCTCAAATTTGGTTAGGATCTTAGATCTTGAGCAAGAAATATTAAATGCAGTTCATAGAAAAGAAATTTCTTTTGGGCATGCGAAAGTTATTTTATCATTAAAAGATAAGCAAGATAGGTATAATCTTTATTTAATGATACTTAAAAAAAATTTTTCTGTAAGAGATGCAGAAAAATATGTTAAAAATTTTTATAAATCTATAGTAAAAAAAAGTAAATTGGAACAAGATCCTTTTTTGAGCAATATAAAAGAATTTTTATTTGATAAAATTCAAACAAAAATAGATATTAAAGGGAATCAAGATAAAGGTAAAATAGAAATAGAGTATTTTACAGCGGGTGATTTAAGAAGGATTGTTTCCTTTTTTGGCCATATTGGCTAAATTGTTTTTATAATTTAAAGATTGTAAAATAACTTTTCTTAATTTTATAAGAATTTTTGTTTTTAGGTATTTGTTACAATACGTAAATTTTTTAAGCTTGTTTTAAAATTATTTAGTTTTCATAAATAAATTTTAAGCTTTAAATGAAGGGTAAAGTTTATATTTTGTTATTTATAGTTAAATTTAAAAGTAAAAAAACAATCTAATATTTACAAAATGAACAATAAGAATATATGTAGTATTTATACTTATTAGTGTAGTTTTAAATTTAGATAGAATTATTTTTAATATATTTTATTTTTTTCTTTATTTCCAAAATAGAGCAAAAAAATAATTTTAAGTTTTCTTGGTTTAATTTATTAAATTCAATATTTTTAAATTCTTTTATATTTTTTAATATGAAATCCAATGTTTCTTTTATATCTTTTTCATATTTTTTATCTTTCTTAAGCAATGATTTGTCTGCGCCCTTTAAATCAAAACTTTTTTTATAAACAATTTTAAATTCTTTTAAAGAATTTATTTTGCCATTTAGAACTTCGGTTTTTAAAATAGAGGGGCAAGATTTTTTAGATATTTCATATGATAATGATAATGGCAATTTTTCTATAGTGAGTTGCTTGTCGGAATTTTCGATAAGCAGATTATATCTTGATATTAAAGCGTAAACCTTATCTTTTTTAAATCCCATGCTTTTGAACCATTGATAAAAAAGTCCGTTATATTGATTATTTCCTTTTAATTTATCTTGAGTTTCTTTAAGTATTTTCCCAATTTTTGTATAAGTATTATTAAAGATATTGAAAATTTCATACTGCTTTGTTTTTAAAAAATCAGCAAGATCTTTATCTAGCTTTGTGTAGTCAAAATTTTTTCTTTCAATTGAAATAATTTCTTTTTTTTCGACATTTTCTAAATTGTTTGAAGATGTTTCTAATTTTTTCCCCATTAGAAACATTAAAGTTTCTAGATTATCAGACATAGTTATTCCTTAATTTTGTTTATTATCTCTTTTGAGAGCTCTAAGAAGTCTTTTGCAGCATTACTTTCTTTGTCATATTCATATACAGGCATTTTTGCTTCTTGAGATTTTGAAATAGTTATATTTTTTCTTATTTTTGTATTTAAAAGCTTTTCTTTAAAAACTTTTTTTAACGAGCTTACATATTTTTCTTTGCTTTTGTTTCTTATATCGTATTTGTTTATGAAAACACCAGTAATTTCTAAATTTTTATTTATTTGCTTTACGGTATTTATTGTGTCTATTAGTTGATTTATACCCTCAAATGCAAAAAATTCTGTTTCGATTGGTATTAGCAAGTAATTGCTTGCAATAAGAGCATTTATAGTTAATATTGAAAGTGTGGGAGGGCAATCGATAATAATAAAATCGTACTTATCTTTTTCATACAGCGTTAATGCATTTTTTAAAAAATTTTCTCTTGAAAGTTCATTTATCAATTCCTTTTCAAGTAAAGCTAATTTAATACTAGATGGAATTATGTCTAATTTAAAATGATTTAAAGGCTTGACCTTTATTTTTTTATTAATAAGTTCGTAACTTGAGTTTTCAGCTGTATGTTCTGAGGTGTTTGTGCCGCTAGTAGAGTTTCCTTGTGAATCAATATCTATTAGAAGAATTTTTTTATCAAGCAGAGTCATTGAATAAGAAACATTAATGGCGCTTGTGGTTTTTCCTACGCCTCCTTTTTGATTGATTACAGATATTATTTTCATATAAATTTTCTCTTTTTATTTGGTTTTATTTTTATATTTTAAAACATAAATGGTAAAAACAATAATACTTAGAGTAGTTTTTAAATATTTGAGCATTTCATGTATGTTATTCTTTATGAAACTTGAAAATTTCTTGAATTAAATCGTTTTTTGCAAAAAATTCCGATATTTTTTGTTTATTTTTTGTTTTAAATTTAATTGAAGTGTTTATTTTGTTTGAAAAGTTGGAATCTGTTATTTCTATTTCAAGCTTATTTTTCATTTTTAATAGTGAATTGTATTGGTTGTAATTTAACTTTAAGTTTAAAGTTTCTAATTCCTCTTTTTCTATTATAGACGCATTATTAATAACTTTTTTGGCAGACTTGTAATATGCTTTGATTAATCCTCCTCTACCAAGCAAAGTGCCTCCAAAATATCGCAATGTGATTATTAATGTATCAGTTAAATTATTATGAATTATGGCATCTAATGTAGGTTTTCCGGCTGTTAAATTAGGCTCTCTGTCATCACTCATTCCATTTAGGAATGAATTTTTGTTGCCAATTCTAAATCCATAAACCACATGTGTAGCATTTTTAAATTTTATTTTGTATTTTTTAATAGTTTTATTTATATCTTCTTTTTTTTCAATATTAAAAATATATGAAACGAAGATAGATTTTTTTATTTCAATTTTAGAATTATTATTGTTTTTTGGCACGAATATCATATAGCATAAGTATACTATCTTTTTAGATATTGCAGTATTTATTGTTTATGTATATTATTAATATTGTTTATTTTTATTATTAGTTATTATAAAGCATGGTCAAGAAAAGGGGTTTTTAATGATATCAGGCTTGAATCCAACATTAAGGTTGTTTAAAGATCATAAAATACTTTATTCTAATATGGAAAGAGGATTGAAACCTCTTTTAGAAGTAGATAATTTTATCAATAAGTATATTCAGAATAAAGAAGGGCTTGAGATTTATGATAAAGTTGTGGGCAAGGCAGCTGCTATTATTATTTATAATATAGGGCTTCAAAATGTTCAAGCTGGGGTTGTTTCTCAACCCGCAAAGGATTTTTTAGAAAGTAGAGGAATAAAAGTAGCTTATAAAAAATTAGTGGAAAAAATAAATGATAGGGCAGAAAACTTGATTGAAAGCTTAGAAAATCCCGAAGAGGTTTATAAGTATATGATTAAAAGGGGTATTATAGTTAATAATTTGTAAATTATTGGAATAATTAAACTATGTTTTACTAGCTATGTGACTTTGAGTATACGGTGATAATTAGGGCTATATTATATATCAATATTATTAAATTTCCCCAATTTAGGTAAAAATTATTTTTATCGTAGTTAAAGATCCAAATTCCAGCATAAACACCTAAAAATCCTCCTATGGAAGATGTAAACATAATTAAATTAGGTTCAATTGTATGTTGATTAATTTTGTTTTGATTCTCTTTAATATCGGGCTGTTCGGTAAATTTGCTGTCAATGAAAATCATAGCAAAACCTGCAAGAGTAATGCATAGAAAATAAATTATAAATATTTTTCTAATTAATGCAAACATAAATTTTCCCTTTCTTTTAACTTTTTAATCACTAATACTTAATGATATAACTAAATGTAATACAAAAGCAAGTATTTTTATAGGCATATGAAATATGGTCTATAGCGTATTTTTGCGTTTGGCAAATAAAAGATTTTAGATTTTTATCATTAAGAAAGATGCTTTTAATATATTTATTTTTGGTTTTTGGAGGAATTAAAAGAAGTTATGTTGTATATTGTTGGTACGCCAATAGGCAATTTAGAAGATATTACTTATAGGGCAGTTGATGTTTTAAAATCGGTAAATGTTATCTTTGCAGAAGATACGAGAGTTACTAGCAAACTTTTGTCGCGATATAAAATTAATAAAAAAATGATTTCTTGTAATGCCGTAACAGAAAATAAGAAGATAAGTTTATTATTGGATTTTTTGTCAAAAGGAGATTCAGTTGCTTTTGTTAGTGATGCTGGCACTCCAGGTCTTAGTGATCCCGGTAGTCTGTTAGTTGCTGCTGCTTTTAGAGAAGGATACAAAGTTTGTCCAATTCCTGGAGCAAGCTCTTTTAATGCTATTGTAAGCGTTAATCCTTTTAGAGATAAGTCTGTGCTTTTTGAGGGATTTTTGCCCAACAAGGGCCTTAAAAGATTTAAAAGAATTGCCGAGTTGTATAAAAGAGGCGATGCATTTGTGTTGCTTGAATCTAGTCACAGACTTTTGAAATTGCTTGTTGAAATTTCTTCTGTTAGTTTAGATGCTAAGATTCTTGTTGGTCGAGAGATGACAAAAATTTACGAAGAATATCAAATTGGTAAGCCTTTGGAATTAAAAAATTATTTTGAATCGAGTAAGGAGAAGATTAAAGGAGAATTTACTATTTTAGTCAGCAGAAGTCGTTCATAATAAATTTTTTCTATTTAGATATCAAAACTTTATTTGTTGTTGATTTTATTCGATTGATTTATTATGTTATAATTGAATTTTAATAGGGGTTTTTATGAAAATTTATTTAGCTTCTCCATTTTTTAACGAAGAGCAAATTAAACTAAGGGATGAGGTTTTAAAATTTCTTGAAGAGTTTAATTTAGATGTATTTTCTCCAGAGCATCATGCTGTAAAAAAGATGGGGTTGCTTGAAAAGGTTGATTATAAGTTTGCAAATGGAGACATAAGAGAAAAAATAAGAGAAATAGATTTAAAAGAGTTAGTTAGCAGCGATATTGTTTTAGCTTTGGTTAATTATGTTGATGCAGGCACGGCTTATGAGAGAGGATTTGCCTTTGCTAAAAAAATACCAAGTATAGATTTTTTCAAAGATAAACAAGATTCTGATTTTTATAATTTAATGTATAGTGATTGTAATGCGTCTTTTTCTAATTACAAGGATCTTAAAGAAGGAATTTTAACCTTTAAAGAACTGTGGATTAAATTTAAAGGAGATAATGAAAATTTTAGGACTTTCTTTGATTATTTAAAAGCTAAATTAGGAAATAAATTGAAAAAAATTCTTACAACTTTACCTGTTAATGAAAAATGTGGTTGTTAATGCTTTTATCAGGGTTGATTAATAAAATTTATTTTTTTTATGTTTTGTGTTAATAAAATAATGAAAAAGTATTGACAATATGATTCTACTTTTGTTAAAGTATTAAAGGTTGAAATGATTATTGGAAGATGAGAGAAGGGAAGAGTTAAGTAAGGTTGAAAGCCAAGCAAAAGAATAAACAAAACTTGTTAATTTTTTAAATAAAAAATAAGAATAACGAAGAGTTTGATCCTGGCTTAGAACTAACGCTGGCAGTGCGTCTTAAGCATGCAAGTCAAACGGGATGTAGCAATACATCTAGTGGCGAACGGGTGAGTAACGCGTGGATGATCTACCTATGAGATGGGGATAACTACTAGAAATAGTAGCTAATACCGAATAAAGTCAATTAATTTGTTAATTGATGAAAGGAAGCCTTTAAAGCTTCGCTTGTAGATGAGTCTGCGTCTTATTAGCTAGTTGGTGGGGTAAATGCCTACCAAGGCAATGATAAGTAACCGGCCTGAGAGGGTGAACGGTCACACTGGAACTGAGATACGGTCCAGACTCCTACGGGAGGCAGCAGCTAAGAATCTTCCGCAATGGGCGAAAGCCTGACGGAGCGACACTGCGTGAATGAAGAAGGTCGAAAGATTGTAAAATTCTTTTATAAATGAGGAATAAGCTTTGTAGGAAATGACAAAGTGATGACGTTAATTTATGAATAAGCCCCGGCTAATTACGTGCCAGCAGCCGCGGTAATACGTAAGGGGCGAGCGTTGTTCGGGATTATTGGGCGTAAAGGGTGAGTAGGCGGATATATAAGTCTATGCATAAAATACCACAGCTCAACTGTGGAGCTATGTTGGAAACTATATGTCTAGAGTCTGATAGAGGAAGTTAGAATTCCTGGTGTAAGGGTGGAATCTGTTGATATCAGGAAGAATACCGGAGGCGAAGGCGAACTTCTGGGTCAAGACTGACGCTGAGTCACGAAAGCGTAGGGAGCAAACAGGATTAGATACCCTGGTAGTCTACGCTGTAAACGATGCACACTTGGTGTTAACTAAAAGTTAGTACCGAAGCTAACGTGTTAAGTGTGCCGCCTGGGGAGTATGCTCGCAAGAGTGAAACTCAAAGGAATTGACGGGGGCCCGCACAAGCGGTGGAGCATGTGGTTTAATTCGATGATACGCGAGGAACCTTACCAGGGCTTGACATATATAGGATATAGTTAGAGATAATTATTCCCCGTTTGGGGTCTATATACAGGTGCTGCATGGTTGTCGTCAGCTCGTGCTGTGAGGTGTTGGGTTAAGTCCCGCAACGAGCGCAACCCTTGTTATCTGTTACCAGCATGTAATGGTGGGGACTCAGATAAGACTGCCGGTGATAAGTCGGAGGAAGGTGAGGATGACGTCAAATCATCATGGCCCTTATGTCCTGGGCTACACACGTGCTACAATGGCCTGTACAAAGCGAAGCGAAACAGTGATGTGAAGCAAAACGCATAAAGCAGGTCTCAGTCCGGATTGAAGTCTGAAACTCGACTTCATGAAGTTGGAATCGCTAGTAATCGTATATCAGAATGATACGGTGAATACGTTCTCGGGCCTTGTACACACCGCCCGTCACACCACCCGAGTTGAGGATACCCGAAGCTATTATTCTAACCCGCAAGGGAGGAAGGTATTTAAGGTATGTTTAGTGAGGGGGGTGAAGTCGTAACAAGGTAGCCGTACTGGAAAGTGCGGCTGGATCACCTCCTTTCTAAGAGAAAGGTAAATTAAGGCTAATTCCATTAACTCTTCCCTACTCTTTTCTTTTTATAAAAGAGTTTTTGAAACCAGGTTTATATCTATAAACTTAAGGGGAGTTTTTTTATGTGGTTTTTATTGACAATGTTAAAAAACTTTATTAAGTTTAGATTTAGATTGATTGGGGGTTTAGCTCAGTTGGCTAGAGCATCGGCTTTGCAAGCCGAGGGTCAAGGGTTCGAGTCCCTTAACCTCCATCTATTAGTCATATTCTTGAGATTAAGCAGGTTATTAAAGTTAAAATAATTATTGAAAGATGAGATGGGAAAAACTTTATAAGTAAGGCTAAAAGCTAAGCAAAGCTTGTTAGGTTTTTAGATAAAATATAATTAACGATAAGGCACTCAAGTCAAACGAAATGTATCAATTTATTTAGATGCTAACCTGTTAGTATCCATCATATGGAAGTAGCTACTGTTTCTAGTAGCTAATATGAATAAGTACAATTAGATTTGTTAATTGATAAAAGAAGCTTGCGTTCTATTAGTTAGTTGGTGGAACAAATATCTTCCAAGATGATGATAAGTAGCCGGTTTAAGAAGGCGAACGGTTGTACTGGAGCTGAGATACGGTTCAGATTTCTACTAGAAGCAGCATCTAAAAATTTTCTGCAATGGGTAAAATTTTAACGGATCGACACTGCGTGAGTAAAGAAGGGCAGAAGATTGTAAAATTCTTTTATAAATTAGGAATAATCTTCGGCTAATTATATGTTAGCGGCCTTAGTAATAAGTAGGGATAAGTTCTGATCAGTGGAATGTAGGGCATGAATAGACAAATATATAAGTTTATGTAAAATATCACAGCTCAACTTTGGCGCTATGTTGGATATTATATATCTAGAGCCCGATAGAGTAAGTTAGCATTTATAGCGTAAGGTGTAATTCATTGATATCAGGAAGAATATCAGATGTGAAGGTGGAAGCTTCCGGTCAAGACTAGTACCGATGAATCATGAAAGTGTGGTGACAAAACGGTATGAGATATTTCGGTGTCTGTGTTGCAAACGATGCACACTTGGTGCTAATTAAAGGTTAATTTCGAAGTTATCGTGTTAAGTGTGTCGTCTGTGTGCTGGGTGTATGTGGATTAATTCGATTGTACACGAGGAATCTTGCCAGAGTTTTGACGTATATAGGATATAGCCGGAGAAAATTATTTCTCGTTTGATTCTGTATGAAGGTGCTAAATGGTTATCGTGAACTTTTATGGATTAAGCCTTGTAACGGTCACGACCTTTATTATTTGTTATCAACATATGATAAAGGTGAAAAATCAGATAAGATTGCTGTTGATAAGTTAGAGGAAGTTGGGGGAGAGTGTCAAATCATTGTGGCTTTTATATCCTGGGCTACAAGGGTGTTTTCGCGAAGCGAAACAGCGGTGTGAAGCAGAATGCCATAAAATAAGTTTTAGTGCGAATTGAAGTCGTTAGTAATTATGTATCAAAATGATACTGTGAGTATGTTATAGGCCTTTTATACGCCACTGCTAGTCCCATATCCGAGTTGAAGAGATGTACGGGGGCTATTATTCTAGTAGTCCGTAAGAAAAAGACACCCAAGACGTGTTTAGTGGGGCAGGTGAGGTCTTAGCAAGGCGATTTTTTACTAGAAGGTGTGACTAGACCACGCGCTCTCTAAGGGAAAGATGAATTAAGATTAATTTTATTGACTTTTTTGTATTTTTATTTTGATGAAAAAGTTTTGAAGCCAAAGTAAGTTTTTAGTTTAAACTTTAGGAAAAAATAGATCTTTAGCGAATGTTTGGTGTTATACAGCTTTATATTAAATTAAGATTTGTTAATAGTAACTTCAAATTTTTGAGGTGAAAGGTTTTTATATTATCAAATATGTATTTTAAAAATGAGAGCGCATTATAATACATTGGGACCAGGATGAGTTGAACATCCGACCTCAGGTTTATCAGACCTGCGCTCTAACCACCTGAGCTATGATCCCTTAAACATACCAATTCTTTACAAATTTTATTTAAATCTTTTGACTTTGTCAATATCTCTTATATCTTTTCAAGATGTAAGAGATATTGCATATAGTTTATATTTTTTATATATTATCAATGCTTACTATTTTATATAAGTGTTTTATAAGATTTGTTAATTTTATTTTTCCTTGTTTAAAAAATTATTGTAGTGGATGTCAATTTTTTGATATTAAAATTGCAGTATTTATTATGGACTTGTTGTGAGCAAGTCATAAAAATTTTTAAAATTATAGCATTATTTCTTTGCTTAATTTTCTCAAAAAAGTTAAATAAAGAAATAATGCTATTTTTGTTTTGTAGGCTTTTAGAATTATTTTAAGGATTTTTTAAAAAGGTAAAAATATTTTTTTTGAGGTGTAATAAGTTTTTTATAAAATACTTTTTATTTTTACCGTTTAGATATTTTAGATCCGTATTTTCATATAAACTTATTTAAGCCGACATATAGGCGGTTCTAAAATATATGATTTTGTGTAGTTTTAAATTTTTTTGATTAAAAAGCAAAAAAATTTATTAACTAGCCAAGAATTTTATTTAAATATGTATTTATTGGGTGATTGAACCATTTTGGTTTTTATTTTTATTGTGGGTAACATTTTCTTGTATTTTACATGTATGTTTTGGTAATAATTTTTTTATTACTTATCTTGTTTTAAAATTGATTTTATGGATCGATATTTTTTTATGCAAGATGCTACTACTGTTGCAAAGTTATTGCTTGGTAATTTATTGATCAGGAAGATTAATAAAAAGGAAATAGTTGTCAAAATTGTTGAAACGGAAGCTTATATGGGAATAACAGATAGTGCTTGTCATTCTTATAGTGGTAAGAGGACAAATCGCACAAGTGCTATGTATAGCATAGGAGGCTATTCTTATGTGTATATAATATATGGCATGCACTATATGTTTAACATTGTGACTGCGGATAAAAATAATCCCCAAGCCGTTTTAATTAGAAGCGTAGAACCTATTTCTCCATTGCTGGGAGAGAAAAGCATTCTTACTAATGGTCCTGGTAAACTTACAAAATTTTTAAACATTGATTTAACTTTTAATAAAGTTGATCTTATTGGGAATGATGAGCTTTTTTTACAAAGAGGTTTAAATTTAGATTTTAGTATAATTTGTTCAAAAAGAATAAATATTGATTATGCACAAGAGTGTGATATAAACAAGCCTTGGAGATTTTATATTAAAGATAATAAATTTGTTTCAAGACGTTGATTTTCGTTTAAATAAAGTTTAAAAAATCAAGAAATATATTATTAAATTCGATTTATTTTATGCTTTAACAACAATTTATTGAGAATAAATTATTTGTGATATTATATCTTACAAGAGAGATTGGTATATGAATTCTAATTATAAAAGATATAAAATGTTGGTTTTTGACCTTGATGGCACTTTGTTGAACAATAGTCATGAGATTAGTTTTTTAACTCTTAAGGTTCTTTTGACTTTGGAGAAAGATTTTAAAATAATTATTGCAACCGGTAGAAGGTTGAGTGAGGTTAGAAATATCAGGAATCAATTAAAAAAAAATAATATTAATGAGAATTATCTTGTAACGGCGAATGGAGCCGAAGTGTTTTTGCAAGAAAATTTAATTTTTAGACATGCAATGAATTATGGTTTAGTGAAAGAAATTCTCAAGATACATACAGGCAATGCTGATGTTAATCTTTATACTTTTGATACTTGGTATTCTAATTCAGATGTTAAGAGTCCTATTATGAAACATTTTATTAGGGATTTAGGTTTAAATGCTATCATTAAAGACTTGACTGAATTAGACGTTGATTCTGTTTCTAAGATTGTTTATTATTGTGACGATTTATCAACTCTTAATAAACTTAACAATGATATTAGGAGTAAAGATTTTCAAGACATAAGGGTATTTTTTTCTTCTAGGGATTTATTAGAGGTTACTAATATTAATGCTGATAAATATAATGCTATTAAAAATATTGCTTTTCTTGAAAGCGTTCCATTGTGTGATGTTATAGCTTTTGGAGACAATAATAATGATTATGAGATGCTCAAAAATCTTGGCAAAGGGGTTTTAATGAAAAATGCCAATGAATTTCTTAAAATTAATTTAACAAATAATGAAATAACAAAATTTAGTAATAATGAGGATGGTGTTGCTAGGTTTTTAATTGATTTTTTTGAGCTTGACATTAAATATGAATAATTTATATTTTAATTTTTAATGTATCTGCTTTTTTAGTAAAATCTTTTATTTAAAATATAAATTTTTTACTTATAATATGTTTTTGTAAATTTATTTATTAAAATATTGAGATAAGTATTGACATGGATTGAACAAAGATATATATTATTCTATGTTGCATAAACAAATTGGCAAAATAGAGACGGAAGATAAAAATATGGTCAAAGTAATAAGAGTCTATGGTGAATGCCTAGGAGCTTTAAGGCGAAGAAGGTCGTGGTAAGCTGCGAAAAGCTTGGGGGAGAAGCAAACATTTATTGATCCCAAGATTACCGAATGGAGTAATCCAGCTAGCAAGATGCTAGCTATCTATTATCTAAATAATAGAGGCGATACCAGGGGAAGTGAACCATCTAAGTACCCTGAGGAAAAGAAATCAAAGAGATTCCCTTAGTAGTGGCGAGCGAAAGGGGAGTAGCCCAAACTTTAAATGTGTCAAGTTGCAGAGCGTTGCATTTATAGGGTTGTAGGACGTTTAGGCTTAGTCTGTGATAAGCAAAAAAGTTACAAAATATTTATATAGAAGAATAATCTGGAAAGTTTAACCAAAGAAGGTGATAGTCCTGTAATTTAAATGTAAATATCTTTTTAAAATGTTCCTGAGTAGGACGAGGCACGAGAAACCTTGTTTGAAGCTGGGGAGACCACTCTCCAAGGCTAAATACTAAAAAGCTACCGATAGAGAAGAGTACCGTGAGGGAAAGGTGAAAAGAACCCCGGGAGGGGAGTGAAATAGAACTGAAACCGTAGACTTACAAGCAGTCAAAGCCGTGATTTATTACGGTGATGGCGTGCCTTTTGCATAATGAACCTGCGAGTTATCATGTCTAGCAAGGTTAAAGCATAGAAGTGCTGGAGCCGAAGCGAAAGCGAGTCTTAAAAGGGCGATTTAGTTAGATGTGGTAGACCCGAAGCCGAGTGATCTATTTATGGCCAGGCTGAAGCTTGGGTAAAACCAAGTGGAGGGCCGAACTCTAGTCTGTTTAAAAAGGCAGGGATGAGCTGTGAATAGGAGTGAAAGGCTAAACAAACTCGGAGATAGCTGGTTCTCCCCGAAATGGATTTAAGTTCAGCCTTATTTTAGTTTAATAGAGGTAGAGCACTAATTGAGCTAGGGCCTGTCAAAGGGTACCAAACTCAGTTAAACTCCGAATGCTATTAAATGATGAATAGGAGTGAGACTATGGGCGATAAGGTTCATAGTCGAGAGGGAAACAACCCAGACCAACAGCTAAGGTCTCAAAAATGTGTTAAGTGGAAAAGGAGGTTTAGGTACGTAAACAGCCAGGAGGTTGGCTTAGAAGCAGCCATACCTTTAAAGAGTGCGTAATAGCTCACTGGTCGAGTACTTAAGCGCCAATAATGTAACGGGGCTAAACACATTACCGAAGCTTTGGATCTTAACGAAAGTTAAGATGGTAGGGGAGCGTTCTGTAAGCCAGAGAAGTTAAGCTGGAAAGCTTGATGGAGGTATCAGAAGTGAGAATGCAGGTATGAGTAACGAAAAAATGGGTGAGATCCCCATTCGCCGAAAACCTAAGGTTTCCTGGGTAAAGGTCGTCTTCCCAGGGTTAGTCGGCCCCTAAGGCAAAGCTGAAAAGTGTAGTCGATGGGAAACGGGTTAATATTCCCGTACCTCTTATAGTTTCGATGGAGTGACGCATGAGGTTAACTACTGCTAGGCGATGGTTGTCCTAGTTTAAGCATTAAGGTGATGATCTTAATAGGAAAATCCGTTAAGAGAGCTAAGATGTGATGATGAGTGTTATTTAGGTAACATGAAACGTAGGTAGTCAAGGTGCCAAGAAACAACTTCTAAGGTTAGGCTATAAGGGACCGTACCGCAAACCGACACAGGTAGGTGGGATGAAAATTCTAAGGCGCGCGAGAGAATCCACGTTAAGGAACTCTGCAAAATACGTACGTAACTTCGGGATAAGTACGACCTAAGCAATTAGGTAGCATAAAAATGGTCCAAACGACTGTTTACCAAAAACACAGGTCTCTGCAAATCTGTAAAGAGAAGTATAGGGACTGACACCTGCCCGGTGCTGGAAGGTTAAGAGGAGATGTTAGATTAGTCGAAGCATTGAATTTAAGCCCCAGTAAACGGCGGCCGTAACTATAACGGTCCTAAGGTAGCGAAATTCCTTGTCGGGTAAGTTCCGACCCGCACGAATGGTGTAACGATTTGGACGCTGTCTCAACGTGGAGCTCGGTGAAATTGAAGTATCGGTGAAGATGCCGATTACTTGTGGTTAGACGGAAAGACCCCGTGAACCTTTACTATAGCTTGGTATTGAGATTTGATTAAATATGTGTAGGATAGGTGGGAGACTTTGAAGCTATCTCGTTAGGGATGGTGGAGTCGATCTTGAAATACCACCCTTGTTTAATTAGGTTTCTAACTTATAGAAATATGAGGAGAGTGCCAGGTGGGTAGTTTGACTGGGGCGGTCGCCTCCTAAAGAGTAACGGAGGTGCGCAAAGGTTACCTTAGAGTGGTTGGAAATCACTCTGTAAGTGTAAAGGCATAAGGTAGCTTAACTGTAAGACTGACAAGTCGAACAGATACGAAAGTAGGTCTTAGTGATCTGGCGGTGGCAAGTGGAAGCGCCGTCACTTAACGAATAAAAGGTACTCCGGGGATAACAGGCTTATCCTTCCCAAGAGTTCACATCGACGGAAGGGTTTGGCACCTCGATGTCGGCTCATCGCATCCTAGGGCTGGAGCAGGTCCTAAGGGTATGGCTGTTCGCCATTTAAAGCGGTACGCGAGCTGGGTTCAGAACGTCGTGAGACAGTTTGGTCCCTATCTGCCACAAGCGTTGGATATTTGAGAGGAGCTATCTTTAGTACGAGAGGACCGAGATGGACGAACCTCTAGTGTACCAGTTATCCTGCCAAGGGTAAGTGCTGGGTAGCTACGTTCGGATAGGATAACCGCTGAAAGCATCTAAGTGGGAAGCCTTCCTCAAGATGAGATATCCTTTAAGGGTCCTGGAAGAATACCAGGTTGATAGGTTAGAAGTGTAAGTATAGTAATATATTAAGCTGACTAATACTAATTACCCGTGTCTTTGGCCATATTTTTGTCTTCCTTATAAAAACCCTGGTGGTTAAAGAAAAGAGGAAACACCTGTTATCATTCCGAACACAGAAGTTAAGCTCTTATTCGCTGATGGTACTGCGAGTTCGCGGGAGAGTAAGTTATTGCCAGGGTTTTTATTTTGTACTTTAAATATTGAGTTCAATTTTTAAATGTTCATATTTTTGAATGCTTTATTCAAATAATGTAAAAAATAAAATAGATATTGACATGGATTGAACAAAGATATATATTATTCTATGTTGCATAAACAAATTGGCAAAATAGAGACGGAAGATAAAAATATGGTCAAAGTAATAAGAGTCTATGGTGAATGCCTAGGAGCTTTAAGGCGAAGAAGGTCGTGGTAAGCTGCGAAAAGCTTGGGGGAGAAGCAAACATTTATTGATCCCAAGATTACCGAATGGAGTAATCCAGCTAGCAAGATGCTAGCTATCTATTATCTAAATAATAGAGGCGATACCAGGGGAAGTGAACCATCTAAGTACCCTGAGGAAAAGAAATCAAAGAGATTCCCTTAGTAGTGGCGAGCGAAAGGGGAGTAGCCCAAACTTTAAATGTGTCAAGTTGCAGAGCGTTGCATTTATAGGGTTGTAGGACGTTTAGGCTTAGTCTGTGATAAGCAAAAAAGTTACAAAATATTTATATAGAAGAATAATCTGGAAAGTTTAACCAAAGAAGGTGATAGTCCTGTAATTTAAATGTAAATATCTTTTTAAAATGTTCCTGAGTAGGACGAGGCACGAGAAACCTTGTTTGAAGCTGGGGAGACCACTCTCCAAGGCTAAATACTAAAAAGCTACCGATAGAGAAGAGTACCGTGAGGGAAAGGTGAAAAGAACCCCGGGAGGGGAGTGAAATAGAACTGAAACCGTAGACTTACAAGCAGTCAAAGCCGTGATTTATTACGGTGATGGCGTGCCTTTTGCATAATGAACCTGCGAGTTATCATGTCTAGCAAGGTTAAGGCATAGAAGTGCTGGAGCCGAAGCGAAAGCGAGTCTTAAAAGGGCGATTTAGTTAGATGTGGTAGACCCGAAGCCGAGTGATCTATTTATGGCCAGGCTGAAGCTTGGGTAAAACCAAGTGGAGGGCCGAACTCTAGTCTGTTTAAAAAGGCAGGGATGAGCTGTGAATAGGAGTGAAAGGCTAAACAAACTCGGAGATAGCTGGTTCTCCCCGAAATGGATTTAAGTTCAGCCTTATTTTAGTTTAATAGAGGTAGAGCACTAATTGAGCTAGGGCCTGTCAAAGGGTACCAAACTCAGTTAAACTCCGAATGCTATTAAATGATGAATAGGAGTGAGACTATGGGCGATAAGGTTCATAGTCGAGAGGGAAACAACCCAGACCAACAGCTAAGGTCTCAAAAATGTGTTAAGTGGAAAAGGAGGTTTAGGTACGTAAACAGCCAGGAGGTTGGCTTAGAAGCAGCCATACCTTTAAAGAGTGCGTAATAGCTCACTGGTCGAGTACTTAAGCGCCAATAATGTAACGGGGCTAAACACATTACCGAAGCTTTGGATCTTAACGAAAGTTAAGATGGTAGGGGAGCGTTCTGTAAGCCAGAGAAGTTAAGCTGGAAAGCTTGATGGAGGTATCAGAAGTGAGAATGCAGGTATGAGTAACGAAAAAATGGGTGAGATCCCCATTCGCCGAAAACCTAAGGTTTCCTGGGTAAAGGTCGTCTTCCCAGGGTTAGTCGGCCCCTAAGGCAAAGCTGAAAAGTGTAGTCGATGGGAAACGGGTTAATATTCCCGTACCTCTTATAGTTTCGATGGAGTGACGCATGAGGTTAACTACTGCTAGGCGATGGTTGTCCTAGTTTAAGCATTAAGGCGATGATCTTGATAGGAAAATCCGTTAAGAGAGCTAAGATGTGATGATGAGTGTTATTTAGGTAACATGAAACGTAGGTAGTCAAGGTGCCAAGAAACAACTTCTAAGGTTAGGCTATAAGGGACCGTACCGCAAACCGACACAGGTAGGTGGGATGAAAATTCTAAGGCGCGCGAGAGAATCCACGTTAAGGAACTCTGCAAAATACGTACGTAACTTCGGGATAAGTACGACCTAAGCAATTAGGTAGCATAAAAATGGTCCAAACGACTGTTTACCAAAAACACAGGTCTCTGCAAATCTGTAAAGAGAAGTATAGGGACTGACACCTGCCCGGTGCTGGAAGGTTAAGAGGAGATGTTAGATTAGTCGAAGCATTGAATTTAAGCCCCAGTAAACGGCGGCCGTAACTATAACGGTCCTAAGGTAGCGAAATTCCTTGTCGGGTAAGTTCCGACCCGCACGAATGGTGTAACGATTTGGACGCTGTCTCAACGTGGAGCTCGGTGAAATTGAAGTATCGGTGAAGATGCCGATTACTTGTGGTTAGACGGAAAGACCCCGTGAACCTTTACTATAGCTTGGTATTGAGATTTGATTAAATATGTGTAGGATAGGTGGGAGACTTTGAGGCTATCTCGTTAGGGATGGTGGAGTCGATCTTGAAATACCACCCTTGTTTAATTAGGTTTCTAACTTATAGAAATATGAGGAGAGTGCCAGGTGGGTAGTTTGACTGGGGCGGTCGCCTCCTAAAGAGTAACGGAGGTGCGCAAAGGTTACCTTAGAGTGGTTGGAAATCACTCTGTAAGTGTAAAGGCATAAGGTAGCTTAACTGTAAGACTGACAAGTCGAACAGATACGAAAGTAGGTCTTAGTGATCTGGCGGTGGCAAGTGGAAGCGCCGTCACTTAACGAATAAAAGGTACTCCGGGGATAACAGGCTTATCCTTCCCAAGAGTTCACATCGACGGAAGGGTTTGGCACCTCGATGTCGGCTCATCGCATCCTAGGGCTGGAGCAGGTCCTAAGGGTATGGCTGTTCGCCATTTAAAGCGGTACGCGAGCTGGGTTCAGAACGTCGTGAGACAGTTTGGTCCCTATCTGCCACAAGCGTTGGATATTTGAGAGGAGCTATCTTTAGTACGAGAGGACCGAGATGGACGAACCTCTAGTGTACCAGTTATCCTGCCAAGGGTAAGTGCTGGGTAGCTACGTTCGGATAGGATAACCGCTGAAAGCATCTAAGTGGGAAGCCTTCCTCAAGATGAGATATCCTTTAAGGGTCCTGGAAGAATACCAGGTTGATAGGTTAGAAGTGTAAGTATAGTAATATATTAAGCTGACTAATACTAATTACCCGTGTCTTTGGCCATATTTTTGTCTTCCTTATAAAAACCCTGGTGGTTAAAGAAAAGAGGAAACACCTGTTATCATTCCGAACACAGAAGTTAAGCTCTTATTCGCTGATGGTACTGCGAGTTCGCGGGAGAGTAAGTTATTGCCAGGGTTTTTATTTTGTACTTTAAACTTTGATTTTATTGTGTATACTTATTTTTACACATTAGTAGAACTATTGTATTTTAATAAGGAAATTTTAAAATAACATGAAAAAAGCAAACTTTTTAAGTACTAATTTTTTAATTTTACTTTTGGTTTGCTTTGTCAACGCCAATTTATTCCCTAAGGATATTTTCAAGTTTAAGCTTGTAGGTCAATATTTCCCCTTTTACCATAAGAATAATAAAGGAGAATATGAAGGGCTTATTTTTTCTATTTTAGACAAATGGGCAAAAGATAATAATGTTGATATTATAGTTGAGCCTGTTGATAATTTAAATGAAAGTAAAATTGAAGACGAAGCAATATATTTAGGATTGACTTATAATTCAAAATTAAATGATTTATTTTATTTTAAAGGTGAACTTGCCAGGAGTATTGCAATTTTGTTTTATAAAAGCTCTAATAAAAAATATAAAAGTACTCATTCAACATTTTTATCCAATTTTAATATAGGAGTTATTAAAAACACAATATATGAAGATATTTTAAGACTAAGAGGTGCTAACAACATTTTTTTGGTTAATAATGTTCAAGAATTATTATTGGCTTTAAAAAATGATAAAGTTGATTATATATATGGTGACTGTAAGACTTTATATTATGTTTCAAAGTTTATTTTAGGTGAAGATCTTGGGATTTTTAATGGAGATGTGTTTTATAGCATAAAAAATAGAGTGGCTATTAGTAGAAATGCTCCTGAGATAATAAAGAATTTAAATTTAGATTTATTTTCGTATTTGATGAAAATGCCTGATGAATATGTTGTGTCTTTTTTGGACAGTACTGTTAAGGGAAGTTTTATTGATGTTGGGCTATATAACGATTATCCCCCTTTGAGTTTTATTAATTCAAAGGGAAAGTTGTCTGGCATTTTAGTAGATTTATGGAATCTTATTTCAAGAAAGCATATCTTTAAACCTATTTTTAAGGGGTTTCCTAAAGAGGATATTAAGAAATCATTAGATGGAAAGTCAGTAGGCATTTTTGGAGGAATTATTAGTAATGATAGTGTCTTTGAAAATGTTAATTATGTAGTAAGTAAGCCAATATATCCGCTTAATTTTAAATTTTATTCTAAAGGTTTAAGCAATACCGCTGGTCCAATAAATTCTCAGTTTATTGATTTTGATTTTAATAATATTCGATTAAATAAGGATCAAGACATTGTTAATAACTTTATAGATATTGTTAATAATTCATATGGATTTATAGAAAATTCAATAACAACAAAATATTTATTAAAATTAAATGGATATAACGGAATATTAAAATCTTACGATTCGATTTTTAATAAAAATAGGTTTTTAGTATTGGCTATTGATAATAGGGTTTACAAGATTATTAAATACATTCTTAATTCTATATTTGATGATATTTCATTTGAATCTTTACTTCAAATAGATAAAAATTGGCTGGATAAAGAAGAGATTAATAGTTCTCGAATAAATAGTTATAAAATCATGAATAAGGTTAAATTCAATGTAGAAGAAAAAATTTGGTTATCAAAAAATAATAAATTAAATCTTGCTGTTAAAAATTGGTATCCAATAGATTATGTTGAAGCAAATAGTTATAAAGGAATAAATCAATTTTTGCTTGATAAGATTAGAATGTTTTCAGGTTTGGAATTTAATATAATTGAAGCATATAGCAGTTTGGAGCTCAAAAAATTAATCAAATCTGGAAAAATCGATATGCTAAATACTAATGCGATCGATTCAAATTTGGATAATGTTTTTAATATAAAATTAAATTCTCAAATTCCACTTTATATTTTTTCAAATAAAAAAAGGGTGCTTCCATCTAGATCTTTAGAGAAGTTTGCTGTACTTGATTTTTTATATAGTGAAAATTTGGCTTCCAAGATTAAATCAAAGCTTTTTCTGGTGAGTAGCTTTAAAGAAGCCCTACTTCTTCTTTATAAGGGAAAGATAGATGGGATTATTAGCGATGAGTATACAGCTGCTGCTGTTTTTGAAGAATTAAATGTTGTTGATGTTGAAAAACTTCCTACTTTTAGAGATTTGGCTTTTGATTTGAGTCTTGCTATTTACAATCAAGATTATATCTTGAAAGAAATTATTCAAAAAGTTGTTATGCGTTCAAATGTTGATAGTCAAAGGTATTTAAATGATTGGAAATTTGATATTTATTATAAATCCAAAGGCAGTAGGTTTAAAAATTTCGAATTTTTGGTGTTAACGGTCATTATATTTTATTTTACTTTTTTAGGATTTGTAATAATTTTTCTGTTCAAATTATCATTTGAACAGAAAAGAAAATACTCTTTTGTAATGAATGAAAAAAAGGTTGCAGAAGCTGCTAATACTGCTAAAACCATTTTTATAGCTAACATCAGTCATGATATTCGTACTCCTATTAATGGAATAATGGCGGCTACGGAGCTTTTGGATACAACTATTCTTACGGATGTTCAAAAAGACTATGTTAGGATGATAAATTATTCATCTGACTCTTTGCTTTCTTTAATTGATGATATATTGTATTTGTCTCAAATAGATGTCAATGAATTACATGTTGAGAGTCAAGAGATTGATTTAGAGAATGAAATGGAAATGGTTTTAAAAACCTTTCAATCTCAATGTGCAAAGAAAAATATTGATTTATTCTCTTATTCTAAATCTGATTTGAAGAATTATATAAAAGGTGACATTGTAAAAATTAAACAAGTTTTAATTAATTTAATAGGAAATGCTTTTAAGTTTACAGATGATGGTGTTATTGTTTTAAACTATGAAGAAGTATGTAGAACAAGAGCTGATGATAATAGAGTGTTGGTTACAATTGAATTTAAGGTAATAGATACAGGCAAAGGCATTAAAAGAGAAAATCTTTCTAAGATATTTGAAATATTTAAACAAGAGGATGATTCTTCTTCAAGGGTCCATGAGGGTGCGGGATTAGGATTGTCAATATCTAGAGAGCTTATAAGGTTAATGGGCGGTCTTGGCATTTCTGTTGATAGTGAGGTGGGAGAGGGTACAACTTTTTCATTTATGCTGCCTTTTTTCTTGGGAGGAGAGCTTAAAAGTAAAGGTTTATCAGTCAATAGATGCCAATCAATAAATAGTAATAATAAAGTGCTGAACGTTCTCTTGAGTCAAAAATCTATTAAAATTTTTGAACAATGTTCAACTTTGTTAGGCCAATCTTCTAATTTGCACTATGTAGCGTCTTTTGAAGATGCTTACAAATTATTTAAGAAATACTCTTTTTATAATTTTGTTTGTGTAAATGTAAATAACGACAATATTCAAGAGAGTATTCGATTTGCTAATAATATTGAAAGACTAAGCCCTGATGTACAAATTATTTTTTTATTTTATTATTTAGAGAATAAAGCTTTAAAAAATTTAAAATATATGTATGTTAAAAAGCCGTTAATGGGACTTAATATATCCTCTATTCTTTCTAAAAAAGAGCTTAAAACAGAAATGGATTTTGAAGATTTAGTTCCAGTAGATAGTGCTTTTAAGATAAAAGAACCTATTAATGTGTTAATAGCTGAAGATAATCAAGTAAATCAAAAAGTGTTGAAAGACATTCTTGTCGTAATAGGTATTAACGAAAATTTTATTGATATTGTAGATGACGGAGTAAAGGCTTTAAAATCTTTAAAAGAAAAAAAATATGCTATCTCTTTTATTGATATACGAATGCCAAGATATGATGGATTTTCAGTGGCTAAAGAAATTAGAAAATTTGAAAAGGCAAAGAATTTAAAGCCGTGCATTTTGGTTGCTGTAACAGCGCATGCTTTGCAAGATTATAAAGACAAGTGTTTTGCAAGTGGTATGAATGATTACATTTCAAAACCAATACACATAAGTTCAATTAAAATTATATTAAGAAAATATTTACAGTTTGAAGCTAATGATATTTGGGAAAATGAAGATTTGAATCAACTTGTTAAGTTTCCCAACTTAGATGTTAATAGGGCTTTAAAAGAATTAAATCTTTCGTATGTATCATATTCTGAATTATGTAGAGGACTTGTTGATTTTATTTCTATTAATATTATTGATTTAGAAAAAGCTTTTGATGAGGAAAATTTGTCTTTAATTAGGAGCATATCGCATTCAATATCTGGAGCTCTTTCTAATATGCGTAGCGAATTGTATAAAGATTTTAAAAAGATTGAAACAAGTAAAGATTCAATTTATGAGTTAAAAAAAATGTATTCTTTTGTAAAAGATAATTTATTGCGACTAATGAACGACATAAAGGAGAATGTTTTGTTTGAGCCTGAGATTGTTAGTGATAATAAGCTATACTTTAAAAACAATGATCAATTTTTAAACCTTCTCAATAAACTTTTAATTGGTATTAAAACCAGAAAGCCAAGAGAATACAACGAAATTCTTGAGAGTATTGACAAGTATGTTTTAGACGATAATATTCAGGTATTATTTAGTGAACTTCGCAGAAATTTAAGATTATATAGATTCGCTGAAAGCTCTAAGATTCTTAAAGAGATTATTGAAACGTTTGGCGATAATAAGAGTATTAGTAGTGGAAATGATAATTAAAGATAAATCTTTTGAAGTAGAGAATCAAAAGCTTTTAATTGTGGATGATTCTCCCACCAATTTAGATTTATTGGTAAATATATTGCAAGATTCTTATGAGGTTGAGGTTGCAACAAATGGACTTGATGCTTTAAAGCAAGTTGAAAAAGATAGTCCTGATCTTATACTTCTTGACATAGGGCTTCCAGATATTAATGGATATGAGGTGTGCAGAAAGCTAAAAAGCGATCCTGATACTAAAGAGATTCCTGTAATTTTCATTAGTTCAAGAAGTTCTACAGATGCTCAACTTGAGGGATTTAACGTTGGTGGAGTAGATTATATTTTAAAGCCCTTTAATAGCCGAATAATTGACGCTAGAGTTAAGACGCATCTTGAATTAAAACGGTTAAGAGATTATTTTAAAAGCTTATCTAGAATTGATGGGCTTACTCAGATTCCAAACAGAAGATTTTTTATGGATAAATTTTCTAAGTCGTGGATGAAGGCTTTAGAAAGTAAAGAAGTAGTAATTGTTGGAATGTTGGATATTGATAATTTTAAAAATTACAATGATAATTATGGCCACACCAATGGTGATGAGTGCCTTAAATTGATTGCTAAAGCTTTATATAAGGTTTCTTTAAAATATAAAATAGATGTTGCTCGATATGGAGGAGAAGAATTTATTTTTTTTTCTGTTAACAAGAGCCTAAGTGAAATGATTTGCATTATTAAAACAATGATTAATGATATAAAGTGTTTAAGAATAGTTCATGAGCATAGTAGTATTTCTAGTATTGTAACTGTTTCAATAGGGCTTGCTCAAGAAATTCCTATTGATAACAATTTTACCAATATCATAAAACTTGCTGATAGCAAGCTTTATGAGGCCAAAGTTTCTGGAAGGAATCAGTTTAGATATTAAAATTTTATATTTATTAGATTTTAGTATTTATAAGTTATAGATATTCCAATAGAATCGTAGTAAAAATAAGAATTGCTAGTTGCTATTCTTTTTGAAATATCAGCCAGTCCAGCGGTGTTATTTGTGTATGTAGGGTTTGTAGATAATTTTAGTTGAAGGCCAATTGTTAAAGGCTTGACAATTTCAAAATTAGTAATAATAGAAATATTGTGGTAAAAAATATCACTTCCCCAACCTTTGTTTTTCCATGAGCTTGTGTTTCTTTCTTTGCCGATTTGTGTTTTTCCTTCATAAAGTAGACCTATGGTGTTAAGAGGTATTGGCATTTTATAAGCTAAAAGAGCATAGGGCTTTATTAGCATGCCATTTATATTTTTACCATCGTCTGCTTTATATTTCCAAAGTTGATCTTTGTTTGCATGAGGATTAATTAAGTATGTAAAATCATTGCCAATAACTGTAATAATGTGTGTCCATTCTCCTTGAAAAATAGCGTTTAAATCAAATTGGAGTCGTCCCCCTATTATTATTTCTGAATAAAATTCAATAGTATTTGAATATTTTCCATTTTTAATGTGCACGCCAATTCCCTTAAATCCAAAAGCTTCCCAACCTATACCAATTTCATTTGATGCATATAAATTTAGAAAAGCAATAGGAGTAAAGCCTAGCATGCTTTTAAATGAGATACTAACGGGAGATAGTCCGATATTTAAGTCGACGTCTATTCCATTGTTTTTAAAAAATATAGAATTGGGATTGTTTAAAGCTTTAAAATTTTTATAGTATCCTACGTATGATATTAATTTTATTCCCCCCCAATAATTGGCTGGAATTTTCAAACTTGGTTCAATATTTTGGAAGTTGGGATATTTAAAGCTTTGTGAAAATTTGCTTCCATTTGTTCCCAGTTCGTGGGGAGGATAATAAGCAGATTGAAAAGTAAAGTAAAAATATTTATCATCGAATTTTAAGTCTTGTTGATCTTGGGCAAGAATTATTTTTACTTGCAAAAAAAGCAAGCAAAAGCAAATTTTTTTTAACATTTTTATTTTGAATACCTTTCCCATTTAATTTTTTTTTAACATTATTTTAATTATTTTTTTTCTGATTTCATCAATTTTAACAGATGCATCAACATTATTAAGTCTAGAGCATTTTGAGTAAAATTCTATTAATGGTTTTGTTTGTAATTTATATTCTTTAAGTCTTATTTTTAGGCATTCTTCTTTATCATCTTCTCGTTGGTAAAGGTCTCCTCCGCAAACGTCGCAAATGCCATTAATTTTTGTGGCTAGGGTATATATATTGAAAATATTATTACAAGATTTGCAAATTCTTCTTCCTGAGAGTCTTTTTATTACCAATTCTTCATCAATTAAAAAGTTTATTATTTTTACGTTTGGCAAAAATTTGTCAAGAGCTTCAGCTTGACAAATGTTGCGCGGAAATCCATCTAAAATAAAATTTTTGTTCTTTTCAATAGCTCTGATTTTATCTTCTACAATTTTGATTGTAATTAGGTCTGGGACCAGTTCTCCCTTTTCAACAATTTTTTTTATTTCTTTTCCAAGAGTTGTAGAATTTAAAATATTTTCTCTAAATAAATCTCCTGTTGAAATGTGATGGTATTTAAATTCTTTAGAAATAATTTTTGAAATAGTCCCCTTTCCAGAACCTGGAGGACCTAAAAATACAAGTCCCATATATGTACTCCTGTGTAGATATTTATCATTTTAAGGGTTTATTTGAAAACATTTAATAAAAATTTAAGTCCTACAATTGTTCCAATTGTAGATCCAAGGTTTACAAAAAGTGCTATTAGTAAAATTCTTGTAACTTTGTTTTTGAAATATCCTTTTGTTGTTGACAATTCTTCTTGTAGATTCTCAAAATCTTTGACCTTTGGTTTGTTTATGTAAGCTTCAACAAGTCCTGCTACCATGCCTGTTCCTATGAATGGTATTAAGGAGAATATTGGAGACCCCATAATAGCTGTTAAAATTGTTAAAGGATGAGATTTCAATAAGATGGATGCAATGCCTGAAAAGAGAGAGTTAGATATTATCCAAAGTTTTAAATTTTTGTAAGCAAAATCAAATCCTTTAAAGTAAAAAGAGCTTGCTATTAGTAAAATGATTGAAATTGCAATTAAGTAAGATAGCATTTTGCTAAATGAAAAATGTTTTTTAGGTATTCTGTCGAGTTCTTCAACGTTTATTATTTTTTTATTTTGACTTATTTCTTTTAAGGTTTTCATTATTCCGTTTACATGTCCTGCGCCTACAATGGCAAGAATAATGCCTTTTCCTTCAAGTATTTTGTTTGCAATAAATTCGTCTCTTTCCTCTATTAAAGCTTTTTTTACTTTAGGTATTTCTTTGGAAAGTTCTTCCATTATTTTTGAAAGAGCGTCTTGTTCTTTGAGTTTTTCAATTTCATCTGTTGTAATTTTTGTATCTGTTAGGGAAAAAAGGCTTGAGATTATTTTTGCTTTTTCAAATATTGGAATAGATATCCACGCTCTTTTTAGAGTTGTTTCAATTTTTCTGTCAGCAAGAATTAGTGGAATATTGTGTTCTTTAGCTTTTAAAATAGCTGTTTTCATTTCTTCACCAGGTTTTATTCCCTGTTCTTTTGCTAATTTTTTTTGAAAATTACTAAGAATTATATTTATTATGAGAAAGAAGGCTTTTCCTTGTTTTAAAGCTTTATCTATATCTAAGTTCCTCCATTTTTCATTTTCATCAGTGTTTAAGATTGAATGATATCGAGCTTCATCGAGTTCAACGGCAATATAGTCTGGCTTTAAGATTTCTATTAAATTCGCAGTATCTTCTGAGCTTTTTTTTGACACGTGCGCAGTTCCAAGTATATATATTGTTTTATTGTGTATATTAAATTTACTTACATGAGAAAAGCAGTCTTCTATTTTGGTGTTGTCTTTTTTGTTGTCCAAAAAATATTCCTTGTTAAAAAAATTAGCTATTAATTAGTATAGCCTTTAATAATTCTACCATATGGTTTAGAGGAACTATATAGTCTATGTTGTTTTCTTTTATTGCTATTTTTGGCATTCCAAAAACCATGGAACTTTCTTTATCTTGTGCAATAGTTAGCCCCCCAGCTTTTTTTATATCGCCAATTTCTCTTGATCCGTCATTTCCCATTCCAGTCATTATTAGGGCAATTGCTTTGTCTTTTGCAATTTCTGCAATAGATTGAAATAATACCCCAATAGATGGTTTGTGACCATTTATATGTTTGTCATCAAATATTTGTATTTGATAGTTACCATCAATTTTTTTTATTCTTGTATGATATCCGCCCGAGCTTATGTATGCATGTCCTTGCTTTAATATTTCTTTATTGGCAGTTTCTTTTACTTTTATTTTGCAAAGATTATTAAGATTTTTTGCAAATTCTTCTGTAAATCCTTTGGGCATATGTTGAACAATTATTATTGGTGGAAAGCTTTCAGGTATTTCTGGTAATATTGATTTCAAGGCTACGGGCCCCCCTGCTGATACTCCAATTGCTATTATGTCGAATTTTCTCAGTTTAAGTTTTTTGATTTCTTTTTCATTTAATATTTTTTCTTCTATATGTCCTTCAAGTTGAGTTAATGAAAAAATGTCATTTTTGTGATTTAAAAAAATTTTAGCTTTCTTATAGCTTTTTGTTTCCATATCCTTATTGCAGATAATTTTGTTTTTTATAGATATCGATCCATAGGTCAAAAGAGAATTAATAATTTGTTCTTTTTTGTTTTCATGTGATTTTTTATTTTTAGATACTAATATAAGATCATCAGCACCTTTTAAAGCAGCAATATTTATTAGGTTTTGATTTGAAGATGTTACAATAATTGGTATTGTTTTATTTATATTGTTTTTTTTCTCCAAAAAGAAAATATCTTTAATGTTGTTTTCTTCTAGATTCATTAATATTACTTCGGGGTTATGTTTTTTAAGTTTATTTGTTGCGAATTTGCCATTGGAAGCAGTTGCAATGACTTGGAGTTTAGGAGATGAATTAATAAGGTCTGATATAAGTTTTCTCTTTACAGCAAAGTATTCTATGATAAGTACAGAAATTTTTGTTTCCACCGTTACTTTTTTCCTATTTAATTCTTGTTAAATTATAACTTATATTTATTTTTTAATTTAAATTTTTCTTTTTGACAGCCGGTATCTTTTTTTTCATAGATTATTGCCCAGGGTGTTTTTAAAAATTTGAAAGGAAGATTAAGTCCAAAAAGGGATTCTGAGTGTCCTATAAATAAATAGCTGTTTTTAGACATGTTATTGTAGAATTTTTTAAGTACTTTAATTTTTGATTTTTCATCAAAGTATATTAATACATTTCTACAAAAAATAACATCAATTTGTGAAAAATTACTTTCAAAGTTTAGGTTATGATAATCAAATCTTATGTGATTTTTAATTTCATTTTTAATTTTATATCCGTTTGAGTGAGAATATATATAGTGTCGGTATTCTTTAGGAATATTTTCACATTTATTTGATGAGTAATATCCTTCTTTTGCTATCATCAAAGATTTTAAACTTAAATCAGAAGCGATAATGACAAAATCTATTTCTTTTGGAAGTTTTGATTTGAGTACAAATGCTAATGAATAAGGTTCTTCTCCTGTTGAGCATCCCGCAGACCAGATAATAATCCTGGTTTTTTTTTCCATGTTTTTAATACTAATTAAATTAGGAATTACAAATTTTTCAAAGGTTTGGAAATGCATTGAATTTCTAAAAAATCTTGTTAAATTAGTCGTGACTAAATCTAGGAAATATTCTTTTTTGAATTTTTCACTAATTATTAAATTATAAAGTTGTGATGGATTTTCAAGATTAAGTTCTCGTACCGCGTCATTAATTCTGCTTTGAAGAATAAATTTATTTTTTTCATCAAAACGCATTCCACTGTTGTTGTATATAAAGTCGCAAAATTTTAAAAATAAGTTATCTTCAATTTTTAGCATTTTTGTAAACCCGCTTTATTATTTTCTTTATAAATATAAATAAGTATTGCCTATTTATAATAAATCTCTAGGTTAGAATATTTTTTTTTGGAAAAAAATTGTAAATTAATATAAATAATTTTATTATAAGATATGGGTTTGCAAAAAGGTTTTTGTTTATTTTAATTTATTTGCAGTGATAAATGGAAGATTTGATAAGTGTTAAAAAAATGTTTTCAAATGGTGGCTTAATATCTACTTAAAAAGATTGAATAATGTTTAATGTGTTTAAAAGAACAATTTTTAGAGAAGATATTAAGTATGAAATTATTAGAAAATTTTTTCATATTTTTAGCTTAATAATTTTGGGTTTTTATGGAATAAATTTTTGGATAGGGCTTGTTTCTAACATACTTTTTATGGTTTTATACCTAAGTTCTGAAGTTTTTAGAATTACAAAAAAAAAACTACTTTTCTTTAAGAATATTTCAGACATAATATTAAAATCAAGAAAAATATTACCCAATAAAGTATCTTTTTCGCCTGTGTTTTTGTTTTTAGGCATATTGACATCATATTGCTTGGTTATGGAGCCTTTTAATTATATTGGAATATTCTCAGTATGTCTTGGTGATGGATTTGCAAGTCTTGCTGGAAAGTTAATTCCTTCTTTTAAGCTTGTAAATGATAAAACGATTTCTGGTAGCTTTGTTGTATTTTGTGTTACTTTTTTTTCATATTATTATTTTTTTCCCTATTTAACAACAGCTTTAATTCTTGGGATTTTAGCAGTATTGGTAGAGCTTTTTGATGCTGCAAATTATGATAATTTGTTTTTACCACTTGTTGTTTCAACTTCGTCCTATTTTTTAACTTTTTTTTATAGCCAATAAAAGAAAATTTTTCCTGATTTTTTTAAGTAGATTGGTATTCCAATTGAAATTGGAATAAAGGCGTAAGGTATTTTTAGCAAATTTAAGTAAATCCCACTTAATATTAAAAGCATTGAAACAAAAAGGAAAAAATAGTCAAAATTTTTTTTTCTTAAGAATGCTACTACAAAGTTTATTAAAATAAGCAACAAAAAAGCGTCTATGTAAAATTTTGTACTTTCGATTTTAAGAATGCCGTAGTTTTGGCTATTTTCGTACGAATTAATAGGCATTGAATAGCTATATATGCAGGCAAAGGTCAAAATAATGTACATTGTATAATGTATTGATTTTATTTTGAAATCGCATATATATAAGCTTAAAAAAAATAAATTTAATAATGAAAAAGTATTTATAAAAAGGATAAATTTTGTAAATAAGTAGTAACTTGAATTTAGGTTATTTTTTAAAAAAAAATCTTCAGAAATTAAAATAGGTTCTAATGTATATGAACTAATAAAGCAATAGAAAAGTATAAATTGTATATTATTGGTTCTTTTGTAGTTAATATATGACCACAGTGAGCCTATGATTCCAGCAATAAAGATGGCGAATTTATTAACCAATATTATAAAATTATTATTGTAAATTTCTAGAACATAATTTTGATAATTTTCATTATATTTTATTTTATAAGAGAAAATTAATATAACCAGTGTTGCTAAAATAAAAATTATAAAGAGAAAGAGATTAATAGAAACGTTTAACTTTGTAAATATTGATTTCATTTAAACTTCCAAGAATGCGTGTTTTGCATTTTTTTAATATTTTTTTTAATTTTTGAATCAAGTTTTTCAAAAAAATCTATTTTTGTTTTTTTTTCAATTGAATCGACGTTAACAACGTAATTTTTCAAATCCAAGTCTTTTGCTTTTTCATTTGGGATAATAAAAGAGATTATGTCATAAAAATTGTTATTATTAATTGCTAGTATTATTTTATAAAAATTTTTAGGTATTAAAATTTTTCTTTTACCAATAAATCCTTTATTTTCTGTCAAAATTCCAGCACTAATGATATATATATATCCTTTTGATATTGCCCATTCTCTTACTAATTTTTCAAGTTTTAGCCAAATTCCAGAATTAAATTCGCTTTTTTGAGGCGATATATTTGATAAAAAATATGTATCTTTCATTGCATTTTCAGAAAAAGACATGTCTGCAGAACTTACTATGTGGCCTCTGTCATAACCGCTTTTAAAGTAATCTTCAAGTTTTGGAAAAATGCCTTTAATGTTGGTGTCTTCAAAGAATTTAGGACTCCTTTTAATTTTTTTTGATTTTAACAAAGTTAATGCTAGTTCTACCATTTCTCTTTTAAGCGGATAAGCAGCCCATTCGGATTGTCTTGCACTTTCAGCATATCCCAAGGTATAGTGTTTTTTACTTATGATTTGGGTAGTAAGATATCCTTTTGGTATTAATTGGGATTCTTTTATTGTAATAGATTTTGTAATGTTAATGTATTTATTTTCTATTATTTCTAAATAGTCGTAAATTTTGTGTTTAATTTGTTTTAGGGCTTTGGGATTTAAGGAAAAAAATAAAAATCCCATTAGACATAAAATATAGCAGTAAAGAAAAAACCTTGACTTTTTTTTCATGTTTCTATCTCATTTTCTTCCTTAAGATTATATCTAATAGTGAAATTAAAAGAAATGTTAAATGTATCTAAAAATAAAAAATCAATTTTAAAATCTAATCCCATTAAAGGTATTGCCTTTTTAGTAGAAATTTCAATAAACATGTAAGGCTCTAGCACATAAGGCAATTTTTCGTAAAATCTAATGTCTCCTATAAAGTTTGTAGATAAGTAAAAACGACCACCTATGCCAATAGTAGAAGAAAAATATTTTGTTTTTTTAATTAAGTTTGCAATGTGCCAGTTTATTCCTCCTCCAATATAAGATTTAAAGTATTGCATTTTTTTAGGGATATTAAGGTTTTCTTTTGTTAATATCATAGCAACGATTAAAAAATCAAAAGTATTATTAGAGAATGTGTAGTAAGGTCGAAAAATAAGATGTTTTATATTTGAATTTAGAAAAAATCCAATTCCAACTCCAATTCCTGTTGAATATGTGAATCCTCTTTCTGGGCTAAAAAAATTGGAGCTTTGTTTGGATTGGTTATTTTCTTCATTAGTGCTGCCTTCTTCATTTGCGAGTGCATTTAAAGCAGAAATAATAAGCAATGTTAAGGAAATACAAATGTTTGGATTTTTTTTCATAAACAGATTATTTTAGATAATATAAAAATTGCTTTGTCTTTTCAATATTACGATATGTATTCAAAGGAAATTATCCTGTTTAGTGTAAAAATATTTTTTATATTAGGTGACTTTAGCATGCTATTTTATTGTATATTATACAATATGTTTAATTGCTAGGAGATTACATTTATGTTTTTTAATTTTTTAAAAAAAGATCTTGTATTTATTTTGCCAGAAGTAAATTCAAAAAAAGATGTAATTGATTTTTTAGTTGAAAAGGTCAATGATAAGGGATATATAGATAATAAAAGTGAGTTTCTTCAAGGAATTCTTGATAGAGAAAAAATAGGTGACACTTCTTGGGAAAATGGAGTTGCAATTCCCCATTTTATAGGAGATGTTGTTAAAACCAGTTTTATTTCATTACTTTATATTAAAGGTGATGGGGTTAAGTGGTCTGAAGACAATCCCCCTGTTAATTTAATATTTTTAATTTGTATGTCAAAAAAGCAACAAGGCAATGAACATCTTAAGGCGATTTCGTTTATAGCTAAACTGTTTGAAGATGATGCTTTTCAAAATGCTTTAAGTGGGATTGTTACTACCGATGACATTTATTATTATATGGAGAATGTTCAAAGAAAAGCTAAAGAAGAGGTTTTTGGTGCTATAAAATCAGAGAAAATAGTAGCTGTTACTGCTTGTCCTGTTGGAGTTGCTCATACATATATTGCAGCAAAGAAAATTGAAAATGAAGCTAAAAAGCAGGGTTACAACATTAGAGTTGAAACTCAAGGATCTATTGGTATTGAAAATGCCTTAACAGAAGAAGAAATTAGGGATGCAGCCGTTGTAATACTTGCTGTTGATAAGGATATTAATGAAAAGAGATTTGAAGGTAAGAGAGTTTGTAAAGTTTCAACTGCAAAAGCGATAAACAATACGGAAAATATTATTAAGGAAGCTTTTAATGCTCCAGTATTTTTTTGCAAAAATTCTGGTGATAATGGCAATTCTAAAGGATCGATTGCAACAGGCAAGGGGAGTTTTTATAAATATTTAATGAGTGGGGTATCTCCAATGATTCCTGTTGTTGCAAGTGGAGGAATTTTAATTGCTCTTAGCATTGCTTTTGTTGGGGTTGGGCCCGATGGTCCTAATTTTTCTGAGCATCCATTTTATAAGCAGATTGCAGATATTGGTTCTGTGGCTTTTGGAATGATGTTGCCCGTGCTTGCTGGTTTTATTTCAATGGCAATTGCTGATAAGCCTGGTCTTGCGCCTGGTCTTGTTGGTGGAGTAATATCTGGGAATGTGAAAGCAGGTTTCTTGGGTGCAATATTTGCAGGGTTTCTTGCAGGTTATGTTGCAAGGTTTTTAGCAAAAAGATCTGTTCCTGAGTGGTTAAGGCCCGTGATGCCTATATTTGTGATTCCGTTAATAAGCACTATTATTGTTGGGTTTTTTATGTTGTATGTTGGTGTTTATGTTGGGGAATTTATGGTACTGCTTGAAAGCGGGCTTAAATCTTTACAGAGTAATTCAGAAACGTTTGGTGTGTTGGGTAAAATTTTCTTAGGTTTAATACTAGGCTCAATGATTACTATTGATATGGGTGGGCCTTTTAATAAAGTAGCATTTCTTTTTGGTGTGGGACTAATTCCTCAAGTACCAGAGATAATGGGAATGGTGGCAGCAGCAATTCCTGTTCCTCCTATGGCTATGGGACTTGCAACTTTTTTAGCGCCTAAATTATTTGAAAATGAAGAGAAAGAATCCGGCAAAATAGCCTTTTTAATTTCATTTATTGGTATTAGTGAGGGGGCTATTCCTTTTGCTGCTAGTGATCCTGGAAGAGTAATTCCTTCGATAGTGGTAGGAGGAGCTGTGTCAAGCATTATTGCTGCTTTTTTAGGGGTCGCTAATCATGCTCCACACGGAGGGCCAATAGTGCTTCCTGTTGTTGATAATAGATTTGAGTTTATTATTGCAATTGCTGTTGGAGTTGCAGTTGCAACAGCTTTGGTAATTTTTTTGAAATCTTTAAAATTAAAGGAATCTGAATGAATGAAGATAATATTTTTTTAATGAAAAATAATATTAAAGAATATGATTGGGGAGGGATTAGTTTTATTCCCAATCTTTTGGGTGATAAGATTGATGGAAGACCTAAGGCTGAAATGTGGCTTGGAGCACATAAGACATTTTCTAGTAAGATTTTATATAGGAATGAATATGTGTTTTTAAGCGATTTTTTGGAAGACCATAAAGAGCTTTTAGGTTGTAATGACGAATTTCCTTTTTTATTTAAGGTATTGTCCGCAAATAAACCTTTATCTATTCAAATTCATCCTTCTAAAGATATTGCCTTAAAGGGGTATGAATTAGAGAATAATAAAGGGATAGATATTGATGACCCTAAAAGGATATATAAAGACAAAAACCCTAAAATTGAACTTATTTATGCCTTGAGTGATTTTTATGCCCTTAAAGGCTTTTTGCCTTTGGATGAGATTAAAAAAATTTGTGAAATTCTTAAATTAAATTTCGACTTTCAATCACATAGAGACTTTGTAAAAACTATTTTTGATTTACAAACGCATGAACTTGAAAATATTATTGAAAAAATTTTAAAAAATTTAAATCTTATTGATAGTTTTAGGGGTTATTGGTTTAATGAAATTTACAATATTTATGGCGTAGATGTGGGTCTTTTGGTATTTTTGGGTATGAATATTTTAAAGCTAAAACCAGGAGAAGTTGTTTATACAAATAGTCAGGAAGTTCATGCATATCTTAAGGGGGATTGCATTGAACTTATGACCAATTCTGACAATGTTATTAGAGCTGGACTTACTACCAAGTATATTGACAAAGAAGAAATGTTAAGAGTTGGGCAATTTGAGGAAGGAAAATTATCATTTTTAAATCCCGATTTTCAAAATAGTTTTAGTGTATTTAGACTTCCAAATACTAATTTGAAATTAATTCAAAAAAAAATGAATGAGAGTATTTGTGTCAATAGGAATAGTGCAATGGTCTTGTTGGTTTTGGATGGATCTGTGAGTATAAATAAGTCCTTAGATCTTAACAAAGGCGAGAGCATTTTTATAGGCAAAAAAGCTGAAAACTTGTTTATTAATGGGGATGGTCAAGCTTTTATTGCTGGGTTTGATTAAAATTAAGCTTACTTTATGTGAGCTTAATTTTAAATTGCCAATTTAATTATTTGGTTAATTAAATGCAAATTTTATGAATCCAAATCCAAAAAAATTGAATTTAATTCCTTCAAATAAAATGTTTGGCTTTGTTAGCAATATTGTTGGCCCTAGTGCGGGGTAAATTTTGAATCCTATGGATAAATTTTTTGCAAAGTTATATTCCATTACAAAAGGAATTCTTATAACAGCACCTATTCTATCATAATCAGTCTCTTCTTCTTCATCTGGAGGTATAAGGGATGTTTTTGACCAATCTGCGCCTACTCCAATGCCTCCGCCGATTCTCATGTATTGTCCAATTTGTTTTTTAAAAATAATATCTATTCCGCCGTTTAGATAATTTTCAAAATTGTTAGATTTAAGGCCAATAAAGCCTCCATATCCAAAATCAATATTTACGTAAGGAATTGTAATGATGATGTTTGCAATAGGATTGCCTATCCCAATACCCATTGAAAATAAGTCATAATTTTTTTTTTCTTTTATGCCCTTAAGCTTTGCAATACAGGTGGTTGAATCTTCTTCCTTGCTGCATCTGACCATATAATTGTCAGATGCAAAAGAGAGGTGTATTACACCTAATACTAATATTAAAATATGAATTTTTTTAAAATTTTTTATCATTTACTCTCCATTATATATATATTTTTATAAAGCCCGTGCCCAAGAAATTAAATCTAGCGCCTTCAAATGACATTGGACTGCCAAACAGTATAGTTGTTCCAATAGTAGCAACAGCTTTAAACCCAATCACAATATTTTTAAGAAAGCTGTATTCTATTACCAAAGGCAGTCTTACCACAATTCCCACTCTATTTTGAAGAGAAGCTGCTTGTTGGATTCCATTTTCTTCTTCTTCTTCTTCAGGTTTTTCATTCGATTTCTCAGGGCTTCCTTTTGACCAATCTGCACCTATCCCGATGCCGCCTGAAATCATAGTGTTTTTGTGTATTTCATCTTTAAATAAAAGATCTATTCCTCCCACAACATACGGCATGAAATTGTTGGGTTTAAGCCCTATAAATCCCCCGTAACCAAGGTCTATGTCTACATATGGAACAGATATTGTAATATTTGTAAGTGGATATCCAACCCCAAAGCCTATGCCAAATAAACGTCGCACAGATTCTTCTTTTGCAAGAAGCCTCTCAAAATCAAAGTCATCTTCAGTCATAGCTTTGCTTTTTGATTGGGCAGTTAATAAACCTGTTGTTAATATAAGTATTATTGTTGCTAATAGCATTCTCATTGAAATTCTCCTTTTTTATATCCAATTTTAGATATTGTCTTTACAACATTTTTAATAAATCGTAAAAAATTAAAAATATTGATATTTATTTGCTTATTTTGATAGCAAGACTTTATTATTAAATTTTTTATCATTTTATTTATCAAAGTTTTGTTTATCAAAAAATTTTTAATCACAAATACAGGTATTATTATACTACTTGACTGTATATTGATGTTAATCTTGTTTGCATAAGATTTTTGGAGATATATTTTTGCTTTGATTTTTTGGCCTTTAAAAAAAGATTTAAATTGATAAATTTGCAACAAGTAAGTTTTATTGTAATTTTGTGTTTTAAAACACTTGCAAAAAAATATTATTTGCCTTAAGGCCTTTGAAGCTAATGTTAGGCTATTGATCTTTTTGCTCAAAAATTTATCCCAAAAATTTGAATATTAAGTTTTTAATCTATAAACAAATAATATACCAAAGTTTTGAATTTAAAATGCTGTTTGATATTATTTTAAGTAAGACTAAATTAATTATAAATAAGTTTAGTATATAATTTGTTGTTATTAAACTTACGCAAAGCTTATGATTAAACTGTATATTATTTTTTTTTATTTTTTTTCTTTTTTATTGGGATTTTCAGAAAATATTTTTTTTAAAAATTTAGGATTCTCTAATAATGATCAGTATTTTATGTTTGGCGAATATGGGTTTGAAAATGGGTATTATTATTCTGCTGCATATTTTGTTGATGTTATTAAAAATAATTTTGCAAACACCGGATTGCATTCTAGGATTTTTAAGGAGCACATTGAGTATTCAGACAGTTATGATAAAAGTCTTTATGAACTTTTAAAGATAATTAATTTTAAAGTTAAAGAATTTAAAATTAATCATATAAGAAGAGGGCGAGAAATTTATTTTTATGTTAAGAGTGAAATTCCAGAAACAGATTTTTTAAATTTTATTGATTTTAAAACAGGAAACGAATATCAAGTTTTTATTAATAAGGATATTAATTCTCAAGAACTTTCTTCTTCTTTTAATATTTTTCTATCTGTTAGATATTGTAATTCAACCCTAGAAAAACATCTTACTGTTGGAAGAGGGAATTACTATAGAAAGAATGTTGTTGATTACAAAATAAGGGAGATTGCTTTGTTCCCAAATGAAGATGGAATTGTTTTTATTTTAGAAAAAATTATGTTAAATTCTTATGGGAATAAGTATAAGCGGTTTATGGTTGAAGTTAAAAAATATTGAATATAATTATTTAGTTTTTTAAAAAATGTAATGCTTTATTAAGGATAATGTATGAGTGATTTTATAGCATCTAAAGAAGATGATTATTCTAAGTGGTATTTAGATATAGTTCAGAAAGCAAAACTTGCTGATTACAGCCCTGTAAAAGGGTGTATGGTGATTATGCCTTATGGGTATTCTATTTGGAGCAAAATTCAGAGTATACTTGATAAAAAATTTAAAGAGACAGGTCATGAGAATGCATATTTTCCTATGCTTATTCCTTATGGTTTTTTAGAAAAAGAAAAGGATCATATTGATGGATTTTCACCTGAGTTTGCTATTATTAAGGATGCTGGTGGAGAGAGTTTGGTGGAGCCTTTGGTTTTAAGGCCTACTTCTGAGACAATTATTTGGAATATGTATAGCAAGTGGATTAAGTCTTACAGAGATCTTCCTCTTAAAATTAATCAATGGGCAAATGTTATTCGCTGGGAAAAGAGAACAAGGCCTTTTTTGCGAACTACCGAATTTCTATGGCAAGAAGGGCATACTGCACATGCTACTGAAGAGGAGGCATTAGAAGAAACTTTACTTATTTTAGATGTATATAAAAGATTTATGGAAGACTATTTAGCTATTCCAGTTTTTTGTGGTAAAAAGTCTGAAAAGGAAAAATTTGCGGGTGCTGTTTCTACTTACTCAATTGAGGCATTGATGCAAGATAAAAAAGCGCTTCAAGCCGCTACATCCCATTATTTAGGTTTAAATTTTTCAAAGGCATTTGATGTAAAATTTCAAGACAAAGATGGCAAGATGAGACATGTATTTGCTAGTAGTTGGGGTGTTTCTACCAGGTTGATTGGTGCTTTGATTATGGTTCATTCTGACGAGAAAGGTTTAATTTTGCCGCCTCGCATTGCTCCAATAGAAATTATTGTTATTCCTATTTTTAAAAAAGAAGATGAGATTAATAAAAAAATTTTGGACTATTCTGATTGTGTTGTGCAAATTTTAAAAAAAGCAGAATTTAGGGTTGAAATTGATAAGGACATTAAAAGTTCTCCGGGATTTAGGTTTTCATCTGCTGAGTTTAAAGGAATTCCAATACGCCTGGAAGTAGGAATAAATGATATTCTTTTAAATTCTGTTACTATTGCAAGAAGAGATAAAGAGAAAAAATTTAAGTATCAAATATCACTTGATTCTCTTGTTAGCAAGGTTAAGGCAGAACTTGATTCTATGCAAAAGGATTTATTTAAAAAGGCATTGAATTTTAGAACCTTAAATACTAAGGAGATTTTTAGAAGCGGGAAGGATAGTTATGAGTTATTTAAAGCTTATATGAATGATTATTCTGGATTTGTGCTTTCTTGTTGGTGTGGTGGTTTGAATTGCGAAAATATTATTAAAAATGAAACTAAAGCTACAATAAGATGTATTCCTGATGATTTTAAAGCCAAAGATTTAACAGGCATGACTTGTATTTATTGTTCTTCTAGGGCTAAATATTTTGTTTTGTTTGCCAAATCTTATTAATTTGTTTAGCTTTAATTAATTTTTTATTGGTCTTTTAATTCTTTAAAGTTTATTATATGGATAATTGCGATGTTGAAAGCAAAGTCAATTAGTAAGGCCAAAGAGGTTAATATTGGCAGCATTGGTGTTATGTTAGAAACATTTAGTTCTATTCCTTTTGTATAGGTAGAGCAAAGCATTGTAATTATATAAATTAAGCTATTTGGCATATGAGGAAATGCAAGGACAAAAAAAAATGAAAAAGTACTCATATAGCTTATTTCGTAAATAGAAATAGGCAAGCTAGAATATGATTTTAAAATTATAAAAAATGATATTACTGAAACAAAAATAGTCCCAAATTTAGAAACAAAATTTATTAAGGGTATGTTTGTAATTATGGATTTTTTTATATTTATTCTTTCATTTTTAATATCTTCTATTAATATCACGTAAGGAGAATAAGGATCTTTTGTTAGTCCTGAGAATATTATGTTTTGAAATGATACAAGGATTCCTTTATATATCATTCTGAAATTTTTTGTTAATTTATAGCTAATTGTTGGCAATATTACGAATAAAATTATAATTGTCCATGCCAAAAAGAATGTTATGCTGTTTGCGTAATTTTGATAATCCTTGAAGTTTTTTAAACTTGTAATGTAATCTGCTGTTATAAAGATTATTCCTATATTTAATATATTTACAATAAATCCATTTGCATGATAAAAAAGATTGGATGCGCTTAGCATTAGTTCTCTAGTTATTCTACCCTTTTGTTTTGCATAATAAAAGCTTGTGCCGATTATTATTGAAATCATATAGATGCTTAGTAGATTTGGATTACTAGATGTAAATATTTTGAAAATATTTTTTGGAAAAAATGTTTCTAATAAAACTTCTTTTTCAAAAAAATATGTATTTTGTATTGTTTTTTCTAGTATTGGAATTCTTTGTGGAAGATATATTGTCGCAGCTATTATTGCCACAACAACCCCAGATAGATTAATTAAAAGTCCATAATAAATTGTTTTTCCAAAGAGCTTTTTAAAGTTTTTATTTTCAATAATATTTTCAATTCCTAATGGAATTGAAAATATTAAAAAGGGAATAAGAGACAAGTATGACAATCTTATAAAAGCATGGGATAAAGAGCTATAAATTCCAAGAGGTAAAAATAATCCCAAAAAGATTCCAATGGGCAGAGTGAAAAAAAAATTGACTTTTACATTCATATGACTTCTCCTTTCAGAGATTTAAGGTACACTGTGTATAATAAATAGTACTAAATTTTTTTGTAAATATAAACTTTAGAGTTACAATTGTACTTGTATTGTTGTGTTGCTTGTGGGTGTTTTTGGGGGTTTTTTGTATAAATATCCTGATTCTGTAGATACAGATTTAGATTCGAGATTGCCAAATATTTTAACTTTAGAGGAGCATGATAAGCAATTTTTTACTAAAGATTTTTATAAAAATCTTATTTCAAGCAGTAAAGAAATTGGCCTCAAGCTTCATAAAGTTTTAGTAGAGTATTTAAATCCGCAGTCAGAAGAGATTGATAAGGTATTAAAATATAATCAAGTGATTAATATTTATTGGTCTTTTCTCAGATCAATTGCAAAAAACATTTCAAAATTGACTATGGAGCAAAAAATTTTATTTAGATTCGCTGCTCTTATTCCAAATGCACTTGGGTCTGAAATTCAACTATTGATTTCAAAAACTATTTGGGACAATCATTATAATGAATCTTTTATTTATTTTGATGAATGGCTTTATGGGGTTAATAGTTTTAAGCTTAGTAGATTAGCAACAGATTTGCCAATGGATAATCTTAAAGAAGAAGATATGGAAAAAATTTTACTTAATAAGAGAGAAAAACTTTTGGCAAATATTGATTTTGCAAAGAGCAGTCTTAAAAGAACTGATAAGATTAGGGAAGAAGCTCTTTGTAAGTTAAGAAGTATGTTTGGATTTTTATTTTCAAATGATAGTCAAAATGATTTACCTTATATGTCTGAATACGGAGTGCGAAGTCCTTATGCGCATTCGATTTTAAAGCCTTTGAATTTCGCTGGTGATTATGTTGATGATCTTATTAAATCAAATCGAGATATCGATGTTTTTATCAATAAAATTGAAGATGCTAACAGAGAGCTTTTAGAAATTCAAAATAAAATGAATAATATTGGAATGTCTGTTGAATCAACTATTGCACATGATGAAGTTGAGGTTATAAGAAGTGCTAATAAACTTGCAATAGGGCCAAGAGGTAATCATTTCCCTATTCTTTTGAGAAATAATGTAGTTGCTAACCCCCAATTTTTTGGAAGTAGAGAAAGAATTATGCAGCTTGTTTGGGAAATTGAAGATATTCAACCTAAACTTTTTCAAAAAGCGTATAGAGGAGATTTGCTTAGAGTGGTTCCTTATTTTATATTAATACCTTCTTATGGCGATAGAGGAATTTGTTGGGAATCAATTGATGTTAAGAATAGAGCAAACGGTAGGGGTAAAATATTAATACCTATGTATGCTAAAAACCTAAAAAGAGCAGTTATTTTGGGCATTGGCGATTTTGTTTGGGAGCTTGCAAAAGAACAAGCTTCTTTTAGGTGGATGGAAACAGGAATTACAGGTCAATATTACGATTATTATATTAAATTTATTAAAAAAGGAAATGTTAAGAATTTTTTTCTTGAAGATTATTTTCTTTGGATAGAAAAGGAAAGTAAAGGAATTCAAAAACTTGAGAAATTGGTACGCGGCATAATGTGGAGAAATTTACCCTTTTCTAGAAATTTAAAAGAAGCACTTGCTAAAAAATCTTTTATATACAAAGATCTTATTGATAAAGATAAAAATATTCAAGCATCTGATGGGTATTAAAATTTGTTTTTTATTTTGCTAAAATCCCGATTATTTCTTTGTTTTTCAGCGTTTTAAGTTCTTTTTTGTAATTGTCGTCAATGTAAATTTTTTTCTTTTTCAGAGATTCAATTAATTTTATATTTTCTGTTTCTATTGCGGCTTGCATTGGTGTTTTTCTATTTTCAAGGGTTAAGCTTAAATCAGCTCCGCTTTCTTTTAAAAATTCAAATACTTTTTCGTTATTAGTATATATTGCCCAAAATATTGGAGAATGTCCAGTGTCATCTATTTGATTAAGGCTTATTCCATAATCTACCAATATTTTTATGATTTCAAATTCATTGTTTATTATTGAAATTGAAATTGGAGATATTTTATGTTTAAAGTTTATTTCTGCCCCAAGATTTAGTGCAATTAAAACACCTTTTTTATTGTTGAAAAAAACAGATATTATAAAAAGGTCATTTTTAATTTTTTCTAAATTTTGTAAGGTTTTTTTGTCGTTTATATTTATTGAATTTATAACTTTATTTAAAGTGTCTTTGCTGCTTTGATATTCTTTGCTATTGAAAACATACAAATTTTTTTGCAATTCTTTTATTATTGAAGTACTTTTATCGGTGCTTGTTGAATTTAAATTAATTATTATTTGTAATAACAGTAAAAGTATAATGACTTTTTTTTTCATGTTTTGTGAGTTTTGTATTCCTTTAATAAAGTATTTAATTTTAGATGATTGCTTTTTTAATAAGTATTAAATTAACACCTATTATAGGTTATTATAAGATTGTTTTTCAATGTTTTTATGGCTATAATTGTCAATTGTGAAATGATTTTTGCCTATTTTTTAATGTTAGGTATTTTTATACTAAATATAAATTTAGGCTTTAGTTTTGATGTTTTTTTTCATTAGTATTATATAAAGTGTGGCCATGTTAAGCTAGTATTTATAAAAATTATCAAAATTTTTATAAATTGAGGTGTGCATTTTATTGTGTATGTTTATATTGTAAAATACTCTTATGAACTTGTTGACTGGAATTGCTAAATTCATTTTGATTTTATTTTTATTTACTTCTTGCAAACAAAAACAAAGTGAGATTCAAAATCTTACGTATCTTTTAAAATCTTCTAATAAGAATGGATTAGATAAATTTCTTATTATTGATAGGGTTGTTAATATATATATTGCAAACAAGAATTATGAAAATGCTTTAGAAATTGTAAATAGTGGAATTATTAATGATGAGTCTAGAGAATATTATTCTTTGTATCTTTATTTAATGGGCAATATTTATGATTCTATGGGAGAAGATTTTGTAGCTTTTAGTATTTACAAGCATGTTGTTGACAATTTTGATGATTATGTTTATGAAAACTGTTCGGTGAAAACAAGAGTGGCTAAAAAGATTGTTAATTTAAATATTGATTCAATCGATAAGATCAATTATTACAAATTTATATTAAATACAGGGGCTGATGATTTAAATAATGAGGAAAAGGGTAATTATTTTTATAATCTTGCATTAAGTTTGGAGGATATTCAAGATTATGATGAATCTTATTTTTACTATAAAAAATTTCTTTCAATTCCAAGGTCACATCTAAAAATAGATTCTAGAGACTATTTTAATGTTGTTACAAAAATTAATTACTTTAATAATCCAGAGTTTGTTGTTTATAGAAATTTGGGGGATTTAATCCAGGATGTTAAAAATTTTGTTCTTTCTGGGGATACTTCTAAATTGCTTAATATAAGAGATAAAAATAATTTTTTTATTCAAAGCTGGGATCAAAAGGGTGGGAAAAGTAATTCCATTAATACTAATAGCTTTTTGACCACGATGATTAGGCTTGGAGGAAGAAGAAAAAACGGAATACAATTTGCAAAGCATCTTGAGGCGGATTCTAGTGATGATATATCTTATCTTGAATCAAGCGGCTGGGATCATATTCGGGAATGGTATTTTGTTTTTAAAAGAATTGTTTATCCTAAAGATCCAGAAATTAATAATGGTTGGACTTGGATAGGTGTATATTTAGGTAAAAAATAATGGGAAGGAGATAATGCATTTTCTTAAGTTTCTTTTTAGTTATTTATTTCTACTTTATTCTAATGTTTCTATAATAAAAGACGAGGCTACCGAGACAAGTGTGCATAGAATAATTGATTGGGATAGGAAGGTTATTTGCTTTGACATTGTTAAGGAAATTAATGAAAATGAATTTAGACCAGTAGGTTTAAATACAGCGTCTAAATTAATAGCAACCATTAATGATTTTAAAGATAAGTTAATAAGAGAGTCTCTTTTTAAGATAATTATGGACTCTGAAAATACTTTTAAGAATTATTTTGACCTAAACCCTAGCTTAATACTTAAGTTTTCAGGCCCCAATAGTATTTTAAAAAGATCTTATATAAAATATTCAGAAGATTTAAGAAGTCTGACTGTTAGATATGAACTAAGTCTTTTCCCCGATTTTATAAATTTATTTTTTTCGCATGAAAAGCCCTATAAAGCTTTTTATCCATTAGTAAATTCTGATGTTGATAAAACTGATTATACAGGAATTGTGATTTATGTAGGCGAAGTCTATAATGATAATTTTGGTTCTAAAAAATTAGAAGACTCTTTTTTTATCAAAATTTATGATGAAAACATTAGGCCATATTTTGATAAGAGAATGGTTTCTTCCCAGGCTTTGAAAAAATGGGGAATGCTTGAGTATAGTAATGATGTTCTTTATAACAATAAAAATAGAGTTGGATATCGTCCTTTAAAATTAGTTGCCAAAAGTATTTATGGTAAAAACAATACAGATATTATACTTGATGAGTATTCTATTAATAAGTTGTTTTCAAATAGCAACAACATTAAACTTTTACAAGACGGAAAACTTGTTGTAATAAAGTAATAAAATTAAACTTAGTACTTGTTTTTTTCTAAACAATCAATTAAGATAATAAAGAGTTTTATAAGGAATTAATGCCCTTATAGCTCAGTTGGTAGAGCACCACCATGGTAAGGTGGGGGTCGTCGGTTCAAGTCCGATTGAGGGCTTTTATTGGTAGTTAGGAGTTTTATTGTATGGGTAAAAAGAAGGGAAAAGGAGCTGTTGAGCTTATATCTTTGATTTGTGAAGAAACAGGAATTAGGAATTATACCACTACTAAGAATAGACGTAATAAGCAAGAGAAGTTAGAATTGATGAAATATTGTCCAAAATTACGGAAACACACTCTTCATAAAGAAGGAAAAATAAAATAATAAATGATAAATAATAATAGGTCAGTAGTTCCAACGGTAGAACGACAGTCTCCAAAACTGTATGCTGGGGGTTCGAATCCCTCCTGACCTGTTGTTGAAATTAAAGTGAGGCTTTAAGTGTTTAGATTTATCAAAGATAGTATCTTGGAGCTTAAGAAGGTAACGTGGCCTAAGTATAATGAAGTGGTTGAAAACGGAAAACAAGTTTTTTGGTTGGTATTATTTGTTTCAATTTTCTTAGGAATAGTCGATTACCTTATGTTTCTTGTTGTAACTTATGTATTTTAGTTTTAATGTAAGAAGGATAAATTATGTCTAGGGCTTGGTATGTAGTTCAAACTTATTCTCAATATGAAAAAAAGATAGAACAAGACATAAGACTTTTAATAAGCGAAGGTGTTTTTGGCAGTGTGGTGTTAGATGTTAAGGCTCCTATTGAAAAAGTAGAAGAGATAAGAAATGGCAAAAAAAGAATAAGGGAGAGAAAAATTTGGCCAGGTTATATTCTTATTGAGTTGGATCTTCCAGAAGTAGGTTGGAAAGATATTGTTGCTAATATTATTAAAGTTCAAGGTGTTATTAGTTTTGTTGGTGTTAACAAGGGGCAAAGGCCTATTCCTATTAATGATGAAGAAGTAAAAAGTGTTTTCATGCTTACTGGTGAAATTAAGGCAAATAAGTCTATTTTTATGCTTTATGACTTTGAAGAAGGAGAAAGAGTTAGAATCAAGGGCGGACCTTTTGATTCTTTTGAGGGGCTTATTAGTTCTATTGATTACGAAAGAAAAAAATTAAAAGTTGCAGTTCAAATTTTTGGAAGGTCAACACCTGTTGAAGTTGATTTTCAACATATAGAAAAGATTTAAAATTTGATACTAATGGGAGCTTTAAAGGCGTTATTACCATAAGGAGTTAATATGGCAAAAAAAAAAGCAATTTCTTGGATTAAATTGCAGGTTCCGGCTGCTCAAGCGGCTCCGGGAGCTAAAATAGGTCAAGCGCTTGGACCTCACGGAGTTAGTGGTCCCCAGTTTGTAAAAGAATTTAATGAGAGAACCGCAAAGATGGATCCCGGTATTGTGGTTCCTGTTATCATTACTGTTTATAGTGACAAAAGTTTTTCTTTTATCGTAAAGACACCACCAGCTTCGATTTTAATTAAAAAAGCCATTGGGATAGAATCAGGATCTAAGAAATCCAATACAGATAAAGTTGGAACTATATCAAAAGAAAAGCTGATGGAGATAGCAAGAATTAAAATGCCTGATTTAAATGCAAAATCAGAATCAGCAGCGTTTAAAATTATTTCAGGAAGTGCGCGTTCAATGGGTGTTGAGGTGGAAAAATAATGTCAAAAAAGGGTAAAAAATATATTGCAGCTTTTTCCAAAGTAGATAGAAGTAAATTTTATAACATTGAAGATGCAATTTCACTGTTGAAAGAAATTAAATTTGTTAAATTTGATGAAACTATAGACATATCTATTAACCTTAATTTAAAAAAGAATCATACTGTTAGAGACACTATAGTTTTGCCAAATCAGTTTATGAAGCCAAAAAGAATACTTGTTTTTGCAAAAGGTGATCGAGCAGATGAAGCTAGAGCTTTTGGTGCAACTTATGTTGGAGATGATGATCTTATAAATAAGATTAAAAGTGGTTGGGATGAATTTGATGTTGTTGTTGCAACTCCTGATATGATGAAGGACGTTGGAAGACTTGGCCCTATTTTAGGGAAAAGAGGTTTAATGCCTAATCCAAAGACTCAAACAGTCACAAATAATCTTAAGGATGCGATCAATAGCCTTAAAAAGGGTCGAACAGAATTTAGAGCAAATAAAAATGGCGTAATAAGCTTTTCTTTTGGTAAATCTTCTATGGACAATGAAAAGATAAAAGAAAATTATGAGGAATTTATCAAGGAAGTTATTAAAAAAAGACCTAGTGACCTAAAAGGAGCTTTTATAGATAGTATTTATATTTCATCTACTATGGGGCCTTCTATAAAAGTTAATTTTGTTTGGAGGTAGCAGTATGAGCAGAAAGATAAATTCTAAAAAGTTGGAAATGTTTGATTTATTGAAAAAGTTTATAGATAGTAAGCAAAATCTTTTTTTCTTAGATTATAGAGGCTTAAGTGTGTCGCAGTTGACAGATCTTCGCAATAAAATAGAAGGCGAACATGGAGCCTTAAAAGTTGTTAAAAATAATATAATGAAAATGGTTTTAAAAGAAAAGAATATTGATGTTGTTGATTCTTGTTTGGTTGGCCCTACAGTTGTTGTTACTGCATTAGAAGAAGCTAATGTAATAGCAAAAATTTTTTATGATTTTGTAAAAAGCAGTACTTTAAAAGTAAAGGGCGGTTTTGTTTTAGGAGAGTTTTATGATGAGGCTAAAGTTCAAGCTTATAGCAAACTTCCTACCAAAAAAGAGTCTATTTCTTTATTTGCTAGCGTGTTAAAGGCGCCAGTTTCTAAGCTTGCAAGAACATTGAAAGCTTTGGCTGATGTTAAAAATTAACATGGCAGTGTTAGTCTTAATTTTTGAGTGCATGCTATCACTGTGGAATAAAATATATAAGGAGTTAATATGGCACTAAATAAAGAAGATATTTTAACCTGGCTTGAGGGCGCAAAAACTGCGGAAGTTGTTGACCTTGTAACAGCTATTGAAGAAAAGTTTGGAGTAACTGCCGCTGTTGCTGTTGGTGTAGGGGGCGCTGCTTCAGCAGGCTCAACTGATTCTGAAGAACAAACCGAATTCGATGTAATTCTTATGTCTTTTGGCGATAGCAAAATAAATGTTATAAAAGAGGTTAGAGCTATTACAGGACTTGGTCTTGGAGAAGCTAAGGCTTTAGTTGAAGCTGCTCCTAAAGCTATTAAAGAAGGTCTTTCTAAGTCAGATGCTGAAGAATTGAAAAAGAAACTTGAGGCAGTTGGCGCAAAAGTTGAAGTTAAATAAAAAATTAAAAATATATCAAAGTTGTTATTCCGCATGTCTTTATGATATGCGGCTTGTTATGTCTTAAAAAAGGAGTCTTTTAATGATAAAAAGAGTTCATCTGGGACAAGGAAGAGCTGAGGAGATTTTAGACTTACCTAACCTGATAGAAATACAATTAAATTCTTATGAAAAATTTTTACAACTTGATAAATTAAAAAATAAAAAACCTTTACTTAATGAAGGCCTCGAGTCTGTTTTTAGAAATATATTTCCCATCAAAAGTGGAAATGGTGATGTTGCTCTTGAGTATGAAAGATACTATATAGAAAACGATACCCTTAATTTTACAGAAAAAGAATGTAAAAGAAAGGGGCAAAGTTATGAAGCTGTTTTAAAAGTAAGACTAAATTTGCAATTTTTGGCTACTGGGGAAATAAGGCAAAAAGATGTGTATATGGGAACTATTCCTTTAATGACAGAAAGGGGCACTTTTATTATTAATGGGGCTGAGAGGGTTGTTGTTTCTCAGATTCATAGGTCTCCAGGAGTTGTTTTTTATAAAGAAAAAGATTTATATTCTGCTAGAATAATTCCTTATCGTGGTTCTTGGTTAGAATTTGAGATTGATTCTAAAAAAGATTATCTTTATGTAAAGATAGATAGAAAAAAAAGAATACTCATAACTCTTTTTTTAAGAGCTTTGGGGTTTGATACTAGAGAAAAAATAATAGAAACTTTTTATAACATTAAAAAAATTAAAGTTGAAGAGGACACAAAAAGAGATCTCCCAGGTCAATATTTAGCCAAGAGTATTAACATAAGAGAGAATATGTATTATCGAGCAGGAGATAAGATTACCCTACAAGATGTTGAAGATTTTTTACAAAATGGAGTAAATGAAATAGAGCTTGTCGATTTTGATGGTTATGATGATGTTTCTGGAAAGTATTTTGTGAGTTCGAATGTTATTTTAAATTGTCTTGAGAAAGAAGATGCTTTTTTTGCCTTAAAGGATGGTTCTAAAGAACTTCCAAAAGAATCAGTTATGCTTGCTGTTTATGGGGCGCTTTTTCCTGGCGAGCCAATATCGATTGATAATGCTGAAAACGATTTAAAAACTATATTCTTTTCTGAAAGAAGATATGATCTTGGGCGTGTGGGGCGATATAAGCTTTCTAAAAAATTTGGATTTGATGATTTGAGTACATCAGTTTTAACTATGAATGATATTGTTAACACCATATCTCATCTTTTGAGAATATATGAAGGTCATGACATTCTTGATGATATTGACCATTTAGGAAATAGAAGAGTGCGTTCTGTTGGGGAGCTTCTTACCAATATATATAAAGGTGCAATGTCAAGAGTTGAAAAAATTGCTAAAGATAGAATGTCTAACAAGGAAGTTTTTAATTTAAAGCCCCAGGAATTAATAAGTGTTAAACCTATTGTATCTGCTGTTAAAGAATTTTTTGCAACCAGCCAGCTTTCGCAGTTCATGGATCAGGTCAATCCTTTGGCCGAACTTACTCACAAAAGGCGTCTTAATGCTCTTGGGCCGGGGGGGCTTTCAAGAGATAGAGCAGGATTTGAAGTAAGAGACGTCCATTATACTCATTATGGCAGAATGTGTCCTATTGAAACTCCCGAAGGGCCAAATATTGGACTTATTGTTTCTTTGGCGACTTATTCTAGAGTTAATGATTATGGGTTTTTAGAAACCCCTTATAGGAAGGTTATTAATGGAGAGGTAACTGACGAATTAGAATATTTATCTGCTATTGACGAAGAAAAAAAGTGTATTGCCCAGGCTAATGCTGCTTTTGATTCTAATGGGAAGTATCTTGAAGATTTAGTTTCTGTTAGAATTTCTGGTGATTATACTACAACAAACCCTAAAAATATAGATTATATGGATGTCTCTCCTAGGCAGCTAATTTCAGTATCTTCCGCATTAATTCCTTTTCTTGAGCACAATGATGCAAATAGAGCTCTTATGGGTTCTAATATGCAAAGACAAGCAGTACCGCTGCTTTTTCCCAAACCTCCGATTGTTGGTACGGGCATGGAAAGTGTTGTTGCAAAAGATTCAGGAGTAGTAATTAAGGCTAAAAGAAGTGGGGAAGTTATTCTTGCAACAAGTAATAAAATAGTTGTTAAACCTTTTGAATCAGAGAATGCTAAAGATTTAGATGAATATCATATTGTTAAGTATGAAAGGACAAATCAAGATACTTGTTTTAATCAATCTGTTTTAGTTAAAGAAGGTCAAAAGGTTGAAAGGGGCGAAATAATAGCTGATGGTCCTGCTACTAGATATGGAGAACTTGCTCTTGGCAATAATTTATTGTTGGGAGTTATTCCTTGGAATGGATTTAATTATGAGGATGCTATATTAATTTCTGACAGAATTGTAAAAGAAGATCTTTATACATCTATTCATATTAAAGAATTTAGCATAGAGGTAAGAGAAACTAAGCTTGGTCCTGAGAAGGTTACAGGAGATATACCAAATGTTAGCGAAAAGATACTAAACAAATTAGATGAAAATGGAATTATACGGATAGGAACTTATGTAAAACCTGGCGATATTCTGGTTGGTAAAGTTACTCCAAAGTCAGAAGGAGACATTACTCCTGAATTTAGACTTTTAACTTCTATTTTTGGAGAAAAAGCAAAAGATGTTAAAAATAATTCATTAAAAGTTCCTCATGGTACTGAAGGTACAGTTATTGATGTTCAAAGAATTACTAAAGAGGATGTTGGCAATCTTTCTCCAGGAGTTGAGGAAATACTTAAAGTTTATGTTGCTAAAAAAAGGAAGCTTAAAGAGGGCGATAAAATGGCTGGTCGACATGGCAATAAGGGTGTTGTTGCAAAAATCCTTCCTGTTGAAGATATGCCTTATCTTGCAGACGGAACCCCTCTTGATATATGCTTAAATCCTTTGGGGGTTCCGTCTAGAATGAATATTGGGCAGTTAATGGAATCGCAATTAGGGCTTGCTGGTAAATATCTTGGCGAATCTTATAATGTTCCTGTTTTTGAATCTGCAACAAACGAACAAATTCAAGAAAAATTAAAAAAAGCTGGATTTAATCCAACTTCTAAAGAAATTTTATATGATGGTTATACAGGGGAGCCGTTCGAAAATGAAGTAATGGTTGGAGTGATTTACATGCTTAAACTGCATCACCTTGTTGATGATAAAATGCATGCAAGATCAACAGGGCCATATTCTCTTGTTTCTCAGCAACCTCTTGGAGGAAAAGCTCAATTTGGTGGTCAAAGACTTGGAGAAATGGAGGTTTGGGCTCTTGAGGCTTATGGTGCGGCTCACACTCTTCAAGAACTTTTAACAGTTAAATCTGATGATATGTCAGGCAGAGTAAAAATATATGAAAATATAGTAAAAGGCATTCCTACTAATGTATCAGGGATTCCCGAGTCTTTTAATGTGCTAATGCAAGAGCTTAGAGGGCTTGGACTTGATTTGTCAATTTACGATGATAATGGGAATCAGGTTCCTTTGACAGAAAAAGAAGAAGAATTGATTAATAAAAGCTAGGTTTTTGGAGTTTTTATGAAAGAGATAAAAGATTTTGAAAAAATAAAAATTAAAATAGCATCTCCTGACCAAATTAGAAATTGGTCTTACGGAGAGGTTAAAAAGTCTGAGACTATTAATTATAGAACTTTGAGACCCGAGAAGGATGGACTTTTTTGTGAAAGGATTTTTGGTACTACAAAGGAATGGGAATGTTATTGTGGTAAATTCAAATCAGTTAGATATAAAGGCATTATTTGTGATCGTTGTAATGTAGAGGTTACTCATTTTAAGGTGCGGCGTGAAAGAATGGGGCATATTGAGCTAGCAGCTCCAGTTGCTCATATTTGGTATTACAAATATATACCATCTAGGATTGGTCTTTTGCTTGACATTACAGCATCTAGTTTGAATTCTATTCTTTATTATGAAAAATATGTGGTAATTGAACCAGGTGATACTGATCTTAAAAAAATGCAACTTTTAAATGAAGATGAGTACATAGAGGCTAGAGAGCGATATGGGATGTCTTTTAATGCTTCGATGGGAGCTGAGGCTATTAAAACTCTTCTTGAAAATCTTGATCTTGATGAGCTTTCATCTAAGCTTAGAGTTCAAATGATAGATAAAGATGATAAAACTGATAAAAAACTCTTAAGACGTCTTGAAATTATTGAAAATTTTAAAATTTCTGGCAATAAGCCAGAATGGATGATTATGGAGGTTCTTCCTGTTATTCCCCCAGAGATTAGGCCAATGGTTCAGCTTGATGGAGGACGCTTTGCAACATCTGATCTTAATGATCTTTACAGAAGAGTTATAAATAGGAATAATCGTTTAAGGAAGTTGCTTCTTCTTAATGCACCAGAGATTATTGTGAGAAACGAAAAAAGAATGCTTCAAGAATCGGTAGACTCTTTATTTGATAATTCTCATAAAAGAAAAGTTGTCAAAGGCTCATCTAGCAGACCTCTTAAGTCGCTTTCCGATGCGTTAAAAGGTAAGCAGGGGAGATTTAGACAAAATCTTCTTGGTAAAAGAGTAGATTATTCTGGTCGTTCTGTGATTGTTGTTGGACCTGAGCTAAAGCTACATCAATGCGGATTGCCTGCAAAAATGGCTCTTGAGCTGTTTAAGCCTTTTGTTATAAGAAGGTTAATTGAGAGTGAAGCTGTTTTTAATATTAAAAGAGCAAAAAATTTGATTGAACAAGAAGTTGACGAGGTGTGGCAAATTTTAGATCTTGTTATCAAAGAGCACCCTATTCTTTTAAATAGAGCACCTACTCTTCATAGACTTGGAATTCAAGCTTTTGAGCCTGTGTTAGTTGAGGGTAAGGCAATAAAATTGCATCCTCTTGTTTGTCATGCATATAATGCTGATTTTGATGGCGACCAAATGGCAGTGCATGTGCCTCTTACTCCATCAGCACAAGCTGAAAGTTGGGCTTTAATGCTTTCAACAAATAATCTTTTAAATCCCGCTAATGGGCATCCTATTGTTTTCCCGTCTCAAGATATTGTTTTGGGTTTATATTATTTAACAATGGAAAAAAAGAATATTGCTGGGGAAGGCAAAAAGTTTTTAAACTTTAACAATGTTATTCTTGCTATAAATAATAGGAGCTTAGATTACAATGCTTCTATTTATGTAAAAATTGATGGTGAATACAAAAAAACTACAGCTGGTAGGGTTATATTTAATGAGGCTTTGCCCAATGGAATTGAATTTGTAAATAAAACTCTTAGTGATTTGGAACTACAAATTTTAATATCCAAAGTTTATGTAGTTCATGGTTCTTCTACTGTAATTGAAATGCTTGACATTATTAAGGAGCTTGGCTTTAGGTATGCTACTAAGTTTGGATGCACAATTAGCATGAGTGATATTATTGTTCCTGATGAAAAGAGAACTTATGTGGACAGGGCTAATAAAGAGATTGCTAAAATTCAAAATGATTATGCCAAAGGTGTTATTACTGGTGAAGAGCGTTATAATAATGTAGTTTCTGTTTGGTTAAAGACAAATGAAGAACTTACTAATAAGATGATGGAAATTTTGAAGAAAGACAGAGATGGATTTAATGTTATATATATGATGGCAGATTCTGGTGCTAGGGGTAGTAGAAATCAAATAAGGCAACTTGCTGGCATGAGAGGATTGATGGCAAAAACTTCTGGGGATATTATTGAGCTTCCAATTATTTCTAACTTTAAAGAAGGTCTTTCTGTGATAGAGTTTTTTATATCTACAAATGGAGCGAGAAAGGGTCTAGCAGATACTGCTCTTAAGACGGCTGATGCTGGATATTTAACTCGAAGATTAGTAGACATTGCTCAAGATGTTGTTGTTAGAATAGAAGATTGTGGGACTATAAACGGAATAAAAGTTGAAACTGTAAAGAATGGTGAAGAAATATTAGAATCTTTGAAGGAAAAAGCTGTTGGAAGTTATTCTATTGAAAGAATAAAAAATCCAATTACTGGTGAGATTGTTTTAGATGCAAATGAAGAAATCTCAGAAGCTAAAATAGAATTATTAGAAAAAATTGGTATTGAAAAACTTGTGATTAGATCTGTTTTAACATGTGAAGCTGAACATGGCGTTTGTCAAAAATGTTATGGTAGAGACTTTTCAAAGAATAAACCTGTTAACATTGGCGAGGCTGTAGGAATAATTGCTGCTCAGTCCATAGGGCAACCAGGTACTCAGTTAACCATGAGAACTTTTCATATTGGTGGAGTTGCTCAGGCTGGTAGTGAAGATGATAAGATATCTTTAAAGAATGCTTTTATACTTAATGGCATAGAAGGTTTTAATGTTCAGGTTGACAATGGAATTCTTTTCACAAGAAAAGGAACTTTAAAAATAATCAATGTTTTTTATGAGGAAACAATTAAAAATATAAAAGAGATTAAAGTTTTAGATTCTCAAAGAGTAATCAAAGGAATTCCTTTATTTGTTAATAAAAAGGGTGTAGAGATTCTCTCTTCTTATATTGGTTATGTTAAATTAAGAGACGATAAATTTTTCATAGTATCAGAAGAGCAAGAAGTTGCTTTGAAAGCTGGCACAAAGCTTGAAATAGAGGTTGGTGATTATGTTGAATCAGGCAAAATTATTGGTACATTTGATCCATTTGCAGAGCCTATTATTGCAGAGGTTAAAGGTAAAATTAAATTTAAGGATATTATTTTAGGAACCACTCTTAAAGAAGAGATAAATACTGAAACAGGCAATGTTGAGAAAAGAATTACAGACAATGTTTTTGAATCTCTTGATCCTAGAATTTTTATTATTGATAGTAGTGGTATGGAGGTTGCATCTTATGTATTACCAGGTGATGCTTATCTTCAAGTTGAAGATGGTCAAAATGTTAATATAGGAGATGTTATTGCAAAACTTTCTAAAGGCTCTGAAAAAACTCAAGATATTACGGGTGGATTGCCCCGTGTTAATGATCTTTTTGAAACAAGAATTCCTAAAAATTTAACTGAAATGGCTAAAGTAAGTGGAATTGTACAATTTAAATCAATTCAAAAAGGTAAAAGACTTATTAATATTTTAGATGAGTATGGAGTTGAACATAAGCATTATATTCCGGCCGGCAAGCATCTTTTGGTTAGAGATGGAGATGTTGTTAAAGCAGGAGATATGCTTTGTGATGGCAGAATCAATCCTCATGATGTGCTTGAAATTTTAGGTGGGATTAGCTTACAAGAGTTCCTGTTAGCAGAAATTCAGGATGTTTATCGAAAACAGGGTGTTAGTATTAATGACAAACATATTGGTGTGATAATTAAACAAATGATGAAAAAAGTTAAGATTGTAGCGGTTGGTGATACTAATTTTGTTTATGGACAAAAGGTGGATAAGCACACTTTTTATGAGCAAAATAGAAAAGTAATCGAACAAGGTGGTGAGCCCGCAATAGCAAGTCCCATTCTTATAGGAGTGACCAAGACGTCTCTTAATATAGATTCTTTTATTTCTGCAGCTTCTTTTCAGGAAACGACGAAAGTATTAACAGATGCTTCTATTGCCGGGAAAATAGATGATCTTAGAGGATTGAAAGAGAACGTTGTAATTGGGCATTTAATTCCTACTGGAACTGGTATGGGGCTTTATAAAAAGATTAAAGTTAGTGAAAATATCGATTTTAAAGTTTAACTTGAAAATAAGTGATATATTTGCTACCATTTTATTAATAATTTCAAGAAAAGGAGAGCGTTGATAAATGCCTACAATTAATCAGTTAATTAGAAAGCCTAGAAAAAGTCAAACGGAGAAGACCGCATCTCCTGCGCTTCAAAATTGCCCTCAAAGAAGAGGAATTTGTACACGTGTAATGACCGTAACTCCTAAAAAACCTAATTCAGCTTTAAGAAAAGTAGCACGTGTTAGACTTTCAAATGGATTTGAAGTAACAGCATATATTCCAGGAATTGGTCATAATTTACAAGAACATTCCGTGGTTCTAATTAGAGGTGGCCGAGTTAAAGATTTGCCTGGAGTAAGGTACCATATTGTTCGAGGAGCCAAGGATACTCTTGGTGTTAATAATAGGAAAAAGGGTAGATCTAAGTATGGAACAAAAAAACCTAAAGCTTAACTGGAAGGTGGATTAATATTAAATATGTCAAGAAAAAATAAAAAAATCAAAAAGAAAATTTTTATTGATACCAGATATAATTCTAGGATTGTTGCAAAGTTTGCAAACAGAATGATGTATGATGGAAAAAAATCAATAAGCGAGAGTATACTTTATAGTTCGATTGATTTGCTTGCTGATAAGCTTGAAGAGAGTGATAAAATGGCTGTTTTTTATAAAGCTTTAGATAATATTAAACCGTTGGTAGAAGTAAGAAGTAGACGAGTAGGTGGCGCTACATATCAAGTTCCTGTTGAAGTTAGAGAAGAAAGAAGAGAGGCTTTGGCTATGAAATGGATTATTTTTGCTGCTAGAAAGTCTAGCGGTAAGTCTATGAAGGAAAAGTTGTCAAACGAGCTTTTAAATGCATACAATTCTACTGGAGCTGCTTTTAAGAAAAAAGAAGATACCCACAGAATGGCTGAAGCAAATAAAGCTTTTACTCATTATAGATGGTAAAAAGACACCTTAAAAAAAGGTGTCTTTTTTTGGCTTATATGTTGTGTATTATCGGGCTATTTTTTGTATTAATTTTATTAAAAGTAAGGAGGGTATTTTTGTGTTAAAAAAAATTTTTTATTTTTTATTTTTTTTATTTATTATTGCTTGTTCTGGCTCTGATGTTGGCAAATCAGAATCAAAAACAGTTTCGCTTATAGTTGATGGCGTTTTTGATGATAAAGGATTTAATGAAAGTTCTTCTAAGGCGATAAGAAAATTAAAGGCAGATTTTAATATAAATATAATTGAAAAAGCATCTTCAGTTAATTCTTATTTGGGAGATATCGCAAATCTAGAAGATGGTAATTCAAATTTGATTTGGGGAATTGGATTCAAGTTGTCAGACACTCTTTTGCAAAGAGCTATCGAGAATGTTTCCGTTAGTTATGCAATCATAGAAGGGATTTATAATGAAATTCAAATACCCAAAAATCTTCTTAATATTAGTTTTAGATCCGAAGAGGTGGCTTTTTTAGCAGGATATTTTGCATCAAAGGCTTCTAAAACGGGTAAGATCGGATTTATTGGAGGAATGAAGGGGGAAGTTTTAGAATCTTTTATGTATGGATACGAAGCTGGTGCTAAGTATGCAAATTCTAATATTAAAGTAGTCTCTCAATATGTTGGCACATTTGGGGACTTTGGACTTGGTCGCTCAACAGCATCTAATATGTATCGAGATGGGGTTGATATTATATTTGCAGCCGCAGGACTTTCTGGTATAGGAGTAATTGAGGCTGCAAAAGAATTAGGGCCTGATCATTATATTATTGGAGTCGATCAGGATCAATCGTATCTTGCTCCTAATAATGTTCTTGTTTCTGCTGTAAAGAAAGTTGATTCATTGATGTATAGTTTAACAGAAAAGTATTTAGAAACTGGAGTTTGGGATGGGGGCAAGACCATTTTGTTTGGACTTAAAGAAGATGGACTTGGGTTGGTTTTAAATGAAAACTTAAAATCAAATTACTCTGAGATTTATGACAAATCATTAGAAATTGGGCAAAGCATAATAAATGGTACAATAAGAGCTCCTTATGATAAGGTATCTTATGATAACTTTATTTTGCAAATAGAAAATTAACTTGATTTGTATGGGGCACTTTGTGAAAAGTGTTTTTAATTTTTTAAAAAGATTTTAGATAGTCTTTTGATTTTTGTAATTTAATTTAGATTTATCTTGCAAAAGGGTTTAAATTTGGATATTATGGTGATGTAGGAAAAATAATTTTTCCTACCACCGTGTTTTTATTAATGTTAAAAGTATTATTTGTTTTTTAAAAGTTTATTAATATTTTTATTTTATAAATAAAGAATACTACTTGTTAGTGAAATAAAGTTAATATTTTGATTTTAAAAAATTCTAAATTTTTTAAATAAATTTTGTAAGGAGAGGATTAATTTTGCTTAAAAAGTTTGTTTTTATTGTTTTATCTTTATTAGTATTGGCTTGTTTTCAATCTAATAAAAAGTCTATTAAATCCGATAAAGTTGTTGTAGGTGTTTTGGCTAATGGTAGCTTTTATGATAAAGGCTATAATCAAAGTGTTCATGATGGTGTTGTAAAACTTAGAGATGATTTTGGAGTAAAGCTTATAACTAAATCTTTAAGGCCTTACCCTATTGAGGGCAAAAGACTTCTTACTGTTGATGAGGCAATGACAGAGGATGCTTATGAGGTTCAAAAAAATCCTTTAAATCTTTTTTGGTTGATTGGATACAAATTTTCCAGTTTGTCGGTTAAGCTTTCGTATGAACGTCCAGATATTTGTTATGGGATTATAGATGCTTTTGATTATGGCGATATTAAAGTTCCTAAGAATTCTTTGGCTATTAAGTTTAGAAATGAAGAGGGTGCATTCTTAGCTGGGTATATTGCTGCTAAGATGAGTAAGAAGGGAAAGATTGGATTTTTAACAGGCCCTACAAGCGAATATTTAAATGATTTTAAGTTTGGCTTTAAGGCTGGAATTTTTTATGCTAACCCCAAATTGAGATTAGTTTCTAAAAAGGCGCCTTCTCTTTTTGATAAAGATAAAGGCAAAGAAATGGCTCGGTTCATGTACAAAGAGGATAAAGTAGGTGTTATTTTTCCAATAGCTGGTATAACGGGGCTTGGAGTTTTTGACGCTGCTAAGGAACTTGGACCCAAATATTATGTTATTGGTTTAAATCAAGATCAATCGTATATTGCGCCTCAAAATGTTATTACTTCAGTACTCAAGGATATTAGTAAGGTTATTTATTCTGTTTCATCAGATTATATTAAAAATGGAGTTTTTAAAGGTGGAGTTGTTATTGATCGAGGGTTGAAAGAGGGAGTAATAGAAATTGTTAAGGATCCTGATGTTTTAAATAATAGACTAGTTGATGAAATTGTTGACCTAGAAAATAAAATAATAAGTGGAGAAATTATTGTTCCTGATAGCGAATATGCATTTGATTTATTTAAATCAAAGTTATAAACTACTTAGATATAGCTTTATTTGAAAGGAATGTATTTTATGAATAAATTGTTGTTATTGATTTTGTTTGAAGGTCTTGTTTTTTTATCTTGTAGTGGTAGGGGTAGTCTTGAGAGTGGAACCCCTAAGGTGTCTTTAATAATTGATGGAACTTTTGATGATAAATCTTTTAATGAGAGTGCTTTAAATGGTATAAAAAAAGTTAAAGAGGAATTTAAGATTGAGTTTGTTTTGAAAGAGTCTTCAACAAATTCTTATTTATCTGATCTTGAGGGGCTTAAAGATGCAGGTTCAAATTTAATTTGGCTTATTGGATATAGATTTAGCGATGTGGCTAAGATTGCTTCTTTGCAAAATCCCGAGGTGAAATATGCAATTATTGATCCTGTTTATTCTAACGAGCCTATTTCTGCAAATTTAGTAGGCATGACTTTTAGAGCTCAAGAAGGCGCGTTTTTGACAGGTTATATTGCTGCAAAAGTTTCTAAAACAGGTAAAATTGGATTTTTAGGGGGAATAGAGGGAGAGATAGTAGATGCTTTTAGGTATGGATATGAAGCTGGTGCTAAGTATGCCAATAAAGATATAAAGATATCTACTCAGTATATTGGTAGTTTTGCTGACGTTGAAGCTGGTAGAAGCGTTGCAACCAAAATGTATTCTGATGAGATAGACATTATTCATCATGCTGCAGGTCTTGGAGGAATTGGTGCTATTGAGGTTGCAAAAGAACTTGGTTCTGGGCATTACATTATTGGAGTTGATGAAGATCAATCATATCTTGCTCCCGATAATGTTATCACATCTACAACTAAAGATGTTGGTAGATCTTTAAATATTTTTACATCTAACTATTTAAAAACTAATACTTTCGAAGGTGGTAAATTAATAAATTATGGCCTTAAAGAAGGAGTTGTAGGGTTTGTAAGAAACCCCAAAATAATTTCCTTTGAACTTGAAAAAGAAATCGATAGCCTTTCTAGTAAAATAATCAATAAAGAAGTTATTGTTCCATATAATAAAGAAAGCTATGAAAAATTTCTTAAAGAATTTATTTGAATAAAGAATCAAGTTATATTTTTTATTTTTAAGTGTAAAAAGCGCATTGATTTTGTGTGAATGATGGGAATGGAGAAGTGTTCTATATGAAGATTGTAATTTTTATATTAGGCATCTTGTTGGCTTCTTGCTTGGGTGGAAATGGAATAGAATCTGGTTTAAGTAAAATTAAGATATCTATGTTGGTAGATGGTATTCTTGATGACAAATCTTTTAATTCTAGTGCTAATAAGGCTTTATTGCGCTTGGAAAAAGATTTTCCAGAAAGTATTGAAAAGGTTTTTTCTAGGGATGCTTCTGGTGTTTATTCTAGTTATGTTTCAGAGCTTGATAATTTGAAAACGAATGGTTCGAATTTGATTTGGCTTGTGGGGTATATGCTTACGGACGTTTCTTTATCGGTTTCATTAGAGAATCCAAAAATTAGCTATGGAATAATAGATCCTATTTATGGTGATGATGTTCGGATTCCTAAAAATTTGATTGGTGTTGTTTTTAGAATAGAGCAAGGTGCTTTTTTAGCTGGCTGTGTTGCGGCTAAAAAAAGTGTTTCTGGTAAAATAGGGTTTATAGGAGGAGTGAAAGGCGATATAGTAGATGCATTTCGTTATGGCTATGAAGCCGGCGCAAAGTATGCTAATAGGGGTATAGAGATTGTAAGTGAATACTCCAATTCTTTTTCTGATGTTGATATTGGTAAAGTCATAGCTAATAAAATGTATTCTAAAGGAATAGATATAATTCATTTTGCAGCTGGTTTGGCAGGGGTTGGTGTTATTGAGGCAGCAAAAGAACTTGGTGATGGTTACTATGTTATTGGATCTGATCAAGATCAGTCTTATCTTGCTCCTAAAAATTTTATTACCTCTGTTATAAAAAATGTTGGCGACGCATTATATTTGATTACTAGTGAATATCTTAAAAATAATAATGCTTGGGAAGGTGGAAAAATTGTCCAAATGGGATTAAGAGATGGTGTTGTTGGTTTATCTAATGCGAATGAATTTGAATACATAAAAGTTCTTGAAAGTAAAATAATCAATAAAGAGATTGTTGTTCCTTGTAATCAGGAAGAATATGAAATTTTTATAAAACAAATATTAAAGTTATAGGCTTTTTAAATAAAAAGATTTTAATTTTCTAGTTTTTAATTATGTTATATTTATTGTGTTATAATAAGTAGAAGTAAGTTTCTATTGTTTAGGGGATTTAGCATTGAATAAAAAAATGTTTCCCAAGATTTACTATTATGATCAGGATTTTATTGATATTTATAACAAAAGTTTATCTTGGATTCAAGACAAGGTTGTTTTACAAAAAATTGCTGATAAGGGCAAAAAAGATAAAAATTATTATTCGGAGAATTGCAATTATATAGATCAAATGCAAGCTTGTATGTCAAGCTTTTTTCTTGTCTATAGCAATGGGGAATATTCATCTACATCTGCGATTGATAAATTTTATCAGCTGCAGGAAGAATCTGGTGCAATCAGAGCTAGATATGACAATAACAATGCTATTATTGATCTGGATGAGAATGAAGAGAATATTGGATTTCCTATTTTTGCATGGGCTGAATATAATTTGTATCATAAAACAGGAAATAAAAAGAGAATTTCTGAAGTTTTGCCAATTCTTGATAAGTATTATAAGTGGATAGAGAGCAAATTTTTAAAGGAAAATGGTCTTTATTCAATTGACGTAAATAAAATTTTTTATAAAAACTCTCCAAGGGTAAATGCACACTATCCTGTAGATTTTAATTCATTGCAACTTCATAGTGCATATTGTATTTCTAAATTAGCAGACATTTTAAATGATAAAAATTTATCACTTGAATACAAAAAACGATTTTTTTCTCTTAAGGTCAAAATTAATTCTTTAATGTGGAGTGAAAAAGATGGATTTTATTATGATCTTGATGTTAATGAAAATATTCTAGAAATTAAGACAATAGTCGGGTTTTTTCCAATGCTTTCCGAGATTCCCAGTGAGGACAGAATAGAGAGAATGATTTTTTATTTAAAAAGTACTAAGCACTTTGGGACTCCAAATCCTTTTCCAACTCTTTCTGTTAGTGAGCCGGGTTTTAGTGAGGATGGCAATGGATACTATGGCTCAGTTTATACTTATATGAATTTTTTTGTGATCAAAGGTCTTGAATATTGTGGTCGTGCAAATATTGCAAGAGAATTTACTATAAGGCATTTATATTATATATTAGACACTTTAATGCCGTTTAATAAAATTCAAGGACACATTTGGGAAGCTTATAAGCCTATGCAAGAAGGGCCTGCATATTTTGATTCTAATAAAAAAACTTATACTGAGAAAAATCTTATTTGCTATCTTGCTCTTTTTAGCATTAGTTTGATGATAGAAAATATTATTGGGCTTACAATTAGTTTGCCCGATAAAACTGTATATTGGAATATACCCACTCTTGAGATTATGGGGATAGAAAGCTTATCTCTTAAGAAGAATCAAACCACAATAATTTGTAATAAAGGGAAAAGAGGTTGGGAAATAAAAATGGAATCCGAAAAGCTTTATTATTTTACAATAAATATATTAAATAAAAAAGAAAAAACCCTTCCTATCCCTTCGGGAAGATGTTCTATGTTGTTGGATAAGCTTTGATGAATTGGATTCATTAAATGTCTTGTAAAATTTAAATTTTTGGAGGCCTTTTAATGATAGATATTGATGAATTGAGAATTTTTCTTAAAGAGAAGAGTTACTCTAAAATTAAAGAAAAATTTTTAAAGCACGATTCTTTTGACATTGCTGAGGCTCTTAAAAGACTTAATGGATCTGAGCTGATTTTACTCTATAGATTTTTGCCCAAAAAAATAGCAGTTGAAACTTTTTCTAATTTTGACCAATCTACAAAAAATAAATTAGCAAATTCTTTTACAAATAAAGAAATAAGTGAAATGATCGATGAGCTGAATCTTGATGACGTTATTGATCTTTTAGAAGAGGTTCCTGCAAATGTTGTTCAGAGATTTTTAGCAAGTTCTACAGAAGAGAATAGAGAAATTATTAATAAATTTTTGTCTTACAGTGATGATTCTGCAGGATCAATTGTAACAATTGAGCATGTTGAACTTAAAGAAGATTTCACTGTTGGTGAGGCTCTTGACTATATTAGAAGGGTAGCTAAAACCAAAGAAGATATTTATACTTATTATATTACAGATGATGAAAAGCATTTAAAAGGAGTGATAAAAATTGAAGATTTAATATTAGCCAAAGATGATGTCATTCTGTCATCAATAATGAGAAATAGTGGTTTTTATATTGTGGGAGTCAATGATGAGAAAGAGGATGTTGCACTTCTTTTTCAAAAATATGATATTACCAGTGTTCCTGTTGTTGATAACGAAGGGAGAATGATAGGTGTTATTATTATCGATGATATTTTAGAAGTTATTCAATCTGTAAATACCGAAGATTTTCAAATGATTGCGGCTGTTAAACCTTTAGACACCTCTTATCTTGATACTTCTATTTTGGTTATGACAAAAAATAGGATAATTTGGCTTTTAGTTCTTATGGTATCTTCTACTTTTACAGCTACAATTATTTCAAATTATCAAAATTTAATGTTGTCTTTAGTGGTTTTGGCTAGTTTTATTCCCCTTTTAATGGATACTTCGGGTAATGCTGGTTCTCAGGCATCTGCGTTAATAATTCGTGAGCTTGCTCTTGGTACTATTAAGGTAAAAGATTTTTTTAAGGTCTTTTTAAAGGAAATATGTGTTAGTATTCTAGTGGGGGTAATTCTTGCTAGTGTTAATTTTTTAAGAATTGTATTTTTTGTAGCTCCACAGCATGCTGATAAGCTGAAAATAGCGTTTGTAGTTTCATCTTGCTTAATGGTAAGCTTGACAGTAGCAAAGATATTGGGAGGTCTTTTGCCCATTGTTGCTAAAATTTTCAAGTTAGATCCAGCACTTATGGCAGGTCCTTTAATCACTACTATTGCAGATGCTATTACTTTGATAGCTTATTTCAATATAGCAAAATGGGTTTTAGTTAGTTATGCTGTTTAAATTTCATTTAAATATGTTAATTGTTATTTTTTTATAATAGGACATTTTTAATGTATAATTGCATTTTTTGTAAAATAGTAAACAAAGAGCTTTCTAGTTATAAAGTTTATGAGGACGATTTGGTTTTAGCGTTTTTGGATATTAATCCTTTAACCGTTGGACATACTCTTGTTATTCCTAAAGAACATAGTGAAGATTTATTGAATATGGATGATAAATTTAACGAGAGAATTTTAAGAGTGTGTAAAAAAATTTCGAATGCTTTAAAGAAAATAAATTCAAGCATTTGTAGTGGAATAAATATTTATTCTTCTTTGGGAGCTGGTGCGGGGCAAGAGGTTTTTCATACCCATTTCCATGTGATTCCAAGATTTAAAAATGATGGTTTTGGTTTTAAGAGAGGTAATAAACTTGATCTTGAGGTTGAAAAATTTAAAGAATTGTCTATGAAAATAAGTATGAATATTTAAATTTATTTTGCCCCCAAAAGGATTCTTTATGAGAAGAAATTTTTTTTTCTTTTTTGTCTTTATGCTTAATGCATTAAGAATTTATTCAGGAATTCCTGGGTATCTTAATATATACAATGGAATTGGGGTTGGTGTTGATAATTTTACTCAAGATTTATTCTTCTATGAAAGACTTAGGTATCAGTTTTTCAGCGGACTTGGTGTTAATGTTTCTCAAAATTTCGCATTCGGTGGAGAATTTAATTTAGATATTAAATTTTTGCCAAGCTATACTCCTTACACCAAAGAGATTATGTTTATTTTGGATAATCAAGCATATTTGAAGCGCTCTCTAAATTATTTCATAATAAAAGATGTTTCAATATCAATGAGAATGTATGGCAATTATTTCTTTTTACCTTATACCCCAATGTTTAGTTTAATGTTTTTTACAGGTTTAAAATTTTCATATATTGATGCTAAAATTCGTTTTAGAGGTTCAAATGATTGGGCATTACTGAATAATGTTGTTTTAGGATTAGACATTGGAGCTAGAATTAATATAGATTTTATTTTTTTGGAATATACAATTTCTCCAATTTTTTATAATAAACTTTTACTTTTAAATCAAATGCATAAAATAACCCTAGGCTTTATTTTTCAACTTGACGTAGCAACAAAAAATGACAGCGAGATACTTTCTATTTTGTAAATTTTATTAGTTAGGGGTATATTAAATTTTCTTCTTTGATATTGTTTAATATTTGCAAGTATTTAGAGGCCTCATATTTAGCCATATCAAGGTTATGTTCTTTGTAATTTCCGCATTCTTTATGACTTGCGCCTGGAATGGGCTCTGAAAAATTTACAATTTCGGAAAAAATCCATGATATTAAGTCAATAAGATCTTTACTTTCATGGTTTCCAAAAATTATTAAGTAAAAACCAGTTCTGCATCCCATGGGACCAAAATATAGTATTTTTTCGGCCCAAACTTCATTATTTCTAAGTAAAGTAGCTCCTATGTGCTCTATTGTATGTATTGCTGCGTTTTCAATTATTGGTTCGATGTTGGGAGCTTTGATTCTAATGTCTATTGTAGTAAATATTACATTTTCAAAGGTGTCTTTTCTTGAGACATATATTCCAGGGTTTAATTTTGTATGGTCTATTGTAAAGCTTGTTATTTTTTTCATTTTTTTAGTACCGCTTGTATTTTTTTTACAAAATCTAATTTTTCCCATTCAAATTCATTTTTTCCAAAATGTCCATAAGTACAAGTTTTAAGATATATGGGTTGTTTTAGTTTTAATTTTTCAATTATACCATTGGGAGTTAAATCGAAGTTATTGACAATGAAATCTAATATTTTGTTTGCATATTTGGGATCATTTATTCCTGAAGTTATTTGAATAGATATTGGGTTTTCAATTCCAATTGCATATGCAAGTTGTAGTTCAAATTCTTTAGAAATTCCGGCTGCTACCATATTTTTTGCGATATATCTTGCCATGTAGGCAGCTGATCTGTCTACTTTTGTGGCGTCTTTCCCGCTGTATGCTCCTCCTCCGTGTCTTGCAAATCCTCCATAGCTATCGGCAATAATTTTTCTTCCTGTAAGACCCGTGTCTCCGGTAGGTCCTCCAATTACAAAATTTCCAGAAGGATTAATGCAATAATTAGTATTTTCATCAATCATTGACTTGTCTTGAATGGTGGGTTTAATAATTTCTTCAATTATTGTTTGTCGTATTAGTTTTTGGGAGATATTTGGATGGTGTTGGTGAGAGACTATAATATTTTTTATTTTCACGGGGTTTCTGTTTTTATCGTATTCCATAGTGACTTGAGATTTTGAGTCGGGTCTTAACCATTCTATTGCTCCTGATTTTCTAAGATTGCTGGCTTTTTTTAGAATTGAATTGGCGAGTTCATAAGGAGCAGGTAAAAAATTTTTTGTTTCATCGCAAGCATATCCAAATATTATTCCCTGATCACCTGCTCCAAGGGTATTAGATCCTTTTTTTTCAATTGCGTTTACAATGTCACGTGATTGATTGCCAATGGCGTCTATTACCGTTATTGTTTTGTAATCAAGCCCATAATCAATATTTGTATAGCCTATATCTTTAATGATGTTTTTAGCAATTTCTTTTATATCTATGGTTTTTTTTACAGGACTATTTATTTCTCCTGCTATTACTACTAAATTTTGTGCAATTATGACTTCGCAAGCTACTTTTGCATTCTTATCCAATTTTAGTATTTCATCAAGGATGGCGTCAGAGATTTGGTCTGCAATTTTGTCTGGATGTCCCTCAGATACAGCTTCAGAAGTTAAAGTTTGGTTAGCTGCTATTATTTTATTCATATTAGCCTAATAAGTTCCTTTGTCATTTTGCTCGAATTTATTGATGATTGTTTTAAAAATTTATTAAAGTCTACATGGTTGTCTTTGTTGTTTGGTAAATCGGAAATTGAACGAATTATTATGAATGGTATTTTAAACATATGTGCCACTTGAGCTATTGCAGCTCCTTCCATATCTACAGCTAAAGCATCTGTGAAATTTTTTTTAATTGTCTCAAGATTTTTTTCATTGTCAACAAATTGATCTCCTGTTAGTATTAAACCAATATGGATATCAATGTTTAAAAGCTTGTTGTCAATAATATGGACTATTTTTTTTAATAGTTCTTCATCCGCTTTAAACTTTTGTGGTAAATTAGGGACTTGTCCTATTTTGTGCCCAAATTTGGTTAAGTCAAAGTCATAGTATGCTGTTTCTGAGGATACTATGATATCTGAGATTTTAAGATTAGAGTTTTCTTTTATTCCACCAGAACTTCCAGAGTTTATTATATGCGTGATCTTGTATCTAGATATAATTTGATTGCTCCAAGTTGCTGCGTTAACCTTTCCAATTCCTGTAGTTAAAGATATTACATCTTTTCCCAAAATTTTTCCTTTATAATTTTTGTTATTTTCCAAGTAGCCGTTTAATATAATTTCTTCTTTGTCATCAATCATTTTATTTATTTCTTCTGATTCTTCTTGCATAGCTGATATGATTAAAATCATACTTTTTCTCCTTTAATGTGTTCTTATATAATATCTGTTAAAGAATGTTTATTTTTAATTAATTCTATTTCATTTTGATTGAGTATTTTTTTTATTCCTGTGTTTGTGTTTGGTATAGACTGAACGTTAGATTGCTCATTTTTGTCTACAACTTTTCCATTTTTTATTATGTAGTTTATGTATGGGAGATTTGGGTTAGAATCATCTATATCTACTATTTTGGCTATAGAATTGTCATTAAGCTCTACAATAAAGTCTAAAGGGCAAGAAGATATTGCATTGATTATTAACTTTAAAACTCTCTTGTCAAATTTTTTGTCAGCATCTTTAATTAATTCAATAATAGATGCCCCAGAATTAAAAGATTTTTTGTATGCCTTATCTAAAATGATAGCAGAATAGGCGCTAGCAGCTCCTATTATATTTGATTCTATGCTAATGTTTTCACTTGTCAGTCCTTTAGGATAACCTGTTCCGTCTAGATTTTCCTTGTGTGTTAAAAGCGTTAAACATATTGATCGTGACAAATTGCTCGTTGAAGCTACTTTATAGCTGATTATGGGATATTTTTTTATTATGTCTAGTTCTTCGTCAGTTAATTTTTCTTTTTTTTCGCTGATTTTTGATGGGATAAATAGAAATCCTATTTTATGTAAAAGAGCAGTACTACAAAGTTCTACTGTTTTGTAGTTATTTAGTCCCATTTCATTACCAAGGGCTACTGTTAAGATAGCTGTATTTACTGAATGAATAATATGATAGTTTGCAGAAAGCTTAGGAATTCTAAAATATTTGATAAAAATTTTTTTCTGTTTCTTATAAAATTCTATTACTTTTTTTACAGTAGGTATAATATCTTGATAATATATTTTTTTATTTCTTTTGAAATTTTCATAAATTTCTTCCAAGTTGCTTATTATTACATGATAACTAGAAATAGCCTCTTCGTCGAATTTTTTGTGTATTTCTTCATATTCTTTTTTAACAGAATCATCACTGAAAAAATTTGTTCTCTCTTTAATGTATGATTTTAGGTTCCATTTTTCAATAAGCTCAATGTTTTTGTCTCTAATAAATGCATTCTCAGGCCAAACTAAAAATTCCTTGTCTATTAAATATGATGAATTTTTTATATTTTTGATAATGCTTTCTAGATTTTGCATTTATTTCCTTGGAATTAAGCTCTAATAACCATGTATATCATATTATTTATTAATTGTCTATCTATTAGTATAATATACTTATTATATCTCAATTTTTGAATTAAGCTTTTTTTTAAAGAGATTTTTATGGTAGAAAAAATACGCTTAGGCTTTAATATTATATTTCTTGGATTATTTGTTTATTTTCTGACAATTTTAAGATTTCAAATGGAATTAAACTTTATTTTGTTTAATTACCAATTTATTGTAATTTATTTTTTACTAGTGATTGTTTTTAATGTTATTTATTCCCAATATTTTTCTTCAAGATTGTATTTTATTTTAAATGGGATGGAAGATACATTTACTTTTTTAAAGCTTAAAATGGTTCGTAAGAAGCTTAAAAGTGTTTTTGAAATATCTATTCTTCTTAGGTTTATTTTAATAAAACAAGACAAAAAAAGTCTTGATGAGCTTTATTTTTATTTAAAAGACAATAGATTAAGACATAAGACAATAATAGAGCTTTATTCCGTTCTTATTAGTTTTAGAGAGAAGGAGAAGGCTTCTAGCTTGATTTTAAATTATAAGTTCAGTAGAAACAAGTGGGTAAAATATTGCGAAGCTCTTAGTATGTTGTCATTTGAAGAGCATTTAAAGCTAAAAGAGTTAGTAAATTTTTTAGATAAGTTTTTTTTAAAAAATGATATTTTTACTATTTATTTTTATTATTTATTGCGAAAATCAAAAATATCTTTTGATTTGCTTGAAAGCAAGAAAATTGAGATTAGAAATCGATATTATAAATTTAAAAATAGGATAGATTCTAAGCATACAAGACTACTTGGTTCGAATTTGTTTTTTGTTGTTTTTTATTATATTTATGATTTTTCTAAAAAAGATGTTTTTTATTGAAGGAGTTGTTTTTTGAGTATAAGAGTTCGTTATGCGCCTTCTCCAACGGGTTTGCAACATATTGGTGGGATTAGAACAGCTTTGTTTAATTATTTTTTTGCAAAGTCTTGTGGGGGTAAATTTTTACTTAGGATTGAAGATACAGATCAGAGCAGATATTTTCCAGAAGCAGAGAATGATCTTTATTCAAGTCTTAAATGGCTTGGTATTTCTTTTGACGAAGGTCCTATTGTAGGGGGCGATTATGCACCTTATGTTCAGTCGCAAAGAGGCGCAATATATAAGCAATATGCTAAATATTTGATTGAATCCGGGCATGCTTATTATTGTTATTGTAGTTCTGAAAGGTTAGAAAGGATTAAAAAAATTCAAAATATTAATAAGATGCCACCTGGATATGATAGGCATTGTAGAAATTTAAGTGATGATGAAGTTGAGAATGCACTAATTAAAAAAATCAAGCCTGTTGTCAGATTTAAAATTCCTTTAGAAGGAGATACTAGCTTTGATGATATTTTGCTTGGAAAGATTACATGGTCGAATAAAGACATTAGTCCTGATCCTATCATTCTTAAGTCAGATGGACTGCCAACCTACCATCTTGCGAATGTTGTTGATGATTATTTAATGAAAATTACCCATGTATTAAGGGCTCAAGAATGGGTTTCTTCAGGTCCATTGCACGCGCTTCTTTATAAGGCTTTTAAATGGAAGCCGCCTATTTATTGTCATCTCCCAATGGTTATGGGAAATGATGGTCAAAAATTAAGCAAAAGACATGGATCAACAGCTTTAAGGCAGTTTATTGAAGATGGGTATCTTCCAGAGGCTATTATTAATTATGTTACTTTACTTGGTTGGTCTTATGATGATAAGAGAGAATTTTTTTCAAAAAATGACCTTGAGCGATTTTTTTCAATTGAGAAGATCAATAAATCTCCTGCAATTTTTGATTATCATAAGTTAGATTTTTTCAATAGCTACTATATTAGAGAAAAAAAAGATGAAGATTTATTTAATCTTTTACTCCCTTTTTTCCAAAAAAAAGGGTATGTTTCCAAGGTTAGTACTTTTGAGGAGAATCAAAAATTAAAATTATTAGTTCCTCTTATAAAGAGTAGAATTAAAAAGCTAAGCGATGCTTTAAATATGACCAAATTTTTTTATGAGGACATTAAATCTTGGAATTTAGATGAGTTTTTAAGTAGAAAAAAAACAGCTAAAGAGGTTTGTTCTATTTTAGAGTTAATAAAGCCTATTTTAGAAGGATTTGAAAAAAGATCATCAGAGGAAAATGATAAAATTTTTTATGATTTTGCTGAGAGCAATGGTTTTAAATTGGGAGAAATTCTTCTTCCTATTAGAATTGCAGCGCTTGGCAGCAAAGTCTCTCCGCCGCTTTTTGATTCTTTAAAATTACTAGGTAAGTCTAAAGTTTTTGAAAGAATAAAATTGGCACAGGAATTTTTAAGAATAAATGAATAGTTATTAAGGATATTTTTATGGTTAGAATGGAAGAAATTATTTCTCTTGCAAAAAGAAAAGGGTTTGTATTTCAGTCTTCAGAGGTTTATGGAGGTCTTTCGGGAGCTTGGGATTATGGTCCTTTGGGAGTTGAGCTTAAAAAAAATATAAAAAAAGAGTGGTGGAAGAGCATGGTGTACTTGCATGAAAATATTGTAGGCTTAGATAGTGCTATTTTTATGCGACCTGAAGTTTGGAAAGCATCTGGGCATATTGATGGTTTTTCGGATTCTATGATTGATTGCAAAGATTGTAAAAGTAGATTTAGAGCTGATTTTGTTGATTTGTCAAAAAATTGTCCAAATTGCAAAGTTGGGAATAATTTTACTTCTCCAAGAAGTTTTAATTTAATGTTTAAGACTCATATTGGAGTAGTAGAAGACAGTTCTAGTGAGATTTATTTAAGGCCTGAGACAGCACAAGGAATTTTTATTAATTTTAGGAATGTTTTGGATTCTTCAAGGCTTAAGATTCCTTTTGGAATTGCTCAAGTAGGTAAAGCGTTTAGAAATGAAATAGTTACTAAAAATTTTATATTTAGAACTTGTGAGTTTGAGCAAATGGAAATGCAGTTTTTTGTTCATCCCAAGCAAATAGATGAATGGTTTTGCTATTGGCAGCAAAATAGAATGAATTTTTTTGTAGAAACTCTTAAAATTAGGCCCGATAGATTAAGATTTAAAGCTCATGATTCAACACAACTTGCTCATTATGCAAAATCCGCATTTGATATTGAGTATGAATTTCCATTTGGATTTCAAGAAGTAGAAGGTATTCACAACAGGGGTAATTATGATTTAACTCAGCATTCTAAATTTTCTAACAAACCCAAAATATTTGAGTATCATGATTTGTTGACAAAAGAGAGATATGTGCCTTATGTTATTGAAACTTCTGCTGGGCTTACAAGGTCTGTTTTAATGACTCTTTGTGATGCTTATACTGAGGAGGAACTCTCAGATGGAGATAAGCGTATTGTTTTGCGATTACACCCTAAGTTGGCTCCTTACAAAATTGCTATATTTCCTCTTGTTAAAAAAGTCGAGCTTATTGAAGTTGCCAGAAGGATTTATATGGAGCTTTGTGATGATTTTCATATATTTTACGATGACAGCGGAACAATAGGTAAAAGATATAGACGTCAAGATGAAATAGGAACTCCTTATTGTGTAACAGTAGACTACAACACTATTGAAGATGAAACAGTTACTGTTAGAGAAAGAAATAATATGACCCAGAAAAGAATTGTTATTAATGACTTATATTCATACATTAAAACAGAGATTTTAAATTACAAAGAGGATTTTAATAAATGAATCTTGCTTTAAATCTTTTACATAAGCGTGGATTTTTAAAGCAATGTACATCTTTGAAAGTTTTAAGTGATTTAATGGATAGAGAAAAAATAGTTTTTTATGCAGGAGTTGATGCAACATCTAGTTCTCTTCATATTGGTCATTTGATTCCTTTTTTAGCGATGATGCATCTTAGACAACATGGTCACATGCCAATTGTTTTGATTGGAGATTCTACAACAAAAATAGGCGATCCTTCTGGAAAAAGTGAGATGAGAAAGATTTTATCTTCAGAAGAGATTAGCAAGAATGCTTTGTCAATAAAAAATCAGCTTAAAAGAATAACAAAGTTTAGTTCAAGATGTTTTGTTCATAATTCAAATTGGTTAGACAATCTCAATTATATTGAATTTTTAAGAGATATTGGTATTCATTTCTCTGTTAATCGTATGTTAAGCTTTGAAACTTATAAAAGAAGGCTAGATGTTGGACTTTCATTTATTGAGTTTAATTATCAGCTTTTGCAGTCTTATGATTATTATATGCTTAATAAGCTTAAAAATTGTCGACTTCAAATTGGTGGTGATGATCAATGGGGAAATATTATCTCAGGTGTTGACTTAATTAGAAGAAAATTTGGAACGGAAGCTTTTGGGCTTACCTTTCCATTAATTACAAGAAGTGATGGAAAAAAGATGGGTAAATCAGAAAAAGGTGCTGTTTATCTTGATTCTAGTCTTTACAGTATTTATGATTTTTATCAGTATTTTAGAAACACTTCAGATTCTGATGTGAAAACTTTTTTATACCTTTTTACTTTTTTAGAAGAAGATGAGATTGAATTAATTTCAAATTTTAAGGGAAATTCCTTAAATAAAGCCAAAGAGATTTTAGCTTTTGAAATAACTAAAATTGTTCATGGAGAGGCGGAAGCCTTGAAAGTTCAAGAGGCATCCTTTGCTGCATTTAGAGGTAGGGGAGATAGAAGTAATATTCCATTTTTTAAATTTAGCTTTTCTAGTTTAGAAGAAGAAGTATTATTGATTAATTTAATGCTAGATTCAAAAATTGTGCCCAGCAAGTCAGAAGGTAGAAGATTGATTAATTCTGGAGGAGTGTATATCAATGGTAAAAGGGTAGAAGATCAGAACCATTGCCTTACTAGAGAGGATTTTAATAACAATGAAATTGAATTAAGAGTAGGTAAAAAAAATTTTTTACGAATTGTTTTATAGTTGATTTTGAATGTATGACAGAAGAGCTTTAAATTGTTTGTTTTTTAACACGTTTTTGTTTTTCATGGAGTCTAAGCATCTTGTTTTTACAGAAGAACACATTTTTTATGGATTGATTAAAAGCGATAAAGTTAAAGAACTGCTTAATTTGTGCACAATTGACTTTGATAAACTTAATAAACAGTTAGAAGAATTTTTTAGCAAGCTCCCCTTAAGAGACAATTATATCCCAGATTATGTTTCTAATATGGATTATTTGTATGACGATATAATTAGTGTTCTTTTTTTTTATAAAAAACCTTATAAAATACAAGAAAAAGATTTATTGTGGGTGCTTGTCAAAAAAAGAAAAAATAGCATTTTAGATACGTTAGTTAATTCAGGTTTTAATTTGACTATTTTTGACAAACTTATTGAAGTTCATGATTATTTGGCTTTAAATACTAAATCCGATTCAGGCTATGGTAGTGAATTAATTGAAGAATATATTCATAATAATGCGCCAAAAAGTAAAGGAGGCTTTCATATTTTTGAGGACAATCGTGATAAGTTGGATCAAAATAATATTTTCTTAGAAAATAAAGACTCTATTGGTAATTTTTTAACAAACGTTATTGATACTTTGGATTTAAAGTGCAACCCTTTAATTGGTAGAAAGCAAGAATTGTCTCGGTTAATCCAGGTAATACTTAGAAAGCATAAAAGTAACCCTATTTTATTTGGAGAACCTGGTGTTGGGAAAACAGTATTAATTCAAGGTCTTGCATATAAAATAAAAATAGAGAATGTTCCAACGGATTTAATAGGGTATGAAATCTATTCTCTTGATATTGGTAGGCTTATTTCAGGCACTAAATATAGGGGAGATCTTGAGAGTAGAATTAACAGGGTTTTAGATTTTTTAAACTCAAGAAAAAAAGTTATTCTTTTTATTGATGAGATCCATATGATAGTGGGGGCAGGGGCTACCTCATTTGGTAGCATGGATATTTCTAATTTGTTGAAGCCTATTCTTACTTTGGGAAAAATCAAATTTATTGGAGCTACCACAGAATATGAATATAGAAAATTTTTTTTAAAAGATAAGGCTTTAATGAGAAGGTTTCAAAGCATAGAACTCAAAGAGCCCAATTTTGACGACACCTATAATATTTTGCAGGAGATTAAAAAAGATTATGAAAAATATCATAATGTAGAATATACAGATGAGGCAATACAAGCTTGCATTGTTATGTCTCAAAAATATATTAAAGATAGATTTCTTCCAGACAAAGCTTTTGATATTTTAGATGAACTAGGTTCTAAGTTTAAGCTTGAAAACATAAAAAGGATTATAACAAAAGATGATGTTTGTGATCTGATTAAGTCCGTTGTTGGTTCTAATATTTTTAATTTTGAAGAGTATGATAGTGAATTGTTGATTAATTTAGAAAATAGAATAAAAAAAGAGCTTATTGTAGATGATAACTTGGTATTTGATTTGATATTAAATATTAAATTATTAAAATTTAATTTGCTTGCTAATAGAAGTACTATTGGCATATTTGCCTTTATTGGCGCTTTTGGGGTTGGAAAATGCAAATTGACGAATATTTTATCAGAAGAGTTTAAAATTCCAAAATTTAGTCTTAATATGGGCGAATATGGAGATTTTAATGCTCTTGATAGATTGATTGGCCCCGTTTTAAGTAATGAGGGGTATTATGAATCTACTGGATTTTTCAAATTTTTAAACAAATCTTCTAATTCTATTATTTTTCTATCAGATTTTGATAAATGTAATAAAAGGGTTTTAGATTTTTTTTTGGAAGGGTTTAAAACAGGTATACTTTTTGATGGTCTTGGGAAAAAGGTAAGTTTATCAGAAAGTTTAATAGTAATAAGTGTAAATGCTGAGAGCAATGAGCTTAATAGCATCGGCTTTAAAAATAAAATGGCAGAGGGAAATGATTTTAATTTTATGCTGAAGAAGAGATTTCCCAATGAACTTTTGGAGTTAATAGATCATGTGTTTGTATTTAAATCTATTGAAGAATTAGATTTTGAAAAAATTATTCTTAATGAGCTTAATCGTTTTGTGAGGATATTGAGAGATAGAAAATTTGATGTTTTTTTTGAAAAAAGTGTTGTTGATTATATTCGGGAAAAGATTTATGGGAAAGGTTATGGATTAAAAAGTGTTAAAAAGTTTATATTCAAAGAAGTGGGCAAGCTTTTAATAGATGAAATTCTTTTTAAGAAAATTGAAAATTTTGGTAAAATAAAGATCTATTTAGATGAAACAATAAAATATGAGTTTTTATAAGGTTATAGGGAGTATTTATGAAAATATCAGTAATAGGAGCAGGCGCTTGGGGGACAGCTATTGCAAAATCTTTGGCAGATAAATTTGATTTTAATATTTTTTTATGGTCTTTTGAAGAAGATGTTAAGAATTGTATTAATAATGATAATGTTAATACCAAATATTTAAAGGGAATTAAATTGCCAAAAAATTTAGTTGCAAGTTCAGATTTGCTGGAGGTTGTATCGAAGTCTGATTATATTTTCATTGCAACGCCGTCTCTTTTTACTGTTGATATTTTTAAAAAATTGGATCAATTTTTCCATTCTTTGGAGATAAAGCCAAAATTAGCAATACTTACAAAAGGATTTATTACTTTTAATGGAAAAACTCAGACAGTTGTTGAAGCTGTTGAGAGAGTTGTGAAAGGATATAAAGATGAAATTACCTATATTGTTGGCCCAAGTCATGCTGAGGAAGTTGGACTTGGTGTGATAACAGGACTTGTTGCTGCTAGCAATAACAGAGAAAATGCAGACTTGTTTATTAATTTGTTTAGTAAAACCCCGATTTCTTTGTTTTATAGCAATGATGTTTTTGGGGTGCAAATAGCAGCAGCTTTAAAAAATGTGTTTGCAATTGCATTTGGAATTTTAGATGCATATAAATTGAATTATCCTGATTTGATAGGTAATAATACAGAATCATTTTTATTTTCAATGTCCTTAAATAATATGAAGGATATTGCAATTGAGCTTGGGGGAGGAAATATTGAAACATTTTTATTTTTGTCTGGTTCAGGTGATTTAGATGTTACTTGTAGAAGCATGTTTGGAAGGAATAGACGATTTGGTAATGAAATTGTTAGCAAAAACATTTTAGAAAGCTTTTTTAGTATAGATGACTTGATAAGCAATATTGAAAAAATTGGATATTTGCCAGAGGGAGTTTTGGCTGCTAAATCGATTTTTTCCCTTTTTAAAGAATTAAATCGCGATCTCAATCCCAATAGCTTGTTAAGTGTTATATATAAAATTTTAAATAAAGAGTTGGGGTCTGAAGCTATTATTAAATACATGAGAGATGTTGGACAATAAAATAAAGCCTCTGCAGAGGCTTTATTGTTTTTGATCATTCATCATATATAAAATTTTATTATAAACATCTTCGATTATTTCAAAATTCATTACAACTTCTGTAAGTTCATTAGATTTAATAGTTCCTATTATGTTGTCATTTTTTGTTAAATCATCTCTTTTGACTAAAGAATTACTGTCTACTAAAATTTTTATTCTTGTTATGTCTTTGCTTATGTTTTTAATATTTTTGATTCCTCCAAAGCATTCTACAATATGTTCTGCTACTTTGATTTTATTTGTTGTTTCTAAATCTACCATAGCAATTTTATTCCTTGTAGAAAGCTTTGTATGCTAAGTAAGCATTATATAAATCAAATTTAGAAGTTATTTCCATTGGAGAATGCATGCTTATAACAGCAGGCCCCATGTCTATTGTTCTTATTCCATAGCCAGCTAAGAATTTAGCAACAGTTCCCCCCCCACCTTCTTCTACTTTTCCAAGTGTTGCTACTTGCCAGGCTATATTGTTTTTATTTAATAATTGCCTAATATAAGAAACAAGCTCGGCATCAGCATCACTGGCCATACTTTTTCCACCATGTCCTGTGTATTTCATTATGGGTATACCATAGCCAAGTTTGGGAGCATTTTGTTCATCATGAACTGAGCTAAATAGTGGGTTTATTGCTGCACAAACATCAGCAGAGATGCTTTTCGAATTCCAAAAAGCTTTTTGGACATGAAGATTATTGTATTCTGATTTTTTAATTTTAAAGATCATATCAGAAACAAAATATTCAATATACCTTGAGGCTAGTCCAGTTGAACCTGTTGAACCGATTTCTTCTTTATCTACAAGGAAGCAAATAGCTGTTTTGTTTGGGGTCTCTTCAAGATCAAATATGGATTCTAGTGAAGTGTAAGCGCATATTTTGTCATCTTGTCCGTAAGCACCAATTAAAGCTTTGTCAAATCCAACGTCTCTTGCTGTTCCTGCGGGCACTATTTCAATTTCTGATGATACGAAATCTTCTTCTTCTATTTTGTATTTTTCTTTTATTAGCTGCAGAGTTGCTAGTTTAACTTTATCTTTTTCTTTTGTTTCGATTGGTAGGCTTCCAATTAAAATTTTTAGATTTTCTCCCTCAATAATTTCATCTGATTTTTTATTCCTTTGTATTTTTCTATCAAGATGGGGTAAAATGTCGGGAATTACAAATATGGGATCATTTTCATTGTCACCAATATTGATTTCAACCTTTTCTCCATTTTTTAAGAATATCACACCTCTTATTGAAAGGGGTGTAGATAACCATTGATACTTTTTTATTCCCCCGTAATAGTTGGTTTTAAGAAATGCAAGTTCGTTTTCTTCAGAGATTGGCGAAGGCTTTGCATCAAGTCTTGGTGAATCTGTATGAGAAACAATTAAATTCATTCCATTTTCAATAGGATTTTTGCCAATAATAACAAAAGCGGCAGATTTTTCTCTACAGGTGTAAAAAATTTTATCGCCTGGCATTAAATTATTTTTCTCTTCAGCTTTAAGAAACCCCCTTTTTTTTGCTTTATCTAGGGCATAGTATGTAACTTCTCTTTCTGTTTTAAATTTACTTATAAATTTTTTGTAACCTTCGGAAAAATTGAAAATTTGGTTTTTTTCTTCTTCACTTAAAGATACCCATGGATTTTGTTTTTTCATTAATAAGACCTCCTATTTTATTTTAACATTTTAATTATTTTTAAAGTGTGTACAAAATAAATTATTTATTGTAAACTTACCTTTAATTTTAATATTAATATTATGAGTAAATCATAAGGGAGAATTTTTATGTATAAAAATGGTTTTTTGAAAAACTATTTAATGGGGTTTTTATTTTTTTTAATAATTGCGTGTACCTCAAAAGATAGCTCAAATGAATATGTTGAGGAGCAAGAAGTTAATAACTCTTCTGAGCTCGATGATGCTTCTAAAATAGATGAACATACCATCGGACATATTTTTCATGCTATGGGAGTAGTTCATTCAAAAAATGATCGAAAAAGTTTGGGAAAAAATATAAAGGCTTTTTATTTTTCTGAAAAAGATGGGTACTTTGAAACAATACCTTCAAAAGATGATGCAAAGTTAATAGTTTATTTTTATGATAATATTTATGCAGGAGAAGCTCCAATTAGTATCTCTGGAAAAGAAGCGTTTATTTTTGTCGGGATTACCTCTGATTTTAAAAAGATTATAAATAGTAATTTGCATGGTGCAAAAAGCGATCTTATTGGCACTTTTAGAGATCTTAACATTAAAAATTCAAAATTGGAAATTACAGTTGATGAGAATAATGCAGATGCTAAGACTTTTCTTGAATCCGTTAATTATATTATCGACGGTATTGAAAAAATTTCACCTATTATAATGAATTAACTTATATGCTTGATTTTTAGGCTTTAATTTTAAATTAAAGCCTATTTTGAAATCAAGCCTTCAAGTCCTTTTATTAAAATTTCTGCTGTTTTTACGTTGGTTGCAAGCGGTACATTATGTACATCGCAAAGCCTAATAAGAGCTGACACATCTGGTTCGTGAGGCTGGCTTGTTAGGGGATCTCTAAAGAAGAATATAGCCAAGATGTTTCCTTCAGCTACCTCAGCTCCAATTTGCTGATCTCCCCCCATAGGGCCCGATTTATATTTGATAATCTTAAGGTCAGTGGATTGTTGGATTTTAGACCCTGTTGTTCCTGTCGCAATAAGCTTAAATTTGGATAAAAAGAGATAGTTTAGTTTGACAAAATTTACCAAATCATCCTTTTTTTTATCATGTGCAATTAATGCTATTTTTTTTTCCATTAATTTTATTCCTTTTCTAATGTAAAATAATTTTTGTTGAAATTTAATAAAATTTAGTCATTAGTATATTTCCAAATTGTTGATATTTTTAGAATTTATATTGGTTCTGGTTTGTGCCATAAAAATCCTTGTCCATAGTCTATTTCTAGTTCAATTATTTTTTTTAATATTTCTTCATTATATACGAATTCGGCAATAATTTTGATGTTTTTTGTATCTGCTATTTTTTTAATGGATTTTATTATTACAAAATCTATTTCACTAGAGTTTATTGCTTTTATGAAAGTTCCGTCTATTTTAAGCAAATCTATTGGCAGTGTTTTAATATATGATAGTGATGTATGTCCGCTTCCAAAATCATCAAGCGCTAGTTTGATTCCAAAACTTTTTAATTCTTGAAAATATTTATTTATTATCTCAAAATTTTCAAGAATTCCAGTTTCTGTTATTTCTAAGCATATATTTTGAAGTGGAATTTGACTTTTCAACAAAGTATCTCTTAAAAAGATTCGAAAATTTTGGGATTTTAGTGAATAAGGAGATATGTTAATTGAGAAAATGTGAACTCCATTTTTTGATACAAAACTTTTATATTCTCTTAAAGCCTTTTTAACCACTAATTTATCAACTTCAACAGTTAAATTATATTTATCTATTAAGCTAAAAATTTGATCGTTTGGGATTGGTTTGCCCATGTGATCAAAAAGTCTTGTTAAAATTTCTATTTTAGGTTTTAAGTTCTTTTTAAGAGGATTGATTTTTTGATAATAAAGAGTAAAAAAATCATTTTTTATTGCTTTGAGTATATATTGAAAGATTTTGTTTTGATTTTTTAAAATCACCGCTTCTGGTAGCTCTTCTTTGTATATAATAGGATCAGATTCTTTGTATTCCGATGATATTTTTGTAGCCATCATTAATTTAGGGATTTTGAATTCTAAGTTTTCTCTTAAATTTACTTCTATTATTCCAATATTGAATTCGAATATAATAATATCTTCTTTTTTTAATGCCAACATAATTGTTTTTTTGATTTTTTTAGCAATTGAGATTATTCGTTTTTCACCACCACTTGTGCATATAATTACTATTAAATTGTTGTGCTTTAACTTAAAAATATATTCAGAGTATAATGACATTATTTTTGAATACATTATTTTAAGTATTTTTATATTAAGTTTTTCTCTATCCTCTTTGTATTCATATTCTGTTGTTAGGGATAGGTCTAAATTAAGCAAATATATTCTTTTTTTTTTGTAAATATCCATATGGTTTACTAGCAATTTTTCAATTTCTTTGACATTTTGAATTTCGTCTTGCGAATCGATAATTCCCAGGCATTTAGAGTTTTCTATTTCATTAAGGCTTGGTATTTCTTTGATTGTTATTAATTTATCAATATTGTTTTGAGCGATTGTGCTAATAAATACATCTACATGTAGTTTTTTATTATTTTTTAAAGTTAAAAGACAATCGGTTATTAATATATTTTTAAATTCAGGAATAGAATTTGTATGGTAACTTAAATCTATTTTTTTTAGCTTTTCCCAATCTCTGATATCTATGTCGGTTACTTTGATTGTATTTCCAGAGGTTTTCATTGGAAGATTAAGATTTTTACTACCTTTTTCATTTATATAAATAATTTCATTTTCGGTGTTTGTGATGATTACTATTTCTTTGATGAGTTCTGATAAATTTAAGAAAAAATCCAGAGTTGTGTTTTTATTGTCGCAAAATAGTTTTTTTTGGTGTATTAAGCTTTGCTTATATTCTAATTCGCTTATATCTTTTATTATTTCTATGTGATTAAGTTTTAAATATTCTTTATCAAATTTTTCATTGCTAATTATAATAGAGTGGATTTTGTTTGTATTTTTTAATTCATTTGCAACGTTTATTGAAAAATCTATTGGTTTTTCATAATTATAAATAATAGCGAATTTAATATTATTTTGTTTTACATATTCACTGTATAAAGCTTTTTCGGATTTTACAATTTGGATTAAGTTAAAAATAGATCTAAGCTTTATAAGGTCTCTAATGTCAATTTCGTCTTTAGAGATTACAACGGAATTTATATTTTGATAATTATCAATCCCTTTCATTTTTGTTGGCTTGCTTTTGTTTTAATTTTTGTATGCCAAGTTAGTATTATATTTTATTTTGTTATCTGCGATTTTTTTAGTGACTATTATCCAGATTAAACCTGAGAGCATTAGTGCTAGTGAGAGAATTTGTCCCATTGATATGTTTAAAAAAGAAAATTCGGACAGACTTTTAATTGGTTTATAGTTTATTATAAATCCAAGTTCTCTGTCTGGTTCTCTTAAATATTCAATAAAGAATCTGAAAAAAGCGTAAAGCATTATATATGTACCAAAAATAAATCCATCATATTTTTTGATTTTTCTAAATAAAAACCATAGTAACATAAAAGTTACAGGTCCTTCGAAAAATCCTTCAATAAGTTGAGAAGGTATTCTTGGGAGGTTGATTAACAGATCATGAGGCAAAATTTCAAGACCTATGGATGATGCAAATTCTTTTACACCCGGAGTATTTGTGTCAAATGGTTCTGCATTAGGGAATATTATCCCCCCTTTTATTACTCTTCCATAAAGCTCTGCATTTGCGAAATTAGCAAGTCTTCCAAGTATGTACCCAGAAGAAAAAGCTATTGCTCCATAGTCTGTTAATTTTAGAAAATATTTTTGAACATTTGTATTTTTAAGCTTTGTATTTATTATAATTAAAGGAGCAATTATTGCGCCTAAAAAACCGCCATGAATGGCCATGCCCCTAAAGCCTGTAAAATTCCAATTTTGATCGAATGGTAAAAGGATTAACCAAGGGTGAGAATAATAAATGCCCGATTTGTCGTAAACTAAGGTAGATGCCAATCTGCCTCCTAAAATTGCTCCAAGCACAAGTGAGAACATAAATGTTTCATAATCTTCTTTTTTGATATCAATTTTGTCTGATTGTATTTGGTACCAAATAAACTTATAAGAGATTAGTATGATAAAAATATAAGATAGGCTATACCATGTAATTGGTATGCCTTGAATCACTTCAGGATGTAACCAATTTGGGTAATTTATATAATTTGGCATTAGACCTCCTTAGCCTTTTCAAGCTTTTCAAAAAGCTTTTTTTTAAATAGCATATTTTGCTTTCTTAAGGTTTCTATTTCTCTTTTCTGAGATTTTATTATATCAATAATTTCGCTACTGTCTATTGTTTTGTTTTGTATTAAAGATTCAAGGTATTCAATTTTTTCACCATATTCTTCTTGAGCTTCTCTTAGTACGAAATCATAACTTTCATTTAAATCTTCTTCGTTTAAAAGCTCAGCATCATTTGTTAAATTTTCAATTTCAATCAATTTTTTTGCAATTTTTTTTATACTTTTAGAGGTTGAGCTTGTAGGTTTGTATATAGTGATAGGGATTTTATTGTTTAAAGCTTGATCAACTATCTCATCTTTATAGATTGCTCCAATACTTTGTAAATTTATGCTTAAATAGTTTTTTGCCGATTTTATTATTTTTTCGGTTTTTTCAATGTCATTGGGAGTTTTGAGCATATTAAATATCATAAAAGGACAAATTGTTTTAAACAATTTGTTAAATTTAGAGTAATTTTCAGGATCTTCGCTTTCGAGTTTTAACAGCAAATTAGGTATATATACCTTTTGAAGATCGATTGAATTTTGTTTTATTGTTGTGAGAATTTCATTTCCTTTTGTTCCTCGTTTGAAAACGCTTGATAAGAGTCTAAATATTATATTTTTAAGAAATAAATATGCATTCATTGTGGCTGTTACTGTTGGTGTTGTTACTATTACCCCTCTTTTTGACATTAAAAAAAAATCTATGATATTAAAAGTTGTTCCTGCTCCAAGATCAATTACCAAGTAATCATATTTTAAAGTTTTTAAATTTCTTATTATAGTTTTTTTTTGAGAAGCAGCTATATTAGCAAGTTCTGGGATGTCAGAGTCTCCCGCAATAAAGTTTAAATTTTTAATTCCAGATTCGATAATAATGTCTGAGAAATTAATCTTTGTTTTTAAAAATGTGCCTATACTTTTTTTAGGAACAATGTTTAACATTGAATGCAAATTAGATGCTCCAAGGTCAAGATCAACGAGCAAGACATTTTTTCCTTCATTTGCCAGGCAAATTGCTATATTTACCGAGAAAAGGGATTTGCCAACTCCTCCTTTACCACTGGCTACAGGAATAATAATCAATCTTTACTCCACTGTTTTTCTTTTTGCTTTAATTAGTGCTAAAATTATTATATTGAATGCTAGATAAACTACTGTAATTCCTAAAAGCATAGTCAGAGAGGTTTGATAGACGTACACTTTAAAAGTAAATCCTAAGATAAATAATAATAATGATAATATTATTTGGAATAATTTAGTTATTACTATGATGCTGTGTAGAATTTTAAATTTTTCGTAGATAAAATAATAGACTGTTAAATTGGCCATGAAAAATTCAGGTGAGTATAAAATAAATGTTAGCATAAACTTTATGGAGTAATTGTTAATAAAAATTAATCTATTAATGGCGTGGTATAGTAAAACTAAAACTAAAAGACTTTCGAGCATTTGTAATATGATAAGGCTTACTCTTTGAAGGCTTTCTTTTTTTTTAGGATGTGAGTTTAACATAGTTTTAAAATATTATATTATGGAAATAAAATCAAGTTTTAATTTTTGCATTAGGAATGAATATAATGAAAAACAAATTTTTAATATGCGTGTATTTTTTATTGACTTTAGGTATAAGCTCTCTAGTAATTGTTGAATCTATTTTTGCTTTTGATGAATCTAATAGTAATAAGTTATCAAGATCTAATTATGAGCAGATGATGATTCAAGCTTTTGAATTTGTAAAAGAAAATTATGTGGATCCTGTAAACGATGAAGTAATTTTTGAAGGTGCTTTAAAAGGAATATTTCAAGCCTTGGGCGATCCTTATTCTCAATATTTGACAAAAAAGGATTTAGAAGAAATTTCAAAAACAACAGTAGGAGATTATGTTGGTATTGGAATTTCTATAATAAAAAAAATGCATTCTCAAGATAAGCAAGACAAGACAAAAGATCTTGATACTAATAGCGCTTGCGTTTCTATTGTTACGCCTTTTGAAGGAGGCCCGGCTTATAAGGCTGGAATTAAATCCGGAGATTGTATTACTGCTGTTGATAGCAAAAGTGTTTCTTCTATGGAAGTAGATCAAGTCGTTGATCTTTTGAAGGGTAAAGAAGGTACAAAAGTTAAAGTGTCTATTCTTAGGGGCAAAAATTTAACATTGGATTTTGAACTTACAAGGGAAAAGATAGAAATACAAACAATCAAGTATGATGTTATTAATTCAGATATTGGCTATATAAGAATAGTGAGTTTCAATCCGCATACTTCTGGAGCCTTTAGCAAAGCTTTAGGAAATCTTAAAAGCAAAAATATTAAATCTTTAATTTTAGATTTAAGACTTAATACGGGGGGATATTTTCAGGCAGCTATAAAAATGGCGGATGATATTTTATCTAAAGGAACTATTGTTTCTACAAAATCAAGAAATTCCAGCAAGCCTGTTGATTATAAGGCAAGCTCAAAACAAGTTTTGCCTTCAGATATAAAAATTGTTGCCTTAATAGATAGATCATCAGCGTCAGCATCAGAGGTTTTTGTAGGGGCCTTGAAAGATAATAAGAGGGCCTATATTATAGGTGAAAAGTCTTATGGGAAAGGGCTTATTCAGCATGTAGTTCCTTTTTATACTGGTGGATTTAAAATTACAAGTTCAAAGTATTATACTCCATCTGGAAAGAGTATTCATAAAGTTGGAATTGAGCCTGATTTAGAAATAAAATCTCCAGATTTTTCTGAGGAGGAAGCATTAATATATAAAGAAATTTTTGATAAAAAGTTGGTAGAAAGTTTTTTAAAGGACAAAAAATCTATTACTGAGCAAGAAATTGATTTTTTTGTTGAGAATCTTGTTAAAGAAAATCCAAAATATAAAGTTGATAAAGAATTTTTAGGCAAGTATGTGTTTTTTAATTACTATCAAGATAATAATAAGGAGCTTCCAATTTATAATCTACATTATGACAAGGTTTTAAAAGCAGCTTGTGAATATTTATCTAAATTAGGAACTTAAATTGTGAAGCAAATTGTTTTGGATGCGAATTGTTTAGCAGGCGATTTTATTATTGTTAAAGATATGAGAATATATCATCATCTTGTTAATGTAAGACGACTTAAAAAAGGCGATAAGCTGAACATTCTTTTAAAAGATAAGGAATTAAGGGTGTCAGAAATAGTAAAGATTGGTAGCAACTTTATTAAGTTTGCTACCAATAAAATAGATAAAATTGAAAAAAATAATTTTGAGATAAGTATTTTTATTTCTAGTTTAAAAGGCAAAAAAATAGATTTAGCCTTAAGACAGGTTGTTGAAATTGGAGTTTCAGAAATTAATATTATTAATGCGGATCATTCTGTGTCCAAAATAGATGTAAGCAATACATTTGCTAAAACTTTAAGATTTTCAAAAATAATAGATGAGGCCTTAAAGCAAAGCGGTAATAAAATTGTTCCTAAAATTAATTTTTATAATAATTTTTTTTGTTTACCTTATTCTTTTTGTACCACTAAATATTATGTTGCTCATCAAAGCGGAATGCTTTTAAGCAAGAATGAAAGTTTTGACAATTTTAATAAAATTGGAATTATAATCGGCCCTGAAGGATGCTTTTCAGAGCCAGAAATTGCCTTTTTCAAGGAAAAAGATTTTAATTTTGTAAGGTTTAACACCCCAGTTTTACGAGCGGATACGGCTATTATTTATTCGCTTGCTTATTTTAAGGCATTGTTAGAGGATTGTAATGGCTAATTTAAAAGACATATATTCAAAACCAGATAGATTTTATTTTTTAGGTGTGCCCATAGATGTTTTTGATAGTCGCAGTAAGCTTATAAGCAGATTTGCTTATCTTACAGGGCATCCCTATCATTCAATAGTAATTTTTATTGGGCTTAAAGCTTTTCTAAAGGTTTTGATTTTTAAGAAGTTTAGAAATCACATTAAAAATTCTTCTCTTGTTTTTTTAAATTCTAAGATTGTAAGGTTTTTTTGTAAGATTTTTAAAAGAGTTAATATTGACTGTTATGATTCAAATACAGTTCTTCTCATTTTAATGGGAATACTAGAAAATGCCCATAAAACATGTTATATTATTGATAAAGATAAAGTGATTTCAAAGAAAAAATTTTTAAGATTGAAAGAATCTCATAAAGAAATTAGTTTTATTGGGTATTATGATTTAAAAGCTGTAAAGAGAAATAAAGAAATGTTTTTTGCAAATATTAATAAACTTACTCCTAGTGTAATAATAAGCTTTTGTAATGATAGATATCTTGAAAATTTATTTTATGAAAATAAATTTAGTATTAGAACCAATTTAAGCGTTTTTTTATGAGCTTTTAAATTTAAACCATTTATATTTTATGAGGTAAGTATGGCATTTTTGCTAAATCAATCGGTAGTTTATCCAATGCATGGAGTAGGTACAATTAAAGATATTAGAACTAAAGAGTTTAATGGTGAGATTATTGATTATTATGAAATACATTTTCCATTTAGTGATATGATTTTTATGGTTCCTGTTGCTAAGGTTGACGATTTTGGAATTAGAGCTTTGGTTAGCAGGGAAAAGGTAGAAGAAGTTTTTGATATTATTAAAGAGTTTGAAGGTCAAATAGATTCAAAAAAAATAAAAGATGGCGGTCATGAATTTTATAAAAAAAGCGATATTTTAGATACAGCAAAGTTATATAAATTTTTATATAAAAAATCTACTCAAAAAGAACTTCCTTTTTACGAAAAAAGGATTTTGAATGATTTTGAATTAATATTGGAGCACGAGATTAGCTTAGCTTTGCAAATTAGTTTTGAAGAAGCTAAGGAGAAGATTAAAAATATTTTGGTCGATAGTAAAAAGGCTTAAAGTTTTTTCAATTATTGAGAGGGGAGGATTTGCTGTGTTTGATCTTTTAAGATTGATCTTTTTAATAATTTATAGGTTTATTTTAATATTTTGCCTGCTTTCTTTAATGTTTATCTGCACATTTTATTTAAAATATAAGTTTTTGTATTTTAATTTTTCCATTTTTAGTTATAGTCTTTATTACAATGCCTATATTTATTCTTTCCCTTTGTCACTTGTTGTTACTTTTATGGGGATTTCTTATCCTTTTTATGGAATGGTTTTAAAGTCATCTAGAGAGACTTTCTATTTTTATTGTACTATCTTTATTCTTATTTTATTGTTTTCTTATTTAGGGTTTTTGGTTAGTCATAGTTTTCATTCTTACTATATTAATGATAATAAAAATAATAATAATTTTATCCTTAAAAATGAGGTTGTGCATTTTTTAAATGATAAAATAATATTTTCTAGCAATAGACCCAAACTTTATGGTTTTAATGGAGTTTTAATCGTTTCAGAGAATGATAACAAGGATAAAAGCTTTTCTTACCAATCAAATCTTTCCGATTCTAGTAAGGCTAATTTTATTGAAAATAACTTTTTAGAGCAAAAAATTTATAATAACTTTGTCGATTTTATTTTCAGAGATTTAAGAATTTTGAACAATTTTCTACTCTCACTCAATTATTTAAATTTAATTTTTAATATATTAGGAATTTCTTTATTGTTATTTTCGTTTTCATATGTTTTTAATCTTATTTTTTCAAATAGTTTTGCAATATTTCTTTATCCCATTTTTATTATACTTTTTTTAAAAATTTATAATGTTTATTCGATTGAGTTTCCTAAAATTTATAATGTAATAATAGGAAAGAGTATGATATCTGATTTTGTTCCTTTTGTTTTTTGTGTTTTAACTTTTTTTTCTACCTATTTATTTGGATTTGTTTCAGAATATATTAAAATCAGCAAAGATTTAGATGATAATTTATATAAGGGTAGTTAATTCTTAAAGCTTATGAAAAGAGAAATATATGCATTTTTGAGCAACTTTATTATTTTTCTGTGTTTTTTTCTAGGTTTAATCTTTAGTTATTCTTATTTTTTTGGAGAGAATTTTTTAGAAAAGCATAAATTAATAGCAGCTTTTTTTGATTCTATTTTACTTTTTTATAAATATTTTTATGGATTTTTTATTTTCATTGTTTGTATTTACTTTGCTTTTTTTGTTCAGCAAGAAATAAAGATTTATTTAAAATCATATAGTGGTTATTTATTTGCTAGGCTTTATGCATTTTTACTATTATTTTTCATTATAGGGCTTTTTTTTACTTTTATGTTTAATTTAATCTTGCCTTATATAATTTCCCAGAGAAATGAGTATAAGTTTAGTTACGATAGATATAATCTTCTTGAAAGTGAAGCAAATGAAATATCTCTTAAAATTAAGAATATAGATATAAGTTTGTCTTCAAGTAGATTTTTTTTATCTTCTGATTTGTCAAATTCAATGAAGCAAAAGAGAAAGCATCTTGAAAATTTGATTAGAATATATGATAAAATGCGAATTATTTATGTAAATAATGAAGAACTTTTAACAAATTATTATTTAGTGAAATCTGAATATAGTAAAATTCCAAGCTATGACGTTGATTTGGAAAAGGTTAAAAAAACTTTTTCGCTATATCCTTTGAGAAGCCTTAAAAAGCAAGATTTTTTAAATATTGTCAATGAATTTATTTCTCAAAATGATTATTATACGGCCAATTACTTTGCTTATATTGCTTATGTTGCAACAAAAGACGATAATTTTGTTGAGCTTTTAAATCTGACTTTAAAGTTTATTAATGAGAACAGAAATTTTGAAAAAGAAAAAATGCAGTTGATTTCTGAAGAAAAGCAAAAAAATTTTTTGTATCTTAATACTGAAAAATTTAAATTAGCTTATTATGGTTTTTCAAATCTTTACAAACTGTTACCCAGTGATACTGAAATTTTGAATTATAAAAATAAATCGCTTGAAAAGCTTAGAAAAAGATATCTTTTTTTTGATGAGATTGAAAAATATTTTGAATATTACGGAATAAACGATGTATTTTTATTGCAACCAGATCCTAATAGAGGTTTTTATGATTATATTTATATGCAAAAAGTTGTCACCCTTAATAATTATTCTAAAATAATAAAAAATTTTGAACTTATTAGATTTAATAAGACAGGAAATGTTATATTGCACATTAAAATTCCATTTGCTACTTTGAGAGGTAATTTTGTGTATCAAAATGTTTTAGACAAGGATAATGAGCAGAGTGAAATTACTCTTACCAAAGTCTTTGTGTCTGCAGATAATTTTGATACAAACGTTTTAGAGGTTGTCAAGATTAATGAAAATGTAGAAAATTTAGCTTTATTTTCAAATTTTACTGAGGTTGGATTTTTTTTAAAAATCCAAAATTTGGCAAGTGCTTTTCATAAGATTGCTATATTAAATTTGAAATTAATTAATATTTTTTCTTTAAGCTTGGTATTGTTGATTTCTCCTATTTTGCTAGTTTTAATGGGAGCATTTTTTATCTCTTTGTTTTCTAAAATAGAATTTAATTTCAATTCTAAGGTTATGATTTTTCTAGTTTCATTAATGATAGCCATTTTTTCAGGTATTGCTTGTCTTTTTGTAAATTATTTTTTAATTGTTTTTACCTCTCTTCTTATATATGTTTTTAATAGTGTGTACATATCTTTAGTTATTCTTGCTGCGTTATTGTTTTTTCTTATTTTTAAAACAATTATTGTAAATTACAGAGAAAGGCATATTTAATATTTAATATTTAGTATTTAATTTTTTTAGATTCTTAATTCTAGAGAAAAACCACTCATTTATTAGTAAATTTTCTTTTTCAATTGTTTTTTTGCTTAATACATAAGAATGGCTATTGATTTGAGTTTCGTCAATAATAAAAGGAGATACTCCATCAATTGAGTGTTTGATTTTTAAATTTAATTCTTTGTAGGGAGTAAACCCATTGGCAAATCCAAAACATATATTTGATTGGAATTGATTATTAAGTCTAATTAGTGTTTTTTGGTTTTTTTTATTTAAAATCCAGCTGATAAATTTTTTAGTTAAAATAGATGTTTCTAAAATGCCAATAAAATTTGGGCTTGAAATAACAATTTCATTGTTATTGTTGATTAAGTATGAAAATTTTATTTGTGCTTTCTCTTGTTCGCTTAAATTGTTGTATAAGCTTAAATCTCCTAATCCTGTTATTAAAGGAGATTTTCTATTAAGCAGTATTTTGTTTAGTTTTAGGTAGCCGTATTTATTAAAGAAATCTTTTTGCAAATCCATTTGTTTTGCATTTAAAAATGATGAAAAATATTCTAGCATTTTTAAAATTTTATTTTCATTGTAATTGAATTTATTCTTTTCAAAAGAAAATCTTACATCATTTATTTCAGAAATCACATAAAATAAATTTTCAGAAATATAAGGTGATATAAAAAATTTTCCATCTTTAATGTAATTTTCGTATTCTTCTTTTAAATATTTGGTGTTTATGTATTTTTTAATTCGGTGTGTGTTTTTGTAGATTAAAATGGGAATGTCAAAGCTTAATGGAAGAATTTTGTAGTTAAATTGTTTGAAAATATGTTTTAAGATAGGGTAATCTGGATTATAATTGGTTTTTATGGATTTTAAATGGTTGGTAATATTTGTATTGACAATGTTTTTAGAAATAATTATTTGTGCATTTTCTTTTTCTACCGTTTGCAGATCAATGCTATTTCTAAACTTAATTATAAAATTTAGTTTATTTTCGATGTTAAATTGATTTATATAAAATGGTATTGTTTTGTTGTCGGTTAGTACAACTATATTCTTATTTGTTGAACAACTGAAATTAATCAATAAAATTGCTATTAGTATTAAATTTTTTATTCTCATAAAATTATTCAAGTTTTTTCTTTTATTTTACAATAAATTATGTATAATTTTTATAGTTAATATTGATTTCCATGTTTAATTAGAAAATAGAGCAAGGAAATTGAAGAGTTTTTAGGGGGATGATGAATTTGGGTTTATTTGATTTTATACTTTCTATGTTTAGTATTAATAAAGAACTTACTTCTGAACAAATAAAGCAAAAAAGGTTAAAAGAAGTTAAAGTTAGTTTAAATAGAGTAAGTAATTTTTTTAATGCTTCAAAAATTCAAGCTTTACCCCAATTTTCTAGATTTCTTTATAACTTTTATAAAATTTTTTCTCCCTTAAGGCCATTTGCCCAAAGATATAAAAATTCTAATAAGGTTATTCATTTTGTTGTTGAAAAATATTTAAATGAAAGTCAAAAAAAATCTTTAGATTATATTTATTCTTTTTCTGCAAGCGATAATATAAATTTTTCTTCAGATCTTCCTAAAAATTTACATAATAATTTATCCTATTTGTTTAAAAACATAACTCAAGAGCAAATTAAGTTGATAGATGAAACTTATCAAGCTTTGCATAATTTTTTTGATTTGGTTTTGTATCAATATTATTTAGTTCTTAAAAATTTCGACAGCTTGCTTCCAGAAGATGATTTTGTGTATAGGCCTAGATTTAGCTCTATAGGTTGTGGAGTTATTATAGATGATCTTAAAGATTTGTTGGAATGTATATCTTGTGTTAAAAATATTTCTATTTGGAAAAACCTTTATGACATTATTTTAGAAATTTATGGGAATAAAGAAGATTTTCCTATTAAATCGAATGCTTGGATTAAGATTATTTCTTCCATTTTGGATATAAATAAGAGTAAAGAAATTTTGTATTTAATAAGATATGTTAGTGGAGATCCAGATTATTTTCCTCTTTCTGTTGGGCAAAAGCCCAATCCAATAGCAAAAATATTTTTTAATGATCTTACCAAGCATGTTGCCACTGAAATTGAAAAGATTAAAGTTTTGCAAAAAAATAACAAATCTAAAATATTAGCCGAACAGCTTTTTCCAGGAATCTCTTTTTTAAATTTGGATAATTATAATGAAAAAATGAATGAAAAGATTGTATCTAAAATTATGAATACTTCAGGTTATATTTATTGCGAGCTTTTAGTTTATTTGAGAACATATACTATTTATTTTGTTAAAAAAGATCTTAATGATATTATCAATTTACTTATTATTAAAGGACAATGGAAGCTTATAGAGCTTTCAAGAGAAATGTCTAATGACATGCATGCCTTGATTAATATTTATGCAAGTCTTATGGATTTTGATTCTAATTTAGGGGAGCAAGGTGGCTATGGTAATAGAATAAATGCATTGCTACATAGAGCTTCTGTAGGGGATAAATCTTCAGAGAAATTATTGTTAAATATAATAGCGGATGTTAATAAAAAGGCATTTACCATATCAAGTGAATATTATTCTAAAATTTATTCTATTGAGCAGCGATTACAAGATTGTCTTTCAGACTATTCAAAGGTTTCTTTGGAAAGAGAGCTGATTTATAATTGGAAAGAGCTTGATATGGATCTTGCCAAAAGCTATGGAAACAATTTAAACTTTGGAGGTATAATTAAAAATATTTTAGGTAGTTTGGCTTTATTTTTAAAGTTAATGGATTTATATTTGGAAAAAAAATCATAAGAAGGAGTGTTTAAATGGCTAGGAAGTGCGAGATAACAGGAAAAAAAACTATGTTTGGAAACAATGTTCCAAGGAAGGGTCTTGCGAAGAAAAAAGGTGGAGCTGGGCAACACATTGGAGTAAAAACCAAAAGAACCTTTAAGGTAAATTTAATAAATAAAAAATTTTTTATTCCAAATCTTGGAAGAAGTATTAATATTAAGGTTTCTGCTAATGCATTAAGAAGTATTTCAAAGATGGGACTTGATGCTTTTTTAAAGAAAAACTGCAAAAAAATAGAAAACTTTTTATAAATTTTCATTTTAACAATTTTATTTTATTAGAATGCTGCTTGATATCAAGTATTCTGGGGAATTGATTGTTATTTTTGATTCTGTAAATTCAAAATTTTTAAAAAGGCTTGAAATGGCCATGATTGCGTTTATGTTTTCTGGGAATATTTTTTTTGATTTATAGTTTTCTAGTATTAAATTGAGAGTAGGTGATTTTTCTTCAAGCAAAATACGCTTTAAATTTTCTTCAAGCTTTAGGGCTTTTTTTATGTTTGTAGATTTTGAAATAAAGTAAGATAGCAAAATAAATGAGTTTTCTTCTTTACTTATAAAAGGTTTTAAAAGTTCGCAAAATTTTAGTAAATGTTTATTGCAAGTTTTCCCAAAAATTATTGGAATTATTTTTATATTATTCTTTATATTGCTAATAAAATTTAATGTAATTTCAATTTTATGATCATTCTCGATTAGTTTATCGTCTATATTGATAAAATTTAAATTTTTTAATAATTTTAATATTTTTAGATTTACTTTAATATCTTTATTAAAAATTTTCCATACATTATGATTGGATATATTGATTAAAAAATTGCTTTTTGCTTCAGAGATTATAAATACATTATTGGTTTGAGTTGATATTATTTTCTTGAACAAACACTCATTTTTTAAAAAAAACTCATAGTTTCCATAACTTGTTAGGATGGCTTTGTGAGTTTTTTTTTCTGCTAATTCAAATGATAAGCCGTTTGTATTATTTGAATAAAATATGTTTTCAACTAAGGGGCGTCTGACTTGCTTTATATATTTCGCCCCTTGATTGCGTCTTCTACTGTGTTTATTTCCATAAATTCTGTTCCTTTGTCAATATCTCTGTTTGGATTACCAGAAATAATTATTACAGTATCTTTGTCATTAACAACACCTTGTTCTTTTAGCATTTTAAGAGAAGTTACTACAAATTCGGTAGTTCTTTTAAAATTATTGTCTACAAGATTAGAATAAACCCCGTAAGATAATGCCAATTCTCTTGCTAATCTCTCGCTATTTGTTGTAATAAATAGTGGAACACTTGCTCTGTAAGTTGCCATTATTCTTGCAGTTTTGCCTTTTAGAGAATCTACAATAATTGCTTTTACATCCATAAGCTTTGTGGCATCAATTGCACATTTGATAATATAGTTTCTTGTAGTGCTTTTGTCGTAAAAAAGTTCATCTTTATATAAGGTCATTTTTCTGTGCTTTTCAACTTTTTTAGCAACGCTTGTCATCATTTTTACAGCTTCAATTGGATATTTCCCGTAAGCGGTTTCTCCAGATAGCATAATTGCATCTGTGCCGTTTAAAATAGCATTGGCAATGTCAGATACTTCTGCTCTAGTAGGTCTTGGATTTTCAATCATTGTATGAAGCATTTGAGTTGCTGTAATCACAGGTATTCCATACTTTATGCAGGTTTGTGTTATTTTGAGTTGAGCAATGGGTACATCTTCTGCAGGAATTTCAACTCCCATATCTCCTCTTGCAACCATTATTCCATAAGATGTTTTTACAATTTCTTCAATATTGTCAATTCCTTCTTGATTTTCGATTTTGGATATAATTTTTACATCAGAATTTCCAGCAGCATTTAAAATTTTTTGAACATCTTGAACGTCTTTGGAATGTCTTACAAACGAATGAGCAATAAAATCAATATTGTATTTTGCTGCAAGCTCAATAAACCCTTTATCTTTTTCGGTTACTGATTGCAGTTTAAGAGAAATGCCAGGAGTATTGATTGATTTTTTATTTTTAATTTGGCCATCATTTTTAATTTCACAAATTAATCGGTCAGGCAGTTTAGTAACAACAGTCATTTCAAGTTCACCGTCGTCAATTAACACTTTAGATCCTTGGGGTACTTCTTTAACAAATCCATCATAATTGGTTTGAAAGTTGTTAGGTTCATTAATAGGCGAAGTTGAGATGATTACTTTGTCTCCAGTTTTTACAATAATAGGATTTTCAATATTTGCTGTTCTAACTTCCGGTCCTTTTGTGTCGATCATTAGAGCTATTTTGTTTGAAATTTTTCTAACATTGTTTATTACTTTTATAGTATCTTCGTGTGATTGATGAGCAGTATTTAGTCTTATGACATTTACTCCTGCATCGTATAAATCTTTTATGTGTTCTGGTTCGCATCTAAGATCAGATATTGTTGCTACAATTTTTGTTAACTTTGAAATCATAAAGTTTTTCCTCCACTATTATAAATTTTATGCTTTTTATCTTTGAATAACAATATTTTGTCAAAAATTCAAAACTTTGCTTTGCTATAAGTAGTGCTTAGGTTTGATTTTTGATTTTTTTTATTAGATTTTCATCTAGCTTAATATGTAAATTTTTTTCTGCTTTTGGAATTACATGGCCCAGCTTTCCGTTTTTAACTCTTCTTAAATTTTTAACTTGAGTGTAGTAAAGATCCGCTTTTCCAGATTTTTTTGCTAGTTTTGTATAAAATATGCATAAATTACCAGCAGCTAAAAGAACATTAAGGCAAGGAGTTTTATTTTTTTGACTTTTAATAAAAACATAAGCCCCAGGATAATCTCTTGTATGAAGCCAATAGTCATTTCCCCTAACACAGTGCCTTAAAAGTTCGTCGTTTTCTTTTGCGCTTCTTCCAACAATAATTTCGAATTCACAAAAGGTAAAATGCAAGCCTATTTTTGGTGTTTTTTCTTTTTTTTTAATAGCAGTTTCTTCTTGATTATATTCTTCTTTTGGAATGAAATTTTCGATCTTTAACATGGTTATTTTTGATTGAATTAAATCAAATTTGTCCAGATTGTCTTTTAATTGATTTTGTATGGTCTTAAAAGAATTTTTACCTTTTTTATATGCTTTAAAATATTGCAAGGCATTTTCTTTTGGCGATAATGATTGGTTTAAAGATATTTTTATTTTTTCTTCTTTATAATTTAAGAGGGTTATTTCTTTAATCCCTTTTTGTATTTTGTTAATATTTAATAAAATCAACTCACCTTTTTCTTTTTCATTTTCAATGTTTTCAATCAGTTTAATTTGTTGTTTTAAAGATTCTATTCTTTTTTCTAAAACAATCAATTCTTTTTTATATTTTTCAATAAGCAATTCTTTTATATTGTTTTTTTTAATTTGATTGCTGAGAGATTCGTAGTAATTTTCAAGAAATTCAGAATAAGATGCGTATGTGGCATTATTGTATTCTTCTTTTAGACCCATGATTTTTTTATCAGACATTTTATTGCTTTCTTGTATTTCTTTAGCTTTTAAAAAGATTTCACCCGATGTTTCTTTTATTTTTGGTCTTCTGTAATATGCATCTAGTATTTTAAGGTTTGAGTTTGTAGCTATTATATTTGGAGAAGATGGCCACAATTTAATAAATAAGATAATTATTTCCTTTTTTAAAATCTCAAGAGAAATGATTCTTTCATTTTTCATTTGGAAAGCTTTTAGAATTTTTCCATTTTGAATTTTTGATTTTAAGAAGTCAGAAAATCTTAATTTTAAAGCATTTTTTTTGAAATTTTTTTTTGTTATATGAAATCTGGTAGTGTTTGGATTTAAAGAGATTAATATTTTAAATTTTTTATTGTCAATTTTATTGTAAATCTCTAAAATCAAACTTTTGTAATCCGGTTGTATTATTTTTTTTATTAAAGAGTTTGTAAAAGGGATTTCTTTAATCAAAGTATTTATTTCAACGTAATTCAAAGACATTGTTACTAAGTCCTAATTCTTTAAAGGTGTTTATACCTAAGCTTTAAATTTTTATTTTATGTATTAAACTATTACTATTAATAATAGTTTATTTCTATGATATGTAGTATTATGGAAATAAAGTTTATTAGCAATAAATAAAATAGTTTAAATGTAGCTTTGTTAATAGCTTAAGCTTAATAAATAAGAGTTCATAGAATGATAAAAACAATACTTTTATTGGTTTTATATCCTGTTGCTGCGTTTGCTCAAATATCTGCAAATCAATACTTTGAAGGAATTTATGCTAAGTATCAAAATATAGAGGATATGCAAGCGACAATTAATTTTACTTTAAAGGGATTAAAGCAAACAGGTGTTTTGCTTTATAAGTTTCCAGACAAATTTATCATTAGTTTAGATTCAAATAATCAAGTTTTTGTAAGTGACGGTGAATTTTTGACAGTTTATGTTCCGTCCCTTGGAACCTCGTTTAATCAACAATTAATAAAAGGTAGTAGTGGGGGAGGTCTTATGAAAGTTTTAAATAGTGAGTACAGTGTGTCTTATACCAATTCTCCAAATCTAGAAGCTCTCGATTCATCTGAGTCTGGAAAATATATTAAATTAACCTTTTCTAGGAAGCTTTACAAGGGAGCTGCTACTATTAATTCTTTTATTATTGCTTTTACTCCGGATGGAATAATTAGAAGAATTACTGCGTATCCTACTAGTGGTGGGCGTGAAATAGTTATTGATTTAACCGCTGTGAAGTTTAATGTTGGCATTCTTGATAGCAAATTTAAGTATGATCCTCCAAAATCTTCAAATAAGGTGGATAATTTTTTATATGATATTAAAAAAAATTAAGGTTTAAATCTATGGAAGAAAATGATTTTATTAAATTTGGGAGTTATTTGAGAAAAGTTAGAAATGGTAAAAATTTGACTCTTGAAATGGTAGCTGATGATATTAAAATTTCTATTAAGTATCTTAAAGCTCTTGAAGATTCTAATATTGAAATTTTTCCAAATGAAGTTTTGGCTGTTGGATTTTTAAGGACTTATAGTGAATATTTAGACATTGATTCTAGATTGATATCAACACTTTTTAAAGATTATAAAAGTAGACTTAATAATAGTTATATTGGGATTAAATCTGAAGATAAAATTTCAAATTTAGGCTTTTTAAGCGACAATAAAGTTTCGGACAAAAAATTGGTTTTTTTTAGTTTAGAATCTTTAAGTACGTTTAAAATCCTTTTAGGAATTGTTGGTATTATTTTGCTACTATTTGCAGTTTTTGCTTTTAGAGAAGTGGAAGTTTATTTTAAAAAATTTTTTAATCTTAGTCAGGATGAGAAGATAATTTCAAATATTCATGAAGTGTCTTTTGATAAAAAAAATTTTTGGAATCTTTCTCTTAAAGAGGGGGATTTTTTATCTTTAACTAATGGCGATAATATTGCAAAATATAGAACATCTTTTATTGGTGATGATTTAGTTATTGTTGATGAGTCTAAGAAAAGTAAAAATATTTTTAATCTAGGAGAGTTTAAAGAGATAAATCTTGATGATAATATGAGAGTCAAAATTATTTATGAGAATTATTATCATGATAAGTCAAAAATAGCTAATGTAAGTTTAGAGTCCTTTGCTTTAAATGTTAAATATGTATCTGAAACCAATATTGACAATAGATTTAATATTTTAAATTGGCAATTTGATGTTAAGGGAACTGAAAAGTTACTAAGTAGCGATTATCTTACCCTGTATTCTTCTCAAAAACTTTCAAATGTTGATTTAAAAATCGATTTTATGAATGATACATTTGTTAGATATGCTGATGAAAACAATCTTCATGGTAAGTCTTTTTTTGCATCCAAAGGTATTCCTATTAATTTATCTTTTGAAAAATCTTTGATATTATTCTTTTCAAGACTTTCTGATGTTAAGATTATTCTCAATGACAGGGACATTACTTCTTTTTTAAAAGAGCAGGGGAAAGAAATTTTTGCTGTCCAATTCTTTTGGGTAAAGACACCTTCAGGGTTTGATCTTAAGGTTTCTGAAGTTTATTAGCAATGATTAAAATAAAAAATTTTTTTTCTAGCTTAAATGCTTCTCAAGAAAAAATTGTTTTTAGTAAAAGTAAAAATCCAATTCTTGTTTTAGCGGGGCCTGGAAGTGGTAAAACAAGGGTTATAATTGCAAAAATTGTGTATTTAATCAAACATATGAATATAAATCCCAGTGAAATCTTGGCTTTAACTTTTACCAATAAAGCCGCAAACGAAATGAATGCTAGGATAAATGATCTTTTAAAATTTGACAAGAGACTTCATATTCAAACTTTTCATTCTTTTGGGTCTTGGCTTTTGAGAGCTTACTATAAAGATTTTGACAAAAATTACGATTCAAATTTTACAATTTGGGATACTAATGATGTTGCTAGATTTATCAAGCAAATTGATCTTGCTCCAAATCTTGAAATGGCAAAACATATTGCGGCTTTGATTTTAAAAGACAAAGAAAATTTTTTCTTAGAAAAATTTATTGAATTTGGAGAAAAGGATCATGAGTATATTAAAATTTATGAGAAAGAAAAAGCTAAGAATAATGCTTTTGATTTTTCAGATCTTATTATTAAACCCATTCTAATGCTAAGGCAGTCTAAATCTTTAAAAGAATATATTCAATCCAAATTTAAAGTTATTTTTGTGGATGAGTATCAAGATACAAATTATTCACAATTTTTATTTTTGAAAGAACTTTATTTGGATGGTATGTATTTTATGGTTGTAGGAGATGAAGATCAGTCAATATATTCTTTTAGAGGAGCTAGAATTGAAAATATTCTTGAATTTGAAAAAACTTTTGGTAATGTTGTTAAATTTTATTTAATGCAAAATTATCGTTCAAATTCAAATATAGTAGATATTGCAAATGGAGTTATCTCAAAAAACAAAAATAGGTATGAAAAGCAAATAACAACTAAAAATAGTTCTGATAAAAGAATGAAATTTTTAGTTTTTCAAAGCACATCAGATGAAGCTGAATATTTTTCTAATTTACTTGTTGACAATGATATTGAGACAGCAATACTCTATAGATTCAATTCCCAATCGTTTCATTTTGAAACATCTTTTTTAAAGAAGAATATTCCATACAAGGTTTTAGGATCAATTAAATTTTATGATAGAGAGGAAATAAAGGATATTATTTGCTTGCTTAGACTGTTTATAAATAAGAAAGATAAAATAGCTTTTTTGAGAATGATAAATAAGCCTTCTAGAGGAATTGGAAAAACTACTTTAGACAAAATAATTAGTGCTTTAAACGATGATGATGTTAATTTCAATTTATTTTGTGCGAGCAAAAAGGTTTCAAGTTTGCTTAAAAATAGAGCCAAAGAGTCTCTTTTATTGTTTTTAAATGCTTATGATGAGTTAGGTAAGAAACTTTTTGAAGATAATTATATTAATTTATCTGCTTTTATTGAGGATGTTGTAATTAAATTTGGTATTTTAGATTATTATAAAAAATTTGATAAGGATGAAAAATTAAGAAATATTGATGAGCTTATTAATAGTGGAATTGAATATTCGGGTACGTTTGAAGGTCTTGCTATATTTTTAGAAAATTCTTCACTTTCTCCTTTAATTTCTGGGGATTTTAAGTCCAATATATTCTTGTCTTCAATTCATGGCGTTAAGGGGCTTGAATTTGATAGAGTTGTGATTTCTGGGCTTGAGAAAGGTCTTTTACCAGCTGAAATTGAAGAATTAACAGAAGATAAACTTGAAGAGGAGAGAAGGCTTTTTTATGTTGCAATCACAAGAGCCAAATCAGAACTTATTGTCACCTTAAATTTAAGGCGAGCTTTTAGAGGTTCTTTTAAAAGCACTGCACCTTCTGTTTTTTTTCAAGATATTGACAAAAACTCTTATGATATTATCTTTATTCCTGAGTATTTAAAAGAGAATTTTAATAATTTTTTTATTGATAATAAAAGGGATGGTAAATTTAATATTGGAGACTATATAATTTATAATGGGGAAAAGGGGATGGTTGTTGATAGCTGGTACCAAGGTAATTCACAGTTTGTTAAAATTAGTTTGACAAACGGTAAGAAGGCTATTTTGAGTCCTGAGTATGTTAAAAAAATTATAAAAGTCTAGAGGTTTAGTTTGCAAGATATACATTTAGAAAATAGTTTGAAATTAAGCTTAGTTACACTAGGCAGAGAGAGTGAAGATAAATTTATTTCAAAATTTGAGAAAGTTATTAAATTGGTTAATGAAATTTCAAATTTTGAGGTTCAAGTTAATTTTGATGCTAATAAAAAAAAGATTTCTACATTACGTGAAGATAAAGTAAGATTTTCTCTTTCTATTGAATCAATTAAAAAGCTTAGCAACTCGTTTTTAGATGGATATTTTTCATCTCCTAAAATATTGGAATAAGGATAAGGTCTTGGACTTAAGCAATTTAACTTTAACTAAAATTCAAGAATTAGTTTTAACTAAAAAGTGTAAAATTTATGATATTTTACTTGCTTATAAAAATAATTATGAATTAAACAAAGATATCAATGGATATATTGAATTTTTTGATGATTCTTTGGAGATCGCAAAAAGGTATGATGAGTGTTTAAAAAGTTGTGAATTAGAAGATTTGCCTTTAATTGGCATGCTTATTGCTGTTAAAGATAATATTTCAATTCAAGATAAATCTTTAACTTGTGCTTCTGAAATTTTAAAAGGATATATTTCTCCTTATGATGCGACTGTGATCAAAAGGCTTAAGGATAAAGGAGCAATTTTAATTGGTAGAACTAATATGGATGAATTTGCCATGGGTTCTACCTGTGAATTTTCTTGTTATGGCGCAACTTTAAATCCTTTAAATAGAGAATATGTTATAGGCGGTAGTTCTGGAGGCTCTGCAGCTGTAGTTTCAGCTTTTCAAGCACCCTTTTCGCTTGGCAGTGATACTGGAGGTTCTGTTAGACTTCCTGCATCTTTTTCGGGAATTTTAGGCTTCAAGCCTTCTTATGGAGGCCTTTCTCGCTATGGACTTGCATCTTATGCTTCGTCTTTTGATCAAATAGGATTTTTTTCTCATTCTATTGAAGATATTGCTTTAATTTTAAAGCATACTTGTGGATCTGATAAAATGGATTCTACTAGTGTAGACATCTTTGATGATGATTTTTATCCTTTAAAAATAGAGTCGTTGCAAGGTAAAAATTTAGCTTTAATTAAAGAGCTTAGCGAAGATCTAATGGACAAAAACGTTGCAAGTAGTTTTGCCAAATTTAAACTTGATCTTTTGTCAAAAGGCATTAATATAAAAGAAGTTTCAATAGAAGAGATTAATATTGTTTTATCAATTTATTATGCAATTTCTCCTGTTGAAGCATCCTCCAATCTTGCTCGTTATACCGGACTTTGTTATGGTAAGAGAATATCAGAAAATCTAAGTCTTAATGATTTTTATTTTAAACATAGAAGCAATTTCTTGTCAGAAGAAGTTAAAAGGCGCATTGTTCTTGGAAATTATTTATTGTCAGAAGGGTATGATGCCAAATATTATGCAAAAGCTTGTGAAATTCTTCAAAATTTAATTATTCCTAAATTTAACAAGCTTTTTGAAAGTTGTGATTTTATTATTACCCCAACAAGCTTTGTTAAACCTTTTAGAGTTGGTTTGGATTTTGACGATCCTGTTAAAATGTATTATTCAGATATTTGCACAGTGATTGCAAATCTTATTGGAGCTCCTGCCATTTCTCTCCCGTATTCTAAGGATGAGGAAGGATTATCGATTGGAATGCAAATTATTGGGCGCAATAAGAAGGATTTTGAACTTTTAAGTTTTTCAAAAAATGTGATTAGGGAATTGGGATTAAATGGAATATAAATTAGTTATCGGATTAGAAATTCATATTCAGCTAGGTTTAAAAACAAAGGCTTTTTGTGGATGTAAGAATGAGTTTGGAGGAGTTCCCAACTCTCGTATTTGTCCAATTTGTCTTGGGCTACCCGGTTCATTGCCAAGTGTGAATGTAGAGCTTATTAATAGTGCAATTTTAGCAGGACATGCCACAAATTCAAAGATTAGACATGTTGTTAAATTTGATAGAAAACATTATTATTATCCAGATTTGCCAAAAGGATATCAAATCTCTCAAAATGATAAGCCAATTTGTGAGGGAGGAAGCTTATTAATTGAAACCCCTTCTGGTTTAAAAAAGATTAATATTATTAGAATTCATATGGAAGAAGATTCAGGTAAAAGTCTGCATTTGCTAGATAGTGAAAATCAAAGTTATATTGATTTTAATCGTTCAGGTGCTCCTTTGCTTGAGATTGTTTCTGCTCCAGATATTAGTAGTGGGGATGAAGCAGTTGCCTTTTTAAGTTCTTTAAGAGAAATTTTCAGGTATCTTGATTTGTCAGAATGTAATATGGAAAATGGTTCTTTTAGATGTGACGTAAATGTTAATTTAATTGCTAGAGAGAGTGGTGTTGAGTATAAAACTCCAATAGCTGAAATAAAGAATTTAAATTCTTTTAAATCTATTAAAGCTGCTATTGAATATGAAGAATTAAGGCAGCAAGAGGAATGGATTCAATTTAGAAAAACCCTTGATAGTTGCGGTAAGCATACTAGAGGGTTTGATGATAAGAGCGGGACGACAGTGATTCAAAGGGATAAAGAGACAGTATCTGATTATCGGTATTTCCAAGAACCCGATTTGCCTTTAATAGAGATTGATGATTTTTATATTGATAATATTAAAAATTTAAAGTTAATTGAACTTCCATTTGATGCAAGAGTTAGGCTTAAAGATCAATATGGGCTAAGCGATTTTGATGTTATTACTTTAACATCAGATAAACACCTACTTAGATATTTTGAAGAAGCTGTTATTAATGCAAGTGATCCTAAAAAAGTAGCCAATTGGATATTGTCTGAAGTTTTAAGTGTTCTTAATGATAAAGGAATTAGTGTTCTTGAATTTAATTTGCTTCCAAGCTATATTACAGAGCTTGTTGAATTTATTGTTGCTGGTAAAATAAGTGGCAAAATGGCAAAAAAGGTATTTTCAGAGATGATGATTAGAGAAGTTTCAGCTTCTGTTATTATAAGTGAAAATCAATTAGAGCAAGTAAGTGACAAGTTTGTTATTAAGCAGATTGTGCTTGAAGTTTTGAACGAAAATCCTAAATCAATTGAACTTTACAAAAAGGGCAAAGATCATGCTATCAAATTTATGATGGGGCAAATAATGAAAAAATCTTCAGGAAAAATTAATCCTGTACTTGCAAATGAAATTCTTTTACAAAGTTTATCAAATGTGTGATTTGTCCTTAATAAATAATTTGCCAGTGATCAAAAGGGCAAGATTTTTTTATCTTTACGATATTCATGGTAAGAGATATTTAGACTTATATTTAAATGGTGGAAAAAATTTTTTAGGCTATAGAATTCAAGGTTTAAATCGTCTTTTTAAGCAAACTATGTCGAGGGGCTTGGTATCCCCTTATCCTTCTGTTTTTAAAAATCAATTTATCAATTTAGTATTTACTTTTTTTAAAGAGGCCGGATCTGTTTATATTTTTAAACTAGAGCAAGATGCAAAAGAATTTTTATTATCTTTAACTGGTAAAGATAAAGTTTGTATGCCTTGGGAAAAAGAAGAAGGAATATATGAGTTTAAAGTAGGATTTAAGAATATTAAATATCCTATGATCTTTAATATTCCTTTGCCTGATTGTATGTCTGTTAGCATTGTTGTTATAGATAATCTTTCTAGAAAAATAGAATTTAAAGATAATTTTGATGCTGTAACTTTATCTTTGGCTAGACATACATTAAGCAAACTTTTGTTGTATAAGAAAAATCTGAATGTTGATTTTAATTCTTTTGCTACATCTTTGTTTAGAGTGATTGATAGGTATATGTTCCCTCTTTATGATGTTTGTTATCATGCTGAAATTTTTAATGAATTTTTAAAATATGGGTATTTAATTAGTCCAAATTTTAGCATTCCATCTATTGTTCCCTTGAAGTTTTCTAAAGGAGATTTGGATAATTTTAAAAAAATTTGTTTTGATCTTAAAAATAAGTTTATTGATGGACTTGACAGTGATCCTTACAAATAATACAATGAATGAGATTTATGCATAAAATTATATGTTAGGGTAATGCGCTATTATGAATAAAATAACTAATAATGTTACGATTTGGATTAAGCCAAAAACTGTTGAGAAAAAATGGTATGTAATTGATGCAGCAGATAGAATTTTAGGTAAAGTTGCTGTTGATGTTGTTAAAATTTTAAGAGGTAAGCATAAAGCTTATTATACTCCTCACCAAGATTTAGGTGACAATGTTATTATTATTAATGCTTCTAAGGTTAGGCTGACTGGGAAAAAATATCAACAAAAACTTTATTATAGGCATTCAAGATATCCGGGAGGTCTTTATTCTGACACTTTTAGAACATTGTCAGAAAGAAAGCCGTGTGCACCTCTTGAGATTGCTATTAAAGGTATGTTACCAAAAGGTCCTTTGGGGCGTGATCTTTTTAGAAATTTAAGAGTCTTTCCTGGTTCGGAGCATACTCTTAAAGCCCAAAATCCTGTAAAACTGGAATCTAATTTAAGAGGGGTAAAATGAAAAAATCAAATTTTAGCAATGTTAATTTATCAATGGGAACTGGTAGGAGAAAATCTTCTGTTGCTAGAGTTTACATTAGAGAGGGTAGTGGCAATATTAAAGTAAATAATAGAGACTTTGACTCTTACATCCAACTTGAGAATTTAAGAACAATGGCACTATCGCCTTTGGTTTTGACAAATACACTTGGAAAATATGATCTTTATATTAATGTTTATGGGGGAGGGATTTCAGGTCAATCAGGGGCAATAAGACACGGCATTTCAAGGGCTCTTTTCGAACTTGATGAATCTAATAAAATGATTTTGAGATCTAATGGGTTTCTAACAAGAGATTCAAGGAAAGTTGAACGTAAAAAATTTGGGAAGAAAAAAGCGCGAAAAAGTTTTCAATTTTCCAAAAGATAGTTTTATTTTTGATAATTTTACATTTTTATTAAGCAAAAAAAATCCCTTTTGCAGGGATTTAATTTATTTTTGCTTAATGGAATAAAACACGTTTTTACCGTGGTATTCAGCAATTGTTTCTAATTCTTCTTCTATTCTTATGAGTTGATTGTATTTTGCTATTCTATCTGTTCTTGAGAGTGAGCCAGTTTTGATTTGACCTGTTCCAAGAGCTACGACAAGATCAGCTATTGTAGTATCTTCTGTTTCTCCTGATCTGTGAGATACTATTGCTGTGTATCCTGCTTTTTTAGCCATTTCTACAGCTTCGAATGTTTCTGTTAGTGTTCCAATTTGATTGACCTTGATAAGAATTGAATTAGCAACTCCCATTTCAATGCCTTTTTTAAGAAATGAGGTATTTGTAACAAATAAATCATCTCCAACAAGTTGTATTTTGTTTCCAATTTTGTCTGTAAGTTTTTTCCATCCATCCCAATCTTCTTCGGCCATGCCATCTTCAATTGAAATAATTGGATATTTTTCTACCCATTTTGACCAATATTCAACCATTTGTTCGGAAGTAAGCTCTTCTTTTGTTGACCACTTAAATACATATTTTTTTGTTTTTGGATCATAAAGCTCAGATGTTGCTGGATCAAGAGCTATTGCTATGTCTTTCCCTGGTTCATAACCCGCTTTCTTTATTGCTTCTATAATCACTTCGCAGGCTTCTTCATTTGATTTTAAATTGGGCGCAAATCCCCCTTCATCCCCAACAGAAGTTGCATATCCTTTGCTATTTAAAATGCCTTTTAATGTGTGAAAAACTTCTGCCGCCATTCTTATTGCCTCGCTGAAAGTTTTTGCTCCTACGGGCATTATCATAAATTCCTGAAAATCAACAGAGTTGTCAGAATGTGCACCACCATTAATAATATTACACATGGGTGTAGGCAAAATGTTAGCTTTGTAAGCTCCAAGATATTGATAAACCTTAAGTCCAAGGTACTTTGCAGCAGCTTTAGCTGTAGCCATTGAAACCGCTAAGATTGCATTAGCACCAAGCTTTTCTTTTGTAGGGGTGCCATCAAGTTCAAGCATTTTTCTGTCGATTGCAACCTGATTTAAGGCACTCATACCTTCAAGTTCTGGGGCAATTATGTTTTTTATATTTTCAATTGCTTTTAAAACCCCTTTTCCCATATATATAGACTTATCACCATCTCTAAGCTCAACAGCTTCGTTAATTCCTGTTGATGCGCCTGATGGTACGGCAGATCTTCCGCAAGTTCCATCTTCTAAAATGACATCAGCCTCAACTGTTGGATTCCCCCTGGAATCAATAATTTGTCTGGCTTTAATTTCATAAATGTGAAAACCCATTTTTGTACTCCTCGTATTATTTACTTTAATGCATGTTTTTAGTATAATGTTAAAAAGTTTAAATGTGTAGTATTTTGTCAAAAGAATTATTGTGAGCTTTGTATATAATCTATGAAAGAAAGGTGTTTGTATTTATTGGTTTTTGTAGCTTTATGTGTTAACAATCTTTTTTCAGATGATTATATAATGTATGATTTTGATTTGAGTTTAAATGAATTTTTAGAAGTTTCAACAAGAAAAGACAATTTTGAGCCTATGGTTGATTCCAATCGTATATTATTGTTTTATCCTCCCAATAAGGAAATTAGAAAAATTTTTGCTGCTTTTGACTTTGATCAGTATTCTAAGAAATATTTATTCAAAAAAAATGAGTATGGAATTTTTTTTGTTAAAGTTAATATTCCTCATGGTACAAGCGATATAAAATATAGGCTTATTATAGACGGTGTTTGGACTAATGATGAGTATAATAAAAATGTGGTTTATAATGAGGATTTAATCCCATTTTCTAAAATTGAGGTTGCTAAAGAGAAATCTAGTTATATTTCTTTGAGAAATCCAATACAATCATATGATAATAATGAGATTGAAATTTTTTATATAGGTCGTCCTGGACAAATAGTTACAATAGCTGGTAGTTTTAATAATTTTAATCCTTTTTTAAATAGGCTTATTGAAAAAGAAGACAATAAGGGAATTTATACTATTAGGCTTAAAAATTTACCCAAGGATAGAATTTATTATTATTTTATTGATTCTGGTAACAAAGTAATAGATAAAAATAATGTTAATAGAATTAATTTATACTTTGTTGAAGGGATTGATAATAAAATAGATTTTGAAGTTTCCTATTTTGACCATAAATAAGCTTTTTAATTGTTTATTTGTTCATCTCATCAAAAAGGTATTTAGATACAAAGTGATCTTTTTCTACTTCTTCAAGTTTTGGGTGTTCCTGGGTTGATAAATGAATTTTTCTAATGTTTGCTAGAGTTTGCTCGTCTAGTTTTATATTTTTATTTTTTCTTTTTTCAGGGTTGATTTCAGGGATTGATGCTATTAGCATTTTAGTATATGGATGAATTGGGTTTGAAAATAGTGTTTCTCTGGGTGCAAGTTCTAGAATAACCCCGAGGTACATTACAGCGATTTTATCACTCATATATTTTACTACAGCAAGATCGTGAGAAATAAATAAATAAGACAAATTGAATTCTTTTTGCAGGTTTTTTAGTAAATTCAAAATTTGAGCTCTGATTGATACATCAAGTGCAGAAACGGCTTCGTCTAAAAGTAAAAGTTTAGGATTTAAAGCTAGTGCTCTGGCAATTCCTATTCTTTGTCTTTGCCCACCAGAAAATTCATGAGGATATCTAGCCAACATACTTTTATGTAACCCAACAATATCTGTTAATTCATTTACTCTTTGCTCTATTTCTTTTTTTGTTTTTGGAAGAATTTTGTTTTCATTGTATATTTCTAGTGGTTCTGCTATTATTTCTTTTATTGTCATTCTTGGATCAAGTGAAGTGTGGGGATCTTGGAATACCATTTGCATATCTTTTTTTGTTTTTAAGAGTTCTTTTTTTGAAAGTTTAGTTATGTTTTTCCCGTTAAAGTAAATATTTCCAGAAGTTGGTGTGTAAAGCTGCATTATTGAGCGAAGAGTAGTAGATTTTCCGCAGCCAGATTCTCCCACGAGTCCTAGAGTTTTATTTTTTTCAATTTCAAAGCTAATATTGTTTACTGCATTTACTTTTTGTTTGTTTTTCCAAAATAAAAAATCTTCTCCAGTTATGAATGTTTGTATTAAATTTTCTACTTTAAGAATTATTTCGTTTTTGCTGTTCATTTAAAACTCCTCAATACTGGTTTTTGTGATATTAATAGGATTTTCTTTTATTGAATAAAGTTTTTTATTTGGATCGTGTTCTAGTGTAAGAATTGATTTTAAAAGTCCAATAGTGTAGGGGTGCTTAGGATTGTTGAATATTTCCTCTACTGTTCCTTCTTCTACAATTTTCCCTTGGTACATGACAGATACCGTATCGCAAATTTCAGCAACAACCGCAAGATCATGCGTTATAAATATGGTAGAAGTATTGAATTTTTTAGATAAGTTTTTGATTAATAATAATATTTGCTCTTGGATTGTAACATCAAGGGCTGTTGTAGGTTCATCTGCTATTAGTAAGGATGGATGACAGCTTAGTGCCATAGCAATCATTACTCTTTGTCTCATTCCTCCTGAAAATTGATGGGGGAAATGTTTTATTCTCTCTTCTGCGTTTACAACACCAACAGTTTTTAACATTTCTATTGCTTTTTCTTTGGCTTCTTTTTTTCCTAATTTTTGATGTAAGATTATTGTTTCTTCAAGTTGAGTTGATATTCTTAAAAATGGGTTAAGTGAAGTCATTGGATCTTGAAATATCATTGATATTTTATTTCCTCTGATTTTTAAAAGTTCTTTTTCGCTAAGTTTTAGAAGATCTTGATTTTCAAATAGTATTTCTCCACTTTTATATACTGTTGTAAGTTCTGGTAATAATTTTAAAATAGCCATGCTTGTTACGGATTTTCCACTTCCAGATTCTCCAACAATAGCTCTAATTTCTCCTCTTTTTACAGATAGGTTAATATTGCTTACGGGATGAATTGTTGTATGTTTTAATCTAAATTCAATTGATAAATTTTTTATTTCTAATATATTGTCTTTTTCCATTCAATTTCTCCTTAGATGCTGTCTTTTGGATCAAATGCATCTCTTAACCCGTCACCTAAAAAGTTCATAAATAATAAAAATATTGTCATGACTATAGCCGGAATAAAAACTTTCCATGGATATTCGACAAATGTAGCAATTCCATTTTGCACTAATTCTCCCCAGCTTGTCATTGGAGCTGAAATTCCAAGTCCTAAAAAGGATAAAAATGCTTCAGCCATAATAAAGCTTGGAACTCTTATTGTTGTGAATATAACTATCATTCCAATGCTATTGGGGATTAAGTGCTTTAAAATTATTCTTTGATTTGTTGCACCAAAGGTTTTGGCTGCTTGTATAAATTCTGAACTTGACAGTGATTGTACTTGGCCTCGTACAACCCTAGCTACTGTTAACCACGATACAAATGCAAGTGCTATGAATAATCCTATTATGCTTCTTTCCATTATTGACATTAGTATTATCACAATAAGTAAATAGGGCAATACATAAAGAATTTCGATTGTTTTGGTGATTATTTTGTCAGGCAATCCCCCAAAAAATCCAGCTATTGAACCCAGAATAGTTCCTATTATCATGGACAAAAAAGCTCCAATAAATCCTACAGAAAGAGAGATTTGGCTGCCTTGTATTAATCTTGCAAGCAAATCTCGTCCAAGATTGTCTGTACCAAGTAAATATACTCTTTGATGTATTTTTACTTCTTTTTTATCTATTATTTGAACTTCATTTTCTATTTTTATTTTTATGTCTTCGAGTTTTTTTAGTTCCGCTTCATTTATTTCTCTTTTTTCTTTTTTTGCTAATTTTTCAATAAATTTTTTTTCTTTCTTGTACCATAGTTCTCCAGCAGCCTGAAAAGATGGTGGTAAATCGGAATGCTCTACTATTTGGGTATGGTATTTATATATTGGCAATATTGGTTGCAGAATAGCAATTAAGATATAAAATCCAATTACAAAAAGACTGCCGAATGCTAGTTTATTTTCTTTAAATCTTGACCAAGCTCTTCTTTCGAGTTTAGAATTGTTTGTTTTGTTTTGTTTTTCAAGGCTATTCATTTTGATTTTCTCCTATACTCTTGGATCTAGCATTTTATATATAATGTCTGATATTAATATGGAAATAAGCAGTATTATTGAATATACTAACAGTCCCCCCATTAATACCGGATAATCTCTGTTTAGTGCTGATTCTGTTATAAACATTCCCATTCCAGCAATTCTAAATATTTTTTCAATAACTACGCTTCCAGAGATTATAGCGGCAAATGCTGGACCTATATAACTTACTACAGGTAGCATTGCTCCTCTTAACATGTGCTTTATAACTATCTTTCTAAAGCTTAGTCCTTTTGCACGTGCAGTTCTTATAAAGTCGCTTTGTATTATTTCTAGCATTGAGCCTCTGATTATTCTTGCAAAAATAGCTATATTGGGCATGCTAAGAGTTATTATAGGTAAAATTAAATTTAAAAATCCGCCTCTTTCTGTAATCCATCCGGAGGTGTAAAGTAAGCCCCATTTAATTGCAAAAAAGTATTGTAAAATTGGTCCTATTACGAACAATGGTATAGAAATCCCCAATATTGCTATTGATGTTATTATATAATCTATATAATTATTTTTATAAATAGCAGCTAATATTCCTATTGGTATTCCTATTGATAGTGATATGATGAGGGATATTACCCCGAGTGTAAGTGATTTTGGAAATCCTAATTTTATGTATTGATTAACTGTAAGGTCTTTCTTTTTTAGAGAAGGCCCCAGATCTCCTTTGAGAACGTTTGAAATATAATAAAAGGCTTGAATATAAAAAGGTTTGTCAAGATGATATTTTTCCATCAATCTTGCTTTTACTTGAGGATCAATAGGTTTCTCAGAATCAAATGGGCTTCCAGGGGCCATTCGCATTACAAAAAAGCATAAAAAAATTATTGCTAGTAAAGTCGGTATTATTCCTATTATTTTTTTTAAAGTAAACTTTAACATTTTTGCTCCTTTGTAAATGGGTAATTGGCAACATTATGTATTAGTCAATTATATCATATAGTATTTATTGTTTTTCAAGCTATAACTGATAATTTTTGATAGATAAGAGTGTCTTAGATTTTTTAATTTTTATTTAAAATTTTATTATGTTAATTAGAGAGGATTGTTTTTTTGTTTAAGATTCTAAAGTATTTTACCTTAGAATCTTAAAATATTATTTGTGTATTTTTGCTTTAAACAAGGCTGTACTCTTAAGTGTCATTTGCCCAGTTTCGCTTTTACATTAGGCTTCAATATTATTTTTAATTATATATTGAAGCCTTTTTGAAAAATTAATTAATTTTGTTTTGCATTTTTAATTGGTTTTAATTCAGAAAAATAATAAACCTCTGATACATTAGGACTCCATCCAGTCCATTTATCGTTTCTGAAAAGATAGTGTCCAGAATATATGTATATTGGTGCGGCAGGAAAATCTTTTTCAATTATTATCTCTTCTGCTTGTCTGAGTATTTTTTTCCTTTTTATGGGATCTTTTTCAAAATCCGATTCTCTGACGAGTTTATCAAATTCTGAGTTTGAATATCTGTACGACGCAAGTTGCGAATTTTCGCTTGTGAATATAGTAAAGTATGTATGTGGATCCAAATATTCTCCAATGCGCCCAATCCTTATTATTTCAAAATTACCCGTATTTCTACTATTGGTAAGAACAGGCCAATTTTCATTAGTAAGCATAATATTTATATTTAAAATTTTTTTCCATTGGTTTTGAATAAATGAAGCAATTTTTTTATGAGTTTCGTTTGTATTATATTTTAGCGTTAGTGTTGGAAACCCTTTACCATTCGGATATCCAGCTTTTGTTAAAAGTTTTTTAGATTTTTCAGGATCAAATAAAGCTAATTTTTTACCGTAATTGTAATTTTCAAGATTAGGGGTTATTTCTCTTGTGGGAACTGTACCATCATTGAGTACTTTGTAAGTTAAAGTTTCTCTGTCAATAGCTAACGTTAAAGCTTCTCTAACTCGAGCATCGTCAAGGGGTTTTATTTTTGTATTAAATGAGTATAAATAAATCGCATTACTTTTGTGTTGATAATAGTCATTTTGTATTTTTATTTCATTTACAATGTCCGGCGGGATGCTGTTGAAAATAGCATCAATTTCGTTGTTTTTGTACATATTATATACAGTTAGATCATTGTCAGATGTAATGTAGACAAGCTCTTCAAGTTCTACTTCTTTTGCATTGTAATAGTGTTCGTTTTTTTCAAATATAATTTTTTCATTAGGTAATCTTTTTTTTAATTTAAAAGGACCACTGGTAACCATGTTCTCGGGGTTTGTCCAATTTCCCTGATGTTTTTCAATAACATGAATAGGTACTGGCATGAAAGAATGATGTAGAAGTAATTCAAGAAAATAGGGTTTTGGAGATGTTAGTGTTATTTCCAATGTTTTACTATCAATTGCTTTAATTCCAAGTTCAGAATCAGACACTTTTCCATCAAAGTACTCTTGTCCATTTTTTATTATTGATTTTACCATATCAACATTTGTAGATTCTGTTGTTTTATTTAAAATTCTTAAAAAAGATTTTCTTATCCCTTCAGCAGTAATTGAAACTCCATCGCTCCAAACAAGATTATCTCTTAGGTAAAATTGATATGTTTTTTTATCTTTTGAGACTTCCCAATTTTTAGCAAGTCCAGGCTTAAGCTTTCCCGTTTTAGTATTTAATGTTAAGAGCCCTGAGAATACTTGCTCCAAAATTCTTGCTCCTATTGTCTCATCTACCAAGTGTGGATCAAGTGACGAAGGTGCGCCTCCTATGTATACTTTAAATGTTAATTTTTCTTTTTCTGAATTGCTATTGCATGCAATCAGAGACACAGCAAGCATAATTAGTGCTGCTATCTTAAATTTTTTACCTATTGTTTCAGTTTTATTAAAGTTCATATTTTAACCTTTTTTCCAAATTAAAATTATTTATGAATTTTAAGCTATCTTTTTTTTAGAAGAAAGTCAATAAAAAATCGTCTATTGATTTATTTTTTATAGACGATTTTTGTTTAATTAAATATTAATTATTTATTTTTTTAATTTTAGTTGAGACAAATCAAATCTTTCTGAAATATTAGTATTCCAGCCTGTCCACTTGTCATTTCTGAAGAGGTAGCTATTTCCGTATATGTATATTGGTGCAATTGGAAAATCTTTTTCAATAATTATCTCTTCTGCTTGTCTTAAGATGTCTTGTCTTTTTATTGGATCAAGTTCAAGATCAGATTTCTTAATAAGTTCGTTATATTCTGGGTTTGAGTAATTGTGAGATGAAAATTGCGTGTATCCTTGTGTGAATATGCTTAAAAATGTTGAAGGATCAGCGTAATCGCCTACCCACCCTGCTCTTGCTATTTCGTAATTTCCATTTGCTTTAGTGTTTAAATAAGTTGTCCATTCTTCGTTTTCAAGTTCCACATTAATATTTAAATTTTTTTTCCATTGGTTTTGAATAAATTCACAAATTTTTCTATTTGCTTCGCTTGTATTATATATTAATTTTAAAATAGGAAATCCATCCCCATTAGGATAACCAGCTTCAGCTAGAAGGGTTTTTGCAACCTCAGGATTAAATAATTCTAAATTTTTTGCATAAGAATATGAGCTAAAGTTAGGAGTTGCCCTTCTTGTAGGAATAGTGCCATTGTCAAGAACTTTATATGTGAGCGTTTCTCTATCAATAGCAAGAGTTAAAGCTTTTCTAATTTTAACATTATCAAGTGGTTTAATGTGTGTGTTGAATGCGCAAAAGTATAGGGCATTAACAGCTGATGAGTAATAATCGCTTCTTAGTTTTAGATCTTTAATTAAATCGGGTGGTATGGATCCAAAGATTGCATCTAATTCTTTATTTTCATACATTTTATATGCTGTTGAGTTGTCGTTTGTTGTATAAAATGTAATTTCTTGTACTTCCACTTCGTTTGAGTTGTAGTATTTATCATTTTTTTCAAACACATATTTTTCGTTAGGAACTCTTTCTTTTAATTTAAAAGGACCACTGGTAACCATGTTCTCAGGGCTTGTCCAGCTTTGTCCGTACTTTTCGGTAATGTGAATTGGTATTGGAATAAATGATTGGTGTACTAACATGTCAATAAAATAGGGTTTTGGCGATTCCAATGTTATTTCTAATGTTTTTTCATCAATTGCTCTAATTCCAAGTTCAGAGTCAGGCACTTGTTCGTCAAAATATTTTTGACCATTTTTAATTGCTGATTTAACCATTTCAACATACTTTGAGCCAGTTTCTTTATTTAAAATTCTAAGATAAGATTTTCTAATTCCTTCTGCAGTGATTGCAACTCCATCACTCCAGGTAATTTTTTCTCTTAGAGTAAATGTGTAAACTGTTCCGTCAGAAGAGATATCCCAGGTTTTTGCAAGTCCGGGCTTGTTTCCCCCTGTTTTAGGATCGCCTGTAATAAGCCCTTTAAACATTGTGTCTATCATTTTTGATGCGACATTATCGTCTGCTAATTGGGGGTCAAGGCTGCTTGGTTCTGCCCCCAAGCTTATTTTAAATGATACTCCTTCTTGTTTTCCCTCTTTATTACAACAAAGAAAAGTTAGAAAAAATATTATTGAAAATAATGTTTTTTGTAATTTCATAATTTTTTATACCTCCGTTTTGAAGTTAATTTTAATTTTATAATTGCTCTTCCGCAGATATTAATTTTAAATCTTAATTTTAAAATTACTTATTTTATTATTTTTTAGTTTTAATATCTTCATATAAATAGCTTTCTGCAATATTTGGTATCCACCCTGTCCATTTATCATTTCTGAAAAGGTAATGAGATTTGGGTATATATAAGGGCGCCACAGGGAAATCTTTTTCTACTATTATTGCTTAAGCTTCTCTTAGAATATCTTGTCTTTTTATTGGATCAAGTTCCAAATTAGATTTTCTTATTAAATCATCATACTCTTTGTTCGAATATTTGTATGCTCCAAAAAAATGATTTTCTGTTGTAAATAAGCTTTCTAGGAATGTTAAAGGGTCAAAATAGTCTCCTATCCACCCCATGTTTGAAATTTGGTAATTTCCAGTTCTTCTGCTTCCTAAAAAGGTAGTCCATTCTTCATTCTCGATTTCTATGTTAATGTTTAGGATTTTTTTAAATTGTTCTTGTAAGAATTCTGTTACTATTGAGCTTCCTCCACCTTTTGAGATTTTATATTTTAATGTGGGAAAGCCTTTTCCATCTGGATATCCAGCTTCAGCTAAAAGTTTTTTTGCATTCTCAGGATCGAATAATATTAGCTTTTTCCCATAAGAATAATCATCAAATTTTGGAGTTAAATTTCTTGTTGGATCTGAACTCCCTTTTAAAACTATTTTAGATAAAGTTTCTCTGTCAATAGCAAGTGAGAGGGCTTGTCGAACTTTTAAATTGTCTAGTGGTTTTAGGGATGTATTGAATATCATGTATGACATTGCATTTTTTAATCCTGAGTAATAATCATCTCTTATTTTAATTTCTTCTAAATTATTATTTTTTTCTGCTCCTTGTAAAAAATCAATTTCACCGTTTATGTACATATTGTAAGCTACGCTACCTTCTATTGGGTAAAATATTACCTCATCAATTTCTACATTTTTTGCATTATAATATTTTTCATTTTTTTCTATTACGATTTTATCATTAATTAGTCTTTCCTTGAGTTTGTATGCGCCACTAACAACTATATTTTCAGGATTTGTCCAATTTTCTCCGTATTTTTCAACAATATGCATTGGAATTGGTATGTATGCTGAGTTTGTTAGCATATCGGGAAAATAAGGCTTTGGAGATGTTAGTGTTATTTCTAAGGTTTTGCTGTCAATAGCTTTTATGCCAAGCTCAGATTCAGAGACCGTCTCATCAAAATATTCTTGTGCGTTTTTTATTGTAGATTTTACTAAATTAGCATACAATGCAGCTGTTTTTTTATTTAAAATTCTTAAATATGATTTTTTTATCTCCTCAGCAGTAATGGCAACCCCATCGCTCCAAACTATATCTTCTCTTAGATGAAATGTGTAAATAGTTCCGTTATTAGTAATATTCCAACTTTTTGCAAGTCCCGGTTTATATTTTCCAGTTTGTGAATCTTTTACTACTAGGCCTAAGAATAGGTTTATAATGATATTGTTACCGTAAAGGTCTGTTGAGAGCTGAGGATCAAGTGATGATGGTTCGGTTAAATTTGATGCTCTAAAAACTATTTTTTCTTTTGCAGTATTATTGGTACAAGCTATTAAAGAAAAAATAGTTAGCATTAAAGCTATTTTTGTGTATTTCATGGGATTTTCCTTTTTCAATATTTTACATACTTATTGTGTTAACTTTTTATTAATCTTTTTAATAAAGAAAATTTACTCTGCTCTACTTTTAAGTATGTACGTCTCCTGGTACTTTGATTTAATTTTATATTTAAATTTTACTTTAATTTTTACAATAAAAAAAGTCTAATAAATTGAATAGTTTTTAGTGTTATTTTGCTCATTGATGTAAGCTAAAATTTTACTTTAATTTGTGTAATAAATAAGGTATAATGGGTGTGAAATGTTTTCAAAAATGTGTGCTTGTTTAATATTGGTTATTTATTGCTAGCTTTATAGAGTTGTTTGTTCGTAATAAATAAAATGATGTAACTAATGATTAAGTGGCAAAATAGAATGCTTTTAAAGGTGCTAGTTTTATGTTTGTACAAAATGAAAGTTTTGATAAATATTTTAAAGATATGGAAAGCGACTTTGTAAGTCAATTTAAGTCTGTTGAAAATGTTAATTATTTAGATAAATCTTATCGTAGTGCAGATCTTAATAGTAGAAGATTGGTAGATAGAATGATAGAGCGACTTCTTGAGGATGGATCTACCATTGTTGGTATGCAAAATATTTTAGAACTTTATCAAAAGGTCAAATCTGGCAAGTCTTCAATTATATTAATGGAGCATTACAGTAATTTTGATTTTCCCTGTTTCCAATTTTTACTTTACAAAATGGGTTATCATGATATTGCAGATCATATTATTCCAATAGCCGGAGTTAAGCTTTTCAGAGATAATTTATTTGTTAAAACTCTTTCTTTGGGATACAATGCAATATTAGTGTATCCGCCGCATGCATTTGTTGGGGTTGGTTCAGAGCATGCTAGGCAAAGACGTGTTTTTAATGCTAATTCTATGAAATATATTTATGAAAAGAAAAATAGTGGATACATTATACTGATTTTTCCCACAGCTACTAGATATAGAAAAGGAAAGCCTGAAACAAAAAAAATAATTTTAGAAATTGGTAATTATTTTAAAATTTTTGATTATTATTTGATGATTGGAGTCAATGGAAATGTTTTAGAAGTTTCTGAAGATGGAGATATGTCTCATGATGTTTTTAAAAGAGACACTCTTATATATAATGCTGACAAAGTTATAAGTATTGATGATTATAGAGGCAAAATTTTAAACACTTTAAAAGATTGTAAGACAGAGGCTACAAAGGAAGTTTTGGGTTTAAAAATTGCTGAAGATTTAGAAAATCGATTTAATCTGCTTCATGCAGAAGGTCTTGAAGTGTATAAAAAGAGTTTTTGATGAGCTAGGAACTTGATTGCAATATGCCTGATATAGATAAGATAAAACAGTTTAAGAGAGAAATATTAGACAATCTTTCTAATGAAAGATTGTCTAAAGAATCTTTTGGTGTGAGTATGGATGTTAAGCTTCCTGAGCCTGGAGAGAGCATTGTTCCCTGGATAGGTGAAGATCTTAGTTTAGAGGAAAATGATGATGAGCTTGATTTAAATTTCATGCTTGATGCTCTTGAGAATGAGGATAAATTGTCTTACTCTGATATTTTTAATGATAATTTACCTTCAAGTGGTTCTGACTTGAGTATTGATATGGATTCAGAGCTTTCAACTTTGGATAATGATTTTGATGTTTCTTCTAGCGATTCTTTTGAAAGTAACATTGACAAAGTTCTTGATGATAATTCTATTGATTTAGAAGCTGCTTCTAAACTTGATTTTGATAAGTTGATTGATTCTTCAGAACTTAGTTCTGAAGAATCAATCAACAATCAAGGCAATGATAATTTTTTTGAGGCTGGTAATGATTCTTTTGTTTCGGTGGATGATAATTTTTTACAATCCAATAAATCCAATGAAGTTAACATTGATGATACTTTAAATGACAAAAGCCAGACAGACGAACAAGCAGAGATGTTTGTTGAAGACAATTTAAATTTAAGTACTGATGAGAGTGATTTTGAAAATGTTGCAGATGATTTTAAATTTTTAGAGTATGACCAAACTTCAAATTCTAAGCGATTAGAATTTAAAGTTAATTATCCATTATTTTTAAAGCATTTAAATTCCTATCCTAGAAATTTAAGAATTGCAATTGCTGAGGCTTTAACCAAGGAAAATATTTCAAAGTATAAACTTGAAGCGTTAATTGATCTTGTTGAAAGCAATAAAAAAAGGTTGAAATTTATTGCTAAATTTGTAGGGGATATTGTTGGGCGATCTATTAAATTGCCTGTAATTTATTTTAAGGCGGAAGAATTTAGCAAGCTTCAGCAAAAATTGAGCTATAGAGTATCAAGAGCTTTGTTGCCTTTGATAAAAATAGCTTCTTTGTTTATTGTTTTAGTCTTAGTTTCTTTTTACTTTATAGTAGATGTAGTATTTTTTTATGTTGCCTCTGAGAGCAAGTATAAAGAGGGTATAGAATATATATATGCAAATAAAAGAGAGCTTGCAAAAGCTATCTTTAGAGACGCTTATTACATTAGGCCTGATGATAAATGGTTTATCAATTATGCTAAAGCGTTTGAAGATATTAGAGATTTTGATAGTGCTGAAGAGAAATACGAGGAATTGTTTACAATTGAGCCTTTTTCTAAAAATTCTGCAAGTAGAAGGCGAAAAAAGTTTAATAAGGAAGGATATGTTGCATATGCTTCTATGAAAATTAGTCTTGGAGAATACTCTCAAGCTAATTCAATACTTGATGAGGTTATATCTTACGATCTTTATGATTATGATGCTTTATTGTTAAAGGGAGATAATTATTTTAAATGGGCTAAAACAAATCCTAACTATTATAAAGATAGTATTAATAGCTATACGGTTGTACTTTCTAAGTATGGACAAAAAAAGGAAATTTTATTTAAACTTTTCAATGCTTATATTGAAGCTGGTTTAGATACTGAATCTGATAATGTTAATAATTTTATTAAGTCAAATGAAATTACAGATGTGGATGAAGTTGTTTACACAAAATATGCTAAAAATCTGGTAGATAAGTATATTTCTTTTGTAACTTATAATCAAAGGGCAAATAATCTTGCTATAAACTTAAATTATCTTAATGGGCAAACAAATTTATTGAATAAGGAATTCTCTGATTTCAAAAGAAATGATGGCAGAACTATTTTTAAGCTTGACAATAATGTTAATATGAATTCAGAGATTGAATACGTTCTTAGAAAAATATTAAATAAAAATCCCAATTACGATAAGGCACTTTTTGAAAGTGGAAGATATTCGTATTACATAGGAGATTTCAAGAAAGCCGAAGTATATTTGCTTAAAGCATTAAATAGTTTTAGGCAGAAAAATTCAATTGAAGATGCTGGAGACAAGATATTGGCTTATAAAATTTTAGCAGACATTTATGAAAAATCTAAAGATTCTCTTAGAGCTAGTAATATTATTGGTTTAGCCTTGAATGATTATTCTTTTTATAAAAAACACAATCTTATAAAAGGATCTAAGGAAATTTCTTCAATTTATGAGAAGCAAGGTGATATTCTTAGATCTTTAAATGACTTTAAATCTGCGATATCTTCTTATAAATTGGCAATAAATGAGGGTGTTGATTATCCAGATGTTTACTATAAAGTTGGATTACTTAGCTACAGAGAAAATAATTATGATGATGCATTGAAATATTTATTTAAAGTAGAGAGCATGGCGGGGTTTTCAAGTAGTAACGAAGTTTTAAATTCTATTGCCTTAACTCTTTATAAGACAGGTGATTTTTTAGCTTCCAGAAGCTATTATTTAAGGGTTATGCAAAATTTAGAACTAGAAAAGGCCAATGTTTTGAATTTTAATCCCAAAGAAAATGATTATCATAAAATTCTTTTACTAAAAGAAATTGAGACTTATAATAATCTTGGAGTTGTAGAAGTAATGGCATCTTTTTCATCTATAAGAGATACTAAACTTTTTAATTCTGGGATTAGCAATTTAAGCGAATCAGCTAAGATTTTTGATATATTAAATAGAGATGAAGATATGGTAAAAAGTGTTAAAAAAGATCTTGCTAGTTTGAATCTTAGGAATATTTTCAAGAATAGTTTTTCTAAATCGAATGTTTTGTTTTATGAAAATTTATCCGAAAAACTTTAATTATAGGCCTTATTTATTGGTTTTGAGTTGTTTATAGGGTGGTTTCCTTATGAAGAAAATTTTTTTATTTTTTTTTATTAGCTTTTATTTGTTTGGGCTTGAAGATGGTTCTTTGAAAATTGGCATTGATGATGTTTATGTTGAAGCCCATGAAGAGGGATTTCATCTTTTTATTAGAAAAAAACCTTCAATTAAATCAGTAATATTGACAGAGTCTTTTGAAATTCCCGATAAGAAAAAAGATGTGGCTACTTATTCATTTCGTACATTAAGCTATAATAAGGTTAATGGAGATGAAATTCGAATTTTAAATGGAAGAGTTATCAAAAATAAAGAACTTTTGTCATTAACATCTTCTACGCCTGTTCCTAATAAGAAGTTTGGAGAAGCTTTTCATATATTGATTCCAAAAAAATTAAAATATGGATTTCCAAATTTTTCGACAAGAAGTGGTGAGATTGATTTAGAAATATTAAAAAATAAAAAAGAGCCCTTTTGGTTTTCTATAAGATCTTTTGAGAAAAAATATAATGATTATTTAGGCAAATATCAAGACAATGCTTATGAATTACTTTTCAAGGATGATCAAAATCAAGGGAAAATTGAATTTAATGAATTAAGGGATACTTTTACAAAATTTTCGGATGAAGTTGTTATTGCTAAGGATGGCATTGATATTGTTGATAAAATAAAAAAAATTTTAAAAAACTCAGAAGATTCAGTTTATGATTTAGATCTAGTTCTTGTTGTTGATGTTACTGACAGTATGAAAAGTAATATTGAGATTCTAAAAGAGCATTTATTTTCAATAATAGAACCCCAATTACAAAAGTTTAAATCTTATAGAATAGGTCTTGTTTTTTATAAAGACTATCTTGAAGATTTTTTAACCAAAGCTTTTGATTTTAATACGATTCCTTATTTAAATAATATTCTTAAATATGTTAATGTTGGTGGTGGTGGAGATTATCCAGAAGCTGTGTTTGAGGGGATTGATGCTGCCGTAACTCAGTTTGATTGGCGAGCAGAAAGAAGATTTGTTATTGTCATAGGGGATGCTCCTCCTCATGAATATCCAAGAGGGTCTGTTGTTTATGAAGATGTTATCAATTCTGCAAAGGAAAAAGATATTACAATTTATGGAATAATATTTCAGTAAAAATCTTTATTTTTTTAAATTATTATTTTCTATTTTATTTAATATTTTTTTAGCCAAAGGCTTAATCCATTTGGGCATTTCCATTTTATTTTCTATTAGCTCTTCAAATATTTTTTTTGCTTTTTCTGTTTTGTTTATTGTGTAGTATATGAATGCAATTTCATATTTACCAGTAGCAACTACATTTGGATTGTGAGCGAAATTTTGAATCATTTTTTCGTATGCTTTTAATGCAGAGTTGTAATCATTAACATTGATAGCCTTTTGAGCTTCTCTAAGGTAAACCTCATAAGGAGTTTCTTTTGTTAATTTCTCTAAGTTAATTGTATAGCATGAAATAAGTATTAAGCTTAATAATGTTAGTTTCTTCATTTCCTGTCTCTTTTAGAATGTTTTTATTATTTAATTTTATTAGATATAAAATAAGATAGCAAGGCCCTAAGGGCCTTGCTATAAGATTGTTTTTTCTTTATTTGGCAGGAATTATTATTTTCCAGTTAGAATGAATCAGATCTGGATTTTGTATTTTTTGTCTGTTTGCAAACCAAATTTTTGGCCATAGGTAAGGATCGTTGTATAATTTCTTAGAAATGCCCCATAAGGTATTGCCTATTTTTATTACATAAAGCTCGCTGCTTGCATTGATTTGATAAGCTTCTAGATATCTTGCAGATTCTAAAAATAATTCATTGGCAAGTCTAAAGTTTTTGACATTTTTAGCCTCAACCCCTTTTTCCCATAATTTTCTAGATCGCTCAATAAGTTCTAGTGTTTTAAATTGTTCTTGGGGTTTAGAGTTTTTTGCTGTTTCTATCCTTTCTTCGTATGCTAGTACTATTGGAGTTGGAATTTTTGTTTCTCCAAGAAGATAAATGCCCCCATTTATATTTAAAAGGTTTAGGTGACTGTTTCTTTCCTTAATAAATGCTCTACCATTCCATGGTGATGGCTTGATGAGCTTGTTGTTGCTATAAATTGGCAAGTTAGAAGCTGCTTCAAGCGCCTTTAATTGTTTGTACATTCTCTCATCAGTTTCTTTTAAAGCTTTAGCTTCTTTGGCATTTTTTGCTGCTTGTTGTGCTCTGTTGAATGCTTTGCTATACATGTCAAGGGCACTGTCAAGATCGTAATTTTTATATTTTCTTGTTGCTTCAAAATACAAGTTATTTACTTCATCTATTTCCAACGGAATCCATACATATGCTTCATTTGCTTCTGCATCGTTTAGATACTTTTCAATATTTTCTTTAAGGTAATTTGTTTTTTCTTTTTTTTCTTTTGTTTCTTTTATTATTGTTTTGTACCTTTCAAGTACCTTGAGCGCAATTTCATTTCCTTCTGTTGTTTTTCTTTTAGAAAAATTTTGCTTCATTACTTCTTCTAATTTTTCAGCCTCATTAAACTCTTTAGAATAAAAAAGATGCCCTCTCTCTCTTATTAGTTCATTTTTAATGTCTTTTATATCTCTTAATTGAAAATTTTTATTAACTGGCTGTGCAATTTTAGCATTTTTGTTTTCTCTTGCTTCTGGAGGCGTTTTGCATGCAATAAAAGAGATTGTCGCTACAATGCTCAGCATCAATATTAATTTATTCTTTATATTCATAAATACACCCTTCTTATTAATTTATTCTTTATATTCATAAATACACCCTTTTAATAACTTGGCTTCTATTATCTTTAAAGTAAGAACCTCTAAATATTAACGTTCCTTTTTTTGCTATTTTATTATTATAGCAATAATAGTATGTCAATAAAAACTTAAAAAAACTTAATATTTTTAATCCTTAAATTAAATTATAGTTCTTTTTCATCATTGTTCAAAGTGTAATAAATTTATGTAAAACAAGGTATAATTAAGCTTATAAGTTTTTCAAAGATCAGGAGAACTATATTTTTAGAATATATCATTTTGTCCTTTTGATATTGCTTTCAAGTAGGGCTCTGTTTTCTCAAGTAGCAGTTGTAAAAGAAATAGAAGGTAAAGTTGATGTTGTTAGAAATACATTTTCTGTTAAGCTAGATTTAGATGACGAAATTTTTGAATACGATTTTATCGAAGTTGGAGAAAATTCAAAGCTCAAAATAAATTTATACGAAATAAACGGTATTTCTGCAGATTTAATTTTTTATTCCAATACAAATAGTTTTGTGTTTTATTCTTCTCTTAAAGATTTGCAAGATGCAAAAATATATTTATTTAGAGGAAGTGTTGATGCTGTAATTCATAATATTGTCAAAGGATCTTCGTTTTCTGTTATTATAAATAATAATTTGTTTAAAACTGAAAATACGTCAAAATTTTATGTCAACAGTGATTATTTTAATAATTATTTTATTAATGTTTACAAGGGTAGCGTCAGGCACATTGATAAAACCGAATATTTAATTTTTCCCAATAATAGTCTTTTGTTTTTGAATGGAAATTCTTTTTTACATAAAGTTAATGAAGGCACTCTAAAGGGTGTTAATCAAAATTTTATAAGGATGGCTAAGGATAATTTCATGTCTTTAAATAAAGGGTTTTTATATTTTTTTATTTTAAAATATATTGAAGATAGTTTCAGATTTAACTCTATGTATAATTATTTAATAAAAGATTTTAGATTTAATTCTATATATTCAAAATGGAGCTTGGAAGATAAAAATTATAAACTTGGGAACAGGATTGATATGATTAAAAATATTAATTATTTAAAGGGAAGAATTGGTGTACTGTTTAATAATTTTGTTGATTTGGCTAATAGGTTTTATTTTGTTGATGATGTTTTTAAATATTTTTCTACTTTTTTTGACAAGTCAATGACTGTGCACAGTCCTATTTCAAAATTTTTAAAAGATTACAAAGCTAATAAAAATGTTTTAAAAAATAAGTTTTTTAAAACAATTCATTCTTTAAAGATGTACTTAAGACGTTCAAATGATGATATTACTAGCAATTTAAATGCTAATGAATTGTATTTGTTGCGCCCTAAAGAGTTTTGATTTTTATAGCTTATTATTGACATTTTTTATTTGACTTTTTTGGCTTTAGATGAATTTAATAATAATTAATAAAAAGGATGTATTATCTTTATGAGTAAAAATTTGTTTTTTAAAGGGTTTTGGATTTTATTCACGATATTTCATTTATATTTATTTGTCTATTTAATTTTTTTAAAGAAGCGAAAGGTTGATATTTCTAATAAAACAAATATTGCTTTATTTATTCCAGGAATTATTTCAGGATCTCCATCTTATAAAGAGATGTATGATTCTTTGTTTGAATTTAAAAAAAAGCATAAAAATCTTGAAATTAAAGTTTTAGAAGCTGGATTTAATCAAAGTGAGTGGATAGAAATGCTTGAAAAATTATTAACTTCAAAAAAATATGATTTTTTAATAACTACAAATAATGCTATGCAAGATATTGTTGATAATGTTTCAAGCGATTACCCTTATACTAAGTTTCTCATTTTTGATTCTTTAGTAAGAAACACAAACGATCAAGTCTATTCAGTTTCGTATAATGTTGCAGAAGAAGCATATATTTTAGGGTATTATGTAGGTCTTTTTTTAAAAGAATTTAATTCTGGTTTTGGGAATGCTGCTCTTATTGCAGGTCAAGATTATCCTATTATGAGAGATTATATTTATCGTTATTTCAAAAAAGGTATTCTTGATGTGGGTGTGAATTCTGAAGTTTATTATCGAGTTTTGGGTAATTGGCATGATAGTAATTTAGCTAAATTGTTATCAGATTCTTTAATTAAGGATTCGGGTGCTTTAGTAATACTTCCTATTGTAGGACCTGCTGTTGAAGGAGTGCTTTCATCTATTAGAGAGAATAATATTTTTGCGATTCTTTTTGATAGTGAAAATTATTTGGATAATAAAGAAAATATTATTGGGTCAGGGATTACAAATCAAAAATATTATGTTTCATATATTTTGGATAAGGCGCTTAAATCAGAGATTAACTATGGTAATTCTGATATTTTTGGTATAAAGCACAAAGGAGTTTTATTTAACATTTCGAATGTTTTTTATTTAGAGCGAACCAGTCAAAAGTTAAAAAGAGATCTTTTAAAAAAAATAGAAGAGGTTAGTGTAAATGGCATAGAAATTAATTTGGAACAAAATTAATGGTAGAGTTTAAAAATATAGTTAAGTATTTCCCAGATATTGATAAGCCTATTTTGGACAGTATTAATTTAAAAATCGGAGAAGTTAAAATTTTTACAGTAGTTGGTAAAAATGGAGAAGGAAAAAGTACTCTAGCCAAGATTATTGCTGGAATTGTTGAATTTGATAGTGGAGAAATATTGGTAAATGGTATTAAACAGAAAAATTGGAATGTAGATAAAGCTAAAAATAATGGCATTTATCTTGTTTCTCAAGTTCCTAATTTGAAAATGAATTTAAGAGTATGGGAATATTTAAGTATCTATTGGTTTGGTTATGCATTTTTCATGCCGATGAATAAATCTAAAACCTATAAGTATTATAGATGGCTTATGCAATTTTATAAGATTTCTTTTGATCTAGACAAAAAAATTAAAGATTTAAATATTAAAGAGATTTATTTTTTGCTCATTATTGCTTCTCTTAAAGAGAATGCAAAAATAATTATTTTTGACGAGAGTGCTGCCTATTTTTCCCAAAAGGAAGCGCAAGCTTTTATAAAATTGCTTGTATTGCTTAAGAAATCAGGAATTGCTTCTCTTTTTATTACCCACAGTGAGATTACAGATGCTATAAAATTTAGCGATGAGTTTATTGTTTTAAAAGATGGAAAATGTTTTAGAACAATAAACAAAGAATCAATTTTGAGCAAACTTGAATCCTCTAGCGACAAAATGTTTTTTGCAAATATTAATTTTAATAAACTTGAAAAAGATTCTATTAAATTTAATCTGTTTTTTGAAGATTTTTGGAAATACGATGTTAGTTTCTCTTTAAATAAAAGGGGTGTTTTAGGAATAATTGGTGAAGAAGCTACAATTAAAACGTGGGAAAAACTATTCTTAGGAGAACTTATTTTTGTTGGATGCATAAAAATTGATGGTATTAGATATGAGCGAATAAATATTTTTGAGTGTAAAGCAGGATTTTTACCCCTAGGTATTGGCAATTTATTTCCTGATAATGGTAGTATATTGGATAATTTTTTAGCTAAATTTATGAATTTTGAAAATAAAATTTTTATTAGGCAATCTTACATTAATAAGATTAAAGATTTTTTTAAAAAAAAAATGGAATTTTGTAGCGAAGAGAAAATATATAGAATCCTTTATTCTAAATCTTTAGCATTTTCTGGAGGAACTTTGAAGAAGTTTGCTCTTTACAGAGAGATGTATATTGCAAAAAGTTTTTTAATTTGTTTTTCTCCTTTAAGTAATTTAGATCACAAAGCTTATAATGAAATGTCTGTTGCTATTCGTAATTATTCAAAGGAAAAGCCAGTTCTTTTGATTACTTCCAATTTAGATGAATTGTTTTTGCTCTCTGATAACATCTTGGCAATGAAAATGGGAGAAATTTTATTAAACGTATCTAGAGAAAAGATTAGTAAAGAAAAATTAAAGGAATTACTATTTTTATGACCTTGTTTAGAAATAGCTTTATTGCATTAATTTTTTCTTTTTTGATATTAAGTATTAGCTATTTTTTTGGTGATTTTTTTCAATTTTCTTATATCAAGATGATATCTTGGCGCTTTATTTTATTTTTAATCATGGCTACTGGCATTGCCACCTGCGCTAAGAGTAATTCATTAAATCTCGGAAATGAAGGCCAAGTTTATTTTGGAGCATTTTTAGTTTATATATTTTCAAGTTTTTTTGGATTAACCTATTTTAATTTTATATATTTAATATTTTTGAGTTCTTTTTTTGTAGGACTTTTAGGGCTTATTCCTTTTTTTATTACTTTTTTCTTTGGATTAAATAGAGCCTTAACAGGCCTTTTAATATCTTATGGAAATCAAAGGTTGGTAGATGGATTTATTTTGAATATGTTAAAAACAGGTAGTTTTTCTAATCAAACAAAAAGAATTAATAGTTTATTTGCTTTAGATTCATCGCTTATTTACTTGTTTTTATTTGGTGTGTTAATTTGGCTTTTTTATGTTTTTATGCATAAAAAAACTATTTATGGACTTCAGCTTGAAATATTAAGCAATAAGAAAAAGAGAGATATTTTTTTTAATATAAGTGAGTTTAAATATAAGTTTTTTGCTGTATTTGGTAGCGCCTTTTTAAATGGTCTTGCGGGCTCTATGTTTGTAGTGTTTTTTAAACCATATTTGGTTTTAGGGCTAACCTCAGGACTTGGTTGGAGCAGTTTAATTGTTGCTGTAATTTCAGGATTTAATTATATTTATGTATTATTTTTTAGTCTATTATTTTCAATATTAATAGAGTTTAATAATTTTCTTAATATAAATTATGACTTTAAGTATGAATTTATTGGGCTGTGTCAATCAATTGCAATTTTTCTCTCTTTATTTTTGATTAAAGCTAGGAAAAAGTAGATGTTTGGTATTTTTGAGCAAGCTCTTGTATTTTCGTATTTAGCACTTGGGGTTCTTTATACAGAAAGAATAGGACTTTTAAATGTATCTATTGAGGGTATTTCGTATCTTTCAATATTTTTAACATCTTTTTTTATTTATTTTGGATATGGAATTTTTCTGTCGACTATTTTTGCTCTTTTTATTAGCTTTTTGTTTGGATTTTTTTTATCTTTTATAGTAAAGAAAAATTATGATATTTTTATAGCAGGAATAGGCATTAATATTTTTTGTTATTTTCTTGTTGATTATTTAATGAAGAGTAATTTTAATTTCATTCCTGGTTTTACTTTAAATTTATCTGGGAATTTTGGAATTATTACTTTTATTACTATTTTTTTCATTTTTTTATTTATTACTGTTTATGTTATTAGTTATTCAAGAATTAGAGCAGTTTTCGAATTTATTTCTTCGGGGAATTATGAAGACATTTTGGGTGAGAAAATAAGCAATCGTTTCAAATCTTTTGCAATTTTTGTATCAATTTTAACGGCAAGTCTTGCCGGTTCATTTATTGCGGTAAATCTTAAAGCTTACTCTTATAATTTGGGATTAAACAATGGTTGGCTTGCTATTTGCATTCTTTATATTGCATTTTCAAATTCTTTATTAATTTTTCCAATTTCTTTTTTGATAGTTTTTTTTGAATATCAATTTTTTCATACTCAAGAGTATATAAATTCTTATTTTTCTCTTTCTTTTCCATTTTATGTAGCAATAATAATAAATATATTGGTTTCGTTGATTAAGAAAAAAGATAAATCTTAGTTTAAGTTCTGCACTCTGTGTTTTGAATTGTTTTTAGAGTACTAATTTGTAGATATAATTCTTTTAATTTTTCCCTATTGAAATAATAGAAGGGTATTTGTTTTATTATTTCTAAATTATTTAAAAAAATTATAAATAAAGTATCGTCATTAAGTGCTAATTGGAACGTTAAGGTTAATATTGTATTAAATGCCGCATTTTCATTGTTTATAAAATGATAAATACTTTTTTTAAAAAGAGCATCAATTGCTATAAATATATTTTCTTTAAACAATTCTTTTTCGCTTTGGAGAAATTTAATTATGTAGTCCATTGAATTTTCGACTTCTCCTATTAAAAAGTATGCCCAAGAGATGTCTAAAAAGTTTTTGCTATCTTTGAAGTCTATTATTTTTAAGTAATCTTGAGACTTGATAATTGCTTTTTTCCAGTTTTTATTTAAATATTCTAATTCTGAGAGCAAAAGATAAGCATCAACTTGATTTTGATCCATGTTAATTATTTTTTTTAGATTTGCTATGGCTTTGTTATATTTTTTTGAATTTTTTAATAACATTGATTTTTGGTAAAGTTTTTCTATCGTATGTTTATTTGCTTGTTCATTGATTTTTAATTTTGATGTTATTGTAGGGCAAATATTTGGGACTAGGCCATAAAAAAGTGTCAATATTATTATTTTTTTCATTATATTCCTTCTTTTATTTGTTCAACAATATCTATTAGCAGATTTTTATATTTATTTGTTAATGAGTATAAATTTAGTTCGTTTTTAAACTCGTTTAAATATTTCAAGGCAATAATAGTTGAGTTTTTTATTGATTTTGATGAATTTATCATCTCTGTTAGTTTGAATATTTCTTTTCTTGCTGTAGCGGTTTTAGCATTTTTTATTTGATTAAACTTTGAAATAATTTTTGGTTCAAATTTTTTTTCTTGTAAAAAATAAATTATTGGCAAGCTTTTTTTTCCTTCAAGTAAATCGTCTCCAAACTCTTTGCCATTAATTTTATTTTTAATGTTTTTAATATCATCTATTATTTGAAAATAAACGCCAAGTTTTAAGAATGTGCTGTAAATTTTTTTAGCTTTGTCTTCATTATTTGTTAGTATTGCAGCTAAAAAGCTAGCCATTCCGAAAAGCGAAGCTGTTTTTAATTCTACTAAAGAAATGTATTCTTCAATACTTGGAATGTACGATTCATTGTGAAATTTAATGTCAATTCCTTGTCCTAGATGTAGATTTGAAAGGGTAGTAAAGAAATTTTCATAAATTAGTAATTTTTGATTTTCTTTTAAATTTGATCTTTCTATTAATTTTGCAGGTAAAAAATAAATTAAATTACCAGCATTTATACTGTTATCTATTCCATAGATTAAATGTATTGCTGATGTGCCGCGTCTTTTTAGTGAATTGTCTTCAATGTCATCAATAATCAAACTTCCAGAATGAGGAAGTTCAAGCAGCAAGCTTAATTTATATATTAATTCGTCGTTTTTTTCTTTTAAACCCAATGCGTATGCTAAAAGAATCATTATCATCGGTCTTATTCGTTTTCCGCCTCTATTAATGATTTCAATTGCTGGTGCTTTAATGTAATCAAGGGTTTCCCTTTTTATTTTAAGAGTAAATTTTAAATCTTTATCTTTGAATAAATTTAGAAAATTAGTTGTTGAAAAGACTTTATTAATATTTTTTTCAATATTTTTTAAAAATAGTTTATTTTGCATAATAAGAATTATAATGAAAAAGTATAATAAAGTGTATTAAAGGGATTGATGTGTATCGTTTGGATGATGAGTATTCTCAAAAAGCTAAAAGAGAAGGGTATTTGGCAAGGTCTGTGTACAAGTTGATAGAGATTAATGAAAAATTTTCTTTATTTTCTTATGGTAATGTTTTAGATATTGGTGCATCGCCCGGTAGCTTTTCTCAATATGCTTATAAAAAGCTTAAAAGAGGTATTCTAGTGTCTGTTGATATTAATGACATTGGTCTTAGATATGTTAATAATTTTTATTTTATAAAGGGAGACATATTTTCAGATGATACGGTTTTTAAAATTAATACGTTTGGGCCTTATAGCCTTGTAATTAGCGATGTAGCTCCTAGAACTACTGGAAATAGGCTTGTAGATACTAGTAATTCTTTTAATTTAAACATGAGAATAATAGATTTATCGCTTGAAGTTTTACTTAAAAAAGGAAATTTGCTTATTAAGGTTTTTCAGGGGGGAGATGAGATGCAAATTTTTAAAAGGTTTGAAAAATATTTTAAATTTGTAAAAAAAATTAGGCCCAAAGCTGTAAGGAAAAATTCTTTTGAAATTTATTTTTTAGGTAAAAGTTTTGGCAAATAATAATTTAATTAAATTGTTATAAGTATCAATTTAAAGGTATAAAATATGTTGAGAAAAGAAATATCTAAAGAGAAAAAGTCACAGCTTCAAGTTGCGGGTTTTAAAATAGGCAAAGAAAGTTATGGGGTGTCAATAGAGCATATTAGAGAAATTATTAAAGTTCCATCAGAAGGAGTTTATGCTATACCAAATGTTCCAGAATATATTATAGGCATTTATAATCTTAGAGGCATTATTATTCCTTTGGTCAATTTAAATATTAAATTTGGGGTTCCTTCTATTTCAACAACAGAAGAAGATATGCTTTTGACAGGATACTTAATAGTTAAGATTAAAAATAAACTTTTAGGCATTTTTGTTGATAGGGTTCTTAAAGTTATTAGCTTTGATGATTCTAGGATTCAAGAACCCCCTGCTACTTTGCAAACTTTAGATAGAAAATATATATCTGGAGTTGTAAAGCTTGACGAGATCGATAATCTTGAGAGTGAATATTTAGTATTAATTGATATTACAAAGATTTTTGATAAATGCGAATTTGACGATATTCCATATAAAGATCAACATGAAGAATAAAGTTCTTCTTTGCATTAATACTTTAAAGTCAGGAGCTAGCCTTTTAGGCAATGATATTAAAGTTTATTTAGAAACTAAGTATTTTATTGAGGTGGTGTTAATAGATGTTGGTAAGCCTTTACTTTCTTTTCCAAGAGAAAATTTTCTTTTTTTGATAACTTTAGGAGGAGATGGAACGGTTCTTTTGGCTGTTAATTTGCTTCTTGAAAGTAAAAATTTTGATATTCCAATTATTTCAATTAATATGGGCAAGGTAGGGTTTTTAGCAGACATTAAGATTGAAGATTTTAAAAAAGTCATAGATAGATTTTTTAACAATTCTTTAGCTATTAATAAAAAATTTTTGCTTCATGTAACAGTTTATCAGCATGGTAAAGATTTAATTTCTAAGTATGCTTTAAATGATATTATTATTCGCTCAAGCGTTCTTAATAAAATGATTTATGTAGATCTTAAGGTTAATTCTGAAAGTTTTTTATCATATAAAAGTGATGGGATAATTGTGTCTACCCCAACAGGTTCAACAGGATATTCTTTCTCAGCAGGAGGTCCTATTTTAGAAGCAGATCTTGAGGGGTTTTTATTTACGCCTATTTCTCCCCATTCTGTTTATAATCGTTCTTTTGTGTTTTCTAAATTAAGTAAACTTTCTCTTTCTTTTTCAAAGGAATATTTCATAGCAGCAGCATCAATTTTTTTAGATGGAATTAATTTTGGTTCTTTTGGAGTTGATGTTGTTTTTGAATTTAAAATTTCTTCTAAAAGCTTGAATTTTGTTTCATTTTGTACGGATACTTTTGTTAAGAGATTGAAAAACAAATTATTGTAAGTTTAATGCTCTTCAAACAGTGTTCTTTTAAATAAACATTGTTATTGGTTGTTATTTGAATGCTTAATTTAATCTAATCTTTAATAAGACTAGAGGATTTTGTATGTTTTAAGACTTGATACTTTTAAAAATTATTTAAAATTTTACATAATTTATTATAAGGATGTTGGTGTTTTGTTTATTCGCAAAGTTAATGTTCCAAGGGTGTTTTTTATAAATTTATAACTTGTTAAAATATTTAATATGTTTGTTATTAAACAATGTATTGGATAGCTGATAAATCACCTTTGTATGAGTTTTAGGCAGGTGTTTATGGATTTAGTTGATAATGAAAATTATAAAAAAATAGTGTATATTAATAATCTTATTTTAAGGACTTTAAATGATATAACAGCTATAAAAGAGACTAGTGAATTTTCATCAAATGCTAAGCTTTCATCTGATCTTATTGATTTTAATTTAAATGTTTTAAGTTATGTTTCGTCTTTAAATTATTTTTATACTAGGCCTAGATTGAAAGTAAATTATTCTATAAAAAAAATTTTATCTGGATTGATTTCTGATTTTAGTTTAGTTATTAGCCCCGTTCTTAGTATCACCCCAAGAGAGTTAATTGAAATGCCCCAGGCTCTTAATTTAAACCCTGAAGAGAGGTTTTTAATTGTTAAAAAATTGGGTTATTTAATTGATTTGGCTAAAAATTTTAGTAAAAAAGATTCTAAAACACTTGTTTTTCTTGAGGATGCATATCTTAAATTTATTATTTTTTCTAAAAATATTATTGATTTTAGAGATTTTTCTAAAAATTTAAAACTTGAGAGTCCTTATTATAAATTTCAATTTGAACATCTCATTAAAGTGTTTGAACTTTTAGAAGAAGGAGCATTTATTTTAAGGAGCAAATATGAGCTTAGTGGATCTCGCGAATTTGGATTGCATTCTCTTGGTTATCTTGAAGCTGGAAGAGTTTTGGCTACTATAGCTTCTCAAAAAGAAGTTGCTGAAAAATTTTTAAGGTTTCATGAAGTTTGGTCTTCAAAGTTTAGTTCAGATTTAATTAAAGCAAAATAGATAGATTAAAGTGGGGAGGGGAGTTATATTGAGTTTTAATGCAGAAGAGGGCGCAACTAAATTCAGAAAATTAAAATTTTTTTTGATCTTGAATTTATTTTTATTGTTTATAATTTTGATTGATTTCTTTATAAGATCTATCATGAATGTATCCAATTTTTATGATTTTAAGAATTTTGAAAAAAAATCTGATTATAAAAATATCAATTTAAGTAAGAATGTTTTTGTATCAAATAAGGTTTTAAATCTTAATTTCGTAGAATCTTGTTATTCTCTTTTAAGTAACAACTTAATAAGTTATTCAGACTATTATTATGTGCTTTTAAATTCTAGTGAGGATTATTCTGTTTTTTCTGTTAAAAACAATAAATTTTTATTTACTCTCAAGTTCAAGGATTTTGTTTTTGTAATAAATAATTTAATTTTTACTTTGGACAACTTGTATAAGACTTTAGAGATTTATGATTCTGGTGGAAATAATATACTAGTGCTCAATTTTTTGTCCTCAATTTTAAGTGTGGATTACAATAACGAAGTTTTAGTTTTAGGACTTTCTAACGGTGAGGTTAATATATATAAACAAGGCAAGATAATTTATACGGAAAATTTTTTGGAGAGAAAATTTCCAACATGGTTTGTTAAATTAAGCTTTGATAATAGATATTTAGTTTCACTAAAAGGTAATTCCAAGTATTTTTTAGAAATAATTGATTTAGAGAGTAATTATAAAAAAATTTTAGAATTAAGCAATTTAGCTATTAATAGTTTTGAGACTTTTATAAAAATGGATGATTATTATAATTTGTTTATTGAGAGTGAAAATTCACTTGTGGTGATAAATATTAAAAGTGGTAGAATATTTAAAGTTGAAAATAAAAATTCTATTTTAAGAGCATCATATGATTATTTGCAAAATATTTACAGAATATATTTTTATTCTGAGAGTGAAAAAATTATTAATATAAAGACGTATTCTGCAAATTCTTTTAGATTATTTGATAATATCTTTATTAAAGATGAAATAAGCTCTTTTGTTGAATTTGGAAAGGGACTTTTGTATTTTAATACTAATAATGATTTAAAATATTTGGGATTGGGGCAGTGATTTTAATTGTTTTTATGTTTTTCTTTAATATTTTGGATTTATATCCATTTTTGGAATTTAAAAATGATGAAAAGTTTGCTTTAGTTAAAGATTTTGGTGTATTGGATAATAATAAATTGAATATCGGAGTAAGGTTAAGGCCCTTGAAAAAGACAGTATCTGTTTTTTCAAATAATTATAAAGTCTTATATTCAAAAAATAGGTTAGATAGAAATAGCAGTATTTTAATCATTTTTGACAATGATCTAAATCTGAATTTAGAGGTTTTAGGAGGATTTTTTTACAAACTTGGAAAGATTTTTTTAAAAGATGAAGAGAGTGTTATTGATTTAGTAGTTAATGATCCTAGTGCTAAAAAGATTCTCAATCCCTTGTTTGTTATTAAGAATAAGAACAATGTAGTTGCTGATACAGTTTATACTTTAGGCAGTGTTTTTTTAAAAGGAAAAGGTGATGATGAGAGATTGGAGTTATCAAAAAATATAAATTTAAATGTCGATTCTGGCCAGTATAGTCTTTTGTTATATTTTCATACTCAAAAAGTGGAATCTTTTGAAAATTCTCTTAAAGGAATTTATTATTTTGAGGCTATTTTGAATAATAAAAGTATTTTTCGTTCAGATTTTCAAAATATTTTTTTGATTAATAATACATATGCTTTGGCTCAGGAGAAAAATTATGGATTGGATGTTTTGAATATTAAAAAAGATGGCGGATGTCTTAAGATAAATGATCTTAATTTTATTAAGGGTAAAAATGAAATTAAAATAAAATATGGTGATGTTTATGGAAATGAAAAAAAGATAATTTATAGGTTTAAATTAAATGAATAATAATGTTTTTCATTTCCCAGTACTTCTTGATGCAATTTGTAAGCTTATAGAAGATTTACCTGTAAAAAGCGATTTAATATACATTGATTCTACTCTTGGAGAAGGTGTTCATGCAAAAGCGATTCTTGAGAAATATGACTTTTTAAGTTTAGTTGGAATTGAAAGAGATTCTCAGATTTTAAAGAGAGCAAAGCAGTTTCTTCTTATTTTTGAAGAGAGAATTACATATTTTAATGATTGGTTTGATAATTTTTTTGCCAATTACCCTTTAAATGTCAAAGCTAATTTTATTTTAGTTGATCTTGGTATTTCTATGTTTCATTACAAAGGCAGTAAAAAAGGATTTTCTTTTCTTGAAGATGAACCTTTGGATATGAGACTTTGTTCTTCTTCTTGCAGCATTAGTGCGGCTGAGATTGTAAATACTTTTAGTAAATATGATCTTGAAGGTTTAATTTATGATTTAAGCAATGAGCATTATTCTAGAAGAATCTCTAAAGCTATTGTAGAATATCGAAAAAACAAAAAAATACAAACTACAAAAGAGTTGCAGTCCATAATAAATAGAGTTTATCCTTTTTCAAAAGTTAAAATAAATCCAGCTACAAAAACTTTTCAAGCGTTAAGAATTTATGTAAATGATGAGCTTGCTAGACTTAAAAGGAGTTTGCCTTTGTGGGTAGAAAATTTAGCCAAAGATGGAATTTTAGCTATTATTACGTTTCATTCAATAGAGGATCGTATTGTAAAAGATTTTTTTAAAAGTTTAAGCTGTGATTTGTATGCTAAGATTTCAAAAAAGCCTATTATTCCAAGTTTTGATGAAATCAAAAAAAATAAACCTTCAAGAAGCGCAAAGCTTAGAGCTGTAAGAAAATTATGAATAGCATAAGTAAAATTGAGTTTGAAATTTATTGTATTTTAATTTTGATACTAACAGTTATATTGTGTTTTAATATTTACTTAAATTTTAGATATGTTGTAAAGCTTAGAGAATTTAATCACTTAGACAATGAGCAGGAAAATATTATTGATGATAATTTAAGATTGCTGACAGTAATATATGAACTTGAAAATATTAATAGAATAGAGAGCTTTTGTTTTGGAGAATTGAATTTGGAAAAAAAGGCTAATGAAGATATAAATATTTTTGCTGAGTAGAAAATTTTAGAATGAGGTTTGTGTGCGTATAAAGATTAAAGATATTTTAATCTCTTCTAAAGATGTTAAGTTTGTAGGAAATATAAAAAATATTGAAAAGATAGTATCGTTTTACTCTTTAGATAGTAGAGAAATAAAGAATGATAATATCAATGTTAGCCTTTATTTTGCATATAAGGGAAATAAAGTAGATGGATTTTCTTTTGTTAAATATTTAATTGATTTGGGTGTTAAATGCTTTGTATGTTCAAGAGATCATGAATCCGAGTGCATTGAATATTTAAATGATAATGAAGAATTAGTATTTTTGCTTACAAGCAATGTAATAAAACTTCTTCAAACTTTAGCGTCTTTTTTGATTGAAAGGACAAGCTTTAAAAGAATTGCCATTACAGGCAGTAATGGTAAAACTACAACCAAAGAGATGCTTTATAGCATACTTGCAAAGAAATATAAAACTTACAAAACTTGGGGTAATTTAAATTCTGACATTGGGCTTCCTCTTAGTATTTTAAGGGTAGAAGGTAATGAAGAATATGCTGTTTTTGAAGTTGGAGTTAGTTATGTTGGAGAAATGGATCTTTTGTCTCAAATTTTAAAGCCGGAAATTGTTATTATTACTAATATAAGCTACGCACATATGCAAGCTTTCAAGGAGCTACAAGTTATTGCTTTTGAAAAGAGCAAAATAATTGGTAAAAACATTGAAATCTTTGTTTTAAATGAAATGAATGATTATTGTGTTTATCTTGAAAAAAAAGCAAAAATCGCAAATCCAAATGTTAAAATTGTTTATTTTGATTTTGAAAATCTTAATATTAAATCATTTTCTTTTCTGGGGGGGAAATTTTTTTATGATTTTGTTTACAAAGGGTTTGAGTACTCTATTTTATTGTTAGGTCGGCATAATGTTTTTAATGCAATAGGGTGTATTAATTTGGCTTTATTTTTAGGAATGAGAGAGAAAGAAATAAGAGAAGGTCTGATTGAAACTGCTTTTCAAAAGGGTAGAGCAGAAATTTTTACACAAAATGGATATTTAATTTTAAATGATTCTTATAATGGCAATATGGGTTCTTTTATGGCCTTAAAAGATATAATTTTGGATCTTAATATCCAAAACAAAAAATTTATAGTTCTTGGGTCTTTTAAAGAGCTTGGAGAATTTGCATACAAAACTCACAAAGATTTAATTCAAGAAGCTATTTCAATGAATTTTGACAAAATTTTTCTAATTGGCAAAGAATTTTTAGATGTTAGAGATTCTGAGAATTTAGTTGAAAAGTATTTATATTATTTTAGTGAGTTTGATAAATTTATTAATTTTTTTTTAAAAAGCTTGGAACCTTCAGTTTTTATTGTAATTAAGGGCTCAAGGTTCAATAGGCTGGAGAGAATTTTAAATTACATTTAAATGATGATGAGGTTCTTATGTTTTACCTTTTAGGTTTACGGCTACTAAAATATATTACCTTTAGAATGGCTTATGCTACAATTTTTGCATTTTTGCTTTCTTTGATTGTAGGTCCCCATATTATTTTAAGACTAAAAAAATTAAAAGCCGATCAGATTTTAAGAGAAGATGGTCCTAAGAGGCATTTAAGTGAAAAAACAGGAATTCCTACTATGGGAGGCATTCTTATTTTTTTTTGTGTTTTTATCTCTTTAGCGTTTTGGAGCAACATTTTAAATGTTTATTTTTTGATTATGGTTTTTGTTATGCTTGGATTTGCTTTTTTGGGATTTATAGATGATTTTTTGAAAATCAAAAAGAAAACCTCAGATGGACTTAAAGCCCGATTTAAGGTTTATGGGCAAATGATATTTTCTTTTATTTCTGTTGGCATTCTGTATTATTTTGGGGGTGAGCATGTTAGTGTAATCTATTTTCCTTTTATTAAATCTTTCCAAATAGATTTGGGTGTGTTTTACATCCCTTTTGGCATGTTTATTTTAATTTCTGCTTCTAATTCTTTTAATTTAACAGATGGGCTTGATGGACTTGCAATTGGATTAAGTATAGTTATAACAGGGGCTTTAATAATAATCGCTTATCTTACAAGCAGAGCTGATTTTGCAGCTTATTTGCATATTCCAAATATTAAAGGCTCTGAAGAGCTTGTAATATTTCTTGGAGCTTTGCTTGGAGGTAGTTTTGGATTTTTATGGTTTAATGCCTATCCTGCTAAAATTATGATGGGAGATACAGGTAGTCTGGCTCTGGGTGCCATTCTTGGAATGGCAGCTTTAATTTTAAAAAGTGAAATACTTTTTTCAATTCTTGCAGGTGTTTTTATTATTGAAACTATGTCTGTAATTATTCAAGTTATGGTTTACAAAAAGACTAAAAAGAGGGTATTTAGAATGGCTCCACTTCATCATCATTTTGAAGAACTTGGATGGTCTGAGATGCAAGTTGTTATTAGATTTTGGATAATAGGGTTAATATTTGCTATAATTGCTTTAAGTACAATAAAAATCAGATAATTTATTATGTTTGTAGAGATAAATTCACTTAGGATGTGTTATTTGCTTGTTTTGCTACTATTAGTAGCCTATGGCCTTGTAGTTTTTTATACTTCTTCCTTTTTCTTAAGCTTAGAACTGACAGGTAATCCAAATTTTTTATTTTTCACAAGGCTTAATTATCTTTTTTTGAGTTTTATAGCTTTTCTTGTTTTTGAAAGAATTTCTTTAGATTTTTTAAAAAAAACAATATTTCCTGTATTAATTGTAACTCTTTTTTTAATTATGGCAACTTTTTTGGCTCCAAGTATTTCTGGGGCAAAAAGATGGATATTCTTTCAAGGTATTAGTATTCAACCTTCTGAAATTTTTAAAATATCTTTTACTGTTTATCTTTCAGCTTATTTGAGTAAGTTTGATCTAAGAAAAAACAATGGTGTTTCATACTGGTTAAAGCCAATGTTTATTTTTGCAATTTTTTGGGTGTTAATAATCTTGCAAAATGATTATTCAACAGCTATTTATTTTGCTATTCTTTTTTTTATTGTTTTGTTTGTTTCTAATATGGCATTTAGTTATGTTTTTGCCATTGTGATTACTTTTTTGCCAGTTTCTGCTATATTTTTAATGCTTGAACCTTATAGAGTTTCTAGAATTTTTGCCTTTCTTAATCCTTACGAAGATCCTTCTGGCAAAGGTTACCAAATAATAGCATCTCTTAATGCTTTAAAAAGTGGGGGAATTTTAGGTAAAGGTTTGGGAATGGGAGAGGTAAAGCTTGGAAAACTGCCAGAGGCTAATTCCGATTTTATTTTTTCAGTTCTTGGAGAAGAATTGGGATTTTTAGGTGTTTTGTTTGCTATAAGCTTATTTTTTTTGTTTTTTTACTTTGGTTATTTTATAGCTATTCATTCTAATAGCAGGTTTAAATTTTTTCTTGCATTTATTTCAAGTCTTGCAATTTTTCTTCAAAGTATAATGAATATTTTAATTGCAATTGGTCTTTTGCCTCCCACCGGAATAAATTTGCCGTTTTTTTCATCTGGGGGATCTTCTATTATTGTTACCATGGCACTTTCTGGTCTTATTTCAAATGTTGCAAAAAACTTAAGTAATAATTGATAAATTTTTCCAGTAGTGTAAATCGGGTTAGTTTATGATTTTTGAGAGAAAATTTTTAATTAAGTACATATATTTTTTGACGTCTTTAATTTTTTTTGAAATAATAATTATTATTTTTGCGTCTCCTTATTTTTTGATTAGGTATATTAGTATTAACAATGATATTTCTTTTTCTAAAGAGGATATAATTGAAATTTCGGGAATTAAACCCAATACATATTATCATAATGCTGATGTTAGAAGATATGAGGAGAATCTTAAAAGAGATTTAAGGATAAAGAATGTTAAAGTTGATCTTAAGTTTCCTAACAAAATTAATATTAAAATAGAGAAAAGAATACCCATTGCTGTTGCTTTAGAAAACGTAAATGGTAATATTACTTATTATTGCATTGCATCAGATGGTGTAATTTTGGAAAAAAGTAAGTATTTAATCTATGATTTGCCTATAATTAGCGGATTAGTTTTAAATGGTAATAATGTAGGAGATTTTCTAGAAGACAGAATGCTTAATGTTGTAAGAGGCCTTGATTATCTTAAAATAAATCAAAAATATTTGTATAATTTAATATCAGAGGTGAATTTTTTAAAATTGAATTTCTATGATTATAATGTAATTTTGTATATTAAAAGTATATATAATAAAATATTGATAACAGTTGATATGGATTTAATGGATGTAATGCATAAAGTGTTTCTTGCAGTTGATTTGCTTAAAGGAAAACCTGGCGTTATAGATTTAAGAAGTGGTGATATCATTTTGTTAGGAGAAGGTTAGTGTCTAGGAATTTGATAGTAGGTTTGGATGTTGGAACTTCAAAAATTTGTACTGTTGTTGCTGAGGTAAATTTAAATGATCAATTAGAAATAGTTGGAATAGGCACTAGTATATCAAGAGGGGTTAGGAAGGGAGTTTTAATAAATATTGAAGCTGCTCTTGATTCAATATCTAATTCTATTGAGGCTGCAGAGCTTATTTCAGGATGTGATATTACATCGCTTTCAGTTTCTATGTCTGGAAGTAGCGTTGAGGGAACTAATTCACGTGGTGTTGTTGCAATAAATTCAAAAACACGAGAAATTAATGAAGAAGATGTTGAGAGGGTAATTGAAGCAGCAAAAGCAATTGTAATTCCGATGGATAGAGAAATTCTTCATGTTATTCCTCAGGAATTTATTGTAGATGGAATACCTCATATAAAAAACCCAATAGACATGATGGGTATTCGTCTTGAAGGGGAGGTGCATATTATTACGGGGTCTAGCTCTTCTAGTCAGAATTTAGTCAGATGTGTAAATCGAGCTGGCTTTGCCGTTGATGAGGTTGTTCTTGGAAGCCTAGCTTCATCTTACGCAACTCTTTCTAAAGAAGAGCGTGAGATGGGTGTTTTGTTTATTGATATGGGTAAAGGGACAACAGATATTATTCTTTATATTGACGGTTCTCCTTATTATACGGGCGTGATTCCTATTGGTGTTAATAGAGTAACTCTTGACATTGCTCAAGTTTGGAAGGTTCCTGAGGATGTTGCTGAAAATATTAAAATAACAGCTGGAATTGCTCATCCATCTATTCTTGAAAGTCAAATGGAAACTGTAATTATTCCAAATCTTGGAACTCGACCTCCTCAAGAGAAAAGTAGAAAAGAGTTGTCTGTAATAATTAATTCAAGGCTGAGAGAAATTTTTGAAATGATGAAAGCGGAAATACTTAAACGAGGGCTTTATAATAAAATCAATGGTGGGATAGTTTTAACAGGTGGAGGAGCTTTATTCCCAGGTATTTCCAATTTAATAGAAGAAGTATTTAATTACCCCGCAAGAATAGGTTTGCCAATGAGTATTAATGGGATTGGAGAAGAGCACATAGATCCTAAGTTTTCTTCAGCTCTTGGTCTTGTTCTTTATAAGCACGAGCAACAAAAATTCAGTAAATTAAAGAAGGTAAGCGGTAAAGTTAAAAGAAAAAATAAAATATCTTCAAAGTTGAAAGGTTGGTTTTTGAAAGAATGGTTTTGACCAATCGTGGAGGAAGCGTTGATGAAAGATTATAATATGATTGATAGCAACACAAGAAGATTTGATTCTACTACAAATCCTACAATTCTTAAAGTGATTGGTGCAGGAGGAGGAGGTAGTAATGCTGTTAATCGTATGATTGAATATGGAGTAAGAGATGTTGAATTTATTGTAGCCAATACTGATCTTCAGGCTCTTCAAACTTCTATTGCTCCTATAAAAATTGCTCTTGGGGCAAAAGTTACAGCAGGGCTTGGTGCTGGAGGAAAGCCCGAGATTGGGCAAGCTGCAGCAGAGGAAGACATAGATGTTATACGTAATCATCTTTCCGGTGCTGATATGGTGTTTATTACTGCTGGTATGGGAGGTGGAACAGGAACCGGGGCAGCTCCGGTTATTGCGCAAGTTGCCAAAGAGCTCGGTATTTTAACAGTTGGAGTTGTAACAAAGCCTTTTAAGTTTGAAGGTCCTAAGAAGTTGAGACTTGCCGAGCAAGGAATAAATAACCTAAGGAAGTCCGTAGATACATTAATTATTATTCCAAATCAAAAACTTTTAACTGTTGTTGACAAAAGGACTACCATTAAAGATGCTTTTAAGCGTGCAGATGATGTTTTGAGAATGGGTGTTCAAGGCATTGCGGGACTTATTATTGAGCATGGAGAGGTTAATATTGATTTTGCTGATGTTAAAAGTATTATGCAAGGGCAAGGCGATGCTTTGATGGGAATCGGATATGGTAAGGGTGAGAACAGAGCTGTTGATGCTGCCACTTCTGCGATTAGCAATCCGCTACTTGAAGAAGTTCGTATTGAAGGATCTAAGGGGCTTCTTGTTAACGTTACTGGTGGAGATGATTTTTCATTACTGGAGCTTGAGGAGATTATGGGGATAATTACTGTTAGTGTTGATGATGAGGCTACTGTAATATATGGTCATGCCATTAATTCAAATCTTGAAGATGAGATTTACGTTACAGTTGTTGCTACAGGTTTTGCATCTAAAAAGCAAAAAGAAATATCAAATGTGTCGGAAAATAATACTTTAAGCTCTAAAGAGTTTGATACTTTAATGTCAGGCAATCAAAATGTTCCTTCTGGATCTTATGAACATCAAGATTCTTCTTTTGCAGCAAAATCCAAAAATGTTAATTATTTTGATGATGACATTGATGTTCCAACGTTTCTTAGAAATTTAAATAAAAAAAGTAGCGATGATTAGATGAAAATTTTGTCGTTCATAATACTTATTAATTTATTTTTATCTTGTGGTGGTGAATCTAAAGAAAAATTGAATCTTGGGCTTAGATTAAGAGAATTGGAAATTTCAGGCGGTGGATCTGAATCTAAGATTGAAGTTTATAAAGAATTTATCGAAAAAGAAGATAAAAATATTTTAAAGATAGTTAATTCTATTGATAAGAAAGCTAGATTTTTCAATTTGATTGGTCTTGAATTATTTAAGCTTGGTCAGTATGGACCTGCTATTGAGTATTTTGCTAAAAATTTAGAAATCAACCCTAATAATTATTTGTCCCATTTTTACGTAGGTGTTGCTTCTTATAATTTAGCTAAAAATTTAAGAGTAAAAGATGAAGTTGAAAAATACATAATTCTTGCTGAAAATTCTTTTTTAAAATCACTTTCAATCAGAGATGATTTTAAAGAATCTCTTTTTGCTATTTCTAATATGTATGTATATGATCTTGACAAACAACTTGAAGCTAAAAATTATTTAAACAAACTTGATGATATGGGTGAGGATTATTTTGAGTTTTTTATGCTAAGAGGTGCAAATTATTATTCACTAGGTGATCTTGGTAATGCTATATTGTTTTATGAGAAAGCTAGTAAAAATGCTTCAACCGAAGAGCAAAGAGAAGGTGTTTCTAGGATCATGAGTAATTTGAAGTAATTATTTATGATGAAATTGCTTTATATTGATAATTTAAAGTTTTTAAAAAGCAAGGAGAAATTAAAACTTTTTAATAATTTTGATTTTAATGATATTATTAAATTGACTCAAAAGGATATTGAATCTTATCTTTTAAGATCGTTTGGAAGATCATTTAGGTTGCCCAGTTTAAAATTAGTAGAATTGCAAGAAAAGGTTATTCGAAGGACAAAGGCTAAAATTGCTATTCTAGGGTCTGAGTTTTATCCTAATAAGCTTAAAAGAATTTATGATCCCCCTTTTGCTGTTTACTATAAAGGCAATTTGCCAAATTTTTCTTCATTGTCTTGGGCTGTTGTTGGTTCTAGAAAAATTAGCAAAACTCTTGCCGAGAGAACAAGAGAATTTTCTTCACATCTTGCAAAAAATGGCATAGAAATTATTTCTGGATTTGCAGTTGGCGCTGATATTGAAGCTCATATAGCAGCAATAAATGAGAATAGTAGGACATTTGCTGTTATTCCAACAGATATTGATAATATTTATCCTAAGCAAAATCGAAAATATGTTTTCAAGCTTTTAGAACAAGGTGGAGGAATAATTACTGAGACTTTACCATTTGATAAAATTCAAAATTATTTTTTTGCTAAAAGAAATAGATTGATCTCAGGCCTGTCAGATGCTATTTTTATAACTTATGCGCCCTTAAAATCGGGAGCTTTGATTACGGCTGAACTTGGTCTTGACTTGGGACTTGACATTTATGTTTATGATTTAAATTTTTGTGGTGATGGGGCCGTAAAATTGTACGGTTTTGGCGCGCAAGAAATAAAAACTGTTAAGGATCTTTATGCTTTATTGAATATTGAATATGTAGATTCTAATAATATTGAAGACGATCCTAAAGAGTGTTGTGATTGTAAAAATGTATCTGATGTTCTTATTGGAGAACTTTTAAAAGAGGTATATAAATAGGGGGTAATATGGACTTTAAAGGAACCACAGTTATAGCAATAAAAAAAAATGGTAAGACCGTGGTGGCAGCAGATGGACAAGTAACTTTTGGACATACTGTTTTAAAGAGTAATGCTATTAAAATACGAAAATTGCTTAATGGAAGAATTTTGGCAGGATTTGCGGGCTCAACGTCTGATGCAATTACTCTTTTTGAAAAATTTGAAGAAAAAATTAAGGCAAAAGGTGATGGATTGATTGACATTAAAAGGGCAGCTGTTGACCTTGCGAAAGATTGGCGTTCTGACAAAATACTTCATAAGCTTGAGGCTATGATGCTTGTTGCTGATTCTAACAATATTCTTTTGATTTCTGGTACTGGCGATGTTGTTGAGCCTGAGGAGGATGTTATTTCAATTGGTAGTGGCGGTAATTATGCATATTCAGCAGCTCTTGCTTACATGGAAAATAAAAAATTAAGTGCTTTTGAGGTTGCGCGCAGATCTTTAAAAATAGCAGCAAGGGTATGTATATATACTAATTCTAATATTGTACTTGAGGAGATTGAAAATGAATAAATTAAAAGAGCATTATATAGTTCCCAAAGATGTAGTTGCAGAACTTGATAAGTACATAATAGGTCAAGACGAAGCTAAAAAATTAGTATCGATTGCTCTTGTTAATAGATATATAAGGTCCAGACTTCCAAAAGAAATAAAAGATGAGGTGATGCCTAAAAACATTATTATGATTGGGTCAACGGGTATTGGAAAGACTGAAATTGCAAGAAGACTTTCTAAGTTAATTAAAGCTCCTTTTCTTAAAGTTGAAGCTACAAAATATACCGAGGTTGGTTATGTTGGTCGTGATGTTGAATCTATGGTTAGAGATTTGATGGGCATTGCAGTTAATATGGTAAAAGAAGAGATGTATAGTACCGTAAGAGAAGATGCTTTAGTAAAAACAGAGGAGAGAATAGTCGAGAGTCTTTTTAAAGGATCTGGTAGTTCTGAGAATATAGATCCAAATGAAATAAAAGCAGAAGAAAAGGTAAAAGAGAAGCTTAGAAAAAAGCTTAGAGCAGGTGAGCTTGATGATACTACTATTGAAATACAAATTTCTAGTAAAATGCCATTTTCCACAATAGAAATATTTACAGGTGGTAATTTTGAAGAAATTGATATGGGAATTGGCGGTTTATTGGGCAATATATTTGATAGAAAAAAGAAAAGAGAATTGAAGATTAAAAAGGCAAAAGAAATAATTTTAGCAGAAGAGCTTGAGAAATTGGTTGATCACGAAAACATTTCAGATATTGCAAAATCTAAAGTTGAAAATATGGGAATTATTTTTATTGACGAGATTGATAAAATAGCTGCTAAGAATAGGAGTGGCAATGATGTATCTAGAGAGGGTGTTCAAAGAGATATTTTACCAATTATTGAAGGTTCTAAAGTTAATACAAAATATGGAATAGTTGATACTTCTCATATTTTATTTATTGCAGCAGGAGCATTTAATTTAGCCAAACCCTCTGATTTAATACCTGAGCTTCAAGGAAGATTTCCAATTAAGGTGGAGCTTAAGAGCTTAAGCATAGATGATTTGAAAAAAATTTTAAAACAAACAAAAAATTCTTTAATAAAGCAATATGTTGCGATGTTTAAGGTTTACAATTTAGATTTAAAGTTTAGCGAAGAGGCTATAGATAGAATTGCAGAGCTTACTTTTAATATGAATCTTGAAAATGAAAATCTTGGTGCCAGAAGGCTTCACGGTGTTATGGAAAAAGTACTTGCAGATCTTTTTTTTGAGGTACCTGGTAGTAAGTTGAAAAAATTTGAAATAAACTTGGACTATGTTAATAAAAAAATACAAATTAACGAACAAAAAGATTTAAATTATTATATAATTTAGTTAAAAGCAATTTTAAACGAGGGGGTTTTAATTTGAATGATTTTGAAAGATCTATAGATTTTTCACATAGGTATTTAGATGTTCTGAGTTTAAGACAAGGCGTTATTTCTGACAATATAGCAAATGTAGATACTCCAAATTTTAAGAGAAGTAAAATTTCTTTTGAGTCAGAGCTGGAAAAGGCTTTTTTAAATAAAAATAAAAATGATCTAAATTTAATTAAGTCTAGCGATAAGCATTTATCTGGGCTTAAAAATCCAGAGTATTCAGATGTTAAGCCCCACAGACTTCTTGATCATTTTTCAACTATGAATAATAATGGCAATAATGTTGATATTGATTCTGAGATTAAGTCACTTGTACAAAACCAAATGATGTATCATCTTATGACCAGTGTTCAGTCGCATTATTTTAAAAGTATAAATATTGTATTAAAATAAATTAATATTTTAAGGAATGTAAAATGGGATTGTTTTCAAGCATTAATGTAGCTTCAACGGGATTGACAGCACAAAGGTTAAGGATTGATGTTATTTCTAATAATATTGCAAATGTTTCTACTTCTAGAACTCCTGATGGTGGGCCTTATAGAAGGCAAAGGATTATTTTTGCACCAAGGGTTAATAATCCTTATTGGAAAGGTCCTTTTATTCCAGATTATCTTGATAATGGTATTGGGCAAGGGGTTAGGGTTGCTAGCATTGAAAAAGATAAGTCTCCATTAAAGTTAAAATATGATCCAACTCATCCTGATTCAATAAGTTTTGGGGATAAAAAAGGTTATGTGGAGCTTCCTAATGTCAATTTAGTTGAAGAAATGGTAGATATGATTTCAGCTTCTCGTGCTTATGAGGCAAATTCTACTGTTATCAACAGTAGTAAATCTATGTTTAGAAGTGCATTAGCTATACTTCAAAGCTAAAGGAGAGATCGTTGGTGAGAATGAATGCTTTTTTTACAGAGAATAATATTAATTTGGTTAAGAAAAATCCTTTGCATTTTGATGTGAATCTTTTTGGTTCTTCTAAAAATAGTGCCAAAAGCAATGATATTAAAACGTTTAAGGATGTTTTAATAAATGCGATTACTGATGTCAACAAAAGTCAATTAAATGTTTCTAAAGTTATGGAACAAGCTGTTCTTAAGCCTAGTAGTGTTGATGTTCATGATTTTGTAATAGCGATGTCTAAGGCTAATATGAATTTAAGCATTTTAAAGGCTGTTGTTGAGAGAGGTATTAAGGCTTATCAAGACATAATCAATATTCGTTAAGGAGCCATAAGATTTTGAGCAATTTTTTTACTAATTTTTTTGTTTCAGCAAAAGGAATCTTCAAAAAAGCTAGTACGGTTCAGAAAATAGCCTTAGGATTGATTATTTTTTTTGTTATTCTTGCGTTTGTTTTTTTGATAGGACTTTCTACTAAAAGTCAAAGTATTGCTCTTTTTGGAGTTGAAATTAAAGATCAATATCTCTTAGATAGAATATCGCAAAGACTTGATAGAGAAAATGTTAAATATTTTTTGAGTTCCGATGGAAGAATTTATTTAGATGATGAAAAGCTTGCAAAAAAAATGCGAGCAATTCTTGTCAGAGAAGAGCTTGTGCCTGTTCATATGGATCCATGGGCTTTGTTTGATATTGATAGATGGACCATTACTGATTTTGAAAGAAGCATTAATCTTAGAAGATCTATTACAAGAGCGGTTGAGCAGCATATTTTAGCTTTAGACGATGTTGATGCTGTTAGTGTGAATCTTGTTATGCCTGAGAAAGCTCTTTTTAAAGAGGCGCAAGAGCCTGTTAAAGCATCTGTTAGGATTACTCCAAGGCCTGGCTCCGATATTATTACCAATAGAAAAAAAGTTGAAGGACTTGTTAAGCTTATTCAGTATGCCATTGAAGGCCTTGAATCTGATAATATTGCTATTGTTGATAATAGTGGAACTATTTTGAATGATTTTTATAATTTAGATGGAATAGATAGGATAGACTTAGCAGAAAAAGAGCGTAAATTAAAGCTTAAGTATGAAGCTATGCTTAGGGGGGAAATCGACTCTGCATTAAGTAAGGTTTTATCTGTTGATAGATTTATGATAGCAAGAGTAAATGTAAAACTTGATACTTCAAAAGAAACTACAGAGTCTAAAGAGTATGCTCCTATTGAGCTTCAAGCCCAAGATCCAAAAGCTTCTTATAACACTAGAAAAGTAAGCGATTCAACTATTATATCTTCTCAGACCCAGAAAAAAGAATATCAGGGGCAAGGGTATAGTCCGTGGGGACCTCCTGGCCAGGAAGGCAATACTCCTCCTGAATATCAAGATTTAAGCGATATTACTGGTAAATATAATGAGTCTCAAGAGATCAAAAATGTTGCTTTAAATGAAAAAAAATCTACAAGTGAAAAAGAGCCTGCTAGGATTGTAGGTGTTTCTCTTGGTATTTTTGTGGATGGTATTTGGAATTTTGTGTATGATGAGAAGGGAAATTTCGTAATAGAAAATGGAATGAGAAAAAGAGAATATAAACCCATGGCATTAGAAGAAATAAAAAATATTGAAGATGTTTTGCAAAGTTCTTTTGAATATAAGCCAGAAAGAGGTGATTCAATAACAGTTAGAAATATATCTTTTGATCGCATGAATGAATTTAGAGAAATAGATGAAAACTATTTTGCAAGCGAAAGGTTTAGATATTTTTTATTTATTGCAAGTATAATATTTTCATTATTGATTTTAGTATTTACAATATTTTTTGCTATTTCTAGAGAACTTGAAAGGCGAAGACGCCTTAGAGAAGAGGAATTGGCAAAGCAAGCACATTTAAGACGTCAACAAGCCTTAATGGATGGTGGTGACGATATTGGCGTTGATGATGTTGTTGGCGGTATTAGGGAGGGTGATGAGCTTCAAAATAATGCTGAGCTTTTAGCCAGAGAAAAGCCAGAAGATGTTGCTAAGCTTATAAGAACATGGCTTTTGAAAAACGCATAGAAGGTAGTAATTGATATGGAAGAAAAAAAAGAAAAGGAGATTCTTGATGTTTCTGCTTTAACAGGCAAGCAAAAGGCCGCTATATTATTGGTTTCAATAGGTTCTGAAATCTCTTCTAAAGTGTTTAAGTATCTTTCTCAAGAAGAGATAGAGTCTTTGACATTTGAGATAGCAAAGCTTGAGACAATTACTTCTGAACTTAAAGATAATGTTCTTTTAGAGTTTAAAGAATTAATGATGGCTCAAGAATTTATCCAAAAGGGTGGAATTGATTATGCAAGAGAGCTTCTTGAAAAATCTCTTGGTACTCAAAAAGCAGTTGATATTATTAATAATTTAGGATCTGCTTTACAGTCTAGGCCTTTTGAATTTGTTAGAAGAGCAGATCCTGCAAATATTTTAAACTTTATTCAACAAGAACATCCTCAAACAATTGCTTTGATACTTTCATATCTTGATCCCCAAAAGGCTTCTTTTATTCTCTCTAGTTTGCCTACGGAGGTACAAACCAATGTTGCAAGAAGAATTGCATTAATGGATAGAACTTCCCCTGAGGTTGTAAGAGAGGTTGAGAGAGTTCTTGAGAAAAAACTAGCTTCTCTTTCTTCAGAAGATTACACATCAGCAGGAGGGGTTGACAATGTTGTTGAGATAATTAATATGGCTGATAGAAAGACGGAGAAGTTTATTATTGAATCTCTTGAAGAAGAAGATCCAGAGCTTGCAGAAGAGATTAAGAAAAAAATGTTTGTATTTGAGGATATAGTTTTGCTTGATGACAGATCTATACAAAGAGTTTTAAGAGAAATAGATGGTCAAGAGTTAGCAAAAGCTTTAAAATCTGTAGATATTCCTGTTCAAGAAAAAATTTTCAAAAACATGTCAAAAAGAGCAGCTTCAATGCTTAAGGAAGATATGGAATTTTTGGGGCCTACTAGGCGAAAAGACGTTGAGGAATCCCAGCAAAAAATTGTTTCTCTTATTAGAAAATTAGAAGAACAAGGAGAAATAGTTATTTCAAGAGGTGGTGAAGAAGATGTACTTGTCTGATAAAGGAGTTTTATTTGCCTAAGGTTTTATATAAATCGTCAGAAGTTGATAATTCAGTAAAGTTTGAATTTGTTGAGATAGCAAAGCCTGTTTTTGAATCTTTAGAAATCAAGGAAAAAGAAGGCAAGGTTTACGACATAGACAGTCAAATTACCAATCTTAAAGAAGAGTTACAATTTCTAAGAGATGAAAAGTTACGACTTGAGGAAGAACTTGTTAAAAGACAAGAACTTGCCAAAGAAGAAGTGCAAATTGAATCTAAGAGGCTTATTGAAGAGGCTAAGATAAAAGCTAATGAAGTGCTAGAGGCAGCCAAGCAAGAAGCAGATCTTTTGCAAAGGGAGGCTATTAATAAGAAGGAATCTGTTGAGGCTGAATCTAATGCTGAGATTGAAAGATTGACAAGAGAGTATGAAGAAAAATTAAAAACAGATCTTGAGATAGCAACAGCTAAGGGTAGGCAAGAGGGATATAGTAAAGGTTATGAAAGCGGTTTTGAAGATTTTGATAAAGTTATGAGAAAGTTGCACAGCATAATAGCAAGTTTGATTGCCGAAAGAAAAGGTATTCTTGAATCATCAAGTGGTCAAATAGTAAGTCTTGTTATGCAAATTGCAATTAAAGTTATTAAGAGAATAACAGATTCTCAAAAAGATATTGTTTTAGAAAATGTTAATGAGGTGTTGAAAAGGGTAAAAGATAAAACACAGATTACTATTCGTGTAAATCTTGATGATTTAGATATTGTTAGACATAAAAAGAGCGATTTTATTTCTAGATTTGATGTTATAGAAAATTTAGAAATCATAGAAGATCCCAACATAGGCAAAGGTGGTTGTATAATTGAAACTAATTTTGGAGAGATTGATGCTCGTATTTCTTCTCAACTTGATAAAATAGAGGAAAAGTTTAAAAATTTTTCATTATTAAGTTAAGTATCTAAAGGAATTTTAGTGGGCAATTTTTTTGAAAATTATTTAAGACAAGTAGATGATATTGAAACTGTATCTTTTGTTGGCAGAGTACAAAAGATAAAAGGCCTTTTAGTTGAAAGTTTAGGGCCTCAGTGTGCTGTTGGAGATTTGTGTTTAATTGATCAAAGAAATAATAAAAAGGTATGTGCTGAGGTTTTAGGATTTAATGGCCCTTATGTTAGTCTTATGGCCTATGAAGGATTTAGTGGGATTGAAGTTGGAAATAAAGTCTATTCTTTAAATAAAGGGTTAGAAATAAATCTTAGTGATGAGCTTTTAGGAAGAGTTATTGATTCTCTTGGCAGACCTATTGATAATAAAGGGTCATTTTTAAACAATAGATATAAAGAGTTAATTTTTGAAAAAATTAATCCAATTAGTAGAAGTATTTTTGAAGAGCAAATATTAACAGGAGTTAAGGTTCTTGATGGTTTTTTGCCAGTTGCAAAAGGGCAAAGAGTTGGTATTTTTTCTGGTGCTGGTGTTGGTAAGTCTACTTTGCTTGGCATGATTGCAAAAAATTCAAATGCAGATGTAAACGTTATCGCTTTTATTGGGGAAAGAGGTCGAGAGCTTAATGAGTTTATTGAACATGAACTTGGTGAGGAGCGTTTAAAAAAAAGCGTTTTAGTTGTTTCAACTTCTGATGAATCACCCATATCAAGGTATAAAGGAGCTTATGTCGCCACCATGATAGCAGAATACTTTAGAGATCAAGGTAAAGATGTGGCTTTGCTTTTTGATTCTATTACTAGGTTTGCAAATGCTAAAAGGGAAATGTCTCTTTCCTTGGGAGAGCCTCCGGTAGCTAAAGGCTATCCGCCTTCTGTTTTTGTTGAAATTCCAATTTTACTTGAGAGATCGGGTTTTAATGGTAATGGAGGAAGTGTTACTGGATTTTATACTGTTCTTGTTGAGGGGGATGATTTTACAGAACCTGTAGCCGATAATATTAAGGCTGTTTTGGATGGTCACATTATATTAGACAGAGATTTGTTTGATAGAGGAATTTATCCTTCAATAAATGTTCTTAGTTCAACGTCAAGATCTATTCATAGAATAATGAGTTTAGAAAAACAAAAATTAATAATGAAAGCTAGAAATTTATTGTCTGTTTATAAAGATTATGAAGATCTTGTTAGAACGGGGATTTATCTTAAAGGATCCAATAAGGAAGTTGATTTTGCAATTTCCAAGTATCCTAAGATTATTGATTTTATTTCTCAAGGAATAAATGATACATTTGATTTTGAAAATTTAGAAGATGAAATAAGGGAAATATTATCTTGAATGATTTAAATTTTAGAAAACAAAAACTTAATAGAATATTAACCATTAGAACCTACTATCGAAAGTTAAGTGAGAGAGACTTAATGGATGTAAATAAAAAAATTTCAAAAATAAATCATTTTTCAGATGAAATTCCCAATCTTTTAAAAAGTCTGAATAGTCTTGATGATCTTTTTGTAAGAGGTTATATGGACTGTTTAAATTATAAAAAAAAACAAAATTTTAAAATTCTTGAAGAGCTTAGAAAGAATTATAATGATTGTTATGATACTTATGTGAATAAGTATCGGGAAGAAAAAAAGATTAAAATATTAATAAAAACTTTAAATAATTCTATAATTAAAAATAGAGAAAAGAAGGAAAGCTTACTGCTAGACGAGTATGTAAATTATAAAGTTTGTCAAAATCTGAGGATTGAAAGTGAATAATTTTTTATCGTTCTTTTTTAGGGCATTTTTTTTGTTATTTTTAATTGTTGTTTTATTTTTCTTTGTATTATTCTCTATTGATTTTCTTGGAATGTACAATACTAAGAGATATTTCCCTGAGTTTATAAGAACTAGGTTTTTAGGAGAAACTTCTCTAGTCTTTGATCATAATTCTAATATAATTCTTGATGAAGCTAGACTTGTAAAGGAAAGAGAAGCTATTGATATCAAGAATCAGCAGATTGAAAAGCTTAAAGAAGATCTAAAATTAAAAGAAGACAGTTTAAATAAGCTTGAATTTGAGCTTAAGCAAAAGCAGAAAGATTTAGATTTAAAACAAAAGGTAATAGATGACATTATAAATAAATATAATGACGAGGAAGCAAATATTTTACAAACAGCTGTATATTTAATGAATATGCCACCAGAAGATGCTGTTAAGCGGCTTGAGGATTTAAATCCTGAACTTGCAATATCTTATATGCGAAAAATTGAAGAGCTTTCTAAAAAAGAGGGCCGTATGTCAATTGTTCCTTATTGGTTGTCCCTTATGGATTCTAAAAAAGCTGCTATATTGATTAGAAAAATGTCTGTTAGTTCATTGGAGTAGTGCTTATATGAGTAATTTATTAAATTTAAGTAAAGCTTATGGCAATAAATTTAATCTCTTGAATGCAATTAAAGGATTAAATTTAAATGTTTCTAAAACGGAGTCTAGAGAGAATAAGAATTCTTTTTTAAATATTATGTCTTCTGAATCTAAGAAATTAGCTAAAGCAAAATTTATGATATTTGATTTTTTAAATTTTTTTAAAGATAATGGGCTTATTAGTAAAAATTTAAAAAAATCGTCTTTAAATAAATCCTTTTTTTTAAAAAAACTTGAGAATGAGGCTTTTGCTTCTGATTTGAAATCCCTGATTGCTAGAATGAATGTTTTTTTAGATTTTGAAGGCTTAAATGGCATTAAAGAAAATTTAACATTTAATCTTGATAATTTTGATATCTTAAGTAAAGAAAAATTTTTTGAAAAAATTGAAAGACTTTGTTTGTTTTTTAATGATTTAAGTTCTTTTTTAGGTTTTGATTTTTCAACTACTGTATTGATTGATGATTATTATAATCAGATAAGCTTGAATGATAAAAAGAAAGAAGAAAATGTTATTAATATTGATGTAAAAAATTTTAAGAAGAACAGTGGCGATAATAATGATTTTGCTTTTTCAAAGTTTAGCTTAAATACAATTGATGGTCAAAATTTTGTTGGTAGGTATAAGGTTAAAGAAATTTCAGGCGATTCTTTAAAAGGTTTTGTTGAAGAATTTATCAATCATAACATAAAAAGCTTTAAAGAGGTTGATAGTTTTGATTTTGTTAGCAGTTTAAAGCCAGAGTGGAATCTTAAGATTAATAAAAATATTGTGGATAAAGCTAAAGTTGTGTTAAAATCGAATAATACAGGAGAGATTAAGTTGGTTTTAAAGCCCAAAGAGCTTGGTAGTATACGAATTAATTTAAACCTTGATTCTAATAATAATTTATTGGGAAAGATTGTGGTAGACAATCAAAATGTTAAAATGCTTTTTGACCAAAATATGCATTCATTAAATAAAATGCTTGGTGAGAGTGGTTTTAATGCTAGCTTAAATCTTTTTCTTGCAGGCGAAAATTTAAATTCTTTTTCTAAAAATTTTAAAGATGATTCTAGGGATCAAAATTTTTATTTTGGTTATAATAAATCTTTTCAAATTGAAGAAGAAGTTGAATTTTCTTACGATGTAGATAAAAATGTTAATTTAATTGTTTAGGCGGTGGAGTTAAATGAGTAAAATAAATGGTATTGAAAATGTCTTTAATTTGACTAATAGTAGTAAAATTAAAAAAGAATCAGATTTTAAGGTTGACAATGTAGCTAATAAGGTTAATCTTGGCAAGGATGATTTTTTAAAGTTGCTCATTACTCAGCTTAGGTATCAAGATCCTACAAATCCAATGAAGGATAAAGAATTTATTGCTCAAATGGCGCAATTTTCGGCTCTTGAGCAAATGACCAATATGAGCAAGTCATTTGAAAAACTTTCATCTTCTTTAGGAATAAGAAAAGATTTGGATTTGTTAGGCAAAGTAATTAAATTTCAGCATGGTGATGGGGAGATTGTTAAAGGCCGTGTCACAAACATTAAGACAGGTGCAATACCCCAAGTTATGGTTAATGGTAATTATTATGTATATAAAAACATATTATCGGTAGGTTTGGAGGAGTAATTATATGATGAGGTCTTTATATTCCGGTGTTTCTGGGCTTCAGAATCATCAAACAAGAATGGATGTTGTTGGTAATAATATTGCTAATGTAAATACAATTGGTTTTAAAAAGGGAAGAGTAAATTTTCAGGATATGATATCGCAGTCTATTTCTGGAGCTTCTCGCCCTACTGATACTCGTGGAGGGACTAATCCTAAGCAAGTTGGATTAGGTATGAATGTTGCTGCAATTGACACTATTCATACCCAAGGGGCTTTTCAAAGTACTCAAAAAGCATCTGATCTTGGGGTTAGTGGTAATGGATTTTTTATTTTAAAAGAAGGTAAAAATTTTTTTTATACAAGAGCTGGTGCTTTTGACGTGGACTCTGATCGACATCTTGTAAATCCTGCAAATGGAATGCGAATTCAAGGCTGGATGGCAAGAGATTTAGAAGGTGAAAAGGTTATCAATACAGCTTCTGATGTTGAAGATCTGATTATTCCAATTGGAGATAAAGAGGGAGCAAAATCTACTAAAAACATTACTTTTGCCTGTAACCTTGACAAAAGATTGCCCGTAATTCAAGAAGGTGCAAGTTCGGCAGATATTGCACGTGGAACTTGGGTTGTCAATAAGTCATTGTATGACAGTTTTGGAAATGTTAGTGTTCTTGAACTTAGGATTGTAAAAGATTTAAATACTCCTAATTTATGGAATGCAACAGTGTTAATAAATGGTGAGCAAAATTCAAACTTTACGCTTGGATTTGACAATGAAGGAGCATTGGCGTCTTTGAATGGGCAACCAAGCCAAAAAGGAGATGTTCTCCAAATTCCTATAACATTTAATGTTTCAGGAGCAAATGTAGGCGAAGTTGGTGAGCAGCAAACTGTAAATTTGAACTTAGGAACAGTTGGAAGCTACACCGATTCAATCACCCAATTTGCTGATTCTAGTAGTACAAAGGCTATTATTCAAGATGGATATGGCATGGGATATATGGAAAATTATGAAATTGATCAAAATGGTGTCATAGTTGGCATTTATTCGAATGGAATAAGGCGAGATCTTGGCAAGATTGCCCTTGCTTCTTTTATGAATCCTGGAGGACTTGCAAAATCGGGAGATACTAATTTTGTGGAAACAAGCAATTCAGGGCAAGTTAGAATAGGCGAGACTGGACTTGCTGGACTTGGCGATATTAGATCTGGTGTTTTAGAAATGGCTAATGTTGATCTTGCAGAGCAGTTTACAGATATGATAGTGACTCAAAGAGGATTTCAGGCAAATGCTAAAACCATTACTACTTCTGATCAATTATTGCAAGAACTTGTAAGATTGAAAAATTAAGCCAAGATTGTTTTTAAAAATATGATTTTTGTAACTAAGCTTAATGGTTTTGGATATTATTTAAATCCTTGTCATATTGAAAGTATTGAAGCTAATCCTGATACTACAATTCTTCTTATGAACGGTAAGAAGTTGATTGTAAAAGAAAAAGTTGAAGAGGTGATCAATAGGATTAAGTTGTATAGAAAAGAAGTTGCTTCTTTTGAAAAAATTGTGGGAGAAGGAAATGGGGGCGTTGAATTATGAATTTAGCTAGTATAATTGGGTGGGGAGTTGGATTTGGAGCTATTTTAATTTCCATGGCATTTACTCCCACAGGACTTGGTGTTTTTTGGGATTTAAGTTCTGTTTTTATTACTGTTGTTGGATCTTTTTCTGCTCTTATGGCTTCTTCAGAAGTTATTGCTGTAAAAAAAATTCCAACGTATTTAGGTTTTTTCTTTAGAAGAAATTCTTATGCCAAAATTTCTATTATAAAAATATTGGTAGAGCTTTCAGAAAAGGCTAGAAAAGAAGGTCTTTTGTCTCTTGATGACGAGCTTGAACAAATTAATGATCCATTTTTTAAGTCAGGAATGAGGCTTGTTGTTGATGGTGCAGATCCTGAAGTAATTAGAACTATGCTTTATTTAGAACTTGATCAAATGCAAGAAAGGCATAAAGTTGGTTCAGAGCTTTTTAAGACTTGGTCAAAACTTGCCCCAGCTTTTGGCATGACGGGGACTCTTATTGGGCTTGTAGCTCTTCTTGGTAATTTAGAGGACAAGTCTGCGCTTGGTTCTTCTATGGCTGTTGCTCTTATTACAACTCTTTATGGAACCATAATGGCAAATTTAATGTTTATTCCTGTCCAGCTTAAGTTGGAGAAAATTGATTCTGAGGAAGCTGCAGTAAAGACAATGATAATTGAGGGTGTTTTATCAATTCAGTCTGGAGATAATCCTAGAATTTTAGAGCAAAAATTGATGACTTTTTTAACCCCCAAAGATCGAAGCCATCTTGGCAATAGTATTGGGGGTGAATAATGGCTTTGCGAATTAAAAAGCCTTTAAAATGTGATGAAGGAGCTCCAGATTACATGGTGACTTATGGAGACATGGTTACTTTGCTACTTGTATTTTTTGTTACAATGTTTTCATTAAATGATATTATTTTTCAAGAAAATGTGATAAGAATAATGTCTGCTTCTTTTACTGGTGCAGGATTCTTTAAGGGTGGTAAAACTTTAGATTTTAATAAATTATCTTATTTAAGTAATAGTTTTATGTCTTTGCCTTCTACTGTGCGCAATAAACAAGCTTCTCAAACTGCTAAAAATAAATCTATGATTGAATTTATTGAGAAAATCCAGTCTAAAAATATTATAGTTAGACAGGAAGAACGAGGTATTGTGATATCTCTTGCAGCAGACGCATTTTTTGATTCTGCTAGTGCAGATGTTAAGCTTGAAGACAATAGAGATTCTATTCAAAAAATAGCATCTTTTATTGGGGTTTTAAGCTCTAGGGGCTATAATTTTAAAATAGAAGGGCATACAGATAATATTGACACTGATGTAAATGGGCCTTGGAAAAATAATTGGGAGCTTTCGACTGCAAGATCTGTTAATATGCTAGAACACATTTTGAATTATTTAGATCAATCTGATGTTAAAAGCATTGAAAATAAGTTCGAAGTAGCTGGTTTTGGCGGAAGTAGACCCATTGCAACAGATGATACTCCTGAGGGCAGAGCTTATAATAGAAGAATTGATATATTAATTACTACGGACGCATCTTTAAGTTTTCCTAAGGAAATTACGCAGTAATAGTTTTTTAAACTGTAGAGAAGAAATTAATAGGAGGAATTTTATTATGCCAAATAAGGACGATGAAAATTTGGATGTGGGAGATTCTAATGTTGGTAGAAAAGGTGGTTTATTACCCGATATTATAATAAAAATTTTGCAGATACTTGCAATAGGAATATTTACTGTTGCAATAATGATAATTGTTTCTTATTTTGTATCTAAGATGGTGGTAAGCCAAAGTGGAGCTCCTAGCGATTTTCCAGTTTTTTCTAATGAATACTTAGGAAAGCCACCTATGCTTATATGGTATGAAAGTATAGATGAGATTAGGGGTAATACCCTAGATGTTCCTCCAAAAACTTTTGTTGTAAAGCTTGCTTTAGGGTATGCAGAAAATAATGTTAATATTCTCAATGAGCTTGGAAGGCAAAAAGTGCGCTTAAAAGATATTATTAGAGAATATTTTAGTCAAAGAACTGGTCAAGAAATAAAGAATGAAAGTCAAATAAAAGCAGAAATTAAGGCAAGAATTAATAGTATTCTTAGAAATGGAGAAATAAAAGAAATAGCATTAACCCAAATTGATATTTTTGATATGTAATAATGTAATAAATTTAAAGGAATTTTAAATGGCAAACAATCCAGGAGCTTTATCTCAAGACGATATAGATAGTCTTTTAGAGTCTATCAACTCATCTGAAAGTTTATCGTTAGACGAATCTCTTTCTAATGTTATATCTAGTCCTACAGGCAAAAAGCAAAAAGTTAAGGTGTATGACTTTAAAAGGCCAGATAAATTTTCAAAAGAACAGGTTAGAACAGTTTCAAGTTTTCATGAGGCATTTGCTAGGTATACTACAACCTCGCTTTCTGCTCTTTTAAGAAAAATGGTTCATGTTCATGTGGCTTCAGTTGACCAATTAACCTATGAAGAGTTTATTAGGTCAATACCTAACCCTACAACTTTAGCAATAATAAATATGGATCCGCTTAAAGGATCTGCTATTTTTGAAGTTGATCCAACCATAGCATTTGCTATAGTAGATAGGCTTTTTGGAGGAGATGGAGATACGATTAAAGATAAAAGTAGAGATTTAACAGAAATTGAGCAGTCTGTCATGGAAAGTGTTATTATTCGTATACTTGCTAATATGAGAGAGGCTTGGTCTCAAGTAGTTGATCTAAGACCAAGATTTGGACATATTGAGGTTAATCCACAGTTTGCTCAAATAGTTCCCCCTACAGAAATGATTATTTTAGTAACTCTTGAGGTTAAAATAGGAAAAGTGGAAGGACTTATGAATTTTTGTTTGCCCTATATTACGATAGAACCTATTGTTTCAAAATTATCAACAAGATATTGGCATTCTTTGATTGGGGTTGGAACCACTAGTGAAAATCTTGATGCTTTGCGTGAAAAGTTGGAAAATACAGCGATGCCTTTGGTAGCAGAAATAGGGGAAGTTAAACTGAAAGTAAGAGAAATTTTATCGCTTGACAAAGGCGATGTTTTAAATCTTGAATCTTCTCTAATAAATAAAGATTTAACTTTAAAAGTTGGTACTAAAGAAAAGTTTAAATGTCGAATGGGTTTAATGGGCAATAAAATTGCAGTACAAATTACAGAAAAGATTGGAGATATAAAAGGTTTTGATTTATTAAAAGAACTTACAGAAGAGGTTGAGTGATAGTTATTTTATTTATTATAACTTAAATTATTAAGAGGTTAAATTATGAGTGTAGATGAAAAAAGTGATAATGTAGAAAAGCCAGAAATAAAAGGGGTTAAGCTTCCTGATTTAATTGATACTTTACCAGAAGGAGTTGATCCTAGTAATTTTGGGCTTTTGATGGATGTTTCTATGCAGCTTACTGTAGAACTTGGAAGAACAGAGCGCAAAATAAAGGATATACTTGGCATGTCTGAGGGCACGATTATTACTCTTGATAAACTTGCCGGTGAGCCTGTAGATATTTTAGTAAACGGTAAAATAGTTGCCAGGGGAGAAGTAGTTGTAATTGATGAAAATTTTGGAGTTAGAATTACTGAGATAATTAAAACTAAAAATGAATAATAAGTTTTTATTTTTAGTTTTTTTAGCGTTTTCTAATTTTTTTACATATGCTAATTCACAAGAGCAAGTAAATTCATCTGCTGATTTAGAAAATGAATCTAGCTTGCCAATCTTTGAAGAGGATAAGGCAAATCTTACTAGCAATGATAGTGCCCAGTCAATCTCTCTTTTTAATATTTCGGATTTGGTTAAGATAGTTTTATTTTTGCTTATTGCTTTTTTTATCTTTTTTTTATTTAAGAAATTGATTTTTCATTCAAAAAAAAGCAAATATGAACAAAATTCTAATTTAATTAAGGAGCTTGTTTTTTACGAGATAGATTTTAAAAATTCAATAAGAATTATAAACATATTAGACAATGTTTATATATTTTTAGTTTCCAGTAATTCTTCTACTTTGCTCAAAGAGATTAAATCTGAAGAAGAGTTAGAGGATTTAAAACTTAAGCTTAGCAAGATTAATAATTTTTCTAAGAAAGATTCTTTTAAATCAATCTTTAAGAAAATGTTGCTCAAAAAAGAAGAGGTTCCTTTTTCCAGTAATGATTATGTTAAACTTGAGAAGAAAATTGAGACTTCGCTTAAGGATAAACAAGATAGATTAAAAAAATTTTAGAGGGTTTATTTTGAGAAAGTGTTTTAATTTTTTTTTATTTTTTAGTGTAACAAGTTTATCTTTTGCCCAAACAAAATCTTTGCAGGCCACCAAAGGTCTTAATTTCCCATTTTTAAATTTTGAAAATATTAGTGGTTCAGAGATAGCTTTTTCTTTGCAGCTTTTGATTTTATTAACCATTATTACTCTTTCTCCGGCATTTTTAGTTTTAATGACTTCGTTTTTGCGAATATCCATAGTTTTGGATTTTATTAGACGTGCTTTATCTCTCCAACAATCTCCTCCCACTCAAATAGTAATGGGATTGGCTTTATTTTTAACTATTTTTACTATGTGGCCAACCTTTAATGTTATATATAAACAAGCTTATTTGCCTCTTAAAGAGTCAAAAATAAATTTTGATGAATTTTATAACAAAGGAATTGCGCCTCTTAGAATTTTTATGTATAAGCAGATGTCTGATGGGCGTCACGAAGAAATTAGGTTATTTATGAGTATTAGTAGTTATGATCGACCAAAAAATTTTAGCGAAGTGCCAACACATGTTTTAATTGCAGCTTTTATTTTGCATGAGCTTAAAGTGGCCTTCAAGATGGGAATTTTAATATTTTTACCTTTTATAGTTTTAGACATTATTGTTGCTTCTGTTTTAATGGCTATGGGTATGATAATGTTACCCCCTGTAATGATATCTTTGCCTTTTAAGTTGATTCTTTTTGTAATGGTAGATGGCTGGACTTTAATTACTAATGGCCTTATTAAAAGTTTTATGTAGGGTTATATGACAGCAGGACACATTCTTTATTTAATTAGAATTTCTATTGAAAACATTATTATTTTGTCAGCTCCAATGTTGATTATAGCTCTTATAGTTGGCCTTTTGATTTCAATTTTTCAAGCTATTACTTCAATTCAAGATCAAACTTTAAGTTTTATTCCAAAGATTATTGTTATACTTTTAACTATTGTGATTTTTGGTCCTTGGATTTTAAATAAGCTTATGCAATTTACCTATATGATTTTTAATCAATTGCAAAATGTTTAATTTATGACTTTAAATTATATTATTTGGATGAAATTTTGAATTTGAGTTTTTTAGTTTTAAAATCTTTTACAATTTTACCTGTGTTGGTTAGAATTTTTATGTTTTTAAAATTTTCTCCATTTTTTTCAACAATAAAAATCGGATATTTCAATTTTTTCTTTTCTTTGATTCTCTCTGTAATTGTTGTTGAGAAGATTAAAATTACTTATCCTTTAGACAATATGTTTTCTTTTGTGTTAATTTTATTAGGGGAGGCTATTTTAGGTCTTATTCAGGCATTTTTTGTTAATATAATTTTCAGCGTTTTCCATTTAGTTGGATTCTTCTTTTCTAATCAAATTGGGCTTGCTTATGCAAATATTTTTGATGTTTTTTCAGAAGAAGATAGTATGATTATTTCGCAAATTTTTGCTTATTTATTTTTGCTTTTGTTTTTATCAAGCGATTTTTTACTTCGGTTTTTTGTGATTGGCATACATGATTCTGTTTTGAACATTAGGGTTGAACATTTGGTCAATATGAGAAATTCAGAATTTATCAAACTTTTGCTTATGTCTTTTGGATTTCTTTTTGAAAAAGCTTTATTAATTTCATTTCCAATATTGGCTTTGCTTTTACTTTTTTATCTGGTATTAGGAATACTTTCAAAAGCATCACCCCAGATTAATTTATTAATAATTAGTTTTTCAACTTCGTTATTTTTGGGGCTGTTAATTTTGTATATTGGATTTCCAAGCTTAGCAATATCTTCAAAAAGAGTAATTGAACTTTCTTTAGATTCTCTTGCTAGTTTTTTAAAATTGTTTTCTAGAGTTTTAAAATAATGATAAAAGATGAACTTTTGATTAAAAGTTGGTATATTCCCCTTGATTTTTTTTCTGCAGATGATGAGGGAAGAACTGAATTACCCACTGATCAGAAAAAGCAAAAAGCAAGAGAAGAAGGGCGGGTATTAAAGTCTGCTGAAATTAATACCGCTGTTAGTCTTTTATTGTTATTTGCATTGTTTTTTGTCATGCTTTCTTATTTTGCTTTGGATCTAATAGCTGTTTTTAAAGAACAGGCTAGCAAGCTTCCTGAAGTTATGAGGATGAGTGTTTATGCTATGGGTTTTGCATACATTAGATCCATCATAGGCTATGTTGTTTTATTTTTTTTTGCATCCTTAGCTGTTAATTTTTTTGTTAATATTATTCAAGTAGGCTTTTTTATTACTTTTAAATCTTTGGAGCCAAGGTGGGATAAAATTAGTTTTAATTTTTCCAGGTGGGCAAAAAATTCTTTTTTTTCAGCTGGGGCTTTTTTCAATTTATTTAAAAGTTTGTTAAAAGTTGTTATAATATGCTTGATATTCTATTTTATTATAGAAAACAATATAGGCAAAATTTCTAAGCTTTCGGAGTATACGCTTCAGACTGGGATTTCTATTGTGTTAGTGCTTGCCTATAAGATATGTTTTTTCTCAGTAATATTTTTGGCAATTGTCGGAGTGTTTGATTATTTGTTTCAAAGATCTCAATATATTGAGAGTTTGAAAATGACAAAAGAAGAGGTAAAGCAGGAGAGAAAGGAAATGGAGGGTGATCCTTTACTTCGATCTAGAATAAAAGAGAGAATGAGGAGCGTTTTAAGTGCTAATTTAAGAGTAGCTGTTCCTCAAGCAGATGTAGTAATTACAAATCCAGAACATTTTGCGGTTGCTATTAAGTGGGATAGCGAAACAATGCTAGCTCCAAGGGTGCTTGCAAAAGGTCAGGATGAAATGGCCCTCACAATTAAAAAAATTGCAAGAGAAAATAATATCCCTTTAATGGAAAATAAGCTGCTTGCAAGAGCGCTTTATGCTAATGTTAAGGTTAACGAAGAGATTCCAAGAGAATATTGGGAGGTTGTTTCAAAAATTCTTGTGAGAGTATATTCTATTACTAAAAAGTTTAATTAGAGGTTCTATTGTTGGATGCTAGAAAAAATTCTATATTAGGATATTTGGGGCTTAATAATAAGTCTGATTTAATAATTTCGGTTGGTTTAATATTTATTGTTGCTGGGTTTATTTTACCCCTTCCTGCGGTTATTTTGGATGTTTTGATTACGGTTAATTTGGTAATAAGTCTTTTAATTATTTTAATTGTTCTTTATTCTAAGAGATCTCTAGATTTTTCTGTTTTTCCCACTTTGTTACTTGTGATGACTATTTTTGGACTTGTTCTTAATATTTCTTCTACCAGATTAATTTTAACTAAAGGTATAAATTTTGATGGGCAAATGATAAGAACATTTGGCACATTTGTTGTAGGTAGTTCTGGAATTCAAGGACTTGTTATTGGGTTTGTAATATTTATAATAATCATTGCTGTTCAATTTATTGTAATTACCAAAGGAGCAACAAGGGTAGCTGAAGTTGCAGCTCGATTTGCTCTTGATGCACTTCCCGGCAAGCAAATGGCCATTGACTCTGCTTACAGTTCTGGAAATTTGACAGAAGAAGAGGCTACAAGGCAAAAGAATGATTTGCAATCTGAAGTCAATTTTTATGGCGCAATGGATGGAGCTTCTAAGTTTGTATCGGGAAACGTTAAGGTTGGATTTTTGATAACCCTTATAAATATTCTTGGTGGTTTGTTGGTAGGAATAACTTTGCAAGGTCTTAACTTTAGCGAAGCTCTTAATAATTATGTGTCATTGACGGTTGGTGATGGACTTGTTTCTCAATTACCGGCTCTTTTAATTTCAACGGCTACGGGTTTGATTGTTACTAGGTCTATTTCAAAAAATAGTTTTGGTGGCGAGATTTTTGAGCAATTCACAAATCATTTAGGAATTTATTGGATTGTTTCTGGATTTTTGTTTTTTTTAGCTTTTCTTCCTGGATTTCCAACTTTAATTCTTATTTTTTTAAGTTTGTTAATTGCATTTTTAGCTTATTCTCTTTCAGGCGTAAGACGTAGAGAAGAAATTGATGAAAAAATGAAACTGGAAGAAGAGCAAGCGGCAATTTATTCAGATAAAGATGTTGCGCCTGTTGTTCCTCTTGATCCGTTAGCTCTTGAGATTGGATATAATCTTGTCCCAATAGTTGATGATACAAAAACTTCTGAACTACTTGATCGTATTGTTAAAATAAGGCGTGAGATTGCATTTGAATTTGGAATAGTTGTGCCTAAGATTAGAATAGTTGACAATATGCGACTTCAGCCCAATGCTTATTCTTTTAAACTAAGAGGAGTTGAAGTTGGGCGAGGTGAGATTAAGCTTGGTAAATTTTTAGTGATAAATATTGGAATTGATTCTGGAATAGATGGAGATCTTGTTAGAGATCCTTCATTTGGACTTCCTTCTCTTTGGGTAAATGATGATGGGCGAGAAACTGCTGAAAAATTGGGATATACTGTTGTAGATCCTCCTTCTATTATTGCTACTCATATGACGGAGCTTATTAAAAGACATTCTTACGAAATTTTGACTCGTCAAGATGTTCAAAATACCCTTGATGTTTTTAAGAAAGATTATGGAGCTATTGTTGAAGAGGTCCTTAAGAATTTTTCAGTTGGAGAGATTCAAAGGGTTTTACAGGGCCTATTAAAAGAGCAGGTTTCAATTCGCAATTTGGTTACAATTTTTGAAACAATTGCAGATTTTACAAGTATTACTAAGGATATATTTTTCTTGATTGAAAAATGTAGACAATCAATTGGAAGACAAATAACTAGTGGATATTTAGACTTAAATTCTGAGCTTAATGTAATAACTTTAAATCCCAGTTTTGAGCAAATAATAATTGATTCTCGTATAGAATCTAATAACAATCTTATAAGTTCAATTGATCCTAATTTGAAAACTAAATTTATTTATGAACTTTTCAAAATTGTAAATGAGGTTCAAGCAGAAGGTTTTTATCCAGTTGTTCTCTCAAGCGAATCGTCAAGACCTATAATAAAAGTGATAACAAGTAGAGAGATTCCAGAGCTTGTTGTTATGTCTGTTTTAGAGGTTCCCCAAAATATTAAAGTTAATGTTCTTAAAACAGTAGAGGTTGAAGAATAATATTATGGTTCAGTATTTTACAGAAAAAGGTCCAACTTATAATGAAGTTATAGAAATAATTAAGAAAAAATATGGCAAGAATGCTAGGGTCATGACCTATAAAACCATTCCTCATGGAGGAATTTTGGGTTTGTTTAGCAAAGATTGGGTTGAAGTCTCAGGTTATGTTAGATACGACATTGGTAATCAACAGATTAATGTTGAGGATGAAAAGCGAAAGATCCTTCAAAGCATTAAAAGAGAAGAAAATTCTTCAATTGAAGATGTGCTTAAAGAAGTTAAGTCTCTTAAAACAGAACTTGCTCACAAAAAAGAAAATATTAATCATCCGACAATTACAAAAATTGAAGATATTTTAAGAGAAAATGATTTTTCTGAAAATTATATTAAAGACATTAATGAGTTTATTAAGAGAGAATTCAGTTTGTCCGATCTTGATGATTATGAGAGAGTTAGAGAGGATGTTGTTTTGTATATTGCAAGGACAATTAAATGTTCAGGATCTATTATTGATGATCTTAAGAAAAGGGTTTTTATTTTAGTTGGTCCAACAGGTGTTGGAAAGACCACTACAATTGCAAAACTTGCAGCAATTTATGGTATTAATGGAGAATCTAAGAGTTTAAATATTAAGATTATTACTATTGATAATTATCGTATTGGGGCTAAAAAACAAATTCAAACTTATGGTGATATTATGGGCATTCCGGTTAGAGCAATTGAGTCTTTTAAAGATTTAAAAGATGAAATTACTGATTCAAAGGATTTCGATCTTATACTTGTTGATACAATTGGCAAAAGTCCTAAAGATTTTATGAAGCTTGCTGAGATGAAGGAGCTTCTTAATGCTTGTGGAAGAGATGCTGAATTTCATTTGGCTGTGAGTTCTACTACAAAAACATCAGATGTTAAAGAAATATTTCACCAATTCTCTCCTTTTAATTATAAAACTGTGATTTTTACCAAAGTGGATGAAACCACTTGTGTTGGAAATTTGATAAGTTTGATTTATGAAATGAAGAAAGTAGTTTCTTATGTTACGGATGGGCAAATTGTTCCTCATAATATCAGTGTTGCAGAACCACTTACTTTTATTAGAAGAATAAATGGCTACAGAATAAGCGATGATGCAGAGTTTATTAAGAAAATAAAAAGTAAATCTTATTATTAAGGAAAGTTATAATGGAAGATCAAGCTCAAAGTTTAAGAGATATGATGAAATTAAATGGTAAATTTAATTTTTCAGTTGATGAGAAAGTTCAAAACAGTAAAACAAGATTTATTGCTGTTAGTAGTGGTAAAGGCGGTGTTGGCAAAAGCAATATTGCAATTGGACTTGCTCTTAAATATTCTGAGCTTGGCAAAAAGGTGTTAATACTTGATGCTGACATTGGAATGGCTAATGTTAATATTTTGCTTGGAGTTATTCCTAAGTACAGTATATATCATATGATTGCTCAAAGTCGTGATATTAGAGAAGTAATAACAAAGACAGAATACAATATTGATCTTTTAGCCGGTGCTTCTGGTACAATGGAGCTTTTAGATCTCTCTGATGTTGATGTTAATAAATTTATAAAAGAATTATTAAAAATATATGAATATGATATAGTTGTAATAGATACTAGTGCTGGGATTTCAAGGCAAGTTATTTCGTTTTTGCTTTCTAGTGACGATGTTGTTATTGTTACTACTCCAGAGCCCACTTCGATTACGGATGCTTATGGAATAATAAAGGTATTGTCTTACAAGATGGAGAATTTAAAAAATTTAAGACTTATTGTTAATAGAGTAGCTAATGTTAGTGAAGCTAAGGGAGTTGCCAAAAAGGTTATAGATATTTCAGGGCAATTTTTAAACTTAAATATTGATTATTTGGGATATATTTATGAGGATCAAAATGTTAGGAGTTCTGTTTTTAAGCAAAAACCTTTTGTTTTGGTAAATCCAAATAGCAAAGCTAGTTATTGTCTTGATTCTATTGTTGCCACTCTTGAGGAGGTTTCTCTAGACAGCAGAAAAAGAAGAGGTGTTATAGGCTTTATATTAAGATTTTTTGGTGTGGAATAGGGCATTATGTTTGTAAGTAGGGAATTAAAGTATATTTTATTAGCTAGTATGTCGGCATTGTTTATTTCGGCAATTTTAGGTTTGTTTTGTGGTTTGTCATTTTTTACAATCTTAATAAGGTCTTTTTTACAGTTTGTATTTTTTTTTGTTATTGGACTTTTAATTGAGTTTATTTATAAGAAATATTTATCGAATCTTTTTTCAACAGAATTGTCTGGTGATACGGAAAATAAGCTTCAAGATGATAAGAAGGTTTATAAGGACTTGAACGAAAATCAAGATTTTCGAAATAAAAATCCTCTTCATGAGAATTATCAAAATAACAGTAGTAATGTTGATTTTATAAAAGAAGTCAAAAAGTATAAATTTGAGACTGAAGACATGAGTAAGGGGAGTGACAAGATTAAAAAAATGTCATTTATTGAAGATAATGATCCAAAAGTTGTTGCAGATGCTATTAAAACTTTAATGAGCAAGAAGGAATAAATATGGACGGCAGAGTTATAAATTTTTCTGAACTTTGTGATAAAATGCGATCTTATTTGGAAAGAGAAAATCATGTTGATTTGATAGAAATAGAAGCAGATACTCTTGAAGAAGCCTTAAACGATGCTTCTTTAGAGCTTTCAGTGCCTTATAAAGAATTAGATTATGAGATTTTGTTAAAAGGTAGTAATGGCATATTAGGGTACGGGAAGAAAAAATGGAGAATAGTTGCCTATAGACATTCTTCTAGCAAGCCTAAAGTGTCTCTTGATTCAAAAGATGATTCAGGAGAAGAAAAAACAATTTCATCGGATGGTGAATTTTTTATTAGGAAATCTTCTAAGGGTGTATTTCTAAAGGTTACCTCATCTAAGGGGCAAGGAATTCCTATTAAGTATCAAGATGTTTTTTCTAAATTAGAATTACATGGCAATATTGAAAAGTTTGATAAAGACATTGTGAAAGGTATAGTTGAAAATGCTAGTGGATACTATGAAAAAATTGCTGATTTTGAATCTGATCCTTCTGAAAATGTTACAATGATGGTTCAAATATCAGAAAATTCAATGTCAGTTACTATTGAATTTACTACGCCCGGAATTAATGGGGCTGAAATTTTTGCACAAGATATTTTCAATATCCTGAGAAAATATGGAGTAATAGATATTGCAATACTTAAGGATAAAGTATCAAAATTTGTGGATTACCCTGTTTATGGTGAGCCTATTGAGCTTGCAAGGGGGTTAGAACCAGTAAAGGGCAGGGATTCTTATGTTGATTTTATTGTTGATGAAAATAATAGACTTGGTGAATATGAGGTTTCAAGTATAGGATTTAGGAATGTTGTTGAAGGCGAGGAATTGGCTAGAATTATTCCCTTTGAGAAAGGTGTAGACGGTTATACCGTTTTTGGCAAAGTATTAAGATCAGAGAGTGGACAAGATATTAATTTTGTTTTAGGTGAAAATACTTTTAAAGATGGTTATAAAATTCGTGCAAAATGTAATGGGTATATGTCTGTTTCAGATGGTGTAATATCTGTCCATAATGTTTATTTGGTCAAGGGTGATGTTGGGCCTGCTACTGGAGATATAGTAAATAATGGAATGGTTCTTGTCCAAGGTAATGTTTTAGATGGATACAACATTATGGCTAAAAGCGGAATAGAAGTGAAAGGATTGGTGGGGCGATGCAATTTAAAAACTGATGGGCCTATTATTTTCCATAGTGGTGTGAATGGTAAAGGTGATTCTAAGATCTATGCACGAGGTAATATTAGGGCTAAGTTTTTAGAAAATGTTACTTTAAATTGTGGTGGAGAAGTTGAAGTGTTAAGGGGCATTGTGAATTCTTCAGTTTCTTCTAAAAAGAGAGTTCTTTGCATAGGTAAAAAATCAAAAATAGTTGGTTCTAATGTTTATGCTAAAGAAGAGGTTAGAGCGTATTCTATAGGTTCTGATAGAAGCTGCGAAACTTGTATTGATGTTGGCTATGATCCTGAAATTAAAGATTTACTAACTAGGTTTAACAATCATCTTGAAAAGATTGAAAAGCGACTAGAAGTTTTAACTAAAGATATTGTTGCGTTAAAAAAGAATATTGTGCTCATTACAGATAAGGCAGAAAAATCCTTAAAGATTGATAGTTACAATGAATTTGTTAATGAGAGTAAAATTCTTAGAATGGAAATAAAAATGATAGAGACTAAGCGAATTGATTTACAAAATGAGCTTGAAAATACTAAGATAGAGGGTAAGGTTTCTGTTGAAAATATAGCTTGCTCAGGCGTTAAGCTTTATATTAAAAATGCTTTTTATGAGCTTTCAAAAGATTACAGCAACGTTACTTTTGTAGAAGATGATAATTATATTAAAGTTATGACTTATATTCCTTTTAAGTCTGGGTGAAGATCTTTAATATAAGGATTTGTATATGGATGTATATGAAGTTTTTAAAATATCTGTTGTTAGTTCTTTTAAGGCTAGACAATTTTTAAGTGAAGATGAAAAGCGTAAAAGATTAAAAATTAATCAAAATACCAGGTTTAGATTTTTAAGAAATTATCATACTGATTCTGAGGTTAGTAATGTATGTGCAGTTAGTAAAGTTGAGAATAATTTTTTGCTTTCATTTCCAGTAAAAAAAAATAAGAATGAAGATAAGGCAATGCTTAGTTTATATTCTGGTAAATTTGAGGATCCTAAAATTGGTAAAAATGTTAACATTAAGAGATAAAATGTTTTAGGATTTTTATATGTTTGTTGTTTTTTATTTTATTTTAATTATATTTATTTTTATATATTTTCATGTGTATGTTAATTTGAAAATAAAATCTAATAGCATACTTAAAAAGTTCAAAAGCGAGGTAGATAAAACAATTATTGAAATCAATCAAGCTACGGATAGAAATATAAATATTATTGAAATAAAAATTGAAAGTTTAAATAGAATCATTAAAGAGGTTGATGAGAGAATTGAAATTCTTGATCAAAGATTGTTGGGTTTTAACAATAGTTCTATTCCTGGGAATAGTTCTTCTAGTTTTGGATCTAAGAGCGATGGAATTTATAAAAGCAATTTGGATTATTCTATACCTACTATTGAAAAAAATATAATAAAAGAAAGTTATAATGTTCGCAATCAGATTATTTTACTCCATGAACAAGGCATGTCTTTTGAAGCTATTGCTAAAAAGTTCAAGTTAGATCTAGGCGAGGTTGAGCTAATTGTTTCAATACATAGGGGAGGTATTCATGAAAAAATGGATAGGTATTGATCTTGGAACCACAAATACTGTAGCATCGTATTTTGATGTTAGTTCCAAGATAATATTAAATGAAAGGGGTGAGCGAATGACTCCTTCTATTGTTTCTTTCTCAGATAAGGATGTTCTTGTTGGAAGTTCTGCTAAAAATCAAATATTAGTTAATCCTCAAAAAACATTCTATGATTTTAAGACCAATATGGGTTCTAATACTTTTTATAAAGTAGATGGCGAATTTTATAGAGCAGAATATCTTTCAGCACATTTGCTTTCTAGTGTCAAAAAGAATGCTGAAAAATTTTTAGAGGAAGAGATTGAAAATGCTGTAATAACAGTTCCTGCATATTTTTCAGAGATTCAAAGGAGAGGTGTTGTTGAGGCTGCAAATTTTGCTGGTTTGAATTGTAAGGCCATACTTAATGAACCAACTGCGGCTGCTATTGCTTATGCTTTTGAAAGACAGATTGATGGAATTTTTCTTATTTACGATCTTGGGGGTGGAACTTTTGATGTAACTCTTATGGAAAAACAAGGTGATACTTATACTGTTCTTTCGGTTAAAGGACAAAGCCGACTTGGAGGTAATGATTTTAATAAAATCATCGAAAAGCATGTTTTAGATAGTTTTAAAAATGAATACCCTGATTTTAATTTAGAAGATGTTGTGCTTCTTGAACAGCTGAGAGAACGAATTGAAGAGGGTAAAAAAAATTTATCTGTTATGGAAGAAGTTGATATCACTTTACTTTTCCTTGATGGCAAGCATTTAAATTATAAGCTTAAAAGGAATGAATTTAATTCAATGATAAGTGAATATATTGACAAAACTATTCAATTATCTATGGAATGTATTACTGATTCTGGGGTTGATATTAGTAGTGTTTCGAAAATCATACTTTCTGGTGGTTCAACAAGGATCCCCTTGATTGAAAAAGTTTTAAAAGAATCTTTTCCTTCTGTTTCGATTTTAGACGCTTTAAATCAAGATGAAGTTGTAGCTATTGGTGCAGGTATTCATGCCTTTAGCCTTTCTAGAAATGACTCTGTTATTAAGTTTAAAGATGTGACTCCTTATTCTCTTGGGCTTGAGATAAGGGGTAATGAATTTTTTACTTTAATAGAGAGAAATACTGCTTTACCAATTTCTAGGAGTAAGCTATTTACGACCACCAATGATTATCAAGATGAAATTGAGATTCATATACTTCAAGGTGAATATAAAAAAGCTTCTTTGAATTATTCTATAGGTAGGTTTTCTTTTGGCAACATTCAAAAAGCTTTAAAAGGAATTCCTAAAATAGAGGTACTTTTTACTTTAAATGAAAGTGGTATTTTGAGTGTTAATGCTAAAGACTTGGCGACAAATTCTTCTAATTTTATTGAAATAAAAATTACAAGTTCATCTGACAATGTAGCAAAAGAAAGTCTTTCAAATACTTTTACATGTATTATTGATTAAAGACTTAAAAGGGATAAGATTTTTTAAAAGTAATAAATTATTTTTCCCAATATGTTATCAATTTTTACAAATCCGTAATCTCTTGAGTCTAATGAAGTCTGTTTATTTTCTCCTATGACTAAATAGTGATTATCAGGAATTTTTTTAGTATTTTTTTTTAAAATATTTTCATCTATTTTAAAATTTAATTCATGTATGCATATTTTATTTTTTTCTATTTGTTTAAATTTTTCTCCTGGAATTGCAAAGATTTTTTTTATGGCAATTTTGTTTGTTATAGGATCTTTAATAAGTACCATTTCATTTTTTTGTGGGTTTTTCCATAATAAAAGGTATTTTTGATGATTTTTAAGTCTAAGTCCATATGCAAATTTGTGATTTACAATCCAATTTTTTTCAAATATTGTTGGGGTCATTGATTCGCCTTTTACTATGTAAAATGATAAAAACAACTTTATTAAGGTTATTAAAAATAAGGAAGCAGCTAAAATTGATGCTAGTTCATATTTGTGAGCTTTAAATATTCTCATAACTTTTAAACAATGCTTTCATTAAAATGCAATTTTCCATTGTATAATGGAATAGCATGTTATGATTATACCAAAAAAGAAGCAAAGGGTAGAAAAACGTAAAAAAAAATTTTTATTCAATAATAAAAAGAATATTAATTTTGAATTAAAAGATTTTGCCAATATTAGGAATATTGGCAAAAGAAGAAAAAAAGTTTTTAAATTTAGAAACTTTTTTAAAAAAAAAATAAATTTTCTTAAAAAAGTTTCTTTATTTTTCTATAATTTTAAAATACAAAATATTAATCATTATGAATATAAATATCATTATAAGAACTTTAAAGAGAAATTTTTTGACATGCTTAGCTTAAAATTTGATTATAAGCTTGTTTTTAAGCTTAATTCAATAATCTTTATTTTTATATTAATATTTTATATTAATATTTTTTCTTACTACGGTTCGTATATTTTTTTAAATAGACTTACTTTTCCCAAAGATTATTTTATTGATACATTTTTATATTATAGTGATCAAGATATAGCGCAAATTAGTAGTTATTTGCTTGAATCTAATGTTTCTTCAAATGCTCCTGGATTTAAAAAAAATTTTGTATTAAAGGTGTTTGATCATAAAATTAAGCCTGGAGAGACGCTTTCTCATGTTGCAGCTAGATATCAGATAACTAGTGAAACTTTGATTTCTTTTAATGAAATTAAAGATGTGAGAAATATTAAGCCAAATTCAGTTATTAAAGTTCCCAATATGAAAGGAATTGTTTATGTTGTTAAAAAAAATGATTCTATTTCATCTATAGCTAGTGCTTACAATGTTCCCAAGGTGGATATTTTAGATTCTAATAATCTTGATAATGAAGTTTTATTTTTAGGGCAAAAATTGTTTATTCCGGGAGGAAGATTACCTAAAGATTTTTTAAAAGAGGTATTAGGAGAGACTTTTATTTATCCTGTACAAGGCGTTATTACTTCGGGATATGGTTATCGACCAGATCCGTTTACAGGGGTTATTAGCTTCCACAATGGGATAGATATTGCAAATTTAGCTAATACTCCCATTAAAGCCTCAAGAGAGGGTATTGTTGTAACTGTGGGATTTAATGCGGGAGGATATGGTAAATATATTGTTATTTCTCATAGTAGCGGATTTCAAACTTTATATGCGCATTTAAATTCTTTTGCTGTTAAAGTTGGGAAAAAAGTTTCAAGGGGAACAGTAATAGGCTATATGGGAAGTACTGGTTATAGCACAGGCAACCACTTACATTTTACCATTTTCAAAAATGGTAAAACTGAAAATCCTATGAAATATTTAAGGTAGTATTTTTCATGTGTATTTGGATATGTTGATTTTTTTAAGTATTTGAGTTAGTTTTTTGCCTTCTACTAAATCAATAAGCCTTCCTTCAATCATTTGTTTAGCTTTTAAAGAAAATTTTGATGGAGCAATACAGAGCCCCTTTATTTTATTTTCTTTTATTTTTGAAATGAAATCTTTTAAAAATAATTCACCAAAAGTATCTTGTTCAGTTCTTACAAAGCGTACTATTAAATTTTCTTCCCACTGATTGTTAGCTAAGTGAAAGTTCATGTCAATAAATTGTGATGTTATTTCGTTTATTTTAGAATCTCTTACTTGGAATTTATTTAAATATAGTTTTAAAATAATTTCATTTGCTATTTTCCCAAAATTTTCTTTTGAGCTGCGCAAATATATTCTTAGTGCTATGTTTTCGTTTAATCTTTTGCTAAATTCTAATTTTTCTTTAATTTTTTTGTAATTTGGATCAATATCTTCAACTTTGCTAAAAGCTTCTGTAGCTTTTTGGTAATTTTCAACAGAGATTTGGAGTTCTCCAAGATTATAAAATAATTCAAGGAAAACTTTTTTAGGCAAGTCAGGTTTTACTTTTATTATTTCTTTAATATTTTGTTCTAATTTTTCTAATTCTTTATTTTTTGAATGAATTTCAGATGTAATTAATAAAGCCTCATAAATCATTCCATCTTTTTGTTTTATTTTGTTAGCAATCTCTAGTGCCAGATAATCTTGATTCATTTTTGACAAAGACTTAGCATACGCCAAAAGAGCGTCAATGTCGCCTTGTATGTGTTTTTTTATATTATTAAATATTCCAGCAGCTTTTCTATAGCTTTCCAGATTAAATAAAGCTATTCCTATGTGTTTTAGGATGTCTTGATTATTTTTATTAAACTTGTAGACTTTTGTAAGATAGTATAGAGCTTCTTTATACATTTCGTTTTTTAAGAATGCTATACCAAGATAATAATTTGCATCTTCATCTGATTTTTTTATCAAATAAGCTTTTTTTAAAAATTCTAAGGCTTCCCTGTTAAAATTTCTTTTAAGGTTATAAAATCCATAGCTTAAAAAGGCTTTAAATGTGTTTATTTCTTGGCTTATTGGGTTGTCTTCTATTAATTGGCATAATTTTTTTGCATATTTTATACCATTTTCGTAGTCTTTATTTTTGTAGTAATAATTATTTAAAATTTCAAGAGCACCTATTTCATTTGGATTTGTTTTTAATAGAGAAATTGCTCTTTCGATTAATTTTCGCGTTCTCTCATCATCTTTTTTTATTTTTCCTCTAGTTTTTCCTATTGTAAGTTTTAATGCTATTTTAAAAAATAAAAATACTAAAATAAATACTATCAATGAAGAGATTACTATAAATAGCGATAACACTCGTATTGCTCCTAAATTCAAAATATCTCATTAATTTGCATAATCATAGCTACCTTTAATAAAAGTTATTTACTTAAAATAAAAGTAATTTGTAAGTTGAACATCACATTATTTATATTATATTATAGTTATAATAATAATGATAACTATAATTATTATATAAGTTTGGTTTCAATAAAATAAAGCAAAGAGGTTGTAATTTTTGAAAGGGTTTTTAGCGATAAAATTATCTAATAATGAATATTATTCGGTTTTGAATTTAGATGATAGTTCTGTTAAGAGAGTAGTATTGGGCAAGATTGCAGGTGATACTAGTATTAAGTTGAATTTTTATGTCAGTGAATATGAAGATTTTTCGGATCCTTTTTTAGTTGGTTCTTTTTTCTTGGATAATTTAAAACAGGAAAGCTTGAGTGTCAATGTTTATTTTAAAGTTATGGATGAAATACTTTATGTTTATAGTGAATCTGATGGAATTCAAGATAAATCGAAATTTGATTTAAGTCTTGTAGATTTTAATCAAACCGTTAAAGGATCTAATGATAATAGTCTTTTAGATGATTTTAAAAGTGGTATTGGTAATGATTTGTCTGTTGAAAATTTGGGTTCTGAATTTGATTTAAATTTTGAAGAGAAAGATGATTTTGTTAAAAAAGATGTTTCTGATTTAAGTATGCCTACTATTAATTCTTTAGATCTAAAAACCGAAGAAGATCAAAAAATCGAGTCAAATGATTCAGATTTTGAAGATTTTGATGATAATGACGATGATAATGATAATGATGATAGTTATGTTGATTCTAAAGAGTTTAATTTAGAAAATAAAAAAGCTGAGTATATTAATGAGGATCCTTTGAATTTTAATAATTTTGAGTTTCAAAAATTAGAAGAACTCTCTTCAGAGGAAGAAGAAAATTTGCATGATTTAAGCGTTGAAGACATTATTGCAGACATTGACAAAGATTTAATAGATACTTCAGATGAAGATGTTGAACTAGATCTTAGAGAAGATTTTGATAGTGATGTTGCTAAAAATAATTTTAAATTAAATTCAAGTGAAGGAGTAGTTCATTCTCCTATGCTGTATTTAAGCCTTATTTCTCTTTTTCTTTTGATATTTTTTTCTTTGTTTTTAGTTTTTTCAAAAATTTTAAAGCCTAGAGATTTTGTCTCATATTGCTTTGAATGTAATAAAAAGAAAATTGAGAGATATGGAAAAGATCAATATGTTTAACAAAAGTTCTTATGTATTGCACAATTTTCTTTTTCTTTTTTTATTTTTGACTTTATTTTCTTGTTTTGTTAAAAAAGAAATTTCAGGCAATGATTTTATTAAGTCGCATTCAAAAGAGTTTGATTTAAATAATTTAAATTGGTTATGGAATTTTGATTATTCAAAAAAAAAATTTGATGAATATTTTAATATAGATCCAAGTTCTTATATATATGTTGCTTATTTGTTTAAAAAAATAGGATTTGAAGAAAAATTTGTAGAGTATATGAAAAAGGCTATAGCTCAAGGGGACAATATTTCATCTCAGTTTGCTGGAATTAAACTTATTGAATATTTTAACTCAATAAAAGATTATTTTGCTTCTGAATTGATTGGGGAAAGGCTTTATAAAAAATACGAAAATAATAAATTTATTATACTAGGGTACTTCAAAAGTCTTTATTGGCAAAAGAAAAACGATAAAGCACTTAGTCTTTTAAATAGGCTTGATAAGATGAAATTTTCTGATTATCAGGAAAATGAAAATATTTTATTAAAAGCAGCTCTTTATCTTAATCTTTCTAATGTAAGTGAGTCAAAAATTTATTTTAATAAACTTTTTGAGAGTTTACCTGCAAATTATTTACATGTAAGAGCTTATGATTACTTTATTATTGAAAATAAGTCTAAGTACTTTGGCACAAATTTTCTAAATCTTGTTAGATTTAAGTATGAAGTGGCGAATGGTAATTTTAATAGTGCAATAAATATATTGAATAAAAATGGTTTAAATGGTTATTATGACAATAACATTGTGTTAAGTGATGTTTATAAGGCTTTTATTAGTTCTGGCAAAATTTCAAATGCGTTAACATTTTTTAGTAAAATAAAAAGCAAATATAAGAATTATTATTTGGGTATTTTAAATCTTAGGAGAAAAAATAATTTAGGCCTTCTTATTTTAAAAGAGTATCTTGAAGGTGTAAATCTTAATAATGAGATTAATAGGCTTACTTTACTTAATACGGCTTTTAGTAATTTAATTTTTACTAAAAGTGCAAGAGATTATTTTGCCGAAAGCATAGCCAAATTTTATACTGAGAGCGATAAAAAAAATTCTACTTTTATTAAGATCTTAGAAGATTATATTTTGGAATCAATTCAGCTTGAAGATTATGACAATCTTTATAAACTTTATTCTAATGCTCAAAAAGTCATTTCTGATTCTATTTTGTCTAAGCTTGCCTTTATTAATGCAAGACTTATTTATCATAAATTAATTAAACCTAGTGTAAGCGGAGAATATAAGAGTCTTTTGCATTCTGCGGTTAATTATGATAAATGGTCATATTCTTCATTTATGAGCAGATACTTATTAGATCAAAATATTGATGAATTTTTTACAAATGGGCTTGATGTTAAATATGAGCAATCTGATTATGAGATTTTTTTGGAGGGTTTTTTAAAATTTAATCTTTGTCATTATGTTAGAGGGTTTATTTCTGAGGATTTTAGGAATGGATATAAATTTTCACTCGATTTTTATCGAAGAGTATACGATGAACTTTTAAAGAGTGAAAATTATTACGATGCAACTCTTGTGATTAATTATCTTGTAAATCAAGATGAATCTGCTTTAATGGAAAATGACTATAAAAGGCTTTATCCTTATTTGTATGGATCTTTAGTAGAATATTGGGCTAAAAGGCGTGGGCTTGAAACCAGTATTGTATTTTCTTTAATAAAAGCGGAAAGCAGCTTTGAAAAAAATGCTGTCTCAAAGCCTGGCGCTGTTGGCCTTATGCAGATTATGCCGGCAACAGCGAATGATATTTCTAAAGAACTTAAATATTTTGATTATGATTTAAAGACTCCAAAAGATAATATAATAATTGGGACATATTATTTAAAAAAAAGAATATCAACAACCGGTAGTCTTTATAAGGCTCTTGCATCTTACAATGGGGGTATTGGTAATGTTAGAAAATGGGAAAAAAGTTATGGACATTTATCGAAAGAGCTTTTTATTGAGGCAATTCCTTTTAGTCAGACTAGAAATTATATTAAAAAAATATTAGTTTATTCGGTATTTTATGACGCTTTGTATGAAAAGAAGGGAATAGATTCGGTAATAGTTAAAATTATGGGCGAATTTCCCAAAAATTAATATTGGAGCATTTAATGACAAATATTTTAAGTGCAATTATTTTGGGTATTGTTCAAGGTATTACAGAGTTTTTACCAATATCTAGTTCGGGACATTTGTTGCTTTTTAGTCATTTTATGCATTTAAAGCTTCCAATAATATTTGATATTTATTTACACCTTGCAACAGTTTTAGTGATTATTATTTACTATCGCCAAAGGATTTTAGAGCTTATTTTAGCTTTTATTAGATTTTCTTTAAGAAAAACTAATAAATCTGATTTAACAAATTTGAAATTAATGTTGCTATTATTAATAATAACTATTGTTACCGGAGTTGTTGGAATTTTTATTTCAAAATACGAGAGAATGTTTACATTGCCTTTTGTTTTAATTAATTTTGTTATAACAGGGATTTTAATCTTGATGCTAGAATTTAATTTTTTTAAAATTAATTTTAAAGGTAATATTTTGTTAGTAGGAATTTTTATGGGGCTGATGCAAGGCTTAGGTGCGCTTCCAGGAATCTCTCGTTCAGGTATTACAATTTTTTCTGCGACGGCTCTTGGATTTAATAGAAAAAGTGCATTTGAAATTTCATTTTTGTCTTTAATCCCAATAGTTTTTGGAGCAATTTTATTAAAGCATAAAGAATTTTATGATATTTTTATGGTTTTGAATTTTTTTGAAATAAACTTAGGAGCATTGGTTGCTTTTGTTGTTGGTATTTTTTCAATAAATTTCTTTTTTAAAATGCTTAATAGCAAAAAACTATATTATTTCTCAATATATTTATTTGCACTTTCAATTACAGTTTGTTATTTTTTTAGAATATGAAAGATTTTTATCAGTATTTTCAATTTTTGTTTTTTTTTATGCTTTCGGTTATTTCTTTTTCTCTTTTTGTAGCATTGACTCCTTTGAGCAATATGTTTATATTTTTTGTTTTCAATCTAATAGGACAAATACTGCTTAATGTTTTTTCATTCTTGTCATTTTATTTAATAATTTATCCACTTGTTAATTGGTACGCTTACAAAAAACATATTTTTACTAAACGATTTATATTTAATTGGAATTATACGGTAATATTGTTTTTTACTTTGATTTTTTTAATAAAAATTAATTCTAATGTTGAAAAATCTTATCTTATTAAGATATTTCTTATTAATTTCGGCATAATATTGGGAAATCTTTTTATTTTTATTCTTTTGATTTTAGAATTTGTTGTTTGGATTTACTTGAATTATGTCCTTTTCAAGGATGTTAATTTTATTTTAGATGCTTTTAAATTTTTAGAGTTTAAGATCAAAATTTTGTTTGAAAATATATTAAGTTATTTCCCCTTTTCAAATTCATTGGATGTAAAAAAAGATATAAAAGTTTATGGAGATTTTGAAGAAGATCTAAAAGATTCTCAAGTTTTTGATGAGAAAAATAATATTATTAATGATGAGGAATATCAAGCTTTATGGTCATTTAGTGCTTTTTTAAGAAACAATAAAAAACCTTCTAATGTTAATTTAGCCAAAACTGTTTTTGAAGGCTCAGATTCCGTAGAAGCAAGCTCTTCGGATAAGGAGACTTCAAATGATAATGCTTTAAATACAGATGAAATTGATGAGTCTTGTGAGTATAAATATTTGGACAATCTTGAAGATAATAAGTTAATTATTAGCGGAAAGGTTAAGGCTGGCGAAATAAGGACTAAAGGCATAATTAGCCAAGTTACTATTCCACATGTTCATAATGAAAATGTAGTTTTGAATAAAAAAAATGATTCTTACGTTATTGATATTTCAGTTTTTGACCAGAAAGAGGTTAAAAATGATGTAGAGGATATTGAATATGAAAAAGAAATTCAAAAGCAATCAGTGATTCTCCAGGAGACATTAAAAGAGTTTAATATTAATGCTAAATTAATAGATATTATTAAAGGGCCTGTTGTGACAATGTATGCTGTTCGTCCGGATAAGGGAATTAAGCTTTCTAAGATTACTTCTATTTCTGATAATATTGCCTTAAGACTTGCAGCTATTAGGGTTAGAATTATTGCTCCGATTCCTGGCAGAGAAGCTGTAGGAATTGAAATTCCTAATAAAAGACGTGAGTTTATTTTAATTTCAGAGATAATAGACAGCAAGGAATTCAGGGGTGATTTTAGAATTCCTTTTGCTCTTGGAAAAGAAATTAGTGGAGAAAATATTGTTTTTGATCTTGTTAATTCTCCACATCTATTAATAGCTGGTGCAACTGGGGCAGGTAAATCGGTTTGTGTTAACTCTTTAATTGCCTCAATTATTTTTTCAAAATCTCCAGACGAAGTGAAATTAATTATGATAGATCCCAAAATAGTTGAGCTTAAACTTTTCAATGACATTCCTCATTTATTAACTCCAGTTATTACAGATGTAAAGAGAGCTTTAGAAGCTCTTAGATGGTGTCTTGATGAAATGGAGCGAAGGTATGTGCTTCTTGATAATTTATTGGTAAGAGATATTTCTTCTTATAATAAAAAAGTAAAAGATGAGAATTTGAATTTAATGGTTTTACCATATCTTGTAATAATTATTGATGAATTTGCAGATCTTATTCTTTCTGCAAGGAAAGATTTGGAAAATTTAATTTCTAGACTTGCTGCAATGGCTAGAGCTGTGGGGATTCATTTGGTTCTTGCGACTCAAAGACCCTCAGTTGACGTTATTACAGGGGTAATAAAAGCTAATTTTCCTTCAAGGATTTCTTTTATGGTAGCTAGCTCTATGGATTCTAGAATAATTCTTGGATCTTCTGGTGCTGAAAAGCTTTTAGGAAAGGGGGACATGCTTTATATTAGTTCTTTAAATCCTTTTCCTCAAAGAATTCAAGGTGGATTTTTAAAGGAAAGAGAAGTTTACAGACTTGTTGAAGAGGTTAAAAAATTTGGTTCTCCAAATTATATTGATGATGAGATATTTATTGATAGTGTAAAAGAGCCAGATTTAGTTGCTCTTGGGCCTTCTGATGAGCCAATGTTTGATGAAGCTCTTGAGATTGTTAAAGCCACAAGAAAAGCATCAGCATCTTATCTACAAAGAAGGTTGAAAATAGGTTACAATAGAGCAGCTCGAATTATTGAAATTATGGAAGATATGGGGTATGTAGGACCTGTTAATGGATCAAAACCAAGAGAGGTATTAATTTAAAATAAAGAGATATCCATTTGAACATCTCTTGTTATCTCTACCTATTAGTTTTTTGTTTTAATTTTCTTACTTTTTTTGCTTGTTTTCTTTTAAAAGCTTTTTCCTTTTTAACACGGATTGTGGATGGTTTTTCATAGTATTCTCTTCTTTTCCATTCGCGAATAATTGCTTCTTTTTCAATCATTCTTTTAAAACGTTTCAATGCTTTTTCAAGATTTTCATTTTTGTCCACAGTGACTGTTACCAAAAAATCACCTCCTTTTACTCTATTCTTTTAATATTATTTATTATTTTATTTTTGTCAATAAGCATGCCATTTAAAAGGAAATCTGGGTTTATTGCTATACCATTAATTCTTACTTCGAAGTGTAAATGAGGGCCTGTTGAGAGGCCTGTATTTCCAGTATGTCCTATATATTCGCCAGCACTAACTATTTTATTTTCACTTATTCCCAATTTTGAGAGGTGAAGGTAAATTGTAAAGACGCCCGGTAAATGCTGTATTATAAGGGTATTACCCGTTAGTTCTCTATTTTGTGCAAATACAACTTTTCCTTTGCCAGCAGCAAAAATTGGAGTATTTTCTCTTTTAAATGGTGCATAATCAATTCCATTGTGCATTGTATAATTTGAAATTTTTTTGCTACCATGCATGTAAAGCCTTAAATCTCCGTAGTGGCTTGTTATAACGTATTGATCTTTTATTGGTTTGACTAAAGCATCGTAGTGGTATATTGTTGTATCCCCAATATTGCCAATAATGTTCCATAAAGTCAAAGCTTGTTCTTTTTGTTTTGTTGATTTTTTTTGCGTAATAAGCTTGGCTTTTTCTTTATTAAAACTAATTTTTGTTTTTTTGAAGTTAAATTTTTTTATTTCTATTTCTTTGATATAGCTTTTATTTTTGAATTCTATTTGAATTTTTCTTTTGCCTTCTTTTATCATTGGCGTAATTCCCATAAATGCTATGTAGTAAATTTTACTTCCTACTGTAAATTTGAATGGAGAAGAGCTTATGATTGGATTTTTATTTGTGCTTAAAAGTGATAACTTTTTAAAGTTTTCATTGCTTGCAAAGTATATGTAATCTCCTTGAAATGCTTCTTTTTTATATTGAACTTTAGGAATAGTATTTGTTATTTCTGAATTTATATTCTCTATTCCTAGAATACAAAATATAAGTAAGGTTTTTTGTATTCTATACATTGGTTTGAGCACTCTTTTTTATGTCTATGATTTTCAAAATTTTTTCTCTAGGGCAGTAAAAATCTTCATTAACTGTAAAAATGATGTCTAAATATTGATCTTCTTTTATATTCAATTCTTCTATTTTTTTTGTTCCGTTAAAAAAAATAGCTTTATAGTAATCGTTTTGTGATTTAATGCGCATATTTATATGTTTTGAGCTGTGATTTTTGTCAATTATTTTGAGTTCTTGAAGGTAAACATTTTCCATCATTAATATTGGCTCTCTAAATTCATATCCATAAGGTTCAAATATTTCTATTGTTTTAAAAAGAGAATCTTTTGTTAAATCTTTTGGGAAAATAGCATCTATTGATATTGATTCGTTTTCATTAGTAGTTTCATAGTCAATTTTTGTAGTTGCATATTCTAATTCTTTAATAAAGTCTTCAAGCAAATTCTCATGCAATGTAAATCCAGCAGCAGCTTTATGTCCTCCCGAATTTATTATTAAATGAGAAGGCACTATTGATATTAGTGTTTTTGAATTAATTTTATTGTTTGACCTAATTGATCCTTTGATAATATTATCTTGCTTTGTTAGAAAAATAGCAACTTTTTGGTAGTAAGCAGAAAGTCTAGTTGCAATTCTAGAACTTATTCCTTTTGGTGTATTTTTATCATAGCAGACTATGAATTTATCGTTTTTTAAAATAGTATTTTTATTATGTGAATTCCAAGCTTTTTCTTCTTCATATTTTCTCAGCTCGTTGATTTCTTTTATTTCTTTAAATTTATTTTCTATTTGATTAATGTCGCTAGTTAGTAAAAAATTTATTGCAATATCTGCTTTTTCGAGCCTTCCTGCTGAGTTTAGTATTGGTGCAATTTTATATGCGATATCTGTTGCGGTTATATTGGGCTTTGTTAATATGTTTGCATCTTTTAATAGATAATTGATAGACATCCTTTCTCTTAGTGCAATTTCTTTAAGTCCTGCTTTTAGGATTATTCTGTTTTCATTAATAATAGGCATATTGTCTGCTATTGTTCCTATTGCAACAAAGCTGAGTCTTTTTAGACATTTTTGGAGCAAATTTTTGTTAGTTTCAAAAATTATGTTGTAAAATACGTAGTAAAGCTTGTCTTTAATCTCAACTTCTTTATATTTAAAATACTTAGTTGCTTGGATTAAGTCTTGTAATGTTTTTTTTCTAAAATTTGGGTATTTTTTTATAAAATTTTCACTAATATCAATTGTGCTCATATTTATGCTTCTTTTGAAGTGTTTGTTTAATAATTGACCTTGATCTTCTTTGTTAAAGATTACTATATATCTGTTTTGTACAAATTTTTCTAGTTTGTTTAAGTTAATTAAAGGGTCATTCTTGTTATTTAATCTTAGATATTGTTTTAAAATATAGTTGTTTATTTCTATTGCATGAAGAATAATTTCGCTGTTTGTTTTTTCTAAAAATAAAAATACAAGGTTTTTAGAATAAAGATCTGTAAAGGACATACTAAGAGCAAGACAAGTTTTAAAACTTACGCAACAACCCGCTATTTCTTTGAATGGATATTTATCATCTTTTAGATGAGGATTTATAACTATGCTTTCAGTTTGAAAATCTTCGCTTGGAAGATGGTGGTCTGTGATTATTATTTCTATTCCTTTTGAATTTGCATAGTTTATTTCTTCAATACTAGAGATACCGTTATCAACAGTTATTATTAAAGAGATTTGTTTTTCTAAAGCCATGTTGATTAATTCGTTTGAAAGTCCATAAAATTCCCCATTTGAAGGTATTTTATAACTAACGTTAAGTCCAAAATCTTTAAGAGTTTCGTACATTATTATTGTTGCCGTGATTCCATCAGCATCTTTATCTCCAAAGATTAATATGTTTTCATTTTCTTTAATTGCTTTATTAATTCTGTTTATGAATTTATCTATATTTTTTAATAAAAATGGATTGTGCAGTAAATTTACGCTGCCTTCAAGGAAAAACAGGAAATCTTCTTCTTTTATTTCTCGCTTTGTAAGCAAAGTTGCTTCAAAAAGATTGATATTATATTGCTTAGCAATGCGAGATAATTCTTTGGGTTGTATATTAGTTTCTTTTTGTTTCCAAATTTTCATTTACTTCTCTAAAATTTATTTTTAATCGATTTTTAAGGATTCTTCTTTATTAATTTCACCATAGATTAATTAATTTTAATTAGCATTCATTGTGTTTATTATTGAATGGTATAGCTTTGGTGGATTGTAATTTTTGCCATAATCCAAATTCATGATCATAATTTTAACTGTGCAAATTCTCATTTTATTATTCTATAATAAAAAAAAATATTATTAAATGAATTTCCATAAAATATTTGTTTTGTTATAATTAGCTTAGGAGATTTCAAATTTTATGGATGAATTTAAAAAAGCTAGGTTAGGAGATAAAAAGAAAGAAAAAACCGTAGCTGGGATTTTGCCTCATTCTAATAAACCCGCAAGAGTACCTTTAATAGCGGTTCCTTCTCATCCAGTTTTCCCCGGGATGTTTATTCCGATTGTTATAATCTCTGATTCTGATATGAAAGCAATCGATTACGCTATGAAAGGCAATGGAATCATTGCTTTGTTTGTTTTAAATGATAAATTTTTAGAAAAAAACAATAATAACGCTCAACAGAAATTAATTATTGATTATAGTAAAGATATTTATTCTGTTGGAGTTACTGGAAAGATAATAAAGAAAATTAATCTTCCAGATGGTGGTTATAATATATTCGTTTCAACTTTTGATAGGATTAAATTTGTTAAAGTTGTTATTAATGATAAATTTCCCATAATCGAAATTGATTATTTAAAGCAAATTCCAGTTAGAAAAGATGATATTCAATCAAAGGCAGTTTACAGTAGTATTTTGCTGAGAACTAAAGAGATATTTTCACATAGAAAAATGCCAGAAGTTCAATTAAATATGGTTAATATTGAAGATAAGGGAAAATTATGTGATATTGTGGCCAGTACTATTTCATCTTCGAAAAATGATCATCAAATAGTTCTTGAAACTTTAAATGTAAAAGATAGGCTTAAAAAAGTTTTAGAGTTAATTTATGAAGAGCTTAATTTGATTGAAATTCAAAATAAAATTGCTAAGGGCATTCAAGAGAGATTAGAGAAACAACAAAAAGAGTTTTTTTTAAAAGAACAGCTTAAAGCTATTAAAGCTGAACTTGGTATAGGCGATAAAAAAAGTAGCGATTTAGAAAAGCTTAAAACTAAACTAAAGGCTTTAGATTTGAAAGGAGAGTCTTTAGAGGTAGTTGAAAAAGAATTGGAAAAATTTTCACTTCTTGAGACAAGCTCGGCTGAATATATTGTTATTAGAAATTATCTTGAACTTATTACTGAGCTTCCTTGGAGAAATTTGAAAATTAATTTTGATAAGTTGGATTTGCAAAAATCTAAAAAAATTTTAGATAAAACTCATTATGGAATGACAGAAGTTAAAGATAGAATTATTGAATATATTTCTGTTCTTAAATTAAGAAAGACCCAAAAGGGGGCTATTGTTCTTTTGGTAGGACCTCCTGGCGTGGGGAAAACTTCTATTGGGGCAGCTATTGCAAAGGTTTTGCGCACCAAGCTTTTTAGATTTTCTGTTGGGGGAATGCGTGATGAATCAGAGATTAAGGGGCACAGAAGAACTTATGTTGGTGCTTTGCCTGGTAAAATTATTCAAGGCTTAAGAATTACTAAGACAAATTCTCCTGTTTTTCTAATTGATGAGGTGGATAAAATTTCTGCTTCAAATTATGGGGATCCTTTTTCAGTTCTTCTTGAAGTTTTAGATCCCGAACAGAATGTTAAATTTAGAGACCATTATCTTGACCTTCCTTTTGATATTTCGAATGTATTTTTTATTTTAACTGCTAATTCTATTGAAACAATCCCACGACCTTTGTTAAATAGAATGGAGATTATTGAAATTTCTGGATATGTTGATAACGAAAAAATAGAGATTGCAAGAAAGTATTTAATTCCTAAGGTTTTAAGTGAAAACGGAGTTGATAAAGATTCTTTGAAATTTCAAAGTTCAGCTCTTGTTCAGATCGCACAAGAGTATGCAAGAGATAATGGAGTGAGAAATTTTGAAAAATATTTAAACAAAATTGTACGAAAGGTCGCAAGAAAGCTTATTGAGAATACTGAGGTTAAATCTTATCAAATTTCTAATGATAATCTAGAAGAATATGTTGGTGTACCTGTTTTTAGAAAGGAAAGTATGCCCAATGCTATGTATTCGGGGATGGTAATGGGTCTTGCTTGGACAAATTATGGAGGCTCAACTTTAATGATTGAGACTGTAAAGACGGAGTCCAAGGTAGGCGGAATTAAATTGACAGGTAGGCTTGGGGATGTTATGAAAGAATCTGCTAATATTGCCTATACTTATGTTAATAGCATTAAAGGAGATCTAAACATTAGCAAATCTTTTTTTGAAAAAAATATTATTCATTTACATATTCCAGAAGGAGCTACCCCAAAAGATGGGCCTTCTGCAGGAATTACAATAGCTAGTGCTTTTATCTCTCTTGCTCTTAATAAGGTTGTTAGACCCCATTTGGCTATGACAGGGGAACTTTCTCTTACTGGGAATGTAATGATGATAGGAGGCCTTAGGGAAAAAATAATTGCAGCAAAGCGTAGTGGTGTGGAGCACATTATTATTCCCCGGGCAAATAGAGTAGACTTAGAAGAGATTCCTATTAACATTAAGAACGGTATTAATTTTTATCTTGTAGACAATATGCGTGAAGTTATTAAATTATTGTTTTAATTTTTAAAATTGTTGTTTGGAGGCTAATTTAACTCTAGGTTTAAATAAATGAATTAATAATGGAAGAAGAGTTAACGATGCAAGAGATGTCGTTAGCATTGTAAAGGCAATTATTGCCCCAAGAGTTGATATTATTTTATAGACTGAAAATGTTAGGGTTAAAAATCCTATTCCAACAGAAATAGAATTTGCAAATATTCCATTAAATACGCTTGGTATTGATTCAAGAAGCGCAGTTTTATAGATTTGAGTTTTTTGGTATTTTAAAATGAAAGTATTGAAAAAATGAATTGAATAATCCACTCCGACTCCCATGCTTACAGATGCAATTGTTGCTGTTGCAGGGTTTAAGGTTATTCCAAATAATCTCATTACAGCAAAGTTTAAAAATACTGACCATGCTACTGGGATTGCAATAATTATTCCGGTTTTTATAGATTTAAAGAAAAACATAAGTAATAGTGTTATTGATCCAAGAGTTGTTATAATGTTTATAATCTGCTCTCTTACCATTGTTTTAGCTATTAACACCTTATCATATACTCCCGAAAAATGATACTTATTATTTCCCATATGTTCATTAATTGTTTTAATAGCATATTTTTCAAATTTTTTTATTCCTTCGGTTGAGTTGTCTTCAATTCTTACTATAATAGATATTAATGACCAATCATCATTAATATACATTTTTTTATTGTCTTTAGTCCAATCGCTTCTATCTATTAAATTTATTAGTTTGTTTAGTATGGTTTTGTTTTCAGGCAGTTTATACTCTAGTGGCGATTCTTTTTTAATTTTAAAATTTGTAAATTTTAAAATTCCGTTAATAGAGCTGGATTGAGTTTTTGCGGAAAATGCATCAAGCTTATCTGTAATTAAATCTAGGGTTTGCATTGCTTTAGCATTTTTAAATTCACCGGGTTTGCCTTCAAGTTCTATTTTGAAAATCGATATTCCCCCCATTTCTTTTTGCATTAGATTTAATGTTTTTTTTACATTTGTAGTTTCTTTAAAGTAGTCTTTTTCATCAAAATTGATTTCGATCTTTAAAAGACCCGCAATAGAAATTCCCAGTATAATGAGAACTATTATGGAGGATGTATATTTTCTTTGTAATATAGACTTTGTTATTTGTGTATTTAGCTTGGCAAGTCTTTCAAGGAAAAATATTTTATGCAGTTTATTTTCTTTTTGTTTTTCAAGAGACTTTTTTTTTGCAAATGGGATTAATGTTATTATTCCAGGTAAAACGGTTAATGAGATTGCCATTGAGATAATTACTCCAATTGACATGAAAATGCCCATTGTTTTGTAAGCATTAATTGAAGAGGTTGTAAGAGATAAAAATCCAAATGCAGTTGTAAGAGATGTTAGTAAAATAGGTGTTTTAAGTTTTTTAATTGTTGTTTTTATTGATTCTGTTGAGAGTTGTTCTTTTTTTATTAATTTAAATATTCCATTTATTATGTGTACAGCATTAGCGCATCCGATTGAAATAAGTAAAACAATCATTGAGGTTTCGGGCACCGTAATGGGGGACTGTACAAGTCCTTTAATTCCAAAAGTCCAAATTAATGACAACAATGCAATAAAAATAGGAATTAATGCACCAATTAGATTTTTTATAATAAGATAAAGTGAAATTATTACTACAAGAGTAGCAAGGGGCCCTAAGATCTTGAAGTCTTCAACCATGTAGTTTAAGATTTTTTCTCTTACTATTAAATCTCCTGTAAGATACAACTTTAGGTCGTTTGTTTCATATTTTTTAATTGTTTTTTCCATCTCATCAAGTTCGGTTTTTAAATTCCTACTGAAGTTGATTTTGTCACTTTCTGATGGGATTATTATGAAATATATTAAATTTTCTGAGTTGCCTAAGAATGTGTTTTTTACAAATGGAGTTGACTTTATTTTATTTTTTATTTCCTCCATGTCTTTATCTGTGTAGGTTTCTTTTTTAAATTGTGGAAAATAAGAAAATATGCTTGTAACGGCATTTGGAGATACTTTCAAAATTTTGGTTATTTCATTGATTACACTGTTTATTATTTCAAAATTTTTTTTATTGAAAATATTTTTTTTGTCTTGAAATATTACTATTGTAGATAAAAGTGAATTACTTTTGTCAATGTCTATTAAGCTTTCAGTTTCTTTAGTCTTGGGGATAAGTTTTAATATGTTTGCATCGAATTTAAGATTTTTTAAAAAAAATCCTAAAAAAATAGTAATTAATATAAATATTGTGAATATAATTCCTTTATATTTAATGCTTAGGCTTTCAAAATCCATACATGCCTCTTTTTACTTTATCACTATGTTGACAAGCTTGTTTTTAATTACAATTATTTTTACTATTTTTTTATTGAATAAATTTGATTTTATTTTGCTGTTTTCTATTGCTATTTTTTTTAATTCTTCTTCATCTATCTCTTTGTTTAGTAAAATTTTGTCTTTTATTTTTCCATTTATTTGCAGGACAATTTCTTTTGTTTCTTTAATAATAAGGGTTTCATCGAATTTTGGCCATTTTGAATTTTTGAATAAGCTGGGTGGCTCTCCAATATATTCCCACAACTCTTCTGCTAAATGGGGTGCGTACGGGGATAGAATAATGATAAATGGTTTAAATATATTTAAATAATTTTTTTCATACTTTTGAAGCTCATTTATAAATATCATCATGGCAGAGATTGCTGTGTTGAAATTTAGTTTTTCTGTGTCTTCTGTGACTTTTTTTATTACTTTATGTAGTTGAGATATTATTTCCTTTGGGGGATTGTCTTTTGATAGTTCTTTTTCTCTTAAATTCCAAATTTTGTTTAAAAATCGAAAAACACCGATGATGCCTTTAGTGTTCCAAGGTTTAGAATCTGTTAGTGGTCCCATAAACATTTCATAAATTCTTATTGAGTCTGCTCCAAATTCTTTAATAATGTCGTCTGGGGTTACTACGTTTTTTAAAGATTTTGACATTTTGGCAATTACTTGGGTTACTTCTTCATTATCTTTTTTGTCAAAAAATTTATTGTCTTTTTCTATAACTTGGTCATTAGGTATTAAAATTCCATTTTCTTTTTGATAAGAAAATGCCGTTATTATTCCCTGATTTATTAACCTTTTAAAAGGTTCTTTGGTATTTACATATCCTAGATCATAAAGGACCTTGTGCCAAAACCTTGAGTAAAGTAGGTGTAATACTGTATGTTCGACCCCACCTATGTATAGGTCAACTGGCATCCAATATTCAATTTTTTTTTTATTTGCAAATTCTTTTGGGTTTTTAGGGTCAAGGTATCTTAAATAATACCAACAAGAGCCTGCCCATTGAGGCATTGTGTTTGTTTCTCTTGTAAAATCTGTATCTTTTACTTTTACCCAATCTTTAATTCTTGATAAAGGAGATTCTCCTGTTTTAGAAGGTTTATAGTTTGCAGTTTCTGGAAGCTTTAAGGGAAGTTCATTTTCTTCTAAAGGTATTGTATTTCCAAGCTTATCAAACAAAATGGGTATAGGCTCCCCCCAATATCTTTGTCTTGAAAAAATCCAATCTCTAAGCTTGTAGGTAACTTTTTCTTTTCCTTTATTGTTTTTAGTAAGCCATTCTATTACTTTATCTTTTACTTCGGAATTTTTAAGATTATTAAATTCATTAGGAGAATTTATTGAGATTCCATCGTCAATAAATGCTTTTTCTAATATTTCATTTTTTCCCGATTTTGATATCACGGGTAAAATTTTTAATTTATACTTTTTAGCAAATTGAAAGTCTCTCTCATCATGTGCTGGAACGCCCATTACAGCTCCACTACCATAAGTTCCTAGTACGTAGCTTCCAACCCAAATTGGTATTTTGTCATTTGTTATTGGATGAAATGCATAAGATCCTGTGAAAACCCCCGATTTATCTTTTTCAAGAGAGGTTCTCTTAAGATCACTTTTGAGCTCTTCTTGTTTTACATATTTTAAGACACTTTTTTTAAAGTTATTTTTTGTTATTTTTTCTATTAGTTTATTTTCTGGTGCTATTACTAAATATGTGATACCAAAGATTGTGTCTGGTCTTGTTGTAAAGACTTTGATTTTATCATTATAACCTTCAATTTCAAAGTCGATTTCAACTCCTGTTGATTTGCCAATCCAATTTCGCTGCATTTCTTTTACTGGCTCAGGCCATTCTAATTCTTCAAGATCGTTTAACAATCTTTCAGCATACTCTGTGATTTTTAAAACCCATTGTCTTAAATATTTTTTTTCGACGTTGTGAAATCCTCTCTCAGATTTTGGTCCATTCGGAGTTTGAATAATCTCTTCATTTGCCAATACTGTTCCAAGTTCAGGACAGTACCATACGGGCATTTCTTTTGCATAAGCCAGACCTTTTTTATATAATTGCAAAAAAATCCACTGTGTCCATTTATAGTAATTCTCGTCATGTGTTTTAATTTCTCGATCCCAATCATAGGCAAATCCCAAAGCTTTTATTTGTTTTTTAAACCTATTAATATTTTCTTCTGTACTTTTTTGAGGATGAGTTCCTGTTTGTATTGCATAATTTTCAGCAGGAAGTCCAAAACTATCAAATCCTATTGGATGAAGTACATGAAATCCATTTAAAAGCTTGTATCTTCCAAATATGTCGGTAGCCGTGTATCCTTCTGGATGGCCAACATGGAGTCCGCTGGCAGAAGGATAGGGGAACATGTCAAGTATGTATAATCTTTTTTCTTTGGGAATGCTTGGATCTTCTTCTACTTTGTATGTTTTGTTATTGTCCCAAAATTCTTGCCATTTTTTTTCAATTTTTATGAATTCGTATTTAGACATTTGTCCTCTTGAAAATTAATCTACAAAATTTATTTTCTAGTACACTTTTAGATCACATTGTTGTTAATTTCATTTAATAAGCTACTAACAATTTTGATGCTGTGAACTGGACTTGAACCAGCATGAGCTTGCGCCCACTAGCCCCTCAAGCTAGCGTGTCTACCACTTCCACCACCACAGCATTACTAATCATTATATTTTTTATTTTAAATTTTTGTCAACTTTTTTATTTTTTTTAATTACGCAAATTATTATTGTTGTTGCGATTACGGTAATAAATATTGTAAATATAATTATTTTTATTTTTGAAAATATTATTTCAAATGATTGTCCTAGTTTAAAGCTTAGAGTAAAGTAAACTATTGTTGAGAGTAAAGTTGCAAAAAAGTCAGAAACAATAAATAGATTGGATTTCATATTTCCCATTCCTGCTGATATAAATATTGCATTTCTAACTCCAAAGGGTATAAACCTTCCTATAAATAAAGTTAATACCCCGTATTGACCGTAATAGTAATTTATTTTGTCAAGCAGGTTATTGACTTTTTTATTTTTAAACAATTTATTTCCCATTAATTTTCCAATGTAAAAAGATATTATGTCTCCAAGATAGGCTCCCCAAAAAATTCCTAAAAATATTAATATAGTGTATTCATTTTTTCGACTAGATAGAATTCCACCCATTAATACTATTGCATCTTCAGAGATGGGAACATTAAGCCCTGCTAAAATTAACAAAGAAAAAAATACTATTGGGGAATAAGCTATGTTTGAATCAATGGATTCTATTATTTTGTTTATATACATTGTTGTCATCTATTTCTTGTTTTATAGGTTAAATATATGCTTGCTAAGGTTAAATATGCAAAGTAAATGACGAGAATCGTTTTTGATATTTTCAATGCTGTTTCGGATAACTCTAAAAATATTGATACAACAAATATTAGACAACTTATTATTGTTATTGGTATGGTGATTTCCCTTAGTTCTTTAGTTTTTGATGGATAAATAAATTTTATTGGAATAAAGCTTATTATAATGCATATTGATATCATAATAAGATTTGTTATTTGTTCTATTTTAAAGATTATGTTTAATATTACAAAGACATTCCATAAAGAAGGAAATCCTCTAAAGTAGTCATCATTTGTTTTTGCATCTGTTCTTGAGAATTGGTATGCCGATGAGAGTAAGATTCCAATGCAAATGGCGACTTTGTATTTTTCCTCAATAAATTCTCCTAAATAAAAAAATATAACGGGTATGAATGTGTAGTTTATGTAATCTGTAATATTATCAAGTAAAGTTCCATCAATCTCAGGTATTAATTCTTTTACCCTAAGCTTTCTTGCCATAGTTCCATCAATTCCATCTATTATAAGTCCTATTATTATTAACTTTAGAAGAAGAGAATAGTTGCCATTTATAATTGAAATTATTGAGTAAAGTCCTACAATCAAGCCAGATGCTGTAAAAATATGCACAAGCCAAGCTAAAATCAAATTGATATTTTTCACAGTAAATCTCCTTTTATTGGAATATTTTCTTTATCTCTTCAAGCCTATATTTAAAAATGTTAATGGTATTTTCTATTGTTTCTTTTTTTGTTAAATCTACTCCGGTAATATTTAAAGAATCTAATGGATATTTAGAACCACCTGTTTTTAAAAATTTTAGATAATTTTCTACTGCATCTTTTTTATTTTCTTTAATGTCTTTATATATTGATAGTGCGGCTGCAATGCCTGTTGCATACTGATATACATAAAAGGGTGAATAAAAGTGAGGAATTCTAAAGCATTCAAGTGAACTTAATTCATCAAATTTTAGACTAGGTCCAAAGTATTTTTTTAACAAATTCATATAAGTTTCTGTTAGTGTTTCTTTTACTACAGGCTCTTCTTTGCTAATCATTTCATGAATAATGTACTCAAATTCAGCAAACATTGTTTGTCGGAAGAATGTTGAGATCATGTCGTCAATTTGTGTGAGTTTTATATATTTTATTTTGTTAGTATCGATTTCGGTTTTAAGTAAATACTCTGCTAATATTTGTTCGTTAATTATTGATGCTATTTCTGCTTCAAAAATGGAATAATTATAGTGTGGAAATGGGTTGTTTTTTATGCTAAAGTAAGAGTGCATTGAATGTCCCGCTTCGTGTGCAAGCGTAAACACATCTCTTATTGATTCGTCTTTGTAATTAAGAAGTATATAAGGTTTTCCATTGTATGATCCAGCGCTAAAAGCCCCCGATCTTTTTCCGGCATTCTCGTATTTATCAACCCATCTTTCTTTTAAAAGCCCGTTTCTTAAAATTTCTGTATATTCATTTCCCAATATCTCTAAAGATTTTAATATTTTTTCACAAGCTTCTTCGAACGAATTTTTAAATGTTATTCCTTTTGTTAATGGTACGTAAACATCGTAGTGATATAAATTTTCTTGATTTAAAACTTTTTTTCTAAATTCATAATAGTCATTAAGCGCAGATAAATTTTCATTGACAGTTTCGATTAAATTTGTATAAACTTTTTTGTCAATATTATTTGAAAAGAGTTGCATTGAAAAAGTGTTTTGAAACTTTCTTGTCTTTGCAATGAAGTGATTTTTTTTAAGGTCTGAAATAATAAGATTAGCAAGTGTATTTTCGTTGTTTTTGTATTTTTGATAAAATTTCAAAAAAGCTTCTTTTCGTATTTTTTGATCTTCATTTTGTAAAAATAGTATGTAGGTAGAATTGGTTAAAGGTTGTCCATTAATTTCTCCGAATTCCATATCAGCATTTGTTAATGCTGAGAATATGTTTTGATAAGATGAGTAAAGAGGGGTGTAGTTAGCAAGTATTTCTTCTTCTTGTTCGGTTAAAATATGGTTTTTTTCTCTTAGTATTTTTTCAATTGCAATTTTTTTCTCCTCAAGCTCTGGTGCATTTATCCAGGCTTGAATTTTTTTTGCATCTGTTTTTAGTATTTTGGGCATGAAGAATGAGGTAGTATTAGATACTTTTGTAGTTAAATTGACGCACGTAGAATATATTTTATTTGAATTCTTGTTGGTTACATCTGTTTCTAATTTAAGCATTGCATAGTAAGAGACTTTCTCTAAATCTTCCATAATTTCATAGTATTTGTTTAAAGTTTCTTTAAACAAGGCAAAATTTAATTCCAATTTTTCATATTTGTTAAATTCTTTAGTTTTGATTTCAATAGCATTGATTGCTTTTGCATATTCTTCTTCATTTTCAAATAGAAAAGATAAATCCCATTTATCGTTCTCATTGATTTCATTTCTATTTATCACTAGATTCTCCTTTTCCTTTTTTCATTATTTGGAAAGAAATAGTACATTGAAATTTTACAAACATTATGCTTTTTATTTTACAATAAAGTCTAAACTTTATATATAAAAAGCTTTTAAGTTTGACTGTTGAATAAAGATTCTAATAAAAATTTTTTAAATTTTAAAAATGCTATTCCTCGATGGGATATTTTGTTTTTTTCTTCAAGTTTTAGATCGCTAAGCTTTTTATTATTTTTAGTTAAAAATATTGAATCATAACCAAATCCATAGTTTTTATTATCATTTAAACTTAATGCAATTTTTCCCTTAAGAATTCCTTCAAAATTTAATATTTGGCTATTTTTTGAGATATAACTTATGTTGCATATAAAATATGCGTTTCTGTTTTTTTCATTTTTCATTAAGTCTAAAATAAGTTGATTTTTTTCATTAGTGCTTAATTTTTTACATAGCTTATAAGTGTCATATCTTTTAGAGTAAATTCCAGGTTCCAAGTTTAGTGCTTCGATGCACAATCCAGAATCTTCCCCAAAAACATTTTGATTTTTATTTAAAATTTCAAACAGCGCTTTTGCTTTAATTAAAGAGTTTTCTTTAAATGTTTTTCCCGTTTCTTTTATGTTAAAATTTTGAGGGACTATTAAGTTTAAATTAGGTATATCTAATATATTTTTTACTTCATTTATTTTATTTTCATTTGTTGTTGCAAAAAATAGCGTTTTCATTTATATAATAATAAAGTATTTGTGGTTTTAATTGTATAATTACATTGGCTTTAAGTATTATTTTCTTTAATTATGTGAATTTGTTGAGTATTTTTGTACCAGGTTTTTATCGAAAAATTTGGATTTTTGTCTAAAATATTAAAATTAATTTTTAATTTTTTTGTTTGAGCGTGGTAATTTTTGGTAAGGTTTGTTATGAAGAAAAGAATTAAATTTAAAATTATTTTGGGTTTCAAAGGAATTCTAAAGTTTTTTTTGGTTATTTATAATTCTTTGTTTATAGCCCTTAAAGTTATACGTTCTTTTTTTAAGCAAAATATTAGCTTTATGATCATTCCTCATGTTAAAGGGAATGTAAAAAATATTAAAATTTCTTTTTTGACTTTATTTTTCTTTTCTACTTTTTTTTTAGGCGGTTTTATAGGGTTTGTTTTGCTCGCTGTCAATTATGTTACTCTCTCATCAATTGTGAAATCTACAGAGAAAAATTACTCTTTAGCAGAATCTGAGATTGAAGATTTTAGAAATACAGTTGTGGAAATTAATTCTGTTGCAAAAAATTTTTCCAAAATTTTAGATGAGCTTAAAACCTCTTTGAAAATTAATCCTAATGGTGTTGATTTAAATAAAAACAAACTAGATGGAGATCTTTCTGATTTTATTGATTTGCAAATTTTAGAAGCCAATTCAATAAAAGAGCTTAGCGATCTTAAAAATATTAAAAGCAAAATAGAAAGTTCAATTCCTCCTCTTAAAAGCATAGTTAAGGTCTTGCACGCTCAAGATAAGCTTTTAAATGATATTCCTTCTTTATGGCCTCTTGCGGGGGGATCTGGAATTGTTACTTTGCATTTTGGTCCTGCTATTGAACCTTTTACTAGGCAGTGGTACATTCACAAAGGTATAGATCTTGGGGGTGTTAGAATTGGAACTCCTATTGTTGCAACTGCTGATGGGGAGGTTGTTAGGGCAAGTTATCAATCAGCAGGCTATGGCAATTTTGTTCAAATTAAACATAAGTATGGACTTGCAACTCTTTATGCACATATGTCGCGTCTTAACACTTCTAAAGGGTCTTATGTTAAAAAGGGGCAAATAATTGGATTTATGGGGCAAACAGGCTATGCAACAGGCCCACATGTTCATTATGAGGTTCGTGTAGGTTCTCAAGTTATTAATCCTGATATGTATTTGAATTTAGCAACAGGAGCTTCAAAATAGATGTTAAATTTTTTGACTGCGAAAAAAGAAAGAAAATCACCGTCTTTGTTTATTTTTGATGAAATAAAAACAATAGTGGGTGTTGGTGATTTTTTTAAAGGAGACTTAGTTTCAAATAATTTTATTCGACTTGATGGCGATTTTATGGGCACTATTAGTTCTACTAAAAGAGTAATTATTGGAGAGAGTGGTAGGGTTAAGTCTAGTATTGATGCTAACGAGCTTGTTATTTCTGGAATGGTTGTGGGCAATATTTATGCTAAAAGCAAAATTAAAATATTTGCATCGGGGTGTGTTATTGGGAATATTTCTTGTAAGTCGATTGAAGTTGAAGAGGGCGCTATTATTGATGGGTATATGGATATTGGTGCTGAGTATCTTAGAACCCCCGAAAGAAATACATTTTTTTATACCGGTTCTTATAAGGTTAATGAAGATCTTTTAATTGAAATCAATAAGGAGTATCAAGAAGAAAAAAAATCTTTTCAACCTTTAGAAGGTGAAGATGATAAATGTTTTTCAAGTGTTATGAGTAAAATAGATGAAAGTAAATAATTTGATTGCTGGAGCATTAAATCTTAATTCAAAAGATTATAAAAAAGGTGGCAAAAAAGTATTTTCTGATAAAGGCAATGTTTTTTCTTCGGTGTTTCAGATTGAAAGTGTTAAAGAGGATAAGCATTTTATTTTGCTTGAAAATGGTGAATTTAATCTTGATTTGATTAAAAATATGTTAGATGGAATTAACGAGATTGGCGAGAGACTTTTGAGCGAACCTTCCAGGCAAAATGTGATTTTTTACAAAAAAGTTATTTCAGAGTTTATATCCATTATTATATCATCTTCTGTTTGTTTGAAAGAGCAGAAAGGAGGCCGCTTGGGAGATCCTAAGCGGCCCAAGTATAGAATTATTAAGATTATTAACGACAAATTGGACAAACTTGCTTATTCTGTTTTACAAAATCAAATGACTCAGATTAAACTGTTAGATAGCATTGAAGAGATTCAAGGTTTGCTTGTAAATTTACTAATGTGATTAGGTTTAAGACCTTTAAAATGTTTAAGCTTTAAATTAAAAGGGATTGTTTAACAATCCCTTTTTTAATGGTAAATATTATTAAATTAATTTTCAATTAAATATTTTTTACTTATCTCTAAAAAGTTTTTTATTTGTTCATTTTTCCACTCTTCAGATTTATTTAATTTTTTCATCATTATTTCAGCAACTCTTGGAGCAGCTTCAATTGTAGCTTGAGGATTTAAAAGTAACGACCTTGTTCTTCTAGCTAAAACATCGTCAATAGTTTTGGCTTGCTCAAATTCAATTGAAAAAGCTATTTGAGCTTCATTTAAATCCAAATTTTCGTGTATTTTTTTGTCAAAACCTTCCATATTTTTTAGAATTTCAAAGTCACTACCATAAGCTCTAAAAGGTTCAGGAATTTTTATTGCTTCTTCTTTTTTAAGATACCCGTGTAACTTTAAATTTTCTGTGGTTGATGTATAATTTGGTATTAAATTTTTTTCTATGGCCTTGAGCAAGGTTTTTTCTGCCATTTTTCTATATGTAGTATATTTTCCCCCCGCTATTGTAATAAGATTTGAATCTGATATAAATATTTTTTCATTTCTTGAAATTTTTGAAGTGTTGCCTTCAGCTTTTGGATCCATTATTAATGGTCTTATTCCAGTATATACACTTTTTATATCTGATTTTTCTATCTTAATATTTAAATAGTTGTTTAAATTATTTATTATAAAGTCAATCTCTTCATCAAATCTTTTAGGTTCTTCTTCTATTTCTTTTATTGGAATGTCGGTACTTCCGCAAACAACACTATCATACCAAGGAATAGCGAATAAAATTCTATTATCACTAGTTTTAGGCATTAATATTGCATGATTTTTGGGGAATTTGTCTTTTTTGACTATTAAATGGCTACCTTGAGAAGGTTTGATAATGTTTAAAGCTTTTTCATCATCTAATCTTCTTATTTTATCTGAAAATATTCCTGTTGCGTTTATTATGCATTTGCTTTTCAATGAAATTTGTTCTTTTGACAATTTGTTTTGTATAATGACCCCCGAAAGTTTTCCGTTTTCCTTGTTGAATTTTTTAAGCTCTGTGTAGTTAAGGGCAATGCCCCCTTTTTCGGTAAAAGTTCTTAATAATGTTATTGCCATTCTAGCATCATCGAATGAATCATCGTAATATAGAACAGAGCATTTAAGGCCTTCTGCTTTAATATTAGGAGCTTTTTCAATAGTAGATGCTTTGGATAGTAATTTAGTTTTGCGTTTGGTAGCTTTTTCCTTCCCCATAAGATTGTGGTAATAGCTTAATCCAAAATAATAATAAGGTATTTCTAAAATGTTATAAATAGGAGTAATAAGCGCACATTCGTTAATTAAATGGGGTGCATTTTTTTCAAGAATGGCTTTTTCATGCAAAGCTTCTTTAACCAAAGAAATATTCCATTGAGCTAAATATCTTACACCACCGTGAATTAATTTGGTTGATCTAGAGGAAGTTCCTTTTGCGTAATCAAATTTTTCTATAAGTATTGCTTTATATCCTCTTGTAATTGCGTCTACTGCGATGCCAAGACCTGTTGCGCCTCCTCCAATTATTATGAGATCAAATTCTTGATTTTCAAGATCTTTTAATTTTGTTTCTTTGTTATTATTCATGGAATTTAAATATTCCTCCATTTTAGTTAATTTCTTTTCTTCTTAATTAAAGCTAGATTTGAAAAATTCGCAAAGATCATTTGTTTTAATTTTATTAAATAGCATTATAAACGTCTTGTTTTGAACTTTTATAGATTATGAGAATCCTGTATCCAGGATTTTGATCTTTCAACTGCTTTGTTCCAATTCTCAAGAAGATTTTCTCTTTGATTTTTTGGCATTGAAGGTTCAAATATTTTATCTGCTTGCCAAAGGCTTATGATTTCTTCGGCGCTTTGCCAATAACCTGATGCAAGTCCTGCAAGATAAGCGGCCCCAAGAGCGGTTGTTTCTGTTATTTTAGGTCTTACAACTTTGCATTCTAAAAGATCAGCTTGAAATTGCATTAATAGATTGTTTTGACTTGCCCCCCCGTCTACTCTTAGTTCTTTAATTTCAAAGTTGGGAACAGATTTTTTCATGGTATTTAGTATGTCAAAACTTTGAAATGCTATGCTTTCAAGAGCAGCTCTTGTAATGTGAGCTTTTGTTGATCCTCTTGTTATTCCTAGGATTGTTCCTCTTGCATAGGAATCCCAATGAGGTGCACCAAGTCCAACGAATGCTGGGACAAAATAAACCCCCCCATTATCTGGAGCAGAGCTTGCTAATGATTCTGCATCTGAACTTTTTCTGAAAAATTCAAGACCGTCTCTTAACCACTGGATTACGGCTCCACCAATAAAAACACTTCCTTCAAGAACATAGGTTACGGATTTTTTTCTTCCCCATGCAATTGAAGTTAAAAGCTTTTCGTGGTTAATAATTGGTTCTTTACCTATATTTACTGTTAAAAAGCAACCAGTTCCATATGTGTTTTTAGCCATACCTTTTTTAAGACAGGCTTGTCCAAATGTCGCTGCAAATTGATCTCCGGCAATTCCTGCAATAGGAATTTCCGCTCCAAATAGTGATTTATCTGTTTCGCCATATATTGTAGAACTTTCTTTAAGTTCTGGCAAAATTGCTTTTGGAATATTCAATATACTTAAAAGTTCATCATCCCATTCTAATGTTCTAATGTTTAACAATAATGTTCTTGAAGCATTAGAATAATCAGTTGCATGTACTTTTTTTTGAGTCAGATTCCATAATAGCCATGTATCTATTGTTCCAAAGCATAATTCACCATTTTCAGCTTTTTGTCTAGCACCTTCTACATTATCCAAGATCCACAGTATTTTTGTTCCACTAAAATAAGAATCTAGCACCAAGCCTGTTTTTTCCAAAATAATTTTATCTTTTCCTTCTTTTTTTAATTGGTCGCAAATTTTTGCAGTTCTTCTGTCTTGCCATACTATTGCATTATAAATAGGTTTTCCTGTACTTTTTTCCCATACAACTGTAGTTTCTCTTTGATTAGTTATTCCAATAGCATCAATTTCATTTGGTAAAATTCCCGAATTTGCAAGAGCTTCTGTTATAACTCCAAGTTGTGATCCCCATATTTCGTTAGGATCATGTTCCACCCAACTTGGTTGTGGATAAATTTGAGTAAATTCTTTTTGGGCAAGCCCTTTTATGTTTGCATTTTTATCAAATACTATTGCTCTTGAGCTAGTAGTACCTTGATCAATAGATAAAATGTATTTCATAATTCTTCCTTTTTATTTTGACAAAGATCAATATCTTTTAGTCTTTGTTATTTTTTAGTGTAAATTCGTAGATTGTAGCGCCTAAAATTGCTCCAATTATTGGACCAATTATTGGCACAATAAATATGCTTAGGTTGTTAAAGCCATGATTTTTAAATCCAGCAAATAAGAGTAAAATTCTTGGTCCTAAATCCCTTGCAGGATTAATAGCGTAGCCGTTCATTCCTCCAAAACTTATTCCTATTGCTAAAACCACTGATCCCACAATGAATGGAATAAATGGGTTATCATTATGGTTTTTTACAAAATCTCCAACAACAGAAATTAAAAACATTAGCAAAAAAGTTCCAAAAATTTGATCAATAAATCCGGGCAAAAATCCAGGAATAGCAGGGAAAGTTGCCATTATGCCTTGAGTATTTTCTAGGCCAGGATCTATTTCTATCCATTTAGGATAAAATACGACAAGTGTCATTAATGCGCCTGTAAATGCTCCTAATATTTGCGCTACAATGTAATGGAAAAGTTTTGAAGCGGGAAATTTTCCAACAGTTGCTAATCCTATGCTAACGGCTGGATTTAGATGTGCTCCACTAATTCTTGCTGATGTGTAAATACCAAATGTTACACCCAATCCCCATCCAAATACTATATTTGTATATCCCCCTTTTATTATTTCTCCTGATATTTCAGGACTTGAGGGAAATAATACTGTCATTGCGACAGATCCAGTTCCTAGAGCTAATAGTATAAATGTTCCCAAAAATTCCGATATAAATTCTTGGAATTTTGTATAATTCATATTTTATCTCCTTGTTTTTATAATAATTTTATTTTTTCTTAAAAAGTTTTAATTTTTGATTTTTCAATTTGGATTTATTAAATTTTTTTAATCAAATTTTGTATTATTTTTTTAAATAGTTAGGATTTTTATATTTTAGCCTCTTGCTTTCAAAAAAAATTAATATTTTTAATTATAAATTTATAAATTTCGTATTTAATATATTATTTTTAATTAAGATTAATGTCAATAATTTAAAAATTTTAATTTTTAAATTATTGATTTCTTTTATAAAAATTTGTTTAAGGATTTTTTATTTTATATTAAAATTTTTACATTGGATTTTTTTATTAAATTAAGTTTTATGTTTTAGCAATTCTTTTTTAGCTTATATGTGAGTTATTTAAGTTATTTTTGGAGGTAGACTTGGTGATTGTAATAGAAGGTTTAATTGGAGTAGGAAAAACTACTCTTGGAAATATTTTATCAAAGGAGCTAAAAGTTCCTTTTTACAGTGAACTGAATAATGATTTTACTTTGGCCATATTAGGTAAATTTTATAAGGATAAATCTAGATGGGCATTTCCAGTTCAAATTAATTTTCTCAATGAGAGGTTTAAGTTAATAAAGGGTGTGTTTAGAACAAAAGGGGGCATACTTGACAGATCTATTTATGGTGATTGCGTGTTTGCATCTCTTTTAAATTGCGATGGATATATCTCTGATGAGGAGTATAAAATATATATTGATCTTCTTGACAATATGCTTGAACATTCGCAGCGACCAAGTTTGCTTGTTTATCTTGATTGCAGTATTGATGAGGTTGAGCGCAGAATTAAAAATAGAAATAGGAGTTTTGAAATGAATATTCCCAGAGATTATCTTGAGGGTCTTAATAGTAAATATTTGAAGTGGTATAATGAATATAGCTTGTCTTCAAAGATAAAATTTTCTTACGATGATATAAATATTTTTAACGAAGAAGATAAGAATAAAGTGATTTCTTTAATTAGAGATAAACTTGTATTATAATTACTTATAGTAGATTGACATTCTTTTGTTTTATTTAAAAGTTGAGTGTTAATGGAGGTTCTTATGGGGAGATTATTTCTTCTGTATTTTTTATTTTCTTTTGTTTTTTTAAATTTGTTTGCTCAAGATAGTTCTTCTTATGTTGATAAGCAAAAAGAGCTTGCTATTTTTTATTATGAGGTTGGTCAAAGGTATATAAACGTTGGTAAAGTTAAAAAGGGAAAGCTTTTCCAAGCAAAAGCTTTAAAAATTTATCCAGATTTGAAAAAGGGAGTTAATATCAAGCTTGCAGTTAAAGAGCTTGATGCTAGGATTAAGGATGACAATTCCAAGGTTGTTATGCTTGAGGATGTTAAGCTTGAGGAAATACCTGGAATAGTGCACGAAAAAATAGAAATTAATGATTTTACAAATGCTCCTAAGATAGAATATATTGCTCAAATAGAGAGAAGCAAAAATCAAGATAAAATTATTAAGTTTCAATTTGGAAAGTTTGCAAGAGCTTTAATTTCTCAGAACTTTGATTTGTTTGCTTCTGTTATTGCAGATAAAGTTGATGTTATGGGTCAGCTTGAATCAAAAGATGATTTTATATCAACTTTGTCAAGTGCTTCATCTAAGATTGATGCGGATGAGCGAGAGTATTTATCAGTTGATGATTATTACGATTTAAAGTCTTTGAAAATTTCAAAATCCAACGATACTTCTTTTGCTGTTAATGTGAATGCCAAGAAAAATGATTTTACTAAAAATTTTCCATTTTGGAAAGAACGTCAGACTTTAATTTTTACTAAAGAGGATGATAATAATTGGTTTTTGTCTTCCATAAAGTAAAATCTTAGCGTTGTAATTAAAAACATCATCATTAATATATATATAAACGAGTCTCCAATTTTTTCATAAATGGTTGTGAATGTTGGGGACAGTTTTACAGTTGATAATAAGTAACCTTTTGTAAAAGTTTCTAATTTTTTAATGCTTTCTCCATATTCGTTGATGATTGCAGTAATTCCTGAATTTGTAGCTCTAATGGTTTTGATTCCATTTTCAATGCTTCTAAATTTAGCCACAACAAAGTGTTGCCATTCTGCTGAATTTGTTTTTGACCAAGAGTCGTTTGAAAAATTTAACAATGTATTGGCGCCTTGGATTTTATAAAACCTTGAAAGTTCTGGAAATGCATCATCATAACATATTAAGGGAGCAAATTTAAATTTTTTCAATTTCAATATTTCAATTTTATTGCCTTCAATCTGTCCCAAGATTCTAAAATTTTTTAAAAAAAAGTTTCTTACAAATTCATATTCGTAAAATGGAATTTTTTCTGCAAAAGGAACTAAGAATATTTTAGAGTATATGTTTGCAATGTTAAGGTCTGGTTCTATCATATAAATAGAATTTTGTTGAATCCCTATAGTTTTGTCGACATTTGAGGGAGCACCAACGGCAAATGGAATTTTTCGTTCTTTTATAAAATTTTTCAGCTCATTATGTAAGTCATAATTTTTAAAGTACCGGTCTTCTTTGCTAAAAGGGTAGGTTAGTACTCCTTCGCTCCAGATTACAAATTCTATTTGTGGATTTTCTTTTAAGGCTTGTTCTGTGATCTCAATAGAATCTCTTATTCCTTTCTCGTCATTTCCGGGCAACCATGGGTCAATGTTAAGCTGAATGGCTGCAATGTTTAGACTATCTATTTCTTTTGATAATAAGCTTTTTAGTTCTGTTTTTTTAAGTATTCCGTAAGTAAAAGATGTTGTTACTAACAATATTGGAAATATTGTGTTTAGCAGATTTGTTTTGTTTTTATGGATTAAAAAGTCCGCAATTCCTGAGTTTAAAAAGTAGACTGTAAATGATACAAAAAATACACCGAAAATGTCTGCTACTTGAATTAAATTGTTGAAGTTATTTACTGTGAAAGCTGCAAGTCCCCAGGGATATGCTAAAAATCCAATTGATCTTAAATAATCATAAAATGTAAAAAGCATTGTTATTGTCATTGTCTTATTTTTAAAGCTTTTTAAAGAGTAATGAAGAAAATAACCCAAAGTTAATGAATATGGAATGTATCCTATTATCACTCCTATGAATGTAATCCATCCAAATGCATGAAAAAATCCAAGCCAAAAATTTTGTAAACTGTTAGCTATTATGAAGTAAAATACTGTTAATCCTATTAATGTTTTTTTATCTTCTAGCTTGTTTAAGGCCATAAAAAACGGCACATAAGCAACAAATCCCAGGATTGAATATCCGGTTTCTTTAATTTCATTTGGAATCGCAAGTGTTGTAAGAATTCCTGAAAATGCGGCTAGGCAAAAGCATCTGGTTTTCATTTTTCCTCTTTTTTACTATTATTAGTAGTAGCATAATGATGTAATATATTTAACATTATCATTAATAATTTTATATGATAGCATTAAATTTTAGTATTTTTTTGGAAAATTTATGCTTGTAGTAGGTCTTTAAAGAGTAAAGGAGATTATGTTAGCTTTTGTTTTTATTGGTTTGTTTTTTTTAAATTTTTTCAGTTTGCATGCTCAAGGAATAGTTACCAATAAAGATGCTCAAGAAGAGTTTAAATGGGCTCTTAATTCCTATAATAATGGAATTTATGATGATGCTCTTTTATCTTTTAAAAAAATTTTAAGTTTTGATCCTAATAACCTTGATTATCATTTTTGGACTGGTAATGTTTATTACAGACTAGGTTATGTTGAAGAAGCTTTAATGGAATGGAGAAATTTAAAAGATCAAGGTTATAAGGTTCCCTATCTTAGACATTTGATTTCTACTATTGAACAAAGGAGAGGTATTTTTTCAAATTATGAACTTAACTTTAAAAAACTTGTAAAAGTTGCTTCTCTTGATAATTCTATTTACAAAAGGCCGCACGGGTATCAGATTACATCTTTGAGGGCTGATAGGTACGGTGGATATTATGCTGCTAATTTTGTAGGTAATGAAATATTGTATTTTGATGTTAATAATAATGCTAATACTTTGGTTAAAGATGGATTTAGTTATTTAAAATCACCTTATGATGTTATTGAAGTTAATAATTTGCTTTATGTGACTCTTTATTCAAGTGATGAAGTTGGTGTTTACGACAAAGTTCTTGGAGTTAAAAGGAGATCTATTGGGAAAAAAGGCACAAAAGATGGCGAATTGCTTGCTCCTCAGTATATGGCTATTGATAAGAGAAACTATATTTATGTGAGTGAGTGGGGGAATAAAAGGGTTAGTAAATTTGGACTTGATGGTGATTTTATTCTGCATTTTGGCTATAGAACTTCGGGTTACAAGGGTCTTTTGGGTCCCACAGGTGTTACTTATTTGAATGAAAATATTTATGTTGCAGATTCTTTGAGAAATACTATTGAAGTTTTTGATACTAGTGGCAATCATTTGTATTCAGTTTTTACTTCTATTGAAGGAATAGAGGGGCTTAGTAGCGATTTTACCGGTAACAATGTTATAGTATCTTCAAAATATGGTGTTTATAAGTACAATATTGCCAAAAAGACAATTACAAAAATTTTAAATGCAGATAAAGCGAATTCTAAAATTTCTTCATCTATTTTGGATGCTAATAATCAGATGATTGTCTCAGATTTTAATAATGCCAAGGTTTCAGTTTACAAGAGTGATTCAAGTCTTTACGACAGTTTAAATGTTGATGTTAGAAGAATAGTTAGACTTGGAGGCCCTAAAATTTACGTTGAACTTAATGTAAGCAGTAAAAGCGGGTTACCGGTTGTTGGGCTTAAAAGTGAAAATTTTTCAATTGCAAATGAAAATTATTATATTGTCAATCCCAAGGTAGCATACAATGTAAATGCTTCAAAAGATATTAATATAGCAGTTGTTTTTGATAAATCTTCTTATATGAAAAATTATGATTTAGATCAAATTGTAGGTTTAAATGCTTTAATGGAGTCGTCAAAAAATAAAAACTTTAGTTTTATAAATGCAACAAATGTGCCTATTATAGATAATATTGAAAGCTTGACAAGTAGTATTAAAAACACAAGTTCTCTTGGTCCTTATAGTACAGATGCCGTAAAAACAGATGTTAGTTTGAAATTAGCAGGTTCTGGGCTTATGTCAAAAAGCTCAAGAAGAGCAGTAGTTTATTTTAGCGGTGGTTTTTTAAATCGCAAAGCTTTTGAAAAATATTCTTTAGATACAATAGTAAGCTATTATAAAAATAATGATATAAGGTTTTACTTAATATTGTTTGGCAATGATCCTGTTAATAGTAAGCTTCAGTATTTGGTTAATGAAACAGGTGGCGCTATAATTCCTTTTTCTTCTTATGAAGGAGTATCTAAAGTTTATGATTTAATTTTAGAACAAAAAACAGGCACTTATTTGCTAGAATATTATTATCCAGGTCCTCAAGAGCCTAATAAATATTTTAATTTATCTGTTGAAGTAAATATAAATCAACAGACAGGAAGAGGGGAGTTTGCATATTTTATTAATTAGATTGCTTTTTGATTTTATTAGAGGTTTGAGATATGAAACTTAATGCGGGAATTGTGGGACTTCCCAATGTGGGCAAATCTACTTTATTTGCATCTTTGACATCATCTAAGGTTGAGATTGCTAATTATCCTTTTTGTACTATTGAGCCAAATGTAGGAATAGTAGAGATTCCTGATGAAAGGCTTTTAAAAATTGCAGAGTGCATTGTTCCACAAAAGATTATTCCTGCTGTTATGGAATTTGTGGATATTGCAGGTCTTGTTAAAGGAGCATCAACAGGTGAAGGGCTTGGTAATAAATTTTTGGCTAATATTCGAGAAGTTTCTCTTATTGTTCATGTTGTAAGATGTTTTGAAGAAAAAGAAGTTATTCATATTAATAATGAGATTAATCCTGAGAGAGATATAACTACAATCAATGTTGAACTTTGTCTATCAGATCTTGAAACTGTTCAAAAAAGCCTTCAAAAGCAGGAAAAAAATGCTAAAAGCACTGATAAAAAAATTAGTGAATCTTCTAAGGCAATTGTTTTAATGCTAAAAAGACTTGAAAATCATTTAAGCAATATGAATCCTGCTATTGAGTTTGAATTTGATGATTTCGAATACAACTTTATTAGATCTTTAAATCTTTTGACTTTTAAAAAAGTTTTATATGTTTGCAATGTTGATGAAAATTCACTTAGTGGCAATAAATATACAGATATTGTAAAAAATATTGCTTTGAAAGAAGGGAATGATTTTTTAGTATTATGTGCCAAAATTGAAGCCGAGCTTGCTGGAATAAAGGATATATCTTATAAAAATGAAATGTTAGAATTATTTGGAATAAATGATAGCGGTCTTAGTAATTTAATTAAAAAAGCCTATTATACTTTGGGACTTAGAACTTATTTTACAGCAGGTTTGCAAGAAGTTAGAGCTTGGACATTTAAGCACGGTATGAAAGCTCCTAAAGCTGCTGGAGTAATTCATAGTGATTTTGAGAGGGGTTTTATTAAAGCAGAAGTTTATTCTTGTGAGGATTTGTTTAAATTTCAAAGTGCTCAAAAACTAAAAGAGAAAGGGCTTATTAGAATTGAGGGTAAAGAGTATCTGGTAAGAGATGGAGATGTAATCTTTTTTAAATTTAATGTTTAAATTTATTTTATATTATGGGTAATTTATTTTTCAATAATATAAAATTAGTTAGTTTGTTTGTTTTTAATATTGTAATTTGTTTGCTTTATTTGTTTTTGTATGATACAAGTTTTTTTTACTCTGTTCTGGCACTTCTTTTAGTAAATTTTTTTGTAATTCTTTTTTATTTAAGATATTTTTGTTCCATTTCTTTTAAGGGATCTAAAATTTATTATAAGAGCATTTTTTTTAGTTGTAATTTTGATTTTAATGACATTATTTCGCTTGAAAAAAGATTGCCAGACAATGTTTTGATTTTGAAATTAAAAAATAAAAAAAAGATTAAAATTTATTTTTTGATAAGCAATGGTTCGAGTGAATTATTTAAAGAGCTTAAATTTAAAAGAAAAGATTTGTTTATCCTAAAATTAGAAAATTTTCCAATAAGATATTATTTGTCTTATGCATATCTTTGTATGTTTTTAGCTCGTATTATGATTAGTTTATTTGTTTATTATATTTCATTAAGTAATATATTTATTTTTTTATTTATTTGTTTTATTGACATTAAAGTTTTGTTGGGTGATTTTTCGGTTATTAGTAATATAGTGTTGTTTTATGAATTCAGGAAAGATTCAATTTATGAAAGGAAAATCTTTAAAAGTGAAATTTATTTTTATGAATTTTTTGAAAAAATTTTTATTACCAGGGAATTCGAATTTAACAATAAAAATTATTTGTGTTTTTCCTATAAAGGGAATCATTCGTCAAAAAAAGTATATATTTTGAATAAAAAAATTTCTTATTCCATGCAAAAGGTTTTTGAATATATTAATCAAAAGTATAATGCTGAATTAATTTAAGCTTTGATTGACTATATTTGAATTAGTTGGTATATTAAATTCATTGTTTAATAAATTAAGGAGTATCACTTGAGAAAAAATGCATCTGCATTGAAGCGCTCTCGTCAAAATTTAAAAAGAAAGATTAGAAATGTAAGTGTAAAAAGTGAATTAAAAACGATAGAAAAACGCTGTATCAACATGATTAAAGCGGGCAATAAAGACGAAGCTATTGAATTTTTTAAGTTTGTTGCAAAAAAACTAGACACTGCTGCTAGAAAGCGAATAATTCATAAAAATAAGGCTGCTAGAAAAAAATCTCGTTTAAATGTTTTGCTGTTAAAGTAAGGAAATTAGTTTATGTCTTTTCCAAGAAGACCAAAGATTACTAAGTCAGATATTGTTGATCAAATATCTTTAAATATTAGAAATAATAATCTAAAATTAGAAAAAAAATACATAAGACTTGTAATAGATGCTTTTTTTGAAGAGCTTAAAAGCAATCTTTGTTTGAATAATGTTATTGAGTTTAGATCTTTTGGTACATTCGAAGTTAGAAAAAGAAAGGGACGTTTAAATGCGCGCAATCCTCAAACAGGGGAATATGTTAAGGTTCTAGACCACCATGTTGCGTATTTTCGTCCAGGCAAAGATTTGAAAGAGAGAGTGTGGGGTATTAAAGGTTAAATGCCGGTTAATATGGTAGATTCTTATAAATGGGATTGTAAGCTGGATTCTAGTTTAACTTTTAGAGGAAAATTAAAATTTGAAGGAACTTTGTATCTCGATTCTTCTTTTGAGGGTGAAATATCTTCAAAAGGGGGTGTGCTTTTTATTGGCAAAAACAGCAAGGTTATCACCGATGTGGTAATTTGTGATACATTAATAGTAGAAGGAATTTTGAAGGGCAATGTAAATGCTGCTAGTAAAGTTTATTTAAACAGCGGTTGTAAAATATATGGGGATGTAAAGACAAAAAAAATATTTATTAATGATAATATAATTTTTGATGGTAAGTGTGAAATGATAAAGTCTAATGAAATTGTAGATTTGTTTTCTTTCACCGTTTCACAAATAAAAGATACTTTGCAATAGGTTCGGTGTTTTTTATTAATTAATAATAAGTAGATTTTTATAAAATCCTTTCTCAAAAATTTAATTCGTAGAGGAAAGTATGGATAAAAAAAATGGTGAATTTGATTTAGAAAGTGAAATAAGGCGGTTGGATATTTCTAAAGAGTTTAAAATTGAAGATAATTTGAAAAAAAAAGTGGTTAAAGTTGTTGCCAAAAAGGATTCTGCATCTAACGCAACAAAATCTGCAGATTTAAGTAGCGCAAAGGATGCAAATGGCGTAGTGTTTCCCGAATTTGATTATGATATTTCTGCTTCAGGTTTAGAAAATAATATTAAAACTTTAGAGCAAAGTAATATCATTAAGTTTTTTAATGGCAAAGATTATTTAGAGATTGAAAAACTTTATGACAAGCCAATTACAGAGGTTAGAAAAATTGTTGAAGGTCTTGGAACCAATCATACTATTGCTGTAACAATGAAAAAAACCGAATTAATATTTTTGTTGGTAAAAATATTAAGTGAAAATAATATTAATGTTTTATTTACAGGCGTGCTTGATGTGCTTAGTGATGGCTATGGGTTTTTGAGAACCGCATCAAATTCTTATCTTTCAGGAGGCAATGATGTTTACGTTTCTCCTTCTCAGATTAGACTTTTTAATTTAAGGACAGGTGATATTTTATATGGGCAAATTAGATCGCCTAGAGATGGTGAGAGGTTTTTTGCCATGGTTAAAATTAAATCTATTAATAATCAAGATCCTACATTTGCTCAAAACAGAATACCTTTTGATAATTTAACTCCTCTTTATCCTAATATTAAATTGAATCTTGAATATGAAAATTGCAATATTTCTACAAGGCTTATTAATCTTTTTTCACCTATAGGTAAGGGACAAAGGGCTTTAATAGTGTCTCCTCCAAAAGCGGGAAAGACCACTTTGCTTCAAAAAATAGCTAATGCAATAACTACTAATTATTCGGATGTTATTTTGATGATATTGCTTATTGATGAGAGACCAGAAGAAGTTACAGATATGATTCGCAGTGTTAAAGGTGAAGTGATTGCGTCTAATTTTGATGAACAAGCTAGTAGGCATGTTCAGGTAGCAGAGATGGTTATTGAAAAGGCAAAAAGGCTTGTTGAAAACAAAAAAGATGTTGTTATTTTGCTTGATTCTATTACAAGACTTGCAAGAGCATATAATCAAACTATGCCAACTTCTGGTAAAATTTTATCTGGCGGGGTAGATTCTAATGCTCTTCATAAGCCAAAGAGGTTTTTTGGATCTGCTAGAAATATTGAGGAAGGGGGAAGTTTAACTATTATAGCTACTGCTTTGGTTGATACCGGGAGTAAAATGGATGAAGTTATTTTTGAAGAATTTAAAAGTACCGGTAATATGGAATTAATTCTTGATAGAAGTTTGGCAGACAGAAGACTTTTCCCTGCTATTAATATTAAAAAGTCGGGTACCAGAAAAGAAGAGTTACTTCTTAGCGAAGAGGAGCGTTCTAAGATTTTGCTTATTAGAAGAATACTCGGAGGTGTTGATGATTATGAGGGAGTTGAAGTTCTGATAGAAAAGATGAAAAAAAGCAAAAATAATGAGATTTTTTTAAAGACAATGAGTAATGGTAGTTAAAAAAATTGACATTATTTCTAATGTAAATTAAACTTTAGTGAAGGTTGAAAGGAGGATTTTATGAGAAAAGATATACATCCTAAAAATAATTTGGTGGTATTTAAAGACGGATCAAATGGAGCAATGTTTTTAACCAGGTCTACCTTGAATTCAAAGGAAACTATTAAATATATTGATGGAAAGGAATATCCACTGATTACTGTGGAGATTACAAGCAAATCACATCCTTTTTATACTGGTCAACAAAAGTTTGTTGATGCTGCAGGAAGAATTGATAAATTTAATAAAAGGTATAAAAAGTCTTAAAAATTAGTTTTTTGCATGAAATTTTGAGAAAATATTAATAAATTTTTTTTACGTTATACTCCTTTCCTATTAATCTTTCCAGATTATTTTTTTCTTCTTCATATGTTTGGTTATTTACGAAAGCCACAATGCTATTGTGTTGTCTCAATTGTGTTAGAATCTTTTCGGATATTTCTTTAATATCTTGAGGTGTAATTGTAAAGTAGGCATCTCGAATGGTTTGTCTTAAACTATCACTAATGTTTAACATTTTTCTTCTATAGCTTTGCAAAGCTTCTGTAGCTTTAGTTTTTACATATATGTTGGTCCCTATTAAACCTATTAAGTAGGTATAAATCTCTTCATTTGTCATTTTATTATTAGCCAATTCTTCTAAAGAGTTTTCGAAAGCTTGGTACGTTTTAATAAAATTGGGGTCTCTGTAGGATGCAAAAGAGAAAATCCCGTTAGCGATCGATGCGCTTGCTCCGTATGCACCGCCTATTACCCTTATTTTTTCCCAAAAAATTCCACTTCTTAATATATGTTCCAAAAAATTTGCTTTTGGATAATTCTCATCGTTGATTTTGTAACTGGGGAAACATATGGCATTGAAAGCTACTTTTGATTGGATAATTATTATCTCTTTTAATGCTTTGTTGTTTGTCTCAATATTGAGCAATCCATTGTAATAATTATTTTCTTTTAGGTTTTCTTTTAGATTAAACAATTCATTTTCCAAGTTTTTAAGAATATCGTCAGTGTTTCCCATTATTAGTGCAGATAGATTGTTTTTTAAAATTATTTTATTTTTTAAATTGTCTAATTTATTTGCGATTTCTTTTAAAGACTCTGTATCGATTTTTATTTTTTGCCAAAATTCTCTACCTGTTATTCCATTTTGCAATTCTTTCAAATATTCATTTAATTTTAGCTTTGATTTGGATCTTAATGTTGCCAAAAGATGTCCTTTGGGGATTAATAATGATTTAAAATCGTTTTTCAAGCTTAGTGTTATTTCTTTTAATCTCTCATAATCATGGAAGTTAATATTAATTAAAATTTCCTTGATTAGTTCAAATGATTCTTTGACTTTATGGTTAAAAGATTTAAAGCTAATATTAAATGAATTTAAAATGTTTTCATTAATATCCTCGTCGTAACTTTCAGATATATTTATTTGCCCCAAAGTATTTTGGATTTTGTTGTTAATATCTATATAAGAATAGTTTCTTGTAGATAAATCTTGGAGAGCTCTTTTGAATAAAGACAGGTATACATAATCTTCTTTTTCTAAAAAATTTAGTTTAAAAAATAAGTTTACATTAAAAATATTGTTATTCTTAAATTTAAAAGAATGTAGATTTAGTTCTTTTATTTCATTAAGATCCAAACTTTTTTCTATTTGTTTTGGCAAGTCTTCTATCTTTAGTAGAGGAAGTTTTGCTATATCTGCTTTAGAATCTTTTTTATTTTGGTATTTTTTGAACTGATTAAAGTCTTTTTTAAATTGTAAAAATTCTTCTGGATTTTGTTTAATTTCAATTTCCTTTGCCATTAATTTTTTTTCAATTTCTTCTTCCATTTCTTTTTCTGTATCATGCGATGGAATAAAGCTTATTAATGTGTAATGATTGTTAAGTATTAGATATTTTTCGATTAAGTTTTCGAAGTAATAAATTCCTTTTTCCAATTTATTTGTAATTTCATTTATATAGTGGCTTGTTTGTAATGTTTTAATTGGGTGCATGCCATTTAGCCATCCTTTGAAACTTTTTATCATTAAAGCGATGGGGAAATTTTGCCCTTTTTCTTCTTTTAGAGCAAATTCGTAGCCAAAAAGAATTCCTTTTATTAGGTCTTTTGGAATTTTATTTTTTACTAAATTTTTAAGCTCATTGAAAATTAAATTTTTAAATTCTTTTTCTTTTTTTTCAACAACATTTTGAAGTCCAAATGAAAAAATGGATTCTTTTAAATCCGTATTGATTCCGCTAATAGGGGCTATATCTTCTCCAATCCCGCTTTTTAAGATATTGATTGTGAATGAACAAGAATCATCTAAGAGTATTTCTGAGAGAATTTCAAGACCAATGCTGTCTTCAATATTGTTAATTTCTGTACAAAGCCAGTTTATTGTGTATACCCCAAGGGTATTATCGTTTTCTTTAGGAATTTTGTATGTTAATTTTTTCCCTTTTTCCCATCTTTTAACATTTTCTATTTCAATATTAACATTGCTTTTTTCCTTTTTATAAGGCCTTATTATATATTTTTCAATGAAATTTAGATTTTTTTCAGTCTGAGTGTTTCCGCATAAAAATATTTTGCAGTTTTCAAGTGTATAATATTTTTTATAAAAATCCAAAAAACTTTCATAGGTAAGATCAATAATATTTGTTGGAATCCCGCCCGAATCGTATTTATATGCTCCCTCTTCAAAAAGAGAACTACTTGCTATTTCGTTGATTAGAGAATTTTTATTTGAGTAGCTGCCCTTCATTTCATTAAAAACAATTCCAGATACTTTGAAATCTTTTGGATTTATATTGTATCCTTCTTGCATAAATGCTTCTTTTTTAAGCAATGGGTGAAATATAGAATCGGCATAGATATGAAATAAATTAAAATAGTCTTTTTCGATTGTTGATGCTGCTGGGTAGATGGTTTTGTCTGGGAATGTCATTGCATTTAAAAATGTGTTTAGGCTTCCCTTTAATAGATAAAGAAATGGATCTTTTATTTTATATTTGTTAGAACCACAAAAAATTGTATGTTCTAAAACATGTGCAACTCCAGTGTTGTTTGAAGGTATTGTCTTGAAAGCTATGCAAAATGCATTCTCTTTAAAAGAATCGCTTTTTAAGTGAAATATTTCAAGACCGCTGTCGTGTTTAAAATAAGATCCTTCTGCATCATATTCTTCTAAATAAGTTTTTGAAATTAGCTTAAAAATTTTTTTCTTTTTCATTTATGGTTTTAATCCTTATTTTACAAATTGTTCTATTTCGCTTGCATTAAATTCAAATATGTTTTGGAGCTCCTCTGTGTCGTCCAGTTTAAATGTGTATTCAGGGAATTTAATAATAATTTTTTTGTTTTCAAAGTAAATTACTGCTTGCTGTAAATCAAATAATAATTCGTTAGGTAAAATTTTTTCTTTAATTTTTTTTATAAAAAATGGGAATGCTTCATCTGTTTTAATTATGTCGTCAATGTTATGAACATAATTCCCTTTATCTTGAATGTAATAGGCTCTGTAATTTGTAATAGGACTATCATGTATTTCTTGAGTTGCAATAAGTATTATTGTATAAGTATTGTACCCATGGTGAATTTCATAGTCTATTTTTAAGCTAAATTTTTTGTCCTCAGGTTTAAGCTCGTTACTAACAATATCAAGTCTTGCTACAATTTGACTTACATATTCATTAAGTTCATTATTAAATTCCTCAAGATTTCCTTTTTCTTTTCCTTCAATTATTAATTTAGGTATTCTAATGTTGTATTCATAAAATTTTGATTCTTCTTTTGAACTCATTGAAGTTATTATTAAAGAATTCATTTCGTTGTTATTTGAGTTAATTTCTTTAAAATTGATTTTGGTTGTTTTTTTTGCACATCCGTTAAAAATCATTAATGTAGATATTAACACAAAAGTTACATTTATTGTTTTTGGATTTAGCATACGGCGATTTCTCCCTGCAATATTTATTCTAATCCTGTTATAAGATATTATATAATAACCTTGATATGAATTAATATTATTTGTAATTTTGTTTTAAAATTTTACTTAAGATATATCTTAGGAGATAAGATGCTTGATTTGAAATTTATTAGAGATAATCTTGATCTTGTTAAGAGAAGTATTAAAGCAAGGGGTCTTGTTTTAGATATTGATAAGTTAATTTATCTTGATGATAAGAGAAAAAAAATAGTTACTGAAATTGGCGAGCTTAATGCAAAAAGAAATGAAAATTCCTCTAAAATGCGAGAAAATCTTGATGAGGATTTGAAAATTTCTTTAATAGAAACCGGAAAGATTTTTAAAAAACAGCTTATTGATCTAGAAGAAGAGCTTGAGAGGATATCTTTTGATTTTGATCTTGAAAATAGGCGAGTACCCAATATTTTGTCGCCCGATGTGCCTATTGGCAATAGTGAAGAGAGTAACTTTGAGATAAAAAAAGTGGGAGTTGTTCCAAGGTTTGATTTTAAGCCAAAAGATCATTTAGAGCTTGGCAGAGGCTTAGATCTTCTAGATTTTGACAGAGCACGTGAGGTTAGCGGAAATAAATTTTATTATCTTAAAAATGAAGCGGTTTTTTTAGAAATTGCTCTAATTAATTTCTCTTTAAATAAATTAAGAGAAAAAGGTTTTGATGTTTTTATTACTCCTGATGTTGCAAGAGAGTTTATAGTTGATGGGATTGGCTTTAATCCTCGTGGCAATGAAAGTAATATTTATAAGATTGAAGATACAGATAAATATCTCGTAGGTACTTCTGAGATTACGCTTGGTGGTTACTATTATAATAAAATAATAGATCTCACTTCGCCAATAAGAATGGCAGGATTTTCACATTGTTTTCGAAAAGAAGCTGGAGCATACGGTCAGCTTTCGAAAGGCCTTTATAGAGTTCATCAGTTTAGCAAGGTGGAGATGTTTTGTTTTTGTAAAGCAGAAGAATCTCAGGTTATTCACGATGAATTTTTGGGCATTCAAGAGCAAATTTTTACTGAGCTTGAAATTCCTTATAGGGTTTTAAATATTTGTTCTTTTGATCTTGGTTCTCCAGCATATAAAAAATATGATATCGAAGCATGGATGCCTGGAAGAGATGGTAAAGGTAGTTATGGGGAGGTTACCTCAACATCAAATTGTACAGATTATCAGTCAAGAAGGCTTAAAATTAGATATAAAGATCAAGATGGACAAAATAAATTTGCACACATGGTAAATGGAACAGCAATAGCTACAACAAGAGTTATTATTTCCATACTTGAAAACTTTCAAGATGAAAAGGGAGGGGTTAGAATTCCTAAAAGTTTGGTTAAGTATACAGGGTTTGATTACATTCCTTTTAAAAATTAGAATTTAGTATTTTTTCTGGCAATGTTTCTATAGCTTTTAGCAATATTTCATGTTTTCTTAAGTTTTTTGGAAATGGTGCTGTTAAATTTTGCCTAAATTTTTTAGCTCCTTCTTTGGAAAATGTTATTCCCATAAGATGTTTGAATAATATATTTATTGATAAATAATTTTCGTATTCTTTAATATATTCTACCATTTGCATCAATATATCTTTTCTTGTGGGAATTTCAGCAGTTTCGTTTAGAAATTCTCTTGAGGCCTTTGCAATAAAGTATGGATTTTCAAACGCACTTCTTCCAATCATAACAGAATCAACGACAGACAAGTGGTTTTTAATTTGCTCTGAGCTGTTGATGCCTCCGTTTGTTTCAATAAACAAATTTTTATTTTCTTTTTTGAGATTATGTACAAATTCATGTCTTAATTTTGGGATATTCCTATTATTTTTAGGAGAAAATCCTTTTAATATTGCAACTCTTGCATGTACAATAAAATTTTTGATACCAAAATCTGAGATTGTCTTGACAAAGCTTTTTACCTCAGAATAACTTTCATTTTTGTAATCACTAGGTAAAAGCCTTATGCCCAATCTATGTTTAATTGAAATAGGTTTATTTGTGCTTTCTTTCATTGTTTTTAAAATTTCACCTACTTGATTAGCATTACTCATTAGACAAGCCCCATAATTTGCATTTTGGATTTTTAGCGATGGACATCCAACATTAAGGTTGTATTCATCAAAATTGAAGTGTTTTTCAAGAATTTGAATGGCTTTAAGAGCATCATTTTTAGAATTTGTTGCTATTTGGATTGCAATTGGAGATTCTAAGGGCGTTTGTTTTACAATTTTTTTTACATCACCCATAATTATTGACTTTGCAGAAATCATTGGTGTATATAATGTAACTTTTTTTGATAAAAGTCTTATTAAATATCTGAAATGCTCGTCTGTAATGTTTACCATTGGAGCTATTGATATTTTACGATTCATTAACATTACATAATATGTTAGAATAAACGAGCTAATTTAACAATTATTTGTTCTTGTTTTTAGGAGGAATTGTCTTTGTTTGGAAGAAAAGATTTGTTTTTTTTACCACTTTTTCTAGCATTGTCAAGTGTAATTTCTTATAGAATAAAAAACATTAAAACCAAGAATGGTAATTATATTACAATTAAGGGAATAAATGAAAAAGAAATCTTCTTAATATCTTTGAGTTCGAATTTACAATATGATTTGGATGGTGATACGGTTGATGACAGTATTAGAGTAAATAATTTAAATTTACTTAACAAGATTAAAAGTTTTTTTATTAAATGTGGGTTCAATGAAAACCATATAAAAATAGGATTTATGTTTAATGAGTGGAGTTATAAAAACTCTCATTAAAGGTACACATGTATGTTTCTTAAATTGCCAATACAATTGATGTTGAGAAAATGAAAATATTAAAGAAAAATATTATTGAGCTTTATGATCAAGTTCTTTTGATTGGTAATAATGGAGGTTCAATATATTGTTTTGATAAAATCAATGATATAAAGTCCGAAATGCTAGCAAATTTAATAAGAAATGCAGAATTGGCAGCTTTGGAATTTGCAAGATATTTTGGTTTAAAATTAGGTAAAATTAAAAATGCAAATCAAAAATACTTTGAATTTTTTTCAGTTGATAGAAGCTTTGATAACCAAAAGCTTTATCCCAAAAGAATATTAATGATTATTGCAACCATTTCTTATTATTTACCATTTTTTATTATTTAGATTAATATGTATAAAGGAAATTAAATGGAGTTTTTATATTCTGATGAAGAGAATTATTTAAAAAATAGATTTTTTGATTTTTTTAATATGAATATAGATAAAGATAAATATACAAGTATTGGAATTTGTGGTGGTAGAAGTATAGTCACTTTTTTAAGTGTTTTTCTTAAACAAAATTTTTCTTTTAAAAGAGCACATTTTTTTTTAGTTGATGAACGGTGTGTTCCATTGAATAGCAAGAATAGCAACTATAATCTTTTGAATAAAAATTTTTTTTCCAAAATGGTTGATAAAAATTTAATAAGCATTTCTAAATTTCATGCTTTTACTTATAACGAAATAGACGAAAAAACTGCTATTTATGACTATAATATTGAATTTAATTCTAGGTTTAATATTTTTGATTTTATTTTAGTTTCTGCTGGTGAGGATGGTCACATTGCATCGCTTTTTCCTTCAAGTAAATTGTTGTTTTCAGATGTAGAAGGTTATCAGTATGAATACAATTCCCCCAAATTTCCTAGTAAAAGAATAAGCTTGACGCCAAAAACCTTGTTTAATTCAAAAGCTGTTGTTTTGTTATTTATGGGAGTTGACAAAAAGCGTGCTTTAGAAAATTTTTTAGGTTTTAATAGTTCTATTAATGAATGTCCAGCCAGACTTCTCAAAGAGCATCCAAATTTATTAGTTCTTACAAACATTAAAAGAGATGAAAGTTATGCAGGATCCTAGGCTTTCTAAGTATAAAAATACTAAAAATTTAAGCAAAAAAACCGTTGAAGAAATTGATACTTTTAATTTAAATAAAAACTTTTCCGATTCAGAGATTCAAGGCTCTATGCTTAGATCTTGGATAAGTTTAGTTAAGGGTAATAAAAATAAAGCACCTATTGAATCTAAATCTGATAATATTAATGATTTAAAGCCAGGATTTATTCGCAAAGAGAGTAAGGTTACAAAGATTGCAAAATATTTTTTGGCTATTGGGCTTGAAAGATCTGCAAAGATTATGTCTGAGCTTGATGATTCGGATATAATCTTGATCACCAGAGAAATTTCAAAGATTAGTTATATTGCTCCAGAAGAAAAAGATCATATTATTAAAGAATTTGAAGAGTTATTAAGAAATGAAAAGAGGTATGTTAAGGTTGATGATAATTTTGCTTATGAATTATTAAATAAAACGTTAGGAAAATCTAAAGCAAAATCAATTTATAAAAAAGTTACTGGCAATGATATTTTTATTCCTTTTGATTATTTATCTCAAATTGAGCATGAACAACTTTGGGCATTAATTAAAGATGAGAATATTAAAACGCTAGTTATATTATATAATTATTTAAATAAAGATCAAAAAAAGTATGTTTTTTCGATGCTAGGAGAAGAAGATAGAAGAGAATTTATAAAAGATCTTGCTAAACCAAGGCAATTGAGTATGGAGACAATAGAGGCAATTTCAAATAAGCTTAAAGATAGATTTAAGATACAAGGAAGTCTTAAGACAGATAAGCTTGATGGATCTAAGATACTTGTTGATATTTTAAGCTATATGGATTCTAATGAAGAGAAAAATCTGCTTAGTAAGATTAATATGAGGGATTTAAATCCTGTTGTGGACAGTGAAATTCGAGAAAAAATATTTGATATTAATGTAATATTGAGAATCATGGATAATGATCTGCATAATATTTTAAGAGAGTTTACAGACAAAGAAATTGCAATTATTATTAAAGATAAAACCGATGAGGTTAGAGATAAAATGCTTTCAAATGTTTCAAAAAGGCGTAAAGAAATTATTTTAGATGAAGAAGCTTTTTTAGGAAAAATAAGTAAAAAAGATTTAAAAACCATGACATTATCTTTTATTAATTATATTAAAAATTTAACTTTAAAAGGTGATTTAGTAATATATAGAAAAAATGAGGAATTTATTTAATGACACTTGATAAGTTGCGTAAAAAATATATTGATTTTTTTAAATCAAAAAAACATTTTGAAATAATGGGTAAATCATTGGTTCCCGAAAATGATCCTACAGTTCTTTTCAATACAGCTGGCATGCAGCCTCTTATTCCTTATCTTCTTGGGGAAGCGCATCCATCAGGAGATATGCTTGTTAATGTTCAAAAATGTTTAAGAACAGGAGACATTGATGAGGTTGGAGATTTAACCCATTTAACTTTTTTTGAAATGCTTGGAAATTGGTCTCTTGGAGCTTATTTTAAAGAGTATTCTGTAAAGTGTAGTTTTGAATTTTTGACTTCTTCTGATTATTTAAACATTCCAAAAGACAGTCTTTATGTGAGTGTTTTTGAAGGCGATCAAGAAATTCCTCGTGATACAGAGACGGCTAAAGTTTGGGAAAGCTTGGGTATTCCCAAAGATAGAATATATTATCTTTCTAAAGACCATAATTTTTGGGGACCTGTTGGATCTAAAGGGCCTTGTGGACCAGATACTGAAATATATGTGGATACCGGAAAGGTTAAGTGCTCTCTTGACTGTAATATTACGTGTTCTTGTGGCAAGTATTTTGAAATTTGGAATAATGTTTTTATGCAATACAATAAAGATGAAAATGGTAATTACATAGAATTGGATCGAAAATGTGTTGATACGGGAATGGGACTTGAGAGAACAATTGCTTTCTTGCAGGGCAAATCTTCAGTTTATGATACAGATGCATTTATGCCCATAATAAAGAGAATAGAATTTATTTCTGGTAAAATTTATGGCCAAAAAGAAGACGATGATAGATGTATTAGAATAATTTCTGATCATATTAAAGCGGCTTGCTTTATTCTTGCTGATAGTTCTGTTGTTTTTCCCTCGAATTTGGGCCAAGGATATGTTTTAAGAAGATTAATAAGGCGATCGATTAGATATGCAAAGAAGCTTGGAATAAAATCCCATTTTTTAGCTGATCTTGTTGATTCTGTAGAGACCATTTATGGATCTTTTTATAGTGAGTTAACAGAAAAAAAAGATTTTATCAAAAAGGAGTTGAGTACAGAAGAAGAAAAGTTTTTTAAAACTTTATTTCAAGGTGAGCAAGAATTTATTAAAGTAACACGAAATTTATCTTCCAAGACTATTCCTGGTGATATTGCTTTTAAACTTTACGATACCTATGGTTTTCCATATGAAGTAACAGAAGAGCTTGCTTTTGAATATGGCTTTAATGTTGATAAATTAGGTTTTAATGAGTATTTTAAAAAGCATCAAAAGATTTCAAAGAAAGGGGGTGACAAAGTCTTTAAAGGAGGGCTTGCTGATTATACTTATGAAACCACTAAGTTGCATACAGCGACGCATTTGCTTCATAAGGCGCTTCAATTAGTACTAGGTGATCATGTTAAGCAAAAAGGAAGCAATATTACTGCTGAGCGATTAAGGTTTGATTTTGTTCATTCTGAAAAGATGACGGATGATGAGATAAAAAAAGTTGAAGAAATTGTTAATTTACAGATAAAAAATTCTTTATCTGTAAAAAAATATATAATGGAATTAAGTGAAGCTCGAGAAAAAGGCGCTATGGCTCTTTTTGGAGAAAAATATGATAATTTGGTGAGCGTTTACGAGATAGATGGATTTTCACTTGAAGTTTGTGGAGGCCCTCATGTAGAGAATACCAATGAACTTGGTACTTTTAAAATACAAAAAGAACAATCCTCATCTTCAGGTATAAGAAGAATAAAAGCTATTTTGATTGATGAGTAAAATTGTTTATTAATTGTTGATTTATTGTAATAGGAGGCTTTATGATAAACTCAATTTTGGATTATTTGTTGACTTTGCATCCTGTACTATTAGGACTTTTAGGTTCTACTTTCACTTGGTTTACTACAGCTTTTGGAGCAGGAGCAGTTTTTTTCTTTAGGAAGGTAGATAATAAAATAATGGACGCTATGCTTGGTTTTTCAGCAGGTATTATGATAGCGGCCAGTTTTTTTTCGCTTATTCAGCCGGCTATAGAAAGAGCTGAAGAGCTTGGATACATTACTTGGGTGCCCGCTGTTTTTGGATTTCTTGTTGGAGCATTTTTTATATATATTGTAGATGTATTTGTTCCAGATCTTGATAAGCTTACTTTTATTGATGAAGATTTAACTAAACACGGTAAAAAAGATTTTTTACTTTTTACTGCTGTTACTTTGCACAATTTCCCAGAAGGATTGGCTGTTGGAGTTGCTTTTGGAGCCTTAGCGTCTAATCCAGATATTCAAACTTTAGTTGGGGCTATGCTTCTTACGCTTGGTATTGGAATTCAAAATATTCCTGAAGGAGCAGCTATTTCTCTGCCTTTAAGAAGAGGTAATGTTGCTTTAATAAAGTGCTTTAATTATGGCCAAATGTCGGGATTAGTGGAAATTGTAGGGGGCCTTATGGGTGCTTATGCAGTTTATTCTTTTACCCGAATTTTACCTTTTGCTTTAGCTTTCTCAGCAGGAGCTATGATTTATGTGTCAATTGAACAATTAATACCTGAAGCTAAGAGAAAAGACATTGATAATAAAGTGCCAAGTATATTTGGTGTTATTGGTTTTACATTAATGATGTTTCTTGATGTTTCATTAGGTTGAAATTATCCAAATTTTCCACTGATATATTCTTCAGTTTTAGTATTTTTAGGATTGAAGAATAGTTCATCAGTTGGACTTTCTTCTTCAATGCATCCATTAAGGAAAAATGCAGTTCTGTCAGATATTCTACCGGCTTGTTGCATGTTGTGAGTTACAATGATTATTGTATAACTTTCTTTTAAGTTTATTATTAGCTCTTCAATTTTGCCTGTTGATATTGGATCGAGTGCAGAAGTAGGTTCATCCATTAGTATTACATTCGGTTCTATTGCAAGAGTTCTTGCAATGCAGAGTCTTTGTTGTTGACCCCCTGACAGGCTTAAGGCATTTGTATTAAGTTTGTCTTTGACCTCGTTCCAGAGTGCAGATTTTATTAGTGATTGTTCTACTATTTCGTCTAGTGTTTTTTTATCTTTTGTTCCGTGAATTTTTGGACCATAGCTTATATTGTCGTAGATAGACATTAAAAATGGGTTGGGAGTTTGGAATACCATTCCTATTTTTCTTCTAAGCTCTAGGACATCGAAATTATTTGAATAAATGTTTTTCCCCTCATATATTACATTGCCTTCTATTTTAATGCCCTCAACAAGGTCATTCATTCTGTTTAGAGTTCTTAAGAATGTTGATTTACCGCAGCCAGATGGTCCTATTAAAGCGGTAATGCTATTTTTTAGTATTTTAATATTTATTTTATTTAAAGCCTTAAAATCTGTATAAAATAGATTTAAATTTTCTGTTTCTATTATAATTTCATTTTTTGGTTTATCTTTTTCTTTTACCACTTATTTAATCCTATATAATTTGTTTATTAAAAATTTTGATGTTAAATTTATTATGAGTATCATTATTACAAGTATTGAAGCCGTTCCAAATCCTTTGTCCAGGTGTCCTTCTTGAAATAACATCAGTAAGTGCACAGTTAATGTTCTTGATGGTTCATTTAAGTTTGTTGCGAGCCCCAAGTTTGTTCCCATTGTAAAAAGTAATACAGCTGTTTCTCCTAAAGCCCGTCCTATTGCAAGAACTATTCCCGTTAATATTCCAGGAATAGCTGCCGGAACCATAATTAAAATTATGGTTTCTGTTTTGTTTGCTCCTAAGGCGAATGAAGCATACTTGTATGATTTTGGGATTGTTTTAAATGTTTCTTCAGTTGTTTTAACAATCATTGGTAATATCATTAAGGAGCTTGTTATTGCTCCTGAAAGTATTCCCATTCCAAAAATGGGCACAAAAAATATTAGCCCAAAAAGTCCAAAAATTATTGCAGGAATTGAAGACAAAATATCAACACTCATAGATAGTATTTTGTAAAATATTTTGTTAGAAGTATATTCGGCAAGCATTATACCAGTTCCTATTCCAATGCATATTGAAATAGCAGTTGTTAGTAATATTACATAAAAAGTATTTAAAATTAAGTAAGAAATCCCACCATATGCACCAGAATCTCTTGGAATAGATAATATGAAATTTAAATTCAAAGGACTACTTTTATCAAAGTAATGCATTTTAATAAAGGGTGCTTTAATATTTTGAAAATAATGCCAAGGTACGACTGCTAGTGTGCCTTCTGTTTTTTCTATAGTTTGTATTATTTTTTCTTTTTGATCAAAATATTTTATTATTTTTAATTTGATATCCTTTGATATTAAATTAATCCATTTTTCTTTACCTTTAATAAGTTTTTCAACTTCATCAACACCCAGTGTATTGATGATTTCATTTTCGTTTTTTGTTAAAGTTTTTTTACTTATTAGGACAGACATAGTTTTTATTTTTAAAGCTTTAATATTGGGATATAGCTTAAAATCCAAGGATTCGAATTCTTCTTTTGTTAGGTAACTTACAGAACCTATTGTGCTATTTATGGTTTGAAGTATTTTTTTGGTAGATGGTTCGATTTTTATGTATCTTTTATTAAATTCATTATTTTTGATTAGTGTTCTTAGAATAGCTTTGTTAGATATACTATCAATTGAATTGGCAATAGGTATAATATCGATTCCTTGATCTGAAATGCTTCCCCAGTGTGAAATTTTATTATTATATATGTTGTAAATGTCTTCTGTTGAGATTTTATCTATATTTATATTTTTATTAACAATAAAGGCAATTTGTATTTCTTTGTCGTCTTCTGTTTTAAATGGTACAAAGTTTTGAGTTTTATTTAAAAATAAAGTTTGTTTTTTTTTGAAATAAAACAAAGAGTTGTACAATATATACGCTATTAGAAAAATTAATAGCGCTGTTAAAAAATAAGCAATAAAATTGATTATAAAGAAATAGAACTTGTTAATCAATTTGTTTATTTGAGTTTTGGTCACTTTTTCTTTAGCCTTTTATTTGAAGATAGTATGAAATTTTTGAGTAAATTTGTAATTATTGAAAATAATAATAATACTAGAGCTGTAGAGAAGAGCGCTTCTCTGTGTGTGCCTGAGGCATATCCCATGTCCATAGCAATATTTACAGTTAGTGTTCTAATGGGAGAAAATACATTTTTTATAAAAAGAGGAGATCCCCCCCCGACCATTAATACTGCCACTGTTTCTCCAATAGCTCTTCCTATTGCTAATATTGTTCCTGCTAAAATGCCGCGACTAGCTGATGGTATTGTTATTTTATATATTGTTTGCCAGTCTGTTGCTGCTAATGCAAGAGATGCAAATTTATATGATTTGGGAACGGCTTTAAGCGATGAATAACAAACGCTAATTATTGTAGGAACTATCATTATGCTTAATATGAGTGATGAGCTTATTAAATTGTATCCCAAATTGTCTTCCCTTTGAAAAATGTTTTTTACTAAAGCGGCAATAAATGTGCTTCCAAAAAATCCATAAACCACACTAGGAATTCCTGCCAAAAGCTCTATTACTGTTTGCAAAAATTTTCGATAAAATCCTTTTGCTTTTTCAAGTAAATATATTGCAAATCCCAATCCAATTGGCAAAGCAATTAAAATAGAAAAAAGTGTAGTTAAAAAGGAATTAATAATGAACGATAAGATGCCATAAGATTTTTGTAGATTATTAGTAGGATCCCAATTTGTACTAAATAAAAAGTTGAAAATTTTAATTTTGTTATTAATAAATGGTGTTATTCCGGTTTTTAATATAAACGCACCTAAAAACATTATTGATAAGGAGCTGATTATTGCAGATATAAGAATAAAAGACTTGAAAATAATTCCAATTATCTTTCTTTTTGTCTTTAAGCTTAGATGCATTTTTTAAAAGAATCCCTTAAAGCTCATCTCAGTGATATATTGTATTACTTGACTTAATAGCAAGTCAAGTAATCTTTTCTTTAATTTAATTATGTTTTTACCCCTAAAAAACCTTGTTCTTCAACGATATCTTGTCCGGTTGAGCTTGTCATAAAATCAATAAATTGAGTTACGCTTTTATCCTCATATTTATTATTTGTAACTACTATTAAATTTCTTTTAATAGTATATTTATTGCTATTTATTGTTTCTTTTGTAGGGTATGTGCTGTTGATAGAAAGTATATTTAAACCCTTTTCTATTGAATTTTTTGCGTATCCAAGACCTATATATCCTATTGAGTATGGAGTAAGACTTGTTTTTTCAATTACTTCTCCATTAGATTTTACTACTATTCCGTCTTGTCTAAATTGAGATTCTTCATGAGTTTTAAATATTTTATTAAGAAGTAGATCTTTTATAGACGAATAAGAGCCAGAAGAGGAGTCTCGATTAATAAAGTTGATTTTAGCATCAGGGCCCCCCACTTGTTTCCAATTTTGAATTTTTCCATTTAATATTTTAGCTAAATTTTCTTCTGTAATATTTGTAATTTTTATTTCAGGGCTTGTGATGAAAATTAAAGCGTCATAAGCGAATACAGTTTCTTTTGCTCCTTGTTCAATTTCCTCTTGTGTCAAATCTCTTGATGATATAGCTATTTTATATATTTTGTTAAATAGTCCGTTTATGCCAACACTACTTCCTTGTGCATCGTATGTTACTTTGGTATTATTTTTTATTTTATTGTATCTTAAAATCATTTCGTCTAGTATTGGGCTTACAGTTGTAGATCCCCCAATTGGTACAATTTTTTCATTGTCTTGATTTTTACAGTTGTATAATAAACTTGTTGATAGCATAAAAATTAAGATAATAAATTTTTTCATCAAGTAAACTCCTTTGTTTAAGTATATAATAGCATTAATTTAAAATAAGTCAATTATACTTTATTGACTGAGTTATAATTGGGGAATAATAGCAAATATTTTAATTTTTTGGTATAAATTACTACTAGATTTGTATGTTAAGTTTTGCGAGGTATTTAAATGGCGGTAGTGAAATCTAGTGAGATTGAAAAAGGTTCTTTTTTGCTTATCAAAGGGGCTCCCCACATTGTTCTTGAAAGAGAATTTTCAAAAACAGGTAGGGGAGGGGCAATAGTAAGGTTAAAGCTTAAGAACTTAAAAAACAAATTTGTCATTAGAGAAACTTTAAAAGGTGCAGATACTGCAGAAGCGATTGAAATTTATGAGGTCAGTGCTCAGTATTTATACAAAGATAAAGACGTTTTGGTTTTCATGGATTTGGAAACTTATGATCAAGTTAGTTTGGACTTAAAGGAAATTGCTAGTTTCCAAGATAAGGTGCCTTTTTTGCAGGAATCGGAAATCTATTCTCTTATAACGTTTGACAATGTGGTTATTGATATTAAGTTGGCTCCAAAGATTGCTTTTGAAGTTGTAGAGGTTGAAGCAGCTGTTAAAGGCGACACTGTAACAAATGCAATGAAAAATATTACTCTTAATACAGGGCTTGTAGTAAAAGCTCCGCTTTTTATTAACGTTGGAGATAAAGTTTTAGTTAATTCTGAAACCAAAGAGTATGCAGAGCGGATTAAAAGCTAAATTAATATTGTTTTTTTGTTGTGTTGTTTGTTCTTGTGAAATAGATTACCCGGAGATAAAAGAGCTTGATTATAAGATAAATTATTATTTTACTGAGAATCGCTTAGATTATTTTATGAGTTTTGATTTTGCAATTAAAGTTTTCAATCCAAAAGATGTTTTTAAATTATCAATAGAGAATAAAAATACTAATGAGTTTATTCAAGTGATTAATAATAATTATAGCTCTTTTTTTATTGATTCTAGTCTTGGCAAGGATATTCTATATTGTAGGGATTTGAGGTTTAATTTTTTTGATGAAACTTTTGAAGACTTTACTTCGTGTGTTCGTCTTTTTGATAAGGGTATGAGGGTATACAGTAAAGAGCTTGTTGTTTCTTTAGGTATGTCAAAATATGATTTAGATGATATTCATAATTATGTATATAAGTCTAAAGATATGGCAATGTTAAATAAGTTAAGCAATTCTCAAGTATTTTTTATTAAAACTTTTAAAGATAAGCTATATCCTGCCTCTTCAGTTGCTAAAATTGATTCAATAGATACTTTAGAGATTGATAAAACATTAGATAATTATATAAGTTTTTATTATGTCGAAAAAAATTCAAATCTTTTTTTTAAGGTCAATTAAAAAGATCAAGTTGGGCCCACCAGGACTTGAACCTGGGACCTACCGATTATGAGTCGGGTGCTCTAACCAACTGAGCTATGGGCCCTTAGCTTTAATTTATTATATTTATTTTTTATTCATTGTCAAGTTCATTTTGAATAACTTCTATTTTGGAAGTTAATGCATCTAATTTGTTATTAATTTTATCTTTTTCTTTTGTTAGAGCTTGCATTTTTTGTTGAATGTTTTTTATTTCTTCCTGTTTTGTTATTTTTATTAAATCGTTACCTAAGTTTAATATTTTTTGGTTTATTTTTTCTATTTTTTGGATTACTGAGTTGATTGCATTGGTTTTAGCTGTAATTTTATCTTTTTTTGTGGTTTCAATAAATTCTTCAGCAATTTTTTTTAAAATATTTTCTTTGTTTTTTATAATAACATTGATTTCGTTTTTTATTTGATTCTTTTTGTATGTTTTTTCTTTTTTACTTGTATATATTAATTGTTTTATTTCTTCTTTTGTGTTTTTTATATTTGTTTTGATTTCATTTATTATTTTGAATTCTTTAATAATTGCATTGCTTAATTTTTGATTTAATGAAAATTCATTAATTATGCTTTCAAAGTTTTCAGAAAGGTAATATTTTGTGAATACTTGTTTTTCGAATTCTTTTGATATTTTGTATACATTTATCATATTTATAATATTTTTTATTGCTGAGGCGACTTTAAGTATTATTCTTTGTAAAGAATTTTTTGTTTTTAAATCACTTGCTAATTCTATTTTTTGATATTTTTCAAGTTTCAATTTAGAAAAATTCATGTTGTATTTTGATATTAATTCTAGATTTTGAGGATAGGTTTTGATTATTGTTTTAGCAATTTCTTTAAGTTTTATTTTATATGATTTGCTGACGGATTTGTATTCTGTTTTAAGAATATAAATCTGTTTGTTTAAATTTTTTAATGTGTTTTCATTTTCTTCTGATTTGCTTAAATTGCTTTTCATTTGGTACAATTCTTTTTCTACTGATTTTAGATTAGGATAGTGGTTTAAATTTTTTAATTCTACTATATTGCTACTTTTTAATATTTTTCCAAGTTCAATTAAACTTTTTTCTTTTTCTAGTTTTAACGAGCTGATTTCAGATTTGATTTTTTTCATCATGGGAACTCTGGTTTTATTTTATGCTCTGTCAACTTTTTTTTCAAGCTCAAATTTAGATATTTTATAATAAATTTTTCGTCCATGAGGACAATGTTTGATTTCTAGTTTAAAAAATTCAGTTATTAAAAATTTGCTAAATTCAATGCTTAATATGTCATTTGTTTTAACAGCCTTTCTGCAGGCAATAGTTGCATATAAATCAGATTCAAGAGAATTTATTGTTCTACTTCTTCTTGATTGAAAAAAGTTAATAAGAGTATTTTCATATTGATTGCAAATGTTAGGAATAGATTCAAGTTGATATTTTTTAGGGCCTATTTTAGAGATTATAATGTCCATTTTTTTGTATTCTTCGATTTCACTATCTACAATTTCTTCTATGTTCTTATCAGCTATTGTGAATTCAATTGGTATTAGAAGCTTTTGAACAGTTTTTTTTGAATTTCTAAGTTTTTCATATATTATTTTTTCGTGAACTGCATGTTGGTCTATGAAGTAAATTTCATTTACCCTTTCAACGATCAAAAATTCAGAGAATATTTGTCCAATATAGTTAAATTTTATTTCTTCTTTTTCAGGTTTGCTTGTTGACTCTTCAAATTCTAAAAAGTTGTCAGAGAAAATGTTTGTAATGCTTTCCTTAAGCGATGGTCTATTTTGTATGATTGAATTATATTTTACAAGGTTAATATCGTTTTGTATTGTGTTTTTGTTTAATTCGTTTACATTATCTTCTGTTTCTAAATTTTTGTTTTGTGATACATCATATGTGTCAAGTTTATTAAAGTTTTCTGATTGATTTATCATTTCTATTAAATGGTGATCTTCTGTTAATTGTCTTTTTATTATTATGTCGTTGTAGTTATTTATGTCTTTATTGAAAAAATTATTTATATTGTCAGAGATTAGTTTAAATAAAAACGGAAGATTGAAAAATCTTACTTCTTTTTTTTGAGGATGAACATTAAAGTCAATATATTCGGGGTTTATTTCTAAGAATAAATAACATATTGGGAAGTTTCCAGGGGAAAGTATTCTACTGTGACCATTAGTTATTGCTTCTAAGAGATCTTTTTGATCGATGGGTCTTCTGTTGACAAACGTTTTAATATGTCTTTTACTTTTTTTAGAAAAATTAGCTGGTGCTAAAAATATTTCTAATTTTATATTTTCATGCTCTTTTTTTAAGACCTTAAATTTATTATTGTCTATTACATTCCCATATACGTTTTGCACCCTATCAATTAACGATTCTTTAAAGTAAATTTTTCTTAATTTTTGATTTAAATTGATTTCGAAATTGATTTCGGGGTGAGTTATTATTTTTTCTTCTAAAACTTTTAAACACATTTTTGTTTCAATGGGTTCTTGTTTTAGAAATCTTTTTCTTGCTGGAAAGTTGTGAAATATTTTTGTAACGTCTACTATTGTTCCGTTTATGGCTGGTTGTTTTTTAAAGCATTTTTCAATTCCATTTTCTACTTCTATTTGATAGCTTTCGTTGTTAGTTGTTGAGCTTGTTATTGAAATATTAGAGCAAATTGCAATACTGGAGAGGGCTTCTCCTCTAAATCCCAGAGTTTCTATTTTTCTTAAATCTTCTTCTGATGATATTTTTGAAGTAGTGTGTGGTAGGTAGCAGATTTTTAAATCTTCTTGACTTATTCCGCTTCCATTGTCTATTATTAAGATTTTGTGAATTCCCCCCTCTTCAAGAAAGACCTCAATTTTAGTAGCTCCAGAATCTATTGAATTGTCTAGCAATTCCCTTAATATTGAACATGGTCTGTCTATTGATTCTCCCGCTGCTATTTTTTGAACCAAGTATTTATCTAAGAATCTTATTTTGTTCATTAAAATTTATATTCCTATGATTTTTTTAATATTTTCATTTTTTTTGTAATTTGGAAATTTTTTAACAAGTTCTCTTAATGTTTGATCATTGTTATTCTCATTATATTCTATTATTCCGAGTGCATGTAAGGCTTCTGGATTGTTTGGTTTTAATTTTGTGTATTCCTTTAGAAGGTCTTTAGCTCTTGCGTTATCATTAATTTCAATTAGAGTGGTTGCAAGATTATATTTTGCTTCAATATCTGAATTGATTATTGCTTTTTCAAAAATTTCAATTGCTTTTTGATAATTTTTTTCTTTTTTATAAAGTATTCCAAGATTGTTTAAGGCTAATTTATTGTTTTTGTTTATTATCTTTTCAAGAGTTGAGATCGCTTGAGTCTTATTTCCTAATTTTTCGTATGCTTTTGCTAGGTTTATATAGGCTGAAGTATTTTCAGGGTTTTTTTCAATTACTAAGTTGTAAAGTAATATAGCATTTTGGTAATTTTTGTTTTTAAGATTTATAGATGCTTTTAAATATAAATATTCATTTTTTTCTGGATTTAAATTGATGGCCTTGTTTATTGCTTCAAGAGATTCTTCAAGTTTATTGTTCTCAAATTTTGCTATTGATAGGTTATAAATAGCAATTTCGTTAGGGTTTTTTGTATTGTCATTAAAAAAACTTAAATACTCTTCACTTTTTTTGAAATTGCCTAAGTTGTTTGATACTATTCCAGCTTTTAAAGCGTAATTAAGCTTTTTGTCGATATTATAGGCGTTTTTAAAGCTTTCAAATGCTTGTTGCATATCTCCATTTTTTTCTTCTGCTATTCCTTTTTGGTAGTAGGCAGTGTCATAATTTTTATCAATTTGTATTGCTTTTTCAAAAGATTCTATTGCTTTTTTGTTTTGATTTAGCATCATTAAAGCTATTCCTTTGTTATTATGTGCTTTTTTATGTTTTGGGTCGAGCCTTATTGCTTGATCAAATGATTCTATTGAATGTTCATATTTTTTAAGCTTGAATCTAATGATTCCAAGTTTATAGTAATCTTCTTTGGTATTTTTGAGCTTAGTAATTTTTTCATATATATTTTCTGCTTTTAGTAAATCTCCATTGTTTTCATGAGCTTGAGCTAAAGTTTTAGAGGTATGGATGTCATTGGGATTGATTGTCAAGAATTCGTTTAGATCTTTAATGGCCTGTTGACGGGTGTTTGGGTTTTCAAGATCAACAGGCTTTATTGAATAAACCCTAGATTTAAGGTCTTCTAAGTGTTGTATTTTATTGGCTTGAGCTAAAGTTTTAGAGGCATGGATGTCATTGGGATTGATTGTCAAGAATTCGTTTAGATCTTTGATTGCCTGTTGACGGGTGTTTGGGTTTTCAAGATCAACAGGTTTTATTGAATAAACCCTAGATTTAAGGTCTTCCAAGTGTTGTATTTTATTGGCTTGAGCTAAAGTTTTAGAGGCATGGATGTCATTGGGATTGATTGTCAAGAATTCGTTTAGATCTTTAATGGCCTGTTGACGGGTGTTTGGGTTTTCAAGATCAATAGGTTTTATTGAATAAACCTTAGATTTAAGGTCTTCTAAGTGTTGTATTTTATTGGCTTGAGCTAAAGTTTTAGAAGCATGGATGTCATTGGGATTGATTGTTAAGAATTCGTTTAGATCTTTAATGGCCTGTTGACGGGTGTTTGGGTTTTCAAGATCAATAGGTTTTATTGAATAAACCTTAGATTTAAGGTCTTCTAAGTGTTGTATTTTATTGGCTTGAGCTAAAGTTTTAGAAGCATGGATGTCATTGGGATTGATTGTTAAGAATTCGTTTAGATCTTTAATGGCCTGTTGACGGGTGTTTGGGTTTTCAAGATCAACAGGTTTTATTGAATAAACCTTAGATTTAAGGTCTTCCAAATATTGAGTTTTCTTGTCTTCTTTATTTAATTGAAGAATGTCTTTTTTGTAAGTATCTTTTGGTACATTAATTAAATTTGGTTCAATATCTTTTTTTATTAAGGTTAATAGTAAATTAGAGGCTTCTTTATGCTTTAAGCTTTCAATCAACTCATTTACTTTTTGAAATTTGTCGCTTAAACCTTTTTTAATTAATTCTTTTAATCTGTTTTTTCCAAGTGTGACTCTACCAGTATTAATATCGTCTAATATTTCATAGAGCTCTTTTTTTATTAAGTAACTATATGGTCTATGAATTTTTCCTATTATTGTTTGACTAGATGGAGAAAGATCACTTTCTTTTTTAGAATTTGAAGAAATCTTTTTTAAAGATGTAGCATTATCATTGTTTAAATATTTACTGTTGTCTGGAGTTTTTAAAATATGTTCTAAATTTTTTTCTTTGGAAGAATTTGTGTTTTGCTTATTATTTTCTATTTTTTGAGGATTGTTTAAAATATTTTCATTATTTGATTTTTCACTTAAATTTTTTTTTAGTTTTTCCAAATTAAAAAAATTTTTTTGATCATTGGCGTTTAATTTGGAATTTGGGGATTGTATTGTTTGATCTTCTTCTTTTGGTTTTGTATTTAGGTTTATTTTTTCTGGGATTTTGCTTTTTTTAAATTCAGATATGTCTTCATCTTCAATGCCAACGTCATCGTTTCTGTCAGAGTAGTTTTCTGTTATTGCGCTGTCTTTAATGTATCTATTATTAAATGCGATATCAAAATTTTCGTTTACATTTGTTTTTGCATTGTCTTTACCTTTGATCTTATCTAGTATTTGATTTGCAGAATCTTTTTGCAAGTCGTTTGATTCAAAAGGGCTACTGTTGGCAATTTCTGCTAGTGTATTTGTAAGCATCGCAATATCCTCATTTTTTGGGTATTTGTCTTGCAGAAGTTTTGCAACAGAATATGCTTTTTTATAGTTTCGATCTATTACACTATTTTTAACTTCGTTTAGCATTATTTCTCGATTTTTGTCATTTAATTTACTTTGATATATATAGTAACCAAAGCCACCAAATGATAAGATAAGTAAGAAAATTAAAAGCAATAATACCGAAAAATTTGTACGTTTTTTATTCATCTATGTATAACTCCTCTTGCCAATTAAGTTTTTCTAGCTCAATTAAAGAATTTGTTTCCAGGTTGTCTTTAAAACTATCTTTAAGTATTTGATTTTTATCTTCTTTTGCGTATACAATATGATCGGTTCGTCCCTTTAAACTTTTGTCAAGTTTTTCAAGATTAATTTTTTCATTTCTTAAGTAGCTTATTATAAGCAAAATGCTGTCTTTTTTTTCTGTTTTTGATCTAAGGGTAATAAATTGTGAATAGTCATGGATAGCCATAGTATATGAGTCCCAAGCCTTTTGGTATTCTTTTTCTTTAGATGTTATTTTGCCCTGTTGAACGTAGGCATTAGCTCTGTTTAGCAGTGCGCTGTCATAATTGGGTTTACTTTTAATAGAATTAGAATAATATTTTATTGCTAGAGGATAGTAACCTTCTCCTCTGTTAAACATTATGTTACCTAATTCATAATATAGTATGTAATCGATTTCACCTCCTACTGCAATTCCATCAAGCAAGGCTCCTTCTGCTTCTGTTAGTTGGTTATTTTCTCTGTATGCTATTGATAAAAAGTAATAGCCGAGTTGTACTTTTGGATATTTTTTAATAGCGTCGCTTAGTGTTTCGATTGCTTGAATATAATTTTTGTTTTTCATTTCTTCTTTGCCGATTCTAATTAGTCTTTGAGAATATGCCAATTTTGAATTAAATATTAAAAGTAAAAATAAAATAAAAATTTTACAATTTTTATTTAATAATAAATAAACTTTCATTTTTTTTCCATTATACTTAATTTAGACTAAATGCCTTTAGATTTCATAAGCTCTTTTTTAAAATTTATTTTTTGCTTCAATTTTGTTTTGAAAAAAGAAATAAATTCTAATAAACTATTTTTTTCATTAGATTTTATCTTTACATTGTTTCTTAATTCTACCAGATTCTCACAATATATTAAATAGCATATTGCAGGTAATAATTTTTTCTCATTTTCATCTTCCAGCTTTTCAATAAGATTAAATCTTATATTTTTGAGAATAATTTTTAAAATTCTTGATCTTGTTTTTAGTGATTTTATTAAAAGGTATGATCTTTGGTAATCTAGCTGATTGGGATTTATTTTTTGTATTTTTATTATTTTTTTAGGTATTGTAATTTTATTTTCGTCAAGGTAAAGCAGTATATCTGATATAAATTTGAAATGTTTATTTTCAATATTGGGATAAAAAGATAAAAAATATACAAATATTTGATTTTGTATTTCAAAGGTTTTAGTTTTGAAAAATTCTTTTATGTGTTGACAAAAATTTTTTTTATCCCTATTATCAGCATAAATATAGAATGCAATCCATCCATAAGTTTCGATATTTTGAGAATTTTTTTCAACATGGTTTATGATGCTTTCTAAGAATGCATTTTTAATGTATTCTTCTTTAAATATGATTGAGCTTTCGTAAGGGTTGAAATTTGTTTTGTCAAAAGAAATAAAAAAGTCTTCTGTTTGAAATTTTGCACTTATAATTTCTTTGATTTTTTCTTTTATGTTGATTAATTTGTGTTTTTCAATGTATTCAAGTGCATATATGAAAGATTCCCAATTATTCGATATTTTATCCTTGAAAAACCAAGTTAAATATTTTTTTGTTATTGTTTTTTCGACTACATATAAATAACACTTTAATGTGCCTTGAAAATCCTTTGGAGTGTATTGTGTAAAATCACTGAAAAAATAATTAAAATTAATATTTTTGCTCGAACCTTTATAAAAAATTTCATTAAGACTTAAAGCTTTTATTGCGCGTAAGTAGTTTAAAATTTCATTGTATTTTAGTGCTAGAATTTCTTCTTCTAAGTATTTGTAATGTTTTATTAAAATTTTGATAAAAATGTTTTTACTTAAACATCCAACCGGCCAATATGTAAGTATTAGTATTCTTGTTAGTTTTATTAGTCTGCTTTCTTTATTAATTAAGCTTGATTTAAAAACTTTTTGATTTTCTGATTGATTTTTTGAATTTTTATTTAAAATATTTAATATTTTAGATTTATTTTTGTTTCTTACAGCTACTAGAATATCTATTGTTTGCTCTAAGTTGTCAATGTTAATGTTGCTAGAAAAATTTAATATAATTTGTTTGTAAATATCTTTTTTTTCTTGAGAATAATAAGGGTTATTTTGTATTTCAATTAGTTTTAAAAAGTTGTTAGATTTTAGTTTATATGTTATTCCTAGTTTTTTGGTGTTGAAGCTGGCTTCTTTGCTTATTTGAGCGAAGTTTTTACTTCTTACTATTTCTAGTATCCATTTTTTAATTATTTCATTTTGAGTTTTTTTGTAGTAGTATTCCTCGAGTGAATTATTTAATACATTTTTTTCCTTTTCATAATCATTGCTAATTTTTATAAGTTCAATTATTTCAGGTTTTTCTAATTTGTAAAGTTGGGAAAAAATACTGTATTTTAAAACTTTTTCTTCTATATATTTTATTATGTACTTTTTTAATGTAGCAAGGGAATCATAAAATTCTGGATCCTTTTTAAGTGTTTTCATTTATTCCTTTTTTTATAATTTCCATTAAATTTTTATCTTTTTTTGCAAAATTTATTATTGCCTCCAGATAACCTTCAAGAGTTCCTATGTCAATTCTTTTCCCCTTAATATTTTTATATAATACTTTTTTTTGATCCATCAGTTTTTTTAAAGCATAAATATGATAGTATTCACCTTTTTGATGCAGTTTAAATCCTTCTTCTAAATGTTCAAAAAATTCATAGTTGTACAAAAATCTTCCAATAGAGGCTTTATTGCTAGGCTCACTTCCAATTTTTGGTTTTTCAACAATGTTTTTTACATGGATTTTGTCCTTGTAAAGATCTATTACCCCGTATCTGTTTATATTTTCTGGATTTTCAATGATAGATATTATGTTTTTTCCAGTTTTTTCATAAAGCTTGATCAATTGTAAGCTTAGTGGTGGATTCCCGATGTGAAGATCGTCAGGGTAAGCCACAATTACAGGTTCTCTGTTTATCCAAGGTTTTGCATAAAGTAGTGCATTTCCTGTGCCCTGCATTTCTTTTTGCCTTATGAAGCTTATGTTAATTTTTTTGCTTTTAATCTTTTCTAATTCATTTTTTTTATTTTCTTTTAAAAAGATATTTTCAAGTTCAATTTCTCTATCGAAATAATCTTCAAGAACTTTTTTTCGTCTTGAACTTATTAATAAAATGTCTTTTATTCCTGAATCGATAAATTCTTGGATAATATAATCTATGGCTGGTTTGTTTAAAATTGGTAACATTTCTTTTGGAATTGTTTTTGTTATTGGTAAAAATCTTGTCCCATATCCAGCTGCCAGAATAATGCCTTTCATACTTTTCTCTCTTGAAATAAGATTATAGCAAAAATTTAATTTTGTATATTCAATGTTTTTTGAAATTGTTTTAAAATCTTTATTTATGTATGTGAGTTCGGGTAAATATAAAGGTAAAAAAATTTTGTTTCCCAAGACTTGTGCTGTTCGTCCTGTCATGTCTCTTGTCAGAGAAGCCTTTTTTTCTATTATTTTCAAGGATATTGTTAATTCAAAATTTTTGGATGTTTTTGCAGGGACCGGCATAATGTCTGTTGAAGCTCTTAGCAGGGGAGCAAGTCTTGCCCATCTTGTTGAATGTAATAAGAAAACTAAAATTACATTGGTGAAAAATTTTAGTTTTGTTGAGGAATTTTATAAATTTTTTTTCCAAAAAGCAGAGGATTTTTTGAGTAAAAAAGATCTTTTTTACGATTTTATTTATCTTGATCCCCCTTTTAATTATAAAAATAAGGTTAATCTGCTTGAGATTATTTTAAAAGGTAAAATTTTAAATGATAAAGTTAATATCATTATGCATTGTCCTTTTAGCGAAGATTTAGACATAGATACATCAAAGTTCTCAGTTTATAATTTGAAAAGATATGGGGGATCAAAACTTATTTTTTTGAGAATATTGTAGGATTTGATTTTTTGTCATAGCTAAAGAGAATTAGTTGAATTTCATTTTTATTTAATTCTGGAATATTGTTTTTTATTACAAAATCATCCACATTTTTTAATGGATTTTTTTTGTAATTTCCATTTGCATCTTTTATTAAAATTTCTTTGTTTTCAAGATCCATTATTATTTCTTCTATTTTGTAAGTCTGGTTTTTTTTGTTTATTATAGATAAATTTGGCATAATGTTCATTTTGTACTCAATAACAGCAGCTTGAAAAAGATTTTCATTATTATTTTTTTTGTTTACACTTACTATTTGCCCATAATCAAAGGGCGCAAGTATTGTTAAAAAATTTTCTAGCATTTTGATGTCAAATTTTTTGTTTTTTGTTTGCTCGTTTGGGTCTTTTCTGCTCCAATAGTATTTTTCGCTATTTTCTATTAGGAATTTAATAGCTTCTAAAGGGTTAGCGCTTTCTTTTATTATTATTGGATTTACCAATTCATCGTAAGTATCTATTATGCAGAAAATTCTAACAAGTTCATGAATAAATTTGTTGATTTTTAGTTGTGGATATCCAGTGGCATCAAGGTATTCTTTTTGTCCATTGATTATCATTTTTGTAATAGCTGAAATATCATCTCTTATTCTAAACAAATTCTTAGCAATGTTAATATTTTTTTCCAAGTGTTCTATTTTTAATTTGTGCTGTTCTTTGAAATTTTTGTCTTTAAGGCTTATTTTATTTCCTATGTTTTCTAATATTGTTATATGCATCAATCCTATTGAGTGGAGCAATGATCCAAGTGCGGCTTGTAGTATCATGTCTTCTGCATAAAAAAATTCTGTAAATTCGGTATATTCAGTTTTATCAAGAAAAAATTTGATAGTTGAGCGAGGTGCATTTTGTAAAGATCTTATTTTGTTTAAATTTGCAATTGTAATTAGAAAATAAATTGTTGTGTCGACTGAATGTAGTAGTATTGAATCGCCTTCTGTTTTGACTTTTCCTTTAAAAAATTCATAATCTCTTCTAGCCGAATATAAATATAATTTTTTTAAAGTTTTTTTGTCTTTAAGGTTTTCTTTTGTTCTAAGCTTTTGAACATCAAAATAATGATATATTTCTAATAAAATTTTTTGCAATGATGCTATTTTATGTCTTGGAAGTATTTTAAAGCTTCCTTCCAATATTTCTTTCCAATAAATTTGATTTGGCTCAGCTTCCATCAATGTATTTATTTTCATGAGTGGCTTTTTCCCTTTGGCAGAAAATATTGGGTCATCTTCCTTAAAGGGCTTGTATACGTCTTTTAGATTATCTATTAGCTTTTCTCTTAAGTAGCCAAGATCATCATTTAAAATTTCTTCATTTATTTTTTTTATCAGGTCCTCATATGATACATCTTCTTCTTTTTTTAGTACAGGAATGTACGGTGTATTGCCTTTAGCAAGTATTTTAATAATTTTTTCATTTACTCTTGTGCCAAGTTTTGACAAATTTCCTATTCTTGCAAAAATTATGTCTTGTTCGTTTAGATCTTTTATTTGCTTTAATTCTTTAAGTATCACTTTTAGATCCTTCTAATCTTTAAATAAATGTCGCCGAGGAGAATCGAACTCCTGACACAAGGATTTTCAGTCCTATGCTCTACCAACTGAGCTACAGCGACAATTGTAATCTAATTAACATGCTGCCGAGGAGAATCGAACTCCTGACACAAGGATTTTCAGTCCTATGCTCTACCAACTGAGCTACAGCAGCGTTTTTATTCTAATACCTTAATTTTTTCATAAGTATATATGTTTGTCAACTCTTTTTAAAGAGTAGCTTTTGAACGTAGTGCTAAAAAATGATTTATAGTTAGTTTTGGGCTTTAAAATAAGCGATTATTTTTTATTGGGGATTTTTTAAATGATTTTATGTGTTTTTTAAATTTAAACAAAGGTTTACATTGATGCTTAGTTATAGTAAAACAGTACTTTAGAATTTCTATTTTATAGGTATTTAAAGAGAAAATTTATACAATAAATTTTCAATTTCTTTTGTGAAGATATTTAAAGAAATCCATATCTGTTGAGAAAATTTTTCTTTTATCTTTTAGTACTGCTTTATAGCTTTCTAATGCCTGCCAAAATTTGTAAAATTCAATATTTTTACCATATGTATTTGAATAAATTTTTGCGGCCTCCCGGTCCCCTTCGGCTTTTATTTTTGCAGCAGTGGCTTTTGCTTCGCTTAATAGCCTTAGCTTTTCTTTTTCTATGCTTCCAAGAATTTCTGTTTTTTCAGCTAATCCTATGCTTCTTTGTTCTTCTGCGATTTGTTGTCTTTCTGAAATCATTCTGTTGTTTACAGATTCAATAAGGCTTGGGTCGTAAGTAACTTTTCTTATTAGTACATCTACAATTTCAATCCCAATGTCTTTGGTATTGTTGTTTGCTATATGAATTATTTCTTTTTCGATTATCTTTCGTCCTTTTGTTATTTTATAAATACCATTAATTTTTGTTTCTTGTGGAGTTAGTACACCGTTAGACAAACGTTGAATTGGATCGTTTGAGCTTCTTATAATTTCAAGCAAAGGGTATTTTGCTATGACTCCTCTAACAGCAGGTTCAATTGCTGCATCAATTCTAATGTAAGCTCTACTCATTGTTTTTATTGTTGTGTAAAATTTATTTATGTCTGCAATTTTCCATCTAGCTGTTGTATCAATCCATATTAATTGCTTTTCTTCTCCTCCTGTTGGGATTCTTTGGGGTTCCCCATCCCATCTAAGAATAATTTTGGGAAATATTTGTACATTTTCAATTAATGGGATTTTATATTTAAGCCCAGCTAAACTATCAGTTCTTTGAATTTTTCCAAGTCGAGTGGTTATTGAAATTTCATTTTCTTTCAAAATATAAATTGGTTGAAAAATAGATAAAATAGTCAAGCAAATTATTATTGCAAAGGTTACAATTTTTACAGTAGATAATAAAAGATTTATTATAAATTTCATTTATTTTACCTCTTTAAATGGTAGAAAATTTTTTAAGTTTTTGTCAATTAATTCAATATTATCTTTGTTTTCAAGTATTTCTTTCATAGCTTCATTGTAAAGCCTTTCTTTTGTAATGTCGGGATTTTTTAAGTAAGCGTCTAGTATACCATTGAAAATTTCTGTGTCCGCTAATGCATTGTTTATTCTGCTTTCTTTGTATCCTCTGGCTTCTTCAATAACTTTTAATGCTTCACCTTTAATTTTAGGAACTATTTGATTAAATTCTTTTTTACCCTCGTTTATGTATTTATTTTTATCTTGAATGGCAATGTTTACGTCTTCAAAAGCTTCGTAAACTTTTCCTTTTGGGGGTAGGGCATTTCTAATTTGTACTTGCACTACATCAATGCCTAAATTATAATTATCTATTATTTCATTCATAGAAGATTTCACACCTTCTGTCACTCCCACTCTGTTATCATTGATTATTTCAAAAATAGTATTGTCTCCAATTAATCTATTCATTGATGACTTTGCAATATCTTTAATTGTTGTCTCAGGGTCTTCTACTTTAAATTTGAATGAGTAAGGATCTCTTATTTTGTATTGCACTAGCCATTCAATATTTATGATATTTAAATCTCCAGTGATAATCATGCCCTCATCGCTTGCATTGTCATATTCTCTAATATCGTTTGGAGATATTATAAATCCAAATTTAATTTCTTGGACTATTTTTACAGGTAAGATAAACTTTTCTTCGATTAATGGAATCTTTACATGTATTCCTGAATCAAGAGTTCTATTGAGCTTGCCAAGACGAAGTACAATTGCTTCTTCTGATGGCCCGACTATGAATATGTTTGCAATAAGTATTATTGATATTAGTATTAAAGTAATAATAATTATTAAATATTCGTAAGTTTTATTAAAAATTTGTTTTATTTCAAACATTTGTTTCTCCCAATGTTTTTAATTATTTTTTTGTAAGCGAATTTTATCGCTACTTTTTAGATTTGATAAAAGTTATTGTTTCGATTTTATTATTCTGAATTTCCTTAATAAAATATTCTCCATCGATTGTTTTTACGGTTTCGTTTTTTGTTGGTATTTTGTCAAGTAAATCTATTAAGTATCCCCCAATTGTATTTGTATACTCTTTATGTTTAATAGATATTCCAATTATCTCTTCAATCTCGTCAAAAGTGGTTTCTCCAAGTATTGAGTAAGTATTGTCGTTGATTTGCGTAATCAGAGATTTTTCTTCTTTAATATCGTATTCGTCAGATATTGCTCCAAAAATTTTTTCTACTATGTCTTCTATTGTAAGTATTCCTGAAAAACCACCGTACTCATCAATTACGATTGCCATTATTTTTTGTTTTTTTCTCATAATGTCTAATATATCTTTTATTCTTTTGTTTTGCTGTACAAATACAGCTGGTTTAATAAATTGAGAAACGTTTTTATTCATATCTTTTTTATTGACTTCTATGAGGTCTTTGGCTATTAAAATTCCAATTATTTGCTCTCTGCTTTGCCCTTTGTATATAGGAATTCTAGAGTATCCTTCCTCTTTGATCAATTTAATTACAGCTTTTAGCTTTGATGAGCTTGAGAGTGAAAAAACCTCTGTTCTGTGAGTCATGATTTCAGAAGCCCTTACCTGATCTATGTCTAACATTTTTTGCATAAATATTCTAGAGTCGTTTTTTAGAATTCCCAAATTTCCTGCTAAAGAGAGCATATTTTTAATGCTCTCTTTGGTCATTTTATGGTTTGTCTTAATTTTAAAGAGATTTAATATTTTTTTTATTATTTTATTTATTATATATATTAGTGGGGTAAATATAAAAATTAATGGTTTTAAAAAAAATGAAGTAGATAGAGCAATGATTTCATTATTTAGAATTGCAATTTGTTTTGGAAGTATTTCTGCAAAAATTAGAACGATTATTGTTATTAGGCCTGTTGATACTGCAAGTGCGCTATTTCCGTATTTTTCAAGTACAAATTTTGTTGTAAGTGTGCTTGCTATAATATTTGATATATTGTTACCAATAAGAATAGTAGTGATTAATTTTGAAGGAGATTGAACCAAGTTGTACACCGATATTCCTGATTTCCCTTTTTTTCTTATATCTTGTATTTGAATTATGCTTAAGGAAGTGTAAGCTGTCTCAGATGCTGAGAAAATAGCAGATAATATTATAAATAGTAGTATCACGATTAATTCTAACATATATGTATTATTTTAATTTATCTTTAATAAAAATGCTTTAAATTATACTCTTAAGTAATAAAAATATTTTTAATTTGATTTTAAAGGCGCTGACCGGAATCGAACCGGCGAATCAAAGTTTTGCAGACTTCTCCCTTAGCCACTTGGGTACAGCGCCTTGTAACATTGCTTAGTTTATTAAAAAAATAGGAAATTGTAAATATATTTTCTATTTAAGCATAATTTTGAATTTCTTAGCTATTTTTATTAGTTTTATGTAAACTTTTAATGTATGAAGAAAAAGCTTAATGACGTTTTATTTAAATTAGATCAAGATTTAATAAAATATGTAAAAGGTTCTCTTGATTTGGAAATATCAGGAATTACTTACAGTTCTAAATTAGTTTTACCCGGGTTTGTGTTTTTTGCTCTTCCAGGGATTCATTTTGATGGACATGATTTTATTGAAATTGCAATTCAAAAGGGCAGCAATGTTATTGTGTGTTCACGAGATATGGATTTTTATAGTCCCAATGTTACTTATATTAAGATAGATGACTTTAACATAAGAAGATTTATGTCTAATTTTTCAAATATTTTTTATGATGAGCCTTCAAAAAAATTAAAAGTTATTGGAGTCACTGGTACTGATGGTAAAAGTTCTGTTTGTTATTATATATACCTTCTTTTTAAAAAAAAAGGTGTTAAAGTAGGTTTTATATCAACTGTATTTTTTGATGATGGGAGTGGGAGTTTGATTAAAAATCCTTACAGACAATCAACCCCTGAGTCTACAGAAATACATTTATTTTTAAGCAATATGGTTAAAAATAAGGTTCAATATGCAATCCTTGAATCTACTTCTCATGGACTTGATCTTGAAACAGCAAGGCTTATTGATGTTAATTATTTTGCAGCTGTTTTTACTAATATTGGACATGAGCATCTTGAATTTCATGGTACAATTCAAAATTATTTAAATGTAAAATTAGGTCTTTTTCGATCTGTTAGTGATGATGCTGGCTTTGGCGTTATTAATCTTGACGACTTTTATTCTTCTGACTTTAAGAATGCTATTAAAAAATCTTTTACTTATAGTTTAAAAAATAGTCAAGCAGATTTTTTTGTCAGTTTTATTAATGAAAAAACAGATTCTACTGAGTTTGAATTTTGTCACAAAGGGGTTAAATATTTTGCTAATGTTAACCTGTTGGGGAGTTTTAATGTTGAGAATATAATGGCTGCTCTTATTTTAGTTTCTCAGATTTTAAATAGCGATATTCAAGACATTGTTGACAGTCTCATTTGTATTAAAAGTCTTGATGGGCGTATGAATAGTGTTAATTTGGGACAAAATTTTTCTGTAATAATTGATTATGCCCACACTCCTGGTGCTTTTTCTAAACTTTTTCCTATTTTTAAAAAATTTGTTACAAATAGATTAATTTCTGTTTTTGGCTCTGCAGGAGAAAGAGATATTGCAAAAAGATTTTTACAAGGTCAAATTTCAGATATTTATTCTGATTTAATAGTGCTTTGTGATGAAGATCCAAGAGGTGAGAATAGTATGTGTATAATTAAAGATATTGCAAAAGGAATTGTTAATAAAGTTGTAAATAAGGATTTATTTTTTATTCCTGATAGAAAGCAGGCTATTGAAAAAGCAATAAGTCTTGCAAAGGCGGGGGATTTGGTTGTAGCTTTGGGTAAAGGCCATGAAAGTTCAATGATTTATAAAAATAAAGAGATTTTTTGGAATGAACAAGAGGTAGTTAAAAATGCTATTTTAAGTTTAAAAAAATCAGAAAAGGAGAAGTAATGTGAAGAAAAATCTTATGTTAATATTTGGTGGTGTTTCTTTTGAACATGAAATTTCTTGTAAATCTGCTTATAGCATTTATTTAACCCTTTTAGATTTAAATAAGTATAATATTTATCCTGTTTATATTGATAAGTGTACAGGTATTTGGTATTTATTAGATTCTGTTTCTGATCCTCCAAAGCCCATCGATGTAGATGTTTTGCCTATTGTTAGTCTATTGCCAGGTCTTGGAATTTTTGCAAATAACAAAAATCTTGAGATTGATGTTGTTTTTCCTGTTGTTCATGGAAGAACCGGTGAGGATGGTGCTATTCAGGGAGTTTTAAAAGTTATGGACATTCCTTGTGTTGGTGCTGGTATTATGGGGAGTGCTATTTCTAGTAATAAGTATTTTTGCAAACTTTTGCTTAAAAGTTTTAATGTCCCTTTAGTGCCTTTTATTGGATTTAGACAGTATGATTATTTTTTAGATAAAGAGGAAATAAAAAGAAATGTAAAGGAATCTTTGGGCTATCCTGTTATTGTTAAACCCGCAGTATTGGGGTCTTCGATTGGAATAAATGTAGCCTACAGTGAGAATCAGATTGAATCCTTTATTAAGGAAGCTTTAAAGTATGACCTTACTATTGTAATAGAGAAATTTATTGAGGCTAGAGAGATTGAGTGTTCTATTATTGGGAATGAAAAGATTAAAATATTTTCTCCTGGAGAAGTTGTTGTTCAGGATTTTATATTTTATGATTATGATGCTAAATATTCTGTTATTCCTGGAAATTCTATTATCTTTAATATCCCCGCACATCTTGAGACAAATCAGTTATTAAGCATTAAGGAATATGCCTTTCTTGTTTATAAGAATTTAGAACTCAGAGGTATGGCAAGAGTTGATTTTTTTGTTGAAAAAAAATCAGGAACAATTTATCTTAATGAAATAAATACTATTCCTGGATTTACTGATATATCTATGTTTGCAAAAATGTGTAGTCATGATGGCCTTCAGTTTAAAGACCTGGTGGATAATTTAATTGATTATGCTTTTCAGAGTTTCATTAATAGGAAAAAAAGGATTAATTTTGAAGATTAGAAGATTAATTTAATTTTAAAGTTTTTAGGTTTTCAATCTCTTTATCATTTTTTAGCTTGAAGTATTCAAGATTTTTGTATTTTTCTGCTTTAGGTAATATTCCTGAATATTTTATCTTGTAAGAGTAATTTATTTTTATATTTTTTTCTTCTGCATTATTGGTTTTATTGTAAATTTTAATTTGATTTTTTTTAATATGAAGATTTGCAAATGCTTCATATTCTATGTCATCTTGAGATTTAAGAGTAAATGCAATTGTTGTTTTTTTAGAGTTAATGTTTTTAAGTGAAAAGATAATTTTATTAGCCAATATTTTGTAAGGAGTATTGCTTTGATAGATTATTAGCTTAGATGCGTTTTTAAAATGTAAGTCGATTTGATTTGCAATTTTTTGAGTAACCAAATTGATGCTATAAACAGCTCTTTCTGCTATATCTATTTTTTCAAAATCAATACTCATTAGCTCATCATAGACTTTAATACTAGTTTCTAATGTTTTTTTGTTTGCTTGTAAAGTTAGGTTAAAATCATTTGAAATTATTTGGATAGGATTTTTATTGTCTTTCAGGTATTCAATTTTTATTTTATTTATTTTTTCTGGAAAGCTAACCGTTTGCTCTATTTGTATTACATGCCCTTCTTTATCGATATTGCTATATATTATGATTGTGATTATTAAAAAAAAGGTTACAAAACCAAGTTTTTCAGCTTTTTTAAAATTTTGTTTAATTTTTGAGAGTTTAGATTTTAAATGTTCTGAGGCATTAATAAATATTGTAGAAAAAAGACAAATTGAGATTAGATAGCTTAGTGTAAGTGTATTTGTGATTGATGTAGTATTTTGTATTAATGTTATTAATACAAAATTGATTATCCAAATAATTAATACTATTATTTTTTGAATAATAGTATTTTTATTTGGTTTTAATAATAGCAGTATGCTTTTTATTATAATTATTAAAATAAATTCTATTTTAATAAACATTAATATTATTAGTTCAATAATAGAGGTTGATATTGCCAGGTATTTAAGTTGTCTGTAATTTAAATATATTGTGAAATTATATGTAAAAAGAGAAAAAAGGTTATGTATGAGTAAAGTTGTAAAAAAGGTTATTAGATATTTGGGATTTGTTATACTGTAAACCGCTGTGTTTTCATAGCTTACAAATATTTTATTTGCAATTAATAAGGATAGATACGTGCTTAAAAATAAAGTAAAAAACAATCTTACCAATTTGTAGTAATTATTTTTTATTTTCTTCAAGACCAATCCAGCTTCTTTAAATTTTCTAATAAATACAATTATAATTAAGTTGTAGCAAATGTAAATTAATGATATTAAGGCAATTTCATTAATTATTATTTTTTTAAAAGGAGTATCAATTACAATATAGTGTATTTCATTAGTATTTTTACTTTTGTACTGACTGGTCAACGCTTCTTCGATTGATTTGTAAATTTTAAGAATATTGTTTTTATTTTGAGTTAAAATAGGATTCAAATTGTTATTTATTATTAAAAAGGGTATAGATTCATCCCAATATAGATTGTATAAGTTGTTTAATTTTTTTTCAGTTATTTTTGCTGTATTAAAATCAAGTTTATTTTTTTCAAAGGTCCTTATAATAGTTTTTAAAAATCCCAAATTTGTTTTTGAATTTGTTATGAAAGATTCATTTTTTAAGCTAATTTTATTTTTTATTCTATTTTCGTTTAGCATTAAGTATATTGTGTTTGTATTTTTTCTTAAATAATTATTGCTAAGCAAAATTCTGCTGCTAATTATTGTATTTTCTTCTAAAGAATCATCCTCAACAAAAAAAAAATTTATGTTGTTTTCAGGGTTAGTATTTTTAAGTTTGTTTAAAAGTTCAATAGCAATTCCAATTGCTAAATTATTTTTTAAATTATTTTGTATTTTAATTGGAATGATTATATTATAAATAGCTGTGCTTTTCCCTTTGATTCTGGAATGTATTATTTTTTGCGAATACCCAATAAATCCAATTTCTTGTAAAGAATATTCCATATATTTAATTTCATTTATATTAAAATATTTTTTTATATAATTAAAAGTGTTTATTATATTTTCTTGTTTTTTGTTTAGTTGATTAATTTTTCTAATATGAGCTTTTATATTATTTTCAGTTTCTATGTTTGCAATTTTATTGCTTGGATTGGATACATTTTTTTTCATTTTATTTGGCGCAATGGGGGTGTTTGTTAAGTTGATTAACAATAATGATAATATTATCTTAATTATCATAATTTTTAATGTCTTCTTCTACTTGCATTATTTGTAAAATATTTGGGTTTTCTTTTAAAGCGGAAATAATTTTTGCGATACTTTTAGCATTTGACGAGACTATTATGTTTGTTATTCCATGACCATTACCACAGTCTTCTATTTTTTCGCTAATAAGTCTTACGTCATTGATTGTGAAAATGTTTTCAAGATAACTAAATATTCCTTTCAATTCTTTCAAAAGCAAAATAATGTGATGTACTTTTCTAGTTGGTGTTGCTTCCCACTCAACTTCAATCAATTGATTTTTTTTATAGTATTTGAGCTTTTGACAATTTTCATTATGTACTATTATCTCGTCTTTATGTATTATTCCAATAATATCTTCACCTGTTGTGGGATTGCATTCAGAGTCTATTGCAATTCTTTTTATTTTGTTTTTAGTATAAGCTTTAAATAAGCTAAAAAGCTTTCTTTGTTCTTTGTTTGCTCCAACAAGGTACGCAATAATATTATTGTCTACAAGAATTGTGTTGTCGTTTTTGTTAAGCCATGATCTGATTTTTGATCTGGCTTTTTTTGTTCTTACACTGTTTAGCCATATTACGTCTGGTTTTGAATCTTTTGATGTGAATATTTCAACAATTTGTTCGTTTTTAAGCGGCTTTGTGATTGAACTTATTTTCCCATTTATTTTTGCATAAAGAGCTTGGTCTCCAATATCTGTGTGTATTATGTATGCAAAATCAATTGAATTTGATCCAAAAGGAAGCTCTACCACTTCTCCTTCTGGAGTATAAACATATATGAATGTATTTAACAATTCTTTGTGTATATCGTTCATCGAATATTGACTTTTGTTAGCCGATTCTTGTTGCCATTTTTTTATTCGATTTATAAATGAAAGATCATCAGCTTTAAGTTCAATTTGTTCTTTGTATATCCAGTGGGCTGCAACTCCATAATTAGCAATTCTGTCCATTTCTTCTGTTCGAATTTGTATTTCAATAAGCTGATTGTCCTCAGGTATTCTTACGGTAGTGTGTAGTGATTGGTATTTATTTTCTTTTGGACTTGCAATATAGTCTTTAAGTCTTCCTGGGATTGGTTTCCAAACTCTGTGAACAATTTCTAATATCTCATAACATTCTTTTTGTTTTTTGCAAATTATTCTTATTCCTAGAGTATCAAAAATTTGGGTAAGCTTGTTTGTTCTTGCTTGCATTTTTCTAAATATTGAATAAAAGTGTTTTGATCTTACTGTAATTTCTGCTTCAATTCCGCTTTTTTGAAGTTCTTTTTCTATTGATAATTTGCCTTTGTATAATTTTTTTTCTCTTTCTATTTTTGTTTCAGATAAAAAATTTTTTATCTCTTTATAGTCTTTAGGATAAAGATGCTTAAATGAAAGATCTTCAAGATATGTTTTAAGAGATGAGATTCCAAGGCGTTCTGCTATTGGAACATAAGTTGAAAGGCAATCTTTTGCAATCCTATCTTGTCTGTTTTTAGGCAAATAAGAGAGAGTAGTCATGTTATGAAGTTTGTCTGCCAGCTTTATTATTATTATTCTAATGTCATGCGTCATTGCAAAAAACATTTTTGAAATAGTATTAGCTTCTTTTATGCTTCTTGTTTTATTGTGTAAATCATGAATTTTGGTTACACCGTCGATTAAGCTTAGAATTTCTTCGTCAAATTCTTTTACTATTTCTTCTTTTTCAATATTTGTGTCTTCAAGTACGTCATGGAGTAGTCCAGCAATAGTTGCTTTAAAATCCAGTTGAAATTTAGCAAGAAATAATGAGACCATTATTGGATGAATAATGTAAGGTTCCCCACTTTCTCTGTATTGGCCATAGTGGAGCTGTTCTGCTATTTCTAGAGCCTTAAATATGCTTTTTCGTTCAAATTCATCCTTGTAGGTATTCTCAACAGTTTTTTTGAAAATATTTCTAGCTTTTTCAAGATCGTTTATTTTTATTAAATGTGCAATTTCATATGCTTGTATCATGCTCTTTGTCCTAATACCAGCGCTCTTGCTCTTTTTTCAAGATCATAAATGGTTTTTAAATGTGTAAATCCTTTTTTGATTGCAAAATCTTTCAAGCTTTTCATTTGCCAAGGAGCTGATTCTATTATTATAAGTCCATTTGGGTTAAGCTTTTCTTTTGCTTGGCTTAATATTTTTCTAGAAATATTAAGTCCATCTTTTCCAAATCCCAAAAGAGCTTTTGTGGGTTCTTTGTTTATTTTATTTTTTATCTCTAATTCTTCTTTGTTTAAATAAGGAGGATTTGTAATAATTATATCAAGCCCCATCCCTATACATTTTAGCAAATTAGAGTGAATTATTTCTACAAATTTTTCAAGTTTGAGCTTTTTTGTATTTTTTGAGGCTATTTGCAAAGCTTTTATTGAAATGTCTGAGAGCATTACTTTTTTTTTAGTGTAATAGGCAATAGAAAGCCCTATGCATCCGCTGCCGCAGCATAAGTCTAATATTTTTTTAAAGCCATTTTGTTGAATTTGAATTAAGGCTTCTTCTGCCAAACATTCTGTATCAAACCTTGGAATTAAGACATGCTTGTTTAGGTAAAATTCAATGCCCATAAATTCTTTCTTTTGCAGTATGTAGTGAATAGGGGTTCCTTTTTCTATTTTATCTATTTGATCAAAAAAAAGTTTTTTTTCCCTTTTTGTTAAGCTTTTTTTTATATTTGTAAATATTAACTCTTTTTTGGTTTTTAAAATTAATTCAAGTATTAGTAGTGCTTCTATTGTATCTAAATTTTTATTTTTAGCATAATTTATAGCTTCGTTTACATTCATTACTATATGTTGTTGCTTTTTAATATTTCTTCTTGAAGCTCTATTGTCAAGGGATCAAGAAGCTGATCAAGTTCTCCTTGCATAAATTCTTCTAATTTATAAAGAGTGATGTTTGCTCTGTGATCCGTTATTCTATTTTGAGGGAAATTATAGGTTCTAATTCTTTCAGATCTATCTCCTGAGCCTACTTGCTGTTTCCTATTGTTTGATCTTTGCTCTTGTTTTTTGGAATCTTCAAATTCATAAAGCCTTGCTCTTAATATTTTCATTGCTTGATCTTTGTTTTTATGTTGACTTCTTTCGTTTTGGCACTGTACGACAATTCCTGTTGGTAAGTGTGTTATTCTAACCGCAGAATCGGTTGTATTGACGTGTTGTCCACCAGCTCCAGATGATCTGTAAACATCAATTCTTAAATCTTTTTCATTGATATCAATTTCAGTTTCTTCAATATTAGGTAGTACCGCTACAGTAGCAGCCGAGGTTTGAAGTCTTCCGTTAGACTCTGTTATAGGTATTCTTTGCACTCTATGAACACCACTTTCGTATTTTAATTTTTTAAAAACATCTTTTCCTTTGATTTCAAAAATTATTTCTTTAAATCCCCCAAGTTCTGTTTCATTAAAGTTTATGATTTCTGTTTTCCATTTCTTTTTCTCTGAATATTTTATATACATGCTATAAAGATTGTTTGCAAAAAGAGCGGCTTCTTCTCCGCCTGTTCCAGCCCTAATTTCAATTATTATGTTTTTACTGTCATTTTCATCTTGAGGTAAAAGTAGTATTTTTATTTGATGTTCAAGATCTTCTTTTTTTTTATCCAGATCAATTAGCTCTTGTTTTATTAGTTCTTTCATCTCTTGTTGCTCTTCTTTTTCTAAGATGGTTTTGTTATCATTGATTTGACTTAGTATTTTTTCGTATTCAATTTTTTTAGTATTTATTTTTTCTAAATGTGTGTATTCTTTTATTATTTTAGAATATTCTTTTTGATTTTTAATTAGGTTTATATCTTGCAATTTTTCTTCTATTGACTTAATCTTACTTGTTGCTGAATTTAATTTTTCTAAAAACATTATGATTTCTCCTGAAAGATAGTAATAGTTTATATTAATTTTAGATTTTTTTGTTAGACTTTTTGGCAAGTTTCATGTTAGGATGCGCATTTTTATGTTTTATTTCAATATGATTTTTTAAAACTGCTTTTATTGGAATAAATAGAATAAGCTTGAGTAAAAAATCAATTATATTTTTTCATGTTTTTTTATATAATAAATGTTATTAAGTTGGATATTAAAGTTAGATTAATTTTTGTTGTATTTGTATATAAATTGAGCTTTGCGTATTATTATTTGTGGTGTGTTCAAGGTAGTTAAAGTTATATCTTTGATAAACCGATTTAAAAGGGGTATTTATGTTAAATGAAAAAATTTTGGATGCTTTAGAGGATCTCTCAAACATTTCTGATGATCAGCTTCTTGATGTCACTGAGAAATCAAAAAGAGGGTATCAGTTGATCAAAGAAGAAAGGCTTCCTGAAGCAGAAAGTTTGTTTTCTGATATCCTTGAAAAGGATAATGAGAATAATTATGCTCTTGTTGGACTTGGGGATATTGAAAGGAAGAAGAATAATTACGATAAAGCAATAGTTTATTATCAAAAGTGTCTAGTAAAGCATCCAAACAATAATTATGCTCTTTTTGGACTTGGAGATTGTTACAGAAATTTGGATGATTATAAAAAAGCTACAGAGATATGGGAAGAGTATTTAAAATATGATCCTGAGAATATAACGGTTTTAACAAGAGTTGCGTCATCTTACAGAAAGCTAAAAAATTTTCAAAAATCTAAGCAAACGTATCTTAAGGTAATGGAATTAATGCCTGAGAATGATTATGCGCTTGTGGGGATTGGCCATTTATATTACGACTTTAAAGAATATAAAGAGGCTTTGAAGTATTGGCTTAAAATGTACGAATTAAATCAATCCAAGGTTGATGTTAGAGTATTAACTTCAATTGGCAATTGTTATCGTAAACTAAGGGAATTTACCAGAGGAATTTATTTTTTTCAAAAAGCTTTAGAAATTTCACCTAGCAATTTTTATGCTGTTTTTGGACTTGCTGATTGTTATAGGGGGAATAAGGAGTATAAAGAGGCTTTAAAGTATTGGTTTGATATTATCGAAAAAGATCCAAAAAATAATTTGGTTCTTACAAGGATAGGAGATGCTTATCGTTATTTGAATGATTATGAAAATTCTCAAATTTATTATAAAAAGGCTCTTGATGTTGATTTTGATATGTTTGCTATACTTGGACTTGCCCTTCTTCAAAAGGAGCAAGGTAAATATGAAGAAGCATTAATAGCTATTAAAAGCTTAATTAAAAACAATCCTAAAAATTCAGCATTATATGTTAGTGCTGCTGAATGTTATGAGGCATTAGGACAGATTGGAAATGCTGTTGATATTTTATCAAGCTTTTTGCATCTTGGCATGAAAAATATTGTTGTTATTGACTATCTTACGGCTCTTAGGAAAAAAATGGAATGATGGACTGCTTACTTGAAACTGAAAAATCTATTTTTTTTGATAAATTAATAGATACTCATGTTCACTTTTATGAATTAAAGAAAAAGTCCCTGGATGTCAATTATATTATTAATGAATGTTTTAAAAACGGATTTTCTTATTTTCTTGACGTTGGTTTGCACCCTAGTGATTTTAATGATAGGAAAAATCTTTTAAGCCCTTATTCCAATGTGTTTTTAACAGCAGGTATTCATCCTTTAAATTTAGGTGATAATTTTAAAGATGATATTAAGCAGCTTGAAAATATTTTGATTAATGAGAATGTTGTTGCTGTTGGTGAGATAGGTCTTGATTATTTTAAGGCAGATAACAAGAAATTTCAAATTAAAGCCTTTGAAGAGCAATTGTATTTGGCTGATAGATATAAAAAGCCAGTTATTTTGCATATAAGAGATGCCTATGATGATGCCTATAATATTGTAAGGTCTTTAAATTTTTTTAATAGGGGTATATTGCATTGTTATTCAGGAAATTATGAATGTGCTAAGAAATTTATTGATTTGGGATTTAAAGTTTCTTTTTCAGGTAATATAACTTTTAAAAATGCAGAACCTTTGAGGATTGTTGCTAGCAAATTAAATACCAACGATCTTTTAATAGAAACGGATAGTCCTTTTTTAGCTCCAGTGCCATTAAGAGGTAAAATAAATTCGCCTTTGTTTTTAGGATATGTATGTCTTGAGATTGCAAGGATTAAAAATTGCTCTGTTAATGATGTTGCTATTGCCGTATACAATAGTTTTAAAGATCTTCTATTGTTGCATTAAATTGTTTATTTAAACAGTTTGCATATTTTATTATTAGTTGCAAATTTAATAATTCTCATTGTTTGTAAATGTTAAATTCATATTGAAAATCTTTTTCAACATCTTTTACTATTTTTATCAAATCAGATTCTTTAAGAGTGATTATATATTTTAGCTTAATAATTTTTAAGTCTTTTCTTGTATTACCAATTAGTACAAAGTTTATATTTTTGAAAAAAGGTGAATTTGATATCCTTTTTAAAATAATATTATTATCTCTTAAAGAGAATAATATTATTGTTTTTATTTGGGGAGTAATGAATGTTTTTATATAGGATATGTTTGTTTCGTTTATTAGGGTGATATTAACGTTTTTTTCTTTACCATTTTTTTCCAAGTATTCAAGATCTTCGTTATTTAGAGATTTGTCTCTAAATAACAATGTTTTTTGCAAGTTTATTGATTTTCCATTAAGCAGAAAATCAATAGATTTTTTTAGAGAAAATTTTATTTTTGATAGATAAAAAATTTTCTCTTTTAGAATTTCGTTATTTAATAGCTCATTATTTGATTTGTGGGTTAATAGTATTTTTTTTGTTGTTTTGAGTTTATCTTTTACAATTTCTAAGTTTTTGTCATTTATAAATAGTATTTCGTTTTTTATGAATGGAGTTTTTTGAATTTCAAAAAAATATTCGGTTGCATCCGAGAAAATTATTGCGTAATTAAATTGTTTTTCAATAATGGAAGATTCTTTGCACCCTTGTGTTAAAATTATTAAGAGTGCTATTATAGCAAGTGTTTTTGGACTAGGCATTTTATTTCCTAGCATATTTATTATTAATTGCTATAAATATTAAAACCAATGCAAATATTATTAATGTATAGATACCCATATTGGTTAAAATTAATGTTTTCAAGGTTGCAATACATAATCCTAAAAATAGAATAGGAGAAAGGATGATTTTGTATTCTTTTACCGAATATTTTTGGCATTTTTTAATTGTCTTTTCAAAGATTATGGCTGAAAATATTAACTCTATTGTATTAATTATTGGTAATTCAATGTATTCATAGATTCCAAAAATTTTGCTATTTAGGATTGCTATTTCTAGGTTTTTAGAAAATATTAATCCAAATGCAAAATGTATAAGAATTGTTAAATTTTTTCTAAATGAAGAATTTTCATTTAGAGTAAAAAAAAATATAAATATTAATAGTGGGAATATATAGTAGTATAAATGTTCTTTGATAAATATTGAAATTCCTAGGCTTATTCTTGATGTGTAATTTAATTCAAATGATCTGTATAGAATAAATTCTTGAGTTAAATAAAGAAAAGAAAAAATTGTTATTGCAAAAAATATTACTAAAACATGGGCTTGAGTATTTTTTGTTTTACTTTGTTTTAATTGAGTATTCATATAAATTTTTAATATTAATGGTAGGCTCGTTAATAAAAATAAATTCATTGCAAGTATAATTCTACTTTTAAATGTTTTTTAAATCAATTGATTGGTTAAAAACTTGTGTGATTTGGATATTTATTTTTTTATTAATGTTTTTAATTTTTGCAAACATTATTCTTTGAATTTACTTTTTGGTGAATGTATATTAGAATTAAGTATTAATGTTAATTATTAATTGCTTTAGGAGTATATATTTTTAGATGATAAATAGAAATGCCAATAGAGATAGGGATAGGTCCAGATCAAATGACAAAGAATTGAAAATTAATTACAGAATTAAGGCTCGCGAGGTAAGAGTTATTTTTGAAAATGGAACACAAGAGGTTTTATTAATTGAGGATGCTATTAAAAAAGCAAAAGAAGCTGGACTTGATTTGGTTGAGGTTTCTCCCAATGTGTCTCCTCCGGTTTGCAAGATTATTGATTATGGAAAATATAAATTTCATCAAGAAAAGCGTCAAAAAGAGCAGAAAAAGAATCAAAAAGTAATTAAGCTTAAGGAAGTCAGAATGCAGCCCAAGATAGATACTCATGACCTTGATTTTAAATCAAAAAACATTTTAACTTTTCTCAAAGAGGGTAATAAGGTGAAGGTTACAATAAGATTTAGAGGTCGCGAACTTGCTCATACGTATTTAGGATATGGTATTTTGAATAGTATTCTTGAAAAAGTAGGAGATGTGAATTACGTTTTGGAGTCTGCAGCTAAAATGGAAGGTAAAACAATGTTTTTGATTGTAGCGCCTAAGTTTAAAAAATAAATGCTAAATTAAAGGGGATAAAATGGCAAGTAAAATGAAAACACGAAAAAGTGCAAAAAAAAGGTATTCTTTTACTGTAAATGGTAAGGTTAAGTATAAAAAGCAAAATTTAAGGCATATTTTGACAAAAAAGTCTTCTAAGCGTAAGAGAAATTTAAGGAAATTGGGCAATATTTCTTGTTTTGAAGTTAAAAGAATTAAAACTTTATTACCTTATGGTTAAAATATTTTAGGAGATAGATATGGCTAGGGCTAAAAACGGCACAGTGCATGTTGCAAGGCGTAAGCGAATTTTAAAAAAAACAAAAGGGTTTTGGGGTACAAAAAAGAGTAACTATAAAAAAGCTAAGGATACCTTGAGAAAGGGTATGATGTATGCTACAAGAGATAGAAAAGCTAGGAAAAGAGATTTCAGGCGCTTGTGGATTTCAAGAATTTCGGCTGCTTTAAGTGATACTGGGGTTAGTTATTCAAGATTTATTGAGGGTTTATTGAAATCTAATATAAAAATTAATAGAAAAATTTTGTCTAATTTGGCAATTGAAGATGCTGAAGCTTTTAAAGCAATTGTTTTAGAAATAAGAAAATGAAAAATTAAAACTCCTGGGGGGTTTAATTTTAAGAATTGGAGTTATTTTTTTGCGACATCTCATTAAATTTAGGAATTTGAAAATTTTTAGTCGATGATAGCTAAATGCAATTCAAAGGTTAAGAATAAAAATTCCGCCTTGAAAAATAGCGCTAAATAAAAATGTTCTTATGTTGGCTTTTTGGGAGTTTGATTTATTTTAAGGATTGTTATTGTGCAACTTGTTTCTCTTAATAATATTGAAAAGCAAGAAAGTTTTATTCATTATAGAAATGTATATTTTGCTGATGTTGTTTATAAGTATAACGACGTGTTGGAAACCAAAAAAGTAAAGTTTGTTATTGAGGCTACACCCTTAGGAGAAAAACATGTCACTATTGATTTTGTAGATCCTTTGAATTATCCCGTTTTAAAGTTAATGGTTGCAATTAAAAGGCGTGTAATTGATTTGGAATTTAAGGGGAAGCTTTCTTGATTTTGGAATTTAAATCAGAAAAAAAAATGATAAATTTTTCCAAATCTTTTTTTTATCCTTTGCCTATTGGTAAAATATTTGCTTTAATTGGTGATATGGGGTCTGGAAAAACTAGTTTTTTAAAGGGACTTGCCCTTAACCTTGGAATTTCTTATTTTACAAGTCCAACTTATAACATTTTCAATGTTTATGATTTTGTAGATTTTAAGTTTTATCATATTGATTTATATAGGGTATTTTCTTTAGAAGAATTTGAACTTATTGGAGGATTGGAAATACTTATGGATCTTGATTCAATTATTGCTATTGAATGGCCACAAATTGCTTTGAGTATTGTTCCAAAAGACAGATTATTTTCTTTAACTTTTAAAATAGTTGGTTCAGGCAGGATTATAGAATTAAATGATTAATGCACTTGCATTTGAGTATTCATATAAAGCATTAATAATTTATTGTAGAATTAATAATAAGGATTTTTCATTAGTTGAATTTAAATCGAATTCTAATTTTAGTATTCCAAAAATTTTCAATGATTTTGTAATTAAAAATAACATCGATATTAATCAAATTGAATTAATTATAAATTCTTGTGGACCCGGTTCTTTTACTGGTCTTAGAATTAGTTTAAGTTTTGTCAAAGGTCTTGCCTTAGGCCTTTCTATTCCCTTTGTCAATATTCCTACATTGGATGTTTTTGCAAATTCGGCTAAAAACAGTTCCAATGTAATTGTATTAACTTTTACTGCCGGTAAATATTTTCTTGGGCGTTATAAAAATTGCGAATTAATAGGGAAGATTTTGTGTTTTTCTAAGGAAGATTTATTTGAATATCTAACTCAGATTGATTCAAATTCAGTGCTTATTGGGAACAATCTTGAGGATGTTTGCAAAGAATTCAATTATAAATTTAAAATCAATGAAAATTTAAGTTCGTTTGGAAAAATTTTAACAGAACTTGGGATAGCTAAATACTTAAAAAATCGCAAAAGCGATGATATTTTGTCGGGACCTCTTTATGTAAGACAAAGTGATGCAGAGCTTAATTTTCATTCTTGAAATAGTGATTGAATAGACTTTTAATCTTGCCGATATTGTGTTTGTCTTTTAGTATTGATTTTTTATTTTCTTCTATAATAAATTCATAAATTTCAGATCTAAATATTTTAATGTTTTCAGGAGCTTTAATTGCTATTTTAACAGTATCCTTTTTTATCTCTAATATTAAAACTTCAATGTTAGAGTTTATTTTAATACTTTCATTTACTTTTCTTGACAATACTAGCATTTTTATTCCTTGAAAACTTTATGGTGTAGTGAGTATTTTTCATTTGTGCATATAGCTTGTTTTCCAAGTAATTTTTTTTTGTTTATTATGATTGGTGCTTTTAGGTTAGCTGTAATGTCTTTATAATCATTAACGTGCATATTGATTATACATAGTATAACTTTTTCATCTTCTGCTTTTGCCTCAATGTCCAACCAATCTTTTTCCTGGATATTTGGTAAGTATTCGCTTAAAAAATTAAAAGGAGATGTCACTAAAAAACTTACGTCTTTATTTATGGATTGCATAATAGAAAAAGGCTTATATTTAGAGTCTTTTATTATAAATTTTTTAATGTTCTCAAATCCAAGTATCCCTTCAGGGAAATCAAATTCTATACTTTTTTCATGTATCATTCTATTTAATAAAATCTAATAAAGTTGTTTGCATTATTTTAGCGGAGATTCCTAAAGATACTTGATAAGCTAAGCTTGCCATATTTAAATTAGTTATTGCTTTTGTTACGTCAAGATCGGTGTATTGGACCATATCTTCTTTCATGTCTGCAGCCTCTTTGCTTATTCTTTCATAGCTTCTATCAAGTCTATTTTCTTTTGCTCCAAGATCTGCAACTGATATAAGTAATCTTTTTAAACTTTCATCAATTTCTGCCAGGCTTCTACTTCCAACAAGCTCTTCTTTATTATTGTAAAGTGTGTCTCTAAGCTCAATAAGAGCATCGAAAATGGATCTGCTTCTAACTTCTGTACTGCTAGAAAGGTTGTAGGGAGGTAGTTTAGTATCATTGTTTTTAGTAAGTATTCCAAGTGTTTGTAAAACATTTGATTCTTTTTCTTCTGTTATCCAAATTTGGTGTGGAGTTGTAGTTTTAATAGATAATGAGTTTAAAACTGGATCAATGCTTGCTTCAACAGGCGCCGAAGATTCATTTATTTTTGCAACAATGTCAAGAGCAGTATCCCCTGCTGTTAGTCCTATTTCAATGTTGTCAATATAAATTTTTGTATTTTCTTTTACAGTAAACCCATTAGTGTTTATTGATGAGATAATATGTTGGTTTTGTGAGAAAAATATTTCATTTCCAGGGTAATTGTTTGACATGTGTACTTCATTGTATACCTCTGTTTTTTTTTCAGCTTGGTTGCCGCTGTATTCTACTTTGATTATTTGAGGGCCTTCACCGTCTTTACTTATTTTGCTTATTTTGTTCTCTCTGGTTACTTTAAATGCCTCGCTATCAATTTTGGTTCCCGAAAATATACTGTATCCATCAGGTCCTTTAGCGTTTGCTATTGCAACAGCATCTTCAAGCAAAGCATTTACTTCTTTTGATATCATTTTTTTGTCATCTGCTTCGTAAGTTCCGCTTGCTCCTTGAATGGCAATTTCTTTAGCTCGTGTTAAAATATTTGCAAGAGATTGTAAGTATCCTTCTGTATACCGTAGGTTGCTTTTAGAAGCACCAATGTTTTTTATGTATACATTTAGCTTAAATATGTCATTATCTAGTCTTATTGCGTGAGTAACGCCTGTTGGATCGTTTCTTAGTTTTACAATCCTTTTGCCGCCTTTGTATAAATTTTCTAAAAGTTTTGTAATTTTGGACTCTTGCTCTGCTGCAGAGGTTTTTAAATTTTCATATGTTAATGGATGACTTACTCTATTTATCATGCTTATACTCCCATTTTATTTATTACTGTGTCTATTAGTTCAGCAGAAACTGTGATAAATTTACTTGCTGCAATAAAAGCTTGTTGAAATTCGATCATATTTGCAAGTTCTTCATCCTTATTTACTCCAGAAATAGACAGTCTTAAATCTGTTAAATCTTTTAATATTTGAGATTGGCTTTCTTTTGTTATTTCTGATATTTGTCCTTTTATTGCTATATTTGATGCTGTATTTGCAAAGTAATCATTTAATGTTGAATTTTTACCAATCATAATCTGAGAATTTCCGAAAGAGGAGATTCTCAGTGCTGCTTGGTTATCTCCAATAGATATTTCATTTGTTGGATTTTTGATTCCTGCTGCTATTTTTGAAGGATCTGAGTCTATTGTGTCTGCAACTTTTATCCATGCCGCAGGATTTTTTAGGGGTGAGATTGAATAAGTAGAGTTAGGTGTTAATTTATCTGTTGTGTCAATATTTTTATAATCATAAGCCCCCTCAGGCCCAGATTCATTTAATATCCCTGTATATTTTGTTAGAAACAAGCCAGAATCTTCTATATGTTTGATTTTAAATGTTATGTTCTCATTTTCTTGTTCTTTAACTGCTTTTATTTCAAGCTTGCCTTCTGAGTTAATTCTTGCTGTAACTTGTGCATTGGAATTGTTTATTTTATTTATCACATCTTGAACTGTATCTGGAGCATTGTAAGGTATTTCTATTATCTCATTGCTATTCGTAGCCTCAAATTTAAGAGTTCCGTAAAATCCCAATTTTTCTTCTGGAAATATTTCGTTTGTACTATTAATTTTGAAAATATGAACGGAATCAAATTGACCATTTCCGTTAGTATCATATCTACCGCGATCATCAGTTAGTTTTAGTTCTTGAGAAAAAAAGCTTCTCCCACTTTTTTTATCCATTCCATGTCCTACTTCATGTATTTCGTTAACAAGCTCTACAATGTTGGCAGCTATATTATTCAGTTCATCGATTTCATTTTTAATCTCTTCATCTCTTATGTTAAGCAAAGATCCCAGCTTTCCCGTTTTAAGGTTAACTTTGTCATTATTTGCCCATAAAATGTTCCATCTGGTCCTGGTAGGTCCATTTGCAGCTTCTAGTTTAAATTCATTAGCAATTGAACCTTGTACAAGGTGCCTTCCTTCTGAGTGAATTAAAAATTCATTGGGATCTTGTTTGTTTTCAATTGATATGCCTATTAAATTTCCCAATTTTTCAACCATTAAATCTCTTGCATCCATTAAATCGTTTGGATTGTCTTTCATTGCTTGAGATTTTGAAATTTGTTTATTAAGATTTGCAATGTTTCTAATGTAATTGTTTGCCTCATCTGTTGTAATTTTTACTTCATCATTTGCCATTATGTAAATTCTTTCAAGAGAATGAAATCTGCTTCTTATTCCTTCGCAAAAAGATTTGCCTCTTTCTAGAATTATCTTTCTTTCTGCTAAACCTTGTGGTTGATTTGCTAGATCATGCCAACTTTCCCAAAAATCATTTAATCTTTTTCTTATTGATTGATCTTCAGGTTCGTTATAAACATCTTCTAGCATTGATATAAACTTGTCTTGCGAAGTCCAGTATCCTAGTCGGTGAGATTCTTCAATGATCCTTGTGTTAAGTAGTTCATCCTTTACTCTGTCTATAGATTGGACCATGATTCCCTGACCCAGTTGTCCTTGCTTTTTGGCTCTATTTAGTTGTGGAGCATAAAGAGGGGTTACGGTTTTCATTGTTACTCTTTGCCTTGAATATCCGGGCTTTGTAGCATTGGATAAATTGTGCCCAACTGTATTCATGGCATCTTTGTGTGCAAATAAACTTCTTTTGCCAATTTCTATTCCTGAGAATGTTGAATCCACTCTAAACTCCTTTAAAGTTTTTTATTTATTAAAACGGAAGCTTCGTTTGAGCATCCAATTTTTGGCCCGTAAGGGTTTTTGTAAGTTACATTTTCTACACTTTCTTGGATATCTTGAAATATTATTGATAACATGTCAAGGGATGTGTTTACATAGTTTTGTATTATGTAGTTTAAATTTTTGATATTCAGTATTCCAATTTTCAATTTATGTAGATAGTCGTATATTTCTTTTTTGCAAATTGTAGTTAATTTTTCTATAGCTTCGTAAGTTGACCCAAAGTTTTCATTTTTGGTAAATTTTTTCCAAATTTCGTCTCTTTCGCTTTCAATTTCTTTAAAGTTTTCAAGTGATATTTTTGTTTTATTTACAATCTCTTTAAGCCCCATTTCATTTTTATTGTCAATATTTTCTTTTATTTTTAAGTATGCGCTATATATTTCTTCTACCAAGAGAATTTCTTTTTTTAAAATTTCTCTTAGCTCAATTTCAAGTTTTGCTTTCATTTTTATAAAGTTAATTATAAGTCATTGCAAATATATTTACAAATCAACTTTGTTTTTTATTGTGTTATAATACATTAAGGTATGAGTAAGCTTTTTGAGAGAGATGATGATATTGTAGCTCTTGCAACTCCTTTTTTAAGTAGCGCTTTATGTGTGATTCGTAGTAGCGGGGCTTCTTCCATTTCTAAGTTTTCTAAAATCTTTTCAAATCATTCAGCTCTTAATTCGGCATCTGGGAATACTATTCATTATGGTTATATATTAGATAATGAGAATAATTGCAAGGTAGATGAAGTTGTTGTGTGTTTGTATCGAGCTCCAAAGAGCTTTACGGGGCAAGATGCTATTGAAGTTATGGCTCATGGTTCTATGGTTGGAATTAAAAAAATTATAGATTTGTTTTTAAAAAGTGGGTTTAGAATGGCTGAGCCTGGTGAGTTTACTTTACGTGCATTTCTTGCTAAAAAAATTGATCTTACAAAGGCAGAAGCAATTAATGAGATTGTTTTTGCCAAGACCAATAAAACTTATTCTCTTGCAGTTAATAAACTTTCTGGAGCCTTGTTTGTTAAAATAGATACAATAAAAAAAAGTATTTTAAATTTTCTCTCAGCTGTTAGTGTTTATCTTGATTATGAGGTTGATGACCATGAGATTAGCATTCCTTTTGACTTGATTTTAAACAGTAAAGCTGAGCTTAAAAAATTAATTAATTCTTATAAGATTTATGAAAAAATCGATCATGGGGTTACTTTGGTTTTAGCAGGTTCTGTTAATGCTGGGAAGTCTTCGTTATTTAATTTATTTCTCAAAAAAGATAGATCAATTGTCTCTTCATATCCTGGTACCACAAGAGATTATATTGAAGCAAGTTTTGAGCTTGAGGGTATTTTATTTAATCTTTTTGATACAGCAGGGCTTAGAGATGCTGACAATTTTGTTGAGAGATTGGGAATTGAGAAAAGTAATTCTTTAATAAAAGAAGCATCTTTAGTAATTTATATGATCGATGTTAATTCAAATTTAACAAGAGACGATATCTTATTTATTGATAAAAATAAGTCTAATAGTAAAATACTGTTCGTTTTAAATAAGATAGATTTAAAAATAAATAAATCCACTGAAGAATTTGTTCGCTCTAGTGTCTTAAATTCTTCAAATTTGATAATGATTAGCACTAAAAATTTGGAAGGAATAGATATTCTTTATGACAAAATAAAGACGCTAATCTCTTATGAGAGAGTAGAGGTTGGACTTGATGATATAATAATATCATCAAGACGTCAGATGCAACTTTTAGAAAAAGCTTATGCTTTGATTGTAGATTTATTGGGTAAAATTGATCGCCAAGTAAGTTATGATATGTTAGCATTTGATGCTTATGAGATTATTAACTGTTTAGGGGAAATAACAGGAGAAGTTAGCAGTGAAGATGTTCTTAACAATATGTTTAAGAATTTTTGTTTGGGGAAATAAATATGGATTTTGAAGCAATTGTTATTGGAGGAGGGCATGCGGGGATTGAAGCTGCTCTTGCTCTTTCAAGGTTGAATTTTAAAACCTTAATGATTACTCAAAATTTAGATACAATCGGTAAGCTTTCTTGCAATCCTGCTATTGGCGGACTTGCTAAGGGCAATATGGTTAGAGAAATTGATGCTCTTGGCGGTGAAATGGGCCGTATTATTGACTTTAGCATGATTCAGTTTAGAGTTTTAAACAAAAGTCGTGGTCCTGCAGTTCAAGCTCCACGTGCCCAAGCTGATAAATTAATGTACCAAACCAAGGCCAAAGAAACTTTGGAGCGTCAAGACAATCTTGATCTTTTTCAAGATACAGTTGTTGATTTTCTTCTTAATTCTATGAGAAATGAAATTGAAGGTGTTGTTACAGAGAGAGGTAATAAGTTTAGAGCAAGTGTTGTGGTGCTTACAACAGGAACGTTTCTTCGAGGTAAAATATTTATTGGTGAGTATAGAGCTAATATGGGTAGGCTTGCTGAATTTTCTGCTTATGGACTTGATAAAACTTTGCTTAGTCTTGGATTTGAAATGGGTAGGCTTAAAACGGGCACTCCGGCAAGAATTCATAGAAAAAGTGTAGACTTTTCAAAGACTGAGGTTCAATTTGGAGATTCAGATATCATCCCCTTTTCTTTTTCAAATGGCAAGTTAGACAAATCTCAACTTTCATGTTACGTGACCTATACCAATAAAAGAACACACGAAATAATTAGTGAAAATATGCATTTGTCACCCCTTTATTCCGGCGAAATTGTAGGTAATGGCCCAAGATATTGTCCTTCTATTGAGGATAAGATAGTAAAGTTTAAAGATAAAGATAGACATCAAATTTTTATTGAACCTGAAGGATTTAATACGGAAGAAATGTATCTTAATGGTCTTAGTTCTTCTTTGCCTGAAAATGTTCAGCAAAAATTGATTAATAGTATTGAAGGACTTGAGAATGCTGTTATTACAAGGCCTGGCTATGCTGTTGAGTATGATTATATAAATCCAATTGAACTTTATCCAAATCTTGAGAGCAAAAGAGTTAAAGGGCTTTTTATAGCAGGTCAGACCAATGGCTCTTCAGGATATGAAGAAGCAGCAGCTCAAGGTTTAATGGCTGGAATTAATGCTGCTCTTAGACTTCAAAATAAAAAGCCAATGATTTTAACAAGAACTAGTTCTTATATTGGAGTTCTTATTGACGATCTTGTTACCAAAGGAACTAAAGAACCCTATAGGATGTTTACTTCTAGGGCTGAGCACAGACTTAATTTAAGGCACGATACTAGTGATAAGCGTTTGATTAAGATTGGATATGATCTTGGACTTGTTGATGAGGAGAGATATTCAAGATATCTTTTTAAGAAAAGGAGAGTTGAAGAGATAAAGGAGCTTTTAAGGCAAAGGCGTCTTAGCTTAAAAGATGTTGCTGATGAACAATTAAAAAAGCATGTTAGCAAAGATTTTTATCATATTTTAAAAGATCCTTCTGTTAGTTTGGATAATCTGATAAAGATCGATCCAAGTTTAAATGATTCAAAAGTAATTTTAGAGCAAGTTGAATTAGATGTTAAATATGAAGGTTATATTAATAGACAAAAAGACTTGATTAAAAAACTTCATAATCTAGAACTTGTCAAGCTTCCATTTGATTTTAATTACGAGATTATTGAAGGCCTTTCAAGAGAAGCTAGAGAGAAATTTTCCAAGGTGCAACCAGCTACTCTTGCTCAAGCAAGTCGAATTCCTGGAATAAGAAATACTGATATTACTGTTTTGTTTATATATTTTTCAAATCCTAAAAATAAGGTAGTTCTAAATTTTTCTTTATGATAAGTAATATTGAATTTGCTTTGTCAGAGTTTAATTTTCAGTTCGCTTACAAAGATCTTCAAAAAATAGATTTATATATAAAGAGAATTTTACTTTTAAATACCAGATTTAATTTAATTTCAAATAGCAATAGTAATTTCAATGCTATTCTTAATTTACACGTTATAGATTCTTTTTTGGGATTGCCTACTATTAAAGAGATTAATCCTTCTGAAATTCTTGATGTTGGAAGTGGTGCTGGATTTCCAGGTATTATTTTGGCTATTTTTGACACTTCTAGAAAATATTATCTTTTAGAGAGAAGTAAAAAAAAGTCTACTTTTTTGAAAATGATAAAATTAGAACTTGATTTAGAAAATGTAAAAATTTTAGAATATGAGATTGAAAGAGAAAAAAAGAAGTACGAATTTATTACAATTCGAGCTTTTAGAAGTATGAATGAATATGCTTTAGTTTTAAAGAATCTTTTAAAGGATGGAGGCTTGATTATGGCATATAAGGGTAAATTTGATAAAATTAACCTTGAAGTTAGTCAAATAAAAGATTTGTTTAGCAAAATAGAAGTAAAGTCTTTAAATCCAAAATTAAGCGTAGACAGAAATTTGGTTTTACTTTACAAATAATATTAGTATCGTTTAGGTTCAATTTATATTTTAGATAGAGTGATTTTGACTAGGAGTATTATGAAGAGTAGTTTTCAGATAGATTCAGAAGTAGAGAATGCATTACATTTGATAAATAAATTTAGAAGAGAGGTTTCAAGTAGGGTTCTTGGTCAAAAAGAAATGATAGATGCTATTTTAATGGGGCTTTTAACAGAGGGGCATGTTTTGCTTGAAGGGGTTCCAGGTCTTGCCAAGACTCTTGCAATTCAAACTGTATCTGATGTTCTTGATTTAGAGTTTAAGCGTATACAGTTTACTCCAGATCTTTTGCCTTCTGATCTTACGGGTAATATGGTTTATAAAAGTGCTACAGGGACTTTTAAGGTTAGAAAAGGTCCAGTATTTTCAAATATTATTTTAGCAGATGAAATTAATAGGGCTCCTGCAAAAGTTCAATCTGCTCTTCTTGAGGCTATGGGAGAAAGACAAGTAACTCTTGGAGATGAAACTCATAGGCTTCCGGATCCGTTTTTTGTTCTTGCTACTCAAAATCCAATAGAGCAAGAGGGGACTTATAATTTGCCAGAATCTCAGCTTGATAGATTTTTATTAAAAGTCAATGTTCATTATCCATCAGTGCAGGATGAAGTAAGACTTTTGAAAATATTTTCAGTGGATGGACGTCTTGAAAACATTAAAGTTGCAAAGGTTATGAATGCTTATTCTTTGGCTGATATTAAGAGAACGGTTGGCAGGGTAAAAGTTGATGACAAAATAATGCTTTATATTGTTACTTTAATTTCTGCATCTCGAGAGAGAGATAAGAAAACTTATCCGTTTGCCAAATATATTGAATTTGGTGCATCTCCCAGGGCTTCTCTTAGTTTATTAAAGTGTGCTCGTGTTAATGCTCTTTATGAGGGTCGAATATTTGTTCTACCAGAAGATGTTAAAGCTGTAGCTTACAGTGTATTAAGGCATAGAATTACACCATCTTACGAGGCAGAGGTAGAGGAAATGAGTATTGATGATATTATTAGAATGCTTCTTTCTGCTGTAGCGCTTCCTTAGGAAATAATTTTTTAAATGATAGAAGATAATGAGATAAGTAGTAGTACTAAAACTAAGATAAAAGCTTTAAAGTTCTTTTCAAGAAAAATGCTTTCAGAGCTTAATTTTGGTGGCTATCGTTCAATTTTTAAAGGACTTGGTCTTGAATTTCATGAATTTAGACCGTATGAAGATTCTGATGATGCTAGATTTATTGATTGGAATGTGAGTTCAAAAGCCGATAGTATTTTTTCAAAGGTTTTCAAAGAAGATAGGGGAATGAATCTTCATCTTCTTGTAGACAATTCACTTTCCATGAGCTTGGGGGGTAAGGTAAATAAAAAGGATGTTCAGGATTTGTTGGTTTCTATTTTTGCACATATGGCATTCTTTAATAATGATAAAATAGGTGTTACCTTTTTCTCAAGTGGAACAGACAAGTTCATACCCTCTAGCAAAGGTCATTCACACTTAGGATTGATATTAAGTGAAACGATCAATAGAAATCTTAAGCCGGGTAGTAGCTTAGCTTATATTTTTAAAAATACGGCAGAATATTATAAAAAAAGATCTTTGGTTATAATTATTTCTGATTTTAAGGCTAATGCTTATTTCAAATCTTTAAATGTTTTGAGCAAGAGACATAATGTTATTGCTATAAGAATTACAGATTTTTTTGATGAAAATTTTCCTAAAATTGGAACTTTGATTTGCGAAGATGTTGAAACCGGAGAAAATTTTTTGGTTTCGGGGTTTAGCAAGTTGACATTAAGTGGTTATAAAAACTATTGGACGCTTGATAAAATAAAATGGAAAAAAGAGTGTATTAAAAAAAATATTAGTTTTATTGAGATTGATACTAAAGAAGATGTTTTTAAAAAACTTAAAATTCTTCTTAAAAAAGGATCATAGGTTTTGAAGAGAATTATTTTAAATCTTTTTCTTTTTTCAACCTTATTTTTACATTCTTATGAAATAAAGAATGAAATATTTATGCCAACTCGTTATTATGTGGGTGATTCTGTTGATTTTAAAGTTTCATTAATTTTAGATGCTGGTGAGGAATTTTTTCCTGTAGATTTTAAAGAGATTAAAGATGAATTTGTTGAAGTAAATTCGATTAGCTTTAATAATGTAACAAATGAAATAATAGTTAATTTTGTTTCTTTTTATATTGGAAGTAGTTCTCTTCCTTCTATTTATATTGGGGATGTAATTAGCAATGGTAAAAAAAATAAAGTTGTTCTAGAAAATGTAAAAATCAATACAGACAAACTAGTATCTAATAATTCTGATTTTAAAATTAAAAATATAGAAGGCGTTTTATTTATTCCTGGAACAAGTACTTATTTGGTTTTATTTATTCTTGTTTTATTTTTGATCCCTTATTTGATTATTAAGCTTTTAAAGCTTTTAAATCGACTTTTAATTTACCTGATAGTTAAGCATGGACTTAGAAAGCCTTATAAAGTATTGCAAAGACAGTTTGTTATGCTGTCCAAATACGTTAGAGAAGGTGGGGATCAAAGTACATTTTATAATTTAATAAATTCTTCTTTAAGGGTTTATTTATCTAAAAAAACAGGTTTCGACTTTAATGCGATTACTACAACAGAAATTTCTATAATTTTGCAAGATCTTAAGGTTCCTTACGAGATTCGTTCAACTTTTATTAATACGTTAAGGCTTTCTGATTTTAGTAAATTTAGTGGTGTTGATTTAACATTTGATAGCTTGCCGTTTGTTTTAGAGGATTTAAAAACTGCAGCATCGAATTTTGAAGAATTTAATAGAGGTGCTAATGTTAACATTTAATGAGCCCTTGTATTTATTTTTATTGGTAATTTTTCCTTTAATAATTTATTTTAATCATTTTTTTAAAAATAGAGGGGGCAAGATAAAGTTTCCAATATCGCTTTATGGCAATTTTAATTCTTTAAAGCTTAAGGATTATAAATTAAATTTGATGTATTTTTTTACTTATACTTTTTTATATTTAGCTGCAATGGTTATGGTGTTTGCTTTAGCAGGTCCTTCGGTTTCAAAAAAGAAGATGATACATCTTAGTGCTGGTGCTGACATTGTCATTGTTCTTGATATATCGCCTAGTATGGGGGCTGTTGAGTTTTCTTCTAAGAATAGACTTGAGTTTTCAAAAGAATTGATTAAACGTTTTATTTCTCAACGTGAAAATGATAATATTGGCTTGGTAGCTTTTGCAAAAGATGCTTCAATAGTAGTGCCTATAACAACAGATAGAGATTTTTTTAATAAAAAGTTAGATGATATTTATATTATGGATCTGGGCAATGGGTCTGCTTTAGGATTAGGCATTTCTATTGCGTTGTCTCATTTAAAGTATTCTGAAGCTCCTAAAAGATCAATAGTGGTTTTAACAGATGGGGTTGTTAATTCAGACGAGATTTATAAAGATCAAGTAATTAACCTTGCTCAAGGTTTAAATGTTAAGATTTATTCTATTGGTATTGGGAGTTTTGAGGAATTTAGTGTTGAGTTTAAATTAAGATCTGGAAAATTTTATCAAGGAAGTTTGAAAGAGGTTTATGATCCTAGCATGCTTGTTGAGATTTCAAATAAAACAGGAGGACTTTTTTATTCTGTTAATGATGATTTTTCTTTTCAATTTGCAATTCAAGATTTTTCAAAAAAGGAAAATTTGGAGAGAAAAATTAAAATAGCCGTGGACAATAAAGATATTTATAAAGAATTTTTGGTTTTAGCGTTTTGCCTATTGCTTGTTTATTTTATTTTTTCAAAAATTTTCTTAAAAGAGATACTATGAGTATAAATAATTATAGCGCTTTATACTTTTTTTTAATTTTAATGTGGATTTTCTTTGTGTGTGTGCTTAACTTTAGACGAAATATTCCGTTTTTTAAAACCTTAAGCTTTATGTATGGAGACAATTCTTATATTCAAAATTACTACATTAAAAAAGTTCTCATGACAATATTTTTTATTTTTAGCTTGATTTTCCTAATTTTATCCATTTTGGATATTTCTTGGGGACAAAAAGCTGTTGAGGATGAGAGAAGTAAATTGAGAATTTCTTTTATTTTTGACATTTCTCGTAGCATGTTAAGTGTGGATGAAGGTAAAATTATTAATAGGCTTGAGAGTGCTAAAAATATGATTAGCTTAATTTTAAGCAATTTTGAGAGTGCAGAATATTCCCTGACTATTTTTAAAGGCAAACCTATATTGGTTTTGCCTTTTTCTAAGGATAAAAACAGTTTAAACAAGATGTTGAATTATATAGAGCCCGATTTAATAAGCTCCCCTGGGAGTTTTTTAGGAGATGCTGTTTTTAGTGTAATCTCTAGCATACAAGATGACTCTTATTATAATTTTTTAGTTATTTTAACAGATGGTGATGATTGGGGAGAAAATAATTATTATAGGTTTTCTAAATTTGTCAATAATTTGAAGTTGGAAAGTTTTGTGGTTGGGATTGGAGGGAATAATCCCGTTTTGTTTGATCATAACTTAAGTATTAAGGATGAAAATGGAAATCTTGTTAAAACTGTGATAAATGAAGAAAATTTACTTCTTCTTGCCGCTTCTCTTAAAGGATCATATTATAATTTGTATTTGAAAGGGATTAACTTTGTTGTCAATGATATAAGAAATGGTATAATAAGAAGAACGTCAAATGATATTATACTAGTTGATGTATCAAGGTATAAAATTTTTTTGGTTATTTCGTTGTTGTTTATTTTTATGTATTTATTTGTCAGGATGATAAAGTGGGACGAAACTTTTTAGCAGTTTTATATGCTTGCTTTTTGTGTTTAAGTTTTTTGTCTTGTTCAAATGTTAAGTCGATGTCTTTAATGGCTATTGGCAATTATGAATATGTTAGAGGAAATTACCAAAATGCAATTTCAAATTATTACAATCTTGTAGAGGATAAAAAATATTCTGCTTGGGGATATTACAATCTTGGTATTGTATACTATTCTTTGGGTGAGTATGAAAGTTCTCTTAGAATATTCTCTTATGCAAAGAAAACCAATGATATTTTTTTAAATTTTAGTGTCAATTATAACGAGGGAATAATATACTATAATCAAGGGCTTTATCATAAGGCCGAGATAGCTTTTAAGGAGGCTTTGAAAATTAATCCTGGCAGCTATAATGCTAAATATAATCTTGAACTTGCAATAATAAAAAAGCGAACAGTGCGTGATAGTTTGAATTCTTTAAGTGTAGAAAAAAGTAAAAATTTTGTTGAAAGCAATGAAAATTTTTTAAGGTATATTGAAAATCTTGAGAGGGTTGTATGGTTGAGAAAAATAGACGAGAGCCTGGTTGTTCCAAAAGAAGATTGGTAATATTTTTTATTTATTTTTTTTCAATCGCAAGACTTTATTCTCTTACGGGTATTGATTTTGTTCAAAATATTAAAGTTTTAAAAGGTGACAAATTTATTCAGATTGTAAGGCTTAACAATCCTTTGCAAGATATTGATATAAGTTTATTAAAAGTTGAAATTAATAAAGAAGTTCAATCCAATTCTAATGTTTTGTCAATATCTAGGGAAACGGATAATAATAACCTTTCTTTTGTTGAGATTAAAGTTGAGTATCTTTTTGAGGATCTAGGATTTATTAAGATTCCCCCATTAAAAGTAATTTATAAGGGTGATTTCTATTTATCCTCAGAGGTTGAAGTTAGTGTTCTAAGAGCCGATGAAATAGATTCTTTTGGTTTGCCAGTTGATTTATATTGGGATCTTGATGAAAAAGAGGTTTATGAATATCAAAGCATTGGGCTTGTTTTGCGTTCAAATTGGCTCTCAGATGGCAATTCTAATGAAATGTCTGTATTTTTGCCTGCTATTAAGGATGCAATGGTTGAAAAGATGCCTATATTTGGGGATATTAAATATAGAACTTTTAATAATAAAGAAATTTTAGATGTACCTTTTTATAACTTTGTGCTAACTCCTCTTAAAGATTCGAAAAATGTTTTAATTCCTAGCTTTTCTTTTAATATTGATTCTGGCCTTGTTAGGAAAACCCCCGAGCTTTTATTAAAAGTTAAACCAATTCCCAAAGAGGTTAAATCTCTAGCAGTGGGAACCTTTAGAATTGATTATGAGACCCCAACTTATTCGACAATTGAGCAAGATATATTTACTATTTTAATAAAAATTACAGGTCAAGGGAATTTTCCACATTTTTACTTTCCAGAGATTGAAACTTATAATTCTAAAATTCTTAATAAAAAGAAAAATTACAGTTTTAAACCTTCTAAAAGTGGGTACAAGGGCAGTATTTCTCAAATTTATACAGTTAAGCCCGGCACTAAAGGCAGTGTGTTTTTGAATATTGGTGATTTTAATTATTTAGATCCCGATAATGGAACAGTTTATACCCTTAAAGGAAAAAAATTGAAGTATGAATATTTGGGAGGGTTTAATAACATAAACAAAATACAGAATAATGTAGATTCTGATTTTAAACTGCTATCTTATGCTGATATTTTGAATTACAAAAATAAAACGTTTTTATTTTTTGTTTCATACTATTATTTACTTTTGATTCCGGGATTTTTATTATCTTTGGCTATTTTAATTAGCTATAAAAAATTTTTTGCAGCATCAAGTTTTGGGATAGTTATTTTAATATTGGCTGTTGGCATTAGTTTAAATGCTGTAAATGATGGCCTATTGTCAGAAAAAAATATAAATGATTTAATTGAAAATTATAATACCCAAAATTATGATGCGGCACTTATTAAGATTGATAATATTCTTAAAAAATATCCAAATTATTCAGGACTTTGGCTAAATAGAGCTCTTGTTTTAAGTAAAATGGATAGAGACTTTGATGCTATTTATTCAGCTTATAAGGCATTTTTGGCTTCTCCAAATAATGAGGCTCCCTATAAGGTGATTGATTTAATTGAAGCTAAAAATGGAGTTACAGATAGTATTCGTAACAATAGTTTTATCTTTTCTAATATTTTTTTTATTATTAGCTTATTTTTAATAAATTTTTTAGTCGTATCTATTTCTTATAGATTTTTAGCAAAAAATTTAAAAAAAATAATTATATTTTTACTTTTTTCTGCGATTTGTTTTACTATATTTGAAACATATTATTTTTATTCTGAGCAACAATCTGAGGTAGGAATAATTAAAGGCGATTTAGTCTCCCTTTATAAAGTTCCTGACAACTTTTCAAGGAGTTGGAGATTTTTAAAAGGGAATGCGAGTGTTTATATCCTTGACAGCAAAGACGATTTTGTTCTTATTGAAACAAGTTATGGACTTCAGGGTTGGATTCACAAAAATTTTGTTGTGTCTTTAAAAGATAATTTGATTTAAAAAATAAATATTTACATATTTTAAAATTTTTTAAAAGGGCTTAATTTTATTTTTCCCTGTATACTATTCTACCTTTTGTAAGATCATAAGGAGATAGTTCAACTTTTACTTTATCACCAGGAACTATTTTAATGAAATGTTTTCGCATTTTTCCAGATAGATGGGCAAGTACAATGTGTTTGTTTTTAAGTTCTACTCTAAACATTGTATTTGGAAGGGATTCTTTTACAATTCCTTCAGTTTCAATAGCTTCTTCTTTAATGTTCAAGACAACCTCCATATTTTTCTCTAATAGGATAAATTTTACATGATTAAACATATCATTTCAATTATTCTTTTTAAGAATAAAAGCATTATTTTTTGTTTACATTATAAGAAATTGTGTATATAATTACACGGAGTTTTTTAAAAATGTAATTTATAGGGAGGTATCATGCAAAAAGCTAGTTCTGGGCATGAGTTTATTGAAGAGATAAGAAAGTTTCTTTTAACTGAAAAAAGAGAGATATTGGATTCTATTAAGTCTGTAGAAAATAGCAAAAAGGAAATAATTAATAATGATATGTATCCAAAGGATGTTGTTGATATTGCTTTTGATAATATGGATGGAAATAATCTTGAAGCATTAGGTTTTGTTGAAAAGAGGAAGTTGAATTTAATAAATCAAGCGCTTTATAGAATTTCTCAAAATTCTTATGGTAAGTGCTTGGCTTGTGAAAAAGAGATTGCTAGAGAGAGACTTTTGGCGATTCCTTATGCCTTTTTATGTATTAGTTGTCAGACAAAAAAAGAAAAAAAGAGCAAAAGATGATACATCTTAAGCTAGTTATTTAATATTGTAATTTCTACTCGTCTATTTTTAGCCGTTAATGGGGACGATTTAGGATATTTGGGTTTTTTAGATCCCCATCCTTTAAATAGTATTTGGTCTTTGTTTTTTACTTTCATTTTTATTAAATAATTTCCAATTGCACGAGCTCTTTTTTCAGAGAGTTCGTGCATCTCTTCTTCCAATCCAAACTTGTCAGTATGTCCTTCTATTAGCAGGTTATTTTTTTTAAATTTTTCAAGAAGTTTAGCTATAAGGTCAAGTTTTTTATATTCTTTTTCCAGTATTTGGAATGAGTCAGGATAAAATTCAATATCGAAACTTAAATTAATTCCCTTGTTATTTTTTTCAACGCCAATAGATTTTATTTTTTTTTCTTGGAGGTAATTTTCAATTTCAGTTTCAATGAAATTATCATTTGGAAGTTCAATTGAAACTACTCTGCCAAGGGAGTTCCCAATCATTTTAAAATGTTGGTTGTTATTTTGCGTTATTTCAAATATATATTCATCGGTGTATTTATATGTATTGCCAATTTTATTATCAAAAAAAATTTTTTGGTTTACTTTTTGATAAAAAGAGATGTTTTTTATATTGTATTGTGATTCATAATTCGAGAGAATTATGTGGTAATGTTTCCCGTTGTACTCTTCTTTGCCTTTATATTCATAGTTAACATTAAATTTTACAACGAAATCTTTTATAGTCCTATCTATTTTTGACGCTTCTATATATTCTTCTGCAGGATATGTCCATTTTTCATTTATTTTAATAGGTGTTTTTGGAAATCTTGGAATGCCTCTAACAGAGGGTCTTTTTTGATTTGCTCCTATTATATATTCTCCTTGCTTATTTACGCTGAAGGTTTCTTCAAACTCTTCATTTAATAAATAAGGTTCATTAATATTTTCTCTTTTTAAGATTCTAAAAAAAGCTTTAATGTTTGCAAAGTTTTCTTGTGTGTCTTTTATTTCACTTGAAATTTGAATATTGGTTGTAGAATTTGAATTATGACGGTTGTTGAAATATATTTTTTGATTATCTGTACCTTCTAATCTAAACTTTGCACCCTTAATGTATTTGAATTCAAATATCTCAGAAGACAAAGCTAAGGTTTGAACCAAAAATAATAGTAACAATAGCACAACTGCTTTGGCACTCATTTATAGATTTTATCATAAAAGTATTTAATTTTTAAATTTTTCTTAAAATTGCTATTTAATATTTTGTTCTTATCTGATATTGATTATAATTTATAATACACCAAGCAATTGTTTAAATTATTAATTAATAGAGGTTTTATATGAAATATAAAAAAATAAGGATTAATTTAAATTTAAAAAGAAAAAGCGGTATTATGCTTAACATAAGCTCTTTGCCATCTAAATACGGCATTGGAGATTTGGGTAAAGGGGCTTATAAATTTATAGATTTTTTGTTTGCATCTTCGCAAAGTTATTGGCAAATGTTTGCTTATTCCCCTATTGATTTTACAAGATCTCCCCCCTATTCAATTTTTTCGGCTTTTGCTGGCAATGTTTATTATATTGATTTAGAAGCTCTTGACAAATTTATAGATTCAGATTTGAATCTTTTAAAGGAAAATGAAACTAGGTATTCTGATTTAAAAAAAATAAGCTTTAAAGATAAATTTCTTAAAGAAGCTGCTTTAAATTTTATTAATAGAGCTTCGTTTGATGAGGTTAGAAGCTTTGAAAAATTTAAAAAAAAGTCTTCTTATTGGCTTTTGGATTTTGCAAGTTTTGTTGCATTTAAAGAATATTTTTTAAAAGAACCAAAGGACGCTTTTAATGTTCTTTTTGATAGAGGAATTCTTAAAAGAAATGAAAAAGACTTATTTAAATTGAGAAATATCCTCTCGAAAGAGATTAAAGTGCAAGAGGTGTTGCAGTATTTCTTTTTTTCACAGTTTCAAGCTTTAAAACGCTATGCAAATGATAAGGGAATTGAGCTGGTTGTGAACGTGCCTCTTTTTATGGCATATGATTCTGCTGATGTTTGGGCACATCAAAAATATTTTAAGTTGAGATTTGATGCAAGCAAAGATAAGGTTGCAGGAATTTCTCCGGATTATTTTTTAGAACAAGAGCAAGCGTGGGATAATCCAGCTTATAGCTGGAATGTTTTAAAAAAAGTTAAGTATGAATGGTGGGCAAAAAGGATCGGGATTTTAAGAAAGTATGCAGATGTAATTAAAATTGATCATTTCAGAGGTTTTGTTTCTACTTGGGAAGTTAGTGTTGGAGAGTCTTATGCTTTTAATGGGCTGTGGGTAAAGTCGCCAGGACGAGATTTTTTTAATTTTATTTTAAGTGAAATTAAAGATTTAAAAATTTGGGTTGAAGATTTTGAAAATGATCTTGAAGATGTTTCAAGACTAAGAGATTTTTTTAATTTTCCAGGAATGAGAATAATGAAGCTTGCTTTTGATTTTGATTCGGGCAATCAGAATCTTCCTCATAATTATATTAAAAATTGTATAGTTTACACAGGAATTAATGATAATGATACAATACGAGAATTTGTTGACTCTTTAGATGATTTGCATAAAAAGTATATTTTTGATTATTTAAATACAAATGAAGATTTTGTTGTTTGGGACATGATAAGAAGTGCTATGAGCAGTGTTTCTGACAATGTAATAGTGCCAATGCAAGATTATATTAATTTAGGAGATGAATTTAGGGCAAATAGCTCAAAAAGTGCTTTGGATAATTGGATTTTTAGATTATTAGAAAGTGATTTAGATACTACTTTGAGTAAAAATATAAGTTTTATTACAAGGCTTTATGGCAGAGCTTAAGATTTTACAGAGGAGATTTGTTATAAAATTTCAACATTTTTGAATTTAATTGAAATTCAATTGGTCAAATAAAAATCATTGTTATTTAATATTTTTTGATTTGCAAGTATCATGTATTAATGTATATGAAAATTTTTATCTATTGGATAGTTATTTTCTCCTTTTTTGTTTTTAAAGTTTTTAGTACATATGCATTAACTGATGAAGAATTTTTTAAAAAATATAGTTTATTTTTTGTCCATAAAGGATTTTTGAGTAAAAATGTTAATGGAAAAATAACTAAAGTTCAGGTTAAGGGGATAGATTCTAGGTGGGTTTACCCTTTTTTAAAACTTGCTCCTAGTCGAATTACTTCTATTTATGAAGATGTTTATTCCCCAACTTCATTTGTGACTACAAGCAATAATTTATACGTTTCTCATGATTATTCAAAAAATTTTAGAAAATTAGTGGGAATTAATAAGTTTAACAGTAGTGCGTATATTACATCTAGTGCCTTTTCCCAAGGAGAGGATAAGCGTATTGCTATTGGAACTGCGATTCATGGTATTTATCTTAGTGTTAATGGGGCTGTTAGTTTTAGAAATTTAAATCGTTTAATTCCGCAGATTTATTTGGGTGCAGGGTATTATGACATTATTAGTGCTATTGAATTTTCAAAAGAAGATACAAATAGTTTATATTTTTCTTCTGGGGTTTATGGAGATATTTTTTTAATTAGCCAGAAAAGTGGATTTATTAAAAAAATTTCTTTTCCTTTTAAAAAACAAATAATACGTATTTTAGATTTATCTAGCAATAATTTGGAAAAAATTTTAGTGAGAACATATGACAATCATTTTTATTCTTATTTTAATGAGCAATGGGTATTTATTGGAAAATTATCTTTGCAAGATCAGGATTTTTTCGAAAAATCTCAAAGGATGCAGCTTGCTAAAAATAAAGGTTCTATTTATTTAACATCATATACATTGCGTAATAACAAGGCAGTTGATGAAAGATTTAAATTTATTAAAGATTCGGGTATGAATGCTGTTGTAATTGATTTTAAAGATGATAATGGTAATTTAACTTATTCTAGTAAGCTTTCTTTGCCCAATAATTTAGGATCTGTTAAAAATTTGATTGATGTTTCTTATATTCTTAAAAAAGCTAGAGAATTTGGAATTTATGTTATTGCTAGATGTGTTGTATTTAAAGATGCAAAATTGTATTATTATAACAATTTTAAGCATGCTCTTTGGAATAAAAAGACCAATAAACCTTGGGCTCATTTTATTAAAAACGTTGATTCTAATGGTCTTGTGAAATATGTGCAAGTAGAGCATTGGGTAGATATTTTTTCTCCTGCTACTTGGGAGTACAATATTTCTATTGCAAAAGAAATACAATCTTTTGGAGTTGATGAGATACAATTCGATTACATTAGATTTCCATCAGATGGTCCTGTATCTCTTGCAACTTCAAGAATGAATAAGTATGAGATGCAACCTGTTGATGCTCTTGAATCTTTTTTGATTATGGCAAGAGAACAACTTCATATTCCTATTTCTGTTGATATTTATGGGTACAATGGTTGGTTTCCTACTAATAGTATTGGGCAAAATATTGCAATGTTATCAGAATATGTTGACGTCATATCTCCTATGTTTTATCCTTCGCACTATACTAATGATTTTTTGTCGAGCAATTCTTATTATACAAAAAGAGCTTATAGGATTTATAAAGAGGGGAGCGATAGAGCATTTATGTTTTCTTTAGACGGGGTTGTCATTAGGCCTTATGTTCAAGCTTTTTTATTAGGAAAAGAAAAGTTTGTGGATGACGAGATTTATTTGAAATATTTAAAGTTTCAGCTTAAAGGGGTCAAAGAGTCATTTGGTAGTGGCTTTAGTCTTTGGAACGCATCTAATGTTTATTATATGGTTAAAGGTAGTTTGAAAGAATATTTAGATTCTTTTTAAATGCTGTTTCTTGTAAAGGAGATTCATTTGGAACATTTAATTCAATTTTTTTATGTAGGATTTGGTATTTTTTTATTGTATCTTGGTGGTGATTTACTTCTAAAAAGTTCAGTTGGCATTGCTAATTATTTGAAAGTTCCAACACTTTTAATAGGAGTTACAATAGTATCTTTTTCAACAAGTGCTCCAGAGCTTTTTACAAGTTTAGTAGCGGCTTTTAAGGGTAAAAACGAAATTGTTGTTTCTAATGTTATTGGTAGCAATATTATTAATATGTTACTTGCCCTGCCTTTAGCGGGATTCTTTTTAAGTATTAAGGCAGATTATAAAAGACTTAAACTTTCTTTTATGTTTCTGTTTTTATTAATGTTTCTTCTTTTATTGCTTTCATTTGATTTTAAATCTTATTCTTTTTTTGTAACACCTTATAATCGGTTCAGTTCATTGAGTATTTTAATTTTGTTTTTATCCTATTTATTATTCTTTTATAGAGAAGAGAAAGCACATGCTAGCTTTGAAAATTCTTTTCAAGAAGGTGTAAGCAATTTAAATCAGAGTTTAAATTTCATATTTATTAATACGTTAAGCTTTTTTATTAGCATGTATTTTCTTTATTTAGGGTCGAAATTATTAGTGGATGGAGCTCTTTATATTGCTAATAATGTTTTTAATGTTAGTGAAAAGTTAATTGGAATTATAGTTGTAGCTTTTGGGACAAGTGTTCCTGAGCTTGTTGTATCTCTTTTTGCAATAATTAGAAAAGAATCAGATATTGCATTTGGGAACATTATTGGTAGCAATATTTTTAATATTGGGTTTATTTTAGCTAGTAGTAGTTTTTTCAGCCCTATCTTGTTGCAAGATATTTATATTTTAGATTTTAGTATAATGGTTTTTATAACTTTAGTTTTATTTTTAGTTGTTAAAGTTAAAGGGGTTTTTAGTAGAGGCATTTCTTTAATTTTTTTGCTTTTATATATTTTGTATAATTTAATGTTATTTAACTTTTATTGATTATATGATCTTAATTTTAGCTTGTTAATATATTTTTATGTAATATGCTTTATTATTTTAATGTAATATAAGGGAACAATATGAAAAAATTACCAGAAATTTTTTATATGAGTAGCAAAGAAGTAGATATTTTAATTTCTCAACTAGGAATATCTTCTGATACCCAAAAATCAATTTTGAAAACGATTTTGTCTTATAAAAAAGATGCCATAGATTACTCTTCTTTTATAGAAGAGCATTCTGTAAAAATACGAGGTTTAAAAGGGGAGCTTGATTTTTTATTTCGAAAGCTTTATGAAGTTAAAAGAGGAATAATTACTAATAAAATAGCAACGGATGGAGAATTTTTGCCAGATGGCATAATTTTGACCGATGAAGCCAGTTATGATTTTTATTATTATTCTATTGACGATTTATTTTTAAAAACTTATATAGGAATAGAGCTTTTTAGTTCTTTGCTTACTGTTAAGAATGTGGAATCTAGTTTGTTGGTTTTTCAAAATGAATTTATAACTATTACAGATTCAGATATTAACTATAAATTTTTTGAAACAAAATCACAACTGAAAGAAATATTGATTTGGAAATCATTAATAATTCCATCGAGCAGGGCTTTATATTTTATTGATTTTGTTAAAAAAATATTTTTTAATATTGCTTCTAACAATATTGTAAAAGATGTTTTCGTTAGAGTAAAAGGATTAAAGCTTAGTGACTATGAGAGAGCTTTAGAAGAGGGTAAGAATGTTATTGGTGCTATTTCCAAGATTCTCTCTGGCATTATTGAAATTAAGGATGAAGTTCTTGGCAAGAAAGGAATCACCTTTTCAAAAAATTATTTTGTTTTTTTGGATTTTCTTAATCTTTTTATTAAAAATGAAAAAGACTTAGAAGAGCTTAAGGCTTTAGAAGCTATTAAAATTGATGAATCTTTAAAAGCAATTGAAAAGACTTTGGAGTTTAAAAAAGGTTCAATTGATACGGGAGAGTTTTTTAGCATTCTAAAAGTTTATTCTGAAGGTCTAAACGATCCTGAAAATTTTTTATTAGTTGCTAATATGTATTTCTTTGAATCTAAAATTCATGATATTTTGCCCAAAATATTTCAAGTAAAAGAAAATTTTTATTTGTACAAACCTTTTGCATATGAATTTTTCCTAGAAGAATATGAAAAGGTTTTGCAATTTCTTAATAGTGAATTGAGAGTTAGTATATTTAAAATTCTTAGTTTTGGGGATGATCCTTCTTCTATTTTCACAGAAGAAGGCTTAGAAGAAGTTATCAATAGATTAGTGGTATCTCGGTATATTATGAACGAGTATTGCTTAAAAAATAAAGTCAAATTTCTTGATCTTATTGTTTCTCATTACAGAAGAATTTATAAAACACAAAGTGTTCAAGTCCATATTAAAGATTTAATTAAAGTTGAAGCAGCGAAATATTTTAAGAATAGTAATGAACTGCTACCTTTATATAAAATATATAAACTTGATTTGTATTCACTTTTGAATGCTGCTTATAAAGATTTGAGTTTGTTTAAAAGAATTATTTTGTTTTTGACAGGTAAACATCAAAGCTATAAAGAAGCTTTGTCCAGATTGGATTTTAGAGCTGGTTTGAACAAAAGTGGAAGCGGTCTTTTTGATTCAAACGAAAGAGTTAAAAGACAATTGGAAAAAATTAGAAAACAAAGAGAAGAAATAAAAGCGCAAGTTAGAAATTCTTTTCCCAAAAAAGGTGCAACGTCTAAGCAAGCAGTAAATAAGAACTATACAAAACAAGAACAAGACGAAGCATGGGTCAAATTTGGTGATAGGATACAAAAAAAATAGTGTTTACAAGTAAGTGGATTTATTTGTTAAAATAAATCCCTTGGCTTTCTTGCTGTATTTTTTGAAGTTTGACATTCTGCATAATGTTTTATTTTTCCATTTTCAAATTTTGATTTCATTACAATTTTCCCTCCCCATCGACTTATTAGTTCTTTTGAACCTACTCTTTGTGCGTTTTTAGAAATTTTTGCCATTTTAAAGCTCCTTTTGATGGATTTATTGTATAATAAAATCTATCAAAATAAGGTTGATTTATCAAGGAATTTATTCATGTTATTTATAATGTTTTTTGTGAGCGCTTCTCTTTTTTCAAAAGAAGTTTACTATAGGTTTGCAGATTATTCTGTTAATTACAGCATAGTAGGTAAATATGAAATTACAAAAGAAGAGTCTGAGGAAGAGTATGGATATAAATTCACTTATGATCGCAATAATAATCTTATTTTAGTTGATTATATTGGTAAGCTTAGCATTTTAATGCCTTCTTTTTTTAATGCAAACCAAATTAAAATAGAAAGATCTAAGCACAGTGAAAGACGCATATTTCTAAATAGGGGACTTGCTTTTAAAAATAATAATGGCGTTTACATTGAACGTATAGAGTACATGAGTGATGGCAGGATTAAAAATATTTTTAATTATAATAGATCCAATGAAATGGTTAGGGATAGATATGATGTTTCTTATTATCATTTTTTATATGATAATGAGAGAGAGTTTAGTGTTTACAGATTTAATGAGTCAGGGATTCAAATTAAAGATTTAAATAATGTGTATTTTACAAAGATTACTTATGATCATGGTAAATTTGTTAAAACGGTTTTGTATTACGATGAGAATGGTTACATTGTAAGATCAAAAAATGGTACTTGTGGATTTAGATTGACTTATGATGCTAATCATAATCTTATTAAAGAGGAATATCTTGATAAATCAGCTTATATTGCTTCAAACCCATTTTCTGTAGCTACTAAAATATATCATTATGATGTTGATGGAAAAGTTATTGAGATTTTAAATTATGATATTAATAATAACTTAACCCCTGATGAAAATAATGTAGCAATTTATCGTTACGAGTATTCTTTTAAAGAAAAAGATTGTTATTATAAAGAATATAATTATGACAATGATAATAATTTAACAATCAGTCAAAATGGTTATGCCATGAAGAAGACTATTTTTTATATTCAAAATAATGAAAAAAGGATAATAAATTATAGTAATAAAATCAATAAAAATTATAATAGGGATATTCCGACTGTTTATGAGGAAAAATATGAAATAATGGATAATTTTAAAGGCATTGCTATTTATAGTTATAAATATGATGACAAATTTTATCTAATAGAAAATATTTTTTTTGATAAAAATTTCAATTTAATAGCTGATGTTAAAGGTGTGATGATTTACAGATATTCTTACGACAAAGAAGGATTTTTGATTGCTCAAGAACATTTTGGTGGAGATTTTGTTAACCCAATAGATGATTTTGAAGGAGTTTCAAAGTATAAATTTAGTTACGATTCTAATGGCAATATGATTTCAAAGAAAAATTATTCTAAGGATGGAGTTTTGGTTGCTGATTGTAATTTTGTTTTTGAATATTTATATGAATATGATAAACAAAATAGGCTTATTTCTCAAAAGAATTTTGGTAGCTTGGGACAATTGCAGGACGATATTCATGGAGTTAGTGTTTATAAATATGAGTACAATAAATTTGGGAAAATATCAAAACAGTCAAATCATGGTCCGGATTTGAGATTAAGAGATGACGTTGGGGGATTTTCAATTTATAAGTGGATTTATGATGCTAGAGGCAATTTAATAGATTTTCAAAAATTTGATTCTTTGGGTAATTTAATCTAAGTATTTTCTCTTTTCATATTTTCCTATATTACATAGTAATTCATAAGGACTTCTTTTAGAAAATTTACTCATTTGATTTATACTTAATTTTTCTGATACAATTTCTACTTTTGCACCCGTTTTAACTTTTAAGTCTTTGGGGATTTCTACTATTGTTATATTCATGCAAACCTTTCCTCTTATTTTACATTTTTTATTGTTTATTAAAAAATAAAAATTATTGTTGATATTTTGAGGTATTCCATCAAAATATCCAATTGGAATAATTCCTACTTTCATATCCTCTTGGGCTTGAAATATGCCTGAATATGAAATTTTTTCCCCTTTTTTTACATTTTGAATAAATGTAACTTTTGAAAATAAATTTAATACGGGTTTAAAATTTAGGATAGGTTTTTTGTTTTTTAGGAATGGGGAATACCCGTAAAGAATAAGACCCGGTCTTACCATATTAAATTGTGGGTTTAGTTTGTAGTTGAGAATGTGTCCCGAATTAGAAATATGAACAAATTTTGGATTTATATTTTTTTGTTTAAGTGTTTCCAAAAAAAATAAGAATTGTTCTATTTGTTTTTGTGTGGTTTTAAAGTTTTCTGTTGTTGGGAGATGTGAGCAGACTCCTTCTAGCTCTAGAAATTTTGAATTTTGAATATATGTGGCTATTTCAAGGGCACTATCTGTTTTTATTCCATATCTATTCATGCCAATATCAATTTTTAAGTGAACTTTTATTTTCTTTTTTTGCAATTCACATTCTTTTTCTATTAAAAATAGATATTCAAAATCAGCAACAAATGGTAATAATTCAAGTTTAATCAAATTTTTAATTTCTTTTTTATCCACTTTAATGTACAACAATATTTTTGTACTTTTATCAATTTTTTTAAGTGTTTTAGCATCTTTGATATTGGAAAGTCCAAAATAATTTATTTTTTTTGATTTTAAAAATTTAAAGATATTAATAAGTCCGTGGCCATATGCGTCGGCTTTTAAGGTGGCCACTATTTCTTTTTCACCAATTTTATTTTTAATTAAATTTAAGTTATGCTCTAAATTATTTAAATTTATTATTATTGTTTTGTTACTGCTCATTGCTTTATTATCATATATTTAGCTTTCTTAGAGAAGTAAAAATCTTTTTCTATTAGTTTGTGATTTATTCTATAATGGGTATTGGGAATTTTTTTACTTGGTTGTCTTTAAAATGTAATCTCAATTTTTTTTGGAAATCGTTATATATTTTAGGGTTAATTCTAATTTCATATCTTTTAGTTTCTTTGTTTATATTGTTTTCTACTGTTATTGCTGCCAAAATATAATACCAATTGTTATTTTTGTAATATTCTGCAATTGTTTTTGAGAGAGATTCAGTTCTTAATGTACCAAATGAATAAGCATCTTTTGAAAGCTCTTTTTCTGATTGTTGCTTTCCACTAGTGAGGATGCTTAGATTATTAATAAAATTTCCTTTATCTGGAGTTAAAAATTCTAATTTTGTGATTTTGTATTTTTTAGAAGCTTCGTTTGATAGGTCAAATGAAATAATAGCAGAAGATCCAATTTTTGAAAATACATTTATAAATGAGTAGCTAATTCCAACAAGTTCTTGTATCAAGGTTCCATTTAAATCTACCAATTCCATGTAAGGCTGGCTAATGGCAATATCAACAGATGAAAGTAAAAAACTTTGTTTTATTTTTTTAATTTTTGTTTTTACATTTTCTTTTACAATATAATTGTTATCTTCGAATATATTAATTTCGTTTTTAGAAAAAATATTTTTAGTTAGAAGAAGAATTATCGCAGTTAAAATAAATTTTCTAAGACTCATAAAATATTCCTTTTTGTTTATATTTATATATCTTCAAATAGATCTCCGGCTATGTCTTTTAATATAGGATTTTCTTGTAGTACTTCTTTTAAAAGTTCAATAATTAATTTTGAATTAAGAGAAATTTTATAAATTTTAGTTTTTTGAGTAAGTTTGTTTTTGACAGTTAAATTTGCAAGCATATAATTCCAATGACCATTTTGATATGTTAATTTAAAAGCATTCTTAAGTTCGTCGCTCATTAATATTCCAAATGGGTATGCAGTAACATATCCTTCTTCTTGTGAATTTTCAACAACTAGAAAAGAATTTTTAAGCTCTAGGTTAGAACCAGCTGTTATAAATTTAATATCTTCAATTTCATATTCTTTATCTCCATTTTTAGTTGTTTCAAAAAGGATTAATAGTGATGTGAAATTACTATGTTTATCGTCCATTTTTATAGGAGATAGTATATAGGAGTATCCAAATTTGTTTTTAAATTCTGGTATTGCTTGTCCATATTCATTTAAGATTGTCATTGCTTTTGTTTTTATCCAGGTTATGTCATGATTGCCATGTATGACTGGCAATTTTTTATTCAAAATTTTACCTGATATTAAATATAATTTTTCATCGCTTATTGGCTTTCCAGTATAGCTGTCTTGTTGTACAGACTGTGGTTTTTTAAAAAAAGCACAACCTAGCATCGACATAAGTATTATTATCATTAATTTTAAACGTTTATATGTTCTAAATATCATTATATCTTTTTCCTTTATACCATTTTAAGGTTTTTATTGGGTGGTAATTAAAATCACATTAAATTGTAATAATTAAATCCTAATAATATTAGAATACACATGTCAAAGTCAAGTTGCTTTTTAGTAGTTTTATTCTTTAAAAATTGCATCTTTATTTTTAATCTACAACAAAGGTATTTCTGCTGCTAAAAAATGAATTATTCCTATAATGATTGATATAATTCCGATTAACTGCTGATTATTCTCAAGTATTGATTTAAATTTGCCATATTTTTGGTTATTTTGAACTTCTGTAGGCAATTTTTGTTTTAAAAACAAGATAAATCCAATTAAAAATAAACTTATAGCTGGAATCAAATTTCCAATTATTGGCAATTTGTAGGGCTTAATTATTTCAAGGGTACTAGTTATTAAAAATAATAATCCAAAAACGCTTTTAACCTTTTTGTTATCATTTATTAAATTTACAAAATCTTCAAAAATTTTAAAAAATTTTATTTTTTCTACTAATATTGGGAATGCAAGTACTATTCCCCCTAAGATGTTAAGCAAAACAGACATGAAGTATATTTGCATCATATTTTATCCCCTAGTTTTTATTCTTTTGCTATAAAAAACATTTTTACTACCAGCTCTCTTTAGTATTATACTTAATAAACTTTCATTTTGATAGATTATATTAGCATATGTTGTAAAGTTTTTGCTGCTTATATAAAGCATATTGCTTTCAATTAATCTGTTATCCAGGTAAATATCTATCTTGGCTTTTCCCAGGTTAGATATTTTTTTTGTTTTTATGTTTATTTTTAAGGATAATCTTCCTTTGTCTTGTTTATAGCTTATTATCATTTTGATATTGTTTTTATTATTTTCGTAATTTTGAATCCTGGGAATTAGTAAAATTTTAAAAAATAAAAGAATTATAACAAAGATTATTCCAACAATGATATGTTTTTTTAATTTTTTTTGGTATTCAATTTCTAATTGTTGATTGCAATTAATCTTTTTCATTAGATTTGCAAATTTAACCTTTTATAATTACAGCTTTAATAACGTATTTAAGTTCCACCAATAGACACTAACACCAGTTTTTCCGCCATAAAGTATGCTAAGTATTCCGTCGTTAGATAAACTTTCACAGAGAAATATTAAATTTGAAGGCTCAATTAAAGCTATTTGGTCTTTTATTGAGCCTTTGTTATCCAATTTCCATATTAAATTGTTAGATAAATTTTTCATATTAGTAGATGCTATTATTTTATCTTTTTGTATTTTTATAATGTTTATAAAGCTTTCCTGTTTATCATTTAGCAAGTTTTTAGGAAGAGCAATTTTACTTATTATTTCCAGTTCTTTATTTTTTTTTAAACTCATTTTATAGATATATTGATCTTTAATTTTAATTCCAAGATCGTTTATGTTTTCATTGTCTCCAATGTTTTCATAGTAAGTGATTTTTACATAAAGAGTTTTTTTGTTAACTTCAAAAAAAACCTTGTCTATTGAGATATTGTATTTTTTATTTTGGTCGTCTACCATATTTAGTAGGTTTTTATTGACGTAAATTTTATAAAGCGGGGAAAATTCTTTATTATAAGAATATATTATGTATCCTTCGCTATATATTGATATTATTGCAATGTTGCCATTTTCATCAACGTTAACATCGTAAATTTGCGGGAATGGTGTGCCGTTTAAACCTTCTTGACCCAAAACTTCTACAGACGAGTTTTTGTTTAATATTAATATTCTCATAAAGTAGGCAATATTTTCTTTTTGATTGAACTTTGATTTTTTATTATTTAGCTTATCTGCAACAATAATAAAATCTTTTAGTGGATATATTGCTTGAATTCCTTCAAAATCTATTTTTTTTATTTTTAAATCGGGGTTTGTTTTAAATATTCCATTTTGATAAGTTTGTATTAATTTTCCGTAAGAGTTAAAAATCATTAATTTATTTGTTTTTATTTCTGCAATGTATACTAGTCCATTATACGTTTTGATATCGAAATTTGAATTTGTAAATTTGTCATCCAGGGGCATTATTGCGCCAGGAAGTGTTCCGAATGGTATTTTGAATTGTTCTTCTCCCAGTTCGTTTAAAGTTTTAGTATTACATGATATAATTGCAAAAAGCAAGCTGAATATAAAAATTTTATAGTGCTTTTTCATATTTTTATATTATTATTTAAAATGACTTTAAGTCAATTATTTAGGAGAATTAATACCTACCATGTTAAAAGCAGTACTTGAGACAACTATTGGCTCAAAAAGTAAAAGAGATTTAAAAGACTATCTTCCAACTTTAAGAAATATTAATAAACTTGAGCGTTGGGCATTATTGTTAGCAGATGAAGATTTTTCAAAAGAGACTGAAAAGCTTAAAGATGAATTAAAATCGGGGAATTCTTTAGAAAATATTTTAGAGCGAGCTTTTACCCTGTCTAGAGAAGCTGCTAGAAGGCGTCTTAAAGAAAGGCCTTATGATGTGCAAATCATTGCAGGACTTGCTCTTCACAAGGGCAAAATAATAGAGATGAAAACAGGAGAAGGAAAAACCCTCTCGTCAGTTCAAGCCGCTTATTTAAATAGTTTGACAGGAGATGGAGTTATTATTGTTACTGTTAATGACTATCTTGCGGAGCGTGATTCCAATTGGATGAAGCCAGTTTTTGATCTTTTGGGCGTTAGTGTTGGGGTTGTTCTATCTAATATGGATTATGAGTTAAGAAAGGCTCAATATGCCAAAGATATTACTTATGTTACAAATAATGAACTTGGATTTGATTACTTAAGAGATAATATGCGTTATGACTTGAATGAAAAATCTTTAAGAAAGTTTAATTATTGCATTATTGATGAGATCGATTCTATTTTGATCGATGAGGCAAGAACACCTTTGATTATTTCGGGGCCTACTGAGGGAAATACCAATGCTTATCTTGAGGTTAATTCTCTTGTATCTTTTTTAAAAGAGTGTTCCAAAGACCCCAAAACAGGTGATTATCCTTTAGAGATAGACGATCTTGATGGTGATTATACTGTTGATGAAAAAGCCAAAAGAATTTCTTTTACCGCTAAAGGACTTAATAATCTTGAGCAGCTTTTAGTTTCCAAAGGCATTATTAGTGGGTCTATGTATACTGATTCAAATTTCAATTATGTTCATTATATGACTCAAGCCTTGAAAGCACATTTGCTTTTTTTAAAAAATAGAGAATATATTGTTGGTGATTCTGGGGTTGAGATTGTAGATGAATTTACTGGTCGAGTTTTAACAGGGCGAAGATATTCTGATGGACTTCATCAAGCCATTGAGGCTAAAGAAGGGGTTAGAGTTGCTAATGAAAATAAGACCATGGCAACCATTACTTTTCAAAATCTATTTAGAATGTTTGATAAAATTTCTGGTATGACAGGTACAGCCGATACAGAAGCTAAAGAATTTCATAAAATATATAATCTTGATGTAGTTGTAGTTCCAACAAATAGATTGTTAGCACGAATAGATGAGGACGATACTATTTATTATACGGAAGAATTTAAGTTTAATGCAATTACAGATGAGGTTTATAAAACTTACAAAAAGGGGCAGCCGGTTTTAGTGGGAACTGTTTCTATTGAGAAATCTGAGATTTTATCAGCTATGTTTAAAAATAGAGGGATTAAGCACGAAGTTCTTAATGCAAAAAATCATTCTCGAGAGGCAGTTATTATTGCTGAAGCTGGAGCAAAACATGCAGTTACAATAGCAACAAATATGGCAGGTCGTGGTACGGATATTAAACTTGGAGGCAATATTGAACACAGGGTTAGAAAAAAAATTGGAACTAATGTAAGCCTTGAAGAATTTCAAGAGGCTGTTAAAAATGAAAGAGAAAATTATCTAAAAGATTATAATGAGGTTAAAAGTCTTGGTGGGCTTTATGTTATTGGTAGTGAACGTCACGAATCGAGGCGAATAGACAATCAGCTTCGTGGGCGTAGCGGCAGACAAGGTGATCCTGGGCGTTCAAGATTTTATGTGTCGCTTGAGGATGATTTAATGCGTCTTTTTGCTGGAGACAACCTGAGGTCATTAATGGGTAAGCTTGGAATGGCAACAGGAGAGCCTATTACGCATTCTCTTTTAACTAAATCTTTGATTAATGCCCAAAAAAGAGTAGAAGACCGAAATTTTGAAATTAGAAAGCATTTGTTAGAGTATGACGATGTTATTACAAAGCAGAGAGATTTTATTTATGCTCAGAGAAATTCTATTCTTGAAGATACAGCTATTAAGGATCGTATCCTTATTGCTTTAGAAGAATATCTTAGTTTTTTGCTTGAGGGGACAAAAAGTAGTGTAGTTTCAAATGTTTTTTTAAGTGAAGTAAATTTGATTTTTGCCTATATGCTTGAGAGTCTTGGTTCTATTGAAAACATTAATCCTTTTGATTTAAAGGCTAAATTAATGCAAATAGCAAAGGATAATTTAGATGAGAAGGAAAATTTGATTGGTAGGGATCTGTTTAATGGATTTTTAAGATATGAATATTTGAAGAATATTGATTTTAAATTTCAAGAACATCTTGCAAATTTAGACTCTTTAAGAGAGGCTGTTTATCTAAGGTCTTATGCTAATAAAAATCCAATTACAGAGTACAAGGAAGAGGGGTTTTCAATATTTAGCGAGCTTATTAAAGACATTAAAGTTTCTACCATAAGGCGTGTTCTTCAGTTAAAATTGGATAGCAGTTTTTCTGATTTTAAGTCAACAAAGAAATCTAAAAATGTTAATTCAATTCATAAAGAACTTTCAGAAATTGTTATTAATGAGAATAAAAACGTTTCTAATGTTCAAGTGGTTAGAAGTTCCCCTAAAATAGGCAGAAATGAGCCTTGTTATTGTGGAAGTGGGAAGAAATATAAAAATTGTCATGGTAAAAGTTAGAACCGGAGGAGGTTTTTATGTTTAAATTGCCAGAACTTGGTTATAATTATGATGCTGTTGAGCCTTATATTGATGCTAAAACTATGGAAATTCATCATAGCAAGCACCATAATGGGTTTGTAATGAATTTGAATTCTATTTTGGAAAAAATGGGAAAAAGTCATTTAGAAGACGTGTCATACATATTAAAAAATATTCATGATTTTCCAGAGGAGTTTCAAACTTTAATAAAAAATAATGCTGGGGGTTATTCGAATCATACTTTATATTTTAGAACTTTAAAACCAGGAAACAAGAGTAATCTTTTGGAAAGGTTTGAAAATGATGTTAATACAACTTTTGGAAGCTTAGATGTTCTTAAGTCTAGCTTGAAAGATACTGCGATGAAAATTTTTGGAAGTGGTTGGGCATGGTTAGTGTTGTGTCCTGATGGTGGGCTTAAAGTGATTTCAATGCCTAATCAAGATAGTCCTATAATGATGTCTTATAAACCAGTTTTGGGCATTGATGTCTGGGAGCATGCCTATTATCTTAAATATCAAAATAGAAGAATTGAATATGTCGATGCTTTTTTAAAGGCTTTGAATTGGGAAGAAGTTTCAAAAATTTATAATGAATCTAATAATTAGTTTTTATTTTATTCTAAAATGTTAAGTAATTTATTTTAAGTCATTGTTAAAGTTTTCTCTTTCTATGTCGTTAAAGTATTCTACTGTTCCAACTTTTAATTCATAAGTTGCATTTTTATCAGATACTATGATTGCGTTTTTGTGCAATTGAAGCGCGCTAATTGTCCACATATGATTAATACCTTTTTCAATAGCATGCTTTAATGCCCTTGCTTTGTTATGCCCATTTACTATTATTAAAATTTCTTGTGAATCCATAATTGTTCCAATTCCAACAGTTAGTGCACTTTTGGGAACTTTTTCCACATTCCCTTCAAAAAATCTTGAATTAGCAATGATTGTATCTTGGGTTAAAGTTTTAATTCTTGTTCTTGATGTTAAAGAGGAGCCTGGTTCGTTAAAAGCAATGTGACCATCAGGTCCGATTCCACCTACAAAAAGCATGATTCCTCCTAAAGATTTGATTTTTTTTTCATACTCTTCGCATTCTTTTTTGAGATTTAAAGCATTTCCATTTAGTATATTTATGTTTTCTTTTTTAATATCAATGTGAGAAAAAAAATTTTTCCACATAAATGAATGGTAACTTTCAGGATGGTTTTTTTCAATTCCTATGTATTCATCCATGTTAAAAGTTATGACATTTTGAAATGAAATTTTTTCATTTTGGTTTAATTCAATTAAATTTTTGTACATACCGATTGGGGAGCTACCTGTTGGAAGTCCAAGGATAAACGGCTTTTCTTTTGTTGGAGAAAATTCTTTAATTTTTTGCGCTACATGATTGGCTGCCCACTTTGATATGTCTTCATATGTAGGTCTGATTATTAGTCTCATTGCGATCTCCTTAAAATGGTTTAAAGTTAGAGATTGTTAAAAATTATTTCAGATTCTATCATTGTTAACTTTAGGTTAAAATCTTTATCTAAGACATTGATGTTTGCATCATATCCATGACATATTAACCCCTTGTTATCAATATTGAGAATTCTTGTTGGATTATAGGAGCTTGCTTGAACAGCATCACTTAAACTGTAGCCGAATTCTACTAAATTTTTAAGACCTTGTATCATTGTGAGTGTTGATCCAGCTATTGTATTGCTTTTTACGCTGTGGAATAATCCATCTTCTGCAATATAAACTTCATCTCCGTTTGCAATTAGTTTTCCAGAAGTTTGAAAATTTGGAGTAAGTCCATCAGTTACAAGTACTATTTTACTTATATCCTTAAGCTTCCTAATCATTAAAACTAATTTTGGATGTATATGATGGCCATCCGCAATAATTTCACAAGAAACATCACCGTGAATTAATACTGCCCCTATTGCATTTGGATTTCTGTGGTCAAGTTTTGACATTGCGTTGAAAAAATGGGTTGTATGAAGTATTCCAACTTGAAATCCTTCTATCATATTTTCATATTTTGCGTTTGTGTGTCCCGCTTGAAGGTTTATATTGTTTTCAAGGCAAAATATTGCAAGCTCTCTCATGCCTTTAAGCTCAGGAGCAACAGTCATTGTACTTATGTGTGTTTTTTTTTTGCCATTTGATCCTGCAAATACTCCCCCAGCTGCGTCTATTAGTTTTTGCATAACTTTAATACTAGGTTCGTGAAGATAAGAAACAGGGTGTGCTCCTCTTTTTTCGGGAGAAAAAAATGGCCCTTCAAGGTGAAGCCCTAAAATTTTAGCTCCCTTTTCTTTTCCAATTGCTGCTGTGCAAGCTTTTATTGTTTGAATCATTTCATCTATTGGTCTTGGATAAAGAGTTGGTAAAAATCCAACTACACCGTATTGTGCTAAATGTTCTGACATTTTAAGTATTGATTCTGTTGAACACTGATCTGTACCATAACCGTGAAATCCATGAATATGATTGTCGTAAAGTCCAGGAGTTATATAATTGCCTTTTGTGTCAATCATTTGGTATTCTTTCAGATCCATTTTTTTAAGTCTGTCAGATGTTACAATGTCAAAAATCTTATTATCTTTAATTAGGACTGCTGAATTATCTAGTTTGTCATTTCCAGTTAAAACGGATTTTGAGTTGAATAAGCAAAAATTTGGCATTTTCATGTTCCTTTTAATTTATTTTACTATAAACATTAATCTTTTTTAAATATTTTGCTTTTTAAATTTTTATTTTAAAGGGTTTGAATGCTTTAAAGTTTATGTTTTTAAATTTATTATATTTTATTTTCAATTTTATTAATGATATAATATGCTTTGGAGGGCATTATTATGGCATCAGGATTTTTTGTTCCTGGACTTGAGAGCAAATATAATATTAAAGAAATCCGTGAATCCATTTTAAAGCCTGATAAAGCCAAAATTGATTCTTCTTTTAAGAAACTTGAATCTTTGGAGCAAGAAAAAAATGCTTGGCAGTCAATTAATAGGAAAATTTCTACTTTAAATTCTCTTGCAAAAGAAATCACATCACTTAATAGTCCTTTTAATCTAATGTCAGGAAATTCTAGTAATAGCGAAATTTTAACCTTGTCTACTCGGTATGGATCTAAGAATGAGACTCACAAATTAATTGTTGATCAAATAGCTTCAGCTGATGTATTTTTGTCTTCAAACTTTGATCCTAAAAAAGTTACAATTCCAGAGGGTGATTATATATTTTTAGTTGGCAAGAAAGAAATTAATGTAAAAAGTAATGGTAACGTTGATTTGCTTGTGAGGGATATTAATAATAAGGGAAAGGGCTTTTTGTCTGCAAAAATAGTAAAAAGTGATAAAAATGGGAATAGTCGTTTTATTTTAGAATCCTTGAAGGAAGGTAAAGAGAACAAACTTGTTATCAAAGGGGAAGGGTTGTCTTTTGCTAAGCAGATTGGCATTTTAAGCGAGCTGAAAACCAATTTTAGTCCCACTCTTTCAGATATTGCTGCAAATCAATCTAGTAGTAATAATAGACTTGCTTTTGAAAATGATAGTCTTGTTTTAAATCCGCTTTCAGAGATATCGATTGAAATTCCTGAAGATATTGAAATTACATCTAGGAGTAAAATTAAATTTGAAGTTAAGTATTTTGATACAGGCTTAGAAGAGCCTGATAGTAAGATTATTTTTAATCCCGGAGAAGCTACATTTAAGGATGCAAAAGTTGACAGTGAAGATAGTGTAGTTGATCTTGGATCTGATTTAAAAACTTCTTTGGAAAAAAAATATATTCAAATGAATATGGTTAAAATATCTAGCAAGGAAGGTTCTTTGGAGCTTCCTTCAATAAATATTTCGAATAACTTTGAAGAAATTGAACTTGATGTTGGAGCTCTTTCTAATCTAGAAGAAATAAATATTGAAAATAAAGCAAATAATAAGGTAGTTGTGATTAGTAATGTCGAAGTTTTTGATCCAAAAAATAGAGACGGCCATTTGCCAATAAATGCTAAAAGTTTTGCTGAGAATGCAAAAATTAAATTTGATGGAGTAGATGTTGAGAGAGATTCAAATGTTATTAATGATTTAGTTCCGAATGTAACATTAAGTCTAAAAAAGGCTTCAAGTGATATGGTTGAGGCTAAAATTGAGCCTGATTATGAGGGGATTAAGAGAGTTCTTTTGGATTTTATTGGCGCTTATAATGAAGTTCTTGCTGAGATTAACATTGTAAGTTCCAATGAAGATCAATTTGGTAATCAAAAGTCTAATATAGTTGAAGAGCTGACTTATCTTAGTGAGTCTCAAAAAGAAGAGGCTTATAAAAACTTAGGCGTTCTAAGGTCTGAATTTTTATTAAAAAATCTTAAATCTAGATTAGAATCAATAATTTTTAAACCCTATGTTACTAGTGATCCTAATTTTTCAATAATTAATCAGATGGGAGTGTTTACCAACTCTATTTCTTCTTCTGGTGGGCTTTCTAGATATTTGAGACTTGATGAGAAAAAGTTTGATGAATCAATTCGCAATAACATCGATAATGTTAGAGAACTTTTTTTATTTGACCTTAATGGTGACAGAGTATATGATAATGGGATTGCCAAAATGCTAGGAGATTGCTTGTCGCCTCTTGTGACTTCTGGAGGAGTTATTTATAATAAAATAAAAAATTATGACTTAAAAATTGTTAATCAAAAAAATAAAGTCGAAGATTATAAAAAAAAGTACGACGATAGAGAGAGAAAAGTAGAAGGCGAGCTTAATACTTTAGATTTTACCGTTAAGCGAATGAAAGATCAGGAAAATACATTAAGGGCTTTTGATTTTAATCAAAGAAATAGGTAATAACAATTATTTTAATGCTATTGTTCTCTGTGTTTCTTTTTTTTAATTTTTTGTGCTATTCTTTTTAAAAGGCAAAAGGATTTGCCAAAAATAAATAATTAAACTTTATCATGGAGGAATGATATATGATTATAAATCATAATACATCAGCTATTAATGCTTCAAGAAATAATGCTATTAATGCTGCTAATCTTAGTAAAACTCAAGAGAAGCTTTCTAGTGGGTACAGAATTAATCGAGCTTCTGATGATGCTGCTGGAATGGGGGTTTCTGGTAAAATTAATGCTCAAATAAGAGGTTTATCACAAGCTTCTAGAAACACTTCAAAAGCTATCAATTTTATTCAGACAACAGAAGGTAATTTGAATGAAGTAGAAAAAGTTTTAGTAAGAATGAAAGAATTAGCGGTTCAATCAGGTAACGGCACATATTCAGATTCAGACAGAGGTTCTATACAAATTGAAATAGAGCAACTTACAGACGAAATTAATAGAATTGCTGATCAAGCTCAATATAACCAAATGCACATGTTGTCAAACAAATCTGCTGCTCAAAATGTAAAAACAGCTGAAGAGCTTGGAATGCAACCTGCAAAAATTAACACACCAGCATCACTTTCAGGATCTCAAGCTTCTTGGACCTTAAGAGTTCACGTGGGCGCAAATCAAGATGAAGCGATTGCTGTAAATATTTATGCAGCTAATGTTGCAAATCTGTTTTCTGGTGAGGGAGCTCAAACTGCTCAGGCTGCACCTGTTCAAGAAGGTGCTCAACAAGAAGGAGCTCAACAGCCAGCACCTGCTACAGCACCTTCTCAAGGCGGAGTTAATTCTCCTGTTAATGTTACAACCACAGTTGATGCTAATACATCACTTGCTAAAATAGAAAATGCTATTAGAATGGTAAGTGATCAAAGAGCAAATTTGGGTGCTTTCCAAAATAGGCTTGAATCTATAAAGAATAGTACTGAGTATGCTATTGAAAATCTTAAAGCATCTTATGCTCAAATAAAAGATGCTACAATGACAGATGAGGTTGTAGCTGCTACAACTAATAGTATTTTAACACAATCTGCAATGGCAATGATTGCGCAAGCTAATCAAGTTCCTCAGAATGTTTTGTCATTGCTTAGATAAAATTTTAAGTTAATTAGTATAAGTTATTACCAAAAGATCCCTTAAAGGATCTTTTGGTTTTTTATTTCAGATCGGCAAAATTTAATAATTTTAGTATAATTTATAATAATGTGTTATAAAGTATAATGCAGGCTTATTGAGGAGTTTGCTTTGAGTAGGGTTGCTGTTAAAATTAAAGATTGTTATAAAGTATTTTCTTATTATGTTGACAAAAAGCAGATAAGTCAAGCTATAAAAGACTATGAAAACGGCAAAGATAGAATGCAAATTTACAAAGAATCTTCTATTTTTATTGCAAATGCCAATATTAATCTTAATGTTTATGAAAATGAAATTTTAGTTATTATGGGTATGTCAGGCTGTGGCAAGTCTACTTTGGTCAGATGCTTAAATGGTATTTACAAAATAGATTCAGGATCTATTTTGGTAAATAACATGGAAATGAATGCTATAAATCGAAAAGATCTTTCTAATTTAAGAAAAGATAAATTTGCAATGGTTTTTCAAAACTTTGGACTTTTTCCCCATATGAATGTATTGAGAAACGTTACTTATGGGCTTGAGGTCAAGCATATCCCCAGAAAGATCAGAGAAGAACGTGCTATTGAGGTATTAAATCTTGTAGGGCTTGAAGATTCAAAATATAAGTATATTAATGAACTTTCTGGAGGAATGAAGCAAAGAGTTGGAATAGCAAGAGCATTGGTGGTTAATCCAGATATTCTTTTAATGGATGAAGCTTTTTCGGCGCTTGATCCATTAATTAAAGGAGAAATGCAGGAAGAACTTTTGAGGTTAGTAGCTAAGCTTAAAAAAACAGTTGTGTTTATTACTCATGATTTAATCGAAGCTTTTAAATTAGGACATAGAATTGCTTTTATGAGAGATGGAAAAATTATTCAAGTTGGAAAACCTTTAGAAATTTTAACCAATCCTAGTACTGATTTTATATCTCATTTTATTAAAAATTTGCCTGTTTTAAATATTTTAAAAATTAAAGATATTTTAAAAGATGATTTTGATTTAACTGGTAGTGATAATGATTTAAATGTCGTTATTAAATATCAAGGTGAAAATTTTAGTTTATACGATAAAGTTCTTAATAAAAGATATGATAATATTGTATCTTTAAATTTAGAGCTAAATGACGAAATAAAAAAAATTGTTGAATACTTGAATAAGCAAGACTATTTAATAATAAAAGAAAAGGGAAATATTGTTGGATATATTAATTTAAATGAAATTTCAAATTTATTGTCAAGATAGGAATTTATGAGTAAAGATTTTTTTATATTAAAAATAGATAATTTTTTTGATTTTTTGGTTGATAATTTTTCAATTTCTGATGGGGTAGGTTTTTCTAAGAGTATAATTTTTTTATATGAAAATTTAAAAAATTTATTTCTTTTTGTTAATCCTATTCTTTTTATTTTGATTGTATGCTTACTGAGTTTTGTTTTCTTGAAAAAGAGATTAATATTTTTAATTTTGCCCGGATTCTTTTTTATTTTGTATTTTAATCTTTGGGAAGCTTCAATGGATACAATCGCTATTATATTTGTTTCTGTGTTTGTTTCTGTTGTTTTGGGAATTCCTATAGGTATTTTTGGTGGATATTTCCCAAGATTCTACGTTTTTTTAAAACCCATTCTAGATTTAATGCAAGCTATGCCCCCATTTATTTATTTGATTCCCGCTATTCCTTTTTTTGGAATGGGTACAGCTTCTGCTATTTTTGCTACAATAATTTTTGCTATGCCTCCTGTTATTAGATATACAAGGTTGGGAATTGTTCAAGTTTCAGATGAAGTAATAGAAGCGGCCAAGTCTTTTGGCAGTAGTAATTTGCGTATTCTTTTGCAGGTTCAGCTTCCCCTTTCTCTTCAGAGTATAATTGAAGGTATTAATCAATCAATAATGATGGCGATATCTATGATAGTAATTGCTGCAATGGTTGGATCATCCGGGTTGGGTAGGACTGTGATTTACTCTATAGAAAGATTAAATTTTGGTGAAGGGTTAATATCTGGATTAGCAGTTGTTATTATAGCTATTATTTTAGATAGAATTATGCAGTCTATCTTTATTAAATTTAGTTATTTAAATACAGATCATTATGCAGGAAAGCGAGAAAATAAGTTTAAAAGATTTTTAGAAATATATAATAAGTAAATGGGGGGATATTTTATGAATTTTATATGTAAATTATTCATTGGATTTTGTGTTTTTCTTGTTTTTTTGTCTTGTGATGAAAGTAAGAATTCAAAAAATTTGAAGTCGGTAAAAATTGGATATGTAAATTGGGGTGGAGAAACAGCAGCTACAAATGTATTGAAGGTTATTTTTGAAAAAATGGGTTACAATGCAGAAATATTTTCAGTTACCACATCCGTAATGTATCAATATTTAGCGTCTGGCAAAGTAGATGGCACAGTATCTTCTTGGGTTCCCACAGCTGATAAATTTTATTACGAAAAGCTGAAAACAAAATTTGTTGATCTTGGTGCAAATTATGAAGGCACCATTCAGGGGTTTGTGGTGCCAAGTTATGTTCCAATTTCTAGTATTAGTGAGCTTAAGGGTAAGGGTTCTAATTTCAAAAACAAAATGATTGGCATAGATGCTGGTGCGGGAACTCAGATTGTTACAGAACAAGCACTTGATTATTATGGATTAAGCAAAGAGTATGAGCTAGTTCCTTCAAGCGAGAGTGTTATGCTTGCAAGTTTGGATTCTTCAATAAAGAGAAATGAGTGGATTTTAGTTCCTTTGTGGAAGCCCCATTGGGCTTTTTCTAGGTATGATATTAAGTTTCTTGACGATCCTGATTTAATTATGGGGGGTATTGAGAGCGTGCACACTCTTGTTAGACTTGGTCTTGAAGAGGAGGATCTTGATGCATATTATGTTTTTGATCATTTTTATTGGAATGATGATTTAATATTACCTTTAATGAATAGGAATGATAAAGAGCCTGGCAAAGAGTATCGCAATGCAGTTGAATTTGTTGAAAAGAATAAAGAAATTGTAAAGATGTGGGTTCCAGAAAAATATAAGACTTTATTTGATTAATCTTTTTTGAAATTCTTTTAAAGATGTTAAAATAGGATTGTATTTAGGAATAAAATCATTTCCTCCTTTGAATAATGCATTACATCTTGTTATTCTTAGTGTCATTAATATTAATGCTGTTAGTAAGTTGTATTTTTTAAGACATTCAATTGAATATTTTGAGCAAGTAGGTTTGTATATACATTGTAGTCCAAATACTTTAGATAAAGTGTTTTGGTAAATTTTTATTAAAAAAATAAGAGTATAATTTAAGATAAAGAAAATCTTAAAAATGTTCATATTTAGAATTGTATTATATTATAATAATTAATCAAACGGATTGAAAATATTAATTAGGTTTTATAATTTTTATTACAAAGGTGGCTTCAAATTAAAAAATTTTTTTTAATTTTTGTGACTGTCTCTTTTTCTTTTGCTGAAATTATTCAAATATCACCCGAACAAGCTGTAAATATGGCCTTAAAAAGCAGCTTGGATTCAGAAAATGCTTTATATAAGGAAAATATAAAAAAACTTTATAAAAATAATGCATGGAATGTTTTTGTTCCAAATGTTAATCTTAGCTCTACACTCAGCAGGAATTCTTCTGCTTTGGGTGAGTTTGAGAGAGATTATTGGGGTTTGGGTTTTGGGGTTGCGATTAGTCTTTCTTTGTCTCCTTCTGTTTTAAAGAGAATTGAACTTGTTATGTTAGAGTATGAAAATGCAAAAATAGAAAGGGAGAGCGCTGTTCGTAACATTAAGCTAAATGTTCTTAAATCGTACAATCAATTGATAGCGCTAAAGAGTACTTTAAAAGTTTTTGAGAGTCAAATACAAAATAGTAAGCTTAAATTTGAGCAAGCTAGAATTGCTTATAATAATGGACTAATATCAGAAATAGATTTTCTTGATGCACAGCTTAAGCATAAAAAATCGCAACCAGATTTAGATGGTCAAATTATTAATTTTGAAAAATCGAAAGAAATTTTCAAATTATTAATAGGATTAGACCCGGATCAAGATTTTGAAATTATTGGAGAATTGCCAGACGAGACGATAAATTTTTCCGTATTTAATGAGGCGTTAGATTTTAATGAAGCATTAGAGATTAGAGAGCTAAATATGCGCTTAAAAACGGCAGAGCAGCTTATTGATTCGCTTTGGCTGGATACTTTTTTACCAAGTCTTTCGTTGTCATTTTCTTACTCTCCTTATAGATCATTTCATGAAAATTCTAAAGGTTTTTCAAGTGGATTTTTGGCGTCTTTTAGCTTAAATTATGGTTTAACTGAAATATTTCCATTTTCAAAGAGTTTCACAAAAATTCAAGATAACAATTACCAACTAAAAATATTGCAAAACAATATTGAAGCTAAAATTAGAAATTTAAAATCTAGTATTGTACAAAAAAGAAAAGATATTAGAAGATATAAAGCGATTCTTGATGCTTCTAAAATTAATGTAGAATTAGCCAATAAAAATTATCAAATGGCATTTAATGCTTTTAATTCCGGAGTCATGGATCTTTCTAAATTAAATGATATTGAGCTTGTTTATAAGCAGAGTGATTTGAAGTTCATTGAAGATAAATTGAATTATTCCAATTCTATACTTGAATATAAGGATTTAATAAATTCATTAGATTAAGAAGCATTAAGAGGTATTTTTATGAATTTGATTTTTAATATTAACTTATATTTAAAGAAATATTTTACACTTTTCTCATTAGGCTTAGTTTTAATTTTGGTTGCCTGTGTGGGTAAGAACAAGCTAGATGAAAAAAATATTAATAAAGAGAAGGAAAGTTCTTATAGATTTCCAGTAATTGCTATAAAAGCCAAAAAGGGAATCTTGAGCGATTATTTGTCTTTAAATGGAGATGTAGATACAAAAGTTAAGGCAGATATTTTCCCAGATGCTGCAGGTAAAATAACCTCTTTGAGAATAAAACTTGGAGCTTACGTTCAAAAGGGACAAATAGTTGCAACTCTTGATCCTTCAAGGCCTGGTTCTGTATATTTGAAAAGTCCAGTAAGAGCGCCAATCTCAGGATATATTTTAAATATTAGAAAAAAAATTGGTGAAACGGTTAATCCCCAGTCCAGCATAGCAGTGGTAGGAAGAATAGATGCAAAGCAAATTTTAACTTATGTGTCTGAAAAATACATTTCAAATATTAAGGTTGGAAATGATGCTATTATTGAGGTTGGAGCTTATCCTAACGAAAAGTTTAAAGCTAAAGTTTCAGAAATATCTCCTGTTTTAGATTCTAAAAGTCGCACTATTGAGGTATATCTTACACCTATTGGTAGTAATTTAGATAAACTGATTATTGGCATGTTTTCTAAAATTAAACTTATTACTAAACGCTTTAGAGATGTAATTAAAATTCCAAGAGAGGCTGTTGTTGAAAGAGAAGGTAAAAATTTTGTATTTAAGCTTGATTTAGAGGGTAAAAGTGTTCAAATGTTACCCGTTACAGTACTTTTTGAAATAGATAACATTGCAGCTCTTTCGGGCGAGGTTGAAGAGAATGATTTAATTGTAATAGAGGGTATGTCTACTCTTTCTAATGGAACTCTAATAAATTTGGTAGATACAAGAGAAGGTCTTTCAGCTGAAAGCAATATTTAATTTATTGGGAGATGTGTTATGTTGGTAAAGAGAATAGTTAGCAAACCAATAACAATGTTAATTTTATTTTCATTGTTAATGATGATAAGTTTGTATACCTTTTCAAGATTAAAAGTAGACCTTTTGCCTGGAATTGATATTCCTCAAATAAGTATTCATACTGTTTATCCTGGTGCTTCTCCTAGAGAAGTTGAAGAGAGTGTTTCTAGAGTTCTTGAAAGTGGCTTGAGTTCAGTAAAGAATTTGAAAAATATATATAGTATTTCTTCTAAAGAGAGTAGTACTGTTTCACTTGAATTTTATCATGGAACCGATTTAGATTTGGTTCTAAATGAAATTAGAGATGCTCTTGAATTGGTAAAGTCCTCATTACCCAGTAAATCGCAGACACCCAGAATTTTTAGATACAATCTTAAAAATATTCCTGTAATGGAAATTGTTATTAATTCTGTAAGGCCAGTTTCTGAGCTTAAAAGATATGCTGAAGAGATCATTAAACCTGGACTTGAAAGGCTTGATGGAGTTGCAATTGTTACTGTTAATGGCGGAAGCAAGAAACGCGTTTTAATTGAAGTTTCCCAAAACAGATTAGAGTCTTATGGGCTTTCTTTGTCAAAAATATCTTCGATTATAGCATCTCAAAATTTTGAACTTTCAGCTGGTAATATATTGGAGAACAACTTAGAATATTTGGTTCAGGTGTCTGGAAAATTTAAATCAATTGAAGAGATAGGCAATGTGGTCATAGCTTATAAGATACCAGACATTTCTTCTGGCATAAATTCATCTGCTATTGAGATAAAACTTAAAGATATTGCTAATATTAAAACCGATTTTGAAGATTTGTCAGAATATGTTGAATATAATGGTTTGCCTTCAATTTCTTTATCGGTTCAAAAACGTAGTGATGCTAATTCTATTGCAGTTTCTAACGTTGTTATGAGCGAAATAGAAAAATTAAAATTATCTATGCCTAAAGATATGAAATTGGAAATTGCTTCTGATAGTACTAATTTTATTAAAGCGTCCATTTCAACGGTTGTAAATTCAGCCTATTTTGGGGCTATGCTAGCAATATTTGTTATTTTTTTCTTTTTAAGAAGCTTTAGAGCCACAATAATTATTGGAATTTCTATTCCAATAGCAATTGTTTTGACCTTTTGTTTAATGTATTTTGTAAATATTTCTCTTAATATTATGAGTCTTGCAGGTCTTGCACTTGGGATTGGAATGGTTGTTGACTGTTCAATTGTTGTAATAGACAATATATACAAATATAGGCAAAAAGGAGCAAAGCTTATTTCATCTTCCATCCTAGGAGCTCAAGAGATGATGCTGCCTATTACATCTTCAACTTTTACTTCTATTTGTGTTTTTGGTCCATTTCTTATTTTCAAATCAGAACTTGGGGTATATGGAGATTTTTTTAAAGACTTTTCATTTACGATTGTTATTTCTTTGGGAGTTTCTCTTTTAGTTGCGATTTTTTTGGTTCCTGTTTTATCAAGCCATTATGTAGGTTTGTACACAAGTTTTCAAAAAAATATTAAGAGTGCTTTTATTAGAAAAATCGATGCTTTTTTTGCTAGTGTTTATTATTTTTTAGAATTTTTGTATATCAATTTATTAAATATAGTTTTAAATCACAAATTGATTTTTGGGCTTATTGTTTTTTTTAGTTTTATTGGTAGTTTGCTTTTAGGATTATTGTTAGATGTGACAACTTTTGATAGAGGAAAAGACAACTCAATTTTTATTAATTTGAATTTTCCTCATAAAACTAATTTGGAATATGCAAAATTTTATTCTAATAGATTTTTAGAAATTGTAAAAAGTGAGGCTAAAGGATATAAAAGCATTATTTCTACTTCGAATGCCGAGAGAATAACTTTCAACGTATTGTTTCCTCTTAAGGAGGAGTTAAAAGGCAAGTTAATTGAAAGTATAGATTACGATGCTATTAAGTATAAAATTATGAATCGTATTGGTAATCTTTATCCCGAATTTAATATTGAGTCTTCCAGCGGCAATGCTTTAGGTGGTGGAGATTCTATTAAAATTAAAATTTCAGCAAATGATTTCGAATATATAAAAGATTATGGAAAAACTTTAGTTTCTATGTTAAAAAAGGAAATTCCAGAACTTGTAAATCCAAGGCTTAGTGTAAGTGATTTTCAGCTTCAAATTAGTGTTGAGATAGACAGAGCGTTAGCATACAATTATGGTATTGACATGAATACCATTTTAAATGAGTTGAAGGCCAATGTTAATGGTGTTGTTGCTGGGCAATATGTAGAGAATGGGCTTAATTATGATATTGTTCTTAAGCTTGATAGAATGGATGTTCAAAATTTAAAAGATTTAGGAAAAATATTTATTACAAATCCATCTGGAGTTAAAATTCCTTTTTCGTCAATAGCTACCTTTGAAAAAGCTAATAAAGCCGAATCTATTTACAGAGAAAATCAGGCTTTAACTATTTATCTTAATGCGGGCATTTCTCCAAATGATAATTTAACTCAAATAACCGCAAAAGTTATAGATTTTATTAATAATAAAGTACCCCATAAAGAGGGCACAGCGCTTAAGGTTGAAGGAGAGTATAATGAATTTTCAAATATTATGAATCAGTTTAAAATAATTATTATGATGGCTATTATTGTTGTGTTTGGCATTATGGCTTCTCAATTTGAATCTTTCTTAAAACCTTTTATTATTATTTTTACAATTCCTTTAACGGCTATAGGAGTTGTGCTCATACATTTTCTTGCAGGAGAAAAACTTTCTATTTTTGCTGCAATTGGAATGCTTATGCTTGTTGGTGTTGTTGTAAATACGGGAATTGTTCTTGTAGACTATACTGGTTTATTGATCAAGAGAGGATTTGGCCTAAGAGAAGCAATTATTGAATCTTGCCGTTCAAGGTTTAGACCAATTCTAATGTCTTCTTTAACTTCAATAATAGGGCTTATTCCGATGGCATTTTCTAGTGGGAGTGGAAATGAACTTCTAAAGCCAATTGCATTCACTTTTATTGGTGGAATGACAGCTAGTACATTTCTTACTTTGTTTTTTATTCCCATGCTTTTCGAAATTTTTTCCAATATTGTTTCAAGTTTTAAACTTAGGTTAAAAAGAGTGTCGTCTAATGTAGATGTTGAAAAACCATTCGAAATTAATAATTTAACTAAAAGTAGTTATAATAATCTATTTGAAGAAGATGGGGATTGATATGATTAAATTTTATAGATATAGAATTGAAATAATTTCTAACTTATCTTTAGAGCTTGATGTTCTTGAATGTATGGAAAAAATAGAGCAAGAGTTAGGAGAGCCTATATATTATTCTAAGATAGAAAATGTTTACGGAAAAGGCAAGAAAGGGGAAAAACATGGAAATGGTGTTTGGCCTGAAGAAAATTTTATTTTGATTATTTATACCTCCAATCAATCTATTGTTAATAGGTTGAAAGATATTGTAGATAATTTGGATCGTTCTTACCCTACAGAAGGGATTAATTTTTTTGTTTTGAGGAATTAATGCTTGAGAGTAGAATTTTACTTACTTTTTTGGGTTTTCTGTAATAAGTAAAGAATTTCTCTTTTACACCTTATGTCTTTTGTTAAATTAATTATATTTCTTGCATTTCTAAAGAAAATAAAGAGATTTTTTAGAAAGAGTGACTGATTATCTTAAAGGTGATAAAATAAATCTTAGCAATAGAATTGTTTTTATATTTATAAAAACAATTTGATGTTTTAGGTATTTTGAGGAAAAATATTATTTGTGAAAACATTAAAACGGAAATTTAATTTTAGATTCTAAATTATTTTTTTATTAAATATTTTTTAAACTTTGTTTTGATTTTTCAAGTTTTTATTTTTATTAGCTTTTTGTATGTTTTTTACAGCAGGAGGCTTTGTAAATAATTTTTTATGAATTTATGGTTAATAATGATATAATAAACCATGTTAATTTTTGTTAAAAGGAGGATTATATGTCAATAGCAAAGGCATTCTTTGAAGTGGCTGATCAACAAAAGGATAAGATTGCTCAAATATATAAAGTTTGCAATGGATATGCCCATGTTACTTATAGCGACTTAAAAAACAATGTTTTAAAGCTTGCTTCCTTTTTAAAGTCAATCAATGTTAAACATCAAGATAAAATATTTATTTGTTCTGAAAATAGGGCCGAATGGACCGTGATAGATTTTGCAATTTTATCTTTGGGTGCCGTTGATATTCCAAAAGGTTCTGATGTTACTCTTTTTGAAGCTGAAATTATTTTTAACTCTGTTCTTCCATGTGTAGTTATTTTAGAAAATTTAAATCTTCTTGATATGTTTGTTCAAATTAAATTTGCAGTAAAACCGATATTTATTATTATTGAAAATTTAGCCAAAGAAGATAGATTAAAGTATAGTGATTTTGAAATTTATACTTATAGCGATTGTATTTCATTTGGGGAAAAATTAAGAAAGGACTTAGAAATTATTGACATTGCAAGTAAAGTTGATTCTAATGACATGGCAACAATAATATATACTTCTGGAACAACAGGTCATCCAAAAGGGGTAATGCTTAGTCATGCTAACCTTCTTTATCAGGTTTCTAGTTTTAGCTTAATGGTTGATACGCAAGTGGGTCAAATATTTATGTGCATTTTGCCAATTTGGCATTCCTTTCAAAGATCTTTTTCTTACAATATTTTTCTCAAGGGTATGGTTTGTTTATTTTCCACTATTGTTCCAAGGGCAATGCTTGATGATATTAAGAATATTAATCCTCATTATATTGCAGCTGTTCCTAGGCTTTGGATTGCAATAAGGCAAAATATTTACAAAGAAGTTTCTAAGAAACCGTTTATTTCTAGAATAATTTTTCATTTTTTTATAAAATTGGCATTTCTTAGTGATATTTGTTATAGATCGGTAATGGGGTTTTATCCGGACAATGGGTTTAGTTTATTTTTCCCTATAAAGAAAATTTTGGGAATATTTGGGTTAATCTTATTATTCCCTTTTAAAGCTTTGGGAAATATTTTGATTTTTAATAAAATAAATAAGATTTTAGGTAATAGTTTTGTTGTTGGAATTACTGGTGGCGGGAGCATGCCTTTATCTGTTGTTAGATTTTTTAATTCAATTGGTATTGAACTTGCTAATGCTTATGGATTGACAGAAACTTCTCCTGGAGTAGCTTCTAATAAGTATAAAAAAGTGATTATTGGGACTTGTGGTAAAATTTTACCTGGAACTGATGCTGAGATTAGAGATGCTGATGGAAATAAACTTAAAAAGCCCGGAAAAGGAATTTTGTTTGTAAAAGGACCCCAAGTAATGCTTGGATATTACAAGGACAAAGAAGCAACTTGTAGGATTATTGGTTCTGATGGTTTTTTAAACACAGGTGATATTGTAAAATTATCTAAGGACAATGTTGTTCAAATTATTGGCCGAGAAAAAGATACAATTGTTTTGAATAATGGAGAGAATGTTGAACCTGCTCCAATTGAGATTAAGCTTGAAGAATCAGCATTAATAGAAAAAGCGGTTGTTGTAGGGCAAGATCAAAAATTTTTAGGCGCTCTTATTCTTCCAAATTTTGAAGAAATAAATAAATATTTAGAAAGTGTTGGACAAAAAATTTTTGATGCTAGCAATAGACAACAAATTATTGCAAATAATATTGTTCTTAAGGCTATAAATGATGAAATAAAAAAATTAATCAATAGAACTAATGGGTTTAAGCCTTTTGAGCAGATATTGAAGTTTACTCTTTTAGAAAAACCATTTGAAGTTGGTAAGGAAATGTCAATTAAAATGGATATTAAGCGAAGCTATATTTTAAATTTTTATAAAAATGAAATTAAAAATTTATTTATCTGATTATTTTAAATACAGTTCAAGTTCTGCTATATCTTCTAATTTTGTATTGGGGGATATACTTTGCTTGTAGACAAATCCATCGCCATTTATTTTTATTTTTATGGTATTTTTATAGTATTTTAATATGTCTACTACTTCTCTTTTGGAAAGATTTATAAAATTGGGCAAGTGTGTGTCGTTTTTATAATTAGTAGTAATTTTAGGAATTTTGATTTTTGATGGCATTTTGATTTTTTTATATGCGCTTGTATTTTGTTGGTATTCAATAAATTCTATTATTTCTTTTGCCATTGGAGCTGCTATTCTTGTTCCATATATTATTTTTTTTGGATATCTGTATACAATGTAAATAATATATTTTGGTTGTTCTGTGGGGTATATTGCCAAGATAGAAGATGTATAGTCTTCTTCTGAGTATTTGCCGGTTTTTCTGTCAATAGCTTGAGATGTTCCGCTTTTTGCAGAAATGTCAAGGTTTTTAATTTTAAGATTTGGAATTCCACCTTTATTTACAACTTCTCTCATCATTTTTAAAACTTTTTGTGCTGAACTTTTGGATATTGCTCTTTTTATTTCTTCTTTATCAAATTCTTTAATAATTTCTTCTTTATTGTTGCTTATTTTTTTTATTATTCTAGGTTTTAACATTATTCCATTGTTGCCTAGTATGCTTGCAGCTTGTAATATTTGAACCGCTGACACCCCTATTTCTTGTCCAAATCCAATTGTAGCTTTACTTCGTCCTGACCATTTTGAGTAATGATTTAAGAGTCCTTTTGTTTCTCCGGGAAATGGAAATCCAACTTTTTTACCAAATCCAAAATCTAAAAGTTTTTTGTAAAAGTATTCATTGCTAACTTTATCGGTAATGTAAGCTATTCCTACATTTGATGAATAAATTAAAATCTCTGTAGAGTCGATATACTTATAGGGAGGATTTAAAGTTTTGATTGTAATTTTTTCTCCCGATGGAAATTGTTTTTGATATATTCCGTTGTCTAAAAATTTTTCTTCTAAATTTAATTTTCCACTTTCTAATATTATTGCAACTGTAAAAATTTTATTAATACTTCCAGGCTCATAGGTTAACGAAGAAGAAAGGTTTTTTCGTATTTCTTCAGGATATTCAGAATAAAAGTTTGCATCATATTGAGGAAATTGAACCATAGACAATATTTCTCCATTTTGAGAGTTCATTACTAAAGTAATTAAACTTTCAGGATTATTTTCTTCAAAGTATTTTTTAGCTATTTTGCTAATACCTTGTTGTATATTCATGTCTATTGTTAAGTAGATGTTGTTTGTTTCTAATTCTTCATTTAAAAATTGTTGTTTGGTCTGATCTTTTCCTAATATACTATTTAGAGAAAATTCAATACCCTCAAGGCCAAGATTATCTGTTCCCACAAAGCCAGTAATATTACTTGTAGCATGGCGGAAAGGATAAATTCTTGTGTAATCAGGATATAAAGCAATGTTTGAGAGTCTGCCTTCAGCTTGAATTCTTTTAATTAAATCCGATTCTTCCCTTTTTATTTTTCTTTTTATATATAAAAATCCTTTATTGGAAGAGAGCTTTTCCTTTAAAATTTTTGAATCAATTTGGAGTATTGCACCAAGAGTTTCAGATGTACTGACAATATTTTCTATTTTTTGAGGATTTGTTCCAATTGAGTAGGACTTTGAAGAGAATGCTATTGGTTTGCCATTTCTATCGTAAATTGTTCCTCTTCTGACAATATCACTTGACTTTGAAGATATCATGTTGTCTGGGATGTTATTGAAGACCATTAGTGTGAAATATTTGTAAATAGTTAGCAGTGTTATGCCTAAGAATATTGTTAATATTGTTTTTATTCGATATTTGTTATTAAGTATTCTTTTGGTCATGAATTTTGGACCTCTTAAATTATTTTATGATTATATGAAGTAAAAAATTATTCATTTTTTTTTGTATCTATATTATTATATGTTATTATATTCTGAAAAAGTAGATACTATGTAGCGAGGGTATAATGTAATGGATATTAAAACTTTAAAAGGCTTTAAAGATTATTTACCGAAGGATTCTTTGATTCGAATTCATATTGTTAGGCAGATATTTAGTATTCTTAATTCTTATAATTTTGAGTTAATAGATACTCCAGTCCTTGAATATTCAGAGCTGCTTTTAAAAAAGGGTGGGGATGAGACTGAAAAGCAAATTTATAGATTTAAAGACAATGGAGGCAGAGATGTTTCCATGCGATTTGATTTAACTGTTCCTTTTGCTAGATTTATTGCTACAAATATTTCTGGTTTAAAATTTCCTTTCAGACGTTCTCAATTTGGAAAAGTTTTCAGAGGAGAAAATTCTCAAAAGGGTAGATACAGAGAATTTATGCAATTTGATTTTGATATAGTTGGAGAGGATAGTTTTAGAGGCGATGCTGAGATTCTTTCTGTTGTGTATTATGGACTTGAAGAGATTTTTTTGAATTTTATAGAAGGCATTAATAAAAAATTTATTATCCATTATTCTCATCTTGGTATATTAAATTCTTTTTTTGAACAGTTGGGAATTAAAGAAAAATCTATTTTTATCTTAAGAAATATTGACAAAATAGATAGAATAGGAATTGAGAAGGTTAAAGAGGAGTTGCTTCTTGAAATCGAAGAAGAAGCAGTAGATTTAATCTTAAGTTTAGTGAACTTGCAAGGTACTTTTAAAGATAAAATAAAAACCCTGAAAAGTATTTTAGGCGATAACAACGAATCTATTAAGAGAGTAGAAGATGTTTTCAAGCACCTTAGTTTATTAAAAATTCAAGATTCTTTTAACTTAAATCTTAAAATAGCGCGTGGGCTTGATTATTATACAGGAATTGTTTTTGAATCTGAGGTGTTTGGTAGTAATATGGGAAGTGTTTGTAGTGGGGGAAGATATGATAATTTAGTTTCTTCGTTTTCGAATTCTATTCAAAAAGTTTCAGGAATTGGGGGATCTTTTGGTGTTGACAGAATAAAGGATATAATTGATCTTGAAAAGTTTAGTTATATTAAAATATTTGTAACTAAGGCTAGATCTAAAGTTTTAATTGTAAACCTAGATAGTGCTTTGCAAAATTATTATTATGAACTTGCTACTAGGTTTAGAAATCATGATTATTCTAAGATCAAAAATATTTCTTGTGAAGTATATTTTAAAAATAAAAATGGTAAAAATATTAAAGAGCAAATAGAATATGCTTTAAGCAAAGAGATAAGATTTTTAGTTTTTGTTGGTCAAGAAGAATACAAGGAAAATAAAATGAAAGTAAGAGATTTAACGAAAAAAGAAGAGTTGCTGCTTTCTTTTGAAGAGTCAATAAATCTTATTAAATGTAATGAAAAGTTGCTGTGCACTCCTTTTTAATCTTAAATGTTGATTGTATTGAAAAATTTTAGCAAAGATATTAAGATTAATTTTCATTTTTATCTATTTTTCTAATTGTTATTGCATTTAAGGCAAGTTTATTATTTTTGTATTCTATTTGTCCAAGTATTTCAACACTGTCTTTAAAATCAATATCAATATCAAAGGTTGTTTTTGTTGGGATAATTCCCGAGAGTACATTTTTGTTGTATCCCACGTAAAAGTCGAACTGAATTATGTTGTCTTTTTTTTCGACATTATTTACTACGCCTTCCCATTTTACATATACGTTTGAATAGATTGATGGATCTTTTTTAATATCTTGCAAGTTTAGATATTCATTAAAGCTAATAAAATCTGGTCTTGATATAAAACTTGCAAGATTTTTGGCTTTTAGTTTTATGGATTCGGATGCATTTGAATTTAATATTTTGTTTATTTCTACTCTTGCAAAATTATCTTTTCCTGTTTTTAAATAAGCTTTGATTTTTTCAAAAGAATTTTTAATTTCATCGCTGGTTAGTATTAATATAAATTGGCCTTCTTCATTTTTTATTTTTTCTTTGCTATTTATTTTAATGCCGTCAATGTAAGCAGCAATGTTGTTTAAATTTTTGTTTATTTCTGTTTTTCGATTTGTGGATATTGTTATTTTTTGTTCATAAAAAATAAAATAGATTGCTAACATTGAAATAAATACAATGCCCCCAATAGCAATTATTATGATTAACTTTGTTAAAATTTTATTGGGTATTGCCTTAATTGTTGGAAACAGTTTCTCATATAAGTTGCTATTTTTTAAAAAAACGGATCCTTTGATAGGATTTTTTCGAATAATTTCAAGAGACAGCTCTGATCGATCGACTTCTTGATTTTCTTCTATCATTTTAAGCCATATTTGAATAGCTTTTTCTTCTTTGCCTTGGCTTACTAAAAGTATAGCAATAGCTTGTTTTATATTTGATTCGCTAGGGTTTAAAGTGTAAGCTTTTTTAAGATATGTTTGAGCATTGCCAAGGTTTCCAATACGAAGATAAGACATTCCTAAGACATAGTGATACAAATAGTAATTTTTGTAGAAAAAAATTTCTTTTTCTAGGAGCTTTATTGCTTGTGAATATTTTTTTGAATTATAGTAATAAATAGCCCTGTTAATAATTTTATTAGGTTCCATATAGCTAGAATTTGACCCCACAATTTTCTTTTTAATATTATAATATAAGATTTTATTTTAAAAAGATAATAAGTAGAATATTGTTATTTTGCCTTAATTTCTTGTTTGACTAAAAATTGATAAATGATATAATTATATTAAGTATAACGGGGGTTTTTGTATATTTTTAAAATGGTGGGGATGTGTCATCAGAAAGAATCGTTGAATTGATCAAAGAGATTTATTTAGATTTTAGAAAAGGCAATTTCAAAGAGGCTTTAGTAAAATCCGAAGAAGCTCATTCTCTTGATTTTGATAATATTGAAATTTTAACGGCTTTGAAAAGCTCTGTGTATTGGAATGGTCAAGTTGAAAGCCTCGATAGAATAGGGCAAGATTATGAAAAGGCAGAATTTTTAATAAGAGAGTGGAATAGTTTTGCAGGTCGATATTTGAAAAAAATGGGTTGTAATTTTTTGCAAGGTCGTAATTCTATAAAATATTTTGTGTTTCAGACTTGTCTTTACATATATAAAAATATATACAAACTGCATCCAGAAAATTTGGACCTTTTAATAAAAATTGCTAAGTCTTATAAAGGTATGGGAAATTACGAGAGAGCAATTAATGTCTTTTTGCAAATATTAGGAGATGCTAAGGAAAACGCAGATGTTGTTGCAGAGCTTGCTGATTCTTATGCGCTGGTTGATGAAATTAAAGAGGCTAAAGTCTTATTCAGAGAGGCTTTTTTTATCAATCCTCAAAAAATAGATATATATTCTCTTGAGTCTGATATGATTTTAAGATTAATAGATCTTATTAAGTCTGACAGAAACATTTCAGATGATCTTATAAAAGAATGGATTCCTGTTTATGGTTCTCTTAATGGTGTTTTTAATGTTAAAAGAGAATTAAGGCCCATAGAGCTTGGACAGCTAAAGCAGTCTGTTTATAGTTTGCGTAATGAACTTAAAGAAAAGTCTTATAGATCAATAAATGAGAGTATATTACTTCCAAGGCTTATTAATAAGTATTTTTGGCTTATTGATCATTATGTAAGGATAAAAGAGGATAGAGCACGCATTGATGAAATTTTGTTGTACATAAAAGAAATAGACTTGGGAATTTATCAACAGTATGTAAATTAGTTGCTTGACACTAAAAATCAATGTTAGGAGAGTTTAATGTCTAATGTTACCATAGAAAAATTAGATAGTATTTTGCAAGAAGATAAGTGGACAAGAATAGTTGTTAATAACTATTCTCTTGCCAAAATAAAAGAATTGGATGATTTGATAGATAATATAATTGATGAGGGGTTAACAGAGGATGTGCTTGATATTTGTGGCAGACATTTAAAGGATGTTAAAAAAAGCATAGCAGGTCTTTATATTTCTGGAATGCTTATATATAGTAGGCGCCCGCTAAATGATATGAATTTGCTTGCTGTTATTGATTTATTTTCTCAGAATTTAAAATGGGCCCTTGTTGAGCATATATGTAATGAAATGCTTTTTATTTCTGAGAATAAGCATGCTCTTTATACTCTTGCAAAAATATATGCCCAAAATAATGAAAATGATAAGCTTCCAAGTATTTGGACTAGAATTGTTGAAGCAGATATTGATGACACTGTATTTGTAAGGCAACTTGCTACTTATTATGAAACTATTGATTTGCAAAAATCAATTTTTTATTTTAGAAAGGCTATTTATCGTTTTATTGATAAAAAACAAATGTCAGGAATCAGAGAAGTATGGGCCAAACTTATTCATTATGTTTCAGATGATTTTGATTCTTTTTTGCTTATTTTGCAAAAAATTGAAAAAGATCTTGGATTTAAAAAGGCTATAGTTCTTTATGAAGATTTATTTGATCATTATTCTTTGACTGATAATGTTGATGAGACAATAGAAATTTTAAAAGGTATTTTGAAGCTTGATAATAAAAATCATAAAGCAAGAGAAAATTTAGTTAAATTTTTAAGAGAAAGATATAAAGATGTAAAGAATATTGAGGATTATCTTGTAAAGTCTGATATTGAAAACTTGGACAAAAATTTTGTTGACGTATATTCGGATTTTGAAAAATATTTATTTTTTGCAAAGGGCAACTTTGTTTATCATCAGACTTGGTCTGTTGGAATAGTAAGGGATGTAAATGATCATGGCATTACCGTTGATTTTGTTTCAAAAAGAGGTCATTTTATTGGCTTTGATATGGCGATGTCGGCTCTTTCTCCTCTTAGCAGGGAGGATATTAGGGTATTAAAGGCTATAACACCCAAAGAGGAACTTGCAGATAGAGTAAAAAAAGATATTGAGTGGGCTATAAAAGTTATTATAAAAAGTTATAAAGCTATTGATTTAAAGGGAATAAAAAAAGAGTTAGTGCCAAGCTTGATGACTCAAAGTTCATGGAATTCATGGAGCTTGAAAGCAAGGCAAATCTTAAAAGATAATCCCCATTTTGTTATGGATTCTGGAAAGCTTGATTGTTATATATATAATGAGAGATCTTCCAATTTGAATGAAAAAATGTATGATAAATTTAAAATTGAGAAAGATTTTTATAAAAGATACGAAATATTTATAAACTATTGCAATGTTAAGGGAATTGTTAAGGATTTGCATATTGAAGAAGAGATGCTTAACTATTTTTTGATTTATGTTAACAATTTTACAAAGGTTGATCATCATGTTATAAGTTCTTACGTTATTCTTAAATCTTTAGGTAATTTTTCTGAAGAATTATCATCAAAAGTTAATATAGAAAAAGATGTTAATTTAGAATCCCTTTTAAAGGAGTATTCGAAAGGAATAGTAGATCTTTTTGATTCAATTTTGAATGCAGAAATTAAAAAAGAATTGGTTGTTTTAATTAAAAGCGAACTTAGTAATTGGATTTTGTACTATAAAGAACTTTTTCCTCATTCTGTTAATAAGAAATTGGTTGAATCACTTTACAAAGAAGATCCCAAAGAAGTGGAAAAATTATTTAATTATGTTATAAAAAATTATAAGATCTATAAAGATGCTTATATTTGGATTTTAAAGCACTGTAAAACCTATTTTATTGAACTGAGTTATTCAGATTCAGATCTTTTGGTCAATTTGATTAAAATTTTAACAGACAGTGTTATCAAAATTAATAATAAAAATAATTCTGTTGCAAGTAAAAGAATTTATAAAATGATAATTAATCTTTTAGTTAAAGACGGTTATCTTAAATCAGTCTTAGGATCTGTGAAAGATGAAGAGCTTGCTAAGAGAGTTTATATGACCTGTTTTTATGTAAAAGATTTTCCCCCCAAGGATCTTCTAGAGATTAAGTCTATAATAAGGCAATTATTTGATTCGGTTGAGTTTGAAGATGAAAAGATGCAACTTGCAGGCGAGAGAATGGAAATTGGATTTTTAACCATATTAAGTTCTTTGAATAAAAAGCAAAAAGAGCTTAAGCATTTAAAGGAAGTTGAAATTCCAGAAAATTCAAAAGAAATTGGGAAAGCTCGTGAACTTGGCGATTTAAAAGAAAATGCTGAATATCATTCTGCTAAGGAAAAGCAACAGTTTTTGACAAAAAGATTAAATTCCTTGATGTTGGAAATAGAGAGTGCAAAAGTTATAGATACTAAAGATCTTCAAAGTTCTGTTGTTGGTTTTGGGACTAAGGTTATCATTTTAAATGAAGCTACGGGTAAAGATGAATCTTATTTGATACTTGGACCTTGGGAATCAAACCCTGATGAAGGCATTATTTCGTATAAATCACCTTTTGGAGAAAATTTGCTTGATTCTAAGGAAGGAGATAGTCTTAATTTTGTTATAAATAATACTAATTTTAGATATTTTGTAAAGAAAATAGAACCCATAAAATTTAGCTAGGAAAAATTTAAGAATGTCAAAGTTAAAGGAAAAAAGAGAAAAAGTTGTTAGTATGGAGAGAGTAGGCAAAGAGGAAGCTATTGAACTTGCAAGAGTTCAAATAGAAAAAACTTTTGGAAAAGGAAGTCTTATTAAGATGGGAGAATCTCCCGTCGGGAAAGGCATAAAGAGTATATCAAGTGGATCTATTGTATTAGATGAAGCTCTTGGTATTGGTGGATATCCTAGGGGACGCATAATAGAAATTTTTGGTCCTGAGTCATCTGGCAAGACCACTTTGACTCTTCAAGCAATTGCTGAAGTACAAAAAGAAGGAGGTATAGCTGCTTTTATTGATGCTGAGCATGCTCTTGATCCTGTTTATGCAAAAGCTTTGGGAGTTAATGTTGCAGAACTTTGGCTTAGTCAGCCTGACACTGGAGAACAAGCTCTTGAGATTGCCGAGCATTTAATCAGAAGCGGTGGTATTGATTTAATCGTAGTTGATTCTGTAGCAGCTTTAACCCCTAAATTAGAGATAGATGGAGAAATGGGAGATTCTCAGATTGGCCTTCAAGCAAGGCTAATGAGTAAGGCTCTTAGAAAGATTACGGGTATACTTTCTAAATCTAATACTTGCATTATGTTTATTAATCAAATAAGAATGAGAATTGGTATTATGTTCGGCAATCCCGAGACTACTACTGGTGGGCATGCTTTAAAGTTTTATGCATCTCTTAGGCTTGAGGTTAGAAAAATCGAACAAGTAACCAGGTCAGGCTCAAGTGATGATGTTATTGGCAATAAGATTAGAGTCAAGATTGTGAAGAATAAGGTTGCCCCACCTTTTCGTAAAGTAGAATTAGTAATTTATTTTGGGAAAGGTATTTCTAGAGAAGCTGGGATTTTAGATGCTGCTATTAAGTATAATTTAATACAAAAAACAGGCTCTTGGTATTCATTAGGAGATAATAAGTTGGGACAGGGGAGAGAGAGTGTTATTGAGTATCTTGGCAGAGAAGTAGAACTTACAAATGATTTGGATAAGAGACTTAGAAAAATAATTTTTAATAATTTTGATCAAGAGGATGTAAATTTTATTAGATTTAAAGAAGATGAATGTGAACAGTAGGGAAAGTTTAAGTGTCAGAATTAGGTAGTTACTCTATCAGTCTTGATAATTTTACAGGCGGAATAGAGCTTTTTTTTGAATATGTTAGTATGAATAAGCATGTTTTAAGAACTTTAAGTTTAAATCAAATAATTGAAGAGTTCATAGATGTTTCAAGTGATCTTAATATAAGTATTAGAGGATTGATTGATTTTTTTTATCTTGCTAACAATTTGTTTTATTGGAAAACTCAAATTTTATTCCCATTAAAGCTTGAATACAAAGATAAAGTGGAGCGCAAAGCTGTGGAAAAGTTAATAGATCGTAGCAAGAATAGAGAAAATGAAAAATTACAATTAAATCAAGTAAAGAGTTTTAAATTCTATGACTCAAAAATGATTAAAGATTTTATTTTTGGCAATAGTGATAATTTTGTTAAAAATATTAATGCGATTGCTAATGATAATAATAAAAAGAAAAATTTAAAGAGAAAGTCTAGTGCATTAAAGAAAAAAGTTGTTAATAAAAATTTTTTGTGCAATAAAAAATTTAAAGTTGTTTGTAATAAATATGAATTGAAAATTTTTGAGAAAAAAATGAAAATTATTTCTATCTTAAATAAAGAGAATAGTATAATTTTTGATTCTCTTTTAGATTTTAATGCTGACAATTATTCTTTTGAGAGATTTTCTTATTTTTTAGTATCTCTTGAATGCAAAATGCTTAATATTGTGAATTTAGGATATCTGAATAATAAGTTAGTATTGTATCGAGGTTGTGAAATTAATGATTGCACTTAAAACCTCCAGAATTCAAGTGTTTTTAGCCGAAAAGGGGGTAGGGTCAAGAAGATTTTGCGAGGAGCTGATAAAAAAGAAGCTTGTAAGAGTTAATGGCTCTATTGCTAAGCTTGGTGATAAAGTATCTTTAGGGGATAGAATAATTTATAAGAAACAGGTTTATGTTTTTAAAGACTTTCAAGGTAAGAGTAAAATTTATCTGGCCCTTAACAAGCCTAAAAATTATTTATGTTCCAATTTTGATGTTAATGGAAGAAAGCTGGCAATATCCTTAGTTCAGCCTTTGTTTAAAGAGCGTATATTTTCAATTGGTAGGCTTGATTTTAAAAGTTCTGGACTTTTATTATTCACTAATGATGGTAAATTTGCAAATGATATTATTCATCCAAGGGGAAAAGTTGAAAGAGAATACATTATTGAATCAAAAAAAGATATTGATGAAAATTTGCTTATTTCTTTTAAATCGGGTATAAAGGTAAAAAAAGAATTTTTTAAATTAAAGTCTTATGAAATTTTAAATAAAAATTCTGCTAGATTGATTTTAGATGAAGGGAAAAATAGGGAAATAAGAAAAGTGTTTTTAAGCAAAAATGTTTTTTTAAAAAAAATTCATAGAATTAGAATTGGCAATATTAATTTGGATAGTTTAAAGGAAGGTCAGGTAAAAATTGTTCCTTTGGTTAAGATAAATAGATTAAAATCCAGGCTGGAGAAGTTAAATGATAATAGCAATTGATGGACCTTCAGCATCAGGAAAAAGTTCAATTGCAAGAGAGCTTGGTGCAAAACTGGGTTATAAATTTATCAGCTCCGGTTATCTTTATAGGATAATAACTTTAATTGCCCAAAGATCTTCCATGAATAGCTGCGATTTTATTAGCGAGAGCAGACTTTTAAATTTGATTCTTGAGAATGATATAAGTTTTAATAATTCCAGCTTTTTGCTTAATGGAGAGAATGTTGAAAATCAAATTTTAAATGATAAGATTGATTTTCAAGTTTCTTTTTATTCTTCTTATGTTGGAATAAGAAATATTGTGAATAAAAAATTAAGAGAGGTTGTTAAATTTAGCGATGATAATTATATAATAGAAGGTAGAGATATTACTACTATTGTTTTTCCAGAATCTGAATTCAAAATTTATCTTGATGCTTCTGTTAAAGTTCGAGCCTTGAGGCGATATAAGCAAAGAAATGGAAATGAGACTTTAGAAGAATTAGAGCGTACTCTAGAAATAAGAGATGATGTTGATAAGAAAAAACAATATGGTAAGTTAAAATTATCAAAAGGGGTTTTTTACCTTGATACAAGCTACAAAGGATTAGACGATGTATGTAATATTATAATAGAAAAGTTTAATTTGAAAAAAGTAAGAGAGAGGTGAGAATGGAAAATCAAAAAGATTTACAAGAAAATTATTTGAAAGTACTTGAAAGAGTAGAGCTTGGAAGTCGAGTTTCTGGTACTATTGTTAACATTATGAAAGATTATGTTCTAGTAGATATTGGTTATAAATCAGAAGGCTTTGTCAAGATTGAAGAATTTGAAAATATTCCCAAAATTGGCGATAAGCTTGAAGCAATCGTTGTAAGAATAGGTGGAGAATTGGGTCTGATTTTAAGTGTTGAAAAGCTTGAGTCTTTAAATTTTCAAGATAAAGTTAATGAATATATTCAAAATAAAAAAATAATCAAAGGTAAAGTTTTAGCTGAACTTCCGAATGGTTATAAGATTCAAATTAATGAAAATGTTTCTGGCTTTATGCCTTTTTATTTAAGCTCTAAATCTAAGGATGAGAAATTAAAAAGAGGTCTTATTGTTGAATTTTATATTCTTGAAGCAAGCGAAACGGATGGTTTAAGACTTATTCTTGATAGGCGTACTTTAGAAAGAGAAAGAGAGCTTGCTAAGAGAATAGAGTTGGTAAGTTCTTACAACGAAGAAGATGTGGTTGATTGTGTGGTTGATCGTATTACAGAATATGGTGCGATTGTAAAAATTAAAAATTTTGTTACAGGAATTTTACATAAAAGAAATATTGCTTTTAATCAAGTTGAAAATATTGAAGATTTTGTTAGGGTTGGCGATAAGTTAAAATTGAAAATTATTAAGATAAATCCACAGACAGGCAAAATGGAACTATCTCTTAAGGCCTTAAAAGCAAATCCTTGGGATTCTGTAGATATTAAATATAAAATTGATAGCATTGTAAAAGGGAAAGTTGTAAAAATTTTACCCTTTGGAGCTGTTATTGAGCTTGACAGCGAATTGTCGGGGTTTTTACATATAAGTAATTTTTCTTGGATAAGAGTAATAAAGAGTCCTCAAGAATTAATAAAACTTGGTCAGATAGTAGAAGTCAAGATTTTAGAGATAGATAAAGAAAATCAAAAAATATCATTGGGTATTAAACAGATCAATGAGAATCCTTGGGAGAGATTAACTGAGAAATATCCTATTGGAAACGTTATTCAAGGCGTTGTTACTAATATTACAAAAACAGGTGCTTTTGTAAATATTGAAGAAGGCATAGATGCTTATGTGAGTAAGTTTGATATTTCTTGGCTTGAAGAGATTGATCCTGAAGAATATTTCAAGATAGGTGATTTAGTGAACGGGAAAGTGCTTGAGGTTGACAGACGAAAGAGAAATGTTAGATTGGGAATTAAGCAGTTAGAAGAGAGTCCTTGGGAAGATTTTTCTAAAAGCTATAAAAAAGGCGATGCTATTGAGGTTGAGATTGTAGAAAAAAAGTCAAAAGGCTTTCAAGTGAGAGTTTATAATAAAATAATGGGATTTATTAGCAAAATTCAACTAGGAGACACAAAGGAATCTAGTTTAGAAACTTTTGAAAAATTAAACATTGGGGATAAGCTTAAAGTGGTAATAACAAGTATTGATTCTAAAGACAGATCGGTGCTTCTTTCTTATAGGGAGTATGAAAATCAAAGATCAAGAGAAGAGATTTCTTCTTATTTGTTTAAGGGCAATGATGAGGAATCTTATAAGCCATTTGAAAATTTGCTAAAGAGGGATGAATAATGGCTAAGAACGGTCTTTTAGTTTTCTTTAGTGCTATTGTTTTTGTTTTCGTATCTATTGTTGTTGTTTTTTATAATTCTTTAGGCAAAGATTATGTAAAGAGTGGTGGAGAAATAGTAGAAAATCTTGAAAAGGATTTAAATGACTATTTAAGAGAAAATGACGCTAAAGAGAAGGAAAAAATATCTCTTAAGATAAAGGAACTTATTTCAAAGGAAAAAGAAATTTCATCTTACTTTATTCCAAGGTTTTATTTAGCCAGATCTGTTTATTTGCAAAGTCAAGCACAGTATGATGAGGCTATTAAAGATTTAGATATTGTTATTAAGGCAAAAGGGATTGAAAGCGAAATTGCTTTTATTAATAAAGCTGCAATTTATGAAAAAATGGGATTAAAGGAAGATGCTTTATTGGTTTATGAGGATCTTATTAATAGTACTAGTTTGGGCTTTTTAAAGGTAAGAGCTCTTTTGAGTAAGGCAATATTGATCGAGGAAAAAGATAAAGATCTTGCTGTGAAAGTATATGAAGAGATTGTTAAATTTCCTTATGAAAATAATTTATACATAAATATAGCAAATAATAAAATTTTAGAACTTAAGCAAAATTAATTTGTATTTTTGGGGGAGGTTTTATAATTTTTTTTATCTTATATTTTGTATTTTGTCTAGGGTTTTTTGGATGTGGTCTAGACAATATTTTAATACTTCCTTCGCCAGAAAAGATTGATAATCGAATTTCTAGAGATTCTGTAGCCTTTTTTTTGCCAGCAGGCTATTTTTCTAATCAAGCAGCTGAAAAGCTAAGGGGTTTTGATATCTATTATAAGTTTTATCCAGAGGGCGCTAATTATCATATAAGTAGTTTTCGCAAAAGTGTAGAAAAAGATTTTGAAGCCTTAAAGGGTGTTTTTGACAATGTTAGTGAATTTAATAATAGAGGGTTTTATAAAATAAATTTGAGTTCTACTATTTATTCGGGTAAACCTGTTTTTAAATTAAATAAAGAATGGGTCGATAGCAAATTACCTTTATATTTTGAAATAAATTTTGGAGAATTAAGAAAAGATGTTCCCGGTGAAGCTTTTATTATTGTAAGAAATGGAAATACTTCTTCGTCTCCCGTTATTCTTGAGAAGCAAAACATATATAGATCCTACATTGATAAAGGGGAATATATAGGTTTCTCAAAATCTATTAAAAAGTCTAATTTTTTAGATAAAGATAAAAGGCCGCTTGATCTAAAACATATAAATGACGATTTTTTTACAAAAGATATTGCCCCTAAATATAATTTGGCAATTTTTGTTATGGGTGTGGGCAGTATTGTTGACGATGCTTACAGTGTTCTTATTGATCTTGGGGATTTGTCGGGATTTAGTTTGTCTGACTAGTTGGTTTTAAGGGGTAAGTATGATAGTATTTTTTTTTCATTTGATTTTAACAAACATTGTTATTTCTTTTTTAGTAAGCTTTTTTGTTATGTTTTTAAACATATTGAATTTTAAGTTTGTAGTAGTTTATTTAATAAGTTTTTTAGGTGGCATTGTATTTCTATTTTTTATTCCTTTTTTCTATTCTGATTATTATGAAAGGCAAATAGATCTTGTTCTTTATTTTTTTCCTAGTTTAGGTTCAGTTGTTTTAATAGGTTTGATTAAATTCTCTGAAAGAAATAAGAACGATTTATAAAAGAATGGTTTTTAAAGGAATTGTGTAGAGATAGATATCAACTTAGCTTTTAATATTTTTTATTAATGTGGTTTGTTAATAATTTTATTAAAGAGAAAGATGTTTGTTTTTGATTTAGTGGACTTATTAATTGGATTGTTTTATTATATTCTTATAAAATAGTGTATAATTTCCGCTATGTGATGTCATAGTGAGTAAAAGAGAAGGATAATAGGAGGTTGATTTGGCAATTATTACAATGAAGAGCTTACTGGAAGCTGGAGTTCATTTTGGCCATCAGGTAAAAAGGCTTGATCCTAGAATGAAAAGATTTATTTTTTCTGAAAGAAATGAAATACATATTTTAGATCTTCAAAAGACTTTACAGGGCATTAAAGATTCTTATGAGCTTGTTCAAAGGGTGATAAAGGATGGTAAAAAGGTGCTTTTTGTTGGAACCAAAAAGCAAGCTAGTGAGATAATCGAACAAGAAGCAAGAAGAAGTGATATGCCATATGTTAACAATAGATGGCTTGGGGGCATGCTTTCTAATTTTAATACAATTAGAAAATCTGTTCAAAAATTAAAAAAGCTAGAAAAGATGGAAGTTGATGGAACTTTTGATATGATAAGTAAAAAAGAAATTTCACAACTTAATCGTGAAAAATTAAAATTAGCTAAAAATTTAACAGGCATCAAAGACATGGAAACACTGCCCGGCGCTATTTTTATCATTGATCCTAAGCGAGAACAAATAGCTATTAATGAGGCTAGAAAATTAAAAATTCCTATTATTTCTGTGGTTGATACAAATTGTAATCCGGATGTTATTGATTGCCCAATTCCTGGCAATGATGATGCGATTCGTTCTGTTGCTTTGTTTACCAAAATAATATCTGATGCTATTTTGGAAAGTGATAAAGAGGTCGGTATTCAAATAATTGAAAATTTGAATGAAGAAGATTTGATGAAAGAAATTGAAATTAAAAATGATAAAAGTGATTCTATTGAAGAAGGGGAGAGTGATTTATGAGCATTATTAGTCCTCAAGATGTAAAAAAGCTTAGAGAAGAAACCAATGCTGGTTTTGGAGATTGTAAAAAAGCTTTATCTGCTGCTGGTGGAGACTTTGAATTGGCTAAAAAAAAACTTAGGGAAATGGGAATTGCATCTGCTGAGAAAAGACTTAACCGAGATGCAAAAGAAGGCAGAGTATTTTCATATTCAAACAATATTCATGCTGGGCTTTTGCTTGTTTCTTGTGAAACAGACTTCGTTGCTTTAAATCATAATTTTGTTAGTTTGGGCAATTCTTTAATTAAAGAATTGGTAGAGAGCGGAAGAAATTCTTTAACTGCTTCTCAAGAGTCAGAGCTTAAAAATTTAGCAGCTACGATAAAAGAAAATATTCAGGTTAAAAAAATTTTTATTACCGATATTCAATCTAATGAATTTGTAAAAATTTATTTGCATGGTGAACAGTCCAAGATAGGTGTTTTAGTAAAATTGAAAGTGGATGATTTTTCTAAAACTGAAGATGAAATGTTACAAAATTTTGCTATGGATTTAGCGTTGCATGTGGCTGCGTTTGCTCCTATTTATTTGAAAAATGATGATGTTTGTCCAAATTATATTAAGGAGCAAGAAGAGATATTTGCTAAACAATTAGAATTTAGTGGTAAGCCAGAAAGCATAGTCAAAGGTATAGTTGCGGGGAAAATAAAAAAACATCTTGCTGAAATTTCTCTTCTTGAACAAAGTTTTGTAAAAAATGATAAAATCACTGTTAGGGAAATGTTGGAAGAGATTTCAAAATCAATTGCAAGTAAAATAGAAATAGTTGAGTTTAAGTATTTAAGAATAGGGTAGATAATATACTGCTTTTTATCAGCAAGGAGGAGTTTGTATGGAAGATTATAGGGCTTTTCTAGATGAAAAGATGAGTAAGGTTCTTTTATCACTTGATAATGAATATAAAACGTTAAGAACAGGCAGAATTAGTAGTAATATTTTTGATAAGATTTTTATTCAATACCATGGTCAAAAAACACCTATAACCCAAGTGTCAAGCATTAGGATTCCTGAAGCAAGGCTTGTTGTTATTCAACCTTGGGATAAAAGTATCTTGAATAAGATAGAACAAGCCATACTTAATTCTGATCTTTCTATGAACCCTTCAAGTGATGGTTCGGTTATTAGAATTAAGGTTCCAGCTTTAACTAGTGAAAGGCGGCAAGATATTGTAAAGCATGCTAAAAAAATAGCAGAGGAACATAAAATTTCAACTAGAAATATACGACAGGATTTAAACAATAAGGTTAAAAAGCAAGAAAAAGAATCGGAAATCACAGAGGACAGTTTAAAAAGAATTTTAGATGATATTCAAAAATCCACTGATGTTTATATTAAAAAGATAGATTCTATTTTAGAATCTAAAATTCAAGAAATAATGGAAGTTTAAAGCCATGAATAAAAGTTCTCTTCCAAGGCATGTTGGAGTCATCATGGATGGCAATAGAAGGTGGGCTTTAGGTAAGGGATTGTCTTTTTTAGAAGGTTATAAAGAAGGTCTTAAAAGAGCAAAAGAAATAGTTAAGCATTCTTTAAAGGTAGGTATCAAATATTTATCTTTTTATGTATTTTCTACTGAAAATTGGAAAAGGGATGATTGTGAAATAGAAAATTTAATGTTTTTAATTGCTAGTTATTTAAGGGCAGAATTTAATTTTTACAAAAAAAATGGAATAAAAATAATAGTTTCAGGAGATATTGAGTCTTTAAGTGAAGAAGTAAAAAGTTCTATAAAAGATTCTGCTAGCTTTTCTAAAAATTTTAACAATCTTATTTTAAATTTAGCAATCAATTATGGGGGTCGCAATGAAATACTTAGAGCTGTTAAAAAATTTGTTTCAAGCGATTTTGATTTAGAATCTTTAGATGAAAATACTTTTTCCAATTTTTTGGATAATCCAGAATTGCCCGATATTGATCTTTTAATACGTACAGGTGGAAATATTAGAATAAGTAATTTTTTCTTATGGAGGATTGCTTATTCTGAATTAATTTTTTCAAATGTTTTGTGGCCTGAATATTATAACAATAGGTATATTAAAGATTTGGAATGTTTCCAATTTAGAATAAGAAATTTTGGGAGATGATTTATTGAGCAAGGTTAAGAGATTCTCGTTTTTTGCAAGGTTGGGAACATTTTTATTTTTTGTTCCTTTAATTTTATTTTTAATATTTTTAGATTTTAAAAATTATTTGTTTCTTAACATTTTAATTTTTATATTTAGTGGCTTTGCTGCAAAAGAAGTTAATGATTTGTTAAAATTTAAATCGTCAGGACTTTCAGGCACATTATCTTTTTTTTTAGGGTTTGTTCCTCCAATTTTAACTTATATTCATTTTAATGTTTTTTATTTAGGCATGAATGTGGTATATTACTTGGTTATAGCGTTAGTGTTTAGTAATTGGATTGTTAATTTGGTGTTTATAAAAGAACATGAGATTGGAAACTTTTTATCTCAAGCAACGTCAATACTTTTTATCCTCATATATCCTGGTGTATTAATGTCTTTTATAGTTTCTATTACAACTTTACCTAAGGCTCCATTTTTAATGTTAATACTTTTTGCCATGGTAAGCGGAAATGATACTTTTGCATATCTTTTTGGATATTTTTTAGGGAAAAACAGCTATCGTCCTACTATTATTAGTCCAAATAAAACATTAATGGGTTTTTTTGGGGGTATTTTGTTTTCTGTGTCTACTGCTATATTTGCAGTAGTTTTTAGATTAATAAATTTAAGCTATGGAGAATCTATTATTTTTGGCATTTTGATTGGAGTTCTCACCATTATTGGTGATTTATTTGAATCTGGATTAAAACGAAGTGCTGGGGTAAAAGATTCTGGGAAAATCATTCCTGGTAGAGGTGGGGCTCTTGACTCGATTGACTCTTTTCTTTTAACAGGTCCGATATTTTATTTATACTTATCTTAGTGATTTTTGGAGGAAATTATGTATATTCTTTTTAGTGTACTTGCTCTTAGTTTTATAATATTTATTCATGAGCTGGGGCACTTTTTATTTGCTAAACTTTTTAAAGTTAAGGTTGAAGCTTTTTCTGTGGGCATAGGTCCTAGCATATTAAAGTTTAAAATTAATAATACTGAGTATAAACTTTCTCCAATCCTTTTAGGAGGATATTGCAAGCTTAAAGGATTTGATCACTTAGAAAAAGAACTTAAGGCAAATAAAGAATTAGAAGCAGATAAGGATTCTTTGTTTGGAATTTCACATTTTAAAAAAATTTTAATATATTTTGCAGGCCCTTTGTTTAATTTGATTTTTTCATTTATTGTTTTCATTTTTATAAGTATGATGGGTGTTATATATTTTGATCATTCTTCAAAGGTTAATCTTTTAAATAAAAATTCTTTTTTAAAAGATAAATTTAGAGATGGTGATGTTATATTAAAAGTTAATAATAAAAAAATTGAATATTTTTCTGATTTGAGAAATATTATTCCGGAGGCAAAATCCACAGTTACATTTGATGTTTTAAGGGAAAAAGAAAATATTACTTTTGAAGAGACCGTTAGTTTGCAAGATTTTTTAAAAGAAATTGGCCCTTGGGTTGATCTTGTGATAGCAGATGTAGTTTTAAATTCTCCTGCTACGATTGCAGGAATGAAATCGGGTGATAAAATAATTAGCATTGATAATATTCTTTTGAAAAATAAGAGAGATTTAGATAATTTGCTTAAGAATTTAAATTCGGATGTTGTGGAGATTAAGTTTGCTAGGAATGGAGAAATTTTTTCTTCAAAATTAGTATTTCAGGATAAAGATAAAATTGTTGGCATATATTTTTCACCACCTTTAAAAAGGATAATTAAAGTAGAAAATGTTTCAAGTGCCGTTAAAAATTCTTTTTTTAAGGTTTTAAGTGCTTTGCAAGACATTTTGTATTCTATTTTTTTATTGATAACAAATTTTTTAAATACTTCTAAGAGTATATCAGGCCCTGTTGGAATTGTAAGTATTCTCTCTTCATCCTATTCTTTAGGGCTATTGCATTGGATTAATAGCGTTTCTGTATTAAGCTTAATTCTTGCTGGTATGAATCTGTTTTTTATTGTAATACCTATTTTTGATGGAGGACAAATTTTTATAACCTTTATTGAACTTTTACGTGGAAAAAGATTTAAGGCCAAAACCATTTATTCTTTTTATAGCTTTGGTATTTTTTTAGCGCTGTTTCTTTTTGGCTTGGGCCTTTTTAACGATTTGAAAGGTCTTTTACATGTATTTAATTAAAAATTAGAAATATATTTTAACATAAGCCAAAAGTGTGATACTGATGCGATTATTATTAATATATGAAATACATCATGCATTTTCATGTTAATTTTTGGATTAAATTTTTTACTTAAAATGTATACTATTCCGCCTATTGTATATACGATTCCACCAAAAACTAGCCAAAAAAATCCTTTTCCGTTAAGGGCTCTGTAAATGGGTTTAATTTTAAAAAGGACGATCCATCCCATAATTATAAATATGGATCCATTGATCCACCCAGGACTATTTGTAAATATTGCTTTAAAAATTATTCCGATTATAGCTAGACTCCATACTATACATAAGATTATTAGTCCTGATTTGTTTGGTACAAGAATTGCACAGGCAGGAGTATATGTTCCTGCTATTAGAATAAATATTGAAATATGATCAAATTTTCTAAATATTTTTTTTATTTTACTTCCTTTTGGAAATATGTGGTAAAGAGTACTCATTGCATATAATAGAGTCATTGAAAATCCGTAAATAAAGAATACAAATATATGTAAATCTTTTTTCTTAAGAGCAGATATTGTAATAAGAATTGTTGTTCCAATTATAGACAAAATAATTCCAAAAAGATGGGATATAGAACTAAAAAGTTCATTTTTTGGTATTTTGCTTGTATTGTCATCGCTTAATGAGCAATTTTTAAGTTCGGCTTTTGTAATCACAATTTTGCCTCCGTTTAATCGTTTGTTTATAAAAAATATATAATACATTACTTTAATTGTAAGTTTTTCTCAAGATTAAATTAAATTCTTACGGAATTTATTCAATTTTATTATTTGACTTGTTTAATAAGTAAAGTTTTTTTTTGTAAAAAAAGCTTTATAATAAATAGTGTTTGCTGGAATTAGTATTGGGAGAGGCTTAGCATGATTAATTTTATTAAAATAATTAACTTTTCAAGTTTGCAAAAATTTTCTAAAGCACTACGAGTGCCTATTTCTATTTTACCAGTTTCATGTTTATTGATTGGTATTGGATCTGCATTTTCAAATCCTTCTGGTTACGTTTATATTGATAAATTTTTCTTTCAAGATATTTTAGGTTTAATGAAGGCAATAGGCAATGCTATTCTTCTCAATATGCCTTTAATTTTTTCTATTGGAATTTCTATTGGGGTTGCAAGAATGGGGCAGGGAACAGCTGCTTTAGCAGGGCTTGTTGGTTATTTAACATTTAATATTACTGAAAATTATTTTATTGAGACTTTCTCAGGGCTTGTTGAAGCAGAGGCAATGTCTTCTGTGGGTCGCATAAATTTTCTTGGTGTTCAAACTTTAAATACGGGAATTGCAGGATCTTTAGTTGTAGGTCTTGCAGCTGGATATTTACATAACAAATTTTATAATATGAAGCTGCCAAAGCCTTTTTCTTTTTTTTCAGAGTGTCATTTTGTGCCTATAGTAATAATTGTGCCTTTTTGTGTTATTTTAGCCATATTTTTTTGCTTGATTTGGTCAAGTTTTGACAAATTAATTGCATCCTTAGGTATGTTTGTTTTTAGATTTGAATATTTAGGTAGTTTTCTTTATGGATTTTTGAATAGACTGTTATTGCCTTTGGGATTACATTCTATTTTATCTTTTCCTTTTGAATTTACTTCTTTAGGGGGGGTGGAGACGATTAATGGCGAGACATTTAGAGGTCTTAAGAATATATTTTACGCTCAGTTACTAGACCCATCACTTGGTAAATTTTCATCAGGCTTTGCTAAGATTAGTAGTGGATTTTATCTTTCTATCATGTTTGGACTGCCCGGAGCAGCATTGGGGGTTTACAAGGGAATTGTCCATGAAGATAAAAGTAAGATTGCAGCTCTTCTTTTTTCTGGGGCTTTGACGGCTTTTTTAACAGGAATAACCGAACCTTTAGAATTTTTATTTATCTTTACAGCGCCCTTGCTTTATTTCGTTCATGCCATTTATTCGGGATTTGCATTATTGCTTGCTAATTTTTTTGATGTTACGATTGGCAATACCTTTTCTACGGGTTTTTTGGATTTTTTTATGTTTGGGATACTTCAAGGAAATTCTAAGACAAATTGGATTAGTGCGGTGCCTTTAGGAGTAATCTTTTTTACCCTTTATTATTTTACTTTTAGTTGGCTTTATAGATATTTTGATTTTCAGATATTTGTTGCAGATGATCCATTTTTTGAAGGTCAAGAAGGTAAACTAGAGAGTCTTGGGATTGCACACCTTTTAATTCAAGGTCTTGGTGGATTTGATAATATTACAAAGCTTGATGTTTGTTCTACAAGATTACATGTAGATGTTGTTAATACCGAGCTTGTTGATAATAATTTGCTTAAAGAAGCCGGAGTTCTTAAGATAGGGTTTGTTAATGGTAAGGTGCAGCTTTTTTATGGATCTAATGCATATTATATTAAAAAGGCTATTGATACCTATTCTCCAAAAAGCCTTTTTGAAGCTAGTGTTATGGTTGCAGTTGATAATGTAAAAAAAGGCTTTAAGACTTATATTGAGATGAAAGAAGACAAAAAACTTGAGAAGCAAGGCAAGTTGGGAAAAACCTATAAACTTAGCGAATCAGAAGAAGATTGAGAGTTGAGATTGTGTTTTAGTTGCTTTTTTGCGTTTGTAAATAAAGTTTTTTATTGTTGAAAAAAATTAATCTCTTTTATATACTAACTAAGTAGCCTTTGTTGCATATTTTGCAATGCGATAGACCGTAAGGAGTTTTAATAATGATTAAAAGATATGAGGCATGTTTTTTGTTTAAAAGTGAAGAGATTGAGTATAAAGGTTCTTTGGAAGAAGTTAAAAAATCTTTGGAATTGTTTGGTGCAACTGATGTTGTTAGCAATTTTATTGGAGAGAGAGCCTTAGAATATCCTATCAAAAAACAAGCTAGAGGTCGTTACGAAATAATAGAATTTAGTATGGAAGGTAATAATTTAAAAGAACTTGAATCAAAGCTTAAGTTAATTAAAAACTTGCTTAGGTATATGATTTTGGTCAAAATAGTTAGAAAGATCAATACTAAAAAAATTAAAAGAAGAAATTTTAGGGAATTTAGAGACAATATTGACAAAGACAAAGACAGTCTTAAGGGTGGTTCTAAAATTGAAACACCAACGGGTTCTGAAAACGCAGATATTCAGGAAAAATAAAAGGGTTTTTAATGGCTGATATTAATTCATTAGTATTATCTGGTAGACTTACAAGAGATTCTGAGCTTTCTTATACAGAGAGTGGTATGGCTGTTCTTAGGTTTTCTTTAGCTAATAATAGAAGAATGAAGAAAAATGATGAATGGATTGATTATCCGCAATATTTTGACTGTGTTATTTTTTCAAAAAGGGCCGAAAGTCTCAATGATTATTTGAAAAAAGGTAAACAAGTTGTAGTAAGTGGATCTCTTAAATATGAGAGCTGGCAAGATAGGAATACAGGTGATAAGAGAAGCAAGGTGAATATATTTGTAGATAATTTACAAATGTTTAGCTCAGGTTCTAATACTTTTCAAATGCAAGATTCAGATATTAATAGTTTGTCAAACTATAAAAAAGAAGATGTAAGTAAGGATATTGATATTGTTGATGATAAATTTAGCGAAGATATACCTTTTTAATGGAGTTTAAATTTATGTATAAAGATAGAGATGTAAATCAAAGAGATTCAAGATTTGAAAATCAGCAAGATGGTTTCAAAAAAAATTCAAATTTCAGATTTTTTAAGAGAAAGTCATGTAAATTTTGTGATTCTGGTAAACATCCTGATTATAAAGATTTTGATTTTCTTAAAAAGTTTATTACCGAGCAAGGTAAAATTTTACCTAAAAGAATTACTGGGACTTCTGCTAAGCATCAAAGGCGCTTGGCATTAGAAATTAAACGGGCAAGATATATGGCCTTGTTGCCTTTTGTAAAAAAATAGTTGTTTGGGGTAATTATGAAAGTTATTTTAAAGGAAGATTTTATTAACCTTGGAAGAGAAGGAGATACCGTAGAGGTAAAAGATGGATTTGCAAGAAATTATTTGCTACCCAAAGGTTTTGCAGTTTTTTCAAATAAACATAATGTTGAAATTTTTAATCAAAAAAGAAGATCAATATTAAAAAAGCAAGAGGCAAAAAAGCAAGTTGCCAATGATCTGAAATCTAAGCTTGATCTTGTTAAATTAGAATTTTTTATGAAATCCAATGATTCTGGTAAATTGTTTCATAGCATTAACAGTTTGAATATTGCTGATGAACTTTTTAAGCTGGGTTTTGACATAGAGAGAAAAAAAATAGATATACATCATGGAACTTTAAAGACTTTTGGAATTTATGATGTGACAATTAAGCTTTATGAAGGCATTAGTTCTATTATTAAAGTAGAGATAAAAAAAGAAAAAAAGCAAGAGGATAAAAAGTCTTTAAATAAAAAATTAAATAAAGTAGATGAGTAAATTAAAAGAGAAAGGGTGTAGTTTGTGGCTTTAGCAGCTTTTTCAAATTCTGCACTTCTTTTTAATGATGGTGCAGAAAAAGCGGTAATTTCTAGTATATTTTATAATTCAGATAAATTAGAGCAAATTGCTTTTCATGTAAGAGCTGATGATTTTTACAATGAGACTCACAAGTTGATTTTCAAAGCAATGGTTTCGCTTTATGAAAAAAGGGAAAATATTGATCCTATTACTGTTTTTGAAGAAGTGTCTAAGAATGTTTCAAAGACACAACTTTTGGTTAAAAAAGATTTAATCAATTTGCCAGATTATTTAGATTCACTTTCAGTTTATTTGCCAACAGATAGAACTATAAATGTTTATGCAAAAATTGTAAAAGAACAGAGTATCCGTAGAAGCATTTTAAATGTTTCTAAAGAACTTAATGATTATATAAATGATTCTACTAAAACTATTAATGAGATTGTTGAAGAATCTCAACAAAAGATTCTTTCAATTGAGTTAGATTATTCTAGTAAAAACCTCTATCATGCTAAAGTTATTGCAGAACGTGTTCATAATGAGATATATGAACGTAGCATGAAGAAAAAGGAAGCAAATTTTGGTATTCCGAGTGGCTTTAAAAAGGTCGACTCTCTTATTGGAGGGTTTAGAAACAGTGATTTTATTATAGTTGGTGCTCGTCCTAGTATTGGTAAAACGGCATTTGCTTTAAATATTGCATCTGCTATAGCATTGAGAAAAGAAGGAAAGAAAAAAGTAGGATTTTTTTCTCTTGAAATGACAGCGGATGCTTTAATAAAAAGAATAATATCGTCTCAATCTTGTATTGATAGCTTTAAAGTTCAAAATAGTATTTTATCTGGACAAGAGATAAAATCATTAAATGATATTGTAAATGAGATTAGTGATTCTGAGCTTTATATTGAAGATACTCCCAATATTAGTTTACTAACTTTAGCAACTCAAGCTAGAAAGCTTAAGCGATTTTATAGTATAGATATAATATTTGTTGATTATATCAGTCTGATTTCTTTTGAAACAAAAAATCTCCCAAGGCATGAGCAAGTTGCTTCGATTAGTAAATCTCTCAAAGAGCTTGCTAGAGAGCTTGAGATCCCTATTGTTGCATTATCTCAGCTTACAAGAGATACAGAGGGGCGTGAACCTAATCTTGCTAGCTTAAGAGAATCAGGGGCATTAGAGCAAGATGCTGATATTGTAATTTTACTTCATAGAGATAAGGATTTTAAATTTGAGTCTTCTGCTGAGATAGAACCAATAGAAACTAAGGTTATTGTAGCAAAACATAGAAATGGTCCTACAGGTAGGGCAGATATATTGTTTTTACCGCACATTACTAAGTTTGTTAACAAGGACCACCATTATTAATTTAATGTTGTTATTTAATGACTATTCCAATTCCCAAATAATTGAAGTTAATAGAATGTTTTTCTAATTTTTTTTCATCTAGATTATAAGCTAGAGGAACATAGCTGACTTTTGAATATATTTTGAAAGTATACTCGGTGTTGTGGTATTTTAGCATTTTGAACAAAAATCCCAATTCATTTTCAATTCCAGCTTGAATGACGTTGCTTATTCTTATTGGTCTAAAGATGTTTTTAATATCTCGGTTATTTTGATTATAGGCAAAAAATAATCCCGAAATGATGTAAGGATTGAATGTTTTTTGAGGTAAAAATTCATACATGATGCCCGACGATAATCGATTTGTAAAACTATTAGTTTCATTATAATTGGTGTAATAATTTGTTGATAGTGAAAAGTAATGATTGATGTTTTCATTTATTTTATAAAATATCGAATTTCTTATTTTAAGTGGGATCATAATATCAAATCCAAAGTAAAAATTATTACTTACAATATTAAATTCATTTTTAGATTCTGATATTTTTGTATATTCTTCAGGCGCAATGATTATTCCAAATCCCCCAACGCTTAAGAAATTTTCTTTGGTTGAAAAATTTTTAATGTTTAAATTATTTGTTATGAAAAAATTTTTAGAGTAAAATTGATAATTTATTCCAATTCCTGTTTCTGCTTCTTGTATTTTTGAATATGTTTTAAGGCTTTTAATTTGATTTTGAATTTGGGTGTAAAATTTTATATCAAATCCGATATTTTCATTTTTTAAAGTAATTCCAATACTGTTTTTGATAAAATAATCTGCAAAATAAGATAAATCTATATAATTTTCTAAATTTAAAAAATTCATGTAAGAGTAATTTAGAGCAAAGCTTAAAAATCCTCTATAATTGTAGCTATCGTAGCTTTTTATACTTGGAATTGGACGGTGTTGATTTAAGATAAGGTGAATTATGCTTTGCATTAAGTGACCTCCCCAGTCTCCAAATAATAAGTTTTTAATTCCAATTCCCAAGTCTATTTCTCCGAAATTTTTTCCATTAATTAGCAATAAAATTGGAAAATAATACATGAAACCTATTTCAATTAAGTCTGTTCTACTAATTAAAGATTTTGGGGAGTCTTTATAACCTCTAAAAGTTAACATGTGTGCTTCTAAATTTACTATAAAATTGTATTTTGAAGCATAGGTGAAAATTAGAGAACCACTTCTTGAATCATCAAAAAAATCGCTTAATGAAAATCCAAATCCATCATTTAGTATTTCAAAATAATATTTGTCAATACCTTCATTTTTGTATTGGATTGCATGATTATAAGAATAAACTTTTAAAGTAGAAATTATAAATATAAATATTATTAAAATTATTTTTTTAAAGTGCATTACAAAATTATAACACTTTAGCTTTTTTATTAAGCAATTTAAGTTAAATAGTTTATTTTTTAATTGAATAAACTTAGTTTTTATAGTGAGCTATTGTATAATTCAATGGAGTTAGCAAAGACTTTAAGGAGTAATTGTGATGAAAAAAGTAGCTATTATTGATGGGCTTAGAACACCTAATGCCAAGTTTGGAGGTTCTTTTAGAGGTTTGGATATTATTAATGAATCTTCAAAAGTTGTTAAAGCTTTACTTGGAAGAAATAAGTTATGTAAAGTGGATGAGGTCATCATTGGAAATGTAATATCTGCGGGACTTGGTCAAAATGTTGCAAGGCAAATTGCCCTAAGGTCTGGTTTAGGTGATGCTGTGCCCGCATTTAGTGTCAATAAAGTTTGTGGTTCTGGTCTTAAATCTTTGGAGCTTGCATTTAATTCTATTGTTCTTGGAGAAAATGATATTGTTTTAGCTGGAGGAGTGGAAGATTTAACCAACTCTCCTTATTTATTACCTAGAAAGATTAGATTTGATGGTCTTAAATTTGGCAATTTTGGACTTGAAGATTCAATCCAGAAAGATGCCTTAACAGATTCTTTAAATTTTATTTCCATGGGACTTACAGCAGAAAATCTTTCAGAAAAATATAAAATAACAAGAGAAATGCAAGATGCATTTGCATATAATTCTCACTTAAAGGCGCTAAAGGCAAGAGAACTTGGATATTTTGAAGATGAAATTTATCCCTTGACTGTTTTTGATAAGAAGACTAATTCTAGTAGGGTTGTCTCAAGTGATGAAGAAATAAGAGATAATTTAACTCTAAATAAGCTGGCATCTCTTAATCCTGTTTTTAAAGAATTAGGCACAATAACCGCGGGGAATTCTTCTAGTTTGAATGATGGGGCTTGTTTTTTGATTTTGGCAAGTGAAGAAGGAGTAAAAAGATTAGGGGTAAAGCCATTAGCTTATATTGGAGGATTTAAAAGTGTGGGGCTTGATCCGCTTTATATGGGTTTTGGAGCTTATATGGCTATTGAAGGTATTATTAGTAAATTAAGTTTAAACCCCAGCGAAATAGATTTGATTGAGGTGAATGAAGCATTTGCAGCTCAAGCATTAAGCGTTGAAAAGGCCTTGTTTGAGAAATATAATATAACTAGCGATATTATTAATGTAAATGGTGGCGCTATTGCTTTGGGGCATCCATTTGCAGTTAGCGGTTCAAGAATTTTATTAACACTTTCTCGTTCTATGAAAATGAATAATAAAACAAAAGGAATAGCATCTGTTTGTGTTGGCGGTGGGCAAGGAATTTCTAGTTTTTTGTATAGATAGATGAAAATGCTTTATTAACTAGATTTAAATGTAAAATTTTGTTAAATTAGTGGGTAAGTGATTCTTTAATAAGAGGTTATGTTATGAAGGGTTTTTTATTTTTGGTAATATTGGGAACTGTGGGGATTAACTCTTTTGCTCAAAATACTCCCGTTGCTATTATTAATTTACATAAAAATGAAATTATTACTAAAACTGGTTTTGACTCTAAGGTTAATATATTTAAAAAGACTCAAGGACGAGATTTGACTATTGCTGAGAAAAAGCAAGTTTTGCAAGTTTTAATAGCAGATGTTCTTTTTAGTCAAGAGGCTTCAAAACAAGGAATTAAGATTTCAGATGATGAGGTTATGCAAACAATTAGAACTCAATTTGGACTTGTAAATCTTACTGATGAGCAAATAAAGCAGATGATAGAAAAACAAGGTACAAATTGGAGCGAGCTTTTGTCTTCAATGAAAAGATCTTTGTCTTCTCAAAAACTTGTTTTAAAGCAAGCTCAGCCTAAGTTTTCTGAAGTTAAAACTCCTAGTGAGAAAGAAATTATTGAGTATTATGAGGCTAATAAAACTAAATTTGTAAATCCTGATATTTCAAGAGTTAGTCATGTATTTTTTTCTACTAAAGATAAAAAAAGATCAGATGTTTTAGATCAAGCAAAAAATATCTTAAGTCAAATAAGATCAAAAAAAATTACTTTTGAAGAAGCTGTAAGAAAATATTCAAATGATGAGTCTTCTAAAGCCAAAAATGGAGATCTTGGATTTTTGTCAAGAGGCGATCAAAATGCTCAAAATCTTCTTGGGGCTGATTTTATGAAAGAAGTTTTTAATTTTAATAAGGGAGATATATCTTCGCCTATTGCTTCAAAGGAAGGATTTCATATTGTTAAAATTACAGAAAAATATGCTCAGAGATTTTTAGGCTTGAATGATAAAGTGTCACCTACTACAGATTTGATTGTCAAAGATGCAATAAGAAATAATATGATTAATGTTCAACAACAGCAAATTGTTGTTCAAGTGCAGCAAGATGTGTATGGTAAGCTTAACAAGTCTGCAAATATTCAAATTTTGGATTCTAGTCTAAAATAAAACATATTTTTATTTATATGATTTTGGGTATGGATTTAATGCATGAAGTTAGAGTTTTGGCTTTTCAAAAGATTTATAGTATTGATATTAATCAAAGCGCAATGGACGATATTTTTGATATTTTTAATATTGAGGATAAAGGATTAGATATAGAAAATGAATCTATTAAGTCTTTTTATTCTTCTTTAGTGAATGGTACTTTTAATAATTTAGAATATATTGATAGCTTGATTAGGGATATTTCTTTAAATTGGTCCTTAGATCGAATGGATAAGGTTGATCTTGCAATACTTAGAATGGGCGTTTATTCTTTAAAGTTCCAAAATTTTGAAAATTCAAAGCGTGCTGTGATTGATGAGGCAATTTTGATTGCCAAGAAATATGGCAGCAGAAACTCTTACAAATTTATAAATGGTATACTTGATGCTTTATTAAAAAATATGGAGAATTGTATTGAAAAAAAATAAAACTTTAGCGTTCATTTTATTATTCTTATTAACGGGCTTTTTCGGTGTTTTTTATTTCTATTTCAATCCCAATGTTTTGTATTTTTTAAAAGGTGAGAAAGATTTTAGTAAACTTATTATAGAAATTGATTTTTATATTGATAAAAAAAAATTTTCTGATGCCAAAAAATCAATACAATTTTCATTATATTATGCCAATACTGAATTTAAATGGCTAGCTCTTATTAAAAGAGCTAAGGTTTTGGCTTTAAATACAGGCGACTACCGTCTTATGGGGGATGTAGTAAATCTCAGTGTTAAAGCTTTGCCGGGTAATTTGAAGCTGAGAGCTTTAGAAGTTTATTCTAAACTTAAAATTGGGTCTTTAAAAGACGCTTATAGAATTGCAAATCAATATCTTTCAAATAGTGAAGAGTATCGCGGTCTTTATAATGAAGTTTTTATGAAAAATTTAAGTGCAGATAATGAAGTTTTGGATTTTAACAAATTTATTGATAAAATTTATAAAGAAAAGGATGCTCGTGTTTTTGAAGAGATAGGTTTAAATCTTAAAAATAATGCATTTTTAGTAAATGCAATGTTTTTGTATATAGAGAAAAAAAACATGGAGGCTGCCAAGCGCATACTTTTTAAAATTAAAGAAGACAAAAACTTTTTCAAAGAGCTTGCATATATTTCATACAATCTTAATGATTTGGATTTTACAATTTCCAATCTTAAGTTCATTGAAAATGGAGATGACCCCGCTTTACTTTTTTTGCTTGCTGATGCTTATTTTAAAAAAGGAGATATTAAGAATGCTAAGAATGAATATTTAAAGCTTTATACAAAATTTCCTGATTATAATGTTCTTGTTTATTTAAATCTTGCACTTATAGCTAATAATGAGAATGATCCTAAAAGAGCAATTTCTTATTTAAATAAGGCTAATGAGGTGTTTAAAGACAATAAAATAATAAGTTATTATTTAGCAAACATATACTTTAGAATTAAAAATTATTCTAAAGCCAATGAAATTGTGGCTAATTACAAAGAAGACCCTTTATTTTTTAAAATTTATTTTGCATTAAATTATGCAAATTCTGAGTATGAGGCAAAAAAATCTTATTTGTGGCGACTATTTTACAAAACAGAGTACAATTCTAGTATTGCTCAATTTTTGGCTTGGAATTTGTTGCTTTATTCAGATTTAAAGGACTTAGATTTATTTTTTAAAATTTATAATTCTTATGAAAATAAACAAGATTGGTATGATTTTTATAAATTTTATTACTATTTCCTTAAAAGAGATTTTATTAGTTCAAAAAGGGTAATTCTTAACAATAAGGCTCAAAAATATATGTTTGGAAGTTATTATAATCTTGGAGTTTTAAGCTTTTCTCAGAAAGATTATAAAGAATCAGAAAGATATTTTAATGAAGGCATCTCTTTATTACCTAGCAGTTTTTATGATAGAGATACTAGTACTAATTATGAGCTTGAGCTTGTATCAAAAATCTACTTAAAACAAGGCATTAATTATCTTTATTTGGGGAAAATGGAAAAAGGCAAAGAGGCTATTTTAGCTTCTTACTCTTTTTACGAAACTGATGAAGGAAGGCTTTATAAAAATATGATAGATACGCTTAGAGAAAGGAAGTTAAATTTTGACTAAACTGAGATTGAAATCTAGAGATGAAATTAAAAAAATAAAAGCTTCAGCTAGCTTGTTAGCGCTTACCTTGTTAGAAGTTGAAAGGAATATTGTTCCTGGTATTAGCACTAAGGAACTTGATTTGATAGCCTATGATTTTATTATTAAAAATAGAGCTAAGCCTGCTTTTAAAGGATATCATGGGTTTAAGGGCACTATTTGTGCATCTGTTAATGAAGAGGTTATTCACGGCATTCCAGGGAAAAGAAAGCTAGCTGATGGAGATATTGTTAGTATTGATTGTGGGGTTATTCTAGATGGTTTTTATAGCGATATGGCAAAAACTTTTAAAGTGGGAAGTGTGGATTCTAGTATCGACAAACTTTTAGAAGTTACAAATACTGCTCTTTACAAAGGCATTGCTGAGATGAAAGTGGGAAATAGAATTTTAAATATATCAAAAGCAATAGAAGATTATATAAAGCCATTTGGTTTTGGAATAGTTAGAGAATATACGGGTCACGGTGTTGGATTTGAACTTCATGAAGAACCAAGTGTTCCAAATTATTATGCTCCTTTTTTTAAAAATATTAGAATTCAAGAGGGTATGGTTTTGGCTATTGAGCCTATGGTAAACTTAAAGGGGCATAAGGTTTCAATAAAAAGTGATGGTTGGACTGTTTTTGCATCTGATCTTAGTTATTCTGCACATTTTGAACACACTGTTGCTGTTGTTGGTGGATTGCCTTTAATTTTAAGTGAAGTTTAAATTTTAAATTAATCAAATATTAAAATTTTGTTTATAAAATTAAGTAATTATGTGGAGGTTATAAAAGTGGAAAAAAAGTTTTTTTCTGGATTTATTCTCAGTTTTTTGGCTTTGGGTATTGGGTTTTTTATTGGAATGCATTACTTAGATTCTAATAGAAGCAACATTGTTTTTGCAGAAGAAAAGGACAATACAGTACAAGCTTTGCAAGATTCTTTTAGAGAAGTTTCCAAGAAAATTTTACCATCGTCTGTAGAAGTTCATGCAACAGGGGTAATTAAGCAGAGTTTCCCTATTCCATTTTTCTTTTTTGATATGCCAGAATTTGATTCTGAGAGAAAAAGCAATTGGGCGGGGTCTGGAGTAATAATTGGTAGAGATTCCCAAAAAAAATCATTATTTTATGTGGTTACAAATAGTCATGTAGTAGATAAGGCAACTGAACTTGAAGTTGTATCTTATGATAAGAAAAAGCACAAGGCTAAGTTAATTGGTAAAGATGAAAAAAAAGATATTGCTCTTATTAGCTTTGAAAGTAATGACTCAACTATTAAAGTAGCTGATCTTGGAGATAGTGATAAGCTTGAAATAGGTGATTGGGTTATGGCAGTAGGTAGTCCTTTTCAATTTAGTTTTACAGTTACAGCAGGTATTGTAAGCGGATTGCAACGTTCTGCAAATCCTAATTTGCAATCAAGAAATTTATTTATTCAAACTGATGCTGCAATCAACAGAGGTAATTCGGGCGGTCCTCTTGTAAATATAAAAGGCGAAGTTATTGGGATTAACGCTTGGATAGCTTCAAATTCTGGTGGAAATATTGGGTTAGGTTTTGCAATTCCTGTTAACAATATTAAAAGTACTGTAGATTTTTTCCTTAAGGGTAAAAAAATTGAATCAGCATGGCTTGGAATTTCTTTTTATCCGTTAAAGACAAGAGATTCTGAAGTACTAAAAAGCTTGGGAGTTGAAAGTAGTGATGTTTCAGCTGCAATTATTGCCTCTCTTTATCCAGGTTCACCCGCTATTAAGTCGGGGCTTCGAGCAGGCGACATTATTGTGAAGATTAATGGAGTTTCCATGAGTGTGTTTCAAGATGTTACATCATATATTAGCGATTTTTATGCTGGTGAGAAAGTAAATGTAGAAGTTTTAAGGGGTAATGTCAAAAAAAATATTGAAATTATTCTTGCTGTTAGACCTAAGGATAAAGAACTTTCTTCTTCAAAAATGCTTCCAGGCTTTGTTGTTTATCCATTAGTTGAGGATATTAAAGCTCAGCTTAATTTAAGAAATTGGATTAAAGGTGTTGTTGTTGATTATATTGATAAAAATTTAGCATCAAGTATTAAGATGAAATCAGGAGATGTAATTCTTTCTGTAAATTCAAAAAATGTTTCTAATTTAAGAGAATTTTATGATGCTCTTGAGATTGGAAAAAATACTTATAAAATTTTAAGAGGAAACGATTCTTTTAAAGTTTCGTTTTAGTAAATTTTAGTTTTGGGTTAAGAGTTGATCTTAGCCCTTTTTTGTTTTATGCATAATTTGTTAAACTTTGTTTTAGATTGTAATGTTTTATTTTGTGCAAATATTTATTTGAAAATTAACAAATAAATATTTTAATCAAAATAAAATTTATTGTTATTAGGAAGGAATAAGTTTGGATTATGAAAAAATATGTTTCTTATGAAGAAATAAGAATTAATGGGTTTAAGCTTGCTTATAAAATTTATAAAGATGGTTTTATTCCAGATATTATGTATGTCTCTTTGAGAGGGGGGGCCTATCTTGGTAATATTATTAGCGAATTTTTTAAATTTGTAAAAGTAGATAAGCCTCTTTTATATGCGGCTGTTGTTGCTAGATCTTATGATATTTTTAATGAGCAAAAAAAGATAATGATAGATGGTTGGACTTATGATCCAAAATATTTAAGGGCAGGCGATAAAGTTTTATTTGTTGATGATATTTTTGATACGGGTCGTACTATTGTTTATTTAAGAGGTGAAGTTTTAAAAAAGGGTATAGAGAGTAAAAATGTTAAAATAGCAGTTTATGATTATAAGGATCATGGATTTGTAGATTATATTCCTGATTATTATGTTAATAAATATTCTAGCCAAGAAGAATTAAATACTTGGATTCATTATGGAAATCATGAGCTGATAGGATTAAATGAAAGTGAATATAAGAATAGTTTCGAATATATAGATGATGAGTTTAATGAGGTTTTAAAATTTTTAGCAAAAAGTAAATCTTAATTATTGTCCTCTATATATTCTATTAAAGTGTACCCTTTTGTTTTTAACATTTTAATTATTATTCCTAGGTTATCCTTTAATATTGGGCCGATTAGTGCATGAGTTTTTTCAGTTTTAACTGGAAATTTATTAGTATTTTTAATTACCTCAAAGCTATCATTTTTATAGCTGGGGTAAACTTTGACATAACGATTTGTTGTATAATTTTCATTATTTGTAGTTTTTTGATTGATGTTATTGTTTAAATTCCTGTTAGGGTAATTAATTTTTTTTGATTTTTGTATGTATATATTGAAATTTATATTTTTTTTACCGTTTGTATCTTTAAAAATCGATTCTTTTTGGGGCTTTTTGGGGTTTGAGTTTGGATCGTAAGTCTTAGATTTTTTTTTTATTTTTGTTTCTACGTTTGAAAATAATTCTAATTTATTGTTTAATCTTTCATCTTTTACTGGAAATATTCTTGTTGCAAAAAGAAAGAGTAGTATTAATTTGCAGAGTTTTGTTAATCTCATTTCCTTGTTTCCTTTTTTTGATTAAAAATAAAGATTTTTAGGAGTCCTTGGGAATGGTATTGAATCTCTTATATTAGAGATTCCTGTTGAGTATTGCACCAATCTTTCAAGTCCAAGTCCAAAGCCAGAATGAGGAGTAGAGCCAAACCTTCTTAGATCAAGATACCAGTTTAGATGCTCAATGTTTAGGTTTAATTCTTTTATTCTATTTTCTAATTTTTGCAAGTTATCTTCTCTTTCGCTTCCTCCTATAATCTCTCCAATTCTTGGAACAAGTATGTCCATTCCTTTGACAGTTTTATTGTCTTTGTTTATTTTCATGTAAAATGCTTTAAAATTTTTTGGATAATCAATAACCACCACTGGTTTTTTAAAAGTCTCTTCTGTTAAGTATCTCTCGTGATCTGTTTGCAAATCTATTCCCCAGTAAGGTTTTATTTCAAAATTTTTTTTTGAGTTTTCAAGAATTTCAATTGCTTTAGTATAGGTAATAACCTCAAAATTTGAATTTATTACGTTTTCTAGTTTTTTAATTAAACCTTTTTCAATGTAATTTTCTAAAAAATCCATATCTTGTGAGCATTCGTTTAAAATTGAACTTAAAAGATATTTTAAAAGATCTTCTGCTAGGATAATATTGTCGTTAAGTTTGTAAAAAGCCATTTCTGGTTCTATCATCCAAAATTCTGAAGCGTGGCGCGTGGTGTTGGAATTTTCTGCTCGAAATGTTGGGCCGAATGTATATATTTTAGATAAAGCCATTGCATATGCCTCCCCGTGCAATTGGCCGGTGACAGTGAGAAAAGCTTCTTTCCCAAAAAAATCGTCTTTAAAATCAATATTGTTAAGTGCATTGTTTGGTTTATTAAATTTTAGCGTGGAAACTCTAAACATTTCTCCAGCACCTTCCCCATCATTTGACGTAATTATTGGTGTATTAATATAAAAAAACCCATTTTTTTGGAAATATTCATGAATTTTGTATGAAATTTTATTTCTTACCCTAGCAATAGCTCCAAATGTATTGGTTCGTATTCTTAAATGAGGTATTTCTCTTAAAAATTCAAAAGTATGTCTTTTTTTTTGTAATGGGTAAGTTTTTGGATCTGTTTCTCCAATTACATTAAAACTATATGTTTTTATTTCATAATTTTGTCCTTTTGCAGGACTTTCTACTAATAGGCCCGTTAACGATATACTTGCTCCTGTTGTTAGTTTTTTTAGTTCTTTTTCACCAAATTGATTTTCTTCTTCGTTTATTACAGCTTGAATTCCTTTAAGCGTTGAGCCATCATTAATTTCTATAAATCCAATCTTGCCATTACTTCTTGCAGTTCTAATCCAACCGTTTATTGTAACATTGCTGTTTAAAATTGGATTTTCTAAAATATCTTTAATGCTTGTAAACATTTTATTCATCACCCTAAATACTTATTAATATTGTTAAATCAATTTTATTATAGCTTAAAACTTTTTTTTAAAAAAACATTCAACAATTTTTATTATTTAAATTCTTGAAATTAACTTTATTAATATTTATACTTTACTTTTTAGGGGTGATTATTATTTTGTAATGAAAAATTTCAAAGAAGTAATAATTGTTTTTGATTCAGGAATAGGGGGGCTTTCTTATTTTAAATATATTAAAAGTAAAATAGAAGGATACCAATATATTTATGTTGCCGATAATAAAAATTTTCCTTATGGAGAAAAGAGTTCAGAATATCTTTTAGAAGCAGTTTTGTTTTTAATTGAGAAGCTTAAAAAGATCTATAATATTATCGCATTAGTTTTAGCTTGCAATACAATTTCTGTTAGTGTATACAATAAATTAAATTTTGTTTTTCCGGTAGTCTATACTTTACCGGATGTGAGTTCAATTTCAGATCTTGCTTTAAAAAAAGTTCTTTTGATTGCAACAAATACTACCCTTGAAAGCAAATTTGTTAAGGATCAAGTGAGTATGCATGATGACTTAATTGTAAAAGCCGCTGGAGAGCTTGTTAATTTTGTTGAATATGGGGAAAGGTGTAGAAAAGATGCTCTTAGATGCTTGGAAGCTTTAAAATTTGAAGTTGTAAACACCGGTAGAGAAATTGTTTTTCTTGGATGTACGCATTATTTGCATCTTAAGGCAATGATAGAAGATTTTTTAAAAATTCCTGTTTATGAGAATCGCGAATTAGTGGTGCAAGACCTTATTAGATCAATGAATTTTTTTGAATATAAAGAGAATCATCATAAAAATGATATTGACTTTGTAGATGAATTTTATTTAACTAAAAACGAAAATTTGACCTTTTATCAAAATTTTTGCAAAAAATATAATCTCCACTTTAAAGGAATGATAGTTTGAATTATCTTGAATTTGAAGTTATTTGGGGAGTTAATAATATATATTCTGTTTTAGAACTTAGCAGTAAGTTAATTTATGAAGGAATTTTTAAAGGGAAGGTATTAGAAACAGGCTGTAAGGAGTATAGCCCTTTAGTTCCAGGGGATGTAGTTTTAGGGTATATTTATGGTTCTCGTAAGGTGTATATTGATAGGCGGGTAAACAGGAAAAATATTCTTTGGCGTTATAACAGGAAAGCAGATCTTAGGCAGACAATTGTTTCTAATGTTGATAATGTTTTGATTGTAAATTCTGCTAACTTTCCTGAGATGAAAAATTTTTTTATTGACAGAGTTCTTGTTATTGCAGAAGAGCAAAATATTGTTCCTGTTATTGTGATTAATAAAATTGACAAAGGAATAAGCCAAAGGGTTGAAGAATTTTCTGAAATTTATAAAAATCTAGGATACAAAGTTTTGAAAACCTCTGTTAAAACTTTTGAGGGTATTAAAGAAGTAAAAGAGGTCTTGAGAAATTCAAGAACTTCTTTTATTGGCCAGTCTGGTGTTGGTAAATCTTCTTTAATAAATTTGATTGATTCAAAAGCTTCTCAATCAGTAAATGAAATTTCACATAAGTATTCTAGAGGAAAACATACTACCGTTTATTCAATATCATTTCATTCTGAGAGTGGGATAATAGTTGATACTCCCGGAATAAAAGAGTTTGGAATTGAAACATTGCCTTTTGAAAATCTTAAGTATTATTTTAAAGAGTTTGAAAATTTTGCTAGTTTTTGTAAATATAAATCCTGCTTACATGTTAGTGAACCTTGTTGTTCTGTTACGAGTGCTTTGGGTAATGGTATTTCTAAGCTTAGGTACGAAAGTTATTTAAAGATTTTATCAGAGCTTAAAAATTATAAAAATTATGCAAGATAAATATTTAAAAAATATTGACTTTTATGAAATTTTATCTTTAGTATCTGAATACGTTTCTAATCCGGACACTGTTGGTTTATTAAATAATCAAAAAATATTAAAAACAAGAGAAAGTTTAGAGAAAATGTTTTTCTTAGTGAACCTCATTAGAATGCTTTTTGAGAGTTGTAAAGGATATCCAAATTCTTTTATAAATAGCTTGGAATATCCCATTTCATTATTGTCAAAAGAAAATTCAAGAGTTTCTATTGAAAATTTGAGAGATATTGCGGGGTTTTTAGATGAGGTTTTGAGAATAAATTTATTTTTGCATAAAAATAGTGATATCAAGCATCTTGATGTTCAAATTTTATCTGATTTATTGTTTTTAAGTCCAGAGCTAAAAAATTTGCTTAGTGAATTGAAAGAATATATAGATTTTGATGCTCTTGAATTGAAAAGTGGCGTTGTAAAAGAATATGATTCGGTTGAATTTGAAATTAAGAATTTAAATAGACGAGTTGAAAAGCAGATAAAAAGAATAATTAGTTTGAATATAGAATATTTGGCTTCTAATTTTGTTTATTATAAGTCGAATAAACATACCCTTGCTCTTAAGTCTAATTTTAAAGGTAAAATTAAGGGCAATATTATTTCTATTTCGTCATCAGGTGAAACCTTTTATATTGAACCAAATGATATTGTAAATGATAATAATAGGTTAAATTATTTGAATTTAGAAAAAAAAAGAATAATTCTAAAAATTTTACAGGATCTTTCTAGTAAAGTTCATAGCAACATTGTTCTTTTAGATAATCTTTATAATAATTTTTTGTATTATGATTCTTTAAAAGCACGAGCGATTTATGGAATCAAAACTAAAGGGATATTTCCTGAGATTTCAAATGTATTAAATATTTTTGATGCTCATCACCCTTTATTAAAGGATCCAAGGGCAATAACTTTTACTCCTGCTGAGAATCGTGTTGTAATTATCACTGGGCCCAATGCTGGTGGAAAAACGGTAACTTTAAAGACAATTGGGTTACTTAGTGCAATGTTTCAATTTGGGATTCCTATTGTTGTTGGTGAGTCTAGCACTTTTAAAATTTTTGATAACATTTTTATTGACATTGGTGATGAGCAATCAATTTCTAATTCTCTTTCAACTTTTTCAAGCCATATGAGCAATATTTCCTATATTTTAAAACATACTACAAAAAATAGCCTTGTAATATTTGATGAATTTTGCTCAGGAACAGACATTGATCAGGGGCAGGCGCTTGCTATTTCAATTCTTGAATATTTAATTAATATTAATTCTTATGTTTTAATATCAACTCATTATAATGCTCTTAAATATTTTGCATATACCCATGATGGTGTTATTAATGCTTCTGTGCGCATGGATTTAGAGACAATGCAGCCCAATTATGATTTAATTTTTTCCATTCCTGGTGAAAGCTATGCTTTTAATGTTGCTAGTAAGGTTTTGGTTGACAATAGCATAGTAATTCGTGCTAATGAAATTTATTCATCTCAAAAAACAGAAGTTAATGAAATTTTAGAAAGATTAATAGAGAAAGAGAAAGATTTGCTTGCAATTAAAGAAAGCATGAATAAGAAATTAATTCAAATAGAATTGCAAGAAAAAGAAATAGAAAATATGTATCAAAATCTTTTATTAAAAGAAAAAAATATTGAAATAGAGCTTTTGAATGAACATAATGAATTTTTAAAAAATTCAAGAAAAGTTTTGGAAAATTTAGTTAGAGAAATAAAAGAAGGTAATATTGATGTTTCAAAAAATAAAGCTTTTATATCAGATTTGGAGAAAAATGTAGCCCTCAAGTTAAATAAAGTAGATTCTCTTAACAGTAAGAGAAATATGGCAGTAGATTTTAAAATAGGAGACAGAGTTAGAATAGTTAATTCTAATGCAAAAGGAAAAATAGTTGGGATTTCTAAAAAGAAGATTACTGTTAGTGTAGGTGCTTTTAATGTTAGCGTTTCTAGTTCAGAGATATCTTTGGAAAACTTTACAGAACAGAAAAAAGAGAGCGGTAAAAATTTTGGCTTCTCAATTGATTATGATAAGGAAAGCCCGTTAAGTTTTACCGTTGATATTAGAGGCATGAGAACTGTTGCTGCTCTAGACTTTTTGAATAAGAAAATAGATAATATTATATTAAATGGCATTAATAAATTTGAGATCATTCATGGAAAGGGGGAGGGTCATCTTATGAGGGAAGTTCACAACTTGTTAAAAGAGTTGAAGTTTGTTAAAAAATATTATTTTGCTCATCCTAGTGATGGAGGGGCTGGAAAAACTATAGTTGAGATTTAATTTAAGTGAATATATCAAAATTTAATGAATTTGAAAATGTATTGTTTCACATTTGTCTTGATGTTGATTTTGTGCTTGAAGATGAATTTGGCAATTCGTATGATATTCATCCCAATAGACCTTTTAGAGGTAAGGCTGCAAATGGTTTATTGGATGGTCTTTTTAGTGTTACAACAACTTTTACATCAGGCTATGGATCTAAGTTTGGAAGAGGTTATTTGATTATTATTGAGATATTAACTTTAAATTTTGTTGATGGTGAATTTTGGGATAAGATAAATAGAAGAGGTATTGAAATCTTTAGAGAGGGCCTTAAAAATAAATTTCCAAGCAAAAATCTCGATATAGTGCTTGATGGTAATGTTTATAAAATTATTGGACCATTTTTTTAATGGTTGTATTATTTCTAATAATTGAGAATAAATATATTTTTTTGAAGAAGTGTGTGCTAATTTGATATGTCTTATTAATATTATTAAATTTTTGGTATTAAAAATTTATTGCATGCTTTTTAAAGGTTTTGTTTACTAATAAGTATTAAGTTATTATTTTTATGTTGTATGACAAGGAGTTTTAATGCAATTTGAAGTAAAGGATCTGATAAATAAAATTAAAAAAGATGGTCTTGAAGAAGCCGAGAGAGTATCTAATGATATTATTTTGAAGGCTAAAAAAGAGGCAGAAGAAATAGTTGCTAAAGCAGAAGAAGCTGCCAGAGTGTTAAAGGCAAAATCACAAAAAGAAATTGATGATTATAAATGCCATGCTCTTGAAGCTTCTAGGCAAGCAATCAGAGACTTAATTATTGGTGTTGAGAAGAATCTTAAATCTCTTTTTGAAAATACTTTAAAAGATAATGTGGCGGAAGTTTTTAGTAATAATAATTTCTTAGCAGAGCTTATAATTAAAATAACGGATTCTTGGCTTAAGGAAGAAAAATTAGTTTTTCAATTAAATGAATCTGATTTTTCTAGCTTAGAGCAGATATTAAGATTAAAACTTGGAAATAAGCTTAAAGAAGGGATAGAAATTAAGCCTTTCAAAGGCATAAACAAAGGTTTTAAGATTCAAAAAAAGAATATTGGTTTGCATTATGATTTTTCAGTGGAAACTATTGCAGACATTCTTTTTGATTATCTTAATCCAAGATTTAAGGAAGTTATAAAAGTGGTCTAGGAGACTTTTGTGTTGGATTCATATTATTATGTTTTATCTTCTTTGCCTTATATTGATTTAAGATCTTTAAAAGATTATAGCGTTTCAGATTTTTTAAGTAATGTCGAAATTTCTTTAAGCAAAAAAGACTTCAATTTTTTAAAAGGGTTGCTAGAATTTAAGGTAGATAAGGGTAAATCAAGAGCCGTTGATCTTTTTATTGATTTTGAAGATACAATAAGATATACACTTGCAGCTTTAAGGGCAGAAAAGTTGGGGTTATCTAAGGATATTTATTTGGAATCTTCTTATTTCTCGAATTATTATCTGAATATTTTGAGAAATATTTGCTTGAAAGAAAATTCTTTTGAAATAGAATTAGGTTTTGACCTTCTTAAGTGGCAATTTTTGACTGATCTTGAAGTTGGGCATGAATTTGATTTTGAGAAAGTAATAATTTACTTTTTGAAGTTAAGGTTATTTTTAAGGCATAATTTATTTAAAGAAAAATTGGGTATTCAAAATTTTGACTATATTTGTCAAAATTTAATTGATAAAACCAATCAAAAAGTTTAGAAAAGGAATTTTATGAAGACAAAAGGAAAAGTCGTTGGAGTGAATGGAAATTTGGTTACTATTGAAGTAGAAGGTTCAGTTTCTATGAATGAAGTTTTATTTGTAAAAACCGCTGGTAGAAATTTAAAAGCAGAAGTAATTCGTATTAGAGGCAATGAAGTTGATGCACAAGTTTTTGAATTGACAAAAGGGATATCTGTTGGAGATGAAGTTGAATTTACAGATAAGCTCTTAACAGTTGAATTGGGACCAGGTCTTTTAACCCAAGTGTATGATGGACTTCAAAATCCTTTGCCTGAACTGGCTATTCAATGTGGATTTTTTTTAGAAAGAGGGGTATATTTAAGGCCCTTGAATAAAAATAAAAAATGGAATTTTAAAAAAACCTCCAAAGTTGGAGACATTGTTATTGCAGGAGATTTTTTGGGTTTTGTAATTGAAGGAACTGTCCACCACCAAATAATGATTCCATTTTATAAAAGAGATTCTTATAAAATTGTGGAAATTGTAAGTGATGGTGATTATTCGATTGATGATCAAATTGCTGTAATTGAAGATGATTCTGGCATGAGGCATAATATTACAATGTCTTTTCATTGGCCTGTTAAAATTCCTATTACTAATTACAAGGAGAGACTTATTCCTAGTGAGCCTATGTTGACTCAAACTAGAATTATAGATACATTTTTCCCAGTTGCTAAAGGGGGAACTTTTTGCATTCCAGGTCCTTTTGGCGCTGGAAAAACGGTTCTTCAGCAGGTTACAAGTCGAAATGCTGATGTTGATGTAGTGATTATTGCAGCTTGTGGTGAACGAGCAGGAGAAGTTGTAGAAACTCTTAAAGAGTTTCCCGAGTTGACAGATCCAAAAACAGGTAAATCTTTAATGGATAGGACTTGTATTATTTGTAATACATCCTCAATGCCAGTTGCAGCTAGAGAAGCCTCTGTTTATACCGCTATTACTATTGGTGAGTATTATAGGCAGATGGGCCTTGATATTCTTCTTTTGGCAGATTCAACTTCAAGGTGGGCTCAAGCTATGAGAGAAATGTCTGGTCGTCTTGAAGAAATTCCTGGTGAAGAGGCTTTTCCAGCTTATCTTGAATCTGTTATTGCTTCCTTTTACGAAAGGGCAGGCATTGTAGTTCTTAATAATGGCGATATTGGATCTGTAACAGTTGGTGGTTCTGTAAGCCCTGCTGGTGGTAATTTTGAAGAGCCAGTTACTCAAGCAACATTAAAGGTTGTAGGAGCATTTCATGGACTTACAAGGGAAAGGTCTGATGCTAGGAAATTCCCAGCTATTAGCCCTCTTGAATCTTGGAGCAAATATAAAGGCGTTATTGATCCTAAAAAGACAGAATATGCAAGATCTTTTTTGGTAAAAGGTAACGAAATTAATCAAATGATGAAAGTTGTTGGGGAAGAAGGCATAAGTAATAGTGATTTTTTAATTTATTTGAAATCTGAACTACTTGATTCATGCTACTTACAACAAAATTCATTTGATTCTGTTGATGCTGCTGTTAATTCAGAGCGTCAAAATTATATGTTTGATATAGTATATAATATTCTTAAAACCGATTTTGAGTTTTCTGATAAGCTTCAAGCGAGAGATTTTATAAATGAATTAAGACAAAATTTGTTAGACATGAATCTTTCTTATTTTAAAGATTCTAAGTTTAATAAATTGGAGCTTGCTTTGAGTGAGTTGGTAAATTTTAAAAAGGTAATTTAGGAGGTTTGGAGAAATATATATATGAAAAGAGTCTATAGTAAAATAGAGTCTATAGCAGGCAATGTAATAACTGTTACAGCTCAAGGTATTAAGTACGGTGAGCTTGCTATTGTGAAAGCAAAAGATACAAGTTCTCTAGCCGAAGTAATTAAACTTGATCGAGAAAAAGTTTCTCTTCAAGTTTATGGTGGTACAAGAGGTGTTTCCACGTCAGATGAGATAAAGTTTTTAGGGCATTCAATGCAAGTTTCATTTTCTGACAATTTGTTGGGTAGAATTTTTGATGGTTCTGGAAATCCTAGAGATGGAGGGCCTTCTCTTGATGATAGTTTAATTGAAATTGGGGGACCTTCTGCAAATCCTACAAAACGCATTGTTCCTAGAAATATGATAAGGACAGGCCTTCCAATGATAGATGTTTTTAACACTCTTGTTGAATCTCAAAAATTACCAATCTTTTCTGTTTCTGGCGAGCCTTATAATGAGCTTCTTGTGAGAATTGCACTTCAAGCAGAGGTTGATTTGATAATTCTTGGTGGAATGGGACTAAAGCATGATGATTATTTGACTTTTAAAGATTCTTTAGAAAAAGGAGGTGCGTTAAGTAGAGCAATTTTTTTTGTTCATACTGCTAATGATTCTGTTGTTGAATCTTTAACTGTTCCTGATATTTCGCTTTCTGTTGCTGAAAAGTTTGCCCTGAAGGGTAAAAAAGTTTTAGTTCTTCTTACAGACATGACAAATTTTGCTGATGCAATGAAAGAAATATCTATTACGATGGAACAAGTACCTTCTAACAGAGGTTATCCTGGAGATTTATATTCTCAGCTTGCATATCGTTATGAGAAAGCTATTGATTTTGAAGGTGCAGGATCTATTACAATACTTACGGTTACAACTATGCCGGGTGACGATGTTACTCATCCTGTTCCTGATAATACTGGGTATATCACAGAAGGTCAGTACTATTTAAAGGGTGGCAGAATAGAACCTTTTGGATCACTTTCAAGACTTAAGCAAATGGTAAATAGTAAGACTAGAGACGATCACAGGACTATAATGGACTCAATGATTAAACTTTATGCATCTTCAAAAGAGTCTGTAGAAAAGAAGGCTATGGGATTTAATATGACCAAGTGGGATGAAAAATTGCTTAAGTATAGTAACATGTTTGAAAGCAAGATGATGGATTTATCTGTTAATATTCCCTTAGAAGAGGCTTTAGATTTAGGTTGGGACATTCTTGCTAGTTGTTTTAGTCCAAAAGAAACGGGAATAAAAACAGACCTTATTGAAAAATATTGGCCTAAGAAAGAGACCTATTGATTATGCCTAAAATTAAATTGACCAAAAATGATCTTAAAAAGCAAAAAGATGAACTTAAAATGTTTAAAAGATATTTGCCTACTTTGCAGCTTAAGAAACAACAGCTTTATATGGAAATTGTTAGAATTGAAAATTCTTACAGAATTAAAAATCTTGAGCAACAAAAACTTAAGGAGAGTATTTCTAATTGGATTTCTCTTTTTAGCGAAAAATTTCCTTTTGAAAGTTGGATTCAGGTAAAAACAGTGGTCAAAAAGTCTGTAAATATTGCAGGGGTTGCAATTCCTATATTTGATTATATTGAATATGAAAATATAAGGCACGACTTGCTTTTTACGCCTTATTGGGTAGATAAGGGGATTGAAATTCTCAAAATTGCAATTCAAATTGATGTAGAGCTTAAAATTTTAAAAAAACAGATTGATTTGCTTTTAAAAGAGTTTCGAGTAACATCTCAGAGAGTTAATTTATTTGAGAAAGTTATGATACCAACAGCTAAGGCTAATATAAAAAAAATTAATGTGTATCTTGGAGATCAACAAACCGCAGCTGTTGTAAGAGGTAAAATTGCTAAGTCTAGTTTGATAAAAAAAAAATAGGAACAAGCTTATGATTGTAAAAATGAAAAAAGTTTTACTTTTGACTTTATCAAAATATAAAAAAGAATCATTAGAGATTTTAAGAGATTTTGGAGCAGTTCATATTAATTCTTGCAATAAAAATTCAGATTCTTTAAAAAAAAGCATTGATAATCGGCGAATTTTAATACAAGCTCTTTCGTTACTCAGAGAAGATGGGGGCGTTAAGGCTTTGAAATCTTCTAATGGAAATTTTTTAGATATTGCAAAAAGCATAGTCAATTTGGGCAATGAGATCAAAGAATTTCAAGATATTAAACGATCTTTACTACATGAAAAGAATTTGATTTCCGTTTGGGGAAATTTTTCTTTAGAGTATATTGATAAATTGAAAGAATCTAACATTTATATTAACTTTTTTAAAATCCAAAAAAGTGAATATAAAAATTTATTAAGAGACCCTAATGTTAATGTATTTTTGATTAAAAATGTAAAAAATACTTCTTATTTTGTGAGTGTTGGTGAGTTTGAGCAAAAAATTGAAATTGCTGATGAGTTTAAGTTTAATTTTGATCTTGATTATATTAATAATAAATTAAAGGTTGTTGATGAGATTTTAGATCAAAAATTGACCCAAATTTCTCTTTTTAATAAATATATTGATATTTTAAGAGATGAGATAAAAAATTACGATCAAATCGTAGAGTTTGAGCAAGTTTTAGCTGATATGCAAACTGATTTTGAAGATTTTTCGTATATTACGGGGTTTGTTCCAGCTGAAAGTCAAGAATCTCTTAAAACTTCAGTTTTAAAAGCAGGTTTTGCAGTTCAATTTGCAGATCCTGAAGAAAATGATATTATTCCAACCTATATAAAAAGAAAAGGAATTGCCAATTTAGCTGCGCCTATTTTTAATATTTTAGAGACAATTCCTGGATATAAAGAAAGGGATATAAGTTTTATTTTTATGTTATTTTTCTTTGTGTTTTTTGGGATGATAATAGGTGATGCGGCTTATGGAGTGATATTTTTTTTGATAGGAATTTTTTTTAGCTTGAGTTTCATTCTTAAAGGCAAGCCTTTAACTCCAGTTCATGGGTTAATATTTTATCTTAGTGTATCATCGATACTTTATGGCTCTATGACTGGAACTTGGTTTGGTAGTCCTTTAATTCTTGAAATGTTTCCTATTTTGAATTCATTTAAAGTTAGTTATTTGACAGATAAAAATAGTGTTCAAAATATTATCTTTATTTGCTTTTCAATAGGAGTTTTGCAAATTTCATTAGCCCATGCTTGGAATTTTTTCAGACAAGTAAAAGAAAAGCCCCATATTCATTCAATTGCGCAGATTGGTTGGCTCATAGGTATAGTTGGCCTTTATTACCTTGTTTTGAATTTAATACTTAGCCAATCTCGATTTCCTATGTATAATGCTGTTTATAACGCAATATATTTTGGCGTTGCACTTGTGTTTGTTTTTGGCAAGCAAGATGGTTCAAATTTTTTCAAGTGTATATTGAAAAGTTTTGGGGGCATTATAGAGCAGTTTTTAACTACTGTGTCGGGATTTGCAGATATAATATCTTATATTAGACTTTTTGCAGTTGGACTTGCAGGGCTTTCAATCTCAGCAAGTTTTAATGCTATGTCAATGCCTTTGTTAAAATCTTCTAATATTGGTCTTATAGTAGTTGGAATTATTGTTATTCTTTTGGGGCATGTTTTAAATATAATGTTATCTTTACTTTCAGTAATTGTTCATGGAGTAAGGCTTAATATGCTTGAATTTTCAAACCATTTAGGGCAAGAATGGAGTGGATATGCTTATAAGCCTTTTAGAAAAATAAAAAAATAAATAAAAAGGAGTACTTATGGATATAGGTTTAATAGGAGTTAATTCAGCTTTAACAATCTCGGCAATAGGTTCCGCGTTGGGTATGGGAGCAGCAGGCAGTGCTGCTATTGGAGCATGGAAGAGATGCTATATGCAAGGAAAGCCAGCACCATTTTTATTGATTGTTTTTGTTTCAGCACCATTGACTCAAATAATATATGGATATATTTTAATGAACACGTTATATGAGGTAATGATGCAGACAAATCCATGGTTGTTACTTGGAGCTGGTCTTGGCGGTGGGTTTGCGATTGCTGTTTCTGGATTTGCTCAAGGTAAAGCGGCAGCAGGCGCTTGTGATGCTTTTTCTGAGACCGGAAAAGGATTTGCTACATACTTGTTAGTTTTAGGATTAATAGAATCTGTTGCTCTTTTTGTAATGGTATTTTTAATGATATTCAAGTTTGTTTAATTTTGATTATTATTATTTTTAATATTAAGTTTTCTCGTAATTTATGAGTTAATTTAATATATTTATTATTATGAGAAATTGGGTTTTATTGTTTTTTGCTCTGCCTTTTTCTATTTCTTTGAATTCTTCAAGTAATAAAAATTTTCCGTATTGGATTTTACTTGAAAAAGGTAGGCAATTTCTTTATTCTAAATCTGAGTTTAGTAAGTCTAATATTACGAATGCTATTAATTATTTGCAGGAAGCTTTGCTTAGAAAAGGTGTTTATCCTGAAGCCAGTTATTATTTGTCAGTAGCTTATGGTATGTCTGGCAATGCTGTTCTTGAGAAATTAAACCTTTACAAGTCTTTTGAAGACAAAGATTATTTACTAGATGGATCTTTTGAAAAAAAAATACTTTTTTCTTTAGCCAAAATGGCCGAACTTGAGAATAATTATGTTGATACGATTGATTATTTAAACGAAATATTAAATAAGTTTTCAACTAAAAAAGATTATTATAGTTATCATGATTATGCTCAAAGCGAAAATAGTACATCAAACAATAAATTTAATGTTTCATTTTATTTGACTTCTTATTTAAAACAAGTAAGAGGGGCTTTTGGTATTGATTTTACCTTTAATCTTTACAGATTTAAGAACTACAATGTTATTGATACGCATCAGTTATTGTCAAAAGTTTATTTGCGCTTGAAGGCTTATGAACTTTCAATTACTCATGGGCTTATAGCCGCAGTAGGGATTTTAACAAGAATGTATGATTATGTTTGTTATTATGAACCTATGTATCAGTTTAAAAATTTAAGGTCTTTTGTTCAAAAAATTAATGAGTATAAGTCAATAAAAAATGCTTTTGAATCTACAGATTTTTGGGAAATAGTTTACAATATTGCTGTTGCTACTTATGCATATTCTAATGGCAATTATAGATTTAGAGCAATAGATACTTGGAAATTAATAGTGGATCTTGCACCAAGGTTTTCTCCTTATATTACGAAATCAAGAAGTCAAATTAAGGATTTTGTATTTAAAAAAAAGGTAAATTTTTAAATCTTGATTTATGGTTTAGGGGGAGCAAGTATTAGTATTCGTAAGAAAAATTTTTGCATTATTGCACACATTGATCATGGTAAGTCGACATTAGCCGATCGATTTATTCAAAAGGCTAAAATAATATCTGATCGTGATTTTAAAAGTCAAATGCTTGACAGTATGGAGATTGAGCGAGAAAGAGGAATTACAATAAAAAGCCAGGCAGTAACAATTACTTATAAAAGTAATGATGGTGATATTTATGAGTTAAATTTTGTGGATACTCCAGGCCATGTTGATTTTTCTTATGAAGTATCAAGAGCAATTTCATCTTGTGAGGGTGCTCTTTTATTAATTGATGCAAGCCAGGGAATACAAGCTCAGACAGTTTCTAATTTTTATATGGCTTTTGAGCACGATTTAGAAATTATTCCTGTTATTAATAAGATAGATCTTCCAAATGCTAATATTGACTTTGTAAAAAAGCAAATAAAAAATGATTTGGGATTAAATGAAGAAATTGCTATTTTGATTTCTGCTAAAAATGGAATAGGAATTGATGATTTGCTTGAAGCTATTTGTAAGTATGTGCCATCCCCTAAAGGAAGTATTAAAGATCCATTAAGAGCATTAATTTTTGATTCCCATTATGATTCTTATAGAGGGGTTGTTGTTCACTTTAGGATTTTCGAAGGACAAATCAAGACAGGTGATAAGATTAAGTTAATGCATACTAATAGCGAGTATGTAATTGAGGAGATTGGAGTTTTTAAGATATTGCTTGAAAGAAAAGATAGGTTAGAAGCAGGGGATGTCGGATATTTTATTGCAGGAATAAAAAATATATCAGATGTGAAGATTGGCGATACAGTAACTCTTTGTGATTGTCCTGCATTATTCCCTCTTGAGGGATTTAAAGAAGTTAAGCCTGTAGTGTTTTCTTCAGTGTATCCTGTTGATGCTAATCAATACGATGATCTTTTAAAGGCAATGGATAGATTAAAGCTTAATGATGCATCTTTAATATTTGAAAAAGATTCATCAGCGGCTCTTGGGCATGGTTTTAAGTGTGGATTTCTTGGTCTTTTGCATTTAGAGGTTATTCAAGAGCGTATTGAGCGTGAATTTGATTTAAATGTGATATTGACTTCTCCTTCTGTTAGATACAAAATAATTTCTAAAAAGGGAGAATCTTATTTTATTGAAAGTCCTGAACAATTTCCCGGAAATGAAGCTATTGAAAGTGTTCTTGAACCTTATATTAGAGCCAATATTATTGTTCCTACAGAATTTTTAGGAAATATTATGAGTGTGTGTCTGTTGAAAAGAGGAGTGCAGACAAACTTAATTTATCTTGATACTAAGCGTGTTGAGCTTATTTATAAAATGCCTCTTTCTGAAATCCTTTTTGATTTTTATGATAAGATTAAATCTGTGAGTCGTGGATATGCTTCTTTTGATTATGAACTTTTAGATTATGAGTATACAGATTTAGTAAGATTAGATATATTGGTCAATGGGGATAGGGTTGATGCACTTTCTCAATTGGTTTTTAAAGATAGTGCAAGAACTAAGGCTATTGGGATTTGTAAAAAGTTGAAAGATGAAATAGCAAGACAACAATTTAAAATAGCCATTCAAGGTGCTATTGGCTCTAATGTTATTGCTAGAGAGACAATTTCTCCTGTTAGAAAAGATGTTACTGCTAAGTGTTATGGTGGTGATATTACTCGTAAGCGAAAACTTTTGGAGAAGCAGAAAGAAGGTAAAAAGCGAATGAAGATGGTAGGGAATGTTGAGATTCCACAAAGTGCTTTTCTTGCGGTTTTGAAATCTAATGATAATTAAATGTATTTTTAATTTTTGAAAGTATTTTATTGGCAAAGCCCTTAGAAATGCGATAAAATATTTTTATCATTGTTTATTTAAAATTAGTTGTATGTAGTTTAAATTTATATGGAGTTATTATGCTTAAGTCTAATAAAGTTGTTCTTATTGGAGCTGGTGGGGTGGGTTCAAGCTTTGCTTATGCTTTGACAATAGACAATTCGCTTGTACATGAACTTGTAATTATTGATGTTAATGAAAATAAAGCAAAAGGTGAGGTCATGGACCTTAATCATGGCCAAATGTTTTTAAAGAAGAATATTAATGTATCGTTTGGGACTTACAAAGATTGTGTTAACGCAGATATTGTTGTAATTACGGCAGGACTTAATCAAAAGCCTGGTGAAACAAGACTTGATTTGGTTGATAAAAATTCTAAAATTTTTAAAGATATTGTAACTAATGTTGTAGCTAGTGGGTTTGATGGTATTTTTGTTGTTGCAAGTAACCCTGTGGATATTATGACTTATGTTACAATGAAATATTCCAAATTTCCTATTCATAAGGTTATTGGTACTGGTACTATTCTTGATACTTCAAGACTTAGATATTTTTTAAGTGATCGTTTTAATGTGAATACTCAAAATATACATTCATATATTATGGGTGAGCATGGTGATAGTTCTTTTGCTACTTGGGATGAAACAAAAATAGCAATGAAGCCTTTATCAGAATATCTTGCTGAAGGTAAAATAACTGAGTTGGAGCTTGATGAAATTCATAAAAAGGTTGTGAGTGCTGCTTATGAGGTAATTAAGTTAAAGGGGGCAACCTATTATGCTATTGGGCTTGGTATTAAGAATATTGTAAATGCAATAATTGGAGATCAGAATATTATTTTGCCAATATCTTCTTATATTAATGGTCAGTATGGGGGATTAATTAAAGATATTTATATCGGAGCACCATCTATAGTTTGTAAAGAAGGAGTTAAAGAAGTTTTAAACTTTAAGATAAGCTCTAAAGAGCTTGAGAAGTTTAACAATTCTGCCAATCAGCTTAAGAGCTATATTGATAAAATAGAATTTTAGTTTTAAGACCCCAAATATTTTAGGGGTTTTTATTTTTCAAGCATATTTTCTCCGTTTTTTCTATGTTCAATTGCCTCAAGTAAGGCTTCTCTTGAAATATTTTCTTCTTCTTTTAAATCGGAGATTGTTCTTGCAATTTTTAGTATTGAATGTGTTGCTCTTGAAGATATGTTGAGTTTGTTTAGAATGTAAATTAAATCATTTTTCAAGATTGCACTTAATTCGCAAAATTTTTCAATGTGATCGGAATTAAGATCAGAATTTTTATTTATGTTTGCAAAACTTTCATATCTTATATTTTGGATGTTTCTTGCTTTTATTATTCTTTGTTTTATTTCGCTTGAACTTTCGCTTGTTTCGCTGAGTAATTTTTCATTATTAATTGCTCTTGTTGGAACTCTAATATCAATTCTATCAAGCATTGCAGCTCCAAGTTTTTTCCAATAATTTGAGATTTCTTGTTGTGAGCAAAAACAATCTGTATTTTTTTTGCCAAGATTTCCACAAGGGCAAAGATTCATTGCAAGCATTAGTTGGAAATTGGCGGGGTATTTGAATAATTTGGAACTTGCTCTTGAGATTGAAATTGATTTGTCTTCAATAGGTTCACGTAAAGATTGTAAGATGGATTTTTTAAATTCTAAAGCTTCATCTAGAAATAATATTCCATTGTGGGCAAGAGACACTTCTCCAGGTAAAGGATTTGGACCCCCTCCAATTATTCCTTCTTTACTAGCAGTATGGTGAGGATTTCTAAAAGGTCTTTGTTTTATTATTTTGCTGTCTATTAATTTTCCTGATATTGACCATATTCTATTTGTTTCTATCAGTTCTTTGTTTGTAAGTGGAGGAAGAATAGATTGGGCGCACTTAATGCTAAGTGTTTTCCCGCTTCCAGGTGGACCAAATAACATAATGTTATGTCCCCCGGCAATTGCTATTTCAATTGCTCTTTTTGCTCTTTGTTGTCCTTTTATATTTTTAAAGTCATAATCTAAAATATAATCTTGTTCAATTGTTGGTTGTGGTTTAATATTTGTTCTTGGGGGAAGTATATTGTCGTTTAATTGTTCTATTATTTTTATAGTTTCTTTTAAATTTTTAACACCCCAAATATTTAAACCATCTATTAGGCGAGCTTCTTCTAAATTTTCGAAGGGAACTATTGCAAATTTTATTTCCTTTTCTTTGGCAAGAGCAATGGCTGGCAAAACCGCTTTTATTGATCTTATTTTGCCATCTAATTGCAATTCTCCCAATACTAAGATTTCTAAATTTTCATTATTTTTGTTTTCTTGGATTTTAATAATGCTAATAGCAATCGAAAGGTCAAAAGCTGTTCCAAGCTTTTTAATTCCAGCTGGTGCAAGATTTATTAATATTCTATCTTTGAGGAAATGAAAATTTGAATTTTTGATAGCTGATTTTACTCTTTCTCTTGATTCTTTAATTTCGCTTCCAGCAAGCCCCACAATATCAATTCCAGAAATTCCTTTTTTAATATCTATTTCAATCTCAATTAGCTCTCCTTCATATCCGATTGATGAGTGTGAATAGATTTTCATCTAATAGCTCTCCTTAACAGGCTTGTAGTTTTCCAAACTATCTTTTAAAGATTTATATGGCAATAAAAAACAGTCTTTTCTATTTGTATTTGTGAATGCGTTAAAAATTTTTAAACTTGCGTCAATTTCGTTTAGATTTGTAAAATCGCTGCTTATTACTTTTTGTACCAAGTTTAGGATTTCGGGTTTTAGTTTATTATTGCACAATTTGTTTAAAGCGTTAGCGCTTGCAAGTAAAATCATGCATCCAGATGCATGATGTTTGAAATTAAATTTTCCGTTATTTGCTTCTATTATTTGGAATAAAATTTGATCCCCGCATTTAGATTGATGTTTGAAATTTTGGTTTGTTTCTATTTTGTGTATTATGTAATTATTTACTTTACTAAGCCTTATTAATTTTCTTTTAGTTTCTTCAGTGAGCATAATTTAATTTTATTTTCTTTGATTTATTAAATCAATAATAAAAAATATTATGAAGATTTTTATGAAAGCTCTTTTATTACTTTTTTTAACCCCAATATGAAAATATCAATTTCTTCTTGTGTATTGTAAAAATAAAAGCTAACTCTTAAAAGATGGTTTTTATTTAAATTTTCTGGAAAAAATGCTACATAGGAGCAAGTTTTTCCAGCTCTAGTTGCTATTCCCATTGTATCTAGATAGGTTTCAATATCGTGTGAGTGAATATTTTTTACCGTAAATGATATTATTGAATTTCTTTTAAGATTTGTATTTAGTAAAAATTCGACTTCATCAATCTCTTGTAATTTTTTTACCCCGTATTCGATTAATTGCTGATCATGTTCTAAAATAAAATCCATAGAAATATTATTAATATATTTTATTGCCTCTTTAAGTCCAATAATTCCCGCAATATTTGGGGTTCCTGATTCAAATTTATTAGGAGCATCGAATGATTTAAATTTAATTTTTTTATTTTCTATGAATATTTCTTCTACAGTGTTTCCCCCCAATTTTGAGCTATGAAGCTTTTCAGCCATTTTATTTGAAATGTATAAAATTCCTATTCCTGTTGGAGCAAGCATTTTATGTCCAGAAAATACCAAAAAGTCACAGCCAATTTTTTTAACATCTATTTTTATATGGGGTGCCATTTGTGCGGCATCTACAAAAAGACTTATATTATATTTTTTTGCTATTTTTCCAATAGATTCCAAATCGTTAATGGTCCCCAAAGTATTATTTATTCCTGAAATACTGATGAGTTTTGTTTTTTCCGTAATAAGTTTTTCAATTTCTTCAGGGGTAATAATTCCCATTTCATTGAATTTAGCAAATTTAATTGTTAGATTAGCTAATTTTGCAAGATTTGCCCATGGCAGTAAATTACTATTATGCTCAAGAGTTGTAAGAATAATTTCATCTTTTTTTTTAAAGTATTTTGAGTAAAAAAATGAGTTTGCGATGGTGTTAATTCCATCTGTAGTGCCAGAGTTAAATATTATATTTTTTGCAGATTCTGCATTAATGAAATTTTTTACAAGTTCTCTTATTTTTTCTATTGTTATGCTAGATTGAATTGCAAATTTGTGACCGCTTCTATGTACATTTGCGTTGTAGTTTTCATAATATTCTATGCTAGAATAAATTACTTTTTTAGGTTTTTGAGAGGTTGCTGCATTGTCAAAATAAACTATATGCTTATTGTTAAATTTTTTATTTAAAATAGGAAAATCTTTTCTTAAAAACTTGACCTTTTCAGCGTTGCTTTTTATTTGTTTGAAGTCCATAATCCTTACAAGTTCCTTTGTATTAATTTTTAGCTTTAATCATTATAGCATTATTTTATATTTCACAAAAAAGTTTAAAATAATGATTAATTAATAATTATTTTTTAAATTGGAAGTTATTTTTTTGTATCAATTTTGTTTATTGGTTATGTTTTTTGATTATGATATACTCGTTTATATGAAAGAAGTAATTTATAGATTTGAAAAAGTTGAAGATTATAAATTGGTTCCTGTTAATAATATTTATGGGAATGTAACTAGCACAGGGGAGATTTTTTGTGATCTTGTTTTCGAATCTACAGAGATTTCTGAAGAGATTGCTTACACCAAAACTAAAGAAGGTGTTTTAGAAGAGGCTTCAAAAGAATTAAAACGTGGAGAAGAGGGCAAAATAGTACTAATCAATTCTTTTATAGGAATTTCTATTACAAAGACTACTGCCAGAAATATTGCTTATTGGCTTTTAAAAAAAGTTGATGAATTAGAAGATAATGAGTAAAACATCTGAAGATAGAATTAAGATTTATTTATCAAAACTTAAGAAGCATAGAAATAAAATTTTAAGCAAAAAGAGTATTAAAAATATTATTGAAATATCAGGTATTTCTGATAATGATATTGAAAATATGGAGCTTCATTTTAAAAGATCTTATACAAGAGTTAAAAGATTTGTTGATATGGGTAGGGTAGATGTTGCTTTTAGAGAGCTTGAATCTATCTATTTTTATTCTCTTCACGATAAATCAATGTTTAGTTTATTTTTTTCTCTTTTTAAAGAGATTACTGATAGGGTAAATACTAAAGAATCTAAAAAAAAAATGATCCATGTAAGTTTGCAGGCAAAAGAATTTGGAATAAGAAACGATTTGGATTTAATTAACTACTATGAATTTAAAAAATCCAAGAACAGAATATTAATATTAACTTTGAGTTCTATCTTGATATTTTTTATTTCTTTTATCACTTACAGATCTTTTCAGAGTTTCATTAATGTAAATGGGAGCGGTAAAATGGCTTTAAAAGAAAAATTTACCCCTTCTTTTGCATTACAGGGTCTTCCCCCTATTACTATGGCTACGGATTTAGTAGTTGAAGCTGCTAATCTTATTTCACACTCTAAAGGCTTATATTACATAGAAATAGAGGATGCTAAAGTTTTAGTGTTTGAAGATGCGCATTTGTATCAACTTAAAGCGGGGATTGTCTCAACAACGAATCCTGTTAAAAAGATTTCTTACAGAGTTACAGTTTACGATGATCTTGGTAAATCTGTGTTTAATCAGGTTTTTGACAAAGAAAGTGATTTTTCTGCAAAATGGGGTAAAAATGTTTACATTCCAATTGATGTTATATCAAGTATACCAAGAGCTATTGATTTTAATCCTAAAAAAATAGTATTAGATATTATTGAGATTGATTTTTTTGAGAATGTTGATGATAAAATTGGTGTAAATCTTGACTCAGATTCTTTTATATTAAAATTTAAATATATTGGAAGTTATTTTAAAGAGTCTTTTGGGATTTGTAAAGCAAATACTGTGATAGAAGTTTTCAATTCTTCAAAGGATGTTATTAAAAATTTAGAGATTGAAATTAGTTATATTGATAAGGAAGGTAGAATCATTAGGTCTTTGAGACGCAAATTAATTTCTTCTGCAAATTCTTTTTTAAAATCTAAATCTAAACAGAGCTTCACAATTAGTACAATTTTTCCAAGTGAGATTTATCCTACAATTGAAAAGGATTTTTCATCTATTAAAATTTATAATGTTGTGATTAAGTAGCGCTTTAAATTATCTTAAAATTTCTTTTTCTTTTAAATTTGAGATAATGCTAAGCGGAATCAGTGTGGTTAAAATGGTTATTAGCATATATAAGCCAAGAAGTGTTAAATTAAAGCTCAGGCTTAAATTTATTTGAAATTCAGATACGTAATATTCTGAGTTTAATATTTCAGAATTTTCTTCTCCAAATATTTTTAAAAAAAAGTTTAAAACATTATCAACAAAGTTTATTAAATAAGATATTTTAAGTGTTAAATAATTCCCAATTATTATTCCAATCCCACAAAAGGTGGTGCTTAATGTGAGCGATATCAAAAGAAATATTATTTTTATGTTTAAATTATTCATTCCAATTGATTTTAGTATTGCAATTTTCTTTTTATTTTCAAAAATAAGCATTGAAAGGGACGAAGATATATTGATGCTTGCAAATATTATAATTAAAGCCATAATGAATATTAAAAGTTTTTTACTTATATCTAGATTATTATATTTATTTAAGTAAAGTTCATAGAATGTTTTTGTTTGGAATTCTTGAAATTCAGTTTCTAAATTCTGTTTCAAGAGTTCATTGGTTTTTATGGAATTGGAATTTGTTTTAAGTCCAATTATGCTTTTTGAAAACTTTTTTGACATTAAATTTTCATTTTCAAAAGAAATTAACACTAAATTGTTATCAATATCTTTTAGTCCGGTTTCAATTATTCCTGAGATATTAAACTTTTTTATTCTAGGCATTATTTTATTGTTTTTTGTATTTGGAATCAAAATGTCAATTTTTTCATTGAGATTTACATTAAGTTTATTTTTTATTTGATTTGAAATGAGTATGGAATCCTTTTTTAAATTTTTAGTACCTTTTATTAATTTTATTGATTTGTTTTCCAATATGAATTCGTTTTCTATTGCTCTTATTAATACACCTTGTTTTTTATTATTTCCAATGATTCCGTAAGTTCTTTTCTCAAAAAAATAATTTAAATCTTTGTAATTATATTTTTTTTTAAATGAGCTTAACCTGTCTTTTAGGGAATGAGTTTTGTTTGTGTCGTTGTATTCTATTTGTATGGAAAATCCCTCACTTTCAATATATTTATTAATAGTAGAAGTCATAATATTGCTAGACATATAGTAGACAATAATTAATGGAATCATTACTAAACTTAATGATATTCCAGAACCTATTAAGGCTATTTTATTTGTTGAATTTTTAAAAATTATGTAAGCAATTTTTGTAATTTCTGTTAGCTTTAGAAGCATCATAGTTTTTTTAATGTCCTATCTTTAAATTCATATTTTGAATCTGCTTTGTTTGCAAATTGAGGGTTATGACTAACTAGTATTAAGGTTTTTTTAAAATTTTTTGCTGTATTTATAAGTAGATTTTCTACAGTTTTAGCTGTGCTTAAGTCTAAATTCCCCGTAGGTTCATCACACAAGATTATATTAGGTTCATTGATTAACGCTCTAGCAATAGCAACCCTTTGTGATTCGCCCCCTGAGAGTTCTGAAGGGTAATGTTTTGCTCTGTTTTCTATGTTTAGTATTTTCATTAGATCTAGAGCTTTTTTATTTATTGTTTCTTTTGTTTCTTGGCCCGAGATAATTTTGGGTAAAATTATATTTTCAATTACATTAAACTCATTTATTAAATTATAGTTTTGAAATACTAAACCTATTTGTCTGTTTTTATATAAACTTAATGTTTTTTCATTTGCATTTTTCAAAGATATTCCACACGATATTATTTTTCCAGAATCTATTTTATCAATTCCCGAAATCATATTAAAAAGAGTTGATTTCCCACAACCACTTTTTCCTTGAATTGAAATAAATTCGCCTTTTGTTACAGTTAAGTTTAAATTTTCTATTACTTGAATTTTTGTTTTATTTTTTTTGTATGCTTTGCAAAGATTTTTTATAATTAATATATTTTCCATTTTACGATCCATTTATAGTTTCAATGTTTTTTTGATTTCCAATTTTTTTTGTTGCTTTCATGCTTGAATATATTGTGGAAAAGCATGCAAAGCAGAAAGTAAATGCTAAATCGCTTAAAAATAATTTAGGAGTAATTGTATTTTTTATTATTTGTATTTTAATGCCATCTATTTTTAAGGCCAATATTTGATTTAAAAAATTTATTAAAGTGTTTACCAGATTGTCAATTATTTTTAAAATTTCATTTATATTTAGGGAAATTGAAATTCCTAGTATTAATCCAAGAAGCCCTCCCACAGTGCAGATTATTACTGAATGAATAAAAAAAATTTGCTTTATCTTTTTTATTCTAAGTCCCATAGCTAATAATATTAAAATAGCTTTATTTTTATTTATTATTATTCTTTTTTGCAGATAATATGCATTAACGGCAATAACAATGAAAATGCTTGCTAAAATAATTAACATTGTATTTCGTTCTATTTTTAATGCCTTATAAAATTCTTTATTGTATTCATTCCAAGTTTTTACTTTTAATTTTGGATTAATAGCTTTGATCTTTTCAATTAATTTTTTACTTGGATTTAAATTTTTTGTTTTTACTTGGTAATTAATGCTAGAATTATGTAAAATTTTATTTTTAATAAAATAGTCTATATTCATGAAAATTAAAGTTTCATTTATTTTTGCATAATTACTTTTGAAAATTGATTTTATTTCAAATTTTTTTATATCATTTCCTAATGATATAAGGTTTTTTATTTCATCGGTGATTATTAATTCTAGGGTATCATTTTCAAATAAGTTGAAATTATAGGAGAGCACATTTCCAATAATGATCTCATTGTCTTTAAGATCCAGTTCAGCTTTTTCAAGTCCTGTAAATGAAATAAAATTTTGATCTTTTTTGAGATCTTTAATATCAACTGCAATGATATTTAAAATGGTTGGATAATAATAATTTTGAATTCCAATGCCTTGTGTTTCGTATATTTTATTTATATGTCTTATTCCTTCAATCTTTTTAATTTCTTTAATTTCTTCTTGAGTAAGTTCATTTTCTATTTTTAAATTTCCACTTTCTACATTTGTAATGCTAAGGAAAAAATCATTTTGAAAACCATTCATGATTGATATTGTTAGGATTATTATTATTTCACCTAAGGCGATGCTTAATATTATTACAATTGTGAGGGCTAGGCTATTTTTTTCTTCTAGTATTAATTTTTTAAGCAAAAAATTTCTTATATTCATTTAATTTGTTCCTATTGGTTTTTCTTCGATAACTTTTCCATTTTTGTGTTTTATTCTAAGAGCGGGGGTTTTATTGTAGTAAATTTCTTCTTCATATTCATTATCATTGTGGTATTCGGTTTTTAGATAAATTGTATCGTTTTCATAAATTTTTTTGCTTTTTAATTGATTGTCTTGGTTATATTCGTATTCAATTTTGGTATTGGTGTATTGGTCTTTATCCTTTTCTTTAGTGTTTTGAAAAATTATCATATCAGATGAGTTGTATTGAAAATCATTTGTTTTTATAAGTTCATTATTTTTATATGTTTCTTCTTTAATCAGATTGTTTCTTTGATAGGTAGATATGATTTTTGTATTTTCTTCTTCAAAGGTATTTACTGTTTTTTGTTCATCTAGATATTGGTTTTTTTCTTTAGATTTTATTTTATTATTAACAATTATTGTACTGTTTGAATTTCTTTTTTTATCATCATATTTTATCACTTTTGTTGTTGATTTTTTGATGTCAAAATATGTAGATTTTATGTCGCCATTAATTCCATAGTTCCAAATTTGAAAATTTGATCCTGTTATTTTTAGTAATTTACCATTTTCGTCTTTAGAATAGTATATTAATTTTGGTTTTTGGTTTATTGTTTTTAAATTTTTGGATATTAAGTTACCGTTTTCATAAAAGTAATTTGCTGTTTCAAGAATTTTTCCCTTGTTGTCATATTCAATTTCTTGTATTTTGTTATATAGATTGTCGTAAACTTCTTCTTTTCTTTTTATATCTTTTGTATCATAATATGTGATTTTTATTGTGTTTTCTATGATTTGAATTGTTTTGTATTTTATTAAATCAGCGTCTTTATATAAGTAAAGTTTCTCGGTATCATCAATAGAATGGTACTCAATGTAAAACCCTGTTTTTGGCTTTTCGTTTAATTTTTGGTATTTATTGAAAAATGCATCAGATGCAAAGTAGCTTTTTGCATAAATAATTTGTGGTATAAATAGAAGAAGTATTAATTGTTTTTTTTTCATAGCAATTTATTAAGATATTCATTGATATCAAATTCTTTAATGTCTTCTAGTTTTTCTCCAAATGTAGTAAAGTATATGGGCTTTTCAAGAATTTTTGAAATATTTATTAGTGCACCTGCTCTGGAGGATGAATCAAGTTTCGTGATTATTATTCCGTCTATTTCTATTGCGTTATTAAAAATTTCTGCTTGACTGTTTGTATTTTTTCCAATAGTAGAATCGATTACAAGTATTTTTTGATAATTTATGTTGGTGTTTTTTATTTGCTTTAATATTACATTGTTTATTTTTTGAAGCTCTTTTATTAAATTTTCTTTATTTTGCAATCTTCCAGCTGTGTCAATAATTAATGCGTCGTAATTTTTAAGCTTAGCGCTTGAGATGCTGTCGAATATTACAGCTGATGGATCGCTTCCTTGGTTTTGAGATATTATTCTGATTCCGATTTGTTCACCATAAATTTTCATTTGTTCAATTGCGGCTGCTCTGAATGTATCGGCAGCCGATATTAATATATTTTTACCTTCATTTTTTAATTTATTTGCAAGTTTTGCTATGCTTGATGTTTTTCCAATTCCGTTTATGCCAACTATTAACAAAATGTTTAATTTATTGTTTTCTAGAGTAAATTTTTTTGTGTTAATATAATTGCTTAAAAGTTCTTTTAGTTTTTCAATAATAATTTTTTCGTTTTTATTTTTTTCTTTTGTTAATTTGTTTATTATTTCTATTACAATTTCATTATTAATGTCTGATTCTAATAGAATGTCTTCTAAGTTTTCAATAATGTTTTCTTGTTGGTTACTTTTAAATAAATTTTTTATTTTTTCTAAAATGCCCAAAAGTTTGTTCTCCTAGTATATTGATTGTTAAATCTATTCTCCCAGATTTGCTTCTTTAATATATTCTACTAAATGAGTTATTAATGAAATAAAACTGCCAATAGTTAAAGTAATGCCTGCTCCAAATAGGAATGTTGCAGTTATTTGTTCTGCTTTTGCCATATAAACATCTTCAGCTGGTAATTTTTTGTTTATAAAGTGATTGCCAGTTATTTTATAAAGTGCTTCTGCATTGTTGAGCAATGTTCCTGCAAAAATGGTTCCTATTGTGCTTAATGTAAAAACAGCCAGATTAACATAAAACTTATCCCTTGTATTGATAAGTCTATTTTTGCTGGTTTTTATCATTTCTATTTCTACTTGATCTTCTTCTTTATTTATTAACTTAAATCTATCTTTATATCCGCTAGATTTAAGCAAAATGATGTCTTGATTTTCTGGTTTTTCAATTTCAATTGGGGTTTCTCCTATAAATATACCTTTTCTAAAAACTTTAGATTTTACATTGCTTGTAATTGCTACTTTTTTAGAGATTGTTCTTTTTAAGTCAATATTTAATATTATTGAATCTGCATTTTTCACCGTTCTTTTAGTAGAGTAATTTTCAAAGTTTGTACTTGTGATTTGTATTTCAATTTCTTTGTTTGGGATTTTAGAAATGTCAAAAATATTATCGTAATAGATTCCTTTTGAAACAAATTTTTCATTTATATAGATTTTTGCATCTGGGTTGTTTTTTACGTTAATATTGATTTTTAAAAATTCTCTACCTAATATTTCTTTGAAACTATGTTTTGTTATTTTATCTGCAATTTCATTAATAGAAGATGATGTTTTAAATACTGCTTTTTCAGTTTCAATTTTCTCAGGAGTAATGTTGCTAATTTCTAGCAAATAATAATTTTCTATTTTTTTCAGATCAATATAGCTAATGAAAAATAATTCTTCTCTTATGAAAAATTCTTTATTTAAATTTGAGATGTTTATTTGTTCTTCGATTTTTTTATATTTTACTTTTAGTTTGTTTAAATTGTTAAAATATTCTGAAAATTTTTTTTGCTTGCTGTTAATATTTTGAATATCTTTTTTAAGCTCATCAATTTTGGTTTTGGTGCTATGCGTTTCTTTTGCGGTTATTATATTTTGAAGTTTTTTTTTATCCATTTCTTTTTTTAATTTACTAATTTCAAGTTCTGTTTTTATTATATCTTGATTTATGTAAATATCTTCAATGATATTCTTATCATTATTGTTTACAGTATGTTCTGTTATTTTGTCGTAGACTTTGTCCAATTGTTTTTCAATTCCTTTTTTAAGGTCAATATTTTCTGTTTTTGTATTAATAATATAGGAAAAGTTGTACTTGATATTACTTTGAGAATTTATTTTTTGTATTGTAAATATTAGTAACGGTATTACTAGCGTTAGTTTAAGCTTTTCCATTTTAAATACTCTTCTATGAAATTATCTATATTGCCGTCCATAACCGAAGTGGTGTTTGAATTTTCAAATTTTGTTCTGTGATCTTTTACCAAATTGTAAGGTTGAAATACGTAAGATCTTATTTGGTTGCCCCAAGAAATTTCTTTTTTTGTGTCTTGTTTGGATTTGTTTTTTTCGTCTTCTTTACTCTTATAGTATTCGTAAAGCCTTGATTTTAAAACTTTCATTGCCATGTCTTTGTTTTTGTGCTGACTTCGGTCGCTTTGAGATTGAGTTACTATTCCTGTTTTAATGTGAGTTATTCTTACAGCAGAGGATGTTTTGTTGACGTGTTGTCCCCCGGCTCCTGATGCTCTGTATGTATCAATTCTTATGTCTTCCGGTTTGATTATTATTTCTATTTTTTCATCAATAACAGGGTCAACAAATACTGATGCAAAGGAGGTATGTCGTTTTTTAGCAGCATCAAACGGAGAAATTCTTACAAGACGATGTATTCCAACTTCACTTTTTAACAGTCCATAAGCATACTCACCTTTGATTTCTATTGTAACAGATTTGATTCCACCTTCTGCTTCAAGCAAATCAATAAGTTCTGTTTTGTATTTTTTTCTCTCAGCATATCTTGAATACATTCTGTAAAGCATTGCAACCCAGTCACACGCTTCAGTGCCTCCAGCACCAGAATGAATAGTTAAAAAAGCACCATTTGCATCAAGCTCTTCTTTAAAGTAAGATATTGTGAGCAAATCTTTGTACTGTTTTTCAAGTACATTAAATTCGATTTCCAAGCTGCTAGTATCTTTTTCATTTTCAATAATTTCGCACAGATCGTTTAGGTCTTTGATTTTGTTTATTAGCTCTTCCCACGGATCAATTTTGTTTCTTAAGATGCTTTGAGCTTTAATAACTTCTTGGGCTCTTTTAGGATCATTCCAAAAATTTTTTTGGTTTATTTCTTTTTCATATTTTTCGATTTTAGCTTGAATTTCTTTTTTGTCAAAGCTTCCTCCAAATGTCTTCGGCTTGTTTAAGCAATGTATTTATTTTTTCTTTCATTTTTATTTCTCACTATTATTGATTGTTTATTAATATAATTATATTTGGAATTAAAGATAAAATAAACATTATAAAAAAATATATTGGTTCGTTTTCTAATATTTTGATTTTAGGTTTTTTATCAAAGTTTTTTTTTATTGATGTTATTGAGATTAAAGCTATTAGTATGCCAAGTGCAGACAGAATAAGTATTTCTAATCCTTCAAAAAATCCGTTGTTCTTATCAAGTGCAAAAAATGTTATTGCAATTAAGCTGCTATTTGAAAGCATAAAATCGTTTGAATAATTTGATTTTTTGTTGTAAGCAATAAATATATCATTTAATACTTTAAATGATAATATCAACAGGTAAATTAAAATTACATAAAAAATTGGCATTAAGAACAATAAATTGTTCTTTGCAAGCAGTTTATAAAGATAAAATGATGTTGAATATATTAATAAAGAGGTAGTTGTTATTATGATGTATTTTTTTATTAAGATTGCATTGTTTTTGATTTTTATGTCCTCAAATCCAATAAAGTGTATTAAAGTCAAGTTGTTAATAATCAAGCACGCAATTAAATTATTAGTCATAATTTTATTATATCCTTTTCATTCTCAAGAGGAGTTTTGAGTGCTTTTTCTTTATTTGTTTTCAAAAAATGTATTATTTTTTTAATTTTTAAGGTTAGACTATATTTTTTTATTAAGTTTGAGCTTGCTTGTAAGATAAAAATAGATATTATGACCGATAAAGTTTCAAAAGGAATATAGCTTAATGTTGAAAAGTATATAAATGCCAATAGCGATCCGTAGAGTATTTGCTCAAATTTGAAGTGAGGTGTTATTTGAATTTCTGTTGCCATTGTAAATATTAAGAGCATTGGTATTGGAGAAATAAGCAATGTTAGCATATCTGAGCTGATGTAGTTTAGTAGTCCTATATTATGTGTTATGTATGAGATTATCATTAAGCTTATATAAAATGACAATGGTATTAATTTATTAATTATATATTTGCCAACTATTAATAAGAGTCCAAAATAAAGCAAGATTGGAGATATTTTTTTTTCATTATTAACTCCCACAAGACTTTCAATATGAAATCTTGTGACAATTATGTTGAAAACGGAAAAAATGTTTTTATTTACAAAATTTTCAATTGCATCTATTTTTTTGTTTTCATATCTTGTGAAGGTATTCAAACTTTTTAAATTTTTTATGTTTGGATTTGTTTTAATTATTTCGTTCCAAGTTGGAATTATTGATATTGAGTTTTTAAATCCTTCTTGATAGGCTTGCTTAAAACTTACTGGAAAATTTAATACAAAAAACATAAAAGAAATTAATATAGGATTTGCTAAAAATGCTGATAGCCTGAAGAAGTAAAAGAATACTAAAAAAGTAAATAATAAGGAGATTATTTTTAGCATAATTTCTAAATTTAAAGGCAATATAATGCTTATCATTAAGGCATTGTAAACAAAAAAAGACAAGCATTTGTAATTAATTTTTAGCATTATTGGTATATAGATTGCTATGCTAATAAATATTAACAGCAAAGTGTCTGTCATGAATTTTGTATTGTTTAGGAAAGCAAATATTAAGCTGGGCAATAATGCTAGTATGATAGTAAAGTATATATCTTTTAAGTTGTTTTCAGTGTATATTACCCCATTTATTAGATTTTCATTTAGAATTTTACCTTTAATTTCTTTTTGAACTTTATGTATTTCTTCTTCTGCTTCTTTGTCTGTATATTTAAATATTTTTAATTTGTTGCTATCATTTATTTTTTTATTCTTTAAGTATGAAAAAATAATATTTTCCATTTGCAATGGCGAAAAACTAGGTATAAACAATGCTCTAATTTTGTCATATATTGACTTTTTCTTTAATATGGTGATGCTATAAATATCTCTTGTTATTGGTATGTTTAATGTTTTAATTTTTATTTGGTTGGCTGGGTTGTTTAAAAAAATTTCATATTTTTTTGTATCAATTTTTTCATTTATTATTTGACTGAAAGAAGTTCCAATTTTTACTTTCAGTATTCTGCTTTTTATTTTTTTATTACCATTTATGGCTATAAATTTTTCCTTATAAGGATTGTTATTCTTTATAGCAAGATTTGTGTTGTATAGATCTTCAATATTTACTAATAAAATATTATTGTGAGGATTTATATCATCTTTTGCGTTTTTGTTGTATAAAAAGTGCATTATCATTTCGTGATTTGTATAAGGATATGCATTTTCTAAGGATTTAATTTGTATTTTTCTGTTTTTAAAAATACTCAATTTTTCCAATTCTTTTTTCAATTTGTCTTTGTTTGATATTATTGTTATTTCTTTGAATTTAAATATTTTGTCGATTATTTGGAATCCTGAAAGAATTTCTTCTAATTTTTCTGACATCAGCGCTTCTGAAATATTTGTAAATGCATCTTTTCCGTTTGTTAATAAAATCATTTTGTCTATTTTTTTACATTTGTTTATGAATTGAAATAAAGAACTTTCGTTAAACCAAGGGATTCCTAGTTGAATTAATTTTTCCAGGGTTTTTTCTCTTGAGATTTCATCTTCAATTGGGATTTTTTCGGTTTTTATTTTTCCTTGAAATTTGATTAGTGCTGATTTTAATTCTTTCCCATCTGGAAATTTGGCTGTGTATATTTTTTCTACTATTCCAGATATTGGAGAGTATGTGTACAGTTCTATGTTTGAATTTTTCGATAAAATTTGATTTTCTTCTATTTTTTGTTTTTCAATTATGTATGTTACAGATTTTGAATTTTCTATTTCAAGGGGTATTAGTGCATACTCGGGTATTTGAATCTCGTCAATGCTCACTTCATATTTATTATATTTTTTATAAATTGTTTTTACTTTTTCTAAGTCTAGCATTAGTTATTTATCCTTGAATATATTTTCTATAGGTTTTTTCATTTATGTTTAAAAGAATTGTAAATCTTATTGCTTTAAATAGGAATAGCAATATAAAGAAAGGTAATGAGAATAAGAAGAGTATTTTGTAATTTTTTTTATCTATGTTGATATTATTTTTGTTTTCTTTATATATTAAGATTGGGTTTTTATTTTTTAAAAACAGACTAGCAAGATCTTTTTTAAGAGCTTCATCAATAAATGATTTGTCTACTTCGTAAACGGTTTTAGGATTAATTTCTATCTTATTGTTTTTGATTTCAAAGTAATTTTCTTTTATATTTTTAGTAATTTCCCCATATTTAGCAGTAACATTGTATTTCAATTCGTTTTGATAAAGAATATGGGATAGGTACCCTACAATGTTGGGCATGTCTTTGTTATATCCCAGCATTATATAAATATTATTAGGATTTAAATAATCAAAATAATTTAGTTTTTTACTGTAAAGGTAGTTGATGTTGTTATAAGAATTTAGCATATGGTTTGAATAAGCGAATGGTATTAATGAGAGTGTAAATAGTAGTAGATGTATTGCTATTTTTGATTTTAAAGCTTTTTTTTTCTCTTTAATTTCGATCGGGAATAAGAATGTATCTTTAAAATTGCTTTCTGTTTTTATCCAGCTGAAAATTAAGAAAATGCAGAGGGCTGGTATTGCAGTAAATACAATAAAAGTGGGATCAATATTTGTAGTAAAAAAAGTTATTATTGTAATGAAATATATAGTTGTGAATATAAACAAAAATAATAATCGTTTTATCTTTGTTATTAGTGTTAAAAAATTTATTTCTTTTAAATATATTTTATTGTAATTTTTGTTAAAATTATTGATTATTGAAAATAGCAAGTAAGAGAGAACTGTAAATGGATAAAAATATATTATTTCTTTGCTTATTATAAAAGTAAGGGATGAAATTAATAGAAAAATTAAAGTAAATATAGAATTTGCTGGGTCTAAAAAAATTAATAAAATTATTATGATTAGAAATATTATGCTTGAAATAAAATTGATTTTTGTTTTGTAGTCAAGAGAATGCATGTCAACATTAACATTGAGATCTTTTTTTAGTTTTTTAAAATTTATAGTTTTAAACCTGTTTTCAACATAAAGAAGTTTTTTATTTTCTATGTTGAAAAGATTGGGTAGTTTTTTTAAAAATATATTTTTCCTTAGATCAAGATTGTTAAGTTTGTTTGTCTCATTTATTGTGATTTTTTTATTTTCGGGAAAGTCTAAAATGTCAATTTTAGTTGTGTATTCTGAGATTGTTTTGTACCCTAGTGAATTTATATATTCATTAGCAATTTTCAGATCAGCTTCATTTGTAAAGTATAAGGGCTTGTAGTCTCCAAATTGAGCGATATCGCAGGAATTAATAAGTGGCATTGTTGTAATTAAACATAAAAAACTTAAAAAACGCACCATTTATTTTTTCCTATGCTATAAGTAGCATACAATATATGCAGAGAATATTCCTATTATTATGCCCGTTAGAACCTCTTTCTTTTTATGCCCTTTGACTACTTTTATTTTTGTTGTGTCAATTTTTATTTCTTTTTTTAATTTTTCTGATAATGCATTCAAATATTCTGCCTGAACCCCAGACATATATCTTACGCCGAAAGAATCTCTTATTGTAATAAGGGCAAAGGCAAGAGCTATTATAAAATTTGTACCTATTCCTTCAGTTAGTGCAATTGAGGTTGAAAGAGCAGTAACTGTTGATGAATGACTGCTTGGCATGCCTCCTGTTTCTAGAAAAATTTTTTTTAAAAGATGTACTGGAGTTAGTTTTAACTTTCTTGTTTTTACGGTTTGGACGCCATATTTAATAACTTGAGCAGAAATTCCTGATATAAGGCAAGATAAAAAAAGATCATTGGTAAGCAATGCCATTATCATTATTAAACCTCCTTTTATATTGTGAATTTGCCAGCTTTTATTATTGTGTATTCTTTTCCATTTTTTCCTACTCCAATGACATTTAAGTCGTCGCTTCCAATCATTAAATCTGTGTGTATTAATGAAACGTTGCATCCGTAAGTTAGTTTATCGGTGTCGGTTTTTAAATCTTCTTCGTTACTTAAGCAAGATGGATATGCGGCTCCCAGCGCTATGTGGCAGCTTGCATTCTCATCGTATAATGTGCTGTAAAAAATAAGATTGCTTTGATAAATAGGGGAGCTGCTATCAACTAGTGCTACTTCTCCTATATATTTTGCTTGTATGTCGGTTTCGATGTGTGATTTTAATATTTCTTTTTGTTTCTCATCATCACATCCAAAGTCAACAACTTTTCCATTTTCAAATTTTAACCATATTCCAGATATTAGTGTTCCAAGCACCATGACAGGGCGAGTGGCATACACAATTCCTTTTGTTTTTTTATAGTTTGGAGTTGTAAAAACTTCTTCTGTCGGCATGTTGGCATTGAATTCTATTTCTGTTCCTTTGATTTTTTCGCTTCCGCCTGTCCATAGAGAAGTTTCAAGCAGATATACTTCTAAGTTTGTTTTTTCGTTTTTAAAAATTACTTTTTCTAGGTTAAGTTCATTTAATATGTTACATCTTTTGTGAAGTTTTTTTCCATGGGATTCCCATTTTTCTATTGGATTTTCACTGTCAAGTAACAATATTTTCTTTTGTATTTTGAAAAATTCTTCTAAGGTTTTATTTTCTTCTTTTTTATTTAAAACTTTGGAAGCCCATTTTGGACCTGGTGAACAAACAACACACCAAGCTATTTCGTTACTCATTATTGCTTGCGATAAAGTTTTGCTTGCCAAACTTAAGGCTTTTTGATAAATTGACATTTTTTGACCAATGCTTTCTTTTAAGTCTTCAAAATTTTCTGTATCATCGACGCTTATTCTTGCCCATTTGTCTTGAACCATTTCTTCTAAAAAGGCCTTTTCGGCATTTGGAATAAATTCTAAGCTTTTTTCTTTTGAGAATTTTAATCTTGATTTTAAAATATCAATGTCTTTAATATTTAGCTTGACATATTTAGCCCCATGTTCATAAGCTTTTTTTGCTAATATTCTTAAAAAATTGTAATTTTCGATTGATCCTTGAATTAAAACACACTGATTTTTTTGTAAATTAATTCCCTTTAAAATTATAAGTTCTGCATATTTTATTAAATCTTTCTCCATTTATTCCTCCTGAATAGGTTCTTCTAAAACATTCTCATTAATGTAATTTGCAACAGCTTCTTCATCATTTGTTCCTATTACTTCTAAGTAAGATAGCATTTCTTTTAATCTATAATTTGCATTTCCCATTATTAATCCCTTTTTTACATTTTTTAACATATCAGTATCATTAAATCCATCGCCAAAAGCTATGGTTTCGCTTAAATCAATATTGATAGTTTTAAGAACTTCTTTTAATGCATTTCCTTTTGAAACTTTATGATCTACAATTTCTAGTGAATTTGGAGTAGAAAGGTATGCATTTATTTCTCCTCTGTATTTCTCTAAAATCATTACTTCATATTCTATTAGGCTTTCTTCTTTGCCAGCTAATACTATTTTTGCAACATTTTCAAAATTTTCAAGCTCGCTAAAGTCTTTAATTTCTTGAATTTTACTGATTGGACTGACTATTTCATGTCTTAAGATATTAGATTCTTTTTTTAATTTTTGGCATTTATCCATTGCAATTTTAGTCTTGATATCAATATTTAATTGGTCGTCGTATTGATCTGCTTTATGTAAAAAATGAGGTATGTGACTAAACTTTTTATCTCTTAAATTTAAAATTTTCTTTACTACTTCAGGAGATAAATTGCGACTTTTTATTAATTTCCATTCTTGGTTGTAGACTTTTGCTCCGTTTAATGTAATGAAAAATGAAGCTTGCAGTTGATCTATTTTTTTTGTAATTTGGATGATTTCATTTTTACTTCTTCCTGTTGCTATTATGAATTTCTTTTTTTCTTTTGTTAATTTTTTGATTACAAGTTCTGTAAATGCTCCAATATAGCTTTTTGATAGTAAAAGAGTGCCATCAAGATCAGAGACAACTGCTTTAATATTTTTCATATTTTATCCTTTAGGAGTTAATTTCAAGCTAAATTATATCAAATAATTTTTTATTTTTAAATTGATAATTATTTGGTATACTACTACTAGTAGAGTTTATAAAGGGGATTTTTTTGGATATTAATAAAAGATTAGCTTTGCTTAGAAAGCACATGAGGGAAAATGGAGTTGATGCTTATTTGGTAGCAGGTTATGATCCTCATTTTAGCGAATATTCTCATGAAAGGTATAGTACTCGCGAGTTTATTACAGGCTTTTCTGGTAGCTTTGGAATGGTAATTGTAACATTGTCCAAAGCTGCCCTTTTTACGGATGGTAGATATTTTTTACAAGCCGATCAAGAGCTTAAGGGTACTGAAGTTGAATTAATAAAGCTTGGAGTAAAAGGATCACCTGATATTTTTACGTATATAAATTCAAATCTTCAAGAATCAAGGCTTGGAATTTACTCTGACGAGATTAGTATAAAGTTTTATAAAGAGTTGTCTGAAAAATGTAAAAATACACATGTCGAGGTTTTAAATCAAGATCTAATTGATTTAATTTGGGAATCTAGACCTCAGCTTGAGTTTAGTAATATAGTTGAATTGATTGATGCTGAAAAGAATAATAAAAGAGCTGAAAAAATCAAATCTACTTTTCCAATTTTAGAAAAAAATTTAGCAGATTTTTATGTTATTACTGCTCTTGATGAAATTGCTTGGATATTGAATTTAAGAGGTTCAGATGTTAAGCAGTCTGCATTGTTTTATTCGTTTCTTTTAATATCTAGGAATAAAGACCGAAAAAACGTTCTTTTTATTGATACGAAAAAACTTGATTCAAGTGTTAAAGAAACGCTTGAAATGGATAATTTTGAAATAGAGCCTTACGGTAATTTTTATTGCTTCTTGAATCAAATAAAGAATGAAGGTAAATTTTTTGTTTCATTTTATACTAATGTTAGGGTTTTGAAAGTTCTTGGTGAGGCTAATGTTATTTTGGGGGAAAGTATTGTAAGCAATCTTAAGGTAGTAAAAACCAATTATGAACTTCTTAAGATGAAAGAAGCCCATGTTATTGATGCTATTGGCTTGATTAAATTTTTACTTAAATTTAAAAGTCTAAGTAAGGCTGAATTGGCTGAATTAGATGAAATGGACATTGCTGATATGCTTTTACATTTTAGAAAATTAAATAAAGATTTTTTTAGCTCTAGTTTTGATTCAATAGTTGGTTTCAAGGAAAATGGTGCTCTTCCACATTATAAGCCCAAAAGAGGCAAAAAAATAAATTCTAATGGCCTTCTTTTAATTGATTCTGGGGGTTCGTATTTTGGACTTGGTACAACAGACGTTACAAGAGTTTTTCTAATAGGAAATGCTTCTAGTGAAGAAAAGCATGACTATACTTTGGTTCTTAAGGCTTTCATTAGTCTTGCCTCTTTAAAGTTTCCATATGGATCTTCCGGGGCTTTTCTTGATGGAATTTGTAGATTGCCGCTTTTAAAAAATGAGTTAAATTTTATTCATGGCACGGGACATGGTGTTGGATTTTTTCTCAATGTTCATGAACTTCCAGCTTCTATTAGTCCTAATTCTAATTATCCTTTTAAAGGATCTGAGGTAGTTTCGATTGAGCCTGGGCTTTATAGAACATTTAGTCATGGGATAAGGATTGAAAATTTAGTTTTTGTAAGGCAAGCTTTGACAAATGACTTTGGATCTTTTTTAGAGTTTGAAAATTTAACTCTTGTTCCCTTTGAAAAAGAATTAATAGTAAAAGAAATGCTCTCGGAAGATGAGTTAAACTATATCAATAATTATCATGAATGTATATTTTTGACTTTAAAAGAGCATTTTAATGATGAAGGGGAGTTGGAATTTTTAGCAAAGCTTACAAGTAAAATATGAGATTTATAATTGCATTTTTAATGATTTTAAATCAGGGATTTTTAAACTTGTTTTCTTTAACGGAAGATATTATTTTTGAGAGTTCTTATGAGATTGCAATTAAAAAAGCTCAAGAATTGGATAAAAATGTTTTAATTTTGGTTGGCAGAGATATTAAAGAAAATCTAATAAAAGATTTTTTAAATTCTTTTAGAAATGATGAGATTGTTCGCACGGTATCTAGAAAAAATATTTTTTTAGTTATAGATAAGAATAATAAAATTTTTAATAAAATTAATCTACAAAAAAGTCCAACTATTTTTTTTGTAGATTCTAAAAATGAGCAAATAAAGGCAGCTTATGCAGGAACCGCTTTGAGTAGTATTCAATTTGATAAGAATTTTTTGAACTATGTTATGGGGTCTATAAAATCAACAAGCTTTCTAAAAGAGCAAAAAAATTATGAAATTAATACTATTAATGATAGGATCTTCTTTTATAAAACGTTACAAGGTGATTGGCGATTAAAGTTTGACGGTAAAGACAGAAAGCTTGTTCTTTTTGATACAGATCTTAAAGAATTTTTAGTTTTTAAAGATATTGATGAAAACAAGCTTTATGCTATTCCCAAGTCCAGGATCGGTAATATTTATTTTTCATTATTGGGAAATGAGGAATGGAAGCTTTTTGGAAAAATAAAATGAGCGTTTTTTGTTTGAAAGGGGGATGAGTTTTATGGAAATGGTATTTTATCCTAATGATTTGCTTCGTGTTAAGACAAAACAAATAGATAATATTGATGATAAAATTAGAGATTATGCAAAAAAGATGATAAAATTGATGGATATTAGTGGTGGAGTTGGGCTTGCTGCTCCTCAGGTAGGCCTTGATTTGTCACTTTTTGTAGTTAGAGAGAATAAAATGGCAAGGCCTTTGGTTTTTATTAATCCTTTGATTACAGAGACTTCATATGAGCTTAATTCCTACAAAGAAGGATGTTTAAGTATACCGGGAGTTTATTATGATTTAATGAGGCCTAAGGCTATTGTGGTAAATTTTTATGATGAGAATGGAAAATCTTTTACTATAGAAAATTCTGATTTTTTGGCAAGAATTATTCAGCATGAAATAGACCATTTGAATGGAGTTCTTTTTATTGATTATTACGAAGAAAGGATAAAAAATAAATTGTTAAAGCCTTATATGAGAGAAAGAGGTCTTAAGGCGAGATGAAAATATTTTTTGTAAGCTCCTCTTCTATTGCTTTAGAAGTTTTCAAGGAAATTGTAAAGCATTATGAAGTGGTGGGGGTTTTGACTTTGCCCGATAAGCCTAAGGGCAGAGGACAAAAGTTAAGTCAAAATGTAATAAAGATGGAGGCTATTGCTAAAAATATTAAAGTTTTTGATCCCTTGATTCTTGATGACAATACATTAAATTTAATTAGAGATTTAAATCCAGATTTAATGTTGGTTTTTTCTTATGGCAAAATATTTAAAAAAGAATTTTTGGATATTTTCCCGAATGGGTGTATTAATGTTCATCCTTCTCTTTTGCCCAAGTATAGAGGCGTTTCTCCAATTCAATCTGCAATTTTAAATGGAGACTCTGTTAGCGGTATTACTATTCAGAGCATGGCCTTGGAAATGGATAGTGGCAATATTTTAGTTCAAAAAAAATTTGAAATAAGATCTTATGATACAAGTTATGATATTTTAAAGCTTGTTTCAAGCCTTAGTCCAAGCCTTGTGTTAGAAGCTTTGGAAAAAGTTGGCAAGGGGTTTTTAGGAATTCCTCAAAAATCGAGTGAAGCTACTTTTTGTTCTTTTTTAAAAAAAGAAACGGGATTTATAGATTTTAATCTAAGCGCATTTGAGATTAAAAACAGGATTAATGCATGCAATCCTTGGCCACTTGTGAGAGCTAGGCTTGATTATGGTGACGTTATTTTTCATAGATCTGATTTTTTAAAAATAGATTTATATAAAGAGAAAAAAGTAGGAGAAATTGTTGATTTTAATCCTGAAAGAGGATTATTTGTTAATACCGGAGAAGGGATTCTTTTGCTCTTAGAAGTTCAAAGACCCGGGAAAAAGGTTTTGGATTTTAAATCTTTTTATAATGGGAGTAGGCAATTAATAGGACAAGTGTTTTCTTCAATAGGGGGGATATATTAGTTTTAATAATAATGACAATCTAGAAAATAAATTTTCTAATGAAGAGGAATTGTTTAAAAATAAACTAGATCTGATTCAGAGCGGCAAAAATTGTAATAATGAAGTGCCAATTTTGCCTAAAACTACAATCAAGGCATTACTTTTAGTTATTTTTGGGTCCTTAATTGTTTCTTTTGCGATTTTTTTTATGGTTTTAGAAAACAAGGAGATTGTAGTTGTTCCAAATCTTTATTCTCTTACTATTGAAGATGCTATTATTGAATTGCAGAGAAAAGAGTTGATTCCGCACATTGAATTTAAATTTTCTTCAAGCTCTCTTGACAAAGGAAAAGTGATAGAGCAGGGTCCAAAACCAGGAACTGTTTTAAGGAATGGCAATAAGGTTATAATTTTCATTAGCAAAGGAGCTATAATAAACAGAGTTGATAGTTTTATTGGCAAAAACATTGACGATGTTATCATTAATTTAAAGGCCAATTCTTTTGATAATTCTAAATTACTTTACCATATTGTTGAGCCTCTTGAAGTTGAGAGTGAATTGCCAAAGGGCATAATAATTCGTCAAAATCCATTGCCAGGTAGTCAAATATCAAGTTTAACAGATCTTCAATTTTTAGTTAGTAAGGGTAAAGATCGCTTGGACAAACATGTTAAAAATTATATTGGAATTTATTATAAAGATGCGATTGCTTCTCTTTTAAGTGATAGTATTAGCTTTGATATTGATTTGGCGAATACAGATGATTTTGGAAATATTGTTTTTCAGTCTATTCCAGCTGGAACTAAAATAAATGAATCAGATAAAATTTTAATCACTATTGCAAATCCTAAGGTTGACAATAATATTGTTTTTGGAATTTTGACTTATAAATTAAAGCAACATCCATCTTATGTTGATATATCCGTTAGGTTAAAAGGTTTGGACGGTGAGAATTCTTTGATTTATTCCTTTAAGTCAAAAGGAGGGTTGATTAAATTGCCCTATGAAGCTTATAAAGGCTCTATGATTGAACTTTATATTTATGATAAGCTTATTAACCAAACGGTTATAAATTGACTTAAAATGATAAAAAGTTTTTAACATAAAATCAAATATTAATTAGTTTTGATGCAGTAATGATAGATGCGGCGATTATGGCTGTTTCTGTTCTTAGAATGTTTGGGGATATACTGTAAGAGGAAAAATTATATTGCGTTATTAATTGTTTTTCTTTTTCTGTAAACCCCCTCTCGGGTCCCACAATAATGGTTGCATTGTGTATTTGTTCTATATTAATTAAGTTGTTTTTGCTATTTTTTTCAAGCAATATTTTTATTTCAAAATTTTCTTGTTTAATATATTGAAGACTGTCTTTTAAATTTTTCATAATTTTTATTTTTGGTAAGTGTGTTACTCCCCCTTGCATTGCTCCGGCTACTAAATGTTTTTCGTAATCATTGTTTTTAAAGATTTTAGAATTTAAATATGATTTTTCAGTAAGCTCAGTGTTAAAAAAAATTATTTCGTATATTCCAATGCTAGCAAGTTCTTTTATGATTCTCTTGGCAACAATTGGCCTTATCATTCCAATTAGCACATTTAATTTTTTAAGTTTATTAGATTCTCCTATTTTAAAGATTTTCTTAAAAAATAGTTTTTTATCTTTTTTGTAAACGCAATGGTAAATATTTTTTTCTCCAAGAATGCCAAATTTAAATTTGTCATTATCTTTTAATTTTAAGATTTTAACCAAATGTTCTGCTCTAGTGTCATTGAGTGAAATTCCTGTTTTAAATTCATTAAAAGTTATTAACATTAGATTCATTTCTTATAATTCCTTATTATTAATATTGTATTTGTGATATAATTTTAAGTCGATAGGGGGGCATGTAAATATATGGCTATTTCTTTAACCAAACAAGATTTTGTTGATAAAGTTTTTGATTATAAGAATAATAAGGAGTGGAGTTTTAAAGGCGAAAGGCCTGCAATAATTGATTTTTATGCTGATTGGTGTGGCCCATGTAAAATGCTTTCTCCGATTTTTGAAAAGCTTTCTAAAAAATACAACAACATTATTGATTTTTTCAAAGTAGATACAGAAAAAGAGCAAGATGTTGCTTCTGCACTTGGAGTGCAAAGTCTTCCAACTATTCTTTTTATTCCTGTTGATGGCAAGCCAAAGGTTTCTGTTGGCTTTTTACAAGAAGATGCTTTTGAAAATATAATTAAGGATTTTTTTGGTTTTTAGTTTGCAAAATAAAATAATTTAATTGCTATAGCAATTGATGCATATTTGTAAGTTATATATGTATTATTCTAAGGTATAGTTAATTTGTCAAAATCCGATTTGAATTTATTAGTAGAAAATATTAAGTTTGAGCATCTTAGTATTTTTTATGATTTTATTTTATCTGTTTTGCATGCTCTTTCTATTAGTGATTTTGAACTTTCAGTTATTCTTTGTGATAATGTTTATATACAAAAATTGAACAGTAAATTTAGAAACAAGAATGAGCCAACCGATGTTCTTTCTTTTAATTATAATGAACATAATGAACTTAACGAAGATTTGGGTGATGGTATAAATTATAAAATACAAGGAGATCTTATAATATCTTTTGAATATTTAAAGTTTAGTTCTCAAGAGTTTAATGTTGAAATTTATGAAGAACTTCAGCGTGTCACTATTCATGGGATTTTACATTTAATGGGATATAAACATGAAACTAATGATTTTAAAAAGGAAGGTATGTTGATTCTTCAAGAAAATATCTTAAGAAAAAATAAAAGGGTATTTTAGATGTTGGGATTTTTTAATTTTAAAAACAAAAAAAAGAAAAAAGGAAGCCCAAAAAATGATCTTGAAGATAAGTCGAATATTGAAACTTCTTTGATAAAAAATTTCAATTCCCTTAAAGAGACCATTGTAAAAGAGATTATGATTCCTAGGATAGGGGTTATATTTGTTGATTATGCTAAGAGCAAGGACGACCTTTTAAAGGTTGTAACATCTAGCACTCATTCAAGATTTCCTGTGTATCATGGTACTATTGACAATATTGTTGGAATAATTCGCGCAAGAGACATACTATTGCATATGTGTAAAAAAGATTTCTATGAAATAGATTTAAAAGATATTATGCGAAAGGTGATGTTTGTCCCTGAAAGCAAAAAAACTGATTCTCTTTTAAAAGAATTTCAAGAAAATCATGTTCATATAGCAATTGTAGTTGATGAGTATGGTGGGGTTTCAGGGCTTGTAACTCTTGAAGATATTCTTGAAGAGATAGTAGGTGACATTCAGGATGAATTTGACAATGAACTTGATGAAATAGTTCGTCTTGATGATGGGTCTTATCTTTGCGATGCGAGAATTTTAATAGAGGATTTGAATGAGAAGCTTAATTTAAATTTGCCAAATGGAGACTTTGATACTCTTGGTGGTTTCGTTTATGATCTTTTTGGGAGGATTCCTTTGAAAAATGAAAAGGTTGAATATAGCAATTTGGTTTTTTCGATTAAAAATATGCATCAAAGAAATATTAAGGTTATAAAGATTTCCGAGAAGGAAGGTTTATGAATTTTAATCGATTTTTAATATTATTCCTTTTTAATTTTGGTGTTTTGTTGGGCAGTGAAACTACAGCATTGGGGCATTATCAAAAGGCTCATGAGTATTATTTATCTAAAAGGTATTATGATGCTATTGATGAGCTTATTGAGGCTATAAAAATTAATCCTAATTATTATGAAGCCTATAAATTTATTGCATCAATTTATTATTCTCTTAAGATATATACTCAAGCACAATTTTTCATAGAGAAAGCTTATAAAATGTCTAACGAAGACACCGAATATAAAATTCTTTATGCAAATATATTATTAAAAAATAATAAAATTGATCAAGCAAAAAAAATCTATTCTGAAGTTTTAGTTAAACAGAGGAATAATATTGATGCTTTGGTTGGACTTGCTTCAATTTTTGAAAAAAATGGATTATTTATAGCTGCTGCTAATTATTACTTATCTATTCTTGATTATAGTCAAAATAATTATAGTGCGTTTGAACATCTTATTGATATTTATCAAAGGTTAGGAATGCATGATAAGATTAGACATTTGATAAATAAAGTTAGGGTAAATTTTTTATCTTTTCCAGATTTTCATAAAAGAGTAGCTGAATTTTATATTAACATTAATAATTTGGGACTTGCTGAAAAGTATGCTTTAAATTATTTAGCGTTAATTGAAAGTTCTTACAAAGATCTTGGAGTTGTTGATGCATATCGGTTGCTTGCGATTGTTTATTTGCATGAATTTAAATATGAGGATGCAATAGAAACATTACAAAAAGCTATTTTGGTTAATAAAGATTCTGATGAGCTTTATTATTTGTTGGGGTATTCTTACTTAAAATTTGGGGATGTTGAAAAAGCTATTTTAAATTTGGAGCGAGCTAAAAATCTTAAAAAAGATTTAGAATTTTATAATATTGCTCTTGAAGAGAGTTTTTTTGTATCTAATTTTAGAAATTTTTCGAAAAATAATTCCAATGTTAAAATTTCTAAACATTATGAAAATGAGGGGCTTAAAGCTTTTAAATCTTTAAATTTAAACAAAGCATTGTTTAATGTAAAAAATGCTGTTGATATTTGGCCTGATAATGATAGTGCTAGGTTTTTACTTTCAAAAATATACAAGCTTATGAATTTAGATATTATGGCTTATGAGCAGCTTTTTTATTTAGTAAAACAAAGAAATTCTACTGATTCTAGAGTTTTGGATTTTTATGATGTTGTGTCTTTTGATGTTAGAAAGTCTTTATTTTATAAATACGGATATAAAAGCATTGCTGATTTTAATAAGCTTTACGATGACAGGATGGTTTATAAAATAGCTATTTTTACTCAAAGTGAGAATAAGTTTTTTGGAGCAAACGATTTAATATTAAGATGTGCTGAAAGGGTGCTTGAGCGCAATTTAAACATAGAAATAGTTAATTATAATTTTGATTACAATAAAAATAAAGACTATCTTATTAATAATTTTTCCGAAGGATTTTCTTATTCAAGAAATAATAATTTGGATTTATTTTTAATTTTTGATTTTAAGGCAGATATTTTAAAAAATACAGCTACTTTGGTAGCGAATGTTTTTTCGGGGAAAACGGGGATTAAGGTTGGTTCTTTCTCTTATAATGTGGGGGGTGTTAATTATTTAAGCAATGCTTTAAATTCCCTTTCTAAAGATTTTCATGATTATTTGCCTAAAAAAGGAAAGATCCTTCAAATTAAAAATGACGATGCCCTTATTAATCTTGGCCAAGTAAACGGTGTTGTAAAGGGTGATGTTTTTTTGATTCTTAAAGAAGGTGCTTTAAATAGTGATGCTAAAGATTCTAGTTTTATTGTTTACAAAAGATCAGATATTTTGGGAGAGATTTTAATTGAGGATATAGGCGATTATATTGCTAGAGGCACCGTAAAATCTTCTACATTTTTAAAGGATTGTATTCAAGAAGGAGCCACTGTGCTTGTAAAAAGATAGTTTGACACTTGTTATTAGTTTATGATTTAATAATTCTAGTAAGAATAAAATCAAAAAATTGGAGGATTTTGTATGAAATTGGCTATTAATGGTTTTGGTCGTATTGGTAGAAATGTTTTTAAGATTGCTTTTGAAAGAGGAATTGATGTTGTTGCAATAAATGATTTGACAGATCCTAAAACCCTAGCACATCTTTTAAAGTATGATTCGACCTTTGGAGTATATAATAAAAAAATTGAGTCAAGAGATGGCGCTATTGTTGTGGATGGAAGAGAAATAAAAATTATTGCTGAGAGAGACCCAAAAAATCTTCCTTGGGGAAAGCTTGGAATTGATGTTGTAATTGAATCAACAGGTGTTTTTTCATCAGCAACTAGTGATAAAGGAGGATATCTTGATCATGTAAGTCATGCTGGAGCTAAGAAAGTTATTTTAACAGTTCCTGCTAAGGATGATATTAAAACAATAGTTCTTGGTGTAAATGATCACGATATTAATTCTGATTTAAAAGCTGTGTCAAATGCTTCATGCACAACTAATTGTTTAGCTCCTCTTGCAAAAGTGCTTCATGAATCATTTGGAATTGAACAAGGACTTATGACAACTGTTCATGCCTATACTAATGATCAAAGAATTTTGGATCTTCCCCATTCTGATCTTAGACGAGCAAGGGCTGCTGCGCTTTCTATTATTCCAACTTCAACTGGTGCTGCAAAAGCAGTTGGGCTTGTTTTGCCTGAACTTAAAGGAAAGTTGAATGGGACTTCAATGAGAGTGCCTGTGCCAACAGGTTCAATTGTTGATCTTACAGTTCAACTCAAGAAAAAAAATGTTACAAAAGAAGAGATTAATTCTGTTCTTAAAAAGGCATCAGAAACACCTGAGCTTAAAGGTATTTTGGGATATACAGAAGATCCAATTGTATCTTCAGATATAAAAGGCAATTCCCATTCTTCTATTGTTGATGGTTTAGAAACAATGGTTCTTGGAAATGGATTTGCAAAGGTGTTGTCATGGTATGATAATGAGTTTGGATATTCTACAAGAGTAGTTGATCTTGCTCAAAAATTGGTAAAATAAGTATAAATGTTTGTAAGGTAAAAAAATGTCAATAAAAACAGTAAAAGACTTTAATAACTTTGCGGGCAAGCGAGCTTTAGTAAGATGTGATTTTAATGTTCCCCTAAAAGAGGGGAGCATTAGCGATGATACTAGAATTAAGTCCGCATTGCCTACAATAGAGTATTTAAAAGAAAGAGGCGCTAGAATTGTACTTGTAAGTCATTTAGGTAGACCAGAAGGCAAAAAAAATCTTAAATATTCTCTTAAACCCGTTGCTAATAGATTGTCAGAGCTTTTAAATCAGGATGTCAAGATGCTTTCTGATTGCATTGGAAGCGAAATTGTAAATAATACTTTGCAAATGAAGGATGGCGATATTGTATTGCTTGAAAATGTAAGGTTTTATGCAGAAGAAGAAAAAAACGATAAAAATTTTGCAAAAAAACTTTCTGAGAATGGAGATGTTTTTGTAAATGATGCTTTTGGTGCAGCTCATAGGGCTCATGCTTCAACAGTAGGGGTTTCTGATTATTTGCCGTCTGTTGGTGGATTTTTAATGGAAAAAGAAGACAAATTTCTTGGAGGAGTATTAAAAAATCCCGAAAAGCCATTTGTTTCAATTATTGGTGGGTCTAAGGTTTCTTCAAAGATTGCAGTACTGGAATCACTTTTGTCAAAGTCAGATGTAGTTGTGATTGGTGGTGGAATGGCTTATACTTTTTTGCATTCTAAAGGATATTCTATAGGCAAATCTCTTTTAGAGGGCGAATATATTGATGTAGCGTCTTCTTTTTTAAAGAAAGCAAAAGAATTGGGTGTTAAAGTAATTTTACCACTTGATCACATTGTAGCGAGTGATTTTAATAAAAATTCTACTCCTGAGTATATTAATTCCTTTAATATTCCTGAAAACAAGATTGGCATGGATGTTGGAAGCAATACTTTAAAAGAAATTGAACAGGTTGTAAAAACTGCCAAAACTATAATTTGGAATGGCCCTCTTGGTGTGTTTGAATTTGATTTGTTTTCAAAAGGAACTGCGAAGGTTGCCGAAATGGTAGCATCTTGCTCAGGTTTAACTGTTGTTGGTGGTGGAGATTCTGTTGCAGCTGTTAATAAATTTAATTTATCTGACAAGATTACTCATGTTTCAACAGGTGGTGGAGCATCACTCGAATATCTTGAAGGTAGGATTTTGCCAGGTATTAAGGTTTTGGAGAAGTAAAGTGAGAAAAACGTTTTTAGCGGGAAATTGGAAAATGAATTATACAAGTGCAGAAGCTTCTATTGTTGCAAAAAAAATTGCAACCGAAGTTAAAGCCTTAAAAGATGATTTTGTAATAATGATAGCTCCCCCATTTACGGCGTTGTCTAAGGTTTCAGAATGTATTAAGGGCAGTAATATTCTTCTTGGGGCTCAAAACATGTCTTATATGGAAAGTGGAGCAAGGACAAGCGAAATTTCGCCTTCAATGCTTTTAGAATTTGGAGTAGAATATGTTATACTTGGTCATTCTGAATGTAGATTGTATTTAGCAGAAACAGATGAAATAATAAATAAAAAGATTCTTACAGGACTTAAGCATTCTTTCAAGTACTTAATTCTTTGTGTTGGAGAAACTCTTGATGAGAGAGATTCTGGAAAAACTTTAGATGTTGTTTTAAATCAGGTTAAAAAGGGATTAGATGGTGTTTCTGAATCGGATATTAAAAGAATAATTTTAGCTTATGAGCCTGTTTGGGCAATTGGAACGGGTAAAACGGCAACTAAAGAAGAAGCAGAAGAGGTTCATAGGGCAATTAGGCTTGAGATTATGAAGCTTTATTCAAAGTCAGCTTCAGATAATATTATAATTCAGTATGGAGGCTCTGTTAATTCAAGCAATGTAAAAGAGCTTATGAATGAGCCCAATATTGATGGTGCGTTAATAGGTGGAGCATCCTTGAAGGCAGAATCTTTTTTATCTATAATTAATAATGTTTGTTAGTTAAAGAGGTTTGTTTTGGATCTAGTTAGATTTTGTGTTTTTATATTTTTTTTTATTGTTTCAATTTTTATTATCCTTTTAGTTTTAATTCAAGATGAGCAGGGTGATGGAATAGGTGGTGTTTTTGGAGGCGGTAGTTCTTCTATTTTTGGGGCAAAGTCTTCAAGCGTTGCTGTAAAAATTACTGGATTTTTTATAGCGCTATTTTTTATCTTTGTAATTTTGTTATCTTTTATGAATACCAGAAGAGCAGATAACAGTTTTCTAAATGACATAAAGACGGAAGATAAGAATAGTTCAACTTTTTGGGATAATGAGAATAATGAATCAGATACTAATATTAATGAAATTGAAGAAAAAAATGTGAAAGAAAAATAATTTAAATTGATTGCTGTTGTGCTATTTAATGAAAAAGTATTTGCCTAGAGAGTTTTTTCCTTAGGTTAAATAATTTTAAATTATAACTATTATTAAATTTATCGATTTTATTGAAAGTTTATTTTATTTTTATTGTGTTTTTTTAAATAATGTAAAGCAGTGCTAAAATGGTTTGATCCCAAAAATCCATTGTTTGCTGAATATGGAGATGGATGGCTTGTTTCAAGAATTAGATGCTTTGATGGATCAATGAGATTTTTTTTACTTCTTGCGAAATTGCCCCAGAGCATGAATACAATGTTTTTCAAATTTTTAGAGATTATTTTTATTACTTCATCTGTGAAAATTTCCCATCCAATGGCTTTATGAGAAGAAGGTTTACCTTCTTCGACCGTTAAGATTGTATTTATTAGGAATACACCTTGAACCGCCCATCTTTTTAAATCTCCGTTTGGGATGGTTTTTATTTTTAAACTTTTTTCTATTTCTTTGAATATGTTTTGCAAAGACGGCGGAATTTTTATTTCTGAATCTACAGAAAAAGCAAGTCCATTTGCTTGGTTTTTGCCATGATATGGATCTTGTCCAATGATTACCACTTTTATGTCTTCAAATGGTAAGGAATCAAAAGCATTAAATATAAGTTTTGGAGGAGGAAATATTTTCCCTTTTTTTGTTTTATATTCATGTTTTATAAATTTTACAAGTTTTTTAAAGTATTCTTTGTTAAATTCATTGTGTAAAACTTCTTTCCAAGATTCTTCAATTTTTACTTCCATTTTTGTATTATATAAAAAATAGTTTGTAATTTGAAATATATTGTAGAATTGCTTTACTGTTTTTAAAAATTTGATTTTTATTATGAATGACGATGTATTAAAAAGAATAGGCATTTTGTCTGAATTTATTACGGATGAAAAAAAAGCTAAGATTGAGGAAGTATTAAATCGTCGCACCAATTATTTAACATTTGTGCTTGAAGATATTTTTCATTCTCAAAACGCAAGTGCTACTATTAGAACAGGTGAAATTTTAGGACTTAGTGATATTCATGTTATTGAAAAAAAGAATAAGTACACTTTAAATCCAGAAGTTACTTTAGGATCTTCGCAATGGACAAATGTAAATAAGTATAAAGATACTAAGTTTGCAATTGATAAGTTAAAATCTGATGGATATAGCATAGTGGCCACATCCTTGAATGAACAGTCAATAAATCTTGAAAATTTTCCAATTAACAATAAAATGGCGGTGTTTTTTGGAACAGAGCTAACAGGGCTTAGTGCAGAAGCTTTGGAAGCCGCCGATTTATATGTGAAAATACCCATGTATGGATTTACTCAAAGTTATAATATTTCTGTAGCTGTTGCGATAGTTATGTATTCTTTATCGATTCGCTTAAGAAAAAGTGGCATTGATTACTTATTAAATGAATTTGAGAAATCAAATTTGAGATTAAAATACTATAGACAAGTTGTTAAAAATTATCAACTTATTGAAAATCTTATTAATTTTTAAACTTCTCTTATTTTTTTCCAAGAATTTAAAAATAGATAAAAAATGGTATCGATTGTAATTATTGCTAATGTGATAATTAGAGAACCTTTTGTAAGTTCAATATTTTTTGTTTCGGGGTAGTATTTAAATATTGTATTTATAGATATTGAAATTAGTAAATTAGCAATATATCCAGAAATTAGCCTTGATAGAGGATGAATGATCCATAAAGCTTTTATTTTTATTTGTTTAAAATAATTGTACAGTAAGATGTTTATATATTGGGATAGAAAAAACACATACGTTCCAATTAATATTGTTAAAATGTATGTAAAGTTATTGAACAGCATTTTAAAATGAATATCTGAAGTGTCTAATATATTATGATTGAATACTATCATAAAATTAATCATAATTGTAAAAGTTATGTTTAGCAAAAGACTTAATATTACGGAATTTGTTGCTTCTTTTTTGTTATATTTTTCTACCATTAAATTTAAAGAGAATAATGCCGATAAAAAAGTAATACCCGATAAATTTAAGGACATTCCAAATGCTTTTAAATCTCTTAGTATTATAATATTTGATATTGTTGAAACAATTGCATTGAAACAAAAAAGGCCAGATTTTCCGAAAAATCGGTAAAGAATTCCCAACGTTATATATGTAAAAAGAAGTACTCCTGCCCACAAGTTTAAATCAAACAAATCTTTATTCATAGCATTTAATTGTACCAAATTAATTATTTTAGATAAAGTTAAACTTTTTTATTTTTGAAGCTTTATATATTTTGCAAAATATATAAAAGGTGTTCCTAAAATTCCCGCTAAACCTTTAATTATGTATGTGGAAATTACTATATCTATAAAAGCCTGCTTTGGAAATACTTTAAAATAGGTTGCTATGCTTACAAAAATTATTGTATCTATTAAGCCACTTATTAGCGTAGATCCATTGGTTCTAAAAAATAAGAACTTGGGGAATTTTTTTTTAATGAATTGGTATAGGTATACATCGTTTAATTGGGATACTAGGTATGCAACAAGAGAGGCTAATAGTAAAGCCGGTATTGAAGAAAAAATGTTTTCTAAACTTTTAAAATTTTCTTGAGTTCTATTTGACATAAAGTGAATTTGGGCATTTGTTAATACTGCAAAGACAATGAAGCTGATAAACCCAATATAAACTGCTTTTTTTGAAATTTTTTTTCCGTAAAATTCTGAGAGAATATCTGTTGCAATATATGATGATGCATAAATAATGTTGCCCAATGTAGCATTAAGTCCGAATATTGTAATTTGTTTTAAAACTTGAATGTTTGATATAATAATTGCTACTGCAACCCACGCAAATAATCCGTTTTTTTTAAAAAAAAGGAAGATAATAATCAAAAATGAATAAGTAGTAATTAGCATGGCAAACCATAAAATTTCATTAAACATAAAATTCTCTTTTAGTAGTAATATTGGATTTACTATTATAAAATTTTAGCTTAGTTTTTGCAAATAGGGTAGTATTGTTGTTTGCTTGAAGCTATGATAAAATTGATGTACATGGGGGATGTTTTGGATTTGACTGAAAATGCTAATATTATAAGTCGCAGGCAGAGGGAATCTCTTAAAACTTCTAAAATAAATGCAAAAAATAATAACTTTACAAGCTCAAACCTTGTAATGGCTGCTTAAGTTAGCAGAGAGTTTTGTTGAATTTGGCTTTGAGATTCACTTATACTCTTTTCGACATCAAAGCTTGCTTAAAAATATTTTCAAGTTGATTTTTAGGGACTTTTATACTTGAGAGCAATTTGGCGGTTTGCTAGTATTTCCAAACCATATTGCTTAATAAAATACTAGATAAGCTTGTAGAAGCCTATAGTATTGTTTTTAGGACGCGGGTTCAATTCCCGCCATCTCCATTTATTTTATTCTTTTGATTGTCTTTAAGTGCAATTTCTAAAAAGCATTGCTAAATTTAGAAATTGTATAATTATTTAAAGCGTCCTATCGGAATCGAACCGACATCATTAGCTTGGAAGGCTAAGGTAATAGCCATTATACGAAGGACGCAAAACAATACTTTACTTATATAAAAAAAATCAATTTATGTCAATAAGATTTTATTGCAATGTTATTTTTGGCTAGCAATTTTTTTTTTAAATAAGTACAATTAATTTAACTTAAATGTAGTCAAGTACAAAAACTTGTGTGGAGGAAATTGATGGGAGAGAGAGGGGAAGTATACTCTGAGAAACTGTTTACAGAGTCTGAGAGAACTTATTTTTTTAATGTCAAGGAAAATAGAAAAGGGGATTATTTTTTAAATATTGTGGAGAGCAAAAGAAGTCCAAGTGGAGATTTTGAAAGACATTCTATTTTTGTATATGAAGAAAATATAAGCGAGTTTGAATCCAATTTGCTTAAGGCAATAGCGGTTATTAAGCAGAAAGTGTCTACAGGATCTAGCGGTTCTTCTGCAAGGCATAATAAGGGGTATGAGGAATATGGAGAGAGATCTAAATTAGACGATTCTAGATTTCAGAAGAAATCTTATTTGTCAGGCGGGCGATTTAAAAAGAAGGATTATTAATTTTTATTTTTTTAAATTAGTTTAAAATTTTTTCGATGAAGGCTTAAAACCCCATATTTCTTTATTGCATTTTTATGTTCTTTTGTGGGGTATCCTTTATTTTTTTTGAGTAAATATAGTGGATAAATTTTATCGTATTCATCCATCAGTTTATCTCTTTTGACTTTAGCAATAATTGAAGCAGCTTTTATTTCGTCTATTATTGAATCCCCTTTAATTATTGCTTTAACAGTTTTTGCTGTTATTTTTGGGACGAATTTGCCATCTACAAATACTAAGTCGCAATTTAATTTTAGGTTTTCGTATGCAGTTTGCATTGCAAGAAGAGATGCGTTGTGAATATTTATTTTTTCTATTGTTATATTTGAAATCTCAGCGAATGCATAATATGAGTTTTCAAGTATTAATGAGGACAGGTATTCTCTTTTTTCTTTTTTTAGTTTTTTAGAATCATCCAATTCTTTTACAAAGTTAGGTTTTTTTTTGAAAACTACAGCAGCGCTTAGAATAGGTCCAAAAATACAACCCCTTCCAACTTCATCTATTCCGCAAATCATAATGTGCCTTTTCATAAAAATATTTTTATTTATTATAATATGAAATTATAGATTTATCAGTAATTGGTTTTTAATTGGGAGTTGGTTTGATTTTAAAAAAAATAATACTCTTTGGGTTTAAATCTTTTTTAAATAGGCAAGAGTTAGAAATAGGTGAAAATTTAAGTTTTATTGTGGGTCCTAATGGATGTGGGAAGAGTAATCTTATTGATGCTGTTCGTTTTTGTATGGGAGAAGATAATTTAAAATTTTTAAGGGTTGAAGATATTTCTGATTTAATTTCTGTTTCAAAATTAGGAAAATCAAATTTTGCAGAAATAACTCTTTTTTTTAGTAATATTAATGGTAAAAAATCAACTTTAGTAGAATTTGGAGAGAATTTTTATATTCGTAGGCGCCTTTATAAGGACGGTTCAAGCGAATATTATTTTAATAATAAAATTTTAAATTTTCAAGATTATAATAGACTTTTGAATAGGTTCCAGTTTAAAAACTCGCCTTATATGTTTATAACTCAAGGTAAAGTTGAAGACATTTCTTTGGGGAGAAATGTAAATCTCAAATCCTTAATTGAACAAGCAAGTGGAATAGATGTTTTAAAAATTGAAGAAGAAGAGGCTCTGAAAAATTTTAAGCAATCTAATCAAAATTTATCATCTTTGTTGACTCTACAAGAAAATTTAAGGCAAAAGTACGATAACATAAAAAATGCTTACCTTTTGAGAAAAAAACATCAAGATTTAAGTAAAAAATTAAAATCTTTAGAAAAAACAATAACATTAAAAAAGCTTTTCAATATTAATTTTGATCTTAATGTTTTGAAAAGCAAATTAAATTTAGATGGTTTGAGTAAATTTTTGTCTTCTAGTTTTAAAGAAAAATTAGAATTTTATTCATTTAGAGAAAAAAATATTGTTAATAATATTCAAGCATTAGAAAAGGGTCTTGAGCTAACGAAATCTAAAATTCTTGGACTGGAGATTAAGATTCAAAAATTAGAGCAAGAAAAGACGATAAAGATAAATTTGGAAGATAAGTTTGTCAAGAGTAAATCTAAGTCTGAGGAGAAAAAAAATTCTATAAATAGTGATTTATATCAATTAAATGGTTTGCTTAAAGAAAAGAAAAATGAATTTTTTTCTTTAAGTGACGAGATTAATAGATATACTAAAAGTTTTTTTGAACTTGTTGATTTAATTTTATCTGTATTAAAGAGTGCAAAATCAGAAGAGCTTGTTTTATTAAAAGAGAATATATTAGACTCCCTTAAGCTTTTTGAGGAATCATTGAGCATAAAATATATTAAAGAGATTAGGGTAAATTTAGTTAAATACATAAGTAAAGATGAGAATCTTTTGGCTTTATTGAAGGATAAAATTGAACCTATTTTTGATCAAAATGTTAATTTGAAAAAATTTTTGCTCGAAAAAAATGCTTTAAAAACAAATTTTGCTAAAGAAATAACAAATATTGAGAGATTAATCGAAGAAAAGACCCTTCAATTAAATGATGTATTAGGAGAGCTTGAGTATATAGAGCTTTCTAAATTTAAAAATTTGGACGAAATCAAACTTATAGATGGTAATTTGGAATTTTTATTTGAATCGAAGAATAGTCTTGATGAAGAGCTTAAAGATTTGTATTCAAAGCTTGAAAATTTAAATTTAGAAAAGAGTGATGTTCAACTTAAATTAAGCAATCTTATTGGTGCTTCAAAATTCAGCAATGAGCCTTCTAAGGAGAAAGATTTGAGTTCTTTAGTTTTTTTAAATGATTTCAAAAAAACTAATTATTATGAATATATAAAAAAACAGACAGAGTACGAATTTCTTTTGAACTCTAATGTAGGTATTAAGGACGAAATAGAAAGTTTTAACATTTCTAATGCAATGTCTGCTAAATTTGAATTAGAAGAGGATCTTGCAAGCAGAGATCTATTGCACAAAGAAATCAGTGCAATCAATCTAGGTGATTATGTATTTTTCAATATTGATAAAGAATTTGATGAAACTAAGGATCGTTTTGAAAAAGTAAGTTTACAAGTAGAAGATTTAAAGCTTTCAAAACATTCATTACAAAAGCTTCAAAAAAAAATAAAAAATGAGATTTATAAAAAATTTAGAGAATCATTTGATGAGATTAATAAAAATTTTTCTTACTTTTTTAAAAAAATTTTCAAAGGAACCGCCATTCTTTTTTATAATGAAAATACCGATAATGTTGAGATTAGAATAAATTTTTCAAACAAATTTGTCAAAAACAATAATATGCTTTCAGGGGGCGAGAGTACTTTGGTTAGTATGGCTTTTTTATTTGCACTTTATTATTATTCTCCCGCTTGTTTTTGTATGCTTGATGAAATAGATGCAGCTCTTGATTTTGAGAATAGCAAAAAACTTGCTTTACTTTTAAAAGAATTAGGAAAAAAAATTCAACTATTAGTAATAACTCATAATGTGTATGTTTCTGAGGGTGGTGAAAATTTGATAGGCATTACACTTGATAATGGTGAAAGTAAGGTGTTTAATATATAATTAAGTTAGATTTAAGGAAATTAACGTGCAAGATAGAAAGTTTAGTTTTAGAAAATATTTTTTAATTTTAATATTTTTAATTTTTATTGTTTCCGGTATTACTTATTTCTATTCAATGCAAATGTTAGAGAAATCTCAAAAGTCTGTTGAAGACAATTTAGACGCTAAGGTTAAATTAGTTGATATGGAAGATTTTTATTTTGATTTAAATGAATGTCTGAATATGGATGATTTTTTTATTCCAAGGCCTGATTTTTTAAATGAAGATTTAAATAAAAATTTAGTTGTTGATGGGTTGATTAAAAATAAATTTCTTGATGAGAATTTTTTCAAGGATCTTTGGATTAAAAAGGAAAATTTATTTAACATTGATATTGAGAAGGAGAATGAAAAATTAATAGATAAGATTTTAGAAATTTCCAAATGATTAAAAAATGTTTGATTTATATAAGTTTGCTATTTGTTGTTTTTGAAGTTTGTCCTGAGCCAGCTTTTATAAGTCAAGGTGATTCATATGAGCTTGATTTTAGCAGTAGAGAAGTAGATATTAATGTAAATACTAATTCAAAGTTCAATCTTTTTTTTAAAGATGAGTCTTGGATTTATATCAAAAGCAATGAAAATGATGCTTTTATTAAGTTGATTGGAGAATCTTATGAGAACGGGGCTGTTTTTGCTTTTCAAACTTTTAAAAAGGAAGGCAAAATTAAGTTGATTTTCAACTACCAAAATGTTAAAGATTCCGTTGAATTTAATAAAATAATTATCTTGAAAATTACAAAGAAGCCTGAAGTTGAAATTTCATATGGTGGTGGCTCTGAGGAAGGCAAGGATATTGAAGGTAATAATAATCTTGAACTTGGAGGAGATAATATTAGTGTAACCCCTTTAGAGGTTATTACCAGGGCTTTAAATTTATCTTACATAAATGATTACAAAGGAGCAATAGATTTGCTTAATAAGTATAATTTTAATGATGATAAATATATTTTATTGAAGGCGGAAATTTATTATAAAAATAGGGATTATTTGAAATCTTATGAAAATTATTTGAAATTGAAGAGCAGATGCTTTCAAAGCATTGTTTTTGATCTAATTAAGCTTGGTATAGAGTTAAATATTAAAGAAGAAGTCTTAGAGGATACTAGGTATTTGGTTGAAAAGAATATTGATTTTTCTGAGAGTATTTATCTTAATATTTTTGAATTTTTAGTAATAGTGGGAGAGTATGAGTTTGCTTTTAATTTTAGTTCTTTGTACTTTCCCAAGTATATTAATTCAAGCTTTTCAGATAAATATAGTTATTTTTTGGGAAAGCTTTATGAATCTGAGAGTAAACATAAAAATTTTTTAAAGGCTTTGTATTATTATAAATTGGTCATTGATAATTACCCTTTTAGTGATTATTATGAGAAAGCCAAGATAAGATATTTATTTTTAAAGCGGTTTTTTTAGGAGAAATGATATATGATACGGAGAAGGCTTACTAAACAACTTGAAATAATAAAAGATTATCTTTGGGATATGAAAGAATGTGTGCTTAAAATTATAGAGGACTCTTTAATAGCTTTAGAATCTAAAGATAAAAGTTTAGCTAAAAAAATAATTAATGAGGATGAGAAAATAATAGATGATTATCAATACGATATTGAGGATTTATGCGGAAGAATAATTGCTACTGAGCATCCTGTTGCTACAGAACTTAGAGAAATTTTAGCAATTATTAAAATAATAAGTTCTCTTGAAAGGATTGCAGACCATGCTACTAAGATTGTAAGAGTTGTTCTTCTTCTTGAATCAGATTCGGGTGATTTTGATTTTCTTAATCTGTATTTTAAACCTTTAAGAGAAATGGCCGATACAGCTAAGGAGATGTTGTCTGATATTTTTGACGCATATTTTGATGGAGATTTTACTAAAATATTAAAGATAGTTAAGTATGACAATATAATAGATAAGTTATTTTCAAAGCAAAAAAGTATTGTTATTGAGGCAATGAAAAAAAACCCTGAAAATTTGGATTATCTTTTAAATATATTATTTTTAAATAGTTTCTTAGAAAGAGTAGGCGATCATGTAGCAACAATTGGTGAATTGCTCTATTTTATTAGAATAGGCGAGAAAGTAAACTTAACTTAGGGGCAATATTTTAGACTTTTTAAGCTAAATAAATTTTCTATTATATAAAATTTATTATAAAAAGAATTAATGATCAGATCATTAATTCTTTTTATAAGTAGCAGGCATTATGTATTCAAGATTCTTGTTTCCCCTGATTGTTTCTGAATGTCCAATTAAAAGATAGGAATCATTTTTCAGATAGGAGTTGAATTTATTGGCAAGATCGTTTCTAGTTTTTTCATCAAAATAGATCATGACATTTCTGCAAAATATTAGGTCAAATTTTTTACTAAATGGAAATTTCTCATCCATTAAATTTAATTTTTTAAAATGAACCATTTTTTTTAAAGTTTCTTTAACTTGAAATTTATCGTCTTTAAATCGATTTAAATATTTAGTTTTTAAATATTTGGGCAAATTTATTATACGATCTTCAGGGTAAATTCCTTCACGAGCTTCTTGTAGTACGCTAATTGAAATGTCTGTTGCTAATATTTTGACTTTAAAATTTACTTTATTATTTTCCATGTATTCTTTTAGTATCATTGCAATTGTATATGGCTCCTCGCCACTTGAGCAGCCGGCTGACCATATTCTAATTTCTGAATTTTCTGATTTTATTATTTTTTCAGCAAGTTTGGGCAATATTTTGTTATTTAAAAAATCAAAATGCTTAGATTCTCTGAAAAAATAGGTGTGATTTGTTGATATTTTGTCTACTAGTTCAATTAATTGAATGTTTCCAGCGCTTTTTTCCAAAAAGTTGATGTATTCAGTAAAATTTTTAAATCCTTTAACTTTGAGAAGAGATGATAATCTACTTTCAATAAGCATCTTTTTTTTTTCGCTGAGGTTGATTCCAAAATTGTTGTAAACTATTTTTATTAACCTTAAAAGCTCTTCCTTGGTTATATTTATATTAAGGTTGAATTTGTTTTGATTTACATTCATATACTTTTGATTTCATTCTCCTTTTTGATCTAGAGTGATTTGTTTTCATACTAAAAATGTAATATTTTCTTTTTTACTTCTATAATACTTAAGCGTACAGCTTAAGTTAGATATTTCAATTGCAATAATTTTCCAATTGTGATAATTTAGTAGTTAAATTATTAGTATGCTTACTTATTAAAGGTTGTGTCATGAAAAAAAGAAGTAGAAAAGTCAAAGATGATTTAGTTGTGCTTGAATCTAAAGAAAAAAAAGTTGGTGTGTGGGGTATTTTTGCTCTTATTTTAATTGTTTTTGGATTTATTATTGCACCTTTGCTTCCAGGCGTGTTTGATAATGCTAATTCATCTGGTTTAAAATTTGGTTCTTATAAAGGTCAACCTATTTACTATAAAAAAGATAGTAAGTTTGCCAAGTATGTTAATTATTATTCAAATCTTTATTCTAGATTACAAGGGAATGCTAAAAATATTAATATAGATTATAATGTTTGGTATTTGGCATTTATGAAATATGCTGAGGATGTTGCTTTTTTTGATTTGATAAAAAAATATAATTTTCATATTTCTAAGGAAATGTTGAATAAAAATTTATTCAAGTCTCCTGAGTATTTAGACTCTAGTGGAAATTTTAGTTCTAAAAGATATAATAAAGTTTCTGATTATCAAAAAGTTAAAATTTATGATGATATGGTAGAAAATATACTTTTTTCTAACATTAAAATTTTTTTAAATAGTAATTTAATATTTCCCGATTCTCTTTTTAATATGATTAAAGATATGAGTACTGTAGAAAGGCATATTTCATATCTTTCTCTTTCTTATCAAGATTTTTCTAATAAAGAGACAATATTTTATGCTGAGAAAAATTTAAATTTATTCAAACGCTTATCGCTTGCATCCATTCGTTTTAAAAATATGAATGATGCTAGGAATGCTTATGACAAGCTAGTAAACAAAACTCCATTTGAAGAGCTTGCTAAGCTTTATTCAGATGATATAGCTAATTTTAAAGGTGTTGTTTCTTTGGATAAGTATTATTTTGATTTAGATCTTAATGTTGAAAAGAAAGAAGATCTAAATTCCATTTTTTCTTTAAGAGAAGGTGAATTTAGCAAGCCTATTAAGACTAAAAATAAAAATGAATATCAAATATATAAGGCATTTGGCAATGTTCATAATTTTGATAAAAATTCAGATCGCGATATTAACTCTGTTAAAAATTATATTGAAACTTATGAACCAAGTGTTATTGAAGGTTATTTGGAAAGTAGGCTCAATGATTTTCTTAATGATGTTAAATTTAGCAGTTTAAGTCAGGCTCTTGAAAAATACCGGTTTAGTTTAAAAGAAGAAATTGTTAATTTATCTTATAATGTCAACATATATCCCAATACCTTAAAAGAGTTGGTTGAATTTAATAATAGTAAATCTTTTTATGATATTGTTTTTGGATTAAAAGAAAATTCTTGGTCTAAACCTTTTGTAGCGAATAAAAAAGTTTATTTGTTTTTCCTTAAATCAGCTAAAAAAAGATCTAATCAGATCAAAAAAGAGATCGAAAATGAAAAACTTATTGACAATTTTAACATTGCAAATAGTGGTTTGATTACAGATTTTTTATTGAATAAAAAAGATTTTGTTAATAATTTTAATGAGTCGTTTTTTGCTTTACAAAACTTTAGTCAAAATTAAAAAATGAATGCTATGATAAAGGTTTTAGTTGATAGTAAAATTAATTTTAGTAAAGAATTGATTTGGTTTTATAATTATTTTTATAGATTTTTGTTTTTATTCTTTTTTTTTACATTATTTGCTTGTTCTAAAGTAAGCAAAGATTTTATTGTTTTTAACAAAGATGTAAAATATACTCCCAAGATCGAAAATTTAAATTCTAATGTTTTGGAAATTAACAAAATGGAAGATTTTTTTGGAGATATTATAGATTTAAAAGGTTATAAAATTCTTGCAGTTCAGCAAGAAAATTTAAATTTAGATGTTTATTTTGAACAGGTGGTTTTAGCTCAAAATTTTTCAAATCTTAATGCGTATTTGTTTATTATTGGCTTTGATCCTAAATTTAAAATTGGAACGATTCTTTTTAAAACTCAAATAGATATTGACCCAAAAAATTCTTATAACATGTATCTTGAGGATATTACGGGTGATTATGATTTTAATATAGTTGTTCAGGGATTTTTAAAAGACAAATCTGTTTTGTACGTTTTTCAAAAATCTGTTTTAAATGATGTGTCTTCTTATAAACCCATATTTTTTGAAAAAGTTAATGGCACTGTTCTTATTAATAAGTATACAAGATCTTCAGCTTATGAAGAAAACAGATCAAGAGAAAGCTATCCTATTTCTTTAGAAAAATATGAAAAAGTGGGAGAAGATTTAATAATTAGCAAGATTGAAAAATATGAATATTCTCATGTTCAGGGTAAATATTATCTTTCTTCTGTGAGTGAAAAAGTTGGCAAGATTGATAATAATATTTATAAAACTTTAAAGAATTTAAGCAAAGAGGAAGTTTATAGATTTTTGCATGGAGTTTGGTACGACTTCCACGATTATAATAAAAAACAGGGCAAAGATATTGATGAAGTTTTATTTTTGTCTTTTGAAAGGCAATCAAGTGAGATTAATCTTTTTAGAAAAAACTCTCAAGAAGTTGCAAAGATTGAATATATTTCAAAGCCGGCTTACAACACCCTTAATGTTAGTGCGAAGTCTCTTTTTTCAGATTTGATAGTTTACAACTTTTGGATAAAAATTGTAGATAAAGAAAACATTGAAATCAAAATTGACACTAGTACAAATTCTTATGATAATAGTGGATTTTCAGGGGCATTTAAGAGATTTGATGAAAATGTCTTAAACGTTAAAAAAAAAGGTAATAATATTTATTTTATTCCTAGTGGAAATTACGTATATAAGGACAAAATTTATGATTTTTCTTACCCCCATTTAACTTATATTGATGAAAATAAAATTTATTATGGAATTTTTAATATTTTCCCTTTAAATAATAATTTTGTTCTTGAATATGAAATTGATATGGGTAGTTATAAGATTGTTGAATCTTTTTTCCTTGAACATAACGAGAGAGTTGTTCAAAAGCAAAAATTTTCTACAATCATTCTTAATCCTATTAAAATTTTAAAAGATGATGTAAGCTTAGTTAAAGGGCAAAAATTAAAACTTGAGCGAATAGAAAAAATAGGATAATAGTTTTTATGAAAATATTGAGAAGTATTATAACTTATTTTAATGTTTTATTGTTCTTTTTAATTTTAATTTTTTTTTTATTTCCCTTTTACTTGGTTTGTAAATTTTTTTTACTTGAGCGTTATGTTATTAAATTTAGTTTTATTATGATGCGGGCTTGCATTAAGATTAGTTTATGGCTTGCTGGAATTAAAATTATTGTTACAGGTTTTGAAAATATTCCCCAAAAAAGCAATGTAATAATAATGGGAAATCATATTGCGGCTATGGATCCTTTAATTTTTATTTATACGTTTAATAATCCATTTGTAATAATAGCAAAGCATTCTTTACTTAGGGTTCCTTTTGTGAATATTGGTTTAATTGTTATGGGCGCTATTTTCGTTAATAGAAAGAGTATAAGATCTGCTGCTGCTGCTGAGGCTAAGGCAATAAAGGTTATGAGAGAAGGCAGATCTATTGGAATTTTTCCTGAAGGGACTAGAAATAGAGGAGGGGATACTAAGGTTTTTAAAAAAGGTGCAATTAAGATGGCATTAAAGACAGGAACATCTATTCTTCCTGTTACTCTTTATAATACTAATAACTTTTTTATTAAAAATATTATTTTTAATTCTGGACTATCTGTTTATATTCATGTCCATCCTTTGATAGATATTTTAAAATTAAGTGAATATGAAAAAGAGAATCTCACTAGTATTATTAGAGATCAAATAGTTAAAAAGCTTGAAACTATTAAAATTTAATTTATAAAGCAAGGATTTAGATGAAGACTCAAAATTATGATGAAAGTAAAATAATCACTCTATCTTCTCTTGAACACATTAGGTTAAGATCTGGTATGTATATTGGACGTTTAGGAGATGGTTCTAATATTGATGATGGTATTTATGTTTTAGTTAAAGAGATAATAGACAATTCAATTGATGAATTTATTATGGGCTATGGAAATGAAATTTTTATAAAAAAAGAGAACAATCTTATTGCTATTAGGGATTATGGAAGAGGAATTCCTCTTGGAAAAGTTGTTGAGAGTGTTTCGGTTATTAATACTGGAGCCAAGTATAATGATGATGTTTTTCAATTTTCTGTAGGGCTTAATGGTGTTGGAACCAAGGCGGTCAATGCCTTAAGTTCAAAATTTTTGGTAAGATCAACAAGAAATGGCAAATCTTTTGAGGCTTTGTTTTCTAAGGGAAACTTATTGGAATCTAAAGAAATAGAATCTTCTGATAAAGACGGTACTTATGTTGAGTTTTTAGCAGATTCAGAGATATTCGGAAAATATTCTTACAGTGAAGATTTTCTGAAGAGAAGGTTTTTCCATTATGCTTGTTTGAATAAAGGACTTATAATAAACTATAATGGTCAAATTTTTGAATCCAAAAATGGTCTTTTAGATTTTTTGAATTCAGAAATTAAAAGTGATGATTTGCTTTATGATATTGTTTATTATTCTAGTAAAACCTTAGAATTTGCTTTTTCCCATACAAATAATTACGGGGAAACTTATTTTTCATTTGTTAATGGGCAATATACCAACGATGGGGGCACTCATCAGACCGGCTTTAGAGAAGGCTTTGTAAGAGCTATTAACGATTTTCTTAAAAAAACATATTCGTCAACAGATATTAGGGAAGGTCTTGTTGCAACTCTTTCTGTTAAAATTAAAGACCCAATATTTGAAAGTCAAACTAAGAATAAGCTTGGAAATATTGAAACTAGAGGCAATGTTGCAAAGGAAGTGCAAAAGGTAATTTCTGAGATTTTGTACAAAGATAAAATACTTGCAAAATTGATTGAGAAAAAAGTAGTTGACAATGAACGGCTTAGAAAAGAGCTAAGTAGTGTAAGAAAAGAAGCAAGAGAGAGAGCAAAAAAAATATCTTTTAAAATCCCAAAACTTAAGGATTGCAAATTTCATTTTAATAGCAATAGTGAGAAATCAGAACAAACTATGATCTTCTTAACAGAAGGGGATTCTGCAACGGGTTCAATGGTGTCTTGTAGAGATGTTTATACCCAAGCTATATTTTCTCTTAGAGGGAAACCTCAAAATATGTTTGAAAAAAATAAATCTGAAATATATAAAAATGAAGAGCTTTATAATATGATGGTAGCTCTTGGCATTGAAGAATCAATTGAAAATTTAAGGTATAATAAGGTTGTAATAGCAACTGATGCAGATTTTGATGGATTTCATATTAGAAATTTGTTGTTAACTTTTTTCTTGACTTTTTTTGAAGATTTAATTTTAAATGGTCATATGTATATTTTAGAAACTCCTCTTTTTAGGGTTAGGAACAAAAAAATCACAACCTACTGTTATTCTGAGGAAGAGAAGCAAAAAGCTATTCTTGAGCTTAAGGGGGTATGTGAAGTAACAAGGTTTAAAGGCCTTGGTGAAATTTCTCCAAATGAATTTAAAGGTTTTATTGATATTAATAGCATTAAACTTACAAAAGTAGATCTTTTTAATATTAAAGAAATAAAAGAAAAATTAGGATTTTATATGGGACAAAATACTCCTGAAAGGCGGAATTTTATTATGGAGAATTTGATCTAATGGATATTAGAACTGTACTTAAAGATAATTTTTTGCAATATTCATCTTATGTTATTAAAGATCGTGCTATTGCTAGTGTTATTGATGGATTTAAACCAGTACAAAGAAGAATTATACATTCTCTTTTTGAGATGCATGATGGCAATTTTCATAAAGTTGCAAATGTTGTTGGTAATACAATGAAATATCATCCCCATGGTGATACTTCAATTTACGAGGCTCTTGTTAATATTGCCAACAAAGATCTATTTATTGAAAAGCAGGGTAATTTTGGTAATTTGTTTACAGGTGATCCCGCTTCTGCTTCTCGATATATTGAATGTAGATTAACCCCTTTAGCTTTTGATGTTCTTTATAGCAAAGAGATAACAATTTATGAATCTTCTTATGATGGAAGAAATAGTGAACCTTTGCTTTATCCTGCAAAGATTCCTGTTATTTTAATTCAGGGAAGTGAGGGAATTGCTGTTGGAATGGCAGCCAAAATATTGCCTCATAATTTTAATGAGATTTTAAATGCAGTAAAGAGTGAACTTCTTGGAGAGCCTTACGATATTTATCCCGATTTTCCAACAGGAGGAATAGTCGATGTTAATGAATATGCTGATGGTAACGGTAAAGTTTTAGTTAGGGCTAAAATTGAAACTATAGATGAAAAAACAATTGTAATAAGGGAATTGCCTTTTGGTGAGACTACTGAGAGCTTGATATCTTCGATTGAGAAAGCGATTAGAAAAAATTATATTAAAGTTTCAAGCATTAATGATTTTACTGCTGAGAATGTGGCCATAGAACTATCTTTGCCGCGGGGTGTTTATGCAAGTGAAGTGATTGAAAAGTTATATCATTATACAAATTGCCAGATATCAATTTCCGTTAATTTATTGCTGCTTAGTGATAGGTATCCTGTTGTTTACACTATTAAAGATCTTATTAAATTTCATGCAGTCCATCTTCAAAAAATTTTAAAAATGGAACTTGAATTGCAAAAAAGCAAGATTCTTGAAAAAATATTTTATAAGACACTGGAGCAAATTTTTATTGAAAAAAAGATTTATAAACTGCTTGAAACAATTTCTAAAGAAGAAAATATTGTAAATATAATATTGTCAGAGATTTTAAGCTACAAAGAATCTTTTTCAAGGGAAGTTTTTAAAGAAGATGTTGAAAATTTGCTTAAGATTCCAATTAGAAAAATAAGTCTTTTTGATATTGATAAGAATTCTAAGGATATTAAAATTTTAAATAAAGAATTAAAGAGTGTAAATAGCAGTATTTCTTCAATAAGGGGATATTCAATAAATTTTATTGATTTATTACTTGCAAAGTATTCTAAAGAACATCAAAGGAAGACGGAAATTTCTTTAATCAAAGCAAAAAATGTAAAAGAAATAGCTACCAAGAATATGAAAGTTTATTTGAACTTGGCAGAAGGTTTTGTAGGAACTAGTCTTTTTGATGGTGAATTTATTGGAAATGCTAGTTATTATGATAAAATATTGGTTTTTAGGAAAAATAGTTATGTTCTTAAAAATATTGAAGACAAGGTATTTATAGATAAAAAGAATGTATGTGCTTTGGTTTATGATATAAATAATTCAAAAGAACAAATATTTTCAATAATTTATTTTAATAAACTTGACAATTTTTATTATGTTAAAAGATTTAAAATAGATAAATTTATTACAGATAAAGTTTATGAATTTTTAGGAGAAAATGATGAATTTGTAGATTTTTCATTAAGTCCCAAATTTGTAGAATTTTCGACAAATAAAGACATTATTAAAAAAATTGAAATTGCGAATTTTATGGTCAAATCAAGAAGTTCTATTGGGAAGCGAATTTCAAGTAACAATTTGAAAAAAGTTAAATTTAAATAATTTTAAAAACCTTTTTTAAATTTCATTAATATGCTAACATAGTACCAGTTTTAATGAAGGGGTTTTTTATGAATAAATTTTTAATTTTTGTTTTAGTAACCTTTTGTGTTTTTTCTAGCTTTGCCCAAGCTTATGATTCTAAAAGCGATTTTAATATGGGGGCAGGAGAAAAACTTTTGGCTTATGAAACTAACAAAAAAGATCCTATTGTGCCATTTTTATTGAACCTTTTTTTAGGGTTTGGGATAGGTTCTTTTGCTCAAGGAGATGTTCTTGGAGGTTCTCTTATTCTTGGATTTGATGCAGTTGGTATAGGGCTAATACTTACGGGAGCTTATTTAGATATCAAGGCTTTAGGTAATAATGCTAAAAAAGTTGCTTTTAAATGGACTTGGGGCAAGGGAATAATGTTGGCAGGTGTGCTTACTATGACTGTGACAAGATTGACAGAAATTATTCTTCCATTTACATTTGCCAATAGTTATAATAGGAAACTGAAAAATAGCCTTAATATAGCTTTGGGAGGATTTGAGCCTAGTTTTGATATTAACATGGGCCAATCTAGTGCTCTTGGGTTTGAGCTGTCTTTCAAAAAGAGTTATTAATTTTATTTATTATAAAAAAATGAGTGATTGCAATTTGTATTGTGATTGCTCATTGTAATTGGAAATTAGAGTTTTTATTTATTATTTATATTTTATTTCTCTACTAAGTTCTTTTTTTATGCTTTTTTGTTTTAGTATTTCTCTTTTATCATGCAATTTTTTTCCTTTGCATATTCCAATTTCTACTTTAATTATCGATTTTTTTAAATAAAAGCTAATAGGAATTAAAGTATATCCTTCTTTTTCTTTAAATTTTTTTAGTCTTTGTAATTCCTGTTTTTTTATTAGAAGTTTTCTAGGTCTTAATTCATCATGATTGAATATATTTCCTTCTTTATATTTTGATACGTGCAAGTTTTCAAGCCATAATTCTTCTTTTTTTATGCTAGCAAAGCTATTATTAAATGATAATTTTTTTGCCTTTATTGATTTCACTTCGGTTCCCTTTAGTACTATTCCGCAACTTATTTTTTCTTCAATAAAGTAATTGAATTTTGCTTTTTTGTTTTCAAGAAACAAAGTGTTTGTCTTCAAATCTATTCCTTCTATCCCTTCTTTGATACAATCAATCTAAAACCAATGTTTGGAGAACTCCAATTTTTCAAGAAAGAAGCTTTAGTTGATGAATTGAGTAAATTATTGTTTTGATGAGAGTATGTTCTGATTTCTGTTATCAATGAATAAAAATTTGAATTTTCGTTATAAAAATTTTTTTCATTTTTGAATATTGCAATATCGTTAAAAGACGAATTTTGCATTAAATTCCAAAATCCAACTTTTTTTGATATTTCATTAATATTTAATGGTTTTTTGTTTGGTTCTTTTTGATATAATTCCCATTCTTGTGATATGGGGAGTCTTGCTTTAAATCCATCGGGAAGTTTTTTAGAGTACCAGTTGGCATATTCTAATGCTGAAAAATAAGATATTCCCGTGATAGCCTCATTTAAGCCTATTTGATTAAAATTTTTAAGATAATTTTCATCTACAAGCTGTTCTTTTATTAAACTCTCTTTATTATTTAATGTCCATTTTGGATTTTCTTTTAAAAAATCTTGATACTCATATTTTGTAACATTTTGCTCTTGAATAAGAAATTCTTTTATATTATATGTAGATTTTAGTGAAATATTTTTTGAATCTAATTCATAATTTTGAATTTTTTCGATTTTATTTGAATTTATTTTTTTAAATCCAGGTAACTTTATGTTAATTTTTTCATTTTTAGAAATTAATTGAATATTTTCATTATCTAGAGTTTTGGCTAATGTTTTAACCCAAGACTCATTTTTGGTTAGCATTTTTAGATCTTTATCTAAGTTTTCTAAAAACCAAAAGATAGCTCTATTTTCTAAATCAAAATTTGTTTTTAGAGAGTTCCATATTTTTTCTTGATTGCTATTGCTTTGGCCTATTGAATATACGACTTTGTATGAATCTAGAAAATCCTTAAACATTTCGATTGAATTTAAGTAAGGTATAGAGTCTTTTAGAAATTTTTTAATGTATTTGGGATGTTCTTTGAGTTCACTAGATATTAATGAAAATACAGGAATTAATTTTGTATTTTCATTAGTATTTTTTATTTTAACCATTACAGAGAGCTCTTTTTGTCTTTGTTTAATAATCTTTTCGGGATCAACCAGCTCTAAATTTATTTGTAAATTGTAGTTTCCAAAAAATTTATTGTGAATTTTTATGTTTTGTTCGTAGGTTTTAAATCCCATCCTTTTTGCTTTAATAATTCCTTCAGTGGTATTTATATATTTATTAAGTGGAGTTCTGCCGATATATTTTTCGTTTAAATAGATGTAAGTATTTGCAATATTAGAATTTATTTTTAAATATGCTCCTGGATTTTTAAATTTGGGTATAATTATTAAAATTAATATTAAACTTAAAAGTAATATTATTGCTGTAAGAAGTACATAAACTTTGGGTGCTATTCCTAGGATTGGCTTTAATTTAACTTCAAAAAGCTCAATATTTGAATTCTCATCACTTTCTTTCATCTTTTAAAGTATAGAAAAGTATTTAAATAAGTGTCAATATTTTGTATGATTTAATTCTTGAGGTTAGATTATGTATTTAAGAAAATTGGATAAATTTGCATCTTTTTTGGTATATTTTGTTGAGAAATACTTAACATATCGAAAAAGAAAAAAGTATTTTTGCAAATTAAGGGCGAAGAAACGAGGATTTTTGCTCAACTTTTTATTTGATTTTGTAGCGGCGGCAATTTTTGTACTGGTAATAAATCAATATTTTGTTCAAGCTTATAAAATACCATCGGGTTCAATGGAAAATACTCTTCAAATAGGGGATTTTTTATTTGTAGATAAATTTTCTTATGGTCCGGAACTTTTACCAGGATTATTTAAGATTAATGGTTTTAAAACTCCAGAAGAATCCGATATTATTATTTTTGAAAATCCGGAGTATAAATCAAAGGGTGTTTTTTTTGATATTTTTCAAAGAATACTTTACATGTTAACACTGTCTTTTGTTGATCTTGATAGAGATGAATATGGCAATCCTAATGTTAGATTTCTCGTAAAAAGAGGCGTATTTGCAGATGGCAAAATTGTTAGATTTAACAGTGGTAAGGCTTATATTAAAAACGAAGGCGAAGAAAATTTTATTTTAGAAGATTCTTATCGAGATTTGGTTGATCAAAATTTTAATATTAAAAAAATTGTGGCAAACGAGGACTATGAAATTTATAGTGATTTTGCTCTGTTTGTTGCTCTAAGTCAGTTAAATGTAAATTTAAGCAGTACCCCCGATTTCTCATTTTTTGATGTTAGAGTGATTGATAGGTTTGAGCTTGAAAGATTGGAATATAAGTATTTATCTGCTTTTATGCCTTATGTTGATTATTATATGGAAAAAGCTATAATAAGGGATTATGGAATTTATGTTCCTTATGGATATGTTTTGCCAATTGGGGATAATAGAGACAATTCTCATGATGGTCGATTTTTTGGGGTAATCAATAAAAATAAAGTTCTTGGAAGAACCTTGGTAATATATCTTCCATTTTCTAGAGTAGGATTTATTTAAAGTGGCTCCATATTTAACTTTCGAGCAAAGGCTTTTAAGGAAAAAGCAAAGAAAAATTTTTTTTAAATATGTTTTAACATTTTTAATGTTAAATTTTTTTTTCACAAAATTTGTTTTGCAAATTTTTATGATTAAAAGTAATGAAATGTTGCCAACAATAACAAAAAATTCTAGTTTATTTTTTGTTGCAAGACATATAACGTCTTTTTTTATTCCTTTGAAAATGAATGATATTGTTCTTTATGAAGATTTTAGGGTAAATAATAATTTTTTATTAGCTTTAATAAAAGATTTCTTTTTTTTAAATAAAATCTTTAAAAGAGTAACCTATAAGGTCTCAAGAATAGCAGCTGTTCAGGGTGATTCTGTGTACGTTAGAGGTTTGAATGTTTTGGTAAATAAAAAGGATACAGATTTTTTTTATTTGAATGGCAATTTGGTTAGCTATTACAAGTTGAATAATTTTTTTAATACAGATGAGGTGGTTAAGTGTTTTGTTTTAAAAAAAAATGAAATTTTTTTATTAAATGACAATTTGAGCGTTTTAAATGATTCTAGAATATTTGGGCCTATTAATAAAAATGCCATTGTTTCTTTTTTGGCCTTTAAGGTAGTGGACTATAAGATTGTTAAATAAAATTTTTGTTGATGCTGATTCTTGTAATTTTAAGATAATAAAATTTTTACAAAAATTTATATTGCACAATAAATCAAAACTTATTGTGGTTTCTAATAAGTTTTTAAGTTTAGAAAAAACAGAAAATGTTGCTTTAGAAGTGGTAGATAATGTTGATGCATTTATTTTGAATTTAGCAGATAAGTGCAGTCTTGTGATTACTCGAGATATTTTTTTTGCTAAACTTCTTTTGGATCTTGAGGTTAAGGTTATGAATGATGAGGGTCGAATTTTTAATATAAATAATATAAATTATTTATATTTTAGATCTAAGATTAATTTCAATTTAAAAATTAAGGTTAAAAAATATTATGATGGAGATTTTAATAAATCTAGATATGATAAATTTATAACGAATTTTTATTCTTTATTCTTTAGTTAATTTTTTGTTTTCCAATTTCCACAAACCTTTTCCCTGAGTTAATATGTAAATTGTGTTGTTTGATACAGGAATAATATCGTTAAGGCCTGTTTTGCTTAGCTGAGAACTGTTATAAGCGCCAGGTGCTACAGATTTTGAGGGCGCTTGTAAAGCAAAAATCCCTTCTTTATTTTTTGTAAATTCTGCAAATCCATTATTACTTCCGATTAATATTACATCATTAAATTCTCTTGCGAAGTAGCCACTAAATTCCCCCACTTCTTCTTGAATAAATATTGGCGTTGTATAATTATTCGCATTTGAGTACACTTTAAATTTTGTATCTAAATTATTGTGACCACCAGTCATTACTAAGATTTCAGAAAACCCCCTAATGCTTGTTTTAATGATAGGCATTATTTCTTTGGCTTGTTGATAGTCTATACTTGTATATGTATTGCTATCTATTTGCCATATTTTAAGTGAATTTCCTGTAATTAAGTTATCTGTATTTGATATTTGATAAAATTTGTCATTTTCAGTAGCTTGCGATGGTGTTTTGTCAATTCCTTGTAGATCAAAAATTTTCTCTTGATTATTTTTATCTATAGCTAAAATGTATGCTTCTTTTATGCCATCTTTTCCTACAGATTTTAAAAATTTATATGCTTTTAGCGGTTTTTTAAATTTTAATGTCCAATCTTTTCCATTTAGCTCACAAACTTCTAATTCTGCTTTTTTGTTTTGTGCTAAAAGATAAGTTTTCCCAGATACATTTACAATATCATTTATAAACTCATAAGAATTGCTCAAGTCAATTTTTTCAATTTTACCGTTTTCTTTTTTAAATAAATGCATAGCTGCAATATAGAGAGCTTCTCCTACTAAAGAAATTCCTCTTGGACTTGAACTACCTAAAATATTATATTCATGGTTTATTTTTTGCAGATTTCCTAGTTGGGAAAATATGGATTCGCTTGAGCATGTTAGTAGTAAAAATGTTAATAGGTTTAAAATTAATCTTTTTTTGAAATAGTTTTCATATTTTTGTTTCATTTTTATCCTATAATTTATTTACATTTACTGTAACTGATAATGATATAAGTGCAAAATGTGCCATTTTAGCGGAATTTCCGAATTCAAACATCATCCACCAAGATGCTGTTGCTCCAAAAGACCATTTATAGTTAAAGTTCCATAAAATTCCAGATCCAAAAGAGATTGTAGGGAGTGCATCAAAAGTTCTTAAATTTGTAATATTGTTATTTCTGTCTCCATATGTATTAAGAGAAAGCCCTACATTTGTGAAAATTGGAATTTGAAATAATTCTCCTATATCAAATATATAGTTTATTGAAAATGTGATAGGCACACTATAAAAAATTTTGCCTACACTTGAATCTGGATTTAATATGTTAAAAGAGTGGTTAATGTCAAAGTTAAACATATATCTTAGCTCAAGCCCAATTGCTAAATTATTTAAAATATGGTATTGATATTTTATTGCCCCAATACCTCCCGGATATAAATTGGTAGAATAAGCTCTTGATAAGTCGTTGTAAAAAATAGGCATTCCAATGCTTAAATCTATTCCTAAGGTAGAGTTCGTATGTCTGTCAATATTGGCTGCGGCTTCAATTTTTTTTATGTTTACACCAATTAGTAAAATTGTAATTAGTGTTATAAAAAGATACCTTTTCATTATTCTCCATTCTTTTAAAATTATTATCCTTGTTTATTATAGTTGAAAATAAATTTAATTACAATTTGAAATTTAGAGGTTTATCTTTCCTTATATTGACAATCTGGGTATAATATTAAGGTAATCTTTTTAAGTTTAAGAGGCATATTTTGAATACTGTGTTTAATGGGAAGGATTTTGCGAATAAGTACTATTTAATGCTAAAGGAATTCTTAAAGCAGCACGACTTGGTAGATAAAATTGCATTAAAAGTTGTTTTAGCAAATGATGAACCTGCAAGCAAGCTTTATGTTTCAATTAAGAATCGAGTTGCAAAAGAGATTGGTTTGAATGTTGAAGTAATTAAATTTCCTACGAATTCTGTTCAAAGCGATATTTTAGAAGTAATTGATAGAGAAAATAAAAATTTAAGTACAGATGGAATTATTGTTCAATTGCCCCTTTTGAAAGGTATGGATTTAAATTCTATTTTAAATGGCATAGTTTATTCAAAAGATGTTGATGGCTTGTCTTTTATTAATTTAGGTAAAATGATTTTGGGCGATAAAAAAGGGTTTATTCCTTGCACAGCTCTTGCTGTGTTAAAGATTTTGCGAGATGAAGAAATAAAAACATCGGGGAAAACGGTTGTTGTAGTTGGCAGAAGTCCTCTTGTAGGAAGGCCTATTTCAATATTGCTCTCATCAAAGCCTTATGATGCAACTGTTATTGCTTGTCACAGTAAAAGCGTTTATTTGGATGTTTATTTAAGACAAGCAGACATTGTTATTTCTGCTGTTGGTAAGCCCAAGTTGATAGATAAAAGCATGTTGTGTGGAAAACCTTATGTGATTGATATTGGTATTTCTGAAATTGAGACTAATAACGGAAAAATCCTCTCAGGTGATACAGATTTTGACAATATTAAAGATTGTGTTAAATTTATTACTCCTGTTAAGGGAGGAGTAGGCCCTGTTACGGTTCTTATGTTAATGTTTAACACAATTAAAGCTCATTTGATTAATAATAATAAATTTGACGTTTTAGATCGGTTGGAAAAATTGGTGGAGGTATAAATGTCTGGTCACAGCAAATGGTCAACAATAAAGAGAAAAAAAGGTGCTCTTGATGCAAAGCGTAATAAAATTTTTACAAAGCTAATAAGAGAGATAACTATTGCAGCTAAAATAGGTGGGGGAGATATTGAGTCTAATCCGAGATTAAGGGTCGCTGTTAATAAGGCTAAGGTTGCCAATATGCCAAAGGATAATATTGAGAAGGCAATAAAAAAGGGTATTGGTGGTAATGAAGGGGTTGAATATTTTGAAATCACTTATGAGGCTTATGCTCCTTACGGAGTGGCTTTAATGATTAAATGCTTGACAGACAATAAAAACAGAACTTCTAGTGATGTAAAAAGTGTTCTTGCAAAAGGTGGAGGATCTCTTGGGACTCCAGGTTCAGTCTCATATATGTTTTACAGAAAGGGTCTTATTGTTTACAATTTAGAAAAATATCTTGAGGATGAGATAATGGAATTTGCATTAGAAGTTGGTGCTGAAGATATTTTAGTTTCAAACAATGAAGCGGAAGTTATTACAAGTCCTGATGATTTTGATAAAGTCTTATCTTTTTTAAAAACTAAATTTAAAGAAGAGGTTGCAGAGATAGCTTTAATTCCTGAAAATAAAATTTTTTTAAACAAAGAGCAAGCAGAAAAAATAATTTTTCTTGTTGAAAAGCTTGAAGACTTTGATGATGTTCAAGAAGTAATTCATAATTTAGAGATTCCAGAAGAATTAAGCTAGTTTTCTAATTTTATTTAATATTTTCGTAGTAGACTCTGTAAATTTTATTTCCAAAATCATCTGAAAAAAGAATTGAGCCGTCATAATATGTGATTATATCAACAGGTCGCCCAAATTTAGAGTTATCGGACTTTAAAAATCCATGTAAAAAAACTTTGTAATTTTTTGCTATTCTGGTTTTCGGATCAATGTCTAGTGTAGTTATCCTGTAGCCAACAGGAGAGGATCTGTTCCATGAACCATGCTCTGCTATGAATAATTTATTGATATATTCTCTTGGAAAGTTATTTCCCTGATAAAAGTGTATTCCAAGTGGGGCTACATGAGCAGGAAGTTCATAAATAGATGGGATAAACTTAGTATTTTTGGGTGCCTTGTTATAAAAATTGAAATTTTTTTGGTTTTTGCCAAACACATAGGGAAATCCAAAATGTTCTTTATATTTGATTATTAGGTTTATTTCGTCTGGGGGAATGTTGTCTCCTAATCCGTCTTGGCCATTGTCGCTAAAATACATCTCATTGCTAATTGGATGAAAATCAAATCCAACCGAGTTTCTTACTCCAAAGGCTACTATGTCTTCTTTTTTTGTTTTTAAATCGATGCTGAGAAGTATTGCTTCTTTTTTTGGAGGAATTTTAGCATTATGTTGGGATCCTATGTTTACGATTAGTTTGTTATTTTTAGGATCTACTTTAATATAACGTCCGGAGTGCATGTTGGAATTATTTTTTGGTAGAAATGAAAAGATTTGCATTTTCCATGTATAGTCTTTATTTGATTTCATGCTTTTATTAATTTCTTCTTTTACATTTTCAACTATATATATTTTATCGACAGAAGATATATACAATTTATTGTCCCAATAAGCAATGCCAATAGGTTTTTTTAAGGTTTTTGCTATAGTATAGATTTTTTTGTTTTTTGTAGCAAAGTATGCAAAAGTGCTCCCAGACCCTATGAATATGTTTCCATCTTGATCGCTTGTAATTCCCCTTGGTTTTTCAATTGTATTGTTTAAAAAAATTTCGACTTTAAATCCATTTGGAACTTTTAGTGAGTTTGTTGGTTCTTCTGCTGCCACAGTTATAGATGAAATTAAAAAAATAGTTGTAATTAATTGAAAATAGCTATTTAAAATTTGATTTTTCATTTAGTGTCCTTTTTTTATTTAATGCTTTTTCTTTAAATTGGATGTTTCTGTGTAATATAATTTAATTATATGATAAATAAGATTCATGGTAAAGTTGTAGAAAAAAAAGAATCTAGTTTGGTTTTAATGACTACTGTTTTTGAATTTGAACTTTTAGTTAGTACATTTTGCCTTGCTAATTTTAAGTTGTCAGACAAGGTTGAACTGTTTACCTATCTTTATACGAGAGAAAATGAATTAAAGCTTTTTGGATTTTTGAATTCAGATGAAAGAGAAACTTTTAAAGGACTTATTGGAGTAAGTGGAATAGGGCCAAGGGCTGCTTTAAGAGTGCTCTCTAATATAAGGTATAATGAGTTTAAGGACGCTATTGATAGGGAAGATGTTGAACTTGTTTCTAAAATCAAAGGCATTGGTAAAAAAATGGCTGGTAAAATGTTTTTACATCTTCAGGGTAAGCTTTTGATTAATAATGAGCTTGAACCTAGTCTTTTTAGATTTAAAGAATTAGAAGAATCGATTGTTAGCATGGGATTTGACAGAAAAATTGTTAATAGTAAGCTTAATGAGGCTTCCAATTTAGTTGAATTTTTGAATTTAAAAGACTCTGAAAAGGAGCAGTTTTTATTTAAGGAGGTTTTAAAAAGAATTTCGAATTAATTGTTAGTTGTTGGTAATTATTAAATAGTCTTTAAGGGGTTTTTATGAAAGATGAAAATAGTACAAACTTTTTAAGTTCTAGTGAAAATTATTTATATGATAGGGGTGAAAATGAGCTTAGACCTAAGGTTTTTGAAGATTTTAAAGGTCAGGCTAATGTTAAAGAAACTCTTAGTATTTTTATAAGAGCTTCTAAAGAGAGAGATGAAGCTTTAGATCATGTGTTTTTGAGTGGTCCGCCAGGTCTTGGAAAAACTACTCTTGCAAGTATTATTGCCTTTGAGATGAATGCTTCAATTAAGATCACGTCAGCTCCGGCTTTTGACAAACCTAAAGATATTATTGGAATTTTGACAGGTCTTGATGAGAAGAGTGTTTTATTTATTGATGAAATACATAGACTTAGACCAATAATAGAAGAAATGCTTTGTATTGCCATGGAAGATTATGAGCTAGATTGGGTAATCGGGCAAGGAGCTAATGCAAGAACTGTTCGAATGCCACTTCCAAAATTCACATTGATTGGAGCTACTACTAAACCGGGAAAAGTAACATCTCCACTTTATGCGAGATTTGGAATTACTGCAAGATTTGAACTTTACAGCGAAATAGAGCTTGTTGAGATAATAAAGAGAAATTCTATTATTTTAAATATTGAAATAGAAGAGGATGCGGCTTTTCTTCTTGCAAGAAGTTCAAGAGGAACTCCTCGAATAGCAAATAGATTGCTAAGACGAATAAGAGATATTGCTCAGGTAACTGGAAGTTTGGTTGTTACAAGCGACATTGTTGCAATTGGGCTTGAAATGCTTAGAATAGATGGAGAAGGTCTTGATGAGCAAGACAGAAATATTTTAAGAAGTTTAATATTGAAGTTTAATGGGGGGCCTGTAGGTGTTGATACTTTAGCTATTTCTGTAGGGGAAACAGCAGATTCTCTTGAAGACTTTTATGAGCCTTATTTAATTATGAAAGGATTTATTAACAGAACTCACAGAGGTCGTAAAGCTACTGAGTTCGCGTATCTTCACTTAAACTTAGAGATGAAAGAGGATGATCTTAGTGAAAACCAAAGAGTTTCATTTTAATTTGCCCTATTCTTTAATAGCTCAATATCCAAGTGAAAAAAGAGGATCTTCAAGGTTAATGGTACTAGATCCCAAATTGCAAAAAATTTACCATGAAAATTCTGTAAACAATATTTTAAAATATATAAATAGTGATACTTTTGTTATTTTTAATAATTCAAAAGTTAGAAAATCAAGAATATATGCAGAATCAGAAGTTGGTAGTAATGTTGAATTTTTGATTTTGGATAGAATTGGTGCTGCTCTGTTTACCGCATTGATTTCTAAGTCCAAAAGGCAAATTGTTGGCAATGTTTACAAATTTCCTGAAGGATTAATAGGTGAAATTTTGTCGAAAAATGGTAGTGAGATTGTTTTAAAATTCAATGATGATGTTGGAGAAGATTATTTTGAAAAACACGGTTTTGTTCCTATACCCCCTTACATTAAAAGAGATTATGATAAAATAGATGAAGATCGATATCAAACTGTTTATTCTAAATACATTGGGTCTGCAGCTGCTGCAACTGCAGGATTGCATTTTAGCAAAGATTTGTTTTCTGTTTTTGAAGAGAGAAATATTGAATATGATTTTATTACTCTTCATGTGGGGCTTGGCACTTTTCTTCCTGTAAGATCAAAAAGGATCGAAGAACATAATATGCATTTTGAAACTTTTTTAATAAAAGATAGTGTGGCTAATAGATTGGAGAATGCAAAATTTCTTGGTAAAAAAATTTTGTCAGTTGGTACTACAACGCTTAGGGCCTTAGAGTCATCTTATGATAATAAGCTTAAGAAGTTTAAAACAGGTCAGCAAAGTACAAATCTTTTTATTTATCCTGGTCAAAACTATTGTTTTAAGTTTGTCGACATGCTTTTTACAAATTTTCACACACCTCAATCTACTCTTTTGATGCTGGTATCCTCATTTGCAGGCAAAGATTTTGTGTTTAGTTCTTATGAAGAAGCTGTAAATAAAGGTTATAAATTTTTTTCTTATGGCGATGCTATGTTAGTTTTAAATCATATATAGATATTAGTTGTGAATTATTTTATATTTAAGTTATGATAGGGCTTAATTTAATTAATTAGGAGGAAAATGTATGAATACTTCTCTTTTTCAGAAAGAAAGGCAAAAATATATTCCCAAATTGCCAGATATTTTAAAAAAAGATTTTAAGAATATTAGTTTAGTTTGTGGAGAAAAAACTGAAGCAATTCAAGATAAACAGGCTTTAAAGGAATTTTTTAAGAATACTTATGGGCTGCCAATTGTAAGTTTTACTGAGGGCAAGTCTAATTTATCTTTTTCAAAAGCTTTAAATATTGGTATTATTCTTTCTGGAGGACCTGCTCCCGGGGGGCATAATGTTATATCTGGTGTTTTTGATGCAATAAAAAAATTTAATGCAAATTCAAAGCTTTTTGGATTTAAGGGAGGCCCTTTAGGCTTGTTGGAGAATGATAAAATTGAACTTACTGAAAGTTTAGTAAATTCTTACAGAAATACCGGAGGCTTTGACATTGTATCTTCTGGAAGAACAAAAATAGAAACAGAAGAGCATTATAATAAAGCTTTATTTGTTGCCAAAGAAAACAATCTTGATGCAATTATTATTATTGGTGGTGATGATTCGAATACTAATGCGGCTATTCTTGCAGAGTATTTTAAAAAGAAGGGAGAGAATATTCAGGTTATTGGAGTTCCAAAGACAATTGATGCTGATCTTAAAAATGATCATATTGAAATTTCATTTGGTTTTGATTCTGCTACGAAAATTTATTCTCAGATGATAGGTAATTTGTGTCGAGATGCCATGTCGACTAAAAAATATTGGCATTTTGTCAAACTTATGGGTAGGAGCGCATCTCATGTTGCTTTGGAATGTGCTTTAAAAACTCATCCAAACATTTGCATTGTGTCTGAAGAGGTTTTGGCTAAAAAGAAAACTTTGTCTGAGATTGTTGATGAAATGGTGTTTGTTATTTTAAAGAGATCTTTAAATGGGGATAATTTTGGAATAGTTATAGTTCCTGAAGGCGTGATTGAGTTTATTCCAGAAATTAAGTCTTTAATGGTTGAATTATGCAATATTTTTGATAAAAATGAAAGTGAGTTTAAAGGGCTTAATATTGAAGGGATGAAAGAAGTTTTCGTTGCTAAGCTTAGTGATTATATGAAGGGAGTTTATTTGTCTTTGCCTTTGTTTATTCAATTTGAACTTGTAAGTTCAATTTTAGAAAGAGATCCTCATGGAAATTTTAATGTTTCAAGAGTTCCTACTGAAAAGTTGTTTATTGAAATGGTTCAATCAAGATTAAGCGATATGAAAAAAAAGGGGGAATATAAGGGAAACTTTATTCCAGTTGATCATTTCTTTGGATATGAGGGTAGAAGTGCTTTTCCTTCTAATTTTGATAGTGATTATTGCTATAGTTTAGGATATAATGCTGTTGCTCTGATTTTAAATGGCCTTACAGGTTATATGTCTTGTATAAAAAATTTAAATTCAAAACCAACGGATTGGGTTGCAGGAGGAGTGCCTTTAACAATGTTAATGAACATGGAAGAGAGGTATGGATCGCAAAAACCTGTTATAAGAAAAGCTCTAGTTGATTTAGAAGGAAGACCATTTAAGGAGTTTGTTGAAAATCGTGATAAGTGGGCTTTGAATAATTTGTATTTATATCCAGGTCCTGTGCAGTATTTTGGTTCTTCTGAGACTGGTGAAATAACTGAAACTTTAAAGTTAGAATTATTGAAGTAAAAAATTTATGCTTATTGGAAGCTTGTTGTTGTTTTTCAGTGTTTTGAATGTTTATTCAAAATCACTTGATTATTTCAAGCTAAATTTTAATTATTTAAAGTTAAGTATTGCCAAAAATTTGCCATTGCAAGATAAATTAACTTCCAGTGGCAACTTTGTTACTCATGAAAAAAATAATATTCTTGTTGTTGATAAGGACGATTCTTTTCTTTACAAGAATATTCAAGAAAATAAAGCTTTAAATCTTGAGAATGATCTTGAGTCAAAATCAGCAAAAGATTTATTTAGGTTTTCAGCTATTAGTATTGGATCTTTCCCGATAGTTTTATTTTTGAGCTTGTTTTTTTTTGATGTAGGATACTATTTTTATAGCGGAATGAATGCAAATTACATTCCATATCCTTTTTCAAATGGTCCTAATTTTTCAAAAGATGAAATTTATAAAAAATTTGTTATTTCAGCTTCCGTTGGGGCTATAGTTGCACTAACTATTGCCTTGATTGATTATTTTCTTCAGTGACAACACATGATAAGGCTTAAGAAAGAATTTACTGTTAAAGAAAATGCTTTAAGATTGGATCTTTATTTATCAAGCAATTTGGAATTTTTTACTAGAAGTCAGATTAAAAGAAGAAATGTAGAAGCTTTTAAAAAGAGTGATGGAAAATTTTTTAAGATAAAATTGTCTAAGCCTGTTTTTAAGGACGATGAAATGATGATTGAATTTGACGAAGAGATTAGTCAAATTAATTGCCTTAAGCCCAACAATATTCCTATTACTATAATTTATGAAGATTCTAATATTATTGTTTTGAATAAACCGCAAGGAATTTTAAGTCATCCCGGAATATCACATTGGGATGATACTGTTGTAAATTTTCTTTTATACCATATAAAAAGCTTGAAAATTGATTTTAATGAAGAAAAAATTAGACCTGGAATTGTTCATAGATTAGACAAAGATACTTCTGGAGTGCTAATTTGTGCAAAAAACACTAATACTTTGAGGGTTTTGGCTCAGCAGTTTAAAGATAAAAGGACAAATAAAGTTTACATTGCAATTGTTAAGGGTAATTTTAATAGTTTTTCTGGAAGTATTGAATCTTTTATAGATAGAGATAAATATAATAGGAAAAAATTTAGTGTTTCTAAAGATAGAGGTAAAAAAGCATTAACGGAATATAGATTGTTGCTCAATTTTGGGGGATATTCTCTTTTAGCTTTAAAACCTAAAACCGGTCGTACACATCAATTGAGAGTGCATATGAAATATCTTAATTTTCCAATATTGGGAGATGAGGTTTATGGCAGAGTTGATGGCAGTTTTAAAAAAATAACTTTAATGCTGCATTCTTATAAGCTTGAAATTGATGTTGGAAAAAATTCTTTAGAGAAATTTATTTCTGAATTTCCCAAAAGATTTGTTATTTTTTTGTCAAATTTTTACAAGAAAGATGAATTGAATTTGATTATTGATAATTTGGTTCTCTTTTTAAAAGATTTTTAATTTAAAATTTCTTGTTTTAATGAGATTGAGTTTATTATTTTGCCTCCAGTGATTTCATTAGTGTTAATAACAGTAATGAAACAATTTGGATCAATTTTTTGTGATATATACTTAATTCTTGACAAGCGCATTATTGGAACCACTATAAATACTATAGTTTTTTCTGTTCCTGCCCAAGCTCCCTTTCCGTCTATTAATGTAGCGCCTAATTTTAACTTGTTTGTGAGAAGATAAGCAATTTCTTTTCCTTTATCTGAAATGATTAATATTGCTTTTTGATTACCAAATCCGGTGCTTGTTTTATCTGTCATGATAGATGTTACAAAGGATGCTATTAGTGTATAAAGAGCAATTTCAATATTAAAGAAAAAGGTTGCAAGTATTAATACTGCTAGATTAACTATGAAGTTTGTTGTTCCAATACTAATTGAATATTTTTCTTTAATGATCATCGCAATTATATCTGATCCCCCTGAAGATCCTTTACCTTTAAATATTAGTCCAAGTCCAAGTCCGGAAATAAGTCCAGCTAGTATTGATACCAGCATCATATCGTTAAGATGTATTTTATTTTGTAAAAACTGGGAATAGTTTATGATAATAGAATATAATCCCATTGCAATCCAACTTTGAATGATGAATGTTATATTTAAAAATCTTATTCCAATAATAAATAATGGAATGTTTAATGCAAATATTGTCCACCCTAAATTGAAGCTTAATAAGTAATGCAGCATTAATGCAATACCCCCAATTCCTCCACTAAGAAGTCCATGAGGAATATATAAAACATTTGTGGAAATTGCCATTAGTGCAGAGCCTAAAGCTATTTGTATTGTGCTATTAAATATTAATTTGGGATTTTTAATTATAGTTTTTAATTTTTTTGCTAGTATTATGAATAATAGTTTGAGTTTTTTTTTAATTCTACGATAATGAATCTTTTTTTTCTTTTTCATCTTAACGTTAGATTTACTTTTAAGCTATAAGTTAATAATTTACTTGAATTCTATATTAATTTTGCAAAAAAAACAATTTTCTTCTCTTTTTTTATTTTTTTTGATATTATGTTCATAAAACTATGGCGATGAATTATGCAAAATTTATAATATTACTGGTTCTGCTTTTTTTTTATATTTGGTTTTTTATTATCCTTAGGATGAAAAGGGTTAATCTATTTTTGCTGGAAAAAATAAAAAATGGAGCAAAAATTTTGGATATTCGATCTCCCAAAGAATATAGTAAGTCTCATTATTTGAAATCAATTAATATTCCCTTTAATAATTTATTTGCTAAAAAGGATAAATTGGGCGATTTTGAGTCCCAAATAATTGTTTATGGTAAAAGTTTTAATAAGTCTTACGAGGCTAAAAAAGTTTTAAAAAGCATGGGATTTAAGAATGTGTTTGTTGCTGGTACTTTGAAAGACATGCCACAAACAGAAAAAAAAAGAAGTTGATTGATGGCTAAAATTATTGGGATATCTGGTGGTTCTGGAAGTGGAAAAACTACAGTTGTGAGCAAGATTAGTGAGTTTATTCCAGAGTTTGTCCTTATTTCTCAAGATAATTACTATAAGAGTGTGGGTGATTATGAACATGAGTTTTCTAAAGTAAATTTTGATCATCCAGATGCTTTTGATAATAATTTGTTTTATGAACATTTGAAAAATTTAAAAAAAAATAACCCAATAGATATGCCTCTTTACGACTTTATTAATCATAAAAGACAACTTAAAACTGTTTTGGTTGTTCCAACCCCTGTTGTTATTGTTGAAGGTATTATGATTTTTGTTGAAGAGAGAGTGAGAAATTTAATAGATCTTAAAATATACATTGACACCCCAAATGATATTAGATTTATTAGGCGCTTAAGGAGAGATATTTCTAAAAGAGGTCGTACTTTAGAGTCTGTTATTGATCAGTATTTGAACACTACTAGATGGGGTTATTATAGGTTTATTGAGCCTACCAAAGAATATGCTGATCTTATTATTCCCGAGGGGGGACATAATGATAAAGCGCTTTATGTGCTTTCAACGTTCCTTAAGTCTTTAAGTAAAGAAGGGCTAGATTTCATCTAAATTAATGATATTGGATAATAATCTATTTCAATGTAAACAGTATTTGTTATTTTTATCTTTTCTCTTGTCTTGTTAACTAGTTCTTCAAGTAAACTGTAGGATTTTGACAAGTATATTATATTGTATCTGTAATTTTTAGATATTTTTTTCATAATAGCTTCTGACGGGCCTAAATGTTCAATCCCTTCTTGTAAAAATTCTTTAGATTTTTCAAAAAATTCCCAACATTTTTGTTTAACAGATTCTTCATTTTTGCTTCTAAATATTATTCTAATAATTTTGTTAAATGGAGGATAGTTTAATTTTTTTCGTATATCTAGTTCTTGTTCGTAAAATTGTTCATATTGGTGCTTATAAGCATACTTTATGGCATAATAATTGGGATTTTTTGTTTGTATGATAATTGTGTTGTCATCTTTAAATCTTGCGGCTCTTCCCATAATCTGTGAGAGTGTTGTAAAAATTCTTTCGCTACTTCTGAAATCAGGCAATCCCATTCCAATGTCTGCGTTGATTATACCCAATGTTTTTATATTTTCAAAATTAAATCCTTTTGCAATGATTTGTGTCCCGATAAGTATATCTATTTCTTTGTTTTCAAACTTGCTTATTGAATCTATATTTTCTATTTTTGTAATATCGGAATCTATTCTTGCAATTTTTGCATTTGGCAAAAACTTTTTTAATTCTTTTTCAACAAGTTGAATTCCATAAGTTTTATATTTAATGTCTTTTGATTTGCATTGGGGGCAATGGCTTGTTGTTTTTGTTTTATAACTACAATAGTGGCATAAAAGTTTGTTTTCTTTTTTGTGGTAAATCAGACCAAATGAGCAATTGGGGCAACAAATTGTATGTCCGCATTCGTTGCATTCGAGATTTTTCAGATATCCTCTTTTGTTAATGAAAATTAAAGATTGTCTTTTTTCATTTAAACTTTTTTGTATACTGTATAACAGTTCTGATGAAATTGTGCTAGGTTCTTTTTTCATATTTATTATTTTTATATCTTCTATTTTGCTTTGAGAGAATTTGTTTTGCATTGATATTTTTTTTATTTGGTTATGTTTCATTGCGTAGTATGCTTCAAGAGAAGGCGTTGCGCTTCCCATTATAAATTTAGCATTAAATTTTTTTTGCAAAAAAAATGATATGTGTCTTGAGTGAAATCTTGGAGTATTTTCAGATTTGTATGTATTTTCGTGTTCTTCGTCCATAATTATTAATTTTAATTTGGTAAAAGGTAGCATTAGTACACTTTTAATGCCAATAACAATCAGGCTTTCTCCATTTTTAACTTTATTCCATATTAAATTTTTACTAGAATTTGGAACTTTAGAGTTATATTCATGAATTTTATCATGGTGCACATTTAATGCATGTTTTATTCTTTTTATTATTTGATATCCTAATGATATTTCGGGAATCAAGAAAAGTACTTGTTGTTCTAGTGTTAAGTAATGTTCACACAATTTGATAAATATTTCAGTTTTTCCAGATCCAGGTATTCCAAAAAGGTAAAAAACATCAATTTTTTCTGATTCAATAATTTCTTTGTAAATATTTTGTTGTTCGTTGTTTAGTTGAAGGCGATTTTTATAATCCGGATACGTATGCTCATTTGAAGGCAATGTTTGATTTTTTTTAGATTTTGAATTTTTGGGCAACCCAAAGAATAAAGTTTCTCCAAATCCCGAAAATGTTTTTTTACTAATCCAATGTGCTAAATCAATGTTATGCTCTGTTATTATTTTAGTTTTATCTAGTATTTTAATAATTTCTTTTATTTTGAATTCAAACTTTTCTTTAAATTCGTTTTCAAAATATTTTTTAATAATTATTCCAATTTTATTGGAGCCATTAAAGTTAACCATTACTCTTATTCCAATTTCTAGATTCAAGTTAAACTTGTAAAAAAAAAGTTTATTTAAAGGAATATTTATTGCAATTTCATAGTAATAAGTTGAGTGATGGTGTTCAACCATATTTTATTATGCCTTTTATTATTTTTAAATCTTGCCATATTTCTTTTTTTAATTCTGGATTTTTTATTTGATTTGTGGGAAGGTGTGTAAAAACTAATGGAATACCTTTAAATCTTAGTTCTATTCCCCTTACAATTTGAATTCTTAACGGTTGATTTAAGAAAAAATCTATTTCTTCGCAAGATAAAATTGCTTTAAGGTTTTTATTGCTGATTTCTAAGTTAAGTGATTCAATAGTGTCTATTATTTTATAATTGTGTATGTTTATGCTTTTGCACCATTTTGTTATAATATCCCTTGAAGGTTCGTTGAGATAGTTTTTATTTATATATATTATGATATGATGATGATTGTTGTTGCTTTTTTCTTGTAAACTATTATTTGGTAATAGGTTCATTAAATTTTTGGTTTTTATGGGTATTTCTGTAATTTGTTTACTATTTTCATTTTTTTGATAAATTTTAACACTTTTAACTTTTTCTATTTCTTGTTTAATCTCATTATCTATTTTTTCAAAATTTTCTGTAATTTTGCCTTCAATATTATTTTTCAATATTTTAAGTAAAAAAAGTTTTTTAGTTAAAATATTATTATTCATAGTAAACCTTATCTAAAAATAAAGCATTTGCGGGTGCAGTTGTTCTTGCAAGGTTTCTATTTTTTGATTTTAGTATTGCTTCAAAAATAGAAATTGATTCGTTTTTTATTTCGATATCCAGCATTGTACCTATTATTGATCTTACCATTTTCCACAAAAAAGAAGATCCTATTATTTCAAAAATAATATATTTCCCTCTTTTTTTAAATTTAGCAAAATGTATATGCCTAAATTTGGATTTGCTTTTATCTTTTATGCATGAAAATGTGGTAAAATCATGGTTTCCAATTAATATTTTAGCCATTTTGTTTAAATTGCTAATGTTTAGTTTTTTGTTTACATAGTGAGCTTGATAGCCTTCCCAGGGATAGTAGTTATCGCTGTTTAATATACAATAACTGTATTTTCTTTTTTTAGCGTTAAAACGTGGATGAAATGAACTTTTCACGTACTTGAGTTTTAGTATTTTTATACTGGTTTTTAATAATATTGCATTTAAAGCTTTTTTTAAATTGTTTATCGGAATATTGATATTTATATCAAAAGTTATTATTTGTCTTTTTGCATGAACTCCTTTATCTGTTCTTCCAGATGAATGGATTTTTATTTTTTTTTTGTTGATTTTCATTAGAGCTTGTTCAATTTCTCCTTGAACCGTAGGCTTTTTGGGTTGTATTTGAAATCCATGGTACATAGATCCGTCATAAGCGATCTCAGCTAATATTTTTTTCATTTATTTAAGATTTTTCATTTCCTTTGATATTTTAAAGTAAACTTCTTTGATTTTATCTAAAAGTATTGAAGGCTTTTCTTTTGAAGATTTGCCCATTCCTGCTATTTTAGAAAGAGTGGTTTTTATGTCGTTTAATTGTTTGTATCTGTATTCTTTATTGTCTTTATTGCCATAAAAGTATTCTAAAAGACCTGATAAGTAGAGAACACTGTCATAGCCATAATTTTTATCTGTATCTGGGCCAAATATGGTTGATGCACTAATAGGTTCTGAATTGCCTTTGTCTTTTTCTATAACTAGTTTATAAAGATATGCAGCTTTATGGTAAAATATTTTTTGAAGATAATTGTAGTTTTTGTTTGGTTCTTCTTTTTCAAGGTCTTCAAATGTCCAAGCAGCTCTTATTGCTGATTTTGCTTGATTTAACGTGGGGTTATAATTCTTCTCAAGATGCTCATAACATAGCATAGCAAGAATATAACTTGCAGCTCCTTCTTTTAATGTTCTAGATTTGCTAAAGTTGATCATACCATCAAAAATCTCAGTTATTTTTTTTCTTTCGGATTTTTTATTTTGCAAAATTTCTTTTTTGTTTTTAGGGATTGAATTGAATTCGCCTGGAAATGCTGCAAAGTAGCATTTTGGACATACTGTTACAGAATATATTCTAGGATAAATATTGCCATATTTGTCGTTTTTTATATATTCTCTTTTTAGATCAATTTTTAACTCTCCCGCTATTAGTCTGCTACTTCCGGTAAAAAGTTCTTCTTTTTGAAATTTAAAATAGCATATAGGGCATTCAATTTTTTCTTTTGTAAAATATGATATTTTTTTCATGAATTAATTTTCTACCATTACAAATGCAATAGCGTACTCCTTTTCATGGGATATTGTTAGGTGTAGCTTTAAATTCATTTTTATTACAAATTTTTCAATTTCATTATGCAAGCAAAAGTTTGCATTTCCTTTTAAAGATTTTATTACCTCAATATCTTTAAGGCCATAACGTAGTTTATATTGCAACAGTGGACTTAATGCTTTAATTAAAGATTCTTTAGCTGCAAATTTTCCAGCCAAACTTTCTAAAATGCTACCACCTTTTAATTTGAAATTTTCAATTTCTTTATGTGTAAAGAATCTTTCCATTTTTTTTTTATTTTCTAAAAAATTTTTGAATCTTTCAACTTTTATTATATCACATCCTATTGACTTCATGGTTTGATCTCTGAGCTTTCAATTATTTCTAGTTTTATTTTTTTGGGTTCATAATCATATATTTCTGTTTCATTGATATTCTCTTTAAGAATTATATTTGTGGCAATGTTGTAAATCCCGGGGGCTTTTATATTTGCTAGGTCAAAAGCAAGGCTTATATTTTGATTATTTATATGGGTTTTAATTTGTTTTTCAGAAAGTCTTGTTTTTATTTTTACAAACATTTTGTTTTCTGAGCTTATTATTTTTTCTTTATCTTTGATCTCAAGACCATTTTTAAGATTGTTGAAAATAAGATTAGGAGATTTTATTGTTGTGTTTGAATATTTTTTGTTTAAATAAATATTGATTACCACATGACTTTTTTCAAGCATAACTAGGGGGTTTGGAGAAACCACTTCAAGATAATCTGATACAAATAGGGTTCTTGTATCAAACTCTTTTACGTTGGTTTGAATAGTGTTTATTTTTTTGAGTTCTTGTTCAGGGCCACATACTAATAAATGTTCAGGCAGGATATTGTATTTTGCAATAAAATATTCTCCCTTACCATCTCTTTCTATAAGTTTAAACTTAGGCTCTATTTTAACTGATTTAGAGATTTTATTATCAAGATTTAGCAATACATTTGTTTTTGAAAGTTTATATTCTGCAATGTGTATTGAGTTAAGATTTTTTATTTTTATTGGTAGTTTATATTTTCCAGGAATCGTTATTTTTGATGCTTCAATAAATAATATTATTTTATTAAGATCAAGGTATTTTAAATCATCTTTGTTGACTTTTATTGTAATTTTGACTTTGCTAAAGTCGGGAATTTTTCCGAGAGCTATTTGATCATTTAAGATAATGTTGAATTCTTTTTCAGTTGTTATTGATTCTATTTTATTGAAATTAAATGCTACAAACATTAGAATAGCTATTAAAATGGAAATAGCTTTATTTTGCCAATCGTCAAATAGTAACTTTATTATGTTTGTTATTTTTTTGCTTATTTTCATTATTTTACTCTATTAGCTCTAGATTCAATTTATTTCTAATTTCATTTAAGCTTAAATTGTATTCCAGTTTTGCATTGGTTGTAATTGAAATAGACCCGGTCTCTTCGGAGGTTATTATTGTTATTGCGTCAGAATTTTCAGAAATCCCAAGCCCCGCTCTATGCCTTGTTCCAAATGCTTTGCTAATAGAATCAACATTAGATAATGGTAAAAATGAGCCTGCATATTTTAATTTATTTTTGCTGATTATTACAGCTCCGTCGTGAAGAGGGGTTTCGCGCTCAAATAGTGATATTAATAGTTCGCTAGATATTAGTGCATCAATTTTAGTTCCCTTGTTTATTATTTGCTCCAGCTGTATTTTTTTTTCGATGCATATTAGGCTGCCAGATTTGTTTTCAGACAGGTGTTTAACGGCTTTTAGGATTTCAGAAATAACTTTTAAAGTTTCTTCTTTTTTATTTGAAAGCTTAAAAGCTAAATTGAAATTTCCAATTTGCATTATTATTTTTTTTATTTCTTGATTAAAAAGTATGACTATTGCTATTGGCAATATATTGGCTATATAATTTAACAGCCAACTAATGGTATAGAGATTTAAATAATAGGAGATAATTCCTATAGAGATAAGGATCAACATCCCTTTTAATAGATTTGTAGAATAAGAATTGATCACGTTTTTATATATGTAGTATACCAAGATACTAATTAAGCTTAGGTCTAAAATTCTTGAAAAAGTATCTTTTATTTGATTTAAATCATTTATGTCTATCATAAATTCTATATTCAATCTCAATGCTAAAATAACTGTACTTATTAATCTATATTAGTATAATATAAAATATATAAATAAGCACAATTTATAATTAAATTAAATTGTTTTTGAATTTATGAATGAAAGAGAAAACATTATAGCTTTAATATTTGATTTTGATAATACTCTTATTTATGGCAATATGCAGCAAGTTCTATTTGATGAGTATTGTGTTGATTCTTGTTCCTTTTGGAAAGAAGTTGAAAGTTTAGAATACGTTTATAAGCAAAATGGTTACAATATCATTTCTAATGAAATGATATATTTATCCCATTTTTTAACCTATGTAAGAGAAGGCGTTTTAAAAAGTCTGGATAATAGAGTATTATTTAATTTAGGTGCTAAGTTAAGATTTTTTGAAGGGGTTATTGATTTATTTGATGAGATATCTGAAATAAATAAGAAGTTGGAAAATAATAATTCGCAGGTTAAGATTTATATTGTTTCAAGCGGATTTAGGCAAATGATTTTGGGAAGCAAAATTGCACCTTATGTTAGCAAAGTGTGGGCATGTGAGTTTATAGACTCGTATTTGATGCCTTTTTATGAACTTAGAGATGATAAATTTTCTAAAAATAAGGTTTTAAGCAGTGTTTGCTACTTTGTAGATCATACAATAAAAACCAGAGTTATTTTTGAAATCAATAAAGGGTCTTATGAGAAGGTTAATGAGAGAGTGCCAAAGAGTAAAAGGCAAATTCCTTTTAAAAATATATTCTACATTGCAGATGGATTTAGTGATATTCCGGCATTTGAAATCTTAAATAATATTTTAAATCATTGTAAAAATACCTTGACAGTGTATCATGGAAATGATGCAAATGCAAAAAAATTGTTTTATGAGAATAGAGTGGGAGATTTTGCTGAGGCCAATTATAGTAAGGGCACTAAATTGTATAATTGGATAATGGAGAAAATTTGCTTGAGTGTGTAAATTCATTTAATTTACTTTTAGCTTACTTTTGTTTAGTTGATAAAAGTAGTAAAAAAACCGAAAAGAGGGGATATGTTTAAAGATTTAAATACAAATCAAGGGTTAAGGCCTTGGAGAGTAGAATCTGTTTTTTATTTTATTGTCATAGTTTTAATATTTATTGGGGTTTTTAAAATAGCAGAAGCCGTATTTAAACCTTTGGCTATTTCCATAGTGTTAGGATTTTTAGTTTATCCCGTTTATACTTTTTTGGCAAAATTCAAAGTTCCAAAATTTTTAATAGTTTTTATTATATTTTTTTTGTTGTTTTCTTTTTCTTATTTGATTTTTAATTTTGTTTATTACAGTGTTACTGTTTTAATGAAGCAATTGCCCTACTATCAAAATCAATTGGCATTTATCATGAAAGATGTGCTTAGTCGTTATAAAATTGATAGCTCTGTTATTAATGACATGAATTTTTCTGGTTACATTTATCCATTTTTAACAAGAGCTTCTAATGAGATTATTGGATTTACAAGTAGCTTAGTAATAGTCTTTTTGTTGTTGTATTTTTTGCTTTCAGAAATACATGTTTTTGGGATGAAACTTGATAAAGCTTTTAAAAAGCCAGTATCTACTAGATTTATTGAGGCTCTAGATACGATTAATAATCAAATTGGCAAATATTTGGGAATAAAGATTCTTGTGAGTTGCTTAACAGGCATTTTAGTATTTATTGGATTAACTTTGTTTGGCCAAGATTTTCCTCTTGTTTGGGCAGTTCTTACTTTTGTTTTTAATTTTATTCCCAGCATTGGGTCTATATTGGCTGTGTTCTTTATTGTAATAACATCTTTGATTCAATTTTACCCAAATTTAAACATAGTGCTTTATATTTTTATATATAATACTTCTGTTCAAATGTTAATTGGCAATATTCTTGAGCCAAAAATGCAGGGGAAAAGACTTGATATTTCACCATTTTTGCTCTTATGTTTTTTGTTTTTTTGGGGATGGCTTTGGGGTATTGTAGGCCTTTTAATAGCTTATCCTTTTACTGTGATTGTAAAGGTAATAGTTGATAATGTAAGTTGGTTAAAGTCTTTTTCTGTATTTTTAGGTGGTTCTGAGATTTTAAGCAATATTAGTCATGTTTCAGTCAAAGATAAGGAGATTTGATTTTGAAAAGAAAGGTTATGCTTACGGGAGATAGACCTACTGGTGCTCTTCATTTAGGGCACTATGTGGGATCTGTAGTAAATCGGTTGAAATTTCAAGAAGAGTATGAAACATATTTTATTATAGCCGATTTGCACACTTTGACTACAAAACCCGATTTGAAAAGCATCAATACAATACCTTTTAACGTTAGGGAAATGGTTTTAGATTATCTTGCTTGCGGGATTGATCCTGATAAGGTTAGTATATATTTGCAATCAGCCATACCCGAGCTCTTTGAACTTTATTTAATATTTTCAATGATTGTTACTGTTGCGCGTTTGCAAAGGATTCCAAGTATAAAGGATATGAGCATTGCGGCTGGACTTAAAGAGATTCCTTATGGCCTTTTAGGATATCCTGTTCTTATGAGTGCAGATATTTTAATGGCAAAAGCAAATTTGGTTCCCGTTGGGCGTGATAATGAATCTCATATTGAATTTGCAAGAGAACTTGCAAGAAGGTTTAATCATTTGTACAAAAATAATTTTTTCCCAATACCCGAATCTGTTTTCACGGATTCTCGTCCTTTGGTGGGTATTTACGGCAAAAATAAAATGAGCAAGAGTCTTGATAATGCAATTTTTTTAAACGATGATGAAAATTTGTTAGAAAAAAAAATTATGTCTATGTATACAGATCCAAATAGAATAAGGGCAGATGTTCCTGGCAATGTTGAAGGTAATCCCGTTTTTATTTATCACAGTATTTTTAATAGTAATCATGAAGAAGTTGAAGATCTTAAAAGTAGATATAAGAAGGGTAAAGTGGGTGATGTTGAAGTTAAGAAAAAATTGTTTTTAGCTTTAAATAGCTTTTTAAAGCCAATAAGGGATAAAAGGAGTTTTTATGAGGCCAAAAAAAAAGATTACGTTGATGAAATCATTTTTGATGGCACTAGCAAGGCAAGGTTTATTGCAAATAAAGTAATAAAAGATGTTAAAGATTTAATAGGTCTTTCAAAAACTTGGAATGGAATAAAATATAGTGTTGAAAAAAATAAAAAATGAAGAATGAAAATTATTGATTTTATGTTAAACTTATAGTGGTGATGAACTTATTATTTAAATCAAACAATATTAATAATTATTATAATAGATTTGCCTTTTTAATTAAGTTTTTATTAAATTCTAGTAGCTTGAACAAAATGTTTCTTTTTGTATAAATAACTTCGCTGAGCACTCTTGTTACTGGCTCTGTTTTTGAGATTCTCATCCATAATGTTGCAACAATTTCTTTATCAGTTTTTAACAGCACCTTTAATCCTCCTGAGGCATCTCCTGTTCTTATCTTAGATTGTCTTTTGCCTTCATAGTTAATAATTTCATAATCAACTATTGATAATTCTTGAAATAACTTATTGCTTTTTATCTCTTTAATCAATAGATTTTCATAATTTCTTTTTAAAATTTCTTGATTTTCTATTTTTAGATTTGTTAAATTGGCTTTCTTGGATGATACTATTACATTGCTATAAAAATTTGTTGTATTTAAAATATCTTTTAAGCTATATTTTTCTTTATAGTAGTTTTTAGACAATTTACACCATATTTGGTAAAGTTCTTTCATTTTTAATAATTTTACAATACTAAGTAGAGTAGTAATTGGGTCTCTTACTCTTGAAGGATATATTATGCAACCCCCATTTGAGCCCTCTCCTGAAATTTTTACAATCAATCCTTGGGCTCTTAAATCATCTGCCATTTCTGTTAGATTGGCTTCTCCAACTTCTACTCTATAAACTTTGGCGTTGAAAAAATTTGCAATTTTTTCAATATTTAAAGATGTTGCATCATTAGTTACTATTGCTATGTTATTTTTTATTCCTGTATAATGAAGATAACTGAGCTCTGAAATTACTACAAGTGCAAATATTTTTTGTGCTTCAATAATGTTTGCAGTATTTGTGGCTTTGTCTATAAACACTAGATTGCCTCTATCTCCATCACAATCTGGTACATATCCTAGCTCAAAAGAATTGTCTTGTATATATTTTTTTTGTAGTAGTTTTTTGCATTCATTTAAAGATTTTCCTTCAGGAATAATATTATGCTTAAAAATGCCTATTTTGTCATTATATGATTCTATTTTTAATCCCAAAGATTTTATTAATTCTTTATCTATTGAATTAATTCTAGAGCTTCCATTCATTTCTGCTATTATTCCAATTGGATTTTTTAGTATTCTTTTTTTAAAAATTTCGATATTCTTATTGTTAATATCGTTTTCATATGCTATTTCATGTATTAATGATTTATATGCTTCGTAAGATTGGTTTTTATTTTTTATTTCTAATTTTATCGTTTTGTTATAACGCTCTAAATAGGATTTATCTTCATCAAATTTATTTAGAGCATTAATTAAATGGTTTATTAACTTTTCATTTTGGCTATTATTTTTAATTTGTTTTATTATTTCATGGGCTTTTGAAGAATTTAGTACACCACCATCGTTTAACCCTATTTTTATTCCATTGTACCCTATCGGATTATGGCTTGCAGAGATATAAATGAAGCCTTTTAAATCTTTACTGTTTTTCGTACAAGCTAAAATTTCAGTTATTGGAAGTATACCAAAAAACTTAATCTTTTCTTTGCTTGCTATTAATATTTTGATTGTTATTTCTGCAATAATATTGCCGGTAGGTCTTGAGTCTAATCCTAATCCAATATAGGGCTTGGATTCATTTTTAAAATAATTTGATATTGTGAAGATTATTAGCGCTATTAGTACTTTATCTTCATTGCCTATTTCATTTTCTGTTGAATCTTCGTTTTTTGATTTTGCAAAAATTTTTCTAAATCCTGAAGGAGAAAATATCATCTCGTCAAAAGCTTTTTTAAAATTTTTTATGTTAAGTGAATATTGTTTAAGCATGTAAATTTCTTCTCATTGATATTTCAGCCATATTATTGCTATAATTAATCAATAATATGGTCGCTTATATTATTATACTTAAAAATTTTGTTTTTTGCTTATATTAAAAGCTTTATCTTAAGGGGTTTAGTTTTTACTGATGAATGTTAAAGTTGATAAAATTTTTTCTGAAATGATACTTGAAAAACTTAATTCTGGTGAGATAGGGACTAATAATTTTGAATCCATTAAATATTTCCCGTGTGATAATCATGAAAATATTTTTAATATTTCGGATAAAATTTCGAAGTTTAAGTTTGACAAAGGTTTGGTTGAAGATAATTTAAAAAAATATTTTTATGATTTTTCTAAGTTTTTGTATTCAGAAGAAGGTGATTGTTATATTTTTTCTTCTTCTGATCTTGAAAATTTGGGACTTACTCTTTTTCCATATCTTTCTTTTGGAATCTTAAATGGGGGCTCTGCAACAAGTTATTTTGATTTATCTAAAAATAGGGGGGGATTAAATGAAGATTTATATATGCGGTATGAATCTAAAATACTTGAATTTAAAGAAAAATTTGGAGAATTCCCAAAGGGCATAACCCCAGCTTATATTAACAAAGATGGTAGTTCTGGATTTTCATTTTTGGCTTTGAAAATCAGGCACCTTTTAATGGTTGCTAAAAGATATGAATCTTTTTATGGTAGAAGAATTAAGCCTTCAATATTTCAAATGACTAGTTGCAAAACGGATGAATTTATTTCGAAATTTTTGGATGATTTATTTGTAGATGATTTGATTAAAAGTGTAAATTTTTGCAATTTTAAAAAAGAAGATATTTTTACAGCTGTTCAACCTTTAGTTTATTGTTATGAAAAACTGAATAACTCTAGTTATCGATATTTTACTATCAAGGATAATAAAAATGATAATTCGATTTTAGCTTTGCCTGCCGGTCATGGTCAAAATTTTAAAATTTTAAAAGATATTTATTTGCAGCTTTATGAATCTGGAAAAAGATTCATATACATTGGTAATGTTGATAATATGGGCTTTACAATTAATTTTAAAGCACTTGCTGTAATGGCTTTGACCAATTGTTCTTCTGGATTTGAATTTAGTTTTAAAAGTAAGACAGATTTTAAGGGGGGAGTATTGGCAGTAAATAGTGAAGATTGCTTAACTTGTGTTGATATTGGTGGAGGGATTTCTTTAGAGACTATACAAGAATTTGAGAATAAGGGCAATAAGCTATTATTTAATTGCGCTACTGGACTTTTTAATTTAGAGTATTTAATAAAAAATATTGATGAAATAATAGAAAAAATGCCCATTAGAGTTATAGAGCAAGATAAAGAAATTGGTAAATATGTTTCGGTTGAGCAAATAACGTGGGAAGTGTTAAAAATAATGAAAAATCCATTAATTTTAACGGTTGATAGAGATAAAAGATTTCTTCCTGCAAAGTTATTTATCGATATGTTGCTTAATAGTGACTATCTTGAAGGTAGAGATAGATGTCATAGTAGAAAGAGAGTTGATAATTATGATGCTACTAAAGACTTGGATTGTTATCTTTCTGCTTTGTTATTAAAAGATTATGGTTTGCTGCGTGGGTGTTATAGATGGACTTTTTGAAAGCTTTACCCTTTTTTATCTTTGTTTGTTTAAATTTATTTGCGATAGAATCTTTGCCAGAAATAGATTATGAATATTTTAACAAGGATAAATCAGATCTTGTAGATTTGATGAAATTTTTAGGTGAATTCGATTTTCAAACTATTTTAAAAGATAGAAACTTATTTATTGGGATTAGAAATTTAACAAATTCTGAGAATGTTCAAGAACTTAATGCTGATGATATTAATAGAATAAAAAAGATTAATCCTATTGGTATAATTTTATTTAGAGAAAATTTAAAAGATGCTGAGCAGACAAAAGGACTGATTAGTGCAATAAAAAATCATATTGGACATGATATTTTTATTGCTATTGATGAAGAGGGGGGAATAGTTAGTAGAGCTGGTGAAAATAAAAAAATGGGAGTTTATAATTTTCCGGCTATGGAGTATGTAGGGAGTGTTAAAGATTTGCATCTTATTTATAAAATTGGTGAAGTTCTTGCCAAACAATTGCGTAGACTGGGCATTAATTTAAATATGGCTCCAGTTGCCGACATAAAATTTGCACCACATACCCCATTACTAAGCAGAACATTCGGAGAATGTTCTGCTTATAGTATTGGACTTATGGTAGAAGCTTTTATTGATGGTATGCAGAATCATGGAGTATTTTCGGCAATTAAACATTTTCCCGGATTAGGGGGAACAACAATAGATACACACAAACATTTGGCGGTTTTGCCTTATAGTAAAAGCTTTTTAATGCTAAATAATTTCGTACCGTTTGTTTTTGGTAAGGCTGCTAAATTTATTATGATTGGCCATGTAAATGTTCCTAAAATTTCCAAAGATATAACTAGTATGTCTAAAAGTATTGTTAATATTATAAGAGAAAATTTAAATATTACTGGTGTTATGATGACAGATTCTTATGATATGGGAGCAATTACAAAAAGTTTTTCTAATATTGAAAATGCTATTAAAAAGTCTTTAAGTTCAGGTGTAAATGTAGTTCTTATTCCTTAGTAAAATTGTTTTAAAGATTTGTGGTTTTAAGATAATTGAAAATTATTTTATTAAAAATTTTTTATGGCATAAATATAGAGATTCCTAGATCTAAAAGAATAAATTCTTTAAAAGAAGTTGATAATTTATAATAAATGCTATAGTTATTAGGTATGAAATCAATTTCAAGTTTTAAGGCAATTAAGGGAAAGATTGGGTAGAGAAATGCATTAGTTGTTTTTCCTATAAATATAGTAGTTCTTAGAGTTAAATTGATTTGGGTCCCAATGAAGAATTTTATAGTAAGTGTATCAGCTAAAATTGAATATTTAGTAATGTAAATGGTGAAAGCTAAATTGAAATAACTATTTGAAACAAAATCTTTATTTATTGGAATAGTAAAAAAATTTATAGGGCTGAGCTGTATTTCAATCCATTCATTATAAGATGTTAATATTCCAATAAAGGCAATGTATTTATAGTCTTCATTATAAAAGATAGGATTTATATAGTTGTGGTAAACTATACCTATTTTTATTTTTTTTTTAATTATATCCTCTTTAGGAAATTCCCAGTGAGAAGCAGCTAATTTATCTTGAAAACAAAATAAATTGATATTATACATTAATAAAAAGATTAATAAAATAGCAGTATGTTTCATTTTATAAGTAAAGTAAGTTGTCTATATACAATAATATTATATATAGATAGTTTTTCAACTATATTATATTGATTCTTTTTTTAGTTAACAAGCTGTTTATATACAATTAAATAATATTAT